>NZ_AMGO01000001.1 GCF_000299575.1 Oceaniovalibus guishaninsula JLT2003
CCGCGGGACTGCGGCGGGACGGTGCAGCCAGGTCTTCCAAGCGTTCTGACTGCCCCGTGAAAGGGCGTTCGCCATCGAAAGTCCGTTGTCACACGGAAAAGGTTTTCCAATTCCCGCCGGGAATGCAAGCAAAACCGGGGGCCTGCCGGAAATTGCCTGCCGACGCCCCCGCCGCGGCGATCAGGCGGCGGAAGGCCGCTGATCGGGGGCAAGCGCCTCGATCCGCAATTGCTTCAGGGCATCCGCCAGCGGCAGGCTCTCGGTCGCCCTGTCGCCCAGGCGGCGCAACGTGACGCTGCGCTCGTCCACCTCGCGCTGGCCGATCGCCAGAATCACCGGCACCTTGCCGACCGAATGCTCTCGGATCTTGTAGTTGATCTTTTCGTTCCGCGTATCGGCTTCGGCCCGCAGCCCCGCCGCTCGCAGGGCCGCCACCACCTCGGCCACATAGGCATCGGCCCCCGAAACGATGGACGCCACCACGACCTGACGCGGCGCCAGCCAGAACGGCAGCTTGCCTTCGTAATTCTCGATCAGGATGCCGATGAACCGCTCGAAGCTGCCCAGAATCGCGCGGTGCAGCATATAGGGTCGCCGCTTGGACCCGTCCGCCGCGACATAGGTGGCGCCCAGCCGCTCGGGCAGGTTCGGATCGACCTGGAACGTCCCCAATTGCCATTCGCGCCCGATGGCGTCGGTCAGCTTGAAGTCCAGCTTCGGCCCATAGAACGCGCCTTCCCCTAGATCCAGCTCGAACGGATGGCCCGTCGCGGCGATGGCCGATTCGAGCGCGTTCTCGACATAGTCCCAGCTTTCCTCGGTCCCGACACGCTTTTCCGGCCGGGTCGAGAACTTGATGTCGAACCTGTCGAAACCGAGATCGGCATAGACGCTGGCCAGCATGTCGATGAACCGCGCGCATTCGCCTTCGATCTGGTCCTCGGTGCAGAAGATATGCGCGTCGTCCTGGGTAAATCCGCGCACCCGCATGATGCCGTGCAGCGCGCCCGACGGCTCGTACCGATTGCACGATCCGAACTCGGCCATCCGCAGCGGCAGGTCGCGATAGGATTTCAGCCCCTGATTATAGACCTGCACATGGCACGGGCAGTTCATCGGTTTCAGTGCGTTGACGGCCTTTTCGCGCGCGTGCTCCTCGTCAACCTCGACGATGAACATATGCTCCTGATACTTGTCCCAATGGCCCGAGGCTTCCCAGAGGCGGCGATCCACGACCTGCGGGGTGTTCACCTCGACATAGCCGGCGGCGCGCTGCTTGCGGCGCATGTAATCCTGCAACGCGACATAGATGTTCCAGCCGTTCGGATGCCAGAAGACCTGGCCGGGCGCTTCCTCCTGCATGTGGAACAGATCCATCTCGCGGCCCAGCTTGCGATGGTCGCGCCGCGCGGCTTCCTCCAGCATCGTCAGATGCGCGTCCAGCGCCTTGCGGTCCTTGAAGGCCACGCCGTAGATGCGCTGCAACATCGGGCGGCTGCTGTCGCCGCGCCAATAGGCACCGGCCACCGACATCAGCCGGAACGCATCGGCCGGCACCTGTCCGGTATGGGCCAGATGCGGGCCGCGGCACAGATCCTGCCAGTCGCCGTGCCAGTACATCCGCACCGGCTCGTCGCCCGGAATGGCCTGGATCAGCTCGACCTTGAAGGGATTGCCGCGGTCCTCGTAATGGGCGACGGCCCGGTCGCGCAGCCAGATCTCGGTCCGCACGGGGTCGCGCGCGGCGATGATCTCGCGCATGCGCGCCTCGATCAGGCCCAGATCCTCGGGGGTGAACGGTTCGGCCCGGTCGAAATCGTAATACCACCCGTTCTCGATCACCGGGCCGATGGTCGCACGCACGTCGGGCCAGATCTCCTGCACGGCGCGCGCCATGATATGCGCCAGATCGTGCCGGATCAGCTCAAGCGCCGCGTCGTCGTCCTGCATCGTGTTGATCGCGATGGCGCCGTCGTGTTCGATGGGCCATTGCAGATCGACATGCCGCCCGTCCAGCATTGCCGAAATCGCCTTCTTCTCCAGCGATTTGGAAATCGACGCGGCAACGGCTGCGGGGGTGACGCCCGCGTCGTAATCGCGGGCGTTGCCATCGGGAAAAGTCAGGGTGACGCTGGCCATCGGGCGCTCCTCGTCGGTTCGGCGCCTACGGAACGCCCGGTTGCAGGATGCCGCCTAGGTGGCGTCGGGCGCGGGGGGTGTCAAGCGGGATTGCCCCCGCCGCAAGCCCGTTTAGGGTGCGCCGCATGAATTATCTCGACACGCCTTCGGGCCGCCGCATCGCCCATCACCTCAGCCCCGGCCGGGGGCCTTGCATCGTATTTCTGGGCGGCTTCCGATCCGACATGGAAGGCACCAAGGCGGTGCATCTCGACGACTGGGCGCGGGGGCAGGGCCGCGCCTTCCTGCGCCTCGACTATTCGGGGCACGGTCGATCCTCGGGCCGGTTCGAGGATGGCTGCATCGGCGACTGGGCCGACGACGCGACCGAGACCGTCGCGCGGCTGATCGACGGTCCGGTGGTCCTGGTCGGGTCCAGCATGGGCGGCTGGATTTCGATGCTGGTGGCACGGCGCCTGGGCCGGATGGCGGGCTTCGTCGGCATCGCCGCCGCGCCGGACTTCACCGAAGACGGGTTCTGGTCCTCGTTCGACGAAGGCCAGCGCGCCCGCCTGATGCGCGACGGGCAGATCGCCCTGCCGTCCGCCTATGGCGATCCCACCATCGTCACCCGCCGCCTGATCGAGGACGGGCGCCGCCACCTCGTCCTGCGGGATCCGGCCCCCGATATGGGGCGGGTGCGGCTGTTGCAGGGCACCGACGACGCCGACGTGCCCCGCGACACCGCGCTGCGCCTGCTGGACCATCTTCGCGGCGACGTGCGCCTGACGCTGGTCAAGGGCGCCGATCACCGCTTTTCCGATCCCCGCTGCCTGTCCCTGATCGAAGCCGCGTTGCGCGACGTGCTGGCGCCGGACAGTCAAGGCCCGGCGCCCGGTCCGTCCTAGACCGGCGTCGCGTGCCGTGCCCCGGACAGCGGGGTTTCCTTCATGTCCGCCTTCTCGACCGCGGGCGCGTTGACCGTCCGGCGCGGGCCGTCGATGCCCGAATTCTCGTCGATAAAGTTCAGCACCAGCGGGCGAATGTTGTTGCGCCAGCTGCGTCCCGCGAAGATGCCGTAATGCCCCGCGCCCGGCTCCAGATGGCTGGATTTCTTGGCATCGGGCAGGCCGGTCAGCAGGGGCAGGGCGGCAAGACACTGGCCGGGGGCCGATATGTCGTCTTCCTCGCCTTCGACCACAAAGACGGCGACATTCGTGATCGCGCCGATGTCGACGGGCGTGCCGTTGACCGTGAACCGGTTCAGCGCGATGTCGCGCTGCTTGAAGATCCGCTCGACGGTCGAAAGATAGAATTCCGCCGTCATGTCCATGACCGCCAGATATTCGTCATAGAACTTGTTGTGGCGGTCGTTGTCGCGCGCCTCGCCTTTCGCCTCGGCAATGATCTGGTTGGTGAACGCCGACAGATGCTTTTCAGCGTTCATCGAAATGAACGACGTCAGTTGCAGAAGCCCCGGATAGACCATCCGCCCGGCGCCCGCATACTTGAACCCGACCCGCTGGATGACGGATTTCTCAAGCTGGCCCATCGTCACGCGGCGGCCGAAATCGGTCACGTCCGACGGATTGGCGTCGGGGTCGACCGGTCCGCCGATCAGCGTCAGCGTCTTGGGCTGCGCCTTGGGATCCTCGGCCGCCAGATAGGCGGTCGCGGCCAGCGCCAGCGGAACCGGCTGGCAGACCGCGATCACATGCGTGTCCGGTCCCAGATGACGGATGAAATCGGCCAGATACAGGGTATAGTCGTCCACATCGAACTTGCCCTCGCTGACCGGAATGTCGCGGGCATTGTGCCAGTCCGTCACCCACACATCGGCATCCGCCAGCAGCGATTGCACCGTGGATCGCAGCAGCGTCGCGTAATGGCCCGACATCGGCGCCACCAGCAGGATGCGCCGCGTCCGGGCGGGACGGCCCTGCACCTTGAACTGCACCAGATCGCCGAAGGGTTTCTTCAGCACCGGCTCGACCGACACGACGTTGTCGCGCCCGTCGTAGTTCAGCACCGACTGGATGTCCCAGTCGGGCTTGATGACCATCCGGCTGAAGCTGCGCTGGGTCACGTCGCCCCAAGCGCGAATCACCTGAAACATCGGGTTGGGAAAAAGACCTGTCGCCGGATAGGATCCCATGGCTTCGGCCGTCGCGCCAAGCCATTGATTCGTCACGCGAATTGTCTCGGTCAGATCGTAGTTCATCATGTAACGCATCGGGTTCCTTCCACTCGGCGCCGGTTTCCATCCCTGCACGACACCGCTAGACTGTGCCGAAAGCCGGTAATGATACCGTTAATGCTGCTGTGCAGCAAATAGCAGGGGCCTCGGATATGACAACTGACGATTCCGGCAAAGTCACAACTTCCGAAGGCGATGCTGTTCCGGTGACACAGGAACTTGCGCGTAACCTTGCGCGGATGGAAGAACTGTCCGCGCGTCTTGTTGCCGCACTGTCGCAAAAGCGCGCCGTCCCCAAGGCGCTGCAAGGGCCGGGGCAGGAGCTCTACATGAAGGCCGCGACGGCCTGGATGGCCGAGGCGATGAACAATCCCGCCCGCCTGATGGAAAGCCAGATCGCCTATTGGGGCCGCACGCTGACCCACTACATCGAGGCGCAGCAGAAGCTGGCGCGCGGCGACTTCTCGCCCCCCGCGGACAAGGTCGAATCCGACCGCCGCTTCTCCGATCCGCTTTGGGAAACCCATCCCTGGTTCAACTTCGTGCGCCAGCAATACCTGATCAATTCCAGCGCCATCAGCGAGGCGGTGAAGAACCTCGAAGGGCTGGACGGACGCGACCGCAAGCGGGTGGAATACTTCACCCAGCAGATCGTCGACATGATGAGCCCCGCCAACTTCCTGTCCACGAATCCCCAGGCCCTGACCCGCGCGGTCGAGACCGAGGGCAAAAGCCTTGTCGACGGGCTGGAGAACCTCGTCCGCGACATCGAGGCGGGGCGCGGCGAATTGCTGGTCACGCTGTCGGATACATCCGCGTTCGAGCTTGGGCGCAACATCGCGACGACGCCCGGCAAGGTGGTGTTCCGCAACCGCCTGTTCGAGCTGATCCAGTATGCCCCCACGACCGACCAGGTGCATACGATCCCTCTGGTCATCTTCCCCCCCTGGATCAACAAGTTCTACATTCTCGACCTCAAGGAACAGAACAGCCTGATCCGCTGGATCGTCTCGCAGGGGTTCACCCTGTTCGTGGTCAGCTGGAAGAATCCCGATCCCAGCTATGCCGATGTCGGCATCGGCGACTATATCGAGGAAGGGTATCTCGAAGCGCTGCGCGAGGTGCGCGAAATCTGCGGCACCGACAAGGTCAACGCCATCGGCTACTGCATCGCCGGCACCACGCTGGCCCTGACGCTGTCGCTGCTGAGAAAGCGCGGCGACAATCCCGTCAACAGCGCCACCTTCTTCACCGCGCTGACCGACTTTTCCGACCAGGGCGAGGTGGGCGTTTTCCTCGACGACGATTTCATCGACGCGATCGAGGCCGAGGTGGATCGTCACGGCATCCTCGACAGGATGTATATGGCGCGCACCTTCAGCTATCTGCGTTCCAACGACCTGATCTACGGCCCCGCCATCCGCAGCTACATGATGGGCGAAACGCCGCCCGCCTTCGATCTGCTCTACTGGAACGGCGATGGCACCAATCTGCCCGCGCGCATGGCCAAGGAATATCTGCGCTGGCTGTGCCAGCAGGATCGGTTCGCCAAGGACGGCGTCGATCTTCTGGGCGAGCGTCTGACGCTTGCCGATGTCGATGTTCCGCTTTGCGCCGTCGCCTGCGAGACGGACCATATCGCCGGATGGAAGCAAAGCTATCGCGGCATTCAGGCGATGGGCAGCGCTTCCAAGACCTTCATCCTGTCCGAATCGGGCCATATCGCCGGCATCGTCAATCCGCCCAGCAAGAAGAAGTATGGCCACTGGACCAACGGCGACTGGTCCGGCTCGCCCGAGGATTGGCAGGCCGCAGCGACGTTCCACGAAGGATCGTGGTGGGGACGCTGGGGGCAATGGCTGGCCGAGCGGTCGGGCGACAAGATCCCTGCGCGCAAGATCGGCGGCGGCAAGCGCGAACCGCTGGCCGATGCGCCAGGGACATATGTGCGCGAAATTCCGGCCGCGTGACTTCCGCTGGGGAACTTTTTTGCCGATCGCCGTCCGCCGGGGGTTGCAATGCCGCGGTGCAGCATCTAGGTGGCGGTCATGACGAACCGGCGGGCGTTCCCCGCAAATGACTGGAGAGTGACCAATGGCTACGACCGATTACACCAAGCAGATGCAAGACATGATGCAGGCCTTCCCGATGGACATGTCGTCCTTCCAGGACGGCTTCAAGACCTATGCCGCGATGGGCGAAAAGCTGTCGCGCGTCGCCCTCGAGGCCGCCGAGAAGTCGACCGAGATTTCCTCGCGCTGGACGAAGGACACGCTGCACAAGATGGGCGACGTGACCACCGCCCGCGCCGAGCCCAGCGATTATTCCAAGGCCCTGACCGATTTCGCCTCCTCGCAGGCCGAGATGACCGCCGAGACGATGGCCGCCTTCGCCGAAGTCGCGAAGAAGGTGCAGATTGAAACCGTCGAGCTGATGATGGCCGCCGGCAAGAACGCGTCCGAGGACATGAACACCGCCGCCCGCAAGGCGACGAACGACATGTCCGCCGCGACCCGCAAGGCGACCGTCACCGCCAAGTAAGGTTTCTTGCACCGGTATTGCGAAGGGCGGGCCATCGGCTCGCCCTTTCTTTTTGCGCCGCAGCGGACTAGCATCGCACCGATTGCCGCCTCGAAGGAGATGTCCTTGGCCGACCCGTCGCGACCGCTGCTGATCAAGCGCTATGCCAGCCGCCGGCTCTACAACACCGAGACCAGCGATTACGTCACGCTGGAGGACATCGCGCGGTTCATCCGCGCCGGGCGCGACGTCAAGATCGTCGATTTGAAATCCGGCGACGACCTGACGCGGCAATATCTTCTGCAAATCATCGCTGAACACGAATCGCGCGGCGAATCCGTGCTGCCGATGGCGGTGCTGACCGATCTGGTGCGCAGCTACACGACGCAGGCGCAGTCCATCGTTCCGCAATTCTTGGCGATGAGCTTCGACATGCTGCGTGACGGCCAGTCGCGGATCATGGATGCGGCGATGCGGCCGATGACGGCGATGCCCGGCTTCGACGCGATGCAGACACAGCAGCGCGCCTTTCTCAAGGCCGTGACCGGCGGCATCAACCCCGACTGGCCGCCGAAAGCGCCCCAGGACGACACCAAGACCTCGCGCGACGAACTCGACGACATCCGCGCCCAGCTCGCCACGCTTCAGGCCGAACTCGCCAAGCTCGGCAAGTAGGCCCGCCGCGGAACCGCCCGCCGGGGGTGTTCTTTCCCGCCGGGATATGCGACAGGGGCGCGATCCCGCATATCGCCGACCGCGTGCCGCCCCTTTCGGGGGATGCCGCCCGCGTCGCGCCCCCCGTGAAGGCCCGCCATGAAGAAGACCCTTCTCGCCGCTCTCGGCGCGTCCATCGACACACGCGATTCGCGCCGCACGCTCGACGCCGCGCAATGGCGGACCGAGATCCTGTCGGGCCTCACCGTCGCGCTGGCGCTCGTCCCCGAAGCGGTCGCCTTTGCCTTCGTGGCGGGCGTGCATCCGCTGGTCGGTCTTTACGCCGCCTTCATCGTCGGGCTGATCACCGCGCTTTTCGGCGGTCGGCCCGGCATGATCTCGGGCGCGACGGGCGCCCTGGCGGTGGTGATGGTCAGCCTCGTCGCGCGCCACGGGGTCGAATACCTGTTCGCGACCGTCGTGCTGATGGGGCTGATCCAGATCGCCGTCGGCCTGTTGCGCTGGGGCAAGTTCATCCGCCTCGTGCCGCATCCGGTCATGCTGGGTTTCGTCAACGGCCTTGCCATCGTCATCTTCCTCGCGCAGCTCACGCAATTCCGCGTTCCCGGCTCGGCCGAGGTTTCGGGCCACGGCATGTCGGGCGGCGAATGGCTGTCGGGCCCGGTCCTCTGGGCGATGCTGGGGCTGACGGCGCTGACCATGGCGATCATCTGGGCGACGCCGAAACTCACCCGCGCGATCCCCGCGCCGCTGGCGGGCATCGGCATCGTCGCGTTGATCGTCATCGTCTTCGGCATCGACGTGCCGCGCGTCGGCGATCTGGCCTCGATCCAAGGCGGCCTGCCCAGTTTCCACATCCCGATGGTTCCGCTGAACCTGGAAACTCTGACGATCATCGCCCCTTACGCCGTCATCCTGGCCGCCATCGGACTGATCGAATCGCTGCTGACCCTGAACCTGGTGGGCGAGATCACGGGCCAGCGGGGCGGCGCGTCGCAGGAATGTCTGGCGCAGGGCGCCGCCAACACCGTCACCGGCTTTTTCGGCGGCATGGGCGGCTGCGCGATGATCGGCCAGTCGATGATCAACGTGAAGTCCGGTGGCCGCACCCGCATTTCGGGCGTCGCGGCAGCCCTGTTCCTGCTGGCCTTCATCATGGTCGCCGCCCCGCTGATCGAACTGATCCCCCTGGCCGCGCTGGTCGGCGTGATGTTCATGGTGGTGATCGGCACCTTCGCCTGGAACAGCCTCAAGATCCTGCGCAAGGTGCCGATGACCGATGCCGTGGTCATCGTTCTGGTGACGGGCGTAACCGTGGCCTACGATCTGGCCACCGCGGTCGTCGTCGGCGTCATCGTCAGCGCGCTGGCCTATTCTTGGAAGAACGCCACCCGCATCCACGCGCATACGCGGATCGACGATGACGGCGCCAAGGTCTATGCCGTGCAGGGGCCGCTCTTCTTCGGATCCGCCGACGGCTTCGCCGAGCTTTTCACGGTCGAGGACGATCCCGACCGCGTGATCGTGGACTTCGCCGGCAGCCGTGTCGCCGACCAGTCCGCCCTGACCGCGATCGAGGCCGTCGCCGCGCGCTACGAGGCCGCCGGCAAGCGGCTGGAATTGCGGCACCTCTCGCGCGATTGCCACTATCTGCTCAAGCGCGCGGGCCAGTTGATGACCGAAAGCGACGACGATCCGACCTATGCGCTCGCGGTCGATTACGGCGTGCGCACCGGGCAGCTCGGCGCGGGGCACTGATGCGGGCGGGCTATTCGCCCGGCCGTGCCAGGCTGAACAGCTCGGTCACGCGGGCGTAATCGCGATAGCCCAGCCGGGACACGGGCTGGAAGGCGGTCACGTCGAACCGCCCGTCCTTCAGGCAATCGTCCCGCAGGTGGATGCCCGTCACCTCGCCGAAGACGACGAAATTCGCCTCGCCCGGCAATTGGACGATCCGCGTCAGGCGGCATTCCAGATTGGCCGGCGCCGCGGCGACGCGGCTGCACGCCACCGTTTCGCATTCCGCCCGCGCGATTCCGGCCAAATCGAATTCGTCCACCTCCCGCTCCCACGGGCCGGACGTGCGGTTCATCGCGTCGCGCATCGCGTATTCCACGACGTTCACGCAGAAACACGCCGTCTCGCGGATATTGGCCACACTGTCCTTGGTGCCGTCGCGGTCGGGCTTGGCCGATGTGGATGCGAACATCACCTGCGGCGGGACATAGGCCACCGCGTTGAAGAACGAATAGGGCGCCAGGTTCTCCGACCCGTCCGCCCCGCGGGTCGATATCCAGCCGATGGGCCGGGGCGACACGATGGCGTTGAACGGATTGTGCGGCAGCCCGTGGCCGTCCTCGGGGCGGTAGAACATCGAACTCTCCTGGTGGTTTGGCATGCGCTTACCGCCATGCTAGGCGGCTGGCCAGTCATCAGGGGGCGGCGTTGGCGGTTCAGGTCGAAGGGGCAGGGGACTGGCGCGAGGTCGAGGCGCTGTTCGATCTGTGCTTTTCCCCGCTGCGCACGTCGCTGTCCTCCTACCGCCTGCGCGACGGCGTGCCGCCGGTGGCCGATCTCTGCCTCGTCTTCCGCACGGACGGCATGGTGGGCGGCGCGATCCGCTACTGGCCGGTGCGCGTCGGCGGGCGGCGGGCGCTGCTGCTGGGCCCCGTCGCCGTCCATCCCACCCACCAGGGCGAAGGTCTGGGTGCGCTGCTGATCCAGACCAGCCTCGACCGCGCCTGGGCCGCCGGGCATCCGCGCGTCATGCTGGTGGGCGACGCGCCCTATTACCGCCGCTTCGGGTTCGAGCGTCTGGACGGCGTGGTCATGCCGCCGCCCACCAATCCCGACCGGGTTCTGGGCCTGGCGCTTTTGGATGGCGGCTGGACCGGCGTGCGCGGCCATGTGCGGCGCGAACGCATCGCGCGCTGAGGGGGGATTGCGGCCCGTCGCATCGCGCCCCATCTTGGGCGCATGGAACACGCCGCCACCCGACCCGACGACACGCCCCAGAGCGTCGATCTGTCCCCCGAAACCCGCGCCGCTCTGGAAAAGATCGTCGTCCGCTTCCGCGCCGCCGACGGCATCGGCATGCAGGTGCTCAGCCTGATCGGCGGGCAGGCCGAAGATCTGATCGCCAAGCTGCCCGCCCCGGTGCGCGAGCGTCTGGATGCGGCCACGCGGCGGGCGCTGGAAACCGCCTTCGACGCCGCCGCGATGTCGCGCGGCCGCATCGCCGACCGGCCCGACTGGCTGAACGCCGCCTTCGCCACCGCGATGGGCGCCGCCGGCGGATCGGGCGGCCTGCCATCCGCGCTGGCCGAACTGCCCGTCACGACCACGGTGCTGCTGCGCGCGATCCAGGGCATCGCCGCCGATTACCGCTTCGATCCCGCCGATCCGGTGGTGCGCGCGCAATGCCTTCAGGTCTTCGCCGCCTCCGGCCCGCTGGAACGCGACGACGGCACCGACATGGCGTTCCTCTCGGCGCGCGTCACGCTGACCGGCACGACGATGCAGGCGATCATCGGCCGCATCGCCCCGCGCCTTGCGGGCGTGATGGGACAGAAACTGGCGACGCAGATGGTGCCGGTGCTGGGCGCCGTGGCCGGGGCCGCGACGAACTATGCCTTCACCAGCTATTATCAGGAAATGGCCCGCGTCTATTTCGGCCTGCGCGCGCTTGCCCGCGACAGCGGCGTCCCGGTCGAGGATCTGATGCGCGAATTCCGCATTCTTCTGGACCCGCCGCGCCTGATCGTCTGATCAGGCGACCTGTTCCGCGCGCAGCACATTGCCCAGCCAGTCCGTCACCGCGCGGCGCACCGACTGATCGCCGGCCGCGCGCGATGCGTCGATGGCCGCGCGCGCGTCTTCCAGGTTGACCCGCCGCAGCAGCGACTTGACCGGCCCGATGGATGCGGGCCGCATCGACAGCGCCCGGACCCCCATCGCCGCCAGGCACACCGCCTCGACCGGGCGGCCCGCATCCTCGCCGCAGAACGACAGCGGCGTCCCGGCCTCTCGGCACCGCGCGACGATCTGCTCCACGAAGGTCAGGAAGCTGACGTTCAGCGTGTCGTAACGCCGGCGCACGCGCTCGTTCTCGCGGTCAGCGGCGAAGAAGAACTGCTTGAGGTCATTCCCGCCGATCGAGATGAAATCCGCCAGCGCAAAGAACTGCTCGGGCGCGAAGGCCAGGCTGGGCGTCTCCAGCATGGCGCCGATCTCGACCTTCTCGGGCACCTTGTGGCCCAGCCGCCGCTCGCGCTCCACCTCGTCCAGCAGATGCGCGCGCGCCTCGCGGAACTCGTCGAATTGCGCGACGAAGGGAAACATCACCGACAGGGGCCGTCCGGCCGCCGCGCGGATCAGCGCCTGCAACTGCATCCGCATGATGCCAGGCTTGTCCAGCGTCAGCCGGATCGCGCGCCAGCCCAGCGCCGGGTTCGGCTCGTCCACCCGGCGCATATAGGGCAACACCTTGTCCGACCCTATATCGAGCGTTCGGAACACCACCCGCCGCCCGTTCGCGGCATCCATCACCCGCGCGTAAAGGGCGGCCAGATCGCCGCGCTTGGGCACGTTCGGCCGGGCCAGAAACTGCAACTCGGTCCGAAACAGCCCGACCCCCTCGGCGCCCGATCCTTCCAGACTGGGCAGGTCGGCCATCAGCCCCGCATTCATCGTCAGGCTGACCACCGCCCCGCAAAGCGACTGCGCCGGAAGCCCGCGCAGATCGGCATAGCGTTCCTGCGCCTTGGCCTGCATCGCCATCTTGTCGCGGAACGCCGTCGTCACGTTCTCGGACGGGCGCAGATGCACGATGCCCTGATCGCCGTCCACAAGGATGGGATCGCCGTTCAGCGCCTCGGTCGCCAGACCGTCCGCATGGATGACCAGCGGAATCGCCAGCGCCCGTGCCACGATCACCGCATGACTGCCCACCGATCCCTGTTCCAGCACGATCCCGCGCAGCTTGCGGCCGTATTCCAGCAATTCGCCCGGCCCGATATTGCGCGCCACAAGGATCGGACGGTCGGGCATCGCGGCGCCCGTATCGTTGCCCTGACCCGACAGGATCCGCAGCAGCCGGTTGGCCAGATCGTCCAGATCCTGCAACCGCTCGCGCATATAGGCGTCGGGCACCGATTCCATGCGGTTGCGCGCCGACGATTGTTCCTTCTCGACCGCCGCCTCGGCCGACAGCCCGCGGGCGATGTCGGCGCACATCCGCCGGATCCAGCCGCGCGAATGGGCGAACATGCGATAGGTCTCCAGCACCTCGCGCTGGTCCTTCTCGGCGAGCGCGATGCCGGTCATCTGGTCGTCGATGGATCCGCGCAGCGTCTCGATGGCGGCCATCAGGCGCTCGGTCTCGGCCTCGGGGTCGTCGGCGATGGGGTTCGTCACCACGACGCGCGGCTCGTGCAGCCAGACGCGCCCCTCGGCGATGCCCTCCTGCGCGACGGTGCCCTTGAACATCGCCGGGTTCTGGTGACGCGCCGACAGCGCCGCGCCCTCGCCGATGAAGGCGCCCAGCTCGGTCATCTCGGCCAGCACCATCGCCACGACTTCCAGGCCGTAAACCTCGTCGTCGGAATATTGCCGCGCCTCCTTCGACTGCACGACCAGAACGCCCAGCCTTTCGCCAAGCCGCTGGATCGGCACCCCGAGGAAGCTGGAATAGATCTCCTCGCCCGTCTCGGGCATGTAACGGAACCCGCGCGTGGACGGCGCATCGGCGGTGTTGATCGGCCTGTTCTTGCGCGCGACGCGCCCTACCAGTCCCTCGCCCAGACGCAGGCGGGTCTTGTGCACCGCTTCCGGCCGCAGCCCCTCGGTCGCGCAAAGCTCCAGCGTATCGGCATCGCGGAACAGATAGATCGAACACACCTCGGTATGCATCGACGTGGCGATGATCGTGGTGATCCGGTCCAGCCGCGCCTGTCCCGCGCTGCTTTCGGCCAAAGCCTCGCGCAGACGACCCAGCAACTTGCGGCTTTGGCTATCGGCCATGTTCCCGTCCGTTTCCCGGCCATCCCGCGCCGAGCGATCCGTATAGATCACTCCGCCCCGAAAGGGGAGAGTGCATCGTCGTCCCGGTTGAAACAACCGCCATCGACACGCCTGTCCGCACCAGCGGCCCCCCGTCCGGGGGGATTTACGGGTCGGCGGATACCGGCCTATCGTTCGTGCATTGCATGAAGTGATACTCCGGTGAAGGAGGCTTCGGCGGACAGGACGGCAGCGTCGCGACCCACCGCGTCGTCCCGTCCATCTGTCGAAGCCTCCGATTCCGTCCTTTGCCGTTGCGTCAAGTGCGGTTATCATGCGCCACCCGAACCCGGAGGCGGCATGCTTCTGCGCCTGGCGGCCCAGATCGAGACGCTGGACGACGCGCGGTCGATCTTCGACCGCTGCAAGGACGGTCTCGCCGCCATCGGACTGCCCCACGTCACCTACATGACCGTCGGTCCCGACCGCAGCGACCCGGTATTCTTCACCACCATGCCCGCGCTTTACCCCGACGGCCCGTGGGACGATCCGTTTCTCGATTATTGCTGCGCGCGTTACGCGATCACCGATATGGGTGTGGCCTTCGTCGCCGATCATCCCTATCTGCCCGACAGCGCCCGCGACCTCATCGCGCGGGCCGAAGGCATGGGGTTCGTGTCGGGCCTCGGCATCCCCGTCCGTCTGAAGGGATCGCCGCGTTTCGGCGGCTTCATCCTGGGCTGCGGCCTGCCGCGCGCCGAATATCGGGCCGCGTTCGACCCGCTGCGCGACGATCTGCGCAGCTTCTGCCTGCTGGTCCACCGCCGCCTGGACGAGGTGACGCGCCCCGCCGCCACGGACCCGCTGGCCGTCCTCAGCACGCGCGAGCGCGAGGTGATCACCCTGATCGCCCGCGGCATGACCCGCAAGGAATGCGCCAATGCCTGCGGCCTCTCGCCGCTGACCGTCGCGGACTACACCAAAAGCGCCTACCGCAAGCTCAACATCCGCGACCGCGTGGCGGCGGCAAGGCTGGTTCTGGGCGGCTAGGCGCGCACGCTGCGCTCGGCGCCCGGCTTGTCCAGGTCGAACGTGTCGTGCAGCGCTTGGACGGCCAGTTCCATGTATTTGCGGTCGATCAGCACGCTGATCTTGATCTCGGACGTGGTGATGACCTTGATGTTGATGCCCTCGTCGCGCAGCGCGCGGAACATCTGCGCCGCCACCCCCGCATGGGACCGCATCCCGATGCCCACGACGCTGACCTTGGCCGTGTCGGTGTCGGCCAGCAGTTCCGAATAGGCGAAACCGCCCGCCGCCTGCGCGTCCTCGATCGCCTTCTGCGCCCGGCCCACCTGATCGACGGGGCAGGAAAACGTCATGTCCGTGTGCCCCTGCTCGGAGATGTTCTGCACGATCATGTCCACGTTCACGCCCGCTTCGGCCAGGGGGCCGAAGATCGCGGCGGCGATGCCGGGGCGGTCCTCGACCCCCAGCAGGGTCATCTTGGCCTCGTCGCGCGCATAGGCCACGCCCGCCACCACGTTGCTTTCCATGATTTCCTCCTCGCCGCAGACCAGCGTGCCGGCATTCTCGTCGTATTCGTCGAAACTGCTCAGCACCCGCAGCTTGACCTTGTAGCGCATGGCCAGTTCCACCGACCGCGTCTGCAACACCTTGGCGCCCAGCGACGCCAGCTCCAGCATCTCCTCGAAGGCGATGCGGTCCAGTTTGCGGGCGCGGCGCACGATGCGCGGATCGGTGGTATAGACGCCGTCCACGTCGGTATAGATGTCGCAGCGCACCGCACCGAAGGCGGCGGCGAAGGCCACCGCCGTCGTGTCCGATCCGCCGCGCCCCAGCGTGGTGATGCGGCCTTCGGGGCTGACGCCCTGAAACCCCGCCACCACGGCCACCTTCATGCCGTCCGCGAACCGCGCCGCCATGGTCTCGGTCGGAATGCCGGTGATGCGCGCCGCCCCGTGCGACGAATTGGTCTGCACCGGCACCTGCCACCCCTGCCAGGACCGCGCCGGTATTTCCATTTCCTGCAAGGTCAGCGCCATCAGCCCGGCGGTCACGTTCTCGCCCGAACTGACCACGGCGTCGTATTCGCGCGCGTCGAAGAAGGGGCCAGTATCGTTGACCCAGCCGACCAGCTCGTTGGTCTTGCCGGCCATCGCGCTGACGATGACGATCACGTCGTGGCCGTTGGCCACCTCGCGTCCCACACGCTTGGCCGCGCGCCGGATCCGGTCGGGTGTGGCGACGGACGTGCCGCCGAACTTCATCACCAGCAGCGACATCGCGCCCCCAATCTGCATTGCGCGCCCGCTTTAGGGCCGGTGCGGGGCAGGGGCAAGGGCGGCGCATTCCGCGCGCCGCCCGCCGTGGCCTCACTTCATCAGTTGCGCACGCGACGTGTCGATCTCATGCGTCACCTGCTCGACCGTCCGCGTCAGCGCGTCATAGGCTTCCTCGCCGCCCTCGACGTTCTGCTTGAACCAGTCATAGACGGGCGCCGCCGCGTCCTTGAACGCCTGCTTTTCCTCGGCGCTGGGGGTATAGACGTCGCCCCCCGCCTCGGCGAACTCCCGATAGGCGTCGATGGACTTGCGCTTGGGGCTGGCGAAAGTCGCCTGCTGCAACTGATAGAACCCGTCCGACACCACCTGTTGCAGATCCTCGGGCATCGACCGGAACGCCTCGGCGTTCATGAACCACAGCGCGCCCATATAGGAATGGCCGTCCAGCGTGATGTATTTCAGCCCGGCATCGGGAAACTTCATCCCCATGATGTCGGTGATGCCGTTCTGCGTGCCCTCGACCACCCCCGTCTGGAACGAGGTGAAAAGCTCGGGCCACGGGATCGGCGTGGGCGAGGCACCCATCGCCTTGACCAGTTCCTGCGGCAGGTCGGCGACGACGGTGCGGATCTTCAGCCCCTCCAGGTCGGCGGGCGTCTGGATGCGGCGCTCGGTATTGGCGAAGTTGCGCCAGCCGCCGGTATTGCCGATGGTCATCAGCTTGATCTGATCGCCCGACGTTTCGCTCACCATGTCCTGCATGGTGGTGACGAAGGGGCTGCCGTTTTCCAGCACCCCTTCCGCCACGCGGTCGTTGTCCATCAGATAGGGCAGATCCAGCACCTGAATGAACGGAAATATCCCGCTCGCCCCGCCGGACGTGGCGATGAAGATGTCGATGGATCCGTCCGCCACGCCTTGCAGGCATTCCGCCCCGTTGGAACAAAGCTGCGTGCCGATGAACAGCTCGACCGCGATCTGGCCGTTGCTGGCGCGTTCGACATAATCCTTGAAGACGATCAGCCCGTCGTAATCCTCGTCCTGCTCGTTGGAATTGGCGGTCGCGCGCAGCGTGTATTCCTGCGCTGCGGCCGACAGGGCCGTTCCGGCGACAAGTGCGGCGGCAAGCGCCGTTCTGGCGATGGTCAGCATGGTTTTCCCTCCCTTTCTTTCGATGCTGGTCAGTCTGCGAACCCCGTCAGCCGGGGCACGGTCATGGATATGGCGGGAATATAGGTGATGAGGAAGATCATCAGGATCTCGACGGCCAGAAACGGCAGGATCGCGCGGCTGATCGTCTCGACCTTCTCGCCCGACACGGACGACGCGACAAACAGCACCAGCCCCATCGGCGGCGTCGCCAGCCCCACGGTCAGGTTCACTGACATGATGATGGCGAAATGAATGGGATCGACCCCCATGCCGACGAAGACCGGCCCCAGGATCGGCCCCAGAATGATGATCGCCGGCCCCGCATCCAGGAACATGCCCACCGCGAACAGCAGCAGGTTGATCAGGAACAGCAGGATCAGCGGATTGTCCGTCAGCGACAGGATGAAGGCGGCCATCATCTCGGGCGCGTGGGACAGCGACACCACCGTCTTGAACGCCATCGCCGCCCCCACCAGCAGCAGCACCACGGCCGAGGTGATCGCCGCGCGCGACAGCACCTCGGGGATCTCGGACAGTTTCAGCGTCCGCATCACGAACAGGCCGATGAACAGCGCATAGGCCACGGCGACGGCGGCGGCTTCGGTCGGCGTGAAGATACCCAGCAGGATGCCGCCCATGATGATCACCGGCGTCAGCAGCGGAAAGAACGCGCGCAGGCTGGCCCGGCCGCGCTCGCCCCATGTCTGCTTTCGGGTGGCGACCGGAAAATCGTAGCGGTCCGCCATCACCTTGACGACCGCCATCAGCCCCAGCCCCACCAGAACCCCCGGCACGATCCCCGCCAGAAACAGCGCCGCGACCGATTCGCCCATCACGTAGGCATAGATGATCATGATGCCCGAAGGCGGGATGATCGGCCCGATGACGGAGCTGGCCGCCGTGATCGCGGCGGCGAAGCGGCGGGTATAGCCCTGCTTCTCCATCGCCGGGATCAGCATGGATCCCAGCGCCGACGTATCGGCCACCGCCGACCCCGACAGCCCCGCGAACAGCATCGACGACAGCACGTTCACATGCGCCAGCCCGCCGCGGAAATGCCCCATCAGCGCCTGGCTGAACTCCACCAGCCGCAGCGTGATCCCGCCCTTGTTCATCAGCTCGCCCGCCAACATGAAGAACGGGATCGCCATCAGCGGAAAACTGTCCATCCCGTTATAGACGTTGCGGTAAAGCAGCACCAGGTCGCGCTCCTGTCCCGCCAGCCACAACAGGATGCCCGGCGCGAACAGCAGCCCGAAGAACACCGGCAGCCCCGCCAGCAGGAACACCAGAAAGACGGGCAGGAACCAGATCAGCATGTCATTCGGCCATGATCTCGTCGGGCGGGGCTTCCAGCGGCTTGAGGTCGCGCGCCCCGCCCAGGCTCAGCAGCGCGCGCAGGATCAGCTCGATATTGACGATCAGCAACAGCACCATGCCCAGCAGGAACGCCGCCATCATCCAGCTTCGCGGGATGCGGAACCAGCCGTCGGGCAGCGGCAGGTAAAGCGACGCGGTCGCGAACTGCCCGCCGAAGCCCGTCACCTCGGCCCAGCCGATCCGCACCGCGAAGGCCAGCACGACCCCCGCAATGGCCAGCAGCACCAGCGACAGTGCCGCTGCCGCGGCCGGGGGCAGGGCGCGCGGCAGCATGTCGATGGCCACGAACCCGCCGCGCCGATAGGCCACCGGCGCCATCAGCCCGGTCATCCACAGCATCATGAAGCGCGCCGCCTCGTCGGGCCAGGGCAGGGCGCTGTTGAGCACATAGCGCGCGAAGACCTGCACCAGCGTCACCGCCACCATCAGCGCGACGGCGACGATGGCGACCCACCGCCCCACGGGCAGCACGGCGTCGTTGAACGCCTGGAATGGCACAAGCAGGGCCCGCAGGATACCCATCCGCCGCTCCTCCCCCCCCGTGGCCCATGCCTCGCGCCGTCAATCCGCGCTTTGGAATATCCCATAGCGTCCGGCCGAGAATATCAATGGCGGCCCGTCGCGATAGTCCGCATTCAGCACCCGCCCCACGACGATGGCATGATCGCCCGCATCGTGCACCGCCTGCGTCGCGCAGTGAAACCGCGCCAGCGTGCCCTCGATCAGCGGGGTGCCGTCATCGGCCAGCCGCCAGTTCAGCCCGTCGAAGGCCTGCCCCTCGCGGACGAATCGCTGCGACAGCGCGCGCTGCTCGGCACCCATGACGTGAATGGCGAAATGGGCGGCCTCGACGAAGGGATCGTAGCGGCTCGACATCTTTGCGGGACACCACAGCACCAGCGGCGGGTCCAGCGACACGGATGCGAAACTGTTGGCGGTGATGCCCAGCGGTCCGCCCGGCACGGCACAGGTCACGACCGTGACGCCGGTGGCGAAGCGGCCCAGCGCGTCGCGCAGCGACCGCCCCGGATCGTCCGTCTCGGGGTAGCGCGATGGGCCGACGATATGGACGCTCATGCCACTTCGTGACCCAGCGCCAGCGTATAAAGGCGAAACCAGGTCTGCCGGTCCATCGTCACGCGCGCGGCTTGCCCGATGCGCGCGATCCGCTCGGGGCTGTTGGTGCCCATCACCGGCACGATGCCCGCCGGATGCGCCAGCAGCCAGGCCACCGCGACCGCCGCCCGGTCGGTGCCCTGTTCCTCGGCCACCGCGTCCAGCGCCGCCTGCAATGGCCCCGCATCCGTCATCAGCGCGCCGCCGCCCAGGGGCGACCACGCCATCGGGCGCAACCCGCGTTCCTGCACCGCCGCCAGATCGCCGTTCGTGAACGGATCGAGGCAGGCAAGGCTCAACTCGATTTGGTTCGTGACAAGCGGCGTTTCCATCGCGCCCTGCAACAGCGCGAAATCCCAGGGCCGGAAGTTCGACACGCCCACCGCGCGCACCTTGCCAGACCGCACCGCATCGTCCAGCGCGCCGCCGGTCTCGGCCCGGTCCATCATCGGATCGGGCCGGTGGATCAGCAGCAGGTCGATCGTGTCGATCCCCATCGCGCGCAGCGACGCGTCGATGCTGGCCTCGATATGGGCGCGCGACGTGTCGTAATGCTTCACCGTCACGGCCGAATGGCGGCCCATCGGCGCCACGATCCCGCATTTGGTGACGATCTCGACCCGGTCGCGCAGGGCAGGGGTCAGCGCCGCGCCCAGCAATTCCTCGGCCCTGTAGCCGCCATAGATGTCGGCCTGGTCCAGCGTGGTGATGCCCTGATCCAGACACGCCTCGATCTTGGCGCGGACATGGCCGGGCGACGTGTCGGCATCGTCGCCCAGCCGCCACATCCCGTAAACGATGCGGCTGACCGATATGTCGCCCAGCTGAATGCGCTCCATCAACGTCTCTCTCCGTTGCCCAGCGGCGTCGCGGGCATGTCCGCAGGCACCCTGCCATAGACCTGCGGCAGGGAACAGGTCTTCAACTGCGGCAATATGCGTTGCCCGATCGACCGGCATTCGTCCAGATGCGGATAGCCCGAGAAGATGAAGGCGCGGATGCCCATGCGGCGATACGCCTCGATTTCGGACAGGACCTGATCGGTGCTGCCCACCAGTGCCGCCCCGCATCCCGACCGCGCCCGCCCGATACCCGTCCACAGATGCCGCTCGACATAGCCGAAGCGGTCGGCCAGCTCGCGCGCCCGCGCCTGATGGCTGACGCCCAGGCTGGTCGCATCGTGCGCCCGGCCGCGGATCAGCGCGCCGTATTCGTCGTCCAGCGCGCTGACCAGATGCTCGGCATAGTCCCGCGCCTCGGCTTCGGTGTCGCGCACGATCACATGCACGCGCAGCCCGTAATCCAGCGTCCGCCCGTGACGCGCCGCCGCGGCATGCGCGTCCTTCATGCGCCGGGCGATCTGCTCTTTCGGTTCGGGCCACATCAGATAGACGTCGCAATGCTGCCCGCACAGATCCAGCGCGTCGGGACTGTAGCCGCCGAAATAGAGCAGCGGGCCGCCCCTTTGATAGGGCTTGGCGGGGTCCGTCGCGACGCCGTGAAAGCTGTAGATCTCCCCGTCGAAGTCGATGCTGTCCCGCGTCCAGGCTTGCTTGAGGATCTCGACCACCTCGCGCGACCGTCGATAGCGATAGGCGCTGTCGGCCGTCTCGCCCGGAAAGTCCGACGAGATGACGTTCAGCGTCAGCCGCCCCTTCAGCATGTGGTCCAGCGTCGCCACCGTCCGCGCCAGCATCACCGGCTGCATCTCGCCGCAGCGGATCGCGGCGAGGAAGGTCATCCGCTCGGTCAACGGCGCGCAGCCCGCGACGAAGCTCAGCGTGTCCTGTCCGACCTGATACGAGGACGGGCACAGGATGTTGCCGAAGCCCTGCCGCTCGGCCTCCAGCGCGATGGCGCTGCAATGCGCCCAGGACGATCGCAGCGCGCCGTCCGGCACCCCCAGCAGCGCGTAATCGTCCGAACACAGGGCCGCGAACCACGCGATTTCGGCCGCGTCCAGATCCTGCGACGTGACGGGAACGACGGTCATGCGGCCTCCTACGGAACTCTTACGCGAATATGACTTGCCTAACATCGCGGCTTCGGTGCATCAATCCTGCATCATTTCAGCGTGTGGTTCCTTGTCCGATATTTCCCCGCCCCCCGTCTGGCGTCAGATCGCCGATCTTGTCGTGCGTCAGATCGCCTCCGGCGAACTGCGCGAAGGCGACCGGCTGCCGCCCGAACGCCGCATGGCGCAGGACCACGACATCGCCGTCGGCACCCTGCGCCGCGCCTTGGCCGACCTTACCGATCGCGGCCTGATCGAACGGCGGCAGGGGTCTGGAAACTACGTGCGCCACGCCCGGCAAATCGGCGGAATGTATGAGTTTTTTCGGCTGGAACTGGTGCAGGGCGGCGGTCGCCCCGATGCCGAGATCCTGGATGTCGCGCGCCTGGCCAAGCCCCATGACGCCCCCGCGTTCGGCCCCGCCCCCGACGCCTACTGCATCCGCCGGCTGCGCCTTCTGGACGGCATCCGGGTCGCGGCCGAGGAAATCTGGCTCGACGCCACGCATGCGCTTGATCCGGCGTCGATCCAGCCCTCGCTCTACCAGACCTACCGCCGCCAACTCGGCCTCCGCATCATCCGAACAGAGGACCGCATCGGCATCGACACCATGCCGCAATGGTCTGATATTGCTATGAAATCGGCAACCTGCTGCCATGTCGCGCGCGTCTCCTGGGGGCAGGACGGACAGCCCGTCGAATATTCCCGCACCTGGTTCGACGCCGACCTCGCGCGCTACGTCTCGCGCATCGGCTGAGGGGCCCATGCCGCAACTCGTGACCTACGGCATCATCGGCTGCGGCATGATGGGGCAGGAACATCTGCGCAATATCGCGCTTCTCCCCGACGCCCGCGTCGGTGCCATCTTCGAACCGGACCCCACCATGCGCGCCGCCGCCCAGGCCATCGCTCCGAACGCCCTGATGGTCGGCGGGATCGGGGAATTGCTGGCCGTCCCCGCCCTGGATTGCGTGCTGATCGCCTCGCCGAACGACCTGCATGTGCAGCAGATTCAAGAGGTTGCGGCGCGACGTGCATTGCCGTTGATGGTCGAGAAGCCGGTATTCACCGACCCGAAGGATGCCGCCCGCGTCCGCTCGCTGGCCTATCCCGCGCCGCTTTGGGTGGCAATGGAATACCGCTATATGCCGCCGATCCGCGCGCTGATCGACAGCGTCGACGCGGCGACGGGCGGCCCCTTGATGCTGACCATCCGCGAACACCGCTTTCCGTTCCTGCCGAAGGTCGGCGATTGGAACCGCTTCTCTGCACGCTCGGGCGGCACGTTGGTGGAAAAGTGCTGTCATTTCTTCGACTTGATGCGCCTTCTTCTACGGGCCGAGCCGGTCCGCGTGATGGCGTCGGCGGGACAGGCGGTCAACCACAAGGACGAACGGATCGACGGCCGCGTGCCCGATGTCTGGGACCACGGCTATGTCATCGTCGATTTCGACACCGGCGCCCGCGCCATGCTGGAACTGTGCATGTTCGCGGAAGGCAGCCGTTATCAAGAGGATATCAGCGTCATCGGTCCCCGCGGCCGGATCGAGGCGTTCGTTCCCGGCCCGACCCGCTTCTGGCCCGGTCATCTTGGCGCGCCCCCGGTGCCCCGCGTCGTCGTCAGCCCCCGCGCACCCAAAGGGCCGCAGGATGTCGCCGTTCTGGTCGATCCAGTCCTGCTGGATGCCGGAGATCACAACGGATCCACCTACTATCAGCACGAACGCTTCGTCAGGGTCGTCCGCGGCGAAGGCAGGATCGAGGTCGGTCTGCTCGACGGCATCCGCGCGGTCGAGATGGGACAGGCCGCGCAGCGTTCCGCCGAAACGGGTCAGGCTGTCACGTTGTGACAAGAAGGCGCCGCAACCCTCTGAAATGATAGATGTCCGCGACCTGCGGCTGTTCCGCGAGGGCAAGATCGGGGCAGCGGTCGAACAGCACCCGCAAGGCGATCTGCATCTCCATCCGCGCCAGCGGGGCGCCCACGCAGAAATGCGGCCCCGCGCCGAAGGCCAGATGCGGCGCAGGCGCGTGACGCGCCCACCGACCCGGATCGAACCTGTCGGGATCTTCATAGACCGAAGGATCCCGGTTCGTCGCCCCCAGCAGCAGACCCACCCGGTCGCCGCGCGCGAAATCGTGCCCCATGAACGTCAGCGGCTCGTAGACCCAGCGCGTGAACAGGTGCAGCGGCGGATCAAAGCGCAGCGCCTCCTCGACCGTCGCGGCGGGATCGTCGGGCCGCATCCGCGTGCCCAGCAAGACGTTCACGGCATTGCCCAAGGCGTGCACCGTCGCTTCGTGCCCGGCATTCAGCAGCAGGATGGCGGTGGCGATCATCTCGGGCTCGGACAGGCGGTCGCCATCGGCATGGGCGGCGATCAGGTGCGACAGCAGATCGTCGCCCGGATCGCGTCGCCGCCGGTCGATATGATCGCGCAGGAAGTCCGAAAAATCTGCCGCAGCCCCGGCCGCCGCCACCTCGTCCGCCAGCGTCCGGCCCGCGCGATACATGCCCGTCATCGCCCCCGACCAGCGCAGCAGATCGGGGGCCGTAGCCTCGGGCACGCCCAGAAGACGCGCGATGACGATGACGGGAACATGCCGCGCGTAGCGATCCAGCAGGTCGAACGGGCCCGCCGGAAAGCCGTCGATCAGGGTGTGGCTGAGCGCCTCGATCTCGGGTGCCAGGGCGGCGATCCCGCGCGACGTGAAGGCCCGCAGGACCAGGCCGCGCAGCCGCGTATGGCGCGGGCGTTCCAGTTCCAGCATGGAATGATCCTCGACCGCATAGAAGGGTGCCAGATGTTGGGGCGGGGTCTGGCGCAACTCCTCCGGCGTTTCGCGGCCCAGCCGAGTGTCGCGGATCAGCGCGCCGACGGCCGCGTGGCTGGTGGCCACGGTCAGGTCGTAATCCTGCCACCGGACCAGATCGCCCATCGCGCGGATGCGGTGATAGAATGGATAGGGATCGGCGACAAAGGCCGGATCCTGGGGATTTTGGGTGACCATCTGCATCCTTTCGGCATGCCGCGCCCCACGCACCTTGGCAAGTCCGGTCGGTTCCGCGTCCTTCCGGCGAAAAGCCTTGGATTGCGCCGCGCGAACGGTCATCCTGCGAACCGGTCATGCCCCGAACGGGCAGACAAGCCATTACAACCGGGAGAACGAAATGAGATATCTTGCCACAACCGCGATCGTCATGACGCTTGCGGCCGGTGCTGCGACGGCGCAATCGGGCACGACGGGGTGCGACGACGGCGAAACGGTCATCAAGTTCAGCCACGTCACCAACAGCGACAAGCATCCCAAAGGGATCGCCGCGTCCTTGTTGCAGGAGCGCGTCAACGCCGAGATGGACGGCAGGGCCTGCATGGAGGTCTATCCGAACTCGACGCTTTACGACGACGATCAGGTGTTGCAGGCGATGTTGCAGGGCGACGTGCAGATGGCCGCCCCGTCGCTGTCGAAGTTCGAGACGTTCACCAAGCAGTTCCAAATCTTCGATCTGCCCTTCATGTTCGTGAACATCGACGCCGTGGACCAGTTCCAGGCCGGCGAGACGGGCCAGGCGATGAAGGATTCGATGGAGCGTCGTGGGCTGAAAGGTCTGGCCTATTGGCACAACGGGCTGAAGCAGATGTCGGCGAACAAGCCGCTGGTGACGCCCGAGGACGCGGCGGGTCTGAAGTTCCGCGTGCAGCCCAGCGACGTGATCGTGGCGCAGTTCGAGCAACTGGACGCCTCGCCGCAGCCGATGGCCTTCTCCGAGGTTTACGGCGCCCTGCAAACCGGCGTCGTTGACGGACAGGAGAACACCTGGTCCAACATCTATGGTCAGAAGTTCTTCGAAGTTCAGGACGGCGCGACCGAGACGAACCACGGTGTTCTCGATTATCTGGTCGTGACGGCGTCGGACTGGTGGGACGGACTCGACCCCGAGATGCGCGAGCAGCTCGACACCATCGTTCAGGAGGTGTCGAGCGAACGTAATGCCGCCGTCACCGAGGTGGACAACGAGGCCCGTCAGGCGATCCTCGATGCGGGGGGCACGATTCGCGAATTGACGCCCGAGCAGCGGCAGGCCTGGGTCGATGCGATGAAGCCCGTCTGGGAACAGTTCGAGGAAGGCGTCGGCGCCGACAACATCGCGGCCGCGCAGGCCATCAACGAATCGATGTAGGCCATACACGGGCGGTCCGGGTCTGTCCGGTCCGCCCGTCGGCCTAATCCGGTCGCTGGGACCATCAGGGGAGGGACGACGATGAGTGCGCATCGTCACGAGGCGACATCGGGCTTCGGCCATATCGTCACCGAAATCGAGGAAACCGCTATCGCGTTGCTGCTGGGACTGATGACGCTGGTCACGTTCGTCAACGTGGTGCTGCGCTATGGCTTCAACCACTCGCTGATCTGGGGGCTGGAGCTTGTGCTGATCCTGTTCGCCTGGCTTGTGATCTTCGGGGTCAGCTATGCGTTCAAGGTCACGGCGAATCTGGGGGTCGATGCCGTGACCGGGCTGCTGAAGCCCCGCGCGCGACGGGTCTGCGCGCTTTTGTCGGCGCTGGTGTGTCTGGCCTACGGCGTGCTGCTGCTGAAGGGCGCGTGGGATTTCTGGGCGCCGTTCGCGGGGCTGGACCGCACGGCCGGGCGCTGGTTTCCGCTGGGCTTCGAGGAGACGCGCAGCAATTCGTTCTATGTCACCGACCGCATCCCGATCCCGTTCGGCGCCGACTGGCTGAGCCGGACCTTCAATTCCTACATGGACGGCAACACCTTGGTCGTGGAAGCCTATGACAAGCTGCCCCGCTTCATCCCCTATCTGATCCTGCCGTTCGGTTGCGCGCTGATCCTTTTGCGGATGGCGCAGGCCACCTGGCGTATCGCACGCGGGCGGCAGGAAAGCCTGATCGTCAGCCACGAGGTCGAGGATGCGGTCAACGAAGCCTCGATCACGCTGAAGGACGCCTGACATGGAAGTCGCCCTTCTTTTCGTGATGATCATCGGCCTGCTGTTGCTGGGCGTACCCATCGCGGTGTCGCTCGGCTTCAGCTCGATGATGTTTTTGCTGTGGTTCTCGGACACGTCGCTGGCGGCCGTCTCCAAGCAGTTCTACGACGCGATGGCCGCGCATTATACGCTGTTGGCGATCCCGTTCTTCGTGCTGGCCTCGTCCTTCATGTCGACGGGCGGCGTGGCGCGGCGGATCATCCGGTTCTCTATCGCATTGGTCGGCCATCTTCCGGGCGGGCTGGCCATCGCGGGCGTCGTCGCGTGCATGATGTTCGCGGCCCTTTCGGGATCGTCGCCCGCGACTGTCGTGGCCATCGGCACCATCGTCATCGCCGGGATGCGGCAGGTCGGCTATTCCAAGGAATTCGCCGCCGGCGTCATCTGCAACGCGGGAACCCTGGGCATCCTGATTCCGCCCAGCATCGTCATGGTCGTCTATGCCAGCGCCACGGATGTCAGCGTCGGGCGGATGTTCCTGGCGGGCGTCATTCCCGGCCTTCTGGCGGGATTCATGCTGATGGGCACCATCTATGTCATCGCGCGGGTCAGAAACCTGCCCAAGGGTGAGTGGCAGGGCTGGGGCGAGGTCTGGGCCGCGGGCCGCGACGCGGGATGGGGCCTGTTCCTGATCGTCATCATCCTGGGCGGCATCTATGGCGGGATCTTCACCCCGACCGAGGCAGCCGCCGTCGCCGCCGTCTATGCGTTCCTGATCGCCTGCTTCATCTACCGCGACATGGGGCCGCTGGCGGCGCGGGGGCATCCGGCATCGTCGGACTATCTGGAACCCGGCAAGCGCAGCCTGTCGGCGGCAGCGGCCCCTGCGGCGCAGGCGACGCTGCTGCAAAAGCCCTGGGCGCTGTTGACGGCCTTCGTGCATCGGGATACGCGCGATACGCTGCTGGAGGCGGGCAAGCTGACCATCGTACTGATGTTCATCATCGCCAATGCGCTGATCCTCAAGCACGTTCTGACGGACGAGCAAATCCCGCAGCAAATCGCGGCGGCGATGCTGGATGCCGGGTTCGGTCCGGTGATGTTCCTGATCATCGTGAACGTCATCCTGCTGATCGGCGGTCAGTTCATGGAACCGTCCGGCCTGATCGTGATCGTGGCGCCGCTGGTCTTTCCGATCGCCGTGCAACTGGGGATCGACCCGATCCATCTGGGGATCATCATGGTCGTCAACATGGAGATCGGCATGATCACGCCGCCCGTCGGCCTGAACCTGTTCGTGACCAGCGGTGTGGCCAACATGCCGATGATGGCGGTCGTTCGGGCGGCGCTGCCGTTCCTGGGCGTGTTGTTCGTCTTCCTGATCCTGATCACCTATGTGCCGGTCATCAGCACCTGGCTTCCCACCACGTTCATGGGGCCCGAGATCATCGTGCGCTGAGACGGCGGAGCGGGGGTTTCACACCTTCGCACCCCCGTGGGGTATTTGCCGGAAAGATGAAGGGGCGATCAGTCCCCGCGCGTGAACCGCGTCAGCATGGCGCTGAAGTCCCGGCCCTTGCCGTCCTCCCGTTCGACAAACGCTTCGTAAAGGTCGCGCGCGGCGCGGCCGAGCGGCGTGTCGGCGCCCGAAGCGTCGGCGGCCTGCTGGGCGAGGCGCAGATCCTTGAGCATCAGATCGGCCGCGAAGCCGGGGCGGTAGTCGTTGTCGGCCGGCGTCTTCGGCCCGATACCGGGCGCGGGGCAATAGGTGGTCAGACTCCACGATTGCCCGGAGGAGGTCGAGGCGACATCGTAGAGCGCCTGGCGGTCCAGGCCCAAACGGTCGGCCAGAGCGAAGGCTTCGCAGGTCGCGATCATGGTGATGCCGAGGATCATGTTGTTGCAGATCTTGGCGGCCTGACCGCTGCCCGAAGGTCCGCAATGCACGGCTTTCGCCCCCATCACGTCGAAAAGCGGTTTGGCGGTCGCGAAGGCATCCTCGGGTCCGCCGACCATGAAGGTCAGCGTCCCGGCAGCGGCGCCGCCGGTGCCCCCCGAGACAGGCGCGTCGAGAACGGCGATGCCCCGATCCGCGCCCATTTCGGCAACGGCGCGGGCGCTTTCGACATCGACGGTCGAGCAATCGAGCAGGACGCTGCCGCGCCGCATTGCCGGCAAGACGGCCGAGGCGACATCGCGCAGGATCGCGCCGTTCGGCAGCATGGTGATGGCGACATCGGCCTCTTTGACGGCTGCGGTCGCATCCTGTGCGGCGGTCACGCCATCGGGCGTCGGCGCGGCGGGATCGAAGCCCTGCACGTCATGTCCGGCCGCAGCGAGGTTCGCCGCCATCGGGCCGCCCATGTTTCCCAAGCCTATGAAGGCAATCTTCATTCCGTCTTCTCCAGTGTCCAGCCTTGCGCATTTAGCGGCGCAGTCATCGCGGCGACCTCGGCATCGGGCACGTCCGCGGGCCCCGAATGCCGCCAGCGCGGTCTGCGGTCCTTGTCGATGACCTGCGCGCGTATGCCTTCCATCAACTCGCCGTCCGACAAGGCGCGATGGGTGAAGCGGTATTCCAGTTCCAGCGCCGCCTCGATGTCGTCGGCCGCCCGCGCCTTGCGGATCGTCACCAGCGCGCAGGCCGCCGACAGGGGCGAGACGCAACGCAACGCCGACAGCGTCTCGTTCGCAAAGTCGCTGCCGTCGCGCTCCAGCGCGCCTGCGATTTCGGCCAGCGTTTCGTGCCGGAAGATCGGGTCGATGGCGTCCTGCCGGCGTGCCAGAGCGCTGTCGCCCGGATCTGTGGCGGCGCTTTCGATGGCGGCCCAGTCGGCTCCGCGTTCGAGCCGCGCGATCAGGTCGGGCCAGGCGGCTTCCGGCAGGTAATAGTCGGCAAATCCCGCATGGATGGCGTCGGCGGGGTTCATCCGGTGGCCCGTTGTGCCGAGATATTCGCCCAGATGCCCCGGCGCGCGCGCCAGAAGCAAAGAACCGCCCACATCCGGGATCAGACCGATGCCGCATTCCGGCATGGCGATCCGGCTCGTCTCGCCGACGATGCGATGCGAGGCATGGCAGCCGACGCCGACGCCGCCGCCCATGGTGAAGCCGTGCAGGAAACTGGCGATCGGCTTGGGATAGGTGGCGATCCGGGCGTTCATCCGGTATTCGTCGCGCCAGAAGCCGCGCGGCCCGTCATGGTCGCGCGCAAGCCCCGCCTGATAGATCATCGCGATGTCGCCGCCGGCGCAGAAGGCCCGGCCGGGCGCCGCATCGACGATCACCATGCCGATATCGTCTTCGTCGGCCCATGCGTCCAGCGCCCGCGCGATCTCGGAGCACATCGCGGGCGTCAGCGCGTTCAGGGCGGCGGGACGGTTCAGGGTGATGCGGCCTGCGGCGCCCGCGCGGCGTATGACGATTTCGGTCATCGGGCCAGCATCGCCCGCGCGGTGATCAGGCGCATGATCTCGTTCGTGCCTTCCAGTATCTGGTGCACCCGCAGGTCACGCACCAGTTTCTCGATCCCGTAATCGGCCAGATAGCCGTATCCGCCGTGCAGTTGCAGGCATTGATCGACGATCCGGCTACCGGCTTCGGTGACGAACTTCTTGGCCATGGCGCAGTGCTTCGTCGCGGACGGATCGCCGCGATCCAGCAGCCAGGCCGCTTGCCGCAGGAAGACCCGTGCGGCCTGCAACTCAATCTCCATGTCGGCAACGCGGAATTGCAGCGCCTGGTGTTGCGCGATGGGTTTCCCGAAGGTCGTTCGTTCAGCCATATAGGCCAAAGTCGCATCCAGCGCCGACTGCGCGGCGCCCAAGCTGCACGCCGCGATGTTCAGCCGTCCGCCATCCAGCCCGGCCATCGCATAGGCAAAGCCGCGGCCTTCCTCGCCCAGCAGATTGGCGGCGGGAACCCGGCAATCGTCGAGCTGCACCTGCCGCGTGGGCTGCGACCGCCAGCCCATCTTCTCCTCGAGCCCGCCGAAGCTGAGCCCCGGCGACCCATCCTCGACCACGATGGCCGAGACGCCGCGCGGGCCTTCGTCGCCCGTCCGGCACATGACGACATAGGCGTCCGAATAGCCCGCGCCCGAAATGAACGCCTTGATCCCCGTCAACGCATAGCCGTCATTCGTGCGTTCCGCCTTGGTTCGCAGGGCCGCGGCGTCCGATCCGCTGCCGGGTTCGGTCAGGCAATAGCCGAGAAACGTCTCGGCCGTCAGGGCGGGGGTCAGATAGCGCGTCTTCAGATCGTCGCTGCCGTAACGGTCCAGCATCGCGGCGCACATGTTGTGAATGGACAGAAAGGCCGCGACGGAAGGACAGGCCATCGACAGCGCCTCGAAGACCAGCGTCGCGTCCAACCGGGTCAGGCCGACGCCGCCCGATTCCTCGCTGACGTAAAGTCCGGCGAACCCCAGCTCGGCCGCCTTGGGCCACAGATCGCGCGGGATGGTGCCCTGTTTTTCCCAATCGCGCGCATGGGGTGCGATGTGATCCTGCCCGAAGGCGCGGGCCATGTCGAAGATCGCCGTCTGCTCCTCGCTCAGCGCGAAATCCATTGCCGCCTCCTTGTCGTTGCGGCGATCATCGGACCGCGCTGCGGCGTTTGCAAGCAGATGGGCGATCAGAGGGCGGCGCGGATCATATCCTCGACCCGCGCCAGCAGCACGTCGTTGTCGAACCGCGATACCGCCGTGTCCCGTGCGGCGCGGGCCATGGCGGCCGTGTCCGCCGTCAGGCTGCGGCGGATCAGATCGGTCATGGCGGGCAGGTCGTGTTCGTCGCAAAGCCACCCGTTGACGCCATGTTCTACCGCTTCGGGGATGCCGGCATGGCGGGTGGAGATGACGACACATCCCGATGCCAGCGCCTCCTGGATGGATGTGGGCAATCCTTCGGTATTGCCGCCCTTGCCGACGACCGAATGCTGCACGAAGACCTGCGTTTCGGCCAAGGCGTCGCGCACGACGTCATGGGGCTGCGCGCCGTCGAAACGCACGCGGTCGGCGATGCCCAGTTCGGCCGCCAGGGCGCGTGTCGGTTCCAGTTCGGGCCCGTCGCCGATGAACCGCAGCGTCGCCATCGTGCCGCGCGTGGCGTCCGCGAACGCGCGCAGGCTGGTCTTCGGCGCCTTCTTCTGAACCATGCGACCCACGGCGAGATAGCTGCCAGGCGTCTTGTCCCCCGGCACGAAACGCCGGACATCCACCCCCGAAGGCACGACATGGGCGTTGGGATGGGCGATGCCATGCGCTGCCAGGTTGTCGAGCAAAAATCGGCTGACCGCGAACATGCCGGCCAGCCTTGGCATCATCCGCCGATAGCTTTCCGCGCGGGTCGGCTGGTTCAGCGAATGGCTGGCATCCGATCCGCGCCAATAGGTAAAACAGGGGATCCCCGCCTCGGCCGCGACACCCACCATGACCTGCGCCTCGGTGCCGAACTCGGCCAGGATCGCATCGACCTGCTGTTCCCGAAGGAAGGTCAGGAAACCGCGCCTTGCCGCACCGTGCGGCATGCGCGACGTGCGATGCACGCTGCGCGACCACGCCTTGACGAAAGGCCGCGCCAGCGCGTCCAGCGGGCCGCCGTGCCCTTGGCTTCGCACGAACACCGCCTTGTCATAAGGATCGGGTCCGGCGAAGCGATTGGCATAGACGCAGGTATTGCCGCCGAACATGTGCCGGATGTGGCGGTTCACGAAGGTCTGGCCGGGCTTGTGGTATGTCTCGACCGCGATGCAGATGCGGGGGGTCATATCCGTTCTTGCGCCGCCCAGACCGGACTCATTCCATCGCCTTGAAGTTGAACTCGCCGCCTTCCTTGATGCCGCTGGGCCAGCGCGAGGTGACGGTCTTGGTGCGCGTGTAGAAGCGGAAGGCGTCCGGCCCGTGCTGGTTCAGGTCGCCGAACCCCGATTTCTTCCAGCCGCCGAAGGTGTGATAGGCCAGCGGCACCGGGATCGGCACGTTAATGCCGATCATCCCGACATTGACGCGGGCGGCGAAATCGCGGGCGGCATCGCCGTCGCGGGTGAAGATCGCGGTGCCGTTGCCGTATTCGTGGTCCATCGCCAGCTTGAGCGCCTCGTCGTAGCTGCCCGCGCGGACAGTCGAGAGGACGGGCCCGAATATTTCCTTGCGGTAGATCTCCATGTCGGGCGTCACGTCGTCGAACAGATGCGGGCCGACCCAGAACCCCTGATCGTAGCCTTGCGGCGCCTTCATGTCGCGGCCGTCCACGACCAGTTTCGCGCCGGCGTCGATGCCAGACTGGACCAGACGCATGATGTTTTCGCGCGCGGCGGCCGTGACCACCGGGCCGTAATCCGAGCTTTCGTCGTTCCAGGGTCCGACGCGCAGGCGTTCGACCCGTGGCACAAGCGCCTCGATCAGGCGGTCGGCGGTTTCCTTCCCGACGGGCACGGCGACCGAGATCGCCATGCACCGTTCGCCCGCGGCCCCGTAACCGGCGCCGACCAGCGCGTCGGCGGCCTGGTCGATATCGGCGTCGGGCATGACGATCATGTGGTTCTTTGCGCCGCCGAAGCACTGCACCCGCTTGCCGTTGGAACAGCCGCGCCCGTAGATATACTGCGCGATCGGGGTCGAGCCGACGAAGCCGATGGCCTGGATCGTCTCGTTGTCGAGAATCGCATCCACCGCTTCCTTGTCGCCGTTGACGACCTGAAGCACGCCGTCGGGCAGTCCCGCCTCTTGCGCCAGTTCGGCCAGCATCAGCGGCACCGAGGGGTCGCGCTCGGACGGCTTGAGGATGAAGGCGTTGCCGCAGGCCAAGGCCGGTCCCATCTTCCACAGCGGAATCATCGCGGGAAAGTTGAAGGGCGTGATGCCCGCGGCGACACCCAGCGGCTGACGCATCGAATACATGTCGATGCCCGGTCCCGCGCCGTCGGTGAAATCCCCCTTCAGAAGTTGCGGGGCGCCGATGCAGAACTCGATGACCTCAAGCCCGCGCTGAACGTCGCCCTTGGCGTCCGGGAACGTCTTGCCGTGTTCCTTCGACAGCGCCTCGGCCAGCTTGTCCATGTCGCGGTTCAGCAGGCGGACGAATTCCATCATCACCCGCGCGCGACGCTGGGGATTGGTGGCCGCCCATGCGGGCTGGGCCGCGGCGGCCGATGCCACGGCCGCGTCCAGTTCGGCCTTGCTGGCCAGCGGGACGCGGGCCTGCACCTCGCCAGTGGCGGGGTTGAACACGTCGGCGAAACGCCCCGATTTGCCCTGCACATGCTTGCCGTCGATCCAGTGGGTCAGGTCCGCCATCGCATCCTCCAGAATGGTCCGCCCTTGGGTTAGCCCTATTCTCCGCTCCCCGCAAACAGGATGCGCCGCTTGACTGGCCGGGGTCGGCGCGCCACCCTCGACCCCACGTCAGGAGGGCCAGCCATGCAGATGCATCAGATACTCAAAGACAAGGGCGGCGACATCGTCACCGTCGCACCGGGTTCCAAGGTTTCGGAGGCGGCCAGGCTGCTGTCCGAAAAGCGGATCGGGGCCGTCATCGTCGCGGACGGCGACAAGCCGGCCGGCATCCTGTCCGAACGCGACATCGTGCGCGAACTGGGGCGGCGGGGGACGTCCTGCCTCGACGACCCAGTGGACGCGTTGATGACCCGCGATCCGGTCGCCTGCACGCCCCAGGATCGAACCGACGCCGTATTGGAGCGGATGACCGAAGGGCGGTTCCGGCACATGCCGGTGATTGAGGACGGCCGGATGGTCGGCCTGATCTCGATCGGGGACGTGGTGAAGGCCCGGCTGGCGCAGCTTGCCATGGAGAGGGACGCGTTGGAAGGCATGGTCATGGGGCATTGAGCGCCGCGGTTTCGGCAAACCGTCTTGCAAAATGGGACGCGATAGCGTTGCCTGCCCCCTGAACGGGACGGGAGGACAGGATGCGGACGGGACTATATCCAGGCACGTTCGATCCTGTGACGCTGGGCCATATCGACATATTCCGCCGCGCCGTGAAGCTGGTGGATCGTCTGGTGATCGGCATCGCCATCAATCGCGACAAGCATCCTCTTTTCACGCTCGAGGAACGTGTTGCGCTGGTCGAACATCAGGCCGCCGCCCTGACGGCCGATGGGGCCGAAATCGTCGTGCATCCTTTCGACAACCTGCTGATCGACTGCGCCCGCGACGTAGGCGCCAGCGTTATCGTGCGCGGCCTGCGGGCGGTGTCCGATTTCGAATACGAATACCAGATGGTCGGCATGAACCGCGTCCTTGACGACGGCATCGAGACGGTGTTCCTGATGGCCGACGGGCGCTATCAGGCCATCGCGTCCAAGCTGGTCAAGGAAATCGCCCGGCTGGGCGGCGATATCGACAGGTTCGTGCCGCCGAACGTGGCCAAGGCGTTGCGCGAAAAATTCGACTGACATCCGGCAGCGGTTTGCAGGGGAACGGCGCGGGCGGCGCGCCGTTGAACGGGCATTGCGTGTAATCCACGAGGACCGGATGCCCGACGAGAAGATGAAGATTGCGCTTGCCGGAATCGGCGAGATCGCGCGCCAGCAGCATATTCCCGCGCTTCGAAACAGTTCCGACTGGCAGCTTGCCGCCGCCATCAGCCGCAACGCGACCGTCGATGGCGCGTCCAATCACAAGGACATCGACGCGTTCCTGAACGACAGGGGCGACATCGAGGCGATTTCGCTGGCCCTGCCGCCCGGTCCGCGTTTCGACTATGCGGTGAAGGCGATCGAGGCCGGGCTTCATGTGATGATCGAGAAGCCGCCCGCCGTCACGCTGGCGCAGTGTCATCTGCTGCGCGATCTGGCGGACAGAACGGACGCCACATTCTTCGTGTCGTGGCATTCGCGCATGGGCAGGGCCATCGACGAGGCGCGTCGCCGGCTGAAGGGCGCACGGCTTGACCGATTGCGCATCGACTGGCGCGAGGACGTCAACCAGTTCCATCCTGGACAGGATTGGATCTTCGAGGCGGGCAATCTTGGGGTCTTCGATCCCGGCATCAACGCGATGAGCATTCTGACCGCCATCCTGGACCGGCCGGCCTTCGTGTCGTCTTCGGACCTGTATTTCCCGAAAGGACGCGAGGCGCCCATCGCCGCCGACCTGCGCTTCGACAACGGCACCGGCGCCGAGATGACCGCGAAATTCGACTGGCGCCATGACGGCGAAGCGCGTTGGGACATTGAGTTCGAGACGGATCGCGGCAATTTCCGGCTGGTTTGCAGCGGGTCCTATATCGAAGCGGACGGCCAGCGGATCGGCGACGGAATGACGGACGAATATCCGCTGCTCTACGCGCTATTTGCCGATCTGGTACGGCAGGGCCGCAGCGAGACAGATTTCAGTCCGATGATCCAGGTCGCCGACGCCTTTCTTCTGGGACGCCGGCACGAAGTGGCGGCGTTCGACTGGCGCAAGGACTGACGGCGCACTTGTCTGCACGCGGTCGCGTCGCTAGAGGGCGGGCGGGGGCGATTAGCTCAGTTGGTAGAGCGTCTCGTTTACACCGAGAATGTCGGCGGTTCGAGCCCGTCATCGCCCACCAAGCCCCGTCTGCCGGTCGGGTGTCACCCCCTCGAAAAGCGGCGTTTCCGCCCGATCCGCGCTTGACGGCACGTCTAGCCACCCCTAGAAGCCCAACACGTTCCGGGTCAGCCCGGTCCGGGCAATGGGCGGTTGTAGCTCAGTTGGTTAGAGTACCGGCCTGTCACGCCGGGGGTCGCGGGTTCGAGCCCCGTCAACCGCGCCACCATTGCCCCGGCCGAAACCGACCTGCGGATGCGATGCGCGGTTGTAGCTCAGTTGGTTAGAGTACCGGCCTGTCACGCCGGGGGTCGCGGGTTCGAGCCCCGTCAACCGCGCCATTCCAGCCTTTTCGCTTCGTTCCACAGCCCGTCCATTTCAGTCAGGTCGCTGTCCTGCGGGGTGCGGCCACGACCGTTCAGCGCAGCCTCCACATGGGCGAAGCGGCGTACGAACTTGGCGTTCGCGCGACGCAGCGCATCCTCGGCATCGACGCCGAGATGACGCGCCAGATTGACCGTCGCGAACAGCAGATCGCCCAACTCCTCGGCGATCCTGTCGGTTTCGCCGGCATCGCGCGCCTCGGCGAGTTCGCGCGCTTCCTCGACCACCTTTTCCAGAACCTGCGCCGCGTCGGGCCAGTCGAAGCCGACGCGCGCTGCCCGCTTTTGCAGCTTCTCGGCCCGCATCAGCGCGGGCAGGCCCTTGGCCACGCCATCCAGCACGCCGCCTGCGCCGCGCTCCTTCGCCTTGGTCGCTTCCCAGTCCCGTATCTGCTGCCTGGCGGTCTTCTCGCGGCTTTCGTCGCCGAAGACATGCGGGTGGCGCTTAATCATCTTGTCCGTCACCGTCGCGATCACATCGTCCAGCGTGAATTGTCCCGCTTCCGCGGCCATCTGCGCATGATAGACCGACTGGAACAGCAGATCGCCCAGTTCCGCCTTCAGATCGTCCATCGCATCGCGGTCGATGGCGTCGGCGACCTCGTAAGCCTCCTCAATCGTGTAGGGCGCGATGGTGGCGAAGGTCTGTTCCAGATCCCACGGGCACCCCCGGTCAGGATCGCGCAGGCGGGCCATCACGGCGCGCAGCCGGTCCAGGCCGTCGGGCATGTCAAGGATGGGATCGGGCATTGCGGGTCATCCGGTTCTGGGGCAGTGCTGCACCGTCCTCCATCGCCAGCCCGGTGTCCAGAATGCCCGTCCTGAACCGCATCGCCGCTTTCGCGGACGACATGACCGAATGGCGCCGGTGGATGCACCGGCATCCCGAATTGGGTTTCGACTGTCACCGGACGGCCGCCTTCGTGGCGGACAAGCTGCGTGCCTTCGGGGTGGACGAATTGCACGAGGGGATCGCCACGACGGGGGTTGTCGGCATCATCGAAGGAAGCCGGCCAGGCCCGACCATCGGTCTGCGGGCGGACATGGACGCGCTGCCGATGCCCGAACAGACGGGCGCCGCCCATGCCAGCGAGGTGCCCGGCGCGATGCATGCCTGCGGGCATGACGGACACACCGCGATGCTGCTGGGCGCCGCGCGCTATCTGGCCGAGACGCGCAATTTCGCCGGTCGCGTCGCCCTGATCTTCCAGCCGGCCGAAGAAGCGGGCGGCGGCGGGCGCGTCATGGTCGAGGAAGGCATCATGGACCGCTTCGCCATCGCCGAGGTTTATGCCCTGCACAATGCCCCCGACCTGCCCGAAGGGCATTTCGCCACGACGCCCGGCCCGATCATGGCCGCGGTGGACGAGTTCGCCATCACCGTTCGCGGCGTCGGCGGCCATGCGGCGTGGCCGCACGAATGCCGCGACCCGGTGCCGGTCGCCGTCCGGCTGGCGCACGCCTTCGACACCATCGTGTCGCGCGACGCCGACCCCATCGACCGGCTGGTGGTTTCGGTAACGCAGATCCATGCCGGAACGGCCTTTAACGTCATCCCCGACAGCGCGTTCGTGGGCGGCACGGTGCGGACGTTCACAACCGCGATGCGCGGTCTTGCCGAAAGGCGCATCGCCCAGATCTGCACAGGACTGGCGCAGGCATTCGGCGTGACAGTCGATCTGGAGTATCGGCGTGACTATCCGGCGACGGTCAACCACGCGCGCGAAGCGATGCTTGCCGCCGACATCGCCGCGTCCGTTGTGGGCGAGGATCGCGTCATCCGCGACACCCGTCCCAGCATGGGGGCCGAGGATTTCGCCTATATGCTTGAGGCGCGTCCGGGCGCCTATCTGAACCTGGGTCAGGGCGGGGGGCCGATGTGCCACCACCCGGCCTACGATTTCAACGATGCGATCGCCCCTGTCGGTGCGTCGTTCTTCGCCCGCATGGTCGAGATGCGTCAGCCGGCCTGAAAAGGCTTTCGGAAAGGTCGGGAACGGACATGGCTTTGGGCAGGATCGTGATTTCTACGGTGGCGGGAATTATCCTGCTGACGGGCGGCGTGGCCCTCTGGGCGCGGTCCGTTCCGGTGCCGGCGGCGACCTATCATGCAAAGCGCGACCTTGCCGGTCCGGGCGACTATCCCTCCGCCGGCGGGCTGGCCGTGATGCGCGATGTGGCCGATCCCAAGGCGGCGATGGGCGACCTCGACGCGCGCATCAGGGCGACGCGCCGCACCGTTCCGCTGGCCGGATCGGTGGCGGAGGGCCATGCCAGCTATGTCACCCGCAGCCGCATCTTCGGCTTTCCCGACGTGACCAACATGTGGGTGGAGGACGGGCGGCTGGCGCTTTCGGGGCATCTGGTCGTCGGCAAGTCCGACATGGGCGTCAACGCCGACCGGCTGCGCGGCTGGCTGGGCGAGCGGCCTTGACCGCGCCCGGCGGATTGGACAAGAGCGCAGGATGGTTCCCGTCGACAGATTGATGCAGATCGCCGCCCGTTTGGAGTATCTTGAAGCCGCGATGGCCAGGGGCGGCGGCGATCTGGCGGCGCAGGGCAGGGAATATTCCGAACTTCGCCCCATCGTTGCCGAAATCGAACGCTATCGTGGCCTTGGCGACCAGATCGCGCAGGCCGAAGCGTTGCTGTCCGATCCCGAGATGCGCGCGCTGGCCGAGGACGAGCTGACGCAATTGCGCACATTGCTGGCCGAGGCCGAAGAGACGCTGCGCCTGGCCTTGCTGCCCAAGGACGCGGCGGATGCACGTCCCGCGATCCTAGAGATCCGGCCGGGAACGGGCGGCGAGGAAGCGGCCCTTTTCGCCGCCGATCTGATGCGGATGTACATGCGCTTTGCCGATGCGCAGGGCTGGCGCTTCGACGTGATCGAGCAGCAGACGACCGAATTGGGCGGCCTCAAGGAACTGGTGGCCAATGTGCGTGGCGATGGGGTGTTCGCGCGGTTGAAATACGAATCGGGCGTTCACCGGGTTCAGCGGGTGCCCAGCACCGAATCGGGCGGTCGCATTCACACGTCGGCGGCGACCGTCGCCGTGCTGCCCGAGGCAGAGGATGTGGATGTGCAGATCGATCCCGCGGATATCCGCATCGACACGATGCGCGCCAGCGGGGCGGGCGGCCAGCATGTCAACACGACCGATTCGGCCGTCAGGATCACGCATGTGCCGTCCGGTATCGTGGTGACGAGCAGCGAGAAATCCCAGCACCGCAACCGCGAGATCGCTATGCAAGTGCTGCGGGCACGGCTTTTCGACATGGAACGCAGCCGGGTCGAGGGCGAGCGCAGCGCCGCCCGCAAGGGGCAGGTCGGCAGCGGCGACCGTTCCGAACGCATCCGCACCTATAACTTTCCTCAGGGACGGCTGACGGACCACCGGATCAATCTGACGCTCTACAAGCTCGATCAGGTCATGCAGGGCGATCTGGGCGAGGTGATCGACGCGCTGGTCGCCGACGACCGCGCCGCGCGACTGGCCGAGATGGACGCTTGAAGGCCGAGACGGCGTTTCGCGCCGGGACCGCGACGCTCAGGGCGGCCGGCATCGACGACCCGCTGCGCGACGCGCGGCGTCTGCTGGACTGGGCCATGCAGGGCCGGGCCGAAACGCTGGACAAGGCGCAGGCGGATCGTTTCGAGGCGGCGATCCGCGAGCGTGTTTCGGGACGGCCGGTTGCACGCATCGTCGGACGCCGCGCTTTCTGGAAGGACGTGTTCATCGTGACCGACGCGGTCCTCGATCCGCGCCCCGAAACCGAGACGCTGGTCGAACTGGCGCTGGCGGCTCCCTTCGACCGCGTTCTCGATCTGGGTACGGGATCGGGTTGCATCCTGCTATCGCTGCTGCGCGACCGGGCCGGGGCGACCGGCATCGGCACCGATATTTCCGAGGATGCCCTGAACGTCGCGCAAAGCAACGCCGCCGCGCTGGGGGTGAAAGACCGGGCCGAATTCCGCAAGGCGGACTGGTTCCGAGGCGTCGAAGGCCGGTTCGACCTGATCGTGTCGAACCCGCCCTACATCGCCGCATCGGAAATGGCGGATTTGGCGCCGGAGGTGCAGCACCACGATCCGCGCACCGCCCTGACAGACGGGGCTGACGGGCTGTCGGCCTATCGCGCCATCGCGCACGGCGCGCTTGCGCATCTGATGCCGGCCGGCCGGATTCTGGTCGAGATCGGCGCGGGGCAAGGTGCGTCCGTGACCGACATCTTCACGTCCGCGGGATGGACCGACGTGACCTTGCACCCCGATCTGGACGGTCGCGACCGGGTTGTGATGGCGCTAGCAACCTGAATTGATGCGTTTTCGGACGAGGGCCATCGTTTTGGGGGTTGTCAATCACCCGCTGCCGTGGTCTGAAAAACCTACAGAGCGCGGGGCGCGACGTGCGCTTCCCTCCTGAACAGCCTGAACATAGCCGATGGTCCCGACAGGTGCGCTGTGTACGCCTTTCGCGAAAACCGGGACCGGGCAGATGCCGCAACTAGGCCGGAAAACATACTCCTATGAGATCTTCGAAGTCACGCTCGCGGTCCAAGTCCAACCGCAACCGTCCGTCGGGCAACATCGTCAATCGGGTGTTCGACAGTTCCGGCCCCGAGGGGAAGGTTCGCGGCACCCCGCAGCAGATCATCGACAAATACAATCAACTGACCCGCGACGCCCAGCTTTCGGGTGATCGCGTCGCGGCCGAAAATTTCGCCCAGCATGCCGAGCATTACACGCGCATGCTGGCCGAAGCGCAGCGCGAACAGGACGCCCGGCAGGCTCAGAACCAGAACCAGAACCAGGGCGGCGGGCAGGGCCAGCATCAGGGGCAGGGACAGGGCGACCGTCCATCCGGGCAGGATCATAGCGACCAGCAGGACGACGACCGGCGCCTGCGCAACGACGACCGCGACCGCGACGCCGATCCGTCCGCATCCAACGACAGGGACGACCGGCCGGCCGCTGCCGAACACCGGGGCGGCGACGGCGCCGAAACATCGCCCGATGGCGGACGCAAGCCGCGGCGTCGGCGTGCCCCGCGCGACGAGACGCCCGCCGGCGAAGTCATCGACACCCGCAGCGGCGACGATGGCGGCGAAACGAACCTTGTCGAGACGCCCGAATCCCGGCCAGCCCGGCCGCGCCGGTCCCGCAAGCCGCGCGCGTCGCAGGACGGCGATGCCGGCGGCGAGGTCGCGGAAACCGAAGCGGATCGCGCCGCCGAATAGCCTCAGTCGTCCGCCACTTCGCGGGCGAGGGCGCAGAATTCGGCGATCGACAATTCCTCGGCGCGGCGGGTCGGCGCGATCCCGGCCCGGTCCAGCCTGGCCTCGATGTCCGGACGCAGGCCCCGCAGGGCGGCCCGCAGCATCTTGCGCCGCTGGTTGAAGGCCATCGCCGTCACCTGTTGAAGGACCGCCGGATCGGCAGGAAACCGGGGTTCGGTCGCGGCCAGATGCACGACTGCCGAATGCACCTTGGGTTGCGGGGTGAACGCTTCGGGCGGCAGATCCATCGCAATGCGCGGATCGCTGCGCCACTGGGCCAGAACGGCAAGTCGTCCGTAAGCCTTGCCGCCGGGACGGGCCACGATTCGCTGCGCGACCTCGCGCTGGAACATCAGCGTCAGCGATTGCCAGAAGGGCGGCCAGTCGGGCGGGGTGAGCCAGCGGACCAGCAGCTCGGTCCCGACATTGTAGGGCAGGTTCGAAACGATGCGGACGGGCGGTTCGAGATGCGCGGCGGGATCGACACTCAACGCATCGCCATGCAGCACCGTCAGCCGCCCCGGATAGGCGTCCGCGATCTGCGCCAGCGCGGGCAGGCAGCGCGCGTCCTTCTCGACCGCGACGACATGACGGGCGCCTTCAGCCAGCAATCCGCGGGTCAGCCCGCCCGGTCCCGGTCCGATTTCCAGCACGTCGCAGGCCGAAAGATCGCCCGCCTGGCGCGCGATCTTGGCGGTCAGATTGAGGTCCAGCAAGAAGTTCTGGCCCATCGACTTCTTCGCGACCAGCCCGTGATCAGCAATCACCGTTCGAAGCGGCGGCAGGTCGTCGATGGCGCTCATGCGGCGCGGGCGCGGGCCATCGCCATCGCCATCCGCATCGCCGCCAGCGTCGATGTCGGATCCGCCAACCCGCGCCCTGCGATGTCGAAGGCGGTGCCGTGATCGGGCGAGGTGCGGACGAACGGCAGCCCCAGCGTCACGTTGACGCCGCCGGCAAAGTCGATGGTCTTGATCGGGATGAGTGCCTGATCGTGATACATGCAAAGGGCTGCATCGTATCCGGCCCTGGCCCCCGCATGAAACATTGTGTCCGCCGACATCGGGCCGCGCAGGTCCATGCCTTCGGCCCGCAGGGTATCCAGCACCGGTGCTATCAGATCGCGTTCCTCGAACCCCATCGCGCCGCCTTCGCCGGCATGGGGGTTCAGCCCGGCAACGGCGATGACCGGCGCGGCGATCCCGAAATCCCGGATCAGGGCGGCATGAGTCACGCGCAGTGTCGCCGTCAGCCCCGCAGCAGTCAACATGTCGGGCACGTCCGCCAGCGGAACATGGATCGTCGCGGGCACGACACGCAGCGCGTCGCAGGCCAGCATCATCACCACGTCATCGACGCCCGCCAGATGGGCAAGGTATTCGGTATGACCGGGCCAGGCAAAGCCGGCCCCGTCCTTCAGCGCCTTCTTGTGGATGGGCAGGGTGCAGATCGCCCCGGCCCGCCCGTCGCGCGCCAGTCCGACCGCGCGGGCGATCACGTCGATGACGCCCTGGGCGTTTTCGGGACGGGGCGCGGCGGGCAAGGCGGGGCCGTCGAAATCGTGCGTCAGCACCGGCAATCCGTGGCGCAGCGCCGCGTCTGTTTCGGACGGGTCGTTGATGCGGCTGACGGCGCTGCCGGGCGGCAGGTGACGCGGATCGCCGATCCAGAAGAAGGGAAACGACCCTTCGAGCGCATGCCAGACCTTCATGGCAAGTTCCGGGCCGATGCCCGCGGGTTCGCCGCAGGTCAGCGCAAGCGGCCCGATGCTCATTCGCGCACGATATGCGCGTTCGCCCGCAATTCGGCCAGATAGTTACGCGCCAGGTCTGCCGCTCGGGCGTCGACCAGGCGGCTACGCAGACGGTCGCGGTCGATTTCGGTCGCCGGATCCGCATAGCTGCGGTCGCACAGCATCAGGAACAGCAGCGTCTGTCCGTTCGCCCGCGTCAGCGCCAGCGAGACTTCGTCTTCGTCCAGCTTGGCAAGTTCCAGGGCGATATCGTTCGGCACCTGCGACGGCGTCACCTTTTCGCGGCGAAGGCGATCGGGCTGGCCGCGGGCGACGGTATAGAGGTCGCCACAGGTATCGACCCGCGCGCGCAACGCCGCCGCTTCGGCCAAGGCCTCGGGCGAACGCCCGCCGGGAATGGCGTAGGTGGCGTAGTCAATCTGCGTCACCGCGCCCGAAGCCGGCACTTCGTCGATGCCGCGCACTAGGAAGAAGGCCAACGCATTGGGCAGCGGTAGCGGCCCGACGACCTGGCCCGGACTGGCCTCTGTCACCAGCGCGCGGAGGGCCGGCGGCAGGTTGGTCAGGGGGATCGGGTCGATCCGTCCGCCCCTTTCCCGCGACGGCGAGGCCGAGACCTGACGGGCGGCCGCGGCGAACGCGTCCTCCCCCGAAAGGGCCAGAACCTGCGGCGCGATCTCTTCGGTCCGCGCTGCGTTTTCGGGCGTGTTGGCCGGCAGGATGATCTCGCTCAGCGATGCGGCGAGGCTGGCGCGCGGTATCTGGCGGGCCGCGCGGTCCACCTCGGCCTCGGGGACCGACACGCGCCCGGCGAATTGGGCGCGCACGGCCTTGCGCCAGGCGATGCCGGCGGCGACGAAATCGCGGAACGTCTGCACATCGACACCGTCCCCGGCCAGGGCGGCGACGAAAGCGTCCGTGTCCAGATCGGCGCGGCCGGCGAATTCGGCCATGCCGTCCACAATTTCTCCTTCCGTGACGGCAATGCCCAGCCTTTTCGCCTCGGTCAGTTGCAGCCGTTCGTCGATCAGCGCGTCGAGGGCCTGCTGTCGCAGATCGCCCGGCGTGCGGAAGACACCCAGCATCCGCGCGCGCTGATCGACCTCATAGCCGGTGATGACCCGGTCGTTCACGGTGGCGACGGGGCTGAACGGCGATTGCGCGGCGGTGGGGCCTGCCGCGCACAGCATGGCCAGCAGAAGGGCGGTAGCGGTCTTCATTGCGTTCTTCCGTCTCATCCGTTGCAGGTGCGCCGATAGGATCGGTCGGCGGCGTTTCCGCCTACGCCCGCGAGGTTCAGTTCAAGGCCGAAGGCTGTCGTCGGCTCGACGTTATCCGACGAGGTGAAGCGCCGCGAGACCGAAAAGTCCACCGAGAGACACTCGGTCCGGTATTCCAGGCCGATCCCGGCCCGCGCCGCCCGGTCGGCATCGACATCGTAGCGGGTGTCGAGACGGCCGGTCCAGTGACGCGATATCCGATGCACCGCGTCGAGGGCGACTTCCTGCACATCGTCGGGCCGGTTCTCCAAGGCCGCGTCCTCGAGCCACAGATAGGCCGCCGAGATCGCTGTTCTCGTGTCCCGATAGGCCACCCGTGCCTCGGTCTTGGTGACGTTGAAGCGGTCGTCGAACAGTGACCTGCCGCTGACATGCAGCCGCTCGCCGATGCCCAGCCGGAACCCCGCCAGCCAGTCCGACCGCGTGTCGTCCAGACCGGTGCCCTGCGCGAAACCCGTCCGGTCGTCGTCGCCGCGCGGCGGGCCGTCGCTGTCATCGCTGCGCAGGATGCGGCCGAAGGTGGCGCCCACGGTCGCGCCCTGCGGCCCGACGCGTGTATAGGCAAGGCCGATCGCCATGCGGGCATCCTGCTCGATCCGGTCGGCGCCCGGAAAACGCGACAGCGACAGAAGATTGCCCTCGTCGAACTCGACCAGAACGCTGTCTTCGTTCGGGACCGGATCGCCGCTCGTATGCGACCAGGCCAATTGCGCAACGGGTTCGAGCAGATGGCGCACCCCGTCCTGCCCCGCCCGCTGCAAGGGCCAACGCAGCGTGACCTGCGCGCTTGGCGTGACGCGGCCGGGATTGGCGGAAAACCGGCTGTCGTCGCGCACGTGGTAGGTGGCGGCGGAAAGGCCGACTTCGGCGCGCCCGAGGATACCGGAAGCGAAAACCGCGCTGTCGCTGAAGCTGGCCGCGACGCCGAGGCGATCCACGTCGCGCCCCGGCCCGTCCAACGCGCTTTCCCGCCGCAGCACGGCCGCATCGAACCCCAATGTCAAATCCCCGCCCCCAAGGTCGAGACGGCGTTCGAAACGCGCCGTGCCATAGGTCTTGGGAAGCTGATCCTCGATCGGGATCTCCGATTCGCGCAGCGTGCGGAAATCCGAAATCGTGAGGATCATCAGTTCGTCCCGCCGGACGCGCCCGATCTCGGCATCGGTTTCCAGCCGGTCGCGTTCCGAATAGCCGTAGTCGAGCAGATACGCCTCGTCCGAAACCGACTGGATGTCGAAGTCGAGCTGGAAGCCACGCGGCAGAATGAAGTTTCCGGTGCCCAGAAGGTAATGGCGCGTCTTATCCGGGCGAAGATCGTCGCGGCTGGCGGCACCTTCGAAGGCGATCTGGCCCCGGCGGAAGACATGGCGATATTCGGCCTGAAGCGTGGTCGTCGATCCCGAAAGATAGGGCGTCAGCCGCAGATCCGCATGGTCGCCCAGCGTGATGAAATAGGGCAGCTTCAGCCCCGTTCCCAGCAACGATGTGGTGCGCAGGCGGGGGATCAGCAGGCCGGTGGTCCGCTCCAGCGTCGGATCGGGCAGGCGCAGACGCGGGAACCATGCGACAGGAACGCCCATCAGCCGAAAGCTGGCATCGGTGAAATAGAGCTGCCGCTCGACCCGGTCATGCACGACCTTGGCGGCCCGAATTTCCCACGTCGGCACCGGCCGCGCGGCACAGACCTCGCACGACGAAGCGACGGTGTTGGACAATTGCGTGTATCTGTCGCCGGCGCGGGCGATCTGGGTGGCGGCAAGCTGCAACTGGCGGTCGAGGACCAGCCGCGCCGATGTCAGGATGCCGATTTCTAGGTGGCGGTCCAGATCCGCCTGTTCGGCCAGTACGATGCGGTCCGGTCCGTCGCTCAGGACGATGGGGCCTTCGATCAGCAGACGGTCGGCCTCGCGGTCATAGACGATCCTGCGGGCGGTCAGCCGGGTGGCGCCATACAGCACCTCGACATTGCCTTCGGCGATCAGACGGGCATCCGCCTCGACCCGGACCGTATCCGCGACAAGCGATGCGGGGCTCTGGGGCCGCTCCTGCGCCCGGACGGCCAGCGACAGCGCGCCGACAAGGGCGAGGGCGATCAGCAACGCGCGCATCAGCCATCCTCCCAGTGCAATAGCAGCCCCAGCGGCAGCAACAGCGCCGCGACGGGCGGTCCCCATGCGGCCAGCGCGACGGGAAGCTGCCCATTCTCGCCCAATATCTGCGCGAAGTTTCGGACGAAGAACAGGCCGAACCCCATGCCGAGCGCCAGAAGCACCATCATGCCCGTCCGTCCCGCGCGAGCGGGACGCATGGTGAAGCCCGCCCCGACCAGCACCATCGCCGCCAGCAGCAGCGGCAGCGCCAGTTCCATCTGCAACCAGACCTGGTGGCGAAGGGCCGAAAAGCCCGCGCGGTCCAGTCTTTCGATGAAGGCGGGCAAGTCCCAGATCGGCACCTCGGCCGGGTCCGAGAAACCGTCCAGGATTTCTTCGGGCGTCAGGGTCGAGGGCAGGGCTAGAGCGGCGTGTCTTTGCGCGTCGCGTTCGGGATTGGCGCTGTCGAAGCGCCATTCCTTCGCATCCTCGACCTGCCAGTTGCCGCGTTGCAGATGGGCCGCCGCGGCCTCGATCCGAAAGCTGGGAACGCCCGCCGCGGAAAACCCCAGGAACGAGACGTTGTAAAGCGATGTGCCGTCGCCGCTGGCCCGCGCCGCGCGGATCACCGTCTGGCCGCCCGCATCGCCCTGCCGCAGCCAGACACCTTCGCGCGCCAGCGACAGCGCGCTTCCCCCCCGCCCGGTCAGCCGGTCGGACGCCGCGTCATAGGCGCGCGAGGTGGCCGCAACGATGGGATTGAGGACCGCGACCGATACGGCGCCGACGACAAGCGCCACCGCCACGGGTGCGAGCAGGCTGCGCAACGCCGACCGTCCGGCGGCGCGGGTGACGACAAGCTCGGACGTGCGGGCCAACGACAGGAACTGCGTCAGTGCGGCCAGAATGACGATCAGCGGCAGGATGGTATAGAAGGTCTGCGGAACGCTCAGCAGCGTCAGCCCCAGCACGCCGCGAAACGACACGCCTTCACCCTCGTACCGGCGGATCTGGTCCACGAAATCCAGCGCCACAAGGATGCCGAGAAAGATCGCGGCGACGGTCAGGAACGCCTTGGCGAAGCGTCGTGCGAAGTAGAGATGCAGGATCACGCCGGTGCCCCGCGCCGCCAGGGTCCATGCCGGAGCAGCCAGCCGGGATGCGCGGCGATCCAGGCCAGCACCAGCGTTGCGACAAGTCCGCCGGCGATAGGACCATAGATCAGCGACCAATGCGCCGCGCCGTTCAGGATCGCATCGGTGGCGATATTGCCGGTAAGGTTCAGCGCGATCAGGCTGGCGACGCCCAGGACGATCTGCCGCCACGCGCCGAAGCGCGAAAAGCGGCCCTGCAACATGCAGGCAAATCCCAGCAGCGGCGCGACCAGTGCCAGCAGTCCCTGCGAGACGCGTTCATGCGCCGAAAATACCAGCGCCGGGACCGAGCTGCGCGTCTCGTCCACCAGGGCGGGATCGGGGTTCAGCAGTTCCGCCGTCGCCACCTCGCGGATACGGCGGCGGCCGGCCGTGGGCATCTTCATCAGGCTACCGATGTCGAAAGCGAATTCGTCGAACCGCGTCACCGTCAGGCGGTCGTCGGCCTGTTGCAGCGTCTGGACCTGTCCGTCGAACATCGCCAAAACCGGGCCGCTTTCGGATTTCAACAGCAGCGCGGACCGCGCCGTATAGGTGATCTGCTGCCGATCGGACCGCGCATCGGATAGGAAGACCCCCTGCAATTCGCCCCGGTCGGTGATCCGCGCGATATAGAAGGTCACGTCGTCCGCCGGATGCAGGAACGCGCCCTCGACCAGCAGGCTGGCGGTCACGTCGCGCGACAGGTCCGCCGTCCGGTCGGCCAGCATCCGCAGCGACAGCGGCACCAGCACCAACGTCAGAACCAGCGTTCCCGCAGCACAAAGCAGACCGAATAGCGCGACCGGACGCAGAAGGATCCAGGGGGACAGGCCGCTCGATTGCGCGACGACCAATTCGCTTTCGCCGGCCATGCGGTTGGCCACATAGACGGCTGCCGCAAAGGCCGCGATGGGCGCGACCAGGCGGATGACGTTGGGCAGGCTCAGCGCCGTGAACTCGAAGAACACCGTCGCCGAATGACCGTCCGCGATAAGCTGGTCGAACAGAACCACGGCACGGTTGATCCAGTAGACCAGCACGAGGACCAGCGCGAAGAACCCGAATATCCGCATCTGCTGCGACAGCAGATAGCGGTCGAACCTGCCCATCATGTCACTTCGTTCCCCGCGCTGCGCCGACCCTAGCCGATAGGCCGCACGGGGAAAACTGTCTTCTGGCCACGGCGCGCGGCATTGGCTAGGGTCCGCCGCGCCGCCGACACCCGAGCAGGAGATGCCCATGACCGCCCCCGCGCCCCTATCCTTCGCCGCCACCGACCTCGACGCCCTGGCCGGGCTTGAAGGTCATGTCGCCGTCATCGTGGACCGCGAGGGCAAGCTCGACCCGGCCGGGCGGCGCGTGAACCGGCTGACGCGCGGTGCGGTCGAGCGGGTCGTCGCGGATGCGGCGTTTGCAAAGATGAAGGCAGGCGACGTCAGGGAACTGGCCTATCCGTCCGGCATGGCAGCCGACGCCGTGCAGATCGTGCGTCTGGATGCGAAGGCGACGGCCGGCGACGCGCGCAAGGCGGGTGCCTCCATCGCCCGCGCCGCCGGGTCGAAGCCCGTCACGATTCTAGCCGGCAAGGCCCGGCATGCGGCGGACCTGGCCCTTGGCGCGCTGCTGCGCGGCTATGACTACCGCGACCAGAAGACCGCGCAGGCAGACGACGCGAAGGCGGACCGCCGCATTACCGTCATGGCTGCCGACCCCGATGCGCTGTCGGCTGCTGCGGCCGACCATGCGGCCCTGGCGGAGGGCGTGTTCTTCACCCGTGATCTGGTCAACGCGCCCGCGAACGTGCTGACCACCACTGCATTTGCCCGCCGCCTGTCCGAGCTGGAAGAGCTTGGGCTGGATGTCGAGGTGCTGGAGGAGGACGATCTGGCCGAGTTGGGGATGCGCACGCTGCTGGCCGTGGGGCAGGGCAGCGCCAGCCCCTCGAAGGTCGTGGTCATGCGCTGGGACGGGGGCGGCGACGCGGCCCCGCTGGCGCTGGTCGGCAAGGGCGTGGTCTTCGACACCGGCGGCATCTCCATCAAGCCCGCCGCCGGGATGGAGGAGATGACGATGGACATGGGCGGCGCGGGCACGGTGGCTGGCGTGATGAAGACGCTGGCGCTGCGCAAGGCCGCCGCCAACGTCGTCGGTCTGGTCGGCATCGTCGAGAACATGCCCGGCCCCAACGCGACCCGTCCGGGCGATGTCGTCGTTTCGATGAAGGGCGATACGGTCGAGATCATCAACACCGACGCCGAGGGCCGGCTCGTCCTTTGCGACGTCATGTGGTATGCGCAGGAACGGTTCAAGCCGGCCGCGATGATCGACCTCGCGACGTTGACAGGCGCCATCGTCATCGCGCTGGGCCACGAGAATGCCGGCGTTTTCAGCAACGACGACGCACTCTGCGACGCATTCCTGTCCGCCGCGCGGGCCGAGGACGAAGGCGCGTGGCGCATGCCCTTGGGTGAAGCCTATGCCGATCAGTTGAAGTCGCGCATCGCGGACGTGAAGAACGTGGGCGGCCGGCCCGCGGGCAGCGTGACCGCGGCCGAGTTCCTTCACCGCTTCGTGAAGGACGGCACCCCCTGGATGCATCTCGACATCGCGGGGGTGGCCAGCACGTCGTCCGACAGCCGCTATGCCCCCAAGGGCGCCAGCGGCTGGGGGGTGCGCGCGCTCGACCGTCTGGTGAGGGACCGGTTCGAGGGCTGATGGGCGCGGCCTATTTCTATCATCTGACGCGCCGTCCGCTGGAAGCGGTCCTTCCGCAGCTTCTGGACCGGGCGCTGGCGGCGGGCTGGCGGATCGCCGTGCGGGGTGCCAATGCCCGGCGTCTCGCGCTGCTGGACGATGCGCTCTGGCGCGAACCGGCAGACGGCTTTCTGCCGCACGGGTTGCAGGGCGGTCCGCACGACGACCGGCAGCCGATCCTGCTGACGAACGATCCCGGCCCCCACCCGGATCGCCAGTGCCTGATCTGCATCGAGGGCGCGCCGTTCACGCCCGAGGAGGTCGCCGGCGCCGAGCGCGTCTGCGTCATCTTCGACGGCGGCGATGCGGATGCCCTGCGCAAGGCCCGGTTGCAATGGTCCGACCTGGTTCGCGCGGGCGGATCGGCAACCTATTGGAGCGAGGAAAGCGGCAAGTGGGAGAAGAAGAGCGAACGGTAGCGGGCCGATAGCCTGCCACCCGAAGGTCAGCGCGTCAGGATCAACCGGTCGTCCGCGATCTCGATCCGGCCGAAATGCTGAAGATAGCTCATCCCCAGAAGGGACGTGTCCATTTCGCCGCCATTAACCGATGCCGGCACGCTCCTGTCGGTCAGCGGCCCCAGCGACACGCTGTCCAGAAACACCCGCGCCATGGGAACGGTGCCGTTGGCCGTCTGGGCGCGGCCGATCCAGGCCAGTTCGCCCGTGTCGATGCCCACGCGCCGCGCATCGCGCTGGCTGAGCACCAGGTCGGACGCGCCGGTATCGACGATGAACGGAACCGCCACGCCGTCCACGTCCAGCGTCATCCGGTAATGGCCGTCATAACCGCGCGGAACGCTGATGGATCCGTCCACGGCCACGCTTTGACGAGGCAGCACGTCGTCGCGTATGTCGGTCCACAATCCCGCCACCGCGACCGCACCCACGAAGATCAAGCCCCAGATCGCCGCCTGCTGCGCGACCCGGCCCAGATCGGCGCGGGCCGAGACGAAGAAATATCCGCCGATGACGGATCCCAGCAGAACCAGGTAGATGATCGAGGCGATGCTGTCTGCGGCCATGACCGACAGATAGGTGTGCGGGCAGCGCGCTGCAATCGCCGCAAGGTCTAGGGCAGCGCGGCCCCGATCCCGAACCCCGCCAGCCCGTCCAGGACGAACTGCACCGACAGCGCGGCCAGAAGCATCCCCAGAAGCCGCGTCACCACGACGATGCCGGTATCGCCGAGCGCCCGTTCGATCGGATCGGCGACGCGAAACAACACATAGCAGCCGCCGACGATCACCAGCATCACCGCCAGCACGGCCGCCAGCGCCGTGAGATGGCCGGCGGTCTGGTCGGTCAGAAGGATCATCGTCGCGATGGCGCCCGGACCGGCGATCAGCGGGATCGCCAGCGGAAAGACCGACGGATCGTCGGTCGGCCCGTCGGCCCGCCCCCTGCGCCGCTGGCTGCGCCGTTCGAACAGCATGTCGAGCGCCGTCAGGAACAGCAAGATGCCCCCGGCGATGCGGAAGGCGGGCATCGAGATGCCGATGAAGGTCAGCACCTGTTCGCCGAGGATCCCGAACGTCACGAGAATGATCGCCCCTGTCAGACAGGCGCGAAGCGCGATGCCCGCACGATGGCGGGGATCCATCCCCTTCGTCAAGGCGACGAACACCGGGGTCAGACCGATGGGATCGATCACGACGAACAGCGTCACGAACGCGGTCAGGAAAAACTCGACCGGCATCAGAAGCGATATCCGGTCATGCCTGCGCCTGTTCCAGCTTTTCCAGCGCATTCATCCAGAGGGTCTCCGCCCGGTCGAGGCCATCCATCACTTCGGCGTATTTCTTTTGCCAGACTTCCGCCTCGCCGATGCGCTGCGGCTCGTAGATGGCCGGGTCGGCCAGCTTCTGCGCCAGCTTGTCGCGCATCTGCGACAGCTTCTTCACCCGTTCCTCGGATTTGCGCGCCTCGCCCTTGAGTAGCAGCAGGTCGTCGCGGCCCACCTTCTTCGGGGCGGGCGTCGCCTTCTCGGGCTTCTTGGGCGCGTCGGATTGCAGCAGCATCGCGCGATAGGCGTCCAGATCGTCCTCGAACGGGGCGACGCGGCCGTCCTTCACCAGCCATAGCCGGTCGGCCACGAGGCTTAGCAGGTGCATGTCGTGGCTGACCAGGATCACCGCGCCCGAATAGGCGGTCAGCGCCGTCACCAGCGCCTCGCGGCTTTCCATGTCGAGGTGATTGGTCGGCTCGTCCAGGATCAGCATGTGTGGCGCGTCGATGGTTGCCAGCAGCAGCGACAGCCGCGCCTTCTGCCCGCCCGACAGCCTGCCGACCAGCGTCTCGGCCTGCGCGGCGCCCAGACCGAAGCCCGCAAGGCGCGCGCGGGCGCGGCCAGGCGCCTCGTCGGGGCGCACCCGGCGCAGGTGGTCTATCGGCGTCTCGTCAATATGCAGTTCGTCCACCTGATGCTGGGCGAAATAGCCAACGCGCAGTTTCGACGATTTCGTCAGCCGCCCGCCCATCGGATCGAGCTTGCCGGCCAGCAGCTTCGACAGGGTCGATTTGCCCTCGCCGTTGCGCCCCAGAAGCGCGATCCGGTCGTCCTGGTCGATGCGCAGCGTCATCTTGCCCAGAACGACACGGTCGCCATAACCGACGCTGGCCGATTCGAGGTTGACGATGGGCGGCGACAGTTCTTCGGGCTCGGGAAAGGTGAAGGCGCGCAGGGCGGCTTCCTGCGGCGAGGTGATGGTTTCCAGCCGCTCGATCATCTTGATGCGGCTTTGCGCCTGCTTGGCCTTGCTGGCCTTGGCGCGGAACCGGTCGACGAAACTTTGCAAATGGGCACGGCGCGCTTCGACCTTGCGCGATTCGGCCTGCTGCACGGCCAGCCGCGCCGCGCGGGTTCGCGCGAACGTGTCGTAATTGCCCGAATAAAGCGTCAGCTTGCGATCCTCCAGATGCAAGATCGCGTTGACGGACCGGTTCAGCAAGCCGCGGTCGTGGCTGATGATGATGACCGTGTGCGGATAGCGCGCCAGATAGGATTCCAGCCACAACGCCCCTTCGAGGTCGAGGTAGTTCGTCGGCTCGTCCAACAGCAGGATGTCGGGCTGCGCGAACAGCACCCCTGCCAGCGCGACCCGCATCCGCCAGCCGCCCGAAAAGGCGCTGCACGGCATCGCAATTTCGTCTTGATTGAAGCCAAGACCGCGCAGGATCGACGTGGCGCGACCCTCGGCCGACCAGGCGTCGATATCGGCCAGCCGGGTCTGGATCTCGGCGATCCGATGGGGATCGGTCGCGGTTTCGGCCTCGGCCATCAGGGATGCGCGCTCGCGGTCGGCTTGCAGCACGGTGTCCAGAAGCGATGTCTGCGACGACGGCACTTCCTGCGCGACGCCGCCGATGCGGGCGCGCTGCGGGATTTCGATCGTGCCGCCCTCGAGCGCCAGTTCGCCGCGGATCAGGCGGAACAGGGTCGTCTTGCCGGTGCCGTTGCGCCCTACGACCCCGACCTTGTGGCCTTCGGGAATGGCCGCGGACGCGCCCTCGAACAACGGACGGCCTTCGACGGCATAGGTGATGTTGGCGATGGTCAGCATCGCGCGCACCTGCCAGCCCAGCCCCGCCGCGTCAATATCGCGCCGCCCCCCGCGCCGCCCGTCTTTCGATGACCGTATGGTCACGAACGTCCCGTGAATGGGGAAGAACCCGCCGGACGGGATGGGCGGGATCGCGGTTCTGTGCCGCTGATGCGCTGACGCTTTCGGATCGGAATCTTGCGTGTTAAGGGCGCGCTGCCGCGGGCACCTGCCCGCATCTTCTGATCGGAAAGTTCGAAATGGCCACCCAACGCACGCTATCGCTTATCAAGCCCGACGCCACGCGCCGCAACCTGACCGGCAAGATCAACGCCAAGTTCGAGGATGCAGGCCTGCGCATCGTCGCGCAGAAGCGTCTGCATCTGACCAAGGCGCAGGCAGGCGAATTCTACAAGGTTCACGCCGAACGGCCCTTCTATGACGAGTTGACGACGTTCATGGCGTCGGGCCCGATCGTCGCGCAGGTGCTGGAAGGCGAGGACGCGATCGCGAAGAACCGCGAAGTGATGGGCGCGACCAACCCCGCCGATGCCGAAGCCGGCACGATCCGGGCCGAGTTCGCCGAATCCGTCGGTGAGAATTCGGTTCACGGGTCGGACGCCCCCGAGACCGCGAAAGAGGAAATCGCCTATTTCTTCGCTGGGCTGGAACTGGTCGGCTGAGGCGACGGGTGACCGCCGCCCAGTGACGGGTGGTGCGACGACAGACGGCCTTCGCCCTCGGGGGTGGAGGCTGCGGCATCGGCAGACCGGGCATGCCGGGCGAAATGGTCCCGCAGAAGCCGCACGTTCCGCCTGTTCGACTTGAAGCCGACATCGAAAAGATCCCCGACAAAGGGGATTGTGCCGATGATGGTATCCAGCGCCACGTTCACACCCTGCCGCACCAGAATGTGCCGGGGCGCGCCCATCCGATGACTTTCCAAGACGATCCACGCGCCCGGTGCCAGTGCCGCTGCGTCCCCGATGACGGGGATCAGCCCGATGATTCCGTCCCAGCCGACGCGTATGCCGACGACCGGCACCCTGAACGCATAATCCATCCGGTTGGCGACTTTTTCCAGCCGTGCCAGTCGGCGGTCACGGTCGTCGGGGTCATGGCTTTTCATAACAACGAAAGCATGCGGTCGAACCCAGGGTTCCGTGCCGCTTCCGTGACCTTGGCGAAAGTTGTGGCGCGGTGCATGTCCCGCAGCTAGGCTGACCGGCAGATGTCGAAAGCCGGGGAGGGGCGATCGCCATGGAAATGACCGGCGCCCGCCGCATCGACGTTCCGCGCCAGCAGGTCTGGAACGCGCTTCTGGACCCCGAGACGTTGCGCGCCTGCATTCCCGGCTGCACCGGCCTGACGGGCGATGCCGCCGAGGGGTTCGAGGCGGTGGTCGTGCAGAAGGTCGGTCCCGTCAAGGCGACGTTCCGGGGGCAGGTGACGCTGACCGACGCCGACGCCCCGCAATCCCTGACGCTGACCGGCGAGGGCAAGGGCGGCGTTGCGGGCTTCGCCAAGGGCACCGCATGGGTGCGCCTGACATCCCAGGGCGACGCGACCGATCTGGAATACGAAGTCGAGGCAAAGGTGGGCGGCAAGCTGGCGCAGCTCGGCAGCCGGGTCATCGACGGTTTCGCGCGAAAGATGGCGGACGATTTCTTCGCCCGCCTTCAGGATCGGCTGTCCGCCCCTGCCGGTGCGGCCGCGGATCGGGCCGACCCGCGGGAACCGGTCGGGGATTGAGCAGAAGGACAGGACGAATGGACGTTTCGATGACGGTGAACGGTCGCCCGGCCTCGGGGAAGGTCGAGGGGCGGACGCTGCTGGTGCACTTCCTGCGCGACGACCTGCATCTGACGGGCACCCATGTGGGTTGCGACACGTCGCAATGCGGCGCCTGCGTGGTGCATATGGACGGCCGGCCGGTCAAGGCCTGCTCGGTCCTGGCGGTCGAGGCCGAGGGCGCGGAAATCCTTACGATCGAGGGGATGGCGAACCCGGACGGGTCTCTGTCGGTGATCCAGCAGGCGTTTCAAGACCATCACGGCCTGCAATGCGGGTTCTGCACGCCCGGTATGGTGATGTCGGCCGCCGCGCTGCTGAAGGACGACCCGCATCCCGACGAGCGGACGATCCGCGACTATCTGGACGGCAATATCTGCCGCTGCACCGGCTATCACAACATCGTCAAGGCGATCCTTGCCGCTAGCGAAAACGCATCCATCGCGGCGCAATGACCATCACGGAGGACTGACATGCCCAAGGACGGCGGTATCGGCGACAGCCCCAAACGGCGCGAGGATGTCCGGTTTCTGACCGGAACCGGGCGCTATTCCGACGACATCAACATCTACAACCAGGTTTACGCGTATTTCGTTCGGTCCGATGTCGCGCATGGCCGGATCGCCGGGATCGACGCCGAAGCGGCCGCCGCCATGCCCGGCGTGCTGCGTATATTTACGGCGCGTGACTTCGAAGGGGTGGGCGGCATTCCCTGCGGCTGGCAGATCACGTCGCGCGACGGCAGCGTCATGAACGAACCGAAACACCCCGTCCTGGCCGATGGCAAGGTGCGGCATGTGGGCGATCCGATCGCCGTGGTCGTGGCCGAAACGCTGGCCCAGGCCCGCGACGCCGCCGAGGCCGTGGTAATCGACATCGAGGATCTGCCGGCGATCATGGACATGAGGGCCGCGCTGACCCCCGACGCCCCGCTGGTGCACGAGGATATGGGCACGAACCTTTGCTATGACTGGGGTTTCGTCGAGGATAACCGTCAGGCCGTGGACGACGCCATCGCGCACGCTCATCACGTCACCACGCTGGAATTGCGCAACAATCGCCTTGTCGCCAACCCGATGGAACCGCGCGTCGCGCTGGCCGAATGGAACGCGGCGGCGGACGAATACACGCTTTACACGACCAGCCAGAACCCGCACGTCATCCGCCTGCTGATGGGCGCCTTCGTGCTTGGCATCCCCGAGCACAAGCTGCGCGTCGTGGCCCCGGATGTGGGTGGCGGGTTCGGATCGAAGATCTTCCATTATGCCGAGGAAGCGTTCTGCACCTTCGCGGCCAAAGCCCTGCGCCGCCCGGTGAAATGGGTGTCGTCCCGGTCCGAGGCGTTCATGTCGGACGCGCATGGCCGCGATCATGTCACGAAGATCGAGCTTGCGCTGGACGAAAACGGCAAATTCCTGGCGCTGCGAACGGAAACCCTTGCCAATATGGGCGCTTACCTGTCCACTTTCGCGCCCAGCATCCCGACATGGCTGCACGGCACGCTGATGGCGGGTAATTATACGACACCGCTGATCTATGTGAACGTGAAGGCGGTCTTCACCAACACCGTGCCGGTCGATGCCTATCGCGGCGCCGGCCGCCCCGAGGCGACGTATCAACTGGAACGCGTGGTGGACAAGGCCGCCCGCGAGATGGGGATCGACCCGGTCGACTTGCGGCGCCGCAATTTCATAACCGAGTTTCCCTATGCCACGCCGGTCGCCGTCGAATACGATACCGGCGATTACCACGCCACGATGGACAAGCTGCTGGCGCTGTCCGACCATGCGGGATTCGAGGCTCGCGCCGAGGAATCCCGACGGCGGGGGATGTTGCGCGGGTTCGGCATTGCCCATTACATCGAAGCCTGCGGCATCGCGCCGTCGAACCTTGTCGGGCAGCTCGGGGCGCGGGCCGGTCTTTACGAAAGCGCCACGGTGCGGGTGAACGCCACAGGCTCGATTTCCGTCATGACCGGCAGCCATAGTCACGGACAGGGACACGAGACCACGTTCGCGCAGGTGGTCGGCGACATGATCGGCATCGACCCCGCCCAGGTAGACATCATCCACGGGGATACGGCTCGCACGCCGATGGGCATGGGCACCTATGGCAGCCGGTCCATCGCCGTGGGCGGCAGCGCCATGGTGCGCGCCACCGAAAAGATCATCGCCAAGGCCAAGAAGATCGCCGCCCATCTGATGGAGGCGAGCGAGCACGACATCGAACTGAAGGACGGCCGCTTCACCATCGCCGGCACAGACAGGTCGGTCGCCTGGGGCGACGTTACGCTGGCCGCCTACGTTCCCCACAATTATCCGCTGGAGGAGATCGAGCCGGGGCTGGAGGAGACGGCGTTCTATGACCCCGCGAACTTCACCTATCCCAGTGGGGCTTACGGGTGCGAGGTCGAAGTCGATCCGCAGACCGGCAAGGTGACGGTCCTGTCCTTCACCGCGGCGGACGATTTCGGCAATGTCATCAATCCGATGATCGTCGAAGGGCAGGTTCACGGCGGTCTGGCCCAGGGCTTCGGTCAGGCGATGATGGAAAACTGCGCCTACGACGCGGACGGCCAGTTGATCAGCGCGTCCTACATGGACTACGCCATGCCGCGCGCCGCCGATCTGCCGATGTTCACGGTGGATTCGACCTGCGCCACGCCCTGCACGCACAATCCGCTGGGCGTGAAGGGCTGCGGTGAGGCGGGCGCCATCGGATCGCCCCCGGCCTTTGTCAACGCGGTGATCGACGCCCTGCAACGGGGCGGCCACGATGTGACGCATATCGACATGCCGCTGACGCCCGACAGGGTCTGGGAAGCCATGCAGGAACGGGGGGTGCGCGATGCATGATTTCGACTTCGTCAGGCCGCAGACGGTTTCCGACGCCGTCAGGGCGCTGGCCACGCCCGATGCGCAGGCGCTGTCGGGCGGCCAGACCCTTCTGCCGGCGATGAAGGTGCGGCTGGCCGCGCCTGCCGTGCTGGTCAGCCTGATGCATATTCCCGACATGGTATTCGTGCGCGCCGATGGCGATGTGCTGCGCGTCGGCGGCGCCACCACCCATGCGCAGGTCGCGCGCGAAGCCGCCGGGGCCTACCCTGCACTGGCTAGCCTTGCCGCACGGATCGGCGATCCGGCGGTGCGCAGCCGTGGAACCATCGGCGGGTCGCTGGCGAACAACGATCCGTCGGCCTGCTATCCCGCCGGTGTGCTGGCGTCGAACGCCACCATCGTCACCGACCGACGCGAGATCGGGGCCGACGATTTCTTTCAGGGTATGTTCACCACGGCCCTGGAAGAAGGCGAGATCGTCGTCGAGGTTCGGTTCCCCATCCCCGATGCGGCCAGATACGAGAAATTCATCCAGCCCGCATCGCGCTTTCCGCTGACGGCCGCGTTCGTGGCACGGCACAGCGGCGGCGCGCGCGTCGCGATCACCGGCGCGTCCGAATCGGGCGTATTCCGCTGGCACGAGGCCGAGGTTGCGCTGACAAGCGACTTTGCCGTGCAGGCGCTGGACGGGTTGGCGGTGGATGCGGACGGGATGATCGCCGACCTGCACGGGTCGTCCGCGTATCGGGCGCATCTGGCCGGTGTCATGACCCGGCGGGCCGTGGCGGCGATCGTCTGAGTCCGCCATCGTCCGCCGATGGCGCGGGTCCGGGTCCGCGCCCTTCCGCCGGTCGGCCCGGGCCGCGCGGAACCGGGCGGATCGCCGCGCGCCCCAAGCCGCCAAATCGGCCGGTGATGGCCCGTTTTCGTGTCACCCAGACCTGCTGGTCGACGCGCTGCGCCGGGTAAGGTCAGGTCGCGTCACGGCCCGGACGTTCCGGGTCCGAAGACAGAGGGAACGACCATATGACACGCATGACCGCCTTTCTTGCCGGCGTTGGCCTTGCCGTCTCCGCCACCGCGCTGAGCGCGCAGGGCATGATGGACACGGACGGCGACGGCCAGGTAACTTTCGGCGAGGCATCCGCCGCGATGCCCGACCTGACCGAGGAGAACTTCGTCGCCATCGACACCGATGGCGACGGCGTGCTGAGCGCCGACGAAGTGTCCGCGGCGCAGCAGCAGGGCTTGCTGCCGGCCGAGTGACGATTTGGGGGCGGCGCGGCCGACGCGCCGCCCTATCCTTCCAGCCGGGCGACCGCCGCGCGGATGCGTTCGCGGTCCGCTTCGGTCAACGCCCGGCTTCGCATTGCGGCGGCCCGCGCGCGCAAGGCATTCACCCGCGACAGAAGCGATGCAGGCTCGTTGGGCGACAAACGCGGCGGCCTGGCGGTGCTGTCGAGGATCTCGGTCAGGGGGATGAGACGCGGATAGGCCGAACGCTCGGTCGCCGCCGTCGGCGGCAGGTCGAGTTCTGGGAACGGCGTGCAGCCCAGGACCAGCGGCACGAGCAGGATGAAGGACAGGCGGGGCATCACGTCGCTCGCGTCAGGGCCGGCAGTCGCAGCATAGTCCGCGTGCCTATCCCCCCGCAATGCGGCTTTCGCCAAGGCACCGGCGCGGCTAGAAGGCGCCATGTCGACCGACCCGCCCCGCTTGCCGCTCGACCAGGAATTCTGGTCCGATCCCGACCGTCCGCTTGCCCGACTCGGCGCCTCGCAGGGGCGGCGGATCGTCGGCGCGGCGATGACGGGGCTTCTGGGCGCGCTGCTGATCTATGCCGCCGTCACCAACCCCAACGCAGCGATTTTACGCGCGGCCTTCGTGACGGGCGGGCTTCTGTCCTTCTTGGCGGGCTGGAAGATGTGGACCGCGACGGCGGGGGCGATCGTGCTGACGGGCCGCGGCCTTTTCGATCAGGACGGCCGGGTCCTGGCGCCGCTGGGGGCGATCGCCTCGGTCGATCGCGGCGTTTTCGCCTTCAAGCCGTCCAACGGCTTCATCCTGCGCCTGCGGAAACGCCAAGGGGCGAATGCCTGGGCGCCGGGCCTCTGGTGGCGGGTCGGGCGGTTGGTCGGCGTCGGCGGCATCACCACTGCGACCGAAGCCCGGTTCATGGTCGAGATACTGACCGAACTTCTGGCGCGTCGTGACGCCTGCGGCTGAAACCGGCGCGACAGACGGTTGCCAGAATGCACGCGTCGGAGGATGGTGATTCATGTCCAAGGAGGATTTTTCGTGAAGCACGAACCGAGTTTCCGCGACAGCGTCGATCTGATGTTCAACCGCGCCGTGGCGCTGATGGATCTCAGCCCCGGTCTGGAGGAGAAGATCCGCGTCTGCAACGCGACCTATACCGTGCGGTTCGGCGTGCGGCTGCGCGGGGCGATCCACACGTTCACCGGCTATCGGTCGGTCCATTCGGAACATCTGGAACCCGTGAAGGGGGGCATCCGCTATTCGCTGGGCGTGCATCAGGACGAGGTCGAGGCGCTGGCCGCGCTGATGACCTACAAATGCGCGCTGGTCGAGGCGCCGTTCGGCGGATCCAAGGGCGGGCTTTGCGTCGATCCGCGCGCCTGGGAGGAACACGAGCTGGAGATGATCACCCGGCGCTTCACCTTCGAGTTGGTCAAGCGCGACCTGATCCATCCCAGCCAGAACGTCCCCGCCCCGGACATGGGCACGGGCGAGCGCGAGATGGCGTGGATCGCCGACCAGTACAAGCGGATGCACACGACCGACATCAACGGCGCCGCCTGCGTTACCGGCAAGCCCATCAACGCTGGCGGTATCCACGGCCGCACCGAGGCGACGGGCCGGGGTGTGCAATATGCCCTGCGCGAATTCTTCCGCCATCCCGACGATGTCGCCAAGGCCAGGATGTCGGGCGGCCTCGAAGGCAAGACCGCCGTGGTTCAGGGGCTGGGCAATGTGGGCTATCACGCCGCGAAGTTCCTGACTGAGGAAGACGGGCTGAAGGTGATCGCGGTGATCGAGCGGGACGGGGCGATCCACGATCCCCACGGCATCGACATCGACAAGCTGCGCCACTGGATCGACGGGCATGGCGGGGTGGCGGGCTATCCCGACGGCGAATACGTCGAGAACGGCGCGACCCTGCTGGAAACCGAGTGCGACATCCTGATCCCCGCCGCGCTGGAAGGGACGATCAACATCAACAACGCCGCCCGCATCAAGGCGCCGCTGATCATCGAAGCCGCTAACGGCCCGGTCACGGCCGGGGCGAACGACATCCTGCTCGACAAGGGCTGCGTCATCATTCCCGACATGTATGCCAATGCGGGCGGCGTTACGGTCAGTTACTTCGAATGGGTCAAGAACCTCAGCCATATCCGGTTCGGGCGGATGCAGCGGCGTCAGGAGGAAGCGCGTCACGAGCTGATCGTCAACGAACTGGAACGGCTGTCGCGCGACCGCGATCTGGGATGGACGCTGAGCCCCGGCTTCAAGCAGAAGTATCTGCGTGGCGCGGACGAACTGGAACTGGTCCGGTCGGGGCTGGATGACACGATGCGCGCGGCCTACCAGTCGATGCGCGAAGTCTGGCACGGTCACGAAGGCGCCAAGGATCTGCGCACGGCGGCCTATCTCGTCGCGATCCGGCGTGTGGCCGCCAGTTATCGCGCCAAGGGGCTTTGATCCGCCGGTCTCGGGATTGGCGGGTTGCGTCCGTCGGGCGGCCGACGCCATAGTCGCGCATCGAGGGACGGAATGTGGAGAGGGCCGATGGCCAAGACCAAACCGATGCTTCTGGCCGCGGCTGCCGCGACCGTGCTGCTGGCGGGCTGCGCCGACCGGGGCACGGATCTGCGCGTGAATGCCGAAGGGGCCGCGCGGGCCGCCGTGACGCCGCCCGACCTTGAAGCGGTGGCGCAGGCGATGAACGCCCGCGCCGGCAGTCGTCTGGGCGACGACCTGACGCTGACTGGCGCGCGGGCCGAGGGCAACCAGTTGGTCATGGATCTGCGGCATGACGATGCCGAATCGGCCTTCACCCCCGCCGCGCGGGACGCCTTCACCTTCACGCTGGAACGTGACGTGCCCATGCAGATGTGCGCCGCCCCCGCAACCCGCCGGTTCGTCGAGGAAGAAGGCGGCGTGCGCATCAGCGTGGTGACGAGCGACGGCGCGCCGCTCGCGTCCCGCACGATCACGACCTGCGCCTGACGCGGGCGCGCTGACGTCGCGCGGCCTCTCGACTCCAGGGGATGGCGGGCCGATACTGTCGGCATGAGCCTGCCCCCGACATTCCTGGACGAATTGCGCGACCGGGTCTCCCTGTCGGCCGTTGTCGGACGCAAGGTGATCTGGGATGCGCGCAAGTCCAATCAGGGGCGCGGCGACATGTGGGCGCCGTGTCCGTTCCATCAGGAGAAGACCGCCAGCTTCCACGTCGATGACCGCAAGGGGTTCTATTACTGCTTCGGCTGTCACCAGAAGGGCAGCGTCTTCGACTTCGTGATGGCGACCGAAAACCTGGGCTTCATGGAAGCGGTCGCAAGGCTGGCCGCCGAAGCGGGGATGACCATGCCCCAGCGCGATCCCCGCGCGGCCGAGCGCGAGGACAAGGCGTCCCGTCTGATCGACGTGACCGAGGCGGCGGCCCGGTGGTTCCGCCTGCAACTGGCCAGCGCCGCCGGACGTCCCGCGCGCGACTATCTGGCGCGGCGCGGGCTGGACAAGGCGGCGCAGGCGCGCTGGGGCCTTGGCCTGGCACCCGACGGCTGGCGCGGGCTTTGCGATCATCTGACGGGGCAGGGCATCGACGACCGCCTGCTTCTGGAAGCGGGGCTGGCGCGCAAGTCGCAGAACGGCGGCGCGCCCTATGACGTCTTTCGCAACCGTCTGATCTTTCCGATCCGCGACGGGCGCGACCGCACCATTGCGTTCGGGGGCCGCGCGCTCGACCCGGCCGACAACGCGAAATACCTGAACTCGCCGCAGACGCCGATCTTCGACAAGGGCCGGACGCTTTACAATGTCGGACCCGCACGGGCGGCGGCGGGGCGCGAAGGGCCGCTGATCGTCGCCGAAGGATACATGGACGTCATCGCGTTGAGCGAGGCCGGTTTTCCCGCCACGGTGGCCCCCTTGGGCACCGCGATCACGCCCGACCATCTGGCGATGCTCTGGCGCATCCACCCCGAGCCTGTGCTGGCCCTTGATGGGGATCGTGCCGGCCGTCAGGCCGCGTTGCGAACCATCGACCTGGCGTTGCCTTTGATCGAGGCGGGCCGGTCGCTGCGGATTTGCCTGCTGCCGGGGGGGCAGGACCCCGACGACCTGCTGAAATCGGCCGGTCGAGACGCGATGCGCGAGGTTCTGGCCGGCGCCGAGCCGCCCGTCGCGCTGATCTGGCGCCGCGAGACGGAGGGCCGAGTCTTCGACAGCCCCGAACGCCGCGCTGCGCTGGAGCGGCGGCTGAACGACATCGTCGGCCGCATCCGCGACGGGTCGATCCGCAGGCACTACCAGACCGCGTTGCGCGAGTTGAGCTGGCAGCACTTCAACCCGCGCCGGACGAAAGCCTCGCAGCGGGCCGCACCGCCGCCGCCCATCGTGGCGAGGCAGAGCGGGGCCGGCGCCTTGCCCGACACGACCCTGCGCGAATCCGTGGTTCTGGCGCTTCTGCTGCGGTATCCGGCACTTTGCATCCGCTTCGCGGCCGAGATGGAGCGGATGGAATTTCTCGACGCAGCTCATGCCCGCATCGCCGCCGCGATCCGCCGCCTGGCCCCCGATTGCGATTCCGCAATGCTGGCCGACCGAGTCGCCCATGAACTAGGCGACGATTCCCTTGAAAAGATGCTGTCCCTTCGCCATCTGGGCGTTGTACCCGCGTTGAAGGGCAACGACCCGGATCTGGCGGCCGAATGTCTGGCGGACGAGATCGGCAAGCTGATAGCGGGCAGGGGATTGTTGCGGGAAATCGACGAGGCGATGGAGGATTTCGACGCGCTGGCCGACGAGGCGCTGACCTGGCGTCTGCGTCAGGCGGTCGATGCGATGGAGCGCAGCCGGCGCGGACAGGTCGAGGACCGGACGGAGTTCGACGTCGCCCCGAACGGCGTCCGCATCAGCCGGGACGAGCGCAGTGCGTTCGACGGTCTGCTGGACCGGATCGGCGCCGCGCGGTCTTCGGTGCGGGATCGACGCACCTGACGGCCTATCTGGTAACCGGGCGGGTGGCGGGACGATTCGAAACCTGTCCGAATCACCCGTGCCGCGCTATGTGATTCGAACCGTAACCGCGATTCGCCCCGTGGAAGTGTAAGGAGCGCCGAATGGCCGCGAAGGACAACGACGACCGCAAGACCGACGACCACGACGGCGAAGTCATGCTGGACATGAGCCAGGCTGCGGTCAAGAAGATGATCGCCGACGCGCGCGAGCGGGGTTATATCACCTACGACCAGCTCAATCAGGTCCTGCCGCCCGAGCAGGTCAGTTCCGAGCAGATCGAGGATGTGATGTCGATGCTGTCCGAGATGGGCATCAACATCATCGAGGACGAGGACGCCGAGGAGGAGGAGCGCAAGGGCTCGACCGAAGTGGCCACGACCTCCAATTCGCGCGAAGTCGCGGTTTCGACTACCGAAAGCGAGAAGCTGGACCGGACCGACGACCCGGTGCGCATGTATCTGCGCGAGATGGGGTCGGTCGAACTGCTGAGCCGCGAGGGCGAGATCGCCATCGCCAAGCGGATCGAGGCGGGCCGCAACACGATGATCGCGGGTCTGTGCGAAAGCCCGCTGACCTTTCAGGCGATCACCATCTGGCGCGACGAATTGCTGTCCGAGGACATCCTGCTGCGCGATGTGATCGACCTCGAGACGACCTTCGGCCGCCAGATGGGCGAGGAGGGCGAGGAAGACGCGAGTGCCGTCGTGACCGGCATCGACGGTGCCCCCGCCAAGGCCGAGGGGCAGCAGACGGTCGATGCCGATGGCAATCCCATACGTCAGGACGACGACGACGACGACGACGATCAGGCCAACATGAGCCTCGCGGCAATGGAAGCCGCGCTGAAGCCGCGTGTGCTGGAAATGCTCGACGTGATCGCGACAGACTATGCGCAGCTGGCTGAAATGCAGGATCTGCGCATGTCGGCCACCTTGAACGAGGACGGATCGTTCTCGGGCGAGGCCGAGTCGCGTTATCAGACGCTGCGATCCGAAATCGTGCTGCTGGTGAACGAACTGCACCTGCACAACAACCGGATCGAAGCGCTGATCGACCAGCTTTACGGGATCAACCGAAAGATCATGGCGATCGATTCCAGTCTGGTGAAGCTGGCCGATCAGGCGCGCATCAACCGGCGCGAATTCGTCGAGGCCTATCGCGGCTACGAGCTCGATCCGACATGGCTCGACCGTATGGCCCAGCAATCGGGCCGCGGCTGGCAGGCCTTCATCGAACGGTCCTCGGACAAGATCGAGGAATTGCGCGGCGACATGGCGCAGGTCGGTCAGTATGTCGGTGTCGACATTTCCGAGTTCCGCCGCATCGTCCAGCAGGTCCAGAAGGGCGAAAAGGAAGCGCGTCAGGCCAAGAAGGAAATGGTCGAGGCGAACCTGCGGCTGGTCATCTCGATCGCCAAGAAATACACCAACCGAGGCCTGCAATTCCTCGATCTTATTCAGGAAGGCAATATCGGTCTGATGAAGGCCGTGGACAAGTTCGAGTATCGCCGCGGCTACAAGTTCTCGACCTACGCGACATGGTGGATCCGGCAGGCCATCACGCGGTCCATCGCCGATCAGGCGCGCACGATCCGCATTCCGGTGCACATGATCGAAACGATCAACAAGCTGGTCCGCACCGGCCGGCAGATGCTGCACGAAATCGGCCGCGAACCGACGCCCGAGGAGTTGGCCGAGAAGCTGCAAATGCCGCTGGAAAAGGTCCGCAAGGTGATGAAGATCGCCAAGGAGCCGATCAGCCTGGAAACCCCCATCGGCGACGAGGAGGACAGCCAGCTTGGCGACTTCATCGAGGACAAGAACGCGGTCCTGCCGCTGGACAGCGCGATCCAGGAAAACCTGAAAGAGACGACGACGCGCGTTCTGGCATCGCTGACCCCGCGCGAGGAACGAGTCCTGCGGATGCGGTTCGGCATCGGCATGAACACCGACCATACGCTCGAGGAGGTGGGCCAGCAATTCAGTGTGACCCGCGAACGGATCCGCCAAATCGAGGCCAAGGCGTTGCGCAAGCTGAAGCATCCCAGCCGCAGCAGGAAGCTGCGCAGCTTCCTCGATCAGTAAAATGCGCCGGACCATACGTTTCTCAGGTTGACGGCAATGGGGTAAATGGCGAACATTCGGTAACTTCTTGGATGCAGCCATGCCCCTCTTATCGCCCGATATCGTGACCTTCGCCGTGATCGCGCTGGCTTTGCTGGCGCTGCTGCTCGGCGTCATGTGGCTAAGGGCGAATGCCGCGTCGGTCCGGCTGCGCACTGAACGCGACGGGCTTGCGCGGGATCACCACAGGGAACGCGATGCCGCGGCCCAGGCCCGCGCCCGCCTCGAAGGGGCGGAAGCCGATTGCAAGGCTGCCGATGCGGCGCGAACGGACGCGCTGCAACAGGTGTCGCGCCTTACGGAACGCATCGCGTCGCTGGAACCGGCCGTGCAGGTGATGGAGCGGGAGCGCGATACTGCCCGGTCCGAACGGGACGGCCTGCGAGACAGGCATTCCGCGCTTGAAGTGCGGCACAAGGCGCTGGAAGTGGACGCGGACGGACGCCTCGCCTCGGCCCGACGCGAGGTTGAAACGTTGACGGCCCTGCGGGAAACGATGGCCCGGCAATTCTCGGATCTTGCCGGTCAGGTTCTCAAGCAGACCGGCGCGGAACTGTCGCAGAGTCATCAGTCGAAACTTGCCGAGCTGCTGACGCCGTTCCGCGAACATGTCGGCCGGTTCGAGACGGAATTGCGCAAGGTGCATGGCGAAGCCGACAAGGAACGCGCCCGGCTGGGCGAGCAGATCCGCCATCTGACGCAACGGTCCGAAGCCATTTCCACCGAAGCCGTCAACCTGACCCGCGCGTTGAAAGGCGACAAGCAGCGGCAGGGGGCATGGGGCGAGCTGATCCTCGAGCGTATTCTCGAGGAAAGCGGGTTGGAACGCGGTACGCATTATCTGGTGCAGGAACATCGCCGCGACGAGGAGGGCGTCGCCTGGCGTCCCGACGTCGTCGTCAGGATGCCGGGCGATAAGAACCTGGTCATCGATTCCAAGGTGTCGCTGGTCAGTTACGAGGCCGCGATCGCCGCCGAAACCGAAGCCGAGCGCGAACGTCACATGAAGGCACACATCGCGGCGGTGCGGCGGCATGTCGATCTGTTGTCGGCCAAGGGATACCAGACACTCGACAGCGGCAGCGTCGATTACGTGCTGATGTTCATGCCCATCGAAGGGGCTTTCGCGGAAGCGTGGCGGCAGGAGGGCGATCTGGCGTCCTATGCCATTTCACGGAGGGTGGGGATCGCGACGCCGACGACACTGATGGTGACGCTGCGCACGGTCGATCACGTTTGGACGGTCGATCGGCGCGAACATAACGCCGAAGCCATCGCCGACCGTGCTGGCAAGCTTTACGACAAGCTGGTGTCGTTCGTCCAAAGCATGGAATCGGTGGGCAAGTCGCTCGATTCCGCCAAGGCGCAATACGACAAGGCGCTGGGACAGTTGACGCGCGGATCGGGTAACGCAATCGGACAGGTCGAAAAGCTCAAGGCGATGGGCGCGCGAACCTCCAAGACGATGACCGTCGCGCACGATACCGACGATGCGGAAGACGCGCCGCGCGGGAAACTTCAGGCACTCTGACGATCAGGTGCGGTTGGCCTGGTTCGGATCCGATGTCGTGCCGGGGCCATCCTTGGGATCGTTCGTGTCATAGGGCCGCGGCTTTACGCGAACGGGCGTCGCTGGCTGTTCGGGCTGACCTGTCAGGTTGGCCTGGTTGGGGTCCGATGTCGAACCGGGCCCGGTTTTCGGGTCATTCGTGACCCTCGCCGTTTCCTGCCGCTTCTCGGGGTCTGTGTCGGCCATGTTCGACTCCTTCATCCTGAGGACACGGGAAGGGAACGGCGTGCGCGAGGCCGGAGTTCCTATTGGCCAGTAGAAGGGAAAGCCATGTTCGCAACCAGGGTCGCCGCGACGGTCAGTCTGCTGCTTGCGGCCTCGCCAAGTGCGGCTTTCACCGCGCAGAACGGGTTGATCGTGACCGAGCGCCAGCCCGGTTTTCATGTCGCCTGGAACGGCAATGCCGGCGCGCCGGCCTTCTGGTGCGCGGCAGGCGATTACGTCATTGGCAGCCTCGGCCTGCCGACCGATACCCAGATCTATCGGGTTTCACCCCCTGTCCGCCGGTCGGGCGAGGGGATAGATTTCGGCTTCGACCCTGCGGCGGCGATGCCGACCGGATTACTGCGCCTTTTCGGGGGCCGGGGGCTGAGTGCCGCCTATGCGCGCCAGTTCTGCGACACCCCCGCCGGACGATAGAATGCATACGGAGTTCCGTGTAGGCACGTCAGGTCCAGGCTTCTATCCGTTGACCGCGATGGCAGCGGACTGGTTGCCGCCTGACGCTGACGGCATCTTGACGCTTTTCGTTCGTCACACGTCCTGTTCCCTGCTCGTCCAGGAGAACGCGGATTCCGATGTTCAGGCCGACCTGTGCGACTGGCTGGCGCGCCTGGCGCCGCGAGCGGATGCCAAGGGGATGGGGTGGATCCGGCACCGCGCGGAAGGGCCCGACGATATGCCGGCGCATCTGCGCGCTGCACTCCTTCCGGTCAGCCTGTCCATTCCGGTCAGGGCAGGCCGAATGGTCCTAGGCTCCTGGCAGGGCGTCTTTCTGGTCGAGCATCGCGATGCCCCGCACGATCGCAGGGTCGCCGCGCATCTGTCCTGAGCGGCCGCCGCCCCGAGATATGGTGCCGACGAAGAATGCTGTTCAACATCTCGTCCGGTCGGTCTAGTTTACCGCAGGAACAATCGTCGGGAATGGCATCATGCGCTGTCCGTTTTGCGGAAACGTCGACACCCAGGTCAAGGATTCCCGTCCCGCCGAGGATCACGTGGCGATCCGTCGTCGCAGGCTCTGCCCAGCCTGCGGGGGACGGTTCACGACCTACGAACGGGTGCAGTTGCGCGATCTGGTCGTCATCAAGTCGAACGGCCGCCGCGAGGATTTCGACCGCGACAAGCTGGAACGCTCGATCCGCATCGCGCTGCAAAAACGGCCTGTCGATCCCGAACGGATGGATCAGATGATCAGCGGCATCGTCCGGCGGCTGGAAAGCCTGGGCGACACCGATGTCCCGTCCAAGACCATCGGCGAGATCGTGATGGAAAGTCTGGCCCGGATCGACACCGTGGCCTATGTGCGGTTCGCCAGCGTTTACAAGAACTTTCAGGCCGCCGACGATTTCGACCGCTTCGTCAGCGAATTGCGGCCCCCCACCTCCGGCACTTGACGGCGGAGGATGCCCGCCACATGGCCCATGCGCTGACGCTGGGCCGGCGCGGACAGGGGGCGGTCTGGCCCAATCCGGCCGTCGGATGCGTCATCGTCGCGCAAGGCCGGGTCGTCGGGCGCGGTTGGACCCAGCCGGGCGGGCGGCCCCATGCCGAACGGGTGGCGCTGGACCAGGCGGGCCCTGCCGCAAGCTGGGCTACGGCCTATGTCACGCTGGAACCTTGCGCGCATCACGGCCATACGCCACCTTGCGCCGACGCACTTGCCGCGGCGGGCGTCACGCGGGTGGTGACGGCGATGGGCGATCCCGACGCGCGGGTGGCGGGCCGGGGTCATGCGCGGCTGCGGCAGGCCGGGGTGGAAGTCGTCGAAGGGGTGTGCGAAGCGGTCGCGCGCCGCGATCACGCGGGGTTCCTGCGGCGGCTGGCCGAAGGGCGTCCTTTGGTCACGCTGAAGCTGGCCGCTTCGTTCGATGGCCGGATCGCGACCGCCAGTGGCGCGTCGCGCTGGATCACCGGCCCGGATGCGCGGCGCGCGGTGCATGCGATGCGTCTGACCCATGACGCGATCATGGTCGGGGGTGGCACCGTCCGGGCCGACGATCCCGTCCTGACGGTTCGCGGCATGGGCCAGGCGCCGCGTCTTAGGGTGGTTCTATCGCAGCGGCTCGATCTGCCGACAGAGGGCCGGTTTGCGGCATCGGTCGCGGATGCGCCCTTGTGGCTGCTGCATGGGCCGGACGCCCCGAACGATCGCAAGGCCCGCTGGACCGAGGCGGGCGCGCGCTGCGTCGAGGTGCCGCTTGCGGATGGCATCTTGGACGTCAAGGCAGCGCTCGAGCATCTCGGTCAGGCCGGGTTGACCCGTGTTTTCTGCGAAGGCGGCGGCGTGCTGGCCGCGTCCCTGCTGCGGGCCAGGCTGGTCGACCGATTGCTGGGGTTTACTGCCGGTCTTGCCTTGGGGTCCGATGGAACGCCCGCAATCGGCCCGCTTGGGCTCGATACGCTGGCGGGCGCCCCGCGCTTTGCGCTGCATGCCGCCCGGTCGATCGGGGGCGACGTGCTGCATGAATGGGATCGGCTGGACGACGGCAACCTTACGGATCGCTTGCGCCGCTAGGGCCATGGCGCGATACACGACCGGTCAGAGCGAGAGGTTGCCATGTTCACCGGACTGATCAGCGATATCGGCGAGGTTCTGGAAGTCGGGCGCAAGGGCGATCTGCGGGCGCGGATCGGCTGCAACTACGACGTCGCCACCATCCAGCGCGGCGCGTCGATCGCCTGCGATGGCGTCTGCCTGACCGCCATTGCCACAGGGACCGATCCGCGCCCCTGGTTCGACGTCGAGATCAGCGCCGAGACGGTGGCGCGCACCAATATCGGACAGACCGGCTGGGTCCCCGGCACCCGGCTGAACCTTGAACGATCCTTGCGTGTGGGCGACGAGCTGGGCGGCCATATCGTGTCGGGCCATGTCGATGGCACCGCCGAGGTGATCGAGCGGGAGGAGGTGGACGGCAGCACCCGCTTCACCGTCGCACCCCCTGTCGCGCTGGCGCGTTTCATCGCGGAAAAGGGGTCCGTCGCCCTGAACGGCACGTCGCTGACGGTGAACGCGGTTCGCGACGATCCCGACGGGCCCAGCTTCGACGTGAACCTCATACCGCACAGCAAGGCCGTGACGACATGGGGCACGGTCGCCGTGGGCGATCTGCTGAATATCGAGGTCGATACGATGGCGCGCTACGTCGCACGGCTTGCACAGACATTGTGACGCGGTGCCCCCTCCGCAGTCGCGGGGTTGGTTCTGGTCTTTGCGCGGCGGGCGCGCTATCTGCGGCGCCGAACCGACAGGACCAGCCATGACCGACCAAGACCACTTCGCCGACGCCATTTCCTCGGTCGAGGAAATCATCGAAGATGCGCGTAACGGCCGGATGTTCATCCTCGTCGATCACGAGGACCGCGAGAACGAGGGCGATCTGGTCATCCCCGCGCAGATGGCCACGCCCGAGAAAATCAACTTCATGGCGACATACGGGCGCGGTCTGATCTGTCTGGCGCTTCCGGGCAGCCGGATCGACGCGCTTGGCCTGCCGCTGATGGCGTCGCAAAATTCCAGCCGTCATGAAACCGCCTTCACCGTCAGCATCGAGGCGCGCGAGGGCGTCAGCACCGGCATCAGCGCCCATGACCGCGCGCGGACCGTGGCCGTGGCCATCGACAGCGCCGCCACCGCCGCCGACATCGCGACGCCGGGGCATGTCTTTCCGCTGCGGGCGCGGGACGGCGGCGTGCTGGTCCGCGCGGGCCATACCGAGGCGGCGGTGGACATCGCGCGCCTTGCCGGCCTGAACCCTTCGGGCGTGATCTGCGAGATCATGAACGACGACGGGTCGATGAGCAGGCTGCCCGACCTCGTTTCCTTCGCGCAGCGCCATAACCTGAAGATCGGGACGATCAGCGACCTGATCGCCTATCGCCGCCGGCACGACAATCTGGTTCGGATGCGCGGCGAACAGAAGATCGTGTCGGAATTCGGCGGCGAGTGGACAATGCGTCTTTATACCGACGAAACCCAGGGCGCCGAGCATATCGTCCTCATTCGGGGTGACATTTCCGGCCCCGAACCGGTGCTGGTGCGGATGCATGCGATGGACCCATTGCTGGACGTAGTCGGCACGGGCGGCGGCGGAAGGGCCCGCGAATTCGGCGACGCGATGAAACTGATCGCGGCCGAGGGGCGCGGCGTTCTGGTGCTGCTGCGCGACCTGACTATGAAGCTGGCCGCCCATGACGAGGTTTCGCCCCAGACGCTGCGCCAATACGGGCTGGGCGCGCAAATCCTCAGTTCCCTGGGGCTGCACCGGCTGGTCCTTCTGACCAACTCGCCCCGGCCCCGGATCGTGGGTCTCGATGCCTACGGGCTGGAAATCGCGGATACCCGCAGGATATCGGAGATCGACTGATGGCCGGACAGGCGCATTACACCCCCCCGCTTCCCGATCTCGACGGTCCGGTGAAGGTGCTGATCGTCGTCGCCCCTTATTACCGCGACATCGCCGATGATCTGGTCGCCGGCGCGCAGCGGGCGCTGAAGGATGCGGGCGCGGAATGGGAACTGGCCGAGGTGCCGGGCGCGCTGGAAGTGCCGACCGCCATCCGCATCGCGCAGCGCACCGGCGATTTCGATGCCTTCGTGGCCCTCGGCTGCGTCATTCGGGGCGAAACGACGCATTACGACACGGTCTGCAACGACAGCAGCCGTGCGCTGACGCTGATGGGTCTGGACGGCGTCTGCATCGGCAACGGCATCCTGACGGTCGAAAACCACGCCCAGGCGGCCGTTCGCGCAGGCGAGCAGGACAAGGGCGGCGGGGCGGCGCTGGCGGCGCTGCACCTTGTCGCGCTGACGCGCCGTTGGAACAGATCCGGCAAGGGGCTGGGCTTTCGGGCCGGCGGGGCAGGGGCATGACCGCCGACCGGCCAGCCACGCGCAAGCCCGACAAGCGGCAGATGCGGTCGGCGGCGCGCCTTTACGCGGTGCAGGCGTTGTTTCAGATGGAACATTCGGACCTCGGGATCGACCGCGTGCGGGCCGAGTTCGAGGATCACCGCTTCGGCGCCGTCTATGACGAAGGCGAGATGGCCGAGGGCGATGTCGATCTGTTCCGCATGCTGCTGGAGGATGCGGTCAATCATCAGGCGCGGATCGACCAGATGACCGACCGCGCGCTGGTCGCGAAATGGCCGATCCACCGCATCGACCCGACCCTGCGCGCGTTGTTCCGGGCGGCGGGGGCCGAACTTGTCGAAGGCCGGACGCCGCCGCGCGTCGTCATCGTCGAATATGTGGACGTCGCCAAGGCCTTCTTTCCCGACGGGCGCGAACCGAAATTCGTGAACGCGGTTCTCGATCATATGGCGCGGGAAGCCCAACCGGGCGCGTTCGCCTGATCGTCCGCCCCGATTGGCAACAGCCCCGGTCTGCCCTATCTTGCCGGGTATGCATCACGCAGGAGTAGGGACATGCCCCAGATCGCGCGCTTCTATGTCAGGAACACCGCCATCGGCTTTCTCTGGGCCGCGATCTTCACCGGGCTGCTGTTCTACTTCAATATCGGCAACCTCTGGCACCTCGTCACCCATTCCGACATCGGCGTTCTGGCGACGTTCCTGATGGTCTTTTTCAACGGCATCGTCTTTAGCGGCGTGCAAAACGGTCTGGCGATCTTCGCGATGGCCGAAAAGGACGATGACGACGACAGGGGTCTGCCGGACTATACGGCTGATCCATTGCCGGTTGCCGTCGGCCGTCGCTGACGGCCCTTCGCCAGGCTGATGCGGGAAGGTAGGCGGGACCACCACTATCGTCGGGATAGCTAATTCCCGAGGACCTGATTTAACAGGTGGGAGCCAGGTGAACGAACCACGGTCCGATCAGAGCCAGCCCCCTCGGAAGTGCTTAAGGCCACCGGAATTCGATCCCGGCACGGGAAGGGCAGTACCCGCCTGCCCCTGAATTAGGGTGCGCGGGCCTGCGCGGCAAGGGGTCGCTGACCACGCGCAGGGCTTGATTTTCGTTTCCGTTCCGTTCACCAGACGGACATGCCGAACGACATGGACCTTTCGCATTTCCGGCCGGGCCAGTTGCTGGCGCGCGGCGTGTGCCGTCATCTGGCCGCCCTGGGCTTCGCCACGGTCGAGGAGCTTGTTCCGCGGTCGGGGCTGCGGGTGGATGTGATGGCGCTTGGCCCGAAGGACGAGATCTGGATCGTTGAGTGCAAGTCCAGCCGCGCTGACTTCATGGGCGACGCGAAATGGCAGGGCTATCTGGAATGGTGCGACCGCTATTTCTGGGCGGTGGATACGGATTTTCCGGCCGATCTTCTGCCCGAGGGCACGGGGCTGATCGTCGGCGATGCCTATGATGCCGAGGTTCTTCGCATGCCCGATCCCACGCGGCTGGCGGGTGCGCGGCGCAGGGTGATGATGCGCAAGTTCGCCGTTCATGCGGCGCGGCGGTTGCAGGCACTGCGCGATCCGGGCGTCCGGCTGGCCGGACAGTAGGCGTCAGCGCCCCTTGCGGCCCTTGGGCGCCGACAGGGTGCGCGCCACGGCGGCGGCGGCGCGGATTTCCTCGGCGATCTCCTCGGCTTCCTCGGGGTCGAAATCCAGGGGCAGGTCGATACCGTCGCCTTCCACATAAATCCGCACGTTCCCCTTATCCGTCGGCCCGATTTGCAGGTTCGCGCTTGTGTCGCTGGTGTCGTTGATACCCATGAGGTTCTCCGCATCTTCGGGTGTCGCCTAGCGCGCGTCCGCGCGGCTGGCAAGCGGTCGATGCGGACTTGCAATCGGCGGCATCGCTTTGTATCAGACAGCCCGAGTGCCGCCGTAGCTCAGTTGGTTAGAGCGCCTGATTGTGGATCAGGAGGTCCCCCGTTCGAGCCGGGGCGGTGGTACCATCGCTAGTTTTCCGTCTGGATCGTCACGCGCTGCACGATCCGGCCGCCATCGGGCGGATAAATCAGGATCTCGTCGCTTTCCGTGACGACCGCGATCCAGCCCGTTCCCATCGTGACGGCCATCGCCTTCTCGCCCTTGGGCAAGGTCAGGCTGGCGGGCAGGGACGGGGCGTTGTCGGGAAACCGCGTGACGAACAGTCCGATCAGGACCACAAGCCCGATCATCATCGTTGCGGTCAGGCCCGTGACCAGCCATTTCAGCAGCACCAACCCGCGATCCGGTGAGGATATATCGACCATGCCGCCTGTCCTACTGCGCGTCGTCATCGCGGACAACCCGCCCGCGCGACTGGACAAGGCGCTGGCCCGCGACGTGCCGCCCGATGCGCATCTCAGCCGGTCCCGGCTCGCCCGATTGATCGCCGACGGTTGCGTCAGCCGGAACGGCGCCGTTCTGACGCAGGGGACGGCCAGCGTCGCGGCGGGCGACGCCATCGACATCGCCCTCGCTCCGCCGCGCGCCACCCATATCGCGCCCGAGGCACTTCCGCTTCGCATCGTGCACGAAGATGCGGACCTGCTGGTCATCGACAAGCCGGCGGGCATGGTCGTGCATCCTGCGCCCGGCTCGGCCTCGGGCACCCTGGTCAATGCGCTGCTGCACCATCTGGGCACGGACCTGTCGGGTGTGGGCGGCGTGGGGCGACCGGGGATCGTCCATCGCATCGACAAGGATACCAGCGGCCTGCTGGTCGTGGCCAAGACCGACCGTGCCCATCACGGACTGTCAGCGCAATTCGCCGCCCACGATGTCGAGCGGGAATATGCCGCGATTTGCCATGGCGTCCCCGATCCCGGCGATCCGCGTCTGCGCGGCCTAGACGGTGTGACCGTCGAACCGGGTGCCGTAATGCGGATCGCGACGATGCTGGGACGCCATCCAGCCGACCGCCAGCGGCAGGCGGTGGTGAAATCCGGCCGGCATGCGATCACCCGCTTTCGCGTCGAACGCCCCCTGCGCGGGGCCGCCGCGCTGTTGCGCTGCTGGCTGGAAACGGGGCGCACGCACCAGATCCGGGTCCATCTGGCCTATGCCGGCCATTCGCTGCTGGGCGATCCCGTCTATGGCCGTCGCCGCGCGCTGTCGTCAAGGACGGCAGGGGAACGGGCGGCAGAGGCGGCCGGGCTTTTCCCGCGTCAGGCCCTCCACGCCGCGACACTGGGCTTCGTACACCCCGCGACCGGCGGCAGGATATCGTTCGCCAGCCCGCTTCCTTCCGACATGACCGCCCTTCTTGCCGCATTCGATGGCGAGACGGACGACACATCGCCGTGACCGGCACATGTCATGCTGGAACACCCAGTCACGACAAGCCATTCCTTTCTCTGAAGGCACTGATGCCAGCCGCTCGGGTTGAACTGAACCGTTCGGTTTACTATCTTGTAAGGGCAGGACTGTAGTGGTCCGTCGAAAGGGAGCGACAATGGCAAGTTACGCAAATCTGCCGGCCCCGTCCCCCGAACAGGGGCTGAACCGTTACCTTCAGGAAATCCGCAAGTTTCCGATGCTGGAGCCTGAAGAAGAATACATGCTGGCCAAGCGCTGGGTCGAGGATCACGATACCGAAGCGGCGCACAAGATGGTCACGTCGCATCTGCGCCTGGCGGCCAAGATCGCCATGGGCTATCGTGGCTATGGCTTGCCGCAGGCCGAAGTCATATCCGAGGCGAATGTCGGGCTGATGCAGGCGGTCAAGAAGTTCGATCCCGAAAAGGGCTTCCGTCTGGCCACCTATGCGATGTGGTGGATCCGTGCCTCGATCCAGGAATATGTCCTGCGGTCGTGGAGCATGGTAAAACTCGGCACCACCTCGGCTCAGAAGAAGCTGTTCTTCAACCTTCGGAAGGCGAAGAACCGCATTGGCGCCTTGGAAGAAGGCGATCTGCGACCCGAGAATGTCCAGCGCATCGCCAACGATCTCGGCGTGACCGAGGCCGAGGTCGTCAGCATGAACCGCCGGCTGTCGGGCGGCGACGCGTCGCTGAACGCCACGATCAGCAGCGACGGCGAGGGTGCGGCGCAATGGCAGGACTGGCTGGAGGACGAGGACGCCGACCAGGCGACCGATTATGCCGAACGGGACGAGCTCGAGACCCGGCGCGCACTTCTGGCCGACGCGATGGACGTGCTGAACGACCGCGAGAAGGACATCCTTATGCAGCGCCGCCTTCAGGATCAGCCCGTCACGCTGGAGGAGTTGTCGGGGCAGTATTCCGTCAGTCGCGAACGTATCCGCCAGATCGAAGTGCGTGCCTTCGAGAAGCTGCAAAAGCGCATGACCGAACTGGCCGGCCAGAAGGGTCTTCTGGCGAACGCCTGACGGCTGCGCTAACCTGACGGCCGGCCCGGTCGGCCGTCAGGGGGCATCATGCGGTGGGGTATTCTCGGGGCTTCCAAGTTTGCCCTGAACCATATGGCGCCGGCGATTCACGGCGCGCGCGGGTCGACCCTGGCCGCAATCGCCTCGCGCGATCCGGCCAAGGCCGCTACTTTTGTGGAACTCGTGCCCGATGTGACGATTCACGACGGCTATGACGCGCTTCTGGACGATCCGCACATCGACGCCGTCTATATACCGCTACCCAATCATCTGCATGTCGAATGGTCGCTGAAGGCCCTTCACGCAGGCAAGCATTTGCTTTGCGAAAAGCCGATGGCCATGCATGCGGCCGAGTTCGACGCCCTCATCCGTGCGCGAGACAAGACCGGTCGTCTTGCGGCCGAGGCGTTCATGATCGTCCATCATCCGCAATGGACGACTATCCGCGACCTGTTGGCGGCCGGAACGATAGGGCCGCTCGTCCATGTCGATGCGGTGTTCACCTACGACAACGGCAACGATCCGCAGAATATCCGTAATCTCGTCGGGATGGGCGGTGGCGGTTTGCGCGATATCGGCGTTTACACGTTCGGTTCCGTGCGGTTCGCCACAGGGCAGGAACCGCTTGGGCTGACCGCCCGGCTGCGGATGGAAAAAGACTTCGACACCTTCGCCGAAGTCAACGCGGACTTTCCCGGCTTCACATATCATGCCATCGTCTCGACCCGCATGCGCAAGCGCCAGCAGGTCGTCTTTCACGGGCGCACGGGCATCCTGACGCTGACGACACCGTTCAATGCAGGTGTCTACGATCAGGCGGAGTTGCGGATCGAAACGGACGAGAACGAAGTCACGATCCGTCGCTGGCCCGGCGTCAACCAGTATGTCCTTCAGGTCGAGGCCTTCACGCATGCCGCGTCGACTGGCAGCACCTACGTTCCCTCGCTGGAATTCAGCAAGGGAACGCAGGCCATGATCGACGCGGCGCTGGCACAGGGCGGCTGATCAGCCCTCCATCGCTTCCAGTTCGTCGATCATGCCTTCGATCACCGTCAACCCCTTGTTCCAGAAGGCCGGGTCGCTGGCATCCAGACCGAACGGCGCAAGCAGGTCCTTGTGGTGCTTCGACCCGCCGGCGCGCAGCATCTCGAAATACTTCTCCTGGAAGTTCGGCGTGCCATCCTCATAGGCGGCATAGAGCGCGTTCACCAGCCCGTCGCCGAACGCATAGGCATAGACGTAGAAGGGCGAATGCACGAAATGGGGCACGTAGGTCCAGAAAACCTCGTATCCGTCCATGAAATCGAAGGCGGGGCCGAGTGATTCGGCCTGAACGGACATCCAAAGCGCGTTGATGGCGTCAGGCGTCAGCTCCCCATTGCGACGGGCGTCGTGCAGCTTGCATTCGAAATCGTAGAACGCGATCTGCCGCACCACGGTGTTGATCATATCCTCGACCTTGCCCGCCAGCAGAACCTTGCGCTGGCCCGCGTTGGTCGTGGATGCCAGCAGCTTGCGAAACGTCAGCATCTCGCCGAAGACGCTGGCGGTTTCCGCCAGCGTCAGCGGGGTCGAGGCCAGCAATTCGCCCTGGTCGGCCGCCAGGCGCTGGTGAACCCCGTGGCCCAGCTCATGCGCCAGCGTCATCACGTCCCGCGGTTTTCCAAGATAGTTCAACATGATATAGGGATGAACATCGGTAACGGCGGGATGGGCGAAGGCACCGGGCGCCTTGCCGGGCTTGACGCCGGCGTCGATCCACCCCCGGTTGAAGAACGGCTCGGCCAGCTTCGCCAGTTCGGGCGAAAAGTCATCGTAGGCGTCCAACACCGTCTTTCGGGCATCGTCCCAGCCGATCGTGCGGGTCTCTTCCATTGGCAGGGGGGCGTTGCGGTCCCAGACCTGCATGCGGTCCAGCCCGAGCCAATTGCGTTTCAGTTCGTAATACCGGTGCGACAGACGCGGATAGGCGGCGACCACGGCGTTGCGCAGCGCCTCGACCACTTCGGGTTCGACGTGGTTCGACAGATGGCGGCCGGTCTGCGGCGTGGGCATCTTGCGCCAGCGATCCTCGATCTCCTTCTCTTTGGTCAGCGTGTTGTGAATGCGGGCGAAGGTCTTGACGTTGTTGCCGAAAACGCCCGCAAGTTCGCGCGCGGCCGCTTCGCGAACGGTGCGGTCCTGCTCGGTCAGCAGGTTCAGCGTCGACTCGATCCCCATGACCTCGCCATCGACCTCGAATTCCAGCCCGGCGATTGTTTCGTCGAAAAGCTTATTCCAGGCAGACGCGCCGACGACAGACTGATCGTGGAGGAAGCGCTCAAGCTCGTCGCTCAACTGATGGGGACGCATGGCGCGCAAGCGGTCGAAGACGGGCTTGTAACGGGCAAGATCGCCGTTCGCGGCAAACAGGCCATCGAGCCGGTCATCGGGTATCCTGTTGACTTCCAACGCGAAGAAGACCAGCGGGGCGGTAAATTGAGTGATCTTGTCCTGGCAGTCGGACAGGAAGGCGGCCCGGTCTGCATCGGTCGTCTGCTGGTAATACCGCAGTCCGGCATAGGACATGATCCGCCCGGCGATCCGGTCGATCCGTTCGTAGCGATGGACGCAATCCAGCATCCCCGCCGCGTCGAGATGGGCGAGCTTCCCCTCGTAATCCTCAGAAAACGAGGCACATTCCGCTTCGACTTGGTCGAGGTCGCCGGCGATTTCGGGCGCGTCGGGGGCGGTGTAGAGGTCGGACAGATCCCAGACCGGCAACGCGCCAAGGTTCTTGCCGCCGGCGGTCGCGTTGGCGTCGTGGACGGGGCGGGGCAGATCGGGCATCGGGGTTCCTTCCTCGGTCAATGCTGCGCAGATAAGCCGGCGGGACGGAAACGCCAAGGGCGGCCCGCGCATCAACCATAGGCGGCGAGCATTTCCTTCAAATCAGTCAATGTGTTGGCCTCGGTCATGGGCTTGTCGTGGCGCCATCGGGACATGCGCGGAAAGCGCAGCGCCACGCCGGATTTATGGCGGGGGCTGGCCTGGATCCCTTCGAAGGCGATCTCGAACACATGGTGCGGCGTGACCTGACGGACCGGCCCGAACCTGTTCACGGTGTTCTTGCGGACCCAGGCCGTGATCTGTTGAAACTCCTTGTCCGTCAACCCACTATAGGCCTTCGTGAAGGGAACCAGACCGTCGCCGTCGCGGACGGCGAAGGTGAAATCGGTGAACAGGTTCGCGCGGCGGCCGGCGCCCTGCTGGGCATAGATCATCACCGCGTCGATGGTCAGCGGATCGACCTTCCATTTCCACCAATCGCCCTTGCGCCGCCCGTCGCGGTATGGGCTATTTTTCCGTTTCAGCATAACACCTTCGGCGGCGAAGCTGCGGCTGTCGGCGCGCAGGGCGGCAAGGTCGTTCCATGTCGCGAAGTCCAGAAGCGGCGAGATACGCAGCGGCATCGCGCGGGGAACGGAACCTGCCAGTGATTCCAGCAGGTTGCGGCGGTCGGTGAAGGGACGCTGGCGGATGTCCTGCCCCTGCCATTCCAGCAGGTCATAGGCGTAAAGGATCACCGGCGCTTCCGTCAGCAGCTTCTTCGGCACGGTCCTGCGGCCGATGCGGCTTTGCAAGACATTGAATGATAAAGGATATTCGTCGCGCCATGCCAGAACCTCGCCGTCCAGGACGGTGCCGGGGGGGATGTGATCGGCCAGCGCGGCCAGTTCGGGGAAACGGTCGGTGATCAGTTCCTCGCCGCGGGACCAGAGGTGCCAATCGCCGCCGCGCAGGATCAACTGGCCGCGGATGCCGTCCCATTTGCGTTCGGCGGCCCAGTCGGCAGGCGGATCGTCGAGTGAGGAAGGGTCGCCATCCAGTTGATAGGCAAGGTAAAAAGGATAGGGCCGCGACAGGTCGGCGGCGGGATCGGGGCGCAGGACCAGCGTGTCGAAGCTGGTCGTGTCGGGGGTCCAGTCGCCCATCAGGCGATGGGCAAGGTCGGATTCCTCGATGCCGGTGGCGCGGGAAAGGGCGCGGGTCATCAGCTTGCGGCTGACGCCCATTCGGAAGCCGCCGGTGATCAACTTGTTGAAAACAAACCGCTCGGTCGTTTCCAGACGGTCCCAGGCGTCGAGGATGCGCGCCTTGCGGACAGGTTCCTCGACACGGGCGAGGTTGCGGATCTCGTCGATCCAGTGGTTTAGGGGCAGGTCCGAAACATGGGCGGGATCGGGCAGGACGAGGGCGATCGTTTCGGCCAGATCGCCGACGATGGGATAGGATTCCTCGAACAACCACAAGGGGATAGAAGCCCGCTCGGCCGCCCATTCGCGCAGGCGGGTGGTGGTCACGGTGCGTTTCGGACGCCGCCCTGACAGCAGCGCGATGGTCCATAGACGGTCGGAATCGGGCGCCTGGCCGAAATAATCGGCCAGCGCATCGACCTTGGCGTTGACGCGCGTCGTCTGGTCCAGACGGGTAAAAAGGGCGGCGAAGCGTTTCATGCGATACGTACAAATTGTACAGGTCGCGGGCAAAAACGTACAAGTCGCGTCATGCCGCGTCCTCGTCTTCCAGTCGGTCGTCGCCATAGTCGGTTTCGACGATCCCCGCATCGTATCCCTGACCTTCCAGCCAGCGGCGAAAGATGGCGGTATAGCCGTGGGTGACGAAGACACGCTCGGCCCCGGTTTGGCGAATCGCGTCGTTCAGGCCCGTCCAGTCGGCATGGTCGCTGAGGACGAAACCCCGGTCGGCGGATCGGCGGCGGCGGACGCCGCGCAGGGTCATCCAGCCGCTGGCCAGCCCGGTCGAGGCGGGACCGAAGCGGCGCGCCCAGGGGGTGCCCAGAGCGGAAGGCGTGGCGAGGACCAGCGCGCCGGAGTATGACTTGAGGTCGGTTTCGGGGGTGACGCGGATGGTGTCGGGAAGCGGCAGCCCCTGGGCGCGCAGAACCTCGTTCGTCGCTTCGACCGCGCCGTGGGTCAGGATGGGACCGATGCCGGCGTCGATGGCCGACAGGATGCGCTGCGCCTTGCCCAGGGCATAGGCGCCCAGGATGGACGCGCGTCCGGCCTCGCGATTGGCGCGCCACCAGGCGTCGATCTCGGCGGCGACCTCGGGCTGGGGGCGCCATTTGAACACCGGCAGGCCAAAGGTGCATTCGGTGATGAAGGCGTGGCAGCGCACGGGTTCCCAGGGTTCGGACAGGCCGTCATCCTCGGTCTTGTAGTCGCCCGAGACGACCCACACCTCGCCCCCCCGTTCGACGCGGATCTGGGCGGAGCCGGGAACGTGGCCCGCGGGATGGAAGCTGACGGTGGCGTCGCCGATGCGCCGGGTTTCGCCGTAGCGGACCGTGCCGAGGGCGATGTCGCCCAGCCGGTGCCGCATGACCGGGGCGGCGGCCTCGGTAGCCAGATAACGGCCCATGCCGCCGCGCGCGTGATCGGAGTGGCCGTGGGTGATCAGCGCGCGGTCGACGGGGCGCCACGGGTCGATATAGAAGTCACCGGCCGCGCAATAGATGCCGCGTTCGGTGAAGCTGAGCAGCGGATCGGCCATGCCCTTGGTCTAGGGCGGCAAGCGCGATTGCCAAGGTGTGCTGCCTGGCCGTCAGGCGATGGCGCGGTCGGGGACGGCGCGGGCCAGCGCAACGATGCGGTCGATGATGCCCGGATCGGACGGCAGGCCGGCCATCGCGTCATGCGCCATCGCGATCAGGTCCGATTCGGCCGGCCCGGCATCGGAATAGCCCATCGCCCAGCCGGGCAGGGCGGGCGAGGGCGCGTGGCGGCGTTCCATCACCACGATATGCCCATGGCGCGGATCGGTATTCAGATCGGACAACAGCGCGTCGAGCTGTTCCGGTTCGCCCTCGAGCAATTGCAGGCAGGTGCCGCCGCCGACCACCAGCAGCCCGGTGATGCCGAGTTCGGGGTTGTTGCGGCGCGCGCAGCGCAGGATGTCGGGCAGATCCGGTGTGAAGTCGCCGGTGGATGAGGTCGAGGCGTAGACAATCTGGTCGATCATGGCGGGGTTCCGTCAGCGTAAGAGCACCGCCATCCTGCGCCCCGAGGATTTACATTTCGCTAATGCGCGCCGGTCGATTCCAGATGGGCGCGGATCGCGTCGAAGACGGCGTCGCGGATAGGCGGACATTCCATCATCGGTTCGTGGCGGGATCGGGGATGCTCGATCAGCCGTCCGCCCGGCCAATGCGCCATGCGCTGCCGAATCGGGTCCGGATCGACGATCATGTCTTGGCCGCCGAGGAAGGTCAGGCAGGGCAAGCGCGGCGACGGCAGCATGGCCAGACGCCGACCGTCGCGCAGCGCCTCGTTCAGCCAGCGCAGGGACGGGCCGCCCAAAGCCAGTTCGGGATGCCGTTCGACCTGCGCCGTCATCCAGGCGAACCGGTCGGGATCGTGGGTCAGCATGTTCGCGGCGAAGCGGTCGGCGTCGGGATAGGGCGCGCCGGACGTGCCGGGCGCATAATGGTGATCGAGCCGCAGATGCCGCGCGGCCCAACTGAGCGACCAGGCGAAGGGGCGGATCCCGGCGGCCAGACGGATGCCCCACATCGGCGCCGAGAAGGTCGCGCTGTCCACCGGCAGCCCGCCGTCGAGCGCGCGCAGGCCGATGGCGCCGCCCATCGAATGCGCCAGCAGGTGCCAGGGCCGGGGCAGGCCCAGCCGCCGCGCCGCCCCCAGCATCGCCGCCACGTCGATCTGGTAATCGGTGAATTGCAGCACATGGCCGCCCAGCGGATCGTCGAGGATGCGGTCGGACAGGCCCTGGCCGCGCCAGTCGATCGCCATGACCGCCCAGCCGTCGCGGCCCAGCGTTTCGGCAACCGGCCCGTATTTTTCCGCGTATTCGGTGCGGCCGGGAAACAGCAGGACGGTGCCGCGCGCATCGTCGGGGCGCCAGTGCGTGACGCGCAGGCGCAGGCCGTCGGCGGTGCGCAGCCAGTGCGCCGCGCCGCCCGGCGGACCGTCGGCCACATCGGCGTGGAACGGCGCCGGGTCGGGAAGGGTCATGGCGTGCAGGATCAGCCGAGCGCCGATGCCAGCTTCATCGCCTGGCCCATGTCGCCGTCCACCTTCAGCCGCCCGGTCATGAAGGCGGTGGTCGGGTCGAGCGCGCCGTCGAGGATTTTTTTGAACGTGTCGGCGTCGGCGGTCATCGTCACGTCGGTGGCGTCGTCGCCGGCGCGCGCGCCCTGCGGATCCATGACGATGCTTCCCTCGTCCTCGATGACGAACTTGGCGGAACCGTCGAATCCGCCGTCCAGCTTGGCGTTGAGTTCGGTGACGGCCTGGTCGATTACTGCGCTCATGTCGGTCTTCCCTCGATCGTGACTGGTTTCGCCGCTGCATTGCCCTTTGTGGGGGGTGCAAACGACACGATAGGGTCTAAACTCGGCAAATGTATGGAGGGTGCCATGATGCGGCGCAATTCTGTCGTGGCGGCAATCGCGGCGGCGATGTTGGCGGGGTCGGCCGGGGCGCAGGACGTGCCGCTGGACGATCTGTTCGACGCGCTGCGCGCCGCCGATGCCGAGACCGCGCCGCGGATCGTGGACAAGATCGGCGCGGAATGGTCGAAATCGGGATCGCCGGCGATGGATCTGCTGCTGCAACGCGGGCGCGACGCGCTGGACGAGGGCGACGCCGCGCAGGCCATCGGCCATCTGACGGCGCTGATCGACCATGCGCAGGATTTCGCCGAAGCCTATAACGCGCGGGCGACGGCGTTCTTCGCGCTGGGGCAATACGGTCCGGCGATGGAGGACGTGCGCATCGTCCTGGCGCTGAACCCGCGGCATTTCGGGGCGCTGTCGGGGCTGGCGATCATGTTGGACGAGACGGGGCGCAAGGAGGGCGCGCTGGCGGCCTGGCGCGCGGTGGTGGCGATCTATCCCGCCAGCCCGCAGGCCGACGACGCCATCGCCCGGCTGGAGCTGGAAACCGGCGGCCGCACGCTGTGACGGGCGCGCGGCCTTGCGCCCACGGGCGCGGGCGACCATGTTCGGGGCCAAGGCAAGGGTCCGGGCGCGGGCCGGAAGGCGGGAATGGCATCTTCGACGCAGGCCGGCGCTTTCCAGGCCGGGCGGATCACCGCGGTTCTGGGGCCGACGAATACCGGCAAGACGCATTACGCGATCGAGCGGATGCTGGGCTATCGAACGGGCGTCATCGGCCTGCCGCTGCGGCTGCTGGCGCGCGAGGTCTATGACCGGATCGTCGCCGCCCGCGGCCCCTCGGTCGTGGCGCTGGTGACGGGCGAGGAACGGATCGTTCCCGAACGCACGCAATACTGGGTCTGCACGGTCGAGGCGATGCCCGAGGGGATGGGCGCCGATTTCCTGGCGGTGGACGAGATCCAGCTTTGCGCCGATCCCGAACGGGGGCATGTCTTTACCGACCGGCTGCTGCGCAGCCGCGGCACCCATGAGACGTTGTTTCTGGGCGCCGAGACGATGCGCGGGGCCATCGCGGCGCTGGTGCCGCAGGCGCAGTTCCTGCGGCGCGAGCGTTTCTCGACGCTGATGTATACGGGCAGCCGCAAGATCAGCCGGATGCGCCCGCGCAGCGCCATCGTCGGGTTTTCGGTGGAAAACGTTTATGCCATCGCCGAGCTGATCCGCCGCCAGAAGGGCGGGGCGGCGGTGGTGATGGGCGCGCTGTCCCCCCGCACGCGCAACGCGCAGGTGGACATGTATCAGAACGGCGACGTGGATTTCCTGGTCGCCACCGACGCAATCGGCATGGGGCTGAACCTGGACATCGACCATGTGGCGTTTTCGGGCACGACCAAGTTCGACGGGCGGCGGATGCGGCCGCTGATGCCCAACGAGCTGGCGCAGATCGCCGGGCGGGCGGGGCGCTATATGCAGGACGGCACGTTCGGCGTGACGGGCGAGGCGGCGCCGCTGGACGAGGACGTGGTCGAGGCGATCACCGAGCATCGCTTCGCGCCGCTGAAGGTTCTGCAATGGCGCAACGCGGCGCTGCAATTCGGAACCCCCGAGGCGCTTATCGCGTCGCTGGAGGCGCGCAGCGACGACGAGCGGCTGGCGCGGGCGCGCGAATCGGACGATCTGGCGGCGCTGAAGACGCTGGCGGCCTTGCCCGCGATCCGCGATGCCTGTCGCCAGGCGCCCGCGACGCGGCTTTTGTGGGACGTGTGCCGCATCCCCGATTTCCGTGGTATCAGCGCGGGCGAACATGCGGGCATGCTGGAGCGGATCTTCGGGTTCCTGAACGAATGGGGCCGGGTGCCCGACGACTGGCTGGCGCGGCAGGTCAAGCGGATCGACCGAACCGACGGCGACATCGACGCGTTGTCCAAGCGGCTGGCCTATATCCGCACCTGGACCTACGTGGCGCAGCGCAAGGGCTGGGTGGACGACGAAAGCCATTGGCGGGGGGCGACCCGTGCCGTAGAAGACCGGCTGTCGGATGCGCTGCACCAGGCGCTGACGCAGCGATTCGTGGACCGGCGCACCAGCGTGCTGCTGCGGCGGCTCAAGCAGAAGGAGAGCCTTGTGGCGGATGTGAACGACAAGGGCGAGGTGTCGGTCGAGGGGCAGTTGCTGGGACGGCTGGAAGGCTTCCGCTTCCGCGCCGACCCGAACGCCACGGGCGACGAGGCCAAGACGCTGCGGCAGGCCAGCGTCGCGTCGCTGGCGCCGCAATTCCATCTGCGTTCGGACCGGTTCTATAACGCGCCCGACACCGAGATCGACGTGACCGAACAGGGCGGCCTGATGTGGGGCACCGATGCGGTGGGACGGCTGACCAGGGGCGACGATCCGCTGAAGCCCGGCATCGTCGCCTTTGTCGATGACGAGGCGGGCGGGGAGGTGGCCGAGAAGGTGCGCCGCCGGTTGCAGCATTTCGTGGACCGCCGCATCGCCGCCCTGTTCGAGCCGCTGCTGACCCTGCGCGGCGACGAGGCGCTGACCGGACTGGCGCGCGGCTTTGCGTTCAGCATGGTCGAGCATTTCGGCATCCTGCCGCGCGACGCCGTGGCGCAGGAGGTCAAGGATCTGGATCAGGACGCGCGCGCCGCGTTGCGCAAGCACGGCCTGCGGTTCGGGCAATACACGATCTTCCTGCCCGCATTGCTGAAGCCCGCGCCGACGCGGCTGCGGATGGTGCTGTGGGGGCTGTCGCGGGGGCTGGACACGCTGCCCGAAGCGCCGCCGCCCGGTTTGGTGACGATCCCCGTCGATGCGGACGCGCCCGAGGGCACCTATGCGATGGCCGGATACCGCGCCGTCGGCACGCGGGCCATCCGCATCGACATGCTGGAACGGCTGGCCGACATGATCCGGGCGGAAAACAGCCGCGGCGGGTTCGAGGCGAAGGCCGACATGCTGTCGATCACCGGCATGACGCTGGACCAGTTCGCGGGCCTGATGGAAGGTCTGGGATACCGCGCCGAGAAGGGCGAGCGGCCCAAGGCGAAGCCCGTCAAGGCGAGCGATGCGAAGGCCACCGACATTCCCGACCCCGGACCGGGGCCGGGCCCCGCCGAGCCGCCCGCGCCGCCGGGACCGCCGGGCGATACCCCCGGCGAGGCGCCCGACGAAGGCCCCAGCCCCCCGCCGGGCGGCCCCGATATCGGACCCGAGATCGACCCGCCGGTGGGGCCAGATACGGGGCCGGACGTGCCGCCGCCCGCCGATACGCCGGTATTGTCGGTGCCCGAGGCCGATCCGGTCGCGGCGGTGACGGATGCCGATGTGGCGGCGGCAACGGATGCGGAGCCTGTCGAGGCGGCGGTCGCGGTCAAGGACGGTGACGGGTCCGTGGCGGCCGCGACGGATGCCAATGCGGCACCGGCCGCGGTCGAGACGTTCTATACCTTTACCTGGGCGCCGCCCCGCCGCAATCGCGGGCCGCGCCCGGATGCCGACGGACGGGGCGACAGCCAGCGCGGCCCGCGCGGCGACAAGCCGCAGCGCAAGGGCAAGCGGCCGCCCAAGGCCGAGGACAAGCCGCAGCAGGCCGCCAGCCATTCCGCGCAGCCGCCCCGCCGCGAGAAGGCCATCGACCCCGACAACCCCTTCGCCGCCGCCCTGATGGGGCTGAAGGGCGGATCCTGAGCGACGCGGCCGATCCCGCCGGGGCGATCCGGCTGGACAAGTGGCTGTGGTTCGCGCGGTTCTTCAAGACGCGCAGCCTGTCGGCACGGCTGGTCGCCGAGGGCGGCGTGCGGATCAACGGGACGCGCGTCACCAAGCCCTCGGCTTCCGTGCGGGCGGGGGATGCGCTGACCTTCGCGCAGGGCGACCGGGTTCGCGTGGTGCGGATCGTCGCCATCGGCGCGCGGCGCGGCCCCGCCCCCGAGGCGCAGGCGCTTTACGACGACCTGGCCCCGCCCGAGGGCGATGCGCCGGTGCGGCGGGCGGGCGCGCGGCCGACCAAGAAGGACCGCCGCGACATGGTGGCGGACCGACGGCGCCACGCGGCCGACGATGGCGGGGGGCAGGCGCTTGAATGATCCGGGGCGAGGGTCTAGGTCGGGCGCGATCGCCCGAAGGACCAAGGCAGGACCGCCCCATGACCTATGTCGTCACCGACAATTGCATCGCGTGCAAATATACCGACTGCGTCGAGGTTTGCCCCGTGGATTGCTTCTATGAGGGCGAGAACATGCTGGTGATCCATCCCGACGAATGCATTGACTGCGGCGTTTGCGAACCCGAATGCCCCGCCGATGCGATCCGGCCCGATACCGAGCCGAAGATGGAGGAATGGGTCGAGTTCAACCGCAAGTATTCCGAAGCCTGGCCGGTGATCGTGACGAAGAAGGATCCGCTGCCGGGTGCCGAGGAGATGGACGGACAGCCCGGCAAGATGGATCTGTTCAGCGCCGCTGCGGGCGAGGGCGGCTGACGCCGCGCCGCAGGATGTGAACGGGCGTTTTCTGCGCCGCGGCAGAGACATCTTCCGCGCGGCGTCGATTCGTGCTATAGGATAGGCAAGACCCGATGACGGACGGCCCGCAAGGGCCGTTTCGCATGAGAAGGGTGCAGGCGGCGGAAACCCCCGTTGCGCCGCAGGTTCTGTCGCCCGCCAGCCGGGCTAGAGAAGGAAAGCCGATCCGATGAGCAAGACCAGGAAACCAGACTTCCGCCCCAACGAATTCGTCGTCTATCCCGCCCACGGCGTCGGGCAGATCGTCAACATCGAGAAGCAGGAAATCGCCGGGATCGAGCTGGAGCTGTTCGTCATCTCGTTCGAGAAGGACAAGATGATGCTGCGGGTGCCGACCCACAAGGCGACCGAGGTGGGAATGCGCGCGCTGTCCTCGCCCGATGTGGTGACGAAGGCAATGACGACGCTGAAGGGCAAGGCCAAGGTCAAGAAAGCGATGTGGTCGCGCCGGGCGCAGGAATACGAACAAAAGATCAATTCGGGCGACCTGATCGCCATCGCCGAGGTGGTGCGCGACCTGCACCGCGCCGACGATCAGCGCGAGCAGAGCTATTCCGAGCGCCAGCTTTACGAGGCCGCGCTGGAACGGCTGACGCGCGAGATCGCCGCGGTGGGCGACGGCGACGAGACGACGGCGCAAAAGCAGATCGACGCGGTTCTGGTGAACCGGCAGGCCGCCGCCTGAACTACGGCACACGGTGCATCATGCAGACCCCGGCAGCGCAGGCCGGGGTCTTTTCGTGCCGAGGGGGGCCTTGGCATGACGCCGGCGCATGGCGGGCATACCGTGCAATTCCGTGAAGGACAGCCTATATCGGTTTGGAAAGAAAACGCTTTCCAAGCCAAAAGGTTAACGACAATGGCACGCAAGACTTCGCAGAACGAGACCGCCGACACCGATGCCGCATCGTGGTTCGCGTCCTTCACGACGGCCCTGAAAGGCCCCCGGCCCGACGCCGACAAGGATACGGCCTATGCGGGCAACTATATCGGCTGACGCTGCCTGGCAGCGTTGCGGGTGAAACGCCTGCCGGGTCGAACCGGCGGGCGTTTCGCGTTTCAGGGGGCGGCCAGCGCCAGCAGCACGGCCATCTCGGCGCATTGCTGCGTGGCGCCGAGGACATCGCCGGTCTGGCCGCCGATCTTGGCGCGGGCGACCGCCCCGACCGCCAGCGCGGCCAGCGCGGCGGCCAGCGTCGCGGGGATGGCGGCCCCTCCGGTCAGCAGCAGCGCGGCGGCCAGCGCGACGAGGACGGCCAGAAGCGCGGTCGTCGCGCCGGGGCGGCGGACGCTGACCGACAGGCCGTCGGTTCGCGCATGGGGCAGCAGGCGGGCCACGGGCGGCATGGCCGCGCGAGACAGCAGGGCGGCGGCGAGGACCGATGCGATACCCGCCCCGGCCCCGATCAGCGCGGCGAGGCAGGCCCAGCGCAGCAGCAGCGACAGGATCAGCGCGATCAGGCCATAGGTGCCGACGCGGCTGTCGCGCATGATGGCCAGCCGCCGGTCGCGCGTGAAGCCGCCCCAGAATCCATCGGCGCAATCGGCAAGCCCGTCTTCGTGAAGCGCGCCCGTCGTGATTACGGATGCGGCCAGCGCCAGCGCGGCGCCAATGCCGGGTGCCAGGCCCGCAGCCCCGGCCAGCAGGATCGCCCCGCCCGCCGCCAGCCCCGGCACCAGCCCCGCCAGCGGCCAGGCCCAGGCGGCGTCGGCGCCGCGCGCGTGATCGGCGCGCAGCGGCAGCCGCGTCAGCAGGGCGATGGCCACGGCCACATCGCCAGGTCCGGGTCTGGACGTCATGCCCGGCGGGGTAGAGAGAGGGCGCCGGAATGACAACGGAGCGATGACGATGGGTGACAGATTTTCAGGGATGGACGACATCCGGGCGGCGCTGGCTGATTTGCCCGGACCCGATGCCGGGGCCATCGCGGACGCGACGGCGCGGCAGGCGCAACTGACCAAGCCCGCCGGATCGCTGGGCCGGCTGGAGACGCTGGCGATCTGGTATGCGGGCTGGCGGGGCGATGCGCGCCCGCAGGTGACGCGGCCGCAGATCGCGGTCTTCGCCGCGAATCACGGCGTCGCGGCGCGCAGCGTGTCGGCCTATCCGGCCGAGGTGACGGTGCAGATGGTCGCCAATTTCCAAGCGGGCGGGGCCGCGATCAACCGGCTGGCGGAAACCTACGGCGCGCGCATCGACGTGGTGGCGCTGGATCTGGATCGGCCGACCGCCGATTTCACCGAAAGCGCCGCCATGACCGAGGCCGAGTTCGCGGCGGCGATGGCGTCGGGCTGGGCGGCGGTCGATCCGCAGGCCGGGCTGCTGGTGGCGGGCGAGATGGGCATCGGCAACACGACGGCGGCGGCGGCGGTCGCGGCCGGATTGTTCGGCGGGCAGGCCGCGGACTGGGTCGGGCGGGGCACGGGCGTCGCGGGGCCGGCGCTGGCGGGCAAGATCGCCACGGTCGAGGCGGGGCTGGCGCGGCACCGCGACGCGCTGGGCGACCCGCTGGAGGTGCTGCGCCGGCTTGGCGGGCGCGAGCTGGCGGCGATGGCGGGCGCGATCCTGGCGGCGCGGCACCGGCGCATCCCGGTGTTGCTGGACGGATTCATCTGCACCGCCGCCGCCGCCGTGCTGGAAGCGGCGCGGCCGGGCGCGCTGGACCATGCCGAGGCGGGGCATCTGTCGGCCGAAGGCGGCCATGCCGCGCTGCTGGAGCGGATCGGCAAGACGCCCTTGCTGTCGCTGGGCCTGCGGCTGGGCGAGGGGACGGGCGCGGTGCTGGCGCTGGGCGTGCTGCAAGGCGCGGTGGCGTGTCATTCGGGCATGGCGACCTTCGCCGAAGCGGGGGTGTCGGGCGCCTAGCGCCCGGTCGCGATCATCGGTTCGGCGCGCCGCACCTCGTCTTCTTCGGCCTCGTCGTCGTCATCGTCGTCGCGGCCGTTGCGCAATTCGTCGTATTTGGCGACCAGCGCCGTTTCGAGGTCGCGGTTGAGTTCGCGGGCGCGTTCCATATACGCCTCGTTATCGGCCAGGGGCACGCCGGGGCGCCAGTGTTCGGCCAGTTCGCGCAGGCCGGAGCGGTCGAGCTTGAAGAACGCGCGCTCCATCTCGGCGGCCTCGTATTCGCTGAGGCCGACATTTTCCAGCACGTAGCGACCCGCCCGCAGCGAGCTGTCGAAGAGTTCGCGCACGATGTCGTCGGCGCCCGCGCGGTAAAGTTCGTAGACATGGATGCGGTCATGCGCGCGGGCGATGATGTGCAGGTCGGGCCGGGCGCGGCGGGCATATTCGACCAGCTTGGTCACGTCGGCGGGATTGTCCATCGCCACGACCAGCACCTTGGCCTTGTCGAGCCCCGCCGCGCGCAGAAGCTCGGGCCGGGTCGGATCGCCGAAAAAGCCGTGGAAGCCGAATTTGCGCATCAACTGCACGGTGTCGAGGTCGTGGTCGATGATGATGGTGTTGAAGCCCGCCAGCCGCAGCATCCGGTTGACCACCTGACCGAAGCGGCCGATCCCCGCGATGATGATGGGCGCGGTCTGTTCGATGGCGTCGTGTTCGGGGTCGTCCTTGCGTTCGCCGTCGCGGGTGGCGCGGTTGATCGCCTCCCAGACGATGAAGAAAAGCGGCGTCAGCAGCATCGACAGGGCGACGATCAGCAGCAGCAGTTCGGCCATCTGCGGCGTCAGCACGCCGGTCTGCAACGAGAAGGACACCAGAACGAAGCCGAATTCGCCCGCCTGCGCCAGCCCCAGCGTGAACAGCCATCTGTCGCGCCGCCCCAGCCGGGTGATGCGCGCCAGAACGTAGAGGACGAGGCCCTTCAGCACCATCAGCCCCAGCGTGATGCCGAGAATCGAGAAGGGCGCGGCGAAGAACGTCCCGAAGGAAATGCCCGCGCCCACGGTGATGAAGAACAGGCCCAGCAGCAGGCCCTTGAACGGTTCGATGTCGGATTCGAGTTCGTGGCGGAATTCGCTGTTGGCAAGAACCACGCCGGCGAGGAAGGTGCCGAGCGCCGGCGAAAGGCCCACCAGCGTCATCAGCCAGGCGATGCCGATGACGATCAGCAGCGCCAGCGCGGTGTAAAGCTCGCGCAGGCGCGCGCGGTGGATGAAGCGGAAGACCGGGCGCATCCCGTAGGAACCGATCAACACGATGGCGGCGACGGCGGCGATGGTCAGCAGCGTGACGCCCCAGCCGGGAAGGGCGCGCACGATGCCCTGCACGGTTTCGGCATGGGCGGCGGGCAGCGTTTCGGGCGCGTGGCCGCCTGCCACCGTCGCGGGCGCCGAGAAGGCCAGCAGCGGCAGCAGCGCCAGCATCGGGATCACCGCGATGTCCTGTGTCAGCAGCACCGAAAAGGACGACCGCCCGCCCGCGGTTTCCATCAGCCGCTTTTCGCTGAGGGTCTGAAGCACGATGGCCGTCGAGGACAGCGAGAAGATCATGCCGACGGCAACGGCCGTGGACGGCGCGAGGCCCAGCGCGAAGCCGCCCGCGCCGACCAGCGCGCCCGTCACCAGCACTTGCGCGCCGCCGAGGCCCAGCAGCTTCATCCGCATCTTCCAAAGGACGTGCGGTTCCAGTTCCAGCCCGATCAGGAACAGCATCATCACGACGCCGAATTCGGCGAAATGCTGAAGGTCGGCGGTTTCCGACCCCACGAGCCCCAGGACGGGACCGATGAGGATACCCGCGGCCAGATAGCCCAGCACCGAGCCCAGCCCGAGCCGCGCGGCCAGCGGCACCGCGATGACCGCCGCGCCGAGATAGATCAGCGCCTGAAAGAGAAACGCGTCCATCTAGCAGTCGTCCGGCAGGGGCTGCGTGCGCATCAGCCGGACGGCATCGACAGGACGATGGAGCGGCCGGATTTTACGTATTGAAGCTGACCGTCCGAAATCGCGGCGACGCGGCCGCCGTCGATACGGTCGCCGACCTTGACCTTTTCGAACCGGCCCGATGGCAGGCGCACCAGCGCGCGGCGGTTGGCCTTGCTGCCATAGACGCCGATCAGGTTGAGCTGGCGCAGCTTGATCGCGTTGGGCGTCGTCGCGGCCTTGGACACGGAAGCCGAGGACGGAACGCGGGGGGCGACCGTCGCGGCGGCGACGCGGGCGGGTTCGGGTGCGGCCCGTTGCGGCGCAGGCGGCTGGGGCCGGTCGCGCGGCGCGGGGGCGTTGGCGACGGCGAAGGTCTGCTGCGCCTGCGGCACGCGCGCGAGTTCGCCCAGGATCATCGCCGAGGCTTCGGCGGCGGCGGCGGCGGCGTCCTGCGCGCGGCGGGCGAGGGCCGGATCCTCGGCATCGGCCAGTTCCTCGTCGTCGGGGGCGCCGGGCACGCCGACGGTCGCGGCTAGATCCGCCGGGCGCGCGCGGGGGGCGGACGCGGTCAGCAGCGCGCCGCCTTCCGAGGCGACGGCGTCGGGAAGGGTGTCGTCGGGCGGCTGGGCTTCGGCCGCGATGGCGGCGTCCGTTTCGACCTCCGCGTCGGCAGGGGCCGGATCGCCGGGACGGGGCAGGGGGCGGATGTCGGGGATGGCGGCGGTTTCAATAGGCGCGGCCACGGGCGCGGGGGCGCCCCGGTCGGGGATCGCGGGCGGCAGGGGCGAGGGGCGGCCTTCGGTGACGGTGACGCCTTGTCGCGGCGCATCGGTCGGCGCGGCGGCAGGCGCCGGAAGCGGCGGGACGGCAGGCCGGCTGTCGGCGGGAACGGACTGCGGCCTTTGCGCATCGGGCAGGTCGATGGCGGGGTCGAGCGCCGCGACTTGCAGATCGCCGAGGCGGCCGGATTCGGGGGCCGCGAGCGCGGCCGGAGGACGGAAGGTGCCGGCCGGTGCCGCCGGGCCGCCCTGCGGGGCGTCGCCGCGGCGAGCTCGGGTTGCGGCGCGGCGGTCCGGTCGGCGGCACCGCCCGGACCGGAGGGCACGGTCGCCTGAGCCGCCGGTTCGGGGCCTGTCAGCGCGGTGCTGTCGGTGCGTTGAGGGGCCAGCAGGTTGAAGGCCGCCCAGATCCCAAGGGCCAGCGCCAGCGCGATCAGCACGCCGACGACGACCGGCATCAGCGGCAAACCGCGCCGGGGCTGCTGGCTGCGCCGTGCGCCGAAAACCGTCATTGCATCCGCTTCGGACCGGGGCGGGTGACGGCGGGCCGCGCCGGGGGCGAGGGCCGCGGCGGCATCGGGGTCTGACGCGGCAGGCGACGCGGCGGGTTCGGGTGCGGGCCTGTCGGCAGAGGGCGTCGGGGCCTTTGGGGCCGGGGGGCCTGGCGGGGCCTTTGGGGCCGGGGGCGGGCGACCGGGGCGCGGCGGGACGGTCGGCCGCGAGCGATGCGTTGGCACCCGCGATTGCGGCCCCGGCGATGGCGCCGGTCGCGGCGGCGATCCCGCGCGCGGCCGCGGTGACGGCGGCGGGGGGTTCGGGCGATTTGGCCGGCGCGGCGGGAGGCTTGGCAGCAGGGGGCTTGGCAGCGAGGGGCTGGGCCGGCCTGGCCGGTGATTGGGCGGTGTCAGGCTTGGGCGCGCCCGCGGGAAGCGGACCCGCGCCGCCATCGGGCAGCAGGGCGATACGCGATGCGATCTCGCTCAGCCGGGTGTCCGACGCACGGGGCGCGGGCGGCTGCGGGTTGGGCGCGCGGCGCGATGCGAAGGCGGGGGCGGGTTCGGCCGGTTTCGCATCGGCCTTCGGCGGCGCGGCGGGGGGCGAGGCCGTTTTGGTCGGCCCGACCGGCCCGACCGGCTTGACGGAATCGGCGGGCTCGACGGGCGGTGGCGGCGGGCCTACGACTTCGGCGTTCGGCGGTTCGCCGTCCGGCTTTGCCGCGTCCAATTCCGGCGCGGCTTCGGGCGGATCGTCGGGCAGGTCGATGATGCGGGTGACGGGGGCGGCCGGTTCGGGCGGCGGGGCGGTTGCGGCGTCCGTGGCATGGGCAGTCGGGCCGAAATCGGGGCGGCCGTCGAACCCCTCGCCGCCCTCGCGGGCGGTGAAGGCCGTCGGTGCGAAGCCGTGCGAGACGGCGAACGCCTCGGCCTCGGCCAGCGTTTCGCGCGCGACGGCGGCAACGGCCACCCGCGCACCTTCTTTCGCCTGCCAGCGGAACACCAGATCGTCCAGCGTATAGGGCGTCAGCCCTTCGAGACCCGCGCGCACGGCCTTGTCGCGCGCGTCGTCGTCCGCGCCTTCGGCGTCGAAGGCGGTATAGAGGATCTCGGATTGCGGCAGCACGATGCGGGTGGTCAGCGGACCGCCGGCCAGCCCTTCGGCCTCGCGGCGCAGATCCTCGACGCGGGTGTCGAAATGCGCGTCGTCGAGCGGCACGGCGCCGATTTCGGTCGTCTTCCCGTCCTGATCGAGGTCGAGCCGGACGCCTTCATGCGAGAGATCGAGGAAGAATGTCTGCGTCATGTCGGTTCTCTACCATGCGTCGCAAGATTGCCGACACCCCTCGGCGCCGCGCCCCGGTCTAGAGCAGCTTTTCGCCGAGAAAACCAGTGGCCCCGGCGGCACTGGCGAAGCCGCGGACGCCCCATTATGGTGTGCCGCGGCACGATTGGGCAAGAGGGGACGGCGATGCGCGGCAGGGTTTCGCAAGCGATGGCGATGGCGGCGGCGGTCTGCGCGGCTGCCTTGTGGGGCGCGGGCATGGCGGCGGCGCAGGACGCCCCGGCCGGCCCGACCGGAGAAATCCGCGCGGTGGGCGAGGGCAGCGTGCTGTCGGTGCCCGACATGGCGCTGGTGCGGCTGGGGGTCGAGGCGCGCGCCGACGATCCGGGCGCGGCGATGCAGGCGATGTCGGAAGCGACGCGCCCGGTGATGGATGCGTTGAAGAAAGCGGGCATCGCCGAGCGCGACATGCGGACCGGGCAATTGTCGCTGCGGCCCGACTATGCCGATGGGCCGATGGACGGCCGCGACGAGGGCCCGCGCATCGTCGGCCATGTCGCCAGCACGACTATCGAGGTCCGCGTGCGCGACCTGTCGGCGCTGGGCGGACTGCTGGACCAGGCGGTGTCGGTCGGGGCCACGCGATTCGACGGGCTGGACTTCATGCTGTCCGATCCGTCCGGCGCGCGCGACGCGGCACTGGCGGGCGCGGTGGCCGATGCGGTGCGCAAGGCGCGGCTGATGGCCGACGCGGCGGGCGTCGGACTGGGCCGGACGCTGGAAATCGTCGAGGAAGGCGGCGGCGGGATGCCGCGGGAGACGATGGCGATGGACGCCATGCGCGCCGCCGAAGGCGTGCCCATCGCAGCGGGCGAAACCGAGACGACGGCGCGGGTGGGCGTCACCTTCGGCATCGTGCAGCCCTGACGCGGGCGGACCCCTGCCCGGATCGGGCAGGGGCAGAGGCGGCGATCAGGCGGTCGCCTTGGCCAGCGCCTGATCGAGATCGGCGATCAGGTCGTCCGCATCCTCGATCCCGATCGAGACGCGCACCACTTCGGGCGCGGCCCCGGCGGCGACGAGCTGGTTCGCCTCGAGCTGGCGGTGGGTGGTGCTGGCCGAGTGGATGATGAGGCTGCGCGTATCGCCCAGATTGGCGACATGGCTGAAGATCTCGACCGCGTCGATCAGCCGGACGCAGGCATCGTAACCGCCCTTGACGGCGAAGGTGAAGAGCCCGCCCGCGCCCCTGGGACAGATCCTTGCCACGCGGTCGTGATATTTCGACGATTCGAGCCCCGCATAGGTGACGTAATCGACGCGCGGATCGGCTTCGAGCCATTTCGCCACCTTCACCGCGTTCCGCACATGGCGCTCCATCCGCAGGCTCAGCGTCTCGATCCCGCAAAGGGTGTAGTGCGCGGCCTGCGGGTTCATCGTCATGCCCAGATCGCGCAGGCCGATGGCGATGCCGTGGAAGGTGAAGGCCATCGGGCCGAACGTCTCGGCGAACTTGAGGCCGTGATAGGCGGGTTCGGGATCGCTGAGCGACGGGAACTTGCCCGACGCGGCCCAGTCGAACGTGCCGCTGTCCACGACGCAGCCGCCCATGACGGTGCCGTTGCCGGTCAGATACTTGGTGGTCGAATGCACCACCAGCGTCGCGCCGTGTTCGAACGGGCGGCAGAGATAGGGGGTGGCGGTGGTGTTGTCGACGATCAGCGGCAGGCCCACGTCGCGGGCGATCTGCGACACGGCGTCCAGATCGGTGATGTAGCCGCCGGGATTGGCGATTGATTCGCAGAAGATCGCGCGCGTGTCGTCGTCCACCGCGGCGCGGATCGCGTCCAGATCGTCGAAATCGACGAATTTCGCCGACCAGCCGAAGCGACGGATCGTCTGCGTCATCTGCGTGACCGTGCCGCCGTAAAGGCGGGTCGAGACGACGACGTTGCGCCCCGGCGCCATCAGCGGGAACAGCGCCATGATCTGCGCCGCGTGCCCCGACGAGCAGCAGACGGCACCCACCCCGCCTTCCAGCGTGGCGATGCGTTCCTGAAGCACGGCGACGGTGGGATTGGTCAGCCGCGAATAGATGAAGCCCACTTCCTGAAGATTGAAGAGCGCCGCCGCATGGTCCGCATCGCGAAAGACGTAGGCCGTGGTCTGGTAGATCGGCGTACTGCGCGCGCCGGTGGCCGGGTCGGGCCGGGCGCCCGCGTGGATTTGCAGGGTGTCGAAGCCGTGCGTCTTGTCGGGCATGTGCGCTCTCCTTGGCGGGTATCGCGAAGGGGTGTAAGGCAGGTTCGGCAACCGCACAACGAAAGGCGCGTCATGCCCGGCCCCTTCCATCTTGCCATCCACGTCACCGATCTGGACGAGGCGCGCGCCTTTTATGGCGGCGTTCTGGGCTGCGCCGAGGGGCGCAGCACCGACACCTGGGTCGATTTCGACTTTTTCGGCCACCAGATCAGCCTGCATCGCGGCCAGCCCTTCGCCACGACGGATACCGGCAGGGTCGGCGATCACAACGTGCCGATGCCGCATTTCGGACTGGTGCTGCCGCTGGAGGATTGGCGCGCGCTGGCCGCGCGGCTGGAGGATGCGGGCACGCAATGGGTCATCGCGCCCTCGGTCCGGTTCGAGGGGCAGCCCGGCGAGCAATGGACGATGTTCTTCCGCGACCCCTGCGGCAACCCCATCGAGGTGAAGGGTTTCGCGGATATGGGGCGGGTCTTCGCCGCATGAGGCGGGCGGTGCGGCGTGTCGTCCTGCTGGCGCTGGCGGGCTTTCTCGCGCTGGCGGGATGGGTGGGGGTGCTTCAGGCGACCGGCAACTATCACGCGGTGATCGCCGGGACGCTGTACCGGTCGGCGCAGGTGACGCCCGAAAGCCTGACGCGGTATGTGGCCGAGGACGGCATCGCCAGTGTCCTGAACCTGCGCGGCGCGCTTCCGGGCACCGGATGGTATGACGACGAACTGGCGGCGTCAGACCGGCTGGGTCTGGTCCATGCCGATTACAAGATGTCCGCCAGCCACGGGATCGGCCAGCAGGAAGCGACCGATCTGCTGGCGATCTTCGCGACGTTGCCCCGCCCGATCCTGGTGCATTGCAAGTCTGGCGCGGACCGCACGGGGCTGGCCGCGGCGCTGTATCTGGCGCGGATCGCGCAAGCCGGAGAGGCGGCGGCGGAACGGGCGCTGTCGCTGCGCTATGGGCACTTCGCCGCGCCGTTCCTGTCGCGGGCCTGGCCGATGGACCGGAGTTTCGAGGCGATGGAGCCGTGGCTGGGATATCACGACAGCTAGGTGCCCGCGTTCGTGCCGTCGGTGTCGTGGCCGCGCGGCAGTTGCGCGCGGGCGAAGTCGGCATGCCCGCCGCCTTCGGGCTTGGGTATGACGCTGAACGATCCGTCGCTTTCCAGGATGACCGCCGCCACATCGTCGGGATCGGGTGCCGAACTGCCGCGAATGACGGTCCTCAGCTCGTCCTCGGTCACGCGCTCGCGCCGCAGGGCGCCATGCAGGATCCGCCCCTCGCGCATCAGCAACGTGGGTTCGGACCGCACCAGCCGCCGCACCCTGTCGCTGCGCACCGACGACCAGGCGACGATGTATTGCAGGCCGATAAGGGTGACGAAACCGATCATCCCCTCGGCCAGCGCCACCGATTCCGACAGCAGGATCGAGGCCAGCGTCGATCCCAGCGCGACCGTTACCACCAGATCGAAGGCGTTGAGCTTGGCCAGCGTGCGCTTGCCCGAGACGCGCAGGATGACGATCAGCCCGATATAGGCCAGCGTGCCGACGATCACCGTCCGCACGATCCCCTGCCAATCCTGAAAGAACATCTCGGTCCACATGCGGGGTGAACACGGGCTGGGGCGGTTTTGTTCGGAAGTTGGGGGAAAGAAGTGGTGGGCGACCCTGGAATCGAACCAGGCGTGCGTCTCCGCGAGGGAGTTACAGTCCCCTGCCACACCTTGCGGCCTGTCGCCCACTTGCCCGTCCGAGTGGGACGCGCGGCGTGTCGAATAGACGGCGCGCCGGGGGGCGTCAACCGCTTATGTCGCCCGATTGCGGCTTGAAGCGGCGCGCCGGGCCGGGCAGATGCGGGGGCAGGGGGATGCGATGAAAAAGCCGAAATGGGTGGTCGAGAAGGAACAGGCGCGACGGCAGGGGGCGCAGGCGACGCATTGGCTGTTCGGGCTGCATGCCGTGCGCGACGCGCTGGGCAATCCTGCGCGCGAGCGGTTGCGCCTTGTCGTCACGCAGAACGCCGCCGACAGGCTGGCCGAGGCCATCGTCGCCAGCGGCATGACCCCCGAGATCGCCGATCCGCGGCGCTTTCCCGTGCCGCTCGACCCTGGATCGGTGCATCAGGGCGCGGCCTTGGAGGTGCGGGCGCTGGATTGGGGCCGTCTGGCCGATCGCTGCCTTGCCGGCGATGACGGAATGCCGCTGGTCGTGGCGCTGGACCGCGTGACCGATCCGCACAACGTGGGCGCTGTGCTGCGGTCGGCGGAGGTGTTCGGCGCCCGCGCGGTCGTGGCCCCCATGCGCCATTCCGCGCCCGAGACCGGCGCGTTGGCCAAGACCGCATCGGGCGCGCTGGAACGCCAGCCCTATCTGCGGGTCGGCAACCTGGGCGATGCGCTGGGAACGCTGCGCGACATGGGATACACGCTGCTGGGGCTGGACGGCGAGGCGGCGGAAACGCTGGAAGGGGCGTTGCAGCGCACCGGCCGCCGGCCCCTGGCGCTGGTGCTGGGCGCCGAGGGGCCGGGCCTGCGCGAGCGCAGCAAGGCCAGCTGCGATGCGCTGGTGCGGATCGACGCGGCGGGCGCGTTCGGATCGCTGAACGTATCCAACGCGGCGGCCGTGGCGCTTTACGCAGCGCGGCGGCATCTGGACCGGGGCGCGGACGGCGCGTGAGCGCGCCCCGTCCTCACGCATCGTCACCCCCGCACACAAGCGCGTCACGGGGGATGGGATGCGGACGCGGCGCGGTGCATGGTCGCCCCGATCCTCACCCCGACCTTGATAGACGAGACCGATGACCAGCCGACGATCCGCCCTTGCGACGATGCTGTGCCTGCCGGTGCTGTGCCTGGGCGCGCCTTTGGCCGCCGACGGGGCCAAGCGGGTCTTCGCGCCGGGGGGCTATGCGCTGGGCGGTGTCGATCCGGTGGGGTATTTCGTCGATGGCCGCGCGCGCATGGGCAGCGAGAAATGGAAGCTGCATTGGGCCGGCGCGCTGTGGCTTTTCGCGGACGCGGCCAGCATGGGGACATTCGAATCGAACCCGAGGCGTTTCGCCCCGCGTTACGGCGGGCACTGCGCCTATGCGATGGCGCATGGCGACGTGCGGCCCGTCGATCCCGCCGCCTGGGCGATCCGCGACGGCCATCTTTATCTGACGCGCACCCCCGAGACGCTGGCGATGTGGCAGCGCGACCCCGACCGGTACATGGCGATGGCCGATGCGGTCTGGTCGCGGATGTGGCGCTAGATCTGACGCTGCGTCACAACTGGCGGTAGTGTGATGGTTATTGCAAGATCGTTGCGCGGCTGTAGATGACCCAGGCCGTTCCGGCAGGGCTGACGAGGTTCGAATGACATTTCTTTCTGCTGCCCTGAAGGGGACCGCCCTTGCCGTGCTGCTGATGCCGGGCATGGTCGATGCCGCGACGATCCGGCCCGAGGGATCGGCCGCGTCGCCGGCCGGGCGGATGGCCGATAGCGGCGCGAAGCCTTTCGATCCGCCCTACGGCTTTCCCAGATCCGGCCGGTTCCGTCCCGATCTCGCGTTGTTCGATTTTCCGCAGCGCGCCTATCCCTATGGCACGGCGCATCGGTCGCAGATCACGACGGGGCGGTGGCGCGACAGACAGGCGACGCGGCCCGATCCGCTGGTTCCCGTCGATCCGGTGGATCCGATCCGTCCCGATCCCCGCCCGCCGGTCGATCCGGTCGGCCCGCGCCCCGATCCCAAACCCGATACGGGCGTGCTGCCCGACACGGATAGCGGCGTCCGCCCCGATCCGCTGGATCCTCTCGATCCGCTGGCCCCGATCACGCCCGATCCCCGCCCGCCGGTCGATCCGGTCGACCCGGTCGATCCGGGGCCCGGCCCGCTGGATCCGCTTCCCGTGCCGATCCCCGTTCCCGTGCCGGGATCGCTGCCGTTGCTGGCCGCGGCCTTGGGCCTGGCGGGGCTGTTGCGGTTCCGGCGGCGCTAGGGCACCCTTCCGGCCACGGACGGATGCAGGCGGATGGGGCGGGGAATGGTCGATGACGACACGGTCCGGCAGGTCTTGCGCGAGTGTCGCACGGTCGTCTGTCTGGGCGCGTCGCTCAACCCCGCGCGGCCGTCGCATTACGTTTCGGGGTTTCTGATCGCGCGCGGCTATGACGTGTGGCCGGTCAATCCCGTTCACGAGGGGCGCATCTGGCACGGCCGCCCCGTGCTTCCCGATCTCGCCAGCGTGCCGGTGCCGGTCGATATGGTGGATGTGTTCCGCCGATCCGAACACGTGCCGGACATCGTCGAGGATGCGCTGGCGCATCTGCCGGGGCTGAAGGCGATCTGGCTGCAACTGGGCATCCGCCATGACGCCGCCGCGAACCGCGCGCGCCAGGCGGGGCTGATCGTGGTGCAGGATCGCTGCCCCAAGATCGAATGGCCGCGCCTGATGGCGGGCTAGCGCGCCGCCTTTTCGTCCAGGCCGCCGGTTCCGGCCCGCGCCGCCAGCACCTTTTCGACATCGCCAAGCGTCAGGTCGCGGGCCGCCAGCATGACCAGCAGGTGATAAAGCACGTCCGCCGCTTCGTTCGCCAGGGCGTCGCGGTCGCCGCGCACCGCTTCGACGATGGCCTCGACCGCTTCCTCGCCGAATTTGCGCGCGCAGGTTTCGGGGCCGCGGGACAGAAGCCGCGCTGTCCAGGACGTGCCGGGATCGGCGTCGCGTCGCGCGGCGACGGTCGCGGCCAGGTCGTGCAGGCTCATGCCATCCTCATCGGGATACCGGCGGCGGCCATGTGGGCCTTCGCCTGGGCTATGGTGAAATCGCCGAAATGGAAGATCGACGCGGCCAGAACCGCGCTGGCATGGCCGTCGCGCACGCCTTCGACCAGATGATCCAGCGTGCCGACGCCGCCGCTGGCGATCACCGGCACGGACACCGCATCGGCGATGGCGCGGGTCAGCGGGATGTTGAAGCCCGCGCGCGTGCCGTCGCGGTCCATCGAGGTCAGCAGGATCTCGCCCGCGCCCTTGTCGGCGACGGTGCGCGCGAAGTCCACGGCGTCGAGGCCCGTCGCGCGGCGGCCGCCATGGGTGAACACCTCCCACCGGCCGGGGGCGACGGTCTTGGCGTCGATGGCCACGACGATGCATTGCGATCCGAAGCGGTCCGCGGCCTCGGCCACCACGTTGGGATCGGCGACGGCGGCGGAATTGAACGACACCTTGTCGGCCCCCGCCAGCAGCAGCGCGCGCACGTCGTGATGGCTGCGCACCCCGCCGCCCACGGTCAGCGGCATGAAGCAATGTTCGGCCGTGCGCGTGGCCAGGTCGTACATCGTGCCACGGTTTTCGTGGGTGGCGTGAATGTCGAGAAAGCACAATTCGTCCGCGCCGGCGGCGTCGTAGGCGCGGGCGGCCTCGACCGGATCGCCGGCATCGCGCAGATCGACGAAGTTGACGCCCTTGACCACCCGGCCGTCGGCCACGTCGAGACAGGGAATGATGCGGGTCTTCAGCATGCCGCCTTCTAGCGCGGCGCCGGCCCGTTCGGAACCCCGCATGTCACGCGCCGTTGGCCCTTGGAACAAAGGAGTATCCATGATGCTGAGACAGCTTGCCCTGGCCGTGGCGGTCGCGTTCGCCGCGCTTCCCGCCGCAGCGGACGACGATATCGAGGACCGCGTGGCGAACGGCACGGTGGCGCAGGCGATGGACCGTCTGGAAAAGGCCGTGACCGATGCCGGGGCGACCGTCTTCGCGCGGATCGACCATGCCGGCAACGCGTCGAAGGCGGGGCTCGAGATGCCGGCCAGCGAGCTGCTGATCTTCGGCAACCCCAAGCTGGGCACGCCGCTGATGCTGACCGATCCGCGTGCGGGCCTGTTCCTGCCGCAGAAGATCCTGATCTACAGCGACGAGAATGGCGAGACGCGGGTGATCTACCGCGAGGTGGACGAGATTTTCGACGATCTGGACATCGACGACGACCACGAGGCGATCCGCAAGATGAAGGACGCGATGGCGCAGTTCGCCGCGGCGGCGGCCGGCTAGGCCCGCAGCAGATCAAGGGCGGCGCGCAGGTCGATGGCCCCGTCATAAAGCGCGCGGCCCGAGATCGCACCGGCGATCACACCGGTATCGCGCAGGGCGGTCAGGTCGTCCATGCGCGCGACGCCGCCGCTGGCGATGACCGGGATCGACACGGCGCGCGCCAGATCCTCGGTCGCGGCGACGTTCGGGCCGCCCATCGCGCCGTCGCGGTCGATGTCGGTATAGATCAGGGCGGCGACGCCCGCATCCTCGAACCGCCGTGCCAGATCGACGGCCGCGAGATCCGTCTGCTCGGCCCAGCCGCGCGTGGCGACGCGGCCGTCGCGCGCGTCCAGCCCGACCGCGACCCGGCCCGGAAAGCGGCCGGCGGCGGCGCGGACGAAACCCGGATCCTCGACCGCCGCCGTGCCCAGGATGATCCGCGCCAGCCCCTTGTCCAGCCACGCCTCGGCGGTGGCCATGTCGCGGATGCCGCCGCCAAGCTGCACCGGCACGTCCACCGCCGCCAGGATCGCCTCGACCGCGCCGGCATTGACGGGGCGCCCGGCGAAGGCCCCGTTGAGATCCACCAGATGCAGCCATTCGCATCCCGCCGCGGCGAAGGCGCGGGCCTGCGCCGCCGGATCGTCGCCGAAGACCGTCGCCTCGTCCATGCGGCCGCGCAGCAGGCGCACGCACTGGCCGTCCTTGAGGTCGATGGCGGGGTAAAGGATCATCCGGGCTCTCCTGTCGTTGGCGAGGCGGCTATGGCACGGGGCGCGACGCGGGCCAAGGCCGGACGCCATGTCAGGCTTGCGCGCCCGCCTTGCAAGCGGGCAGGATCGCTGGGCCGGATGAGGAGGGCGACGGATGCGAAGCGGTTGGATGGCGGCAATGGCGGTGGCGGCGGGTCTGGTTTTCGCGCAGGGCGCGCGCGCCGATCCGGTCGAGGGGACGTGGCAGACGCAGGTCGATGACGGTGCCTTCGCGCATGTCGCGATGGCGCCCTGCGGGCCGGCGCTTTGCGGAACGATCACCCGCACCTTCAACGCGCAAGGCGAATACCGGTCGCCCAATGTCGGCAAGGTGATCGTGCGCGACATGATGCCGAAGGGCCAGGGCCATTACGAAGGGCGCGTCTGGCGGCCCAGCAACGACAAGGTCTATGTCGGCAAGATGGATCTGGACGGCGAATGGCTGAAGATGCGCGGCTGCGTGGCGGGCGGGCTGATCTGTTCGTCGCAGACCTGGGCACGGGTGCGCTGACGGAACGATCCCGCAGGCACGGCGCTTGGACCTTCGTCAATCAGCCGCAGGAGAGGCCCATGCCCATCGTCACCACGAATGACGGCACCGAACTTTACGTCAAGGATTGGGGGCAGGGCCGGCCTGTCGTTCTGGTTCATGGCTGGCCGCTGAACGCCGATAGCTGGGAACATCAGGCGCTGCATCTGGCGACGAACGGTTGCCGGGTGATCGCCTATGACCGGCGCGGCTTCGGGCGGTCGGGCCAACCCTGGACGGGATACGATTACGACACGCTGGCCGACGATCTGGCCTGCGTGATCGACGCGCTTGGCCTGCGCGACGCGACGCTGGCCGGATTTTCGATGGGCGGCGGCGAGGTCGCGCGATACATGTCCCGGCATGACGGGCGGGGCGTGGCGAAGGCGGCGCTGATCTCCTCCGTGGTGCCCTTCATGCTGAAGACCGGCGACAATCCCGACGGCGTGGATGGCGACGTGTTCGACGGCATGAAGGACGGGCTGCGCAAGGACCGGCCGCAATTCATCCGCGATTTCCTGGAAGGCTTCTACGGAAACGGGACCGAGGCGGGGGGCGTCAGCGACGGCGTGCTGCACTGGGCCTGGGCGATGGCGATGCAGGCCAGCCCGAAGGCCACGATCGACTGCGTCGATGCGTTCGGGCGCACGGATTTCCGTCCCGACCTGGCGGCGTTCGACCTGCCGGTGCTGGTGGTGCACGGCACCGGCGACGAAACCGTGCCCATCGACCCCAGCGGGCGGGCGGCGGCACGGTCGATCGCCGACGGGACGCTGAAGGAATACGAGGGCGCGCCCCACGGCCTGACCGCGACCCATGCCGACAGGCTGTCGCGCGATCTGCTGGAATTCGTGCAGGGCTGAACCCTTTCTTCAGACTTCGGGGTGCAGGATGGCGGCATGGTCCGCATCCTGCCCCTTCTTGTCCTGCTCGTCGCCGCCTGTTCGCGCGACGATCCGCCGCCGGTGCTGCCGGTGCCGTTGATCGTGAAGACCTATCTCAACTCGCCCGTACCGAACGCCGCGACCGACAGGGCGGCGGCGGCGCGGTGCCAGGGCGGCCGGGTCTATCGGCGCATGGTGCTGCGCGATGGTTGGGGCTACAGCCATCTTTACCATTGCCGGCCGGCGCGGCGATGATCAGGGGCGCCAGTGCAGGAAATTGGCGATCAGGCGCAGCCCGGCGGACTGGCTTTTTTCCGGATGAAACTGCGTGCCGACGCGGTTGGCGATGCCGACGACGGCCGTGACCGGGCCGCCGTAATCGCAATGCGCCAGACGCTGCGCGGGATCGGCGACTTCCATGTGATAGGAATGGACGAAATAGGCGTGATCGCCGGTGGCAAGGCCCGCCAGAACCGGATGCGGATCGTCGAGGATCAGGTCGTTCCAGCCCATATGCGGAACCTTCAGTGCGGGATTGGCGGGCACGATGCGGTTCACGGTGCCGTCGATCCAGCCGAAGCCGGGGGTTTCGCGGTATTCCGTCCCTGTCCGCGCCATAAGCTGCATGCCGACGCAGATGCCCAGAAACGGGCGGCCCCGATCCTCGACCGTTTCGACCAGCGCCTGGTAGAGTGCCGCGCGGTCGCGCACCAGACCTTCGCGGCAGGACGGAAAGGCGCCGTCGCCGGGCAGCACCACGCGGTCGGCGCGGGCGACATCCTCGGGGTTGGCGCTGACCAGAACGGTGCCGCCGTCCGTTTCGCGCGCCATGCGCTGAAACGCCTTGGCGGCGGAATGCAGGTTGCCGCTGTCGTAATCCACCAGAACCGTCAGCATGGCGCGCCCGTCACAACGCGCCCTTGGTCGAAGGCAGGGCGTCGCTGCGCGGATCGGGTTCGACCGCCTGACGCAGGGCGCGGGCCAGCGCCTTGAACGCGGCCTCGGCGATGTGGTGGCTGTTGACGCCGCGCAGCAGGTCGACATGCAGCGTCATGCCGGCATGGGTGCTGAACGCCTGGAAGAACTCGCGCACCAGTTCCGTGTCGAACGTGCCGATCTTCGGCGCCGTCATCGCGACGTTCCACACCATGAATGGCCGCCCCGACAGATCCAGCGCGACGGTGACGAGGGTGTCGTCCATCGGCAACGCGCACTGGCCATAGCGGCGGATGCCGCGTTTGTCGCCCAGCGCCTTCGCCAGCGCCTGACCCAGCGCGATGCCGCAATCCTCGACCGAATGGTGGTCGTCGATATGCCGGTCGCCCGTGCACGTCACCGTCATGTCGATCAGCGAATGACGCGCAAGCTGGTCGAGCATGTGGTCGAAAAAGCCGATTCCGGTCGCCATGTCGTAGCGCCCGGTGCCGTCGAGGCCGACCGTCACGGCGATGTCCGTCTCGGCCGTCTTGCGGGTGACGCTGGCGCTGCGCATGGGAACCTCCGGTTTGCGGCCGCTATACTGCGCGCCGCTCATGCTGGAAAGGGGCGCGCGCGAAAGCGAACACAGCCTCTGGTAATCCGCGGCGATATGGTGTGACCTGCGGGCAAGGCGCTAACGGCATGGCGGCTTTGCCGGATGCGCTAGTGCACCGGCGGGCCTGCTTACGCTAGGTCCGGCGCGCCAGAGAGACGACGAGGACGATGGGAGGAGCCAATCGTCGGATGTCCGCGAGCGCGGGGCCTTCAGGCCACCGCGTTGCCCGTCCGCGACCCCATCTTCCGCAATGCGAGGGGAGTTCGCGATGAAAGACGGCATGCCTGATATCGACCCGGTCGAATCCCAGGAGTGGCAGGAAGCGATAGAGGACGTGATCGCGCGCGACGGGCCGGACCGGGCGCACTGGCTGCTGGACAAAGCGGTGCAGCAGGCCCGCGCGGCAGGTGCCAATCTGCCCTTCAGCGCCACCACCCCCTATCAGAACACCATCCCCGCCGACGACCTTCTGGAAATCCCCGGCGATGCGGACATGGAAAAGCGGATCCGGTCGATCAACCGCTGGAACGCCATGGCGACGGTCGTGCGGCGCAACAAGGAAAGCAGCGAATACGGCGGCCACATCGCCAGCTTCGCGTCCGCAGCGGTGATGTACGACATCGGGCTGAACCATTTCTGGCGCGCGAAATCGGCGATCCACGGCGGCGATCTGGTGTTCTTCCAGGGCCATGTGATCCCCGGCATCTATGCGCGCAGCTTCATGGAAGGCCGCATCAGCGAGGAACAGCTGACCAATTTCCGGTCCGAAGTGGCGGGCGGCGGGTTGTCGTCCTATCCGCATCCGTGGCTGATGCCCGATTACTGGCAGTTCCCGACCGTCAGCATGGGGCTTGGTCCGCTGATGGCGATCTATCAGGCGCGGTTCATGAAATACATGCACAACCGCGGCCTGATCGACATGGCCGACCGCAAGGTGTGGTGCTTCCTCGGCGACGGTGAGATGGACGAGCCCGAATCGCTGGGTGCCATCGCGCTGGCCGCGCGCGAAAAGCTCGATAACCTGATCTTCGTGGTGAACTGCAACCTGCAACGGCTCGACGGGCCGGTGCGCGGCAATTCCAAGATCGTGCAGGAGCTTGAGGGCCATTTCCGCGGCGCCGGCTGGGAAGTGATGAAGGTGCTGTGGGGCAAGGGCTGGGACGACCTGCTGGAGCGGGACACGACCGGCAAGCTGCGCCAGCTGATGGACGAGACGCTGGACGGCGATTACCAGACGTTCCGGTCCAAGGACGGCGCCTATATCCGCGAGCATTTCTTCGGCAAATATCCCGAAACGGCCGCTCTGGTCGAGGACTGGACCGACGACGAGATCTGGGCGCTGCGCCGCGGTGGCCACGATGCGCGCAAGGTCTATACCGCGTTCAAGCGCGCGACCGAGGTCGAGGGCCAGCCGACCTGCCTGCTGATCAAGACGGTCAAGGGCTATGGCATGGGCAAGGCCGGCGAGGGGATGAACACCACGCACCAGCAAAAGAAGATGGACGAGGAGCAGCTTCGCGCGATGCGCGACCGCTTCAAGATCCCTGTGGACGACAAGGATCTGCCCAAGGCGCCGTTCGTCAGCCTGAACAACGCGCAAAAGGCGTATCTGGCCGATCGACGCAACGATCTGGGCGGGCCGTTCCCGCAGCGCTTCACCGATGCGCCGTCGCTGGAAGTCCCGGCACTCGACGCCTTTTCGCGCGAACTGAAATCGACGGGCGAGCGCGAGATCTCGACCACGATGGCGTTCGTGCGGATCCTGACGACGCTGCTGCGCGACAAGAAGATCGGCGACCGGATCGTGCCCATCGTGCCCGACGAATCGCGCACCTTCGGGATGGAGGGGCTGTTCCGCAGCGTCGGCATCTACAATCCGCTGGGCCAGCAATACACGCCCGAAGACCGCGATCAGATGTCCTATTACAAGGAATCGACCGACGGTCAGGTATTGCAGGAAGGCATCAACGAAGCGGGCGCCATGGCCGACTGGATCGCGGCGGCCACGTCCTATTCCAACCACGGCGTGCCGATGGTGCCGTTCTACATCTACTATTCGATGTTCGGTTTCCAGCGGGTCGGCGATCTGGCCTGGGCGGCGGGCGACAGCCGCGCGCGGGGCTTTTTGCTGGGCGGCACCGCGGGCCGCACGACGCTGAACGGCGAAGGCTTGCAGCACGAGGACGGGCATAGCCACATCCTGTCCAGCACGATCCCCAACTGCATCAGCTATGACCCGACCTTCAGCTATGAGGTCGCGGTGATCGTGCAGAGCGGGTTGCAGCGGATGTTCGCGGATCAGGAGGATGTCTATTTCTACATCACTCTGATGAACGAGAACTATCATCACCCCGACATGCCGATGGGCGCCGAGGAAGGCATCCTCAAGGGCCTCTACCGCTTCCGCAAGGCCGACAAGCCCGGCAAGAAGCATGTCAACCTGATGGGATCGGGCACGATCCTGATGCAGGCGATCCGGGCGGCCGAGATGCTGAAGGAGGATTTCGGCGTCACGTCCGACATCTGGTCCGCCACCAGTTTCACCGAACTGGCCCGCGAAGGGCAGGATTGCGCCCGCTGGAACAGGCTCAATCCGCTGAGCGATCCCAAGGTGCCGTATATCACGCGGATGCTGGAGAAGGCCGAAGGCCCGATCGTGGTGGCGACGGACTACATGAAGAACTTCGCCGAGCAGGTCCGCGCCTTCGTCCCGCAGTCGATGACGGTTCTGGGAACGGACGGGTTCGGGCGGTCGGACAGTCGCGTCAACCTGCGCCGCTTCTTCGAGGTGGACGCCAACCACATCGCCGCCGCCGCGATGGTCGAGCTGTTCCGCAAGGAGGCGGTCAGCCGCGCCGACATGGAAAAGGCGCTGAAGCGTTACGAGATCGACGGCGACAAGCCGAACCCGCGGCTGGTTTGATCAGAAAAGCAAGGATTCGAATAGAATGGCTACTGAAGTAAAAGTGCCCGATATCGGCGATTTCTCGGACGTTCCGGTCGTCGCGGTGCTGGTCAAGGCCGGCGACCGGATCGAGAAGGAAGATCCGCTGATCGAGCTGGAGAGCGACAAGGCGACGATGGAAGTGCCGTCCTCGGCCGCGGGAACGGTCAAGGAAGTCCTTCTGAAGGAAGGCGACAGCGCCGGCGAGGGCACGGTCATCCTGCTGCTGGAGGAAGGGGCCGAGGGCGGCGGCAAGGCCGACCCCGAAAAGGCCGAGGTCGACGAGAAGCCGAAGAAGTCCGACGAACAGTCAGGCGCCGCCAAGTCGCAGCCAGCCGCGCCCCAGCCCTATAATGCGGCGCAATCGGCGCAGCATCAGGCCGGGTCGGTCGTCGATACCGGCAGCGACAGGTTCCACGCGTCGCCGTCGGTTCGGGCCTTCGCGCGCCGCGTCGGTGTCGATCTGCGGCAGGTCAACGGCACGGGCCGCAAGGGCCGGATCCTGCGCGAGGATGTCGAGAAGGCGATGAAGGCCGCCGTTCCCGCGGGCGGTGGCGCCGCGTCGGCGGCGCAGGGCGGCATGGGAATCCCGCCGATCCCGACGGTCGATTTCTCCAAGTTCGGCCCGGTCGAGACGGTCGAGATGACCCGCATCCAGAAGCTGAGCGGCCCCGCGCTGCACCGGTCCTGGCTGAACATCCCGCATGTCACCCATGACGAGGACGCGGACATCACCTCGCTCGACGCTTACCGCAAGGAGCTGGACACCGCCGCCAAGGCCGAAGGCTATCGCGTCACGCTGCTGTCCTTCGTCGTCAAGGCCTGCGTATCGGCGCTGAAACAGCACTGGCAGTTCAATTCGTCCCTCCATCCCGATGGCGACAAGCTGATCCGCAAGGATTTCTACAATATCGGTTTCGCCGCCGACACGCCGAACGGCCTGATGGTGCCGGTCATCAAGGACGCCGACCGAAAGGGCATCGTCGAGATTTCCAAGAACCTCGGCGATCTGAGCCAGGCGGCGCGCGACGGCAAGCTGAAAAGCCAGGACATGCAGGGCGCGACCTTCACCATTTCGTCGCTTGGCGGCATCGGGGGGACAGGGTTCACCCCCATCGTCAACGCGCCCGAAGTCGCGATCCTGGGCCTGACGCGCAGCGCGATGAAGCCGGTCTGGAACGGGACCGAGTTCGAACCGCGCAACATGCTGCCCATGTCGCTGAGCTATGACCACCGCGCCATCGACGGGGCGCTGGCCGCCCGGTTCGCGGCGCATCTGAAATACCTGCTGGGCGATGCCCGGCGGCTGATGCTGTAAGGGGCCCGGCGCCATGGACATCAAGGTTCCCGATATCGGCGATTTCAAGGACGTGCCGGTCGTTTCTGTGCTGGTCAAGGTCGGCGACAAGGTCCGCAAGGAAGACCCGCTGATCGAGCTGGAAAGCGACAAGGCCACGATGGAGGTGCCGTCGCCCAACGACGGCACCGTCACCGACATCCGCGTCAAGGAAGGCGACACGGTTTCCGAAGGCGACACGATCATGGTCTTCGATGTGGCCGAGGACGCGGTCACGCCCGACAAGGGCGCGCCCAGGGGCGGCGCGGTCAAGCCCGACCCGGTAACGCACGAAAAGCAAGACGCGGCGCCGAAGCATACCGGCGACAAGGGCGACATGCATGCCGAGGTGGTCGTCCTGGGATCCGGTCCCGGCGGCTATACGGCGGCATTCCGCGCGGCGGACCTGGGCAAGGACGTGATCCTGATCGAACGGTATCCGTCGCTGGGCGGCGTCTGCCTGAATGTCGGCTGCATCCCGTCCAAGGCGCTTTTGCACGCGGCCAAGGTCATTTCCGAAGCCGACGAGATGGCCGATCACGGCATCGGGTTCGGCAAGCCGCAGGTCGATGTGGACAAGCTGCGCGGCTGGAAGGACAGCGTCGTCAAGCAGTTGACGGGCGGTCTGTCGGGTCTGGCCAAGCAGCGCAAGGTGCGCACCGTCGAGGGCAGGGGGTCGTTCAGCGGACCCAACGCCATCACGGTGGAAACCGGCGAAGGCAGCAAGACCGTGACCTTCGACCAGTGCATCATCGCCGCCGGCAGCCAGCCGGTGAAGCTGCCCTTCGTGCCGCATGACGATCCGCGGGTGGTGGACAGCACCGGCGCGCTGGAACTGGATGGCATCCCCGAAAGGATGCTGGTCCTGGGCGGCGGCATCATCGGGTTCGAGATGGCGACGGTCTATGACGCGCTGGGATCGGCCGTCACCGTGGTCGAGCTGATGGACCAGATCATCCCCGGCTGCGACAAGGACATCATCAAGCCCCTGCAAAAGCGGATGGAGAAGCGTCTGGCCGCGATCCGCCTGAAGACCAAGGTCACGGCGGTCGAGGCCAGGGAAGACGGCCTGCACGTCACGTTCGAGAGCGAGGACGGCAAGTCCGATACCGACCGGTTCGACAAGGTGCTGGTCGCCGTGGGCCGCACGCCCAACGGCAAGCTGATCGACGCGGACAAGGCGGGCGTCGCCGTCACCGACCGCGGCTTCATCGAGGTCGATCACCAGCAGCGCACCAACGTGCCGCATATCTTTGCCATCGGCGACGTGGTGGGCCAACCGATGCTGGCGCACAAGGCCGTGCACGAAGGCAAGGTCGCGGCCGAGGTGACGGCGGGGCACAAGCGCGCCTTCGACGCGATGGTTATTCCTTCCGTCGCCTATACCGACCCCGAGGTCGCCTGGGTCGGCGTGACCGAGGAGCAGGCCAAGCGTGATGGCATCAGATATGGCAAAGGGGTCTTTCCCTGGGCCGCCTCGGGCCGCAGCCTGTCAAACGCCCGCAGCGAGGGCATCACCAAGCTGATCTTCGACCCCGAGGACGACCGGGTGATCGGCGCGGCCATCGTCGGCACCAATGCGGGCGATCTGATCGCCGAAGTGGCGCTGGCCATCGAGATGGGTGCGGATGCCGTCGATCTGGGCCATACTATCCATCCGCATCCGACCTTGTCGGAGACGGTGAACTTCGCCGCTGAAATGTTCGAGGGAACCATCACCGATCTGATGCCCCCGAAGAAACGCGCCTGAGGAGGGCATGACCATGGCAGACAATCCCTTTGACTTCACCAAGATGTTTTCGGCGTTCCAGCCCGACCAGATGATGCGGATGTGGAACCCGCAGGCGATGATGAAGCCGTTCGCCGCGCCGCGTTCGGACATGTTCGACATGGAAGCGGTCATCCAGGCGAACCAGCGCAACTTCGAGGCGATGGCCGAGGCGAACCGCGCCGCGGCGCAGGCCTACAAGGACCTTCTCGACAAGCAGATGGAGATTTTCGAGAAGATGACCCTGGCCGCGCGCCAGCAATACGAATGGGCCGAGGATACCGCCGGCCCCGATACGATGAAGGCGCGCACGAAGGCGATGAACGACGCCGTCGAGGAAGCGCTGGAACTGATGAAGAAGCTGGCCGAAACGACGCGCGAAGCCAATGCCGAAGCCTACAAGGCCGTGCAGGGCCAGGTGAAGGATGCGGTGGACAACGTGAAGAAGGCGGGATCCGCCGGCAGCGCGGCGGGTTCGCGCGGCTGACCCGACGCGACGGGGATCAGGCCGGCGCCTTCGGGGCCGGCCCGGCCATGTCGAACAGACGGTTGCGGCGCGCGACCCACAAGGCCGCCGCAGCCCCCGCAAGATTGGCCGCGAAAGCCGCCCAGACGATGCCGCCGAACCCGGCCACCGTCACCCCGACCCATGCGGCGGGCACATAGACCAGCCCGATCCGGGCCAGCGACAATCCCATCGACCATAGCGCCCGGTCGCGCGCGTTCAGCGCCGCGTTGCCGGTGATCAGGATGCCGTAGCCGAAGATGCTGAACCCCACGATGCGCAGATATTGTGCGGCGATGGCGGTGTCGTCTTCGCCCGACGCGACCCAGCCTGCGAATGTCCCGGCGAAGAAGAACAGCACGGCGGCCAGCACCGCGCCATAGGCCAGGCACATCGCGAACGTGTCGCGCGTGGCGCGCGCCGCGCGGTCCTGGCGATCGGCGCCCCAGTTCTGCCCGACGACCGGCCCGATCCCCGAGGACAGCGCCAGCAGCGGCACGAAGGCCAGCGCCTGAATGCGGGTCGCCGCGCCGAAGCCCGCAACGGCCGTTTCGCCCAGGGTCGCGACGGCGGCGGTCACGGCGGCAATGCCCATCGGATTGATCGCGTTCGAAAAGGCCGCGGGCAGCCCGACGCGGAAGATGCGCCGCGCCGAATCGTGCAACCCCTCGGTCAGCTTGCCGCCGGTGCCCAGCAACCCCTGCCGGCGCGCCCACCGGATCGCTCCCAGCACCGCGACGATTCGCGCGATGGCGGTGGCCAGGCCCGCCCCGCCCGTTCCCATCGCCGGAACCGGCCCGAGGCCGAAGATCAGCAGCGGATCCAGCCCGATATTCAGGACGGCAGCGGCGGACATCACGACAGCCGCCGTCACCCCGTCGCCGCGCGCGCGGAAGATGGCATTCAGGATCGACATCAGCACGAGGAAGGGAAACGACAGCGCCCACCACAGCGCATAGGGCGTGACATGGGCCATCACCGCGTCCGACGCGCCCAGAAGCGAAAAAAGCGGCCGGTGCAAAAGCGCGAAGGTCAGCGCCACGATC
>NZ_AMGO01000002.1 GCF_000299575.1 Oceaniovalibus guishaninsula JLT2003
TGAAGTTCCCCCGGTTTCGTGGACAGTTAACCGGTAGCAGATTTCAACTGGGTTTGTGCGCTCCTTTCGAATGTGATGGGTGACTTGTAGCCGAGGGCCGAATGTCGGCGGCTGGGATTGTACCAACCCTCGATGAACTCGAAGACCGCCATGCGAGCCTCGGCCTTGGTGCGGAACTTGCGTCGGTCGAGCAGCTCGCATTGGAGCGTGGCAAAGAAGCTCTCGCACATGGCGTTGTCGTAGGCGTCGCCGACCGAACCCATCGAGGGACGCACGCCAGCCTCCTTGCAGCGCAAGCCAAACGCCACGGACGTGTATTGCGACCCCTGATCGCTATGGTGGATCACGTCCCGTGGCCGCCGCTGACCGATCGCCATGTTCATCGCGTCGATGACGAGCTGGGCCTTGAGGTCGTGGCCCATCGACCATCCCACGATACGACGCGACCAGGCGTCCAGGACGACAGACAGGTAGATGAAGCCCGCCCAAGTCGGCACATAAGTGATGTCTGCCACCCAGAGCTGGTCCGGCGCGTCGGCCCGGAAGTTCCGGTCGACCAGATCGCTGGCCGGGCGTACACGATCGTCGCGGATCGTCGTGCGCGTGCCCTTGCGGCGGCTGACACCGACCAAGGTCGCCGCCTTCATGAGCCTTTCGACGCGCTTGCGGCCGACATTGATGCCTCCGTCAGCCAGTTCGGCATGTATCCGGGGCGCGCCGTAGGTCGCCTTCGACGCGCTGTGGATCCTGCCGATCCGCTCGGACAGGTGCCGGTCAGCCGTTGCGCGTGCCGATGGCGGGCGTGCTATCCAGCCATAAAAGCCGCTGCGCGATACGCCCATGACCTTGGCCATCATTCGCACGGGAAACACGACCTGGTTCGCGGTCATGAACTTGAAGACCTCGGCGAGCCGAGCTCGTCCCGTGCAAACCAGGCCGCGGCCTTTGAGAGTATGTCGCGCTCCATGCGCAACTGGCGGTTCTCCTTGCGCAGACGCGCCAGCTCCTCGCGCTCCAGACTGGTTGGGCCGTCATCTCTCGCGCCGCTATCAATCCCGGCCTGCCTGATCCACCCCGCGATGGTCGCGGCGCACGGCTCAAACTCCCGCGCAAGGCTCTCTACGCTGCGGCCGGCGCGCGCCAGTGCGATAATCTGGGCCCTGAAGTCCGCAGGGTACGGGTTCCTCGTTCTCGGCATGTGAACACCTTCCTATGAAAGCCAAATTGTGTCCACGAAACCGGGGGAACTCCAG
>NZ_AMGO01000003.1 GCF_000299575.1 Oceaniovalibus guishaninsula JLT2003
CTCACTCACGCGACGGGGCATGATGCCGACCTCTGGGACGCCGTCTCGGACACATCGTCAGATGACCTTGCTGACGCGATAGAGGCAGCCCTTACACGTCGGACGCGGCTTCCCGGCACACAGCGCTTCGTCATGGACAAATCAGAAGAGCTGCAATTGCTGGAGCCCACGATGCGGGCCAAGCAGGAACTCCAGCTGGACATCCTGGCCTCCGAGGCCGCCGTCGAAACGATCCTCGACGTCATTGACGGCATCTACAACGGTTCGCTAGACCCCGGCTCGGACTCCCTGAGAACGATCATCCCTTCACGCCCGGGCCATGCGGAGACGTCCGAAGTGATGGCCGCCGCGGACACCCTGAGGTCGTGGCACACTACTGGCCGCGTGACGGACGGCAAACGACGAAGAGAGGCGCTTGCTGCGCTCGAGGCATTGGATCTCTCTCTGGCGTTCTACCTGCCGCCAGATGATTCCCCACGTGCCACCTGCAGCGCGCCCCCTTCCGATCGCGAGATCGCACAAGGCGGCCATGAAAATCCAATGGCCCACCATCGTCATGTCGTTCTTCTTTTTCAGTTCCCGATTTGACCGCATAATTACTGTGTCAGGAGATCAAGAAAATCGCAGTCCATCCGGTCATGCGATCTATCTGACGGCCCTACGACTTGGCCCGCGTTGATCCGCAGATATCAGCCCACCTCGCAGTCGTAAAAACCGCGATAGCCGACGGTCAGACCTTGATCGAGGGCAAAGACCAGTTCGGCATCGGCGCGCCAGTCGGCGTCATCGCCCAAGGGGCGAAGCGCGACGGCGATGCCGGGGGCCGTGAAGCGCGCGCCGTCGGCGGCATCGGTCATCAGCGGCACAAGCACGCCGTTCAGCTTGACGGCGGCGGTGCCGCTTTCGGGGTCGGCCCACAGGATCGGGTCGGTCTCGGGGCTGCGGTTGAAGGTGCAGGCGGCGTTCGAACCAATCAGGCCGGCGGCCTCTGCCGCCGGCAGCGGCGCAAGATCGAGGGTCGAGATCAGCGTGTTCGCCAGGGCATCCTCGACCGTGCCCGGCTCGGCAGGGGGGTCGCGATAGACACTGTCTACCAGATTTCCGCCGGTGATGTCGGCGATGAGATAGCGCATCTCGGCAATTTCGCGCCGTTGGGCGGCGATAATCTCGTCGGCCAGTTTGCGCACGCGAGGATCGCGGATCTGCGCCCGTTCCGAAGTCATGATGGCGATAGAATGATGCGGGATCATCGCCCGCATGTAACTTGGCCCCGAAACCGTGACCTGACTGCGCACCAGCCAGAGCGACAGCGCAAAGACGACAACCGACCCCGCGAAGATGGCCAGGTTCAACCGCTTGTCGGAATACATGCCCAGCATGAAGGCCAGCATGACGACCGCCATCGTCGCGCCCATCATGATCGCCATGTAGGTGCGCGTCTCGGAGAAGAAGACATGCTCCCAGGCATAGGTGTTGAGATACATCAGGACGAACATCACCACGGTCGAGGTGAGGATCATCAGGCCGAAGCGGATATAGGACATTCTGGTCGCCTTGTTGGTGGTCCGGGCATGCCCGCGGTGCCATCCATCGTCGCAGACCGCCGGCGCGTGTCGGTTCCAACGGCACGGCATGGCCGGGGTTCCCGGTCAGCTGGCAGGGACGAGCACGGCCGGACGGATCGACCGAACCCGACGGCGTCGAGGCGGTCCATCGCGCATGAAATGGGGGAAGGTGGCAGCCCGTAGGGGAATCGAACCCCTCTTTCCAGGTTGAAAACCTGGCGTCCTAACCGATAGACGAACGGGCCACTGGCGGCAGGGAATAGGCAAAGCGGCGGGGGGGTGCAAGCCAATTTTCAGGCGTTGGCGGGCGATTTTTCATCGTCGCCGGTCAGGCGGGGGCCGCGTCCTCCAGCTGCAATTGCGGGCGGCTGCGGCCCTGCCAGTGATTGAGGTCGAGCCGCCCGGCCAGATGGAAGCGTGCGCCCGCATGACCCATCAACGCCGCACCCATCGGACCCGACGCCGCGCCGAAGGCGATCCCGTCGAGCCGCAGGTTGTCGTCGCCCGCCAGCGCGATCTTCAGGTGCCCGTCGCCCACGGTGCGGCAATCGACAATCCGGCAATCGGCAAAGGCGAACCGCGGGGCAGGGGCGCCCATGCCGAACGGCCCGGCCCGTTCCAGATGCGCGATCAACTCGGGCGTGGCGGCGCGGGGATGCAGCAATCCGCCCAGCGTCAGCGCCCGCGTCTCGCCCTGCGCGGCGCCCTGGCGATCCAGCAGCGCCGCCAGCCGGTCCATCGCCGCCTCGATCCGGTCGGCCTCTACCGTCAGGCCCGCCGCCATCCGGTGTCCGCCGCCCTTCAGCAGCAGCCCCTCGGCCGCGAGCCGGTGGATCGCGGCCCCCAGATCGATCCCGGCGATCGACCGGCCCGATCCCTTGCCGATCCCGTCATTCAGGCCGATCGCTACCGCCGGTCGGCCCGTCGCTTCCTTGAGACGGGCGGCGACGATCCCGACGACGCCCGGATGCCATCCCTCGCCGGCGGCCCAGACCAAGGGGCCGTCCGTGCCGCGCGTCTCGATCTGCGCCAGCGCGGCGGCGCGCACCTGTTCCTCGATCGCGCGCCGCTCGGTATTCAGCGCATCCAGTTTCGCCGCCAGCGCCGCGGCCTCGTGCGGATCGTCGGTGGCCAACAGCCGCGCGCCCAGATCGGCCTGCCCGATCCGTCCGCCCGCGTTGACGCGAGGGCCCAGCAGGAACCCCAGATGATACGCCCGCGGCGCGCGGTCCATCCGCCCGACATCGGCCAGCGCCGTCAGGCCGGGGCGGTCGCGCCGCGCCATCACCTGCAACCCCTGCCGCACGAAGGCGCGGTTGACCCCGACCAGCGGCGCGACATCGGCAACCGTCGCCAGCGCCACCATGTCCAGCATCGCCAGCAGGTCCGGCCCCTGCCGGCCCCGCTCGCGCAGGCGCCGGTTCGTCTCGACCAGCAGCAGGAACACCACGGCGGCGGCGCAAAGATGGCCCAGATCGCCGGATTCGTCCTGCCGGTTCGGGTTCACCACGGCGACGCATTCCGGCAGCGTCTCGCCCCCCAGATGATGGTCCAGCACGATCACGTCGGCGCCGCGCGCAGCGGCGATGGGGCCGTGCGACAGCGTTCCGCAATCGACGCAGACGATCAGATCGTGATCGCGCGCAAGCGTCGCCATCGCGGCCTCGTTAGGCCCATACCCTTCGTCGATGCGGTCGGGAATATAGAGCGTCGCGCGGTGGCCCATCTGCCGCAGCCAAGTCAGCAGCAGGGCCGAGGAGGCCGCACCGTCGACGTCGTAATCCCCGAAGACCGCGATGCGTTCGCGCCGTTCCAGGGCCGACAGCAGACGTGCAGCCGCCGCATCCATGTCGCGCAGCGACAGCGGATCGGGCAGCAGGTCGCGCAGGGCAGGGGCCAGATGCGCCTCGGCATCCTCGGGGGCGATGCCGCGCGCGGCCAGGATACGGGCCACCGGGTCGGGCAGGCCGGTGCGCTGGATCATCGCCTCGGACAGCCGGTCGTTCTCGGCCGTCGGGCCGATCCAACGGCGCCCCGTCAGCGAGGTTTCGACGCCCAGAAAGGCGGTGGCGGAATGGTCGCGGGGCAAGGCGGCACTCGGTCTGGCGGCATGTGGGGCGATGCCCCGATCCTAGCCGCCCCGCCGGTCAGGGGATAGCCCGCGCGGCGCTATTTCACCGGATTGCGATAGATCATCCGCCGCACCGATCCGGTCTTGGACCGCATCAGGATCGTCTCGGTGGTCAGATAGCCAGGCTCGCGCCTGATCCCCGGCAGGATCGACCCGTCGGTCACGCCGGTCGCCGCGAAGATGACGTCGCCCGTCACCATGTCGTCGCGGGTATAGACGCGGTCGAGGTTGGTGATCCCCGCCTTCTTCGCGCGGCCCTTCTCGTCGTCGTTGCGGAAGATCAGCCGTCCGAAAATCTGCCCGCCCATGCATTTCAGTGCGGCGGCGGCCAGAACGCCCTCGGGAGCGCCGCCCGATCCCATATACATGTCGATGCCGGTCTTTTCCGATTCGGCGCAATGGATGATGCCCGCCACGTCGCCGTCGGTGATCAGCCGGATCGCGGCACCCGTGGTGCGGATTTCGGCGATCATGTCCTCGTGGCGGGGGCGTTCCAGCACGCAGACGGTGATGTCGTGGGTGCTGACGCCCTTGGCCGCGGCCAGCGCGCTGACCCGCTCGGACGGCGACATGTCCATCGTCACCACGCCGGTCCTGAACCCCGGACCGACGGCCAGCTTGTCCATATAGACATCGGGCGCATGCAGCATCGACCCGCGCGGCCCCATGGCGATCACCGTAAGCGCGTTGGGCATGTCCTTGGCGGTCAGCGTCGTGCCTTCCAGCGGATCCAGCGCGATGTCCACGGCGGGGCCGTTCTGCGTGCCGACCTCCTCGCCGATGAACAGCATCGGCGCCTCGTCGCGCTCGCCCTCGCCGATGACGACGACACCGGCGATGTCCAGCTTGTTCAACTGGTCGCGCATGGCGTTGACGGCGGCCTGGTCGGCGGCTTTCTCGTCGCCGCGCCCGACCCAGCCGGCGCTGGCGATGGCCGCGGCTTCGCTGACGCGGGCCAGGCCGAGCGATAGCATGCGGTCGTTGAAATCGGGTGTGGCGGCCATGATCTGTCCTTCGGGCTGATGGCCGGACGGGCGCCGGCGATGCTGCGCTGGGTCTAGCGCGCGGGCCGCGCCACGCACAAGGTTGTTACCGGAAACGGGCCGTCCGATGGGCGCGGATCAGTCGCCGACCTCCTCGATCCGCAGGGCTATGGGCGTGCCGACCAGAACGGCGGTCCGGTCCATTCGGGCGATGGCCTCGTCGAGGCTGGCGCGCATCGCGCGATGCGTGACGACCAGCACCGGCGCGGTGGGGCCGGGGTGATCGTATTGCCGCATCCTGTCGATCGAGATGCCCGCCTCGCCCAGACAGGCGGCGATGCGGGCCAAGGCGCCCGGCTTGTCCAGCAGTTCCATCCGCAGATAGAAGGGCGCGGGCGCGGTCGCCCCGGCGGGCTTCGCCGTGGCCAGCGAACGGGCGGGCTGGCCGAAGGTGCTGACGCGGTTGCCGCGCGCGATGTCCATTACGTCCGACAGCACGGCGCTGGCGGTCGGTCCTTCGCCCGCCCCCGCGCCGCGCAGCACGATCGGTCCCGACGCGTCGCCTTCCAGCACACACATGTTGGTGGCCCCCTGCAACTGCCCCAGCGGCGATGTCGCGGGCACGAGGCAGGGCGACATGCGCTGTTCCAGTCCCCGCCCGGTCATCCGGGCGACACCCAGCAGCTTGATGCGATAGCCCAGATCGGCGGCGCGGTGGATGTCGTCGATGCTGATCCGCTCGATTCCTTCCAGCGCGACGCTGGGGAAATCGGGCCGGGTGCCGAAGGCGATGGCGGCCAGCAGCGCCAGCTTGTGGCCCGCGTCGATGCCGCCCACGTCCAGCGCCGGATCCGCCTCGAGATAGCCCAGATCGGCGGCTTCGTCGAACACCGCCTCATAGGGCAGGCCCTCGGACTGCATCCGCGTCAGGATATAGTTGCAGGTGCCGTTCATGACGCCCATCACGCGGGTGATGGCGTTGCCGGCCAACCCTTCGGTCAGCGCCTTGACGACAGGGATGCCGCCCGCGACCGCCGCCTCGAACCGCAGGACGCGGCCCGCATCCTCGGCCGCCTCGGCCAGCGCCTGTCCGTGATGGGCCAGAAGCGCCTTGTTGGCCGTCACCACGTCCTTGCCGGCGGCGATGGCGGCCTCTACCGCCGCCTTGGCCGGGCCGTCGTCGCCGCCCACCAGCTCGACCAGAACGTCCACGTCGCCGCGCCGCGCCAGGGCCGATGCGTCGTCCTCCCATGCGTAGTCACCCAGGCGCATGCCCCTGTCGCGGGTGCGGTCGCGGGCGCAGACGGCGGTGATGACGACGGGCCGTCCGGCACGGGCGGCCAGCAGATCGCCGTGCCGCTGCACGATCTGCACGACGCCCCGCCCCACGGTTCCCAGACCGGCAATCCCGAGGCGGAGGGGTGAGGATGTCATCGGCGCGGTCCTTTGGGCTGGCAGGTCGCGGCCCGCTTAGCCCGCCCGCGGCCCGAGTTCCAGATCCGCCCGCGTCAGCGCAGCCCCGCGCAGAACCGTGCGATGCGCCCGCATGCCTCGGTCAGCACCGCATCCGATGTCGCATAGCTGACGCGGAAATTCGGCGACATGCCGAAGGCCGCGCCGAAGACGACGGCCACGCCTTCCTCGTCCAGCAGGGCGGTGGCGAATGCCTCGTCGCTGTCGATCAGGGTGCCCCCGGCGCTGGTCCGCCCGATGCAGCCCGCGATGGACGGATAGACATAGAACGCGCCGTCCGGCACTGGACAGACGACCCCGTCGCAGGCGTTCAGCGCCGCCACCACCAGATCGCGCCGCCGCTGGAAGACCGCGCACCAGTCGCGCAGGAAGTCCTGCGGCCCGTTCAGCGCCTCGACCGCCGCCCATTGGCTGATCGAACAGGGGTTCGACGTGCTTTGCGACTGGATCTTGCGCATCGCCGCGATCAGGCGTTCGGGCCCCGCCGCATAGCCGATCCGCCAGCCGGTCATCGCATAGGCCTTGCTGACCCCGTTGCAGGTCAGCGTCCGGTCCGTGAGTCCCGGTTCCACCTCTGCGGGCGTGCAGAACGTGAAACCGTCGAAGGCCAGATGCTCGTACATGTCGTCGGTCATCACCCAGACATGCGGATGCCGCATCAGTACGTCGGTCAGCGCGCGCAGCCTGTCGCGGTCGTATCCCGCGCCGGTGGGGTTGCTGGGCGAGTTGAAGATCAGCCACTTGGTGCGCGGCGTGATCGCCGCCTCGAGTTGCTCGGGCGTCATGCGAAAGCCGGTCTCGATCCCGCACGGCACCGTCACCGGCGTGCCGCCCGCCAGCAGCACCATGTCGGGATAGCTGACCCAATAGGGGGCGGGAACGATCACCTCGTCGCCGGGATCCAGCGTCGCCATCAGCGCGTTGAACAGGATCTGCTTGCCGCCCGTCCCGACGCTGACCTGCGCGGGCGCGTATTCCAGCCCGTTGTCGCGCGCGAACTTGTCGCAGATCGCGCGCTTCAATTCGGGGATGCCGTCGACGGCGGTATAGCGGGTATGCCCCTCGGCCATCGCGCGCGCGGCCGCGTCGCGGATATGCTGCGGCGTGTCGAAATCGGGCTCGCCCGCGCCAAGGCCGATGACATCGCGGCCAGCGGCGCGCAGCTCGGCCGCCCTTTGCGTGACGGCGATGGTCGGCGACGGTTTCACGCGGTCCAGCTTTGCGGACAGAAAGGCCATCGCCGTCTCCCGTGGCATGTCGTTGCGGTCCGTCCTAGGGTCTGGTCCCGACGCAATCAAGGGAAGCGGTCGATGACAGAACATTCCGACGCCGAAATCCGGCTCCGGCGGCTGCGCATGCGCTCGTGGCATCGGGGCACCAAGGAAATGGACATCGTGCTGGGCCATTATGCCGACGAAAGGCTTGCCATTATGGACGATGCCGACCTGGCCCTTTACGACGCCCTGCTGGACGAGAACGATCAGGATCTTTACCGCTGGGTCAGCGGACAGGCGGCCGCCCCCGACCGTTTCGCCGGTCTAGTGGGACGGATCGCGGATCATGCGCTTGCCCGTCTCCGGCCTGCGGAAACGGGGCGAACTTGACACTATCTTAGGATATTTCGGGTCAATCTGCGTCCAGGATCAGAAACCGAGGACACGATGACCGTTCACGAAAGAATGCCCGCCCGGCAGGAACGCGGCTTCATGGCCGAATATCTCGACACGCTGTCGCTGGTCGAACGCCTGCACCGCCTGCTGCTCGATGTCGTCAAGGACGAGTTCGAGCGTGTGGGCGTTCTGGAAATCAACCCGGTGCAGGCGCTGCTGCTGTTCAACGTCGGCGAAAACGAAGTGACCGCGGGCGAGCTGAAGTCGCGCGGCTACTACCAGGGCTCGAATGTCAGCTATAACCTGAAAAAGCTGGTCGATATGGACTATATGCACCACCAGCGATGCGAAATCGACCGCCGCGCCGTGCGCGTCCGCTTGACGGCCAAGGGGCGTGCCGTCGCCGATGCCGTGCGCGCGCTTTTCGCGCGCCATGCCGACGGGCTTCAGTCGCGCGACGTTCTGGGCGCGGATCGGATCGAACAGATCAACGTCACGCTGAAGCGCGTGGAACGCTACTGGACCGACCAGATCCGCTATATCTACTAACCCCGCCTTGCGCGGGGCGGTGCCTTACCAGTGGCCGGTATTTTCCATACTGGCCCAGGGTTCGGCCGGCTCTTTCGGATCGCCGCGCTGCAACAGTTCGATCGACACGTTGTCGGGCGAACGGACGAAGGCCATGTGCCCGTCGCGCGGCGGTCGGTTGATGGTCACGCCGTTGTCCATCAGGTGCTGACAGATCTCGTAGATGTCATCGACCCGATAGGCGAGGTGCCCGAAATGGCGGCTGTCCGACGGCAGCCCTTCGTCCCCGTCCCAGTTATAGGTCAGTTCCACCGCCGCATTCTTTTGTCCGGGCGGCGCCATGAAGACCAGCGTGAAGCGGCCCTTCTCGTTCTCCATCCGGCGCGTCTCGGTCAGGCCCAGCAGCTCGAAGAAAGCCTTCGTCCGCTCCAGATCCTTCACGCGCACCATCGTGTGCAGATATTGAATTCCCATTCCGGTCTCCCTTCGATGGGCGCAACCTAGCATTGCCGCGCCACTTGTGAACAGCGCCGCCGCCGCTAGGATGCGCCCCTCGCAGCAACCGGGAATCGCCATGTCCGTCACCGCCGATCAGCAGGCCCAGATCGACGCCGCCCGTGGATCGCCCCGCCAGACCCTGCGCGCCGTCAGCGACGGGATCGAGCAGCATCTCTACCGCGTGCATCCGGTGCTGGATCACGGATTCGTCCGGGTGATCGACTATATGGGCGACGATTCGGCGATCTGTCAGGCCGCCCGCGTCAGCTATGGGCGCGGCACGCGGTCGGTCCAGAACGACGAGGGGCTGATCCGCTATCTGATGCGGCACTGGCATTCCACCCCGTTCGAGATGTGCGAGATCAAGCTGCATGTGAAGCTGCCGGTCTTCGTCGCGCGCCAATGGATCCGCCACCGCACCGCTAACGTGAACGAATATTCCGCGCGCTACTCGATCCTCGACCGCGAATTCTATGTGCCCGACCCCTCGGCGCTGGCGGCGCAAAGCACGACGAACAACCAGGGGCGCGGCGCCGTGCTGGAAGGCGACCGGGCGCAGCGCGTGCTGGACATCCTGCGTCAGGACGCCGACCGTGCCTATGACCATTACGAAGAGATGCTGGACGAAAACGGCCTCAACCTGGCGCGGGAACTGGCGCGGATGAACCTGCCGGCCAGCATCTATACCCAATGGTACTGGAAGACCGACCTGCACAACCTGTTCCATTTCCTGCGGTTGCGCGCCGATCCTCATGCGCAGATGGAAATTCGCGCCTATGCCGACAGCGTCTGCGCCATCGTCGCCGACTGGGTGCCGGCCGCCTGGTCCGCGTTTCGGGATTACCGCCTGGGCGGCACGACCCTGTCGGCGCGCGGCATGGACTGCCTGCACCGCATGCTGCGCGGCGAAGGGGTCACGCAGGAAACCAGCGGGATGAGCGCCGGCGAATGGCGCGAATTCAGCGCCGTCTGGATGAAGGACACCGCATGACCCACCTGACGATCTACGGCCTGCCGACCTGCGACACCTGCAAGAAGGCGCGCCGCGCGTTGCAGGATGCGGGCTACGATGTCGGCTTCCGCGACGTGCGCGCCGACCCGCTGTCCGATGCCGAATGGGCGCCGCTTCTGGCTGAATTCGGGGATCGCCTGGTCAACCGGCAATCGACCACCTATCGCGGGTTTTCAGACTGGATGAAGGCCAGCGAGGCGGACGCCCAACTGCGCGAACACCCCGCCGTCATGAAGCGTCCGGTGATCGCCCGAGACGGCAGGCTCTGGCTGGGTTGGGACGAGGACGTGCAGCGCGATCTTCTCTAGCCCCGCACGCCGGTCTTCGCATCTGCGGATCGCGGCCCCGGCGGGGGCCGCCATCCTGTTACAGCGCCTGAAGATCGCCCGCGGATTCGCGGCCGTCCCGGCCCGAGATCAGCTCATAGCGGACCTTCTGGTTGTCGGCGAGGCCGGTCATCCCCGCGCGTTCGACCGCCGAGATGTGGACGAAGATGTCCTTGCCCCCGTCATCGGGCGCGATGAAGCCATAGCCTTTGGTCGTGTTGAACCACTTAACAGTGCCGGTCGGCATTACCGGGTCT
>NZ_AMGO01000004.1 GCF_000299575.1 Oceaniovalibus guishaninsula JLT2003
AACGCGATCCGCGAGCGCGTCAGTATCATCCAGCGTGCGGGCGGTTGCAGCTCTCGTGTGGGCGCCTCATACATCAACGGAGCCGCCTACAATCCGCGCGTTCTGATCGCCCTGATGAACATATGGCGCGTGCACTACAACTTCTTCGACTGGAGACCCTACAGAACGCCTCTGGAGGCGGATGCTTCGACTGCGGAAGGCCCAGCGACTGGCGCTGCTGAAGATGGCGCTGGTCCAGCAGAGAATGGCGAACAGTTGAGGCGCCTCACGGTGCCCGGCACGGACAAGGTGATCTTTGTGCCGAAGAGGCGCGCCAACAAGGTCGCCCGGACCACTCCGGCGATGCGGATGGGCGTCCAGCAGCCATCGCAACCGAAGGATTCGGGGCAGGAAGCGGAGACCGCCGAGAAGGTGGAAGGCTCGCTGAAGCCGCCAAGAAGAAGCGAGACCGCCGACGGGACGACCGTCCTCACCTGCCCAACCTCGCCAGGATTCTCTACCAACCGTGGCTGTTCCACGGCACGCCGATGTGGGCAAAACTTCAGGGTCGATGACGGCCTGAAACGGAACACGGGCGACAGTTTCCTGCCGCCCGTGTCCTACAAGTCGGAATGGCTCCGGCAGAACCCCGGCCGTTTCGATAATCCATAGGCGCAAAGCGCCGGGCGATCAGCGCTTGGAGAACTGGAAGCTCTTGCGCGCCTTGGCCTTGCCGTATTTCTTGCGCTCGACCACACGGCTGTCGCGGGTCAGGAAGCCCGCGGCCTTCAGCGCGCCGCGCAGCGTTGGATCGTAAAGCTGCAATGCCTTGCTGACGCCATGCTTGACGGCGCCCGCCTGCCCCGACAGGCCGCCGCCCTTGACGGTGGCCACAACGTCGAACTGCCCTTCGACATTGGCGACGGTGAACGGCTGCTTGAGGATCATCTGCAACACGGGACGCGCGAAATAGGCGTTCACGTCCTTGCCGTTGACTGTGACGCTGCCCCGGCCCGGCTTGATCCAGACGCGGGCGACCGCATCCTTGCGCTTGCCGGTCGCATAGGCGCGCCCGTGCTCGTCGCGCACGGGTTCGCGCTGCACCTGGGGCGCCGCGTCGAGGGGGGTGCCCTGGACGGCTTCGTTCAGCTCTTCCAGCGACGTAATCTGTTCGGCCATGGTCAGCCCTCCCGCGTGTTCTTGGCGTTCATCGCGCGGACGTCCAGCGTCTCGGGCGATTGCGCGTCGTGGGGATGTTCGGTTCCCGCATAGACGCGCAGATGGGTCATCTGCTGACGGCTGAGCGGTCCGCCGGGCAGCATCCGCTTGACGGCCTGCATAACCACGCGTTCGGGGTGCTTGCCTTCGAGGATCTGGCCGGTGGTGCGCGACTTGATGCCGCCCGGATGGCCGGTATGCCAGTAATGCGGTTTCATCCGCTTGTTGCCGGTCAGCTGCACCTTGTCGGCGTTGATGACGATGACGTTGTCGCCCATATCCATATGGGGCGTGAAGGACGGCTTGTGCTTGCCGCGCAGTCGCATGGCGATGATCGACGCAAGGCGGCCCAGAACGACGCCCTCGGCGTCGATCAGGATCCAGCGCTTGTCGATATCCGCCGGGGTAGCGGTGAAGGTCTTCATTTTCTGTCCTGTCGCAATGGGGCAGCCCGCGCCGCCCGGATCGGATGCGGGGGTTCTATACCATGGCGAAGCGTCGTCAATGGTGTTCCAATGCCATATTCGCAATGAAAACAACACCCTGTAAATTAGGTACTCCAATACCCCACGTATCGTGCTTGCCTACCCTGTGAAAGTGCTTGCATCGCCGGACCCGCCCCCCTATCTCTGACCTACTTCTAAGGGACCGATCCCAACCCCTGTCGCGCGGTGTGCGGTCCAGGGGGGGGCGCTAAGGGACCACGGATTTCAATCTACTGGAAAGAAGGGGTGTGCCATGACGGGCTCCAACCTCTTCCAACTGGGGATCGGTCTGGAGACTGGCGCCCAAGCGGAAGACACCAACGTGTCGGCAGAAGTTCTGCGCGACGATCGTGACGATCACTTCATTCGCGAGGATGGCCGCGTATTCGCGGGCCGTCACCTTATCATCGAGGTGGTCAACGGCCACGGCCTCGACGACGAGGCGCGGATCCAGCGCGCGTTTCGCGACTGCGTGAGCGAATGCGGCGCGACCCTGCTGCACATCCATACGCACAAGTTCAGTCCGCAGGGCGTCAGCGGCGTGGCGGTGCTGGCCGAAAGCCATATCAGCGTCCACACCTGGCCGGAAATCGGTTACGGCGCGTTCGACGTGTTCATGTGCGGCGACGCGGATCCCTGGCGGTCGGTCGACGTGCTGAAGGCGGCCTTCGCCACCGACGACGTGCGGGTGCGGTCGCTGCGTCGGGGCGACGGGGTGGTGACGGACGTGGCCGCGGCCTGACGGCCGGACGGTGATCCTGACGCTGGGTTTCGATCCGGGCAGCTTTGCGCGGCTCGAACCCCTGCGTCAGCGATACTTTCCGCCGTCACGCAACTTCATTCCCGTCCACATCACGCTGTTCCAGCAGCTCGATCCCGTTTTGCTGAACCGGATCGTCGGGGACATCGCCTTTGTCTGCGATACGACCCCGCCCCTGCCCTTCACCGCGCGCGGGATCCTCGATTTCGGCGGCGGTGCGGCGGTCGATCTGGACATGCCGGGCGCGGACCCGCTGCACGATGCGCTGCGGCGGCGCTGGCGCGGCACCCTGACCGCAAGCGACGACCGACGCAGGCGGTGGCATGTCACCTTGCAGAACAAGGCGGATCGCGGCACGGCGCTGGCGACGCAGGCGGCCCTTCGCGCGGGCCTCGTTCCCTGGGACGGGCTGGCCGACCGGCTGATCCTGTGGCACTACCGCGGCGGTCCGTGGGAACGGATCGCGACATTTCCCCTGACCGGAGGCCCCCTATGACCGACATGACCGGATGGAGCGTGGAGCGTCTGCACGAGGATCATAGCCAGGCCCTGCGGGTGGAGCGGGTGCTTTACGAGGACGCGACCGGCCACCAGCGCCTGCGGGTGATCGAGAACCCGACCTTCGGGCGCGTCCTGACGCTGGACGGCGTGGTGCAGGTGACGGAACGCGACGAGTTCATCTATCACGAGATGCTGACGCATGTGCCGATCTTCGCTCACGGCACCGCAAAACGGGTGCTGATCGTAGGCGGCGGCGATGGCGGCATGGCGCGCGAGGTGCTGCGCCATCCGGTCGGCAGCGTCACCATGGTCGAGATCGACGCGGGCGTGATCGACTTTTCGCGCGAATACCTGCCTGCGATTTCGGATGGGGCGTTCGACGATCCGCGGCTTGAGGTCGTCATCGCGGACGGTGCCGATTACGTGCGAAGGACCGAAGGGGGCTTCGACGTCATCATCGTGGACAGCACCGATCCGGTCGGACCGGGCGAGGTTCTGTTCACCGATCATTTCTATGGTCATGCGGCGCGGGCCCTGGCACCGGGCGGCATCCTTGTGACGCAGAACGGCGTGCCGTTCCTGCAACCCGAGGAATTGCGCGGCACGATGCGGGCCTTTTCGCAGATCTTCGCGGACGCGACCTGCTATCTGGCGACGGTGCCGACCTATGCCGGCGGGGCAATGGCGTTCGGATGGGGAACGGACGGCGATGCGCGCAGGACCGACATGGCGGACCTGTCCCGCCGGGTCGCCGCCAGCGGGCTGACCTTCGGCTATTACAGCGCCGAGGTGCATAAGGGCGCGTTCGCGCTGCCGCCTTACGTTGCCAAACTGTTGCCCTGAACCTCGAACGGCGCGCGAACCGCGTCCTCGCAGGCTTGCGCCAACGCCTTGCGGTCGGGATGGGCCGCGGCGTCGATGGGCGCATGGCGGATGACCCTGACCCTGCCGTGGCGCTTGAGCGACAACATCCGCAGCAGGTGAGGGCCGAGCGCCATGTCGCCCCACCAGCCGTAAAGACGCGGATCGGCGCCGGGGGGCGCGTCATAGATCACGGTGACGGGCTGGATCCACAAAGGCTGGCCCGCGAAAGCGGCGAAGAGGGTCGTCTTGAAGGGCAGCACCCGCTGGCCGTCCGTCGATGTGCCTTCGGGGAAGAACAGCAGCCTTTCGTTCCGGGCGATCCGGTCGGCGATTGCGGCGCGCTGGGCGGTGGCCTCGCGTCGGTCGCGGCGGATAAAAAGCGTGCCTGTCGCGCGCGCGATCCGGCCGATGCCCGGCCAGTCCGCGACTTCGGCCTTCGACACGAAGGTCACGCGGCCGCAGGCGCTGAGCACCAGAATATCCAGCCAAGACGCATGGTTGGCCACCAGCGCGCCGGGCATCGTCATGGCACGGCCCACCGCCTCGACCCGCAGGCCGATCACGGTCAGCGCCATGCCCGACACGGCGCTGGCGACCGCCGCGCGGCGGTTCGTCGATTTCAGCAGCGACACCGCCAGCAACCCGCCCGCCAGCAGGGGCAGCAGGACCGCGCCGCGCAGGATCGCGCGCGTCCATCCCGACAGGTCGATGCGCGGTTCGGGCGGGGCGATGTCGGATCGCCATGTCATCGGCCGTCGCGCCGATAGATCGCCGCCCGCATCGCGTCGAGGCACCCGGCATCCAGAACCATGCAGACATCCACCGTGTTGAAGGCCCGATCGACGAACGCGCCATCCCCCACCACGCCGCCAAGCCGCAGATACGCCTTGATCAGCGGGGGCACCGCGCGCATGGCCGCGACGCGGTCGATCCTGTCCAGGAGCCGCGAGTTCATGGGCACCGCGCCGGGCGGCCGCGCACGAACCCGCAGGTGGGGCGGCGCGAGATGGCGGTGATGAAGCACCGATAGCGACGCCGCCAGAGCGTCCGTATCGGTACCGGGAAACGAGGCGACGCCGAACAGGATGCCGGTGTCATGCTGTCGGGCATAATCGGCCAGCCCCACCCAGAGGTGATGCATCGCCATGCTGCCGCGATAGGCGGGATGCAGGCAGGATCGGCCCAGTTCCAGCAAATTGCGCCCGCTGTCCAGAAGCGGCGCCAGATCGTATTCGCGCGCCGAACAGAAGCCCGGCCCCGCCCCCGCGACCTCGCCGCGCAGCAGGCGATAGACGCCGACCACACGCTCGCCTTCGGGGCGGGCCAGATCCTCCAGCAGCAGATGGTCGCAATGGGTGTCGAATTCGTCCCGTTCCAGCCGCGCGGCATGATCCACCCCATCGCCCGTGCCGCCGAGTTCGCCGACGAAGATCGCGTATCGCAGACGTTGCGCCGCCAGGACATCGTCGGCATCGCGCGCAGGACGCACGGCGAAGCGGGGGGTATGAAGGATCATGGAACGGCAACGCTCCGGCATGGGGCAGGACGGTGCAATCGGCTGCGATCCGGCGACCTGCTTCTAGGATGCAACACCGGGCTTGACAACCGGCGCCTGCCGCAAGGCCGGCAGGTTGACAGCCGGCGGGCGATGACACTGGGTAGGACGATCAACCTATAGACGAGTCAGGATGAGACGATGATCAGGTCCACGCGCGTTCCGTCCACCACCACCTTGCCCGCATCGCGGAACATCACCGTGATCCGTCCGCCGATATTCGACTGCACCTGCCCGTCGCCCCAATCGGGACGATCGGGATGGCGGACGATCATGCCCGGCTCCAGCAGGGCGTTCATGGGGTGGCCCGCTGTATGCCGGCCGGGGGCGCCGCATTGACCGGGCGTGTCGAGGGCGATCTTGCTCCGCTGGTCAGCTCGCGTATCTGCCACGATCTCGTCTCGCCCTTGGGCGCCATCGCCAACGGGGTCGAATTGATGCAGATGTCGGGTGCCCAGGCAACGCCCGAACTGGCGCTGATCGCGGAATCGGTCGAGAACGCCAATGCCCGCATCCGGTTGTTCCGGGTGGCCTTCGGCGCCGTGCAGCCCGGCCAGACCATCGCCCGGTCCGAGGCGGTGTCGATCCTGCGCGGGATCGGAAAGGGGCGCGGATTGCAGGTGGACTGGCGCCCCGAGACCGATCTGGCGCGGGATGAGGCGCGGCTGGCCTTCCTGCTGCTGCTGTGTTGCGAAACGGCGATGCCCTGGGGCGGCACGGTCGCCGCCGACCTGACAGCCGGGCGCTGGCGGCTGGAAGGACGCGCAACGCGGATGCGGATGGACGGGGATTGCTGGACTGCGCTGACGGGCCGTCCCGATGGCCTGCCCGCCCCGGCCGAGGTGCATTTCGCCCTGGCACGCGATGCCGCCGACAGGCTGGCCCGGCCCATCGGCGTGCAGCGGCAGGCGGATGCGCTGATCCTCACGGCCTGAGCGCGCCGTCCGCCCTGACGACATATTTCGTCGTCGTCAGTTCCGTAGCGCCCACCGGGCCGCGCGCATGCAGTCGCCCCGTGGCGATGCCGATCTCGGCGCCCATCCCGAATTCGCCCCCGTCCGCGAACTGGGTCGATGCGTTGTGCATGACGATGGCGCTGTCCACCCGCGACAGGAATCGCGCGGCCGCTTCCGCATTCTCGGTCACGATGCAATCGGTGTGGTTCGACCCGTGCCGGGCGATGTGATCCATCGCCTCGTCCATATCCGCGACGACCCGCGCGGCGATCGTCATGTCGAGGTATTCGCGGCCCCAGTCGGACGAATCCGCCGCAACGGTGCCCTCGATCGCCGAAAGCCGCGTATCGGCGCGCACCTCGACCCCCGCATCGAGAAGCGCGCGGACGACGCCCTGGCCGATATCGTCGACGATGCCGCGGTGGATCAGAAGGCATTCGGCCGCGCCGCAGATCCCCGGACGGCGGGTCTTGGCGTTCAGCACGATCCGCAGGGCCTTTTCGGGATCGGCGTCGGCATCGAGATAGATGTGCACGATCCCTTCCAGATGCGCGAAGACCGGCACGCGCGCGTCGCGCTGGACGCGGCCGACAAGGCCCTTGCCGCCGCGCGGCACGATCACGTCGATGGTGCCGGTCATCGCCAGCATTTCGCCCACCGCCGCGCGGTCGCGGGTCGGGACAAGCTGGATCGCGTCTTCGGGCAGACCGGCCATCCGCAACCCCTCGACGAGGCAGGCATGGATCGCCTGGGACGAATGCAGCGATTCCGATCCGCCCCGCAGGATAACGGCGTTGCCGGCCATCAGGCACAACGCGCCGGCATCGGCCGTCACGTTGGGGCGCGATTCGTAGATGACGCCGATCACCCCGATGGGCACGCGCACGCGCTGTATATGCAAACCGCTGGGCCGGTCCCATTCGGCCGTGACCTCGCCCACCGGATCGGTCTGGGCGGCGACGGCGCGCAGGCTGTCCTGCATGGCGCGCACCCGGACCGCGTCCAGCGCCAGACGGTCGAGCATCGCGCGGTCCAGCCCTTTCTGCCGCGCAAGATCCATGTCATTGGCATTCGCCTCGAGGATTTGTGCGATGTTGCGGCCCATCCCGTCCGCCGCCCCCGTCAGCGCGGCCCGCTTGTCGGCCGTGGCCGCACCGGCCAGAACACGCGCCGCGGTGCGGGCGCGTTGCCCGATATCGGCCATCAGCGCGGGGATGTCGGTGGTATCCAGCATCAGTCAACCCTTCCCTGGTCGGGCGATGAATTACAGCGCCATGTCGTCGCGATGGATCAGGGCCGCGCGGCCCGGATGGCCCAGCAGCGCCTCGATCTCGGACGACCGGCGCCCCTTGATAACCCGTGCCTCGGCCGCGTCATAGCGCGCCAGGCCCCAGCCCAGAACCCGCCCGTCGGCGGTCTCGATGGCGATTGGATCGCCGCGCCCGAACGCCCCCGCCACGCCCGTCACGCCGGCGGGCAGCAGCGACTTGCCCTGCCCCAGCGCGGCCTCGGCGCCGCTATCGACGGTGACGGATCCCTGCGGCTTCATCGCGGCAATCCACGCCTTGCGCGCGGTCTGCGGATCGGTCTGCGCGGTGAACCATGTGGCGGGCGCGCCGTTTTCCAGCGCCTTCAGCGGGGCCATGCGCGATCCTTCGGCAATGGCCATCGCGCAACCGGCGCCCGTCGCCGTGCGCGCGGCCATCAGCTTGGTCCGCATACCGCCCTTCGACAGCCCCGATCCGGCATCGCCGGCCATCGCCTCGATCTGCGGGGTGATGGCGTCGATCACGTCGAACCGCCGCGCCGCGGGGTCTTGTGCGGGGTTCGCGCTGTAGAAACCGTCCACATCCGACAGCAGCACCAGCCGGTCGGCCCCCACGGTCACAGCGATCTGCGCGGCGAGCCTGTCGTTGTCGCCGAACCGGATCTCGTCGGTCGCGACCGTGTCGTTCTCGTTCACGATGGGCAGCGCGCCCTGCCGCAGCAGCGTCGCCATCGTCGCACGCGTGTTGAGATAGCGGCGGCGGTCGGCGCTGTCTTCCAGCGTGGTGAGGATCTGGGCGGTGACGACGCCGCGCGGGGCGAATGCGGCCTCATAGGCGCCGGCGAGGCGGATCTGCCCCACGGCGGCCGCCGCCTGCGCCTGTTCCAGTGCCAGCGCGCCCTGTCCCAACCCCAGCACTCCTCGCCCCAGCGCGATGGACCCGGACGAGACCAGCACCACCTCGGTCCCGCGATCGCGCAGCCGCGTCACGTCGCAGGCCAGCGCGTCCAGCCAAGGACCGCGCAGCATTCCGGTCGCGCGGTCCACCAGCAGGGCCGAGCCGATCTTGACGACGACGCGACGCGCATCCCGCAGGGTCAGGGCCGCCACGGCGCTTCCTCGGGCATCGTCCGGCGCAGGCGGTCCGCGCCGATCCGCGCCTGCACGGCCCGCAGCACGTCGGTCAGCCCTTCGCCGCTGACCCCCGACATGGCCATGACCGGACCTGCCACCGCCTCAAGCGCGGCCCGTGCCGCGATCCGGGCGTCGTCGTCCAGCGCGTCGATCTTGTTCAGCGCGGTGATCCGCGGCTTGTCGGCCAGATCGCCGCCATAGGCCGCAAGCTCGTCGATGACGATGCGCCAGTCCGCGGCCACATCGTGCGACGTCGCATCCACAAGATGCAGCAGGACTGCGCAGCGTTCGACATGGCCGAGAAACCTGTCGCCGATGCCGCGCCCTTCATGTGCGCCCTCGATCAGGCCAGGAATGTCCGCCACGACGAATTCGGTCCCGTCGATGCCGACGACGCCCAGATTGGGGTGCAGCGTGGTGAAGGGATAATCGGCGATCTTGGGGCGCGCGTTCGACGTCGCGGCCAGGAAGGTGGATTTTCCCGCATTCGGCAGGCCCAGAAGCCCCGCATCCGCGATCAGCTTCAGCCGCAGCCACAATTCACGTTCTACCCCTGGCTGGCCGGGATTGGCGCGGCGCGGCGACTGGTTGGTCGACGACTTGAACCGCAGGTTGCCCCATCCGCCATTGCCGCCATGGGCCAGAACGACGCGCTGTCCCAGCGCGGTCATGTCGGCCAGCACCGTTTCCTCGTCGGTGTCCAGCACTTCGGTTCCGACGGGCACGCGCAGCACGATGTCCTTGCCGCGCGCGCCGGTCCGCTGCTGGCCCATGCCGTGCTGGCCGTTGCCCGCGAAGAAATGCTGCTGATAGCGGAAGTCGATCAGCGTGTTCAGCCCGTCCACCGCCTCGACGATGACATCGCCGCCATCGCCGCCGTCGCCGCCATCCGGGCCGCCGTATTCGATGAACTTCTCGCGCCGAAAGGATGCGGCGCCCGCGCCCCCGCTGCCCGAACGGACCGTCACCTTCGCCAGATCGAGAAACTTCATGGACATGCCTTCGCAGCGCTGACCTGCCGCCTAACGCAAGGCGGTTTGGTTCTCAAGCCAGACCGACCGCGTCAGCGCCATCCGGCCGGAGGCGACGGGCTGTCCCAGTGCCGCCGCTTCCCGCAGGCCGTCGCCGGTTCGCCGGAACCCCAGCCGCCGCAGCAGGCGCAGGGATCGGTCGTTGCCGTCCTGCACCCACGCGACGACATCGTCGTGGCAGCACGTGAAATGCAGGTCGAGCACGGGGCGCAGCATCTCGGTCCCGAAGCCCTGCCCCCACATGTCGCGCCGCAGCCAATAGCCGAGTTGCCCGTCGAGAGAGACGCCGCCGATGAGGCTGTCGGAATGAAGGACAAGCCAGTGACACGGCGAAGACGCCGTCTCCTCGATGAAGCCAGCCGCATCCTCGATGCCATAGGGATAGGGAACGCTGCCCAGCCAGCGCGCGACGCTCAGATGTCCCACGCCATCGGCCAGGGCCGCGGCGTCGGCGGGTCCGGCGGCGCGCAGAACCAGACGCGCGGTTCGCAACGGCATCGGCCTCAGCGCATCCGGCGCAGATAGGTCCATGTCGGAACGGCGCCGCCGCGCGCGGCGCAAAGGGCCTCGGCATCGCCGATATAGGCGAAACCGGCATTGGTCAGCACGCGGGCGGAAATCGGGTTGTCCTGAAAGACGCTTGCGAACACCGTGGCGCAATCCTGCGGATTGGCTTCGAGAAGCGCGCCGACCGCTTCGGATGCAAGGCCGGTATTCCAAAGATCGGGCGCTACCCAATAGGCGATTTCGGACTGGGCGCGATCCATCGGTGTCAGCGCGACGACGCCCGCGACCTCGGGCAGATCCGACCGGCTGCCATCCATGATCCAGGCATCCTCGGTCCGTTCGGGATGCGCGGATCTGGCGATGAACGCATCGACCGCGCCTTCGGGCAGCGGATGGGGGATGGACCGCGTGGCGCGCGCGACGCGCGGATCGGATGTGAGCGTCCACAATGCCTCGGCATCGGCGGGACGGGGCGGACGCAGTTGCAGGCGCGCCGTCTCGATGAAGGGCTGGTTCACGAGTATCCCGCTCATCGGGGCCTGCCCGGCCGGCCGCATTTCAATGTCAGACCGGCAATCGTCATTGCGCACCCGATCAACTGATACGACAAAAGAAAAAAGGACCGGCCAGGGTTGCCGGTCCTTCGGGATTCATCCGCGCCGAAGCGCTATTCGGCCGCTTCGGCCATCGGCGTCACCGAGATGAAGGTACGGCCCTTCAATCCCTTGTGAAACGTCACGCGGCCTTCGGAGACGGCGAAAATGGTGTGGTCGCGTCCCAGCCCGACGCCTTCGCCCGGCCACCACTTGGTGCCGCGCTGGCGGACGATGATGTTGCCCGGCACGACTTCCTGGCCGCCGAACTTCTTGACGCCCAACCGGCGTCCGGCGCTGTCGCGACCGTTGCGGCTGGAACCGCCTGCCTTCTTGTGTGCCATCTGTCGTTACTCCTTCTCGGGTGCCGCATCGGCCGCCGGTTCGGCGGATTTCTCGTCGGCCTGGCCGGTCGCCACGCGCTTGTTCATTTCGGCCTGGCCGGTCGCCACGCGCTTGTTCATTTCGGCCTGGCGTTCGCGGTTGGTGGCATAGCGCTCGCCGTCGCCCTCGACGCCCTTCCAGCCCGCGATTCCGGCGCCGATCGCCGCCTTCACGCCGCTATCGGCGGCGCCGCTGTCCAGGATGTCGCCGATCCGCACCAGCGTCAGTTGCTGGCGATGGCCCTTGGTGCGCTGGCTGGAATGCTTGCGCCGGCGCTTGACGTAATGGATGACCTTTTCGCCCTTGATCTGGTCGATCACGGTCGCCTGAACGCCCGCGCCTTCCACCAGCGGCGCACCGACAGTGGACCCGATCATCAGGATTTCGTTGAACTGGACGGTTTCGCCAGCATCGGCCGCAATCTTCTCGACGCGGAGGACATCCCCCGACTTGACCCGATACTGCTTGCCGCCGGTCTTGAGGACCGCGAACATCGTTTCTTCCTTCTCTGCCGCGTCCTTCGGCCCCCTTGCGGGCGTTCGGGGGAAATCCCCGCCTCGGACTGCGCGGCCCCGTCGGGCCTCGTTCGCCGCGTGCCCCATGCACCGCGGCCCCCGCGCGAACGATGTCCGCCGGGATGGCGGTGTATCCGGTCGCGGGGCCGGCTTGTCAAGCCATGCGGGCCGTCACAGATCCTCGCTTGCCATGAAGCGGGCCGCGGCAAGGCCCAGATCGCGGGATATGTCGACATAGACCTCGTCGAAGGCGGCAAACAGCGCCCGGTTCAGCGCCTGTCCTTCCGGGGTCCGCGACAATTCGGTATAGGCCGCCAGATCGGCGTCATCCAGCGGTTGGTAGGCCAGATTGAGATAGGAATAGAGCCAGCTCAGAGTCTCGTCGCGGATCTCGGGTTCCTGCGACCAGACATCGGCCAGCATCTGATCCTCGCCCAGTTCCGCGCCGAACGCTCCGCCATCGGCCAGCCCGGTCATGAAGGCGTAGTTCGCGTTCATCGCGCCGACGACGTTCTGTTCGATCAGGTCGTTCGCCTCGACAAAAGCCTCGATGCCGGCGATACGCGGATCGTCCTGCCTCTGCATGCGCTCCAGCGCGGCCTCGGCGGCTTCCTCCAGCGCCTCGTCCGCCATGGCGCGCCGCGCCTCCAGTTCCAGCGTCACGATCTCGGCGCCGGTATCCGAGGTGAAGAAGTCCAGAAGCGGCGTGACCGTCGCGTCTTCCATTCCTTCGACGAACAGGGCGCGCATCCGCCCTTCCATGTTGTCGGGGCCGTAGATGTCGGCAAGCGCGCGCTTCCAGCCAACACCGCCCCGCCCGGCGAAAAGATCGTCCTCCAGTTCCAGCCCGCTTTCCGTTCCCTCGACGCGCATGATGGCCAGAAGGTCGTCCAGCCGCAGCGCGTCGTAAAGCGCCTCGGCCTGCCGCGTATCGGTGGCGGCGGGCAGAACGCTGGCCGCCAGCAGCGGTAGGGAAAGGGCGGCGGCAAGGGCGAGGCGCATGGAATGTCCCGTCATGGTTCGGTTCGATCTAGGCCCGCGCGCGCCCGCTGCCAAGGGTGCCGAAGGCCGCAAGACCCCCTTGCGCCCGCCCCGTCCCGGTCTATTGCGCCCCCACCCCGCGGAGAGGTGCCGGAGTGGTCGAACGGGGCGGTCTCGAAAACCGTTGAGGGTGCAAGCCCTCCCAGGGTTCGAATCCCTGTCTCTCCGCCAATTCCATATAGATCAGTGACTTAATAGTTGGGCAGGCAAGTGCGACACAAAGTGGAGCACCACGCCCATGAAACTGTCCGCCTTCCTTTCGCCGTCGCGCCACGGGGTTTACTATTTCCGCTGGCCCTTGCCTTCCCCAGACCGCCAAAGCCGACGCACCGTCAGGATTTCCCTTCGCACCAAGTGCCCAGATCGGGCTGGCGATCTGGCCCGTCATCTTGCATCATGCGGGCGATTGGTTCGGGATAACAAGGCATTGGCGAGGCTCAGGCAAGATGAGATGCGCGAGATGGTGCGAAGCTACTTCGCGGCTTCGCTGGATGCGTATGTTGAGAAGCTGAACGATACCGGCCTGCCGGATCGGTCCCTTGACCTGCTGCGCCAAGAACTTGCTGCCCACGCGGACGCCGCAGAGGGCAATGACGACCTGTCGGACATGTTCCTTGACCCAGACGCCTTCCGGGCCTCAGCGGGCCTCACAGACGCTCAGTGGACCGAGAACGCGCCATCTCTGCGCCAAGAGATGCGTAAGGCCCGCCGGGACCAGATCAAAGCCATTCTAAGCGCCGCTGAGAGCCTTGAAGGCTATTCCTTCACCAAGCCTGCCCAGACAGCGCCAAGGCCATCACAGACCCGCTCAGCGTCTCTGAGCGCGGCCATCGCAGATTTCAAAGCCGAGCATGGGCCGCAATGGTCACAGGAGATGCGGAACAAGGCGGATGCGTACCTTGCCTTGCTGGTGGAGCATTTCGGACCGGATCGCCCGATGGACCAGATCAGCCGCCAAGACGCCGCTGACATGAAGAAGCTAGTGCAGGCCCTACCGGCGAACCGCAAGACCAAGCCCGAAACCCGCAATTTGAGTTTGCATGAAGCCATAGACGTTCCCGGCTTGCCCAAGATGGGCGTGAAGACTGTCAACAGTTACATCGACATGTTTCGCCGCTTCTGGGACTGGGCAGAACGCCACGGGCGCGCGCCCCACAAGCTGTTTGACGGCATGAAGGTTGCGAAGGCTAAGCAAGCCGCAGAGAAGCGCAAGGCGTACAGCAAGGAACAGCTTTCACGCCTCTTTGTCGAGTTGACGGAAAACCGCTCTGGGCTGGTCAAGAAGGACGATCACAAGTGGGGAACGCTTCTGGCCATGTTCACCGGGGCACGGTTGCGGGAAGTCGCGCAACTGGTGCCATCTGACATTCGGAGTGAAGGCGGCATCTGGTACATCGACATCAACGCGGATGGTGAGAAGAAAAGCCTGAAGTCGCTTGCCGCCAAACGCCGGGTGCCCGTCCATTCGGAGTTGATCCGCCTTGGTTTCCTTGAATGGGTCGAAGGCTGCGGGAAGCAAACGCGCCTGTTCATGTCGTTCACGCACAACACCAAAGAAGGCTATGGCCGCAATCTGGGCCGCTGGTTCGGCACGTTCCTGACCAAGATCGGCATGAAGGATGACGGCCTTGTCTTCCACAGCCTGCGCCACACCGCGATTACCCGAATGCGTCAAGCCAGTGTCGAGTTGTCACTTGTGCAAGAGATCGTCGGGCATGAGCGCGACACCGTGACAGACGGTTACTTTGGCGAGGGCTACACACTGGCGCAGAAGAAGGACGCGATTGAGAAAATCACCGCGCGTTAGACGCACAGCATAAATCACATGCAAAGGATCAGGACGAAGGAGTGGGGCCAAACCGCATGGCCCCTTCCGCCATATAGGCAAAACGGCCTGCTTCGTCGCGGATCGCTTCAAGCGCACTGGAAGTCATCGCTTCGTCGGTAACTTCAGCAATCCAGTCAGGATCAACCCTGTCAATGTCAATGCGTTCAAGGTTAGTCAGTTGGGCGAGGATAAATGCCGCGCCGTTGGTGTGCATATCAAGATCAGACAGCCGAAGGCGACATGCTTGCAGCGTTCCGTCGAATGCGCCAAGCGCGGCGGCTGCAAACTCTTTGTCGTCCACTTCGCGCTTCATTGCGTTGAGATACCCAAGATGGTGAATAGCAGCCGCATCTTGAACATGCTCCAAATCTTCAGACTGAGGCGCTTCATTGGGTTCATTTGCAGCAGGCTCACCCATAGGCGCGTTATCTTCGTGCCGGAGCGGAACAATGAAGTTGTCTTCCGCTCTCGGGTTCATTGCGCCCGCGCAAAAGGCGCTCACCACGAAAGCAACACCCAAGGGCATAACGAAAGCCAAGAGCAAGAAACCGGCAACGAGAAACAGCCACCAATACGCCCGGAATAACCGCATGGTGCCAGTGGCGAGCAAGAGTTGCATTTGCAGGTTCCACCAATAGCGCCCGATCACGCCAAGGCTGGCACTTGCAGCCGCAACACCTTCGGTCGCAGCACCGTAGGCGATGTGGTGGTCTGGTGACTTGTTGTTGAGGCTCATGGGGCGCTCCGACGGTGAGACTGACATGCGCCCCGGCACAGCCCTAAACTGGACAGCAAGGACGCTCAATATCCAGATTTTAGATACCTACTTTTGAGATATAGTCAATGCGCCCAGTGCAACAGCATGGGGCGTTCATGCCTAAAACTCTTGGAGATCATAGGCATGATGCTCTTGTCCGCTACCTCATCGAGAAGCGCGGAGAGGCAGGCTTGAAGCAGGTGGAACTTGCGGAGCGGATGAAGGTCTATCAGTCCTTCATCGCGCGGCTGGAAAGCGGTCAACGCCGCGTTGATGTGGTGGAACTGGTCAAGCTGAGCGAGGTGCTGGGCTTTGATCCAACCGAGATCGTGGGCAGGCTGGCGAGGATGTCGGACTGAGCCCGCCACGGTCCCAGCTTATTTGCCCCAGTAATAGGGAGAAACCATTTATAGGCCCGCCAATCCCGCAGACTTAGACAGGTGGAACCGGGCTATGCGTCCAGCACCTCAGTCTCGAATGCGGCTTTGAAGTCAGTATTGGTCTGCCCCGTCTCATTGAAGAAGGGCAGCCCCAGAACGGTATAGTCCCGCCCTTGGAATACCGTTTCAAGTCTGGCCTTGGCTTTCACTTGCGCAAGGAAGTCCTGCTTCCAGTCGTCTTGCGGGCGCAACTGGTCGCCCTTGGGTTCGATGAATAGCTGCAAGATCGTGCTGGCTTGCTCGCCCTTCTTCCTCAGAAACAGAACGAAGTCGGGTTCAAAGGCGCGTCCTGTGTCGAAGTCGTACAGCTTCACCGCCTTCTCGTTCCGAAGCAGGTAGAAGTCGTCATATAAACCGCGCAACCGGGCTTCCTGATCGTGCATGTACTTGATGAAGTGCTTTTCCTGATCGGTGCCATAGCTGTCGTCATAGGCGTGCCAGTCCTTGCCGCTCAGGTCGATCTGGTCCAGCCCCGGCACGTTGCTTTCGGTCCAGCTTAGCCCGGTCTCGCCTTCGATGCGCAGTTTCAGCACCTTGTCGGTGAAGCGGTCCTTGATGGGATAGGGCTTGAAGTCCTTGGTGCCGATAAACTCGACACTTTCGCGTTTCACGCCGCTTTCGATCTGGTGCAGGACGTATTGCGCGATGTCCAGTTTTTGCCGCGCGGTCAGGTTGTCCAAGTCATCGGGCAAGCCGCGCACACTCACTGTCACGCCGCCAAGATAGGTGTCAGAGGTGACAAACTGCGAGGCGCTGGCGAGTTGCGGGAAATAGGTCCGCAAGTTGGCGAAGTGGAAGAAGTCATTGGCATCCATCGCAAAGCCCAGAATGGCCCTGCCGAAGTCGGCCAGCTTGAAGTCGCGAGACACGGGTTCCTTGCTTGACGGTTTCAGCGTCAACTGCCCACCGCCAAAGGCTGAGGCTTGTGTCACGCGGCCTGTCATCAGGTTGGGATAGGTGAAGGGGCCTTCGATCTTGTAGGCGTCCAGCCCTGCCACACCGTCGCGCGGGTTGCGCACCCGATCATTCACCCAGACATGATCCCGCTCATAGAGGTCAGTCTGCTTGAAGCTGTCCTTGAGCCGCAAGCGCACCGTCCGGGCAGTGTCATCGAGCATCCCTGTTTCGCGCAGGGCGTTGCGAATGTCTTGGATGTACTTGGGATTGTGGGAACAGTGGTAGTGCAGTTCCTCCAAGATGCGCAGGGGCGTGTCCACGGCGCTGTCGTACTTGCGCTTTTCCCGCGCCGCGTCGGGCTGGTCCGGGGCCATGAAGGGGAAGTACCGCGCTCCGCGCCCGATCAACTGCGCCTCGGCCATCGTGGTCTTGCCCACCTTGTTGGCCTTGCCGTCGCGGGTGTCGTACAGGCGTACAATGTCGAACAGGTTCAGAACGTCCCAGCCTTCGTTCAGCTTATCGACGGCAAAGATCACCCGTATCTCGTTGTCCCGGTCCTCCAAGGCGTTCAACTCAATCTGTCTGTTTTCCAAATCCTTGGGGTTGTTGACGTTCACCACCTTCTCGGGGGCAAAATCGCCCTGTAGCTCACGGGCGAAATCCGCGCCGCTCATGGCCCTTTCATCCATGATGAAGGCAAAGACCCGCGAAAGCGTCTCATCGCCCTCAGAGGCCGCCCTGAGCGCGTCCAGCGCCTCGCCGGTCAGCCCGGCCACCATCGCAGTAAACGCGGCTTCGTTGTCGGCGCTTTCCTTGATCGTCTTGGACTTCATCAGGATCACGGGCTTGCACTGCAGCCCATGCGCCTCGGCCACCTTGCGGCGGTACTGGCTCAGAACCATCGCCTGCATCATCCGGGCCTCAGGCGGCAAATCGGCCTGCCGCAACTCGATGTCTTTGGAATAGCCGTCTTCGCGAAACTGCCGAAGCGAATAGTCGTAGAGTATCTTGTCGGCATACTTCGCCCGGATCGCCTCATGGCTCAGGTCCACGGTCGCGGTAAACTCCAACAGCATGTTCTCGGGGTGCTGGCGGAAAATCTCGGAAACAGTGCCTTCCCAACTGGCCTTCTCTGCCTTCTCGCCTTCCGTCAGCGTCTTCTTGGTCTCGGCGTTCAGGTGGTGCGCCTCGTCCGAGACCATCACCACCTTGTAGTCGCGGAAATCCTCGATGGTGACGGCATTCTCTTTCGGGTTCTGCATCCGGGTGTGCAGCCCTTGTATGGTGGTGAAGTGGATGTTGATCGCATCGCCTGACACCGCGTCGAAGGTGTCCACCGCGCGGATGTCCACGGGTTTGTCGTCAATGCGCACCGTGGGCGCGAACAGGTGTTTGGCCGATGCGGGGTTGAGGAAGTTTTCCTTGGTCTTCTCAATGATCTGAGCAGAGTTCACGAAGAACAGGAAGTTGCGATAGCCGCGCCGGTACAAGTCCAGGATCAGCACCGCCATCAGCACCGTCTTGCCGCTGCCCGTGGCCATATGGAACAGCAGGTGCGGGGCCTTGGGCCGCGCCTCATACTTGTCGATGTAGAACAGCCAGCGTTCAAGCGCCGTGTGTTGATAGGGGCGCAGGGTGATCTGTGGTGCAAGGTTGCCGGTGATGTCGTCGGGCAGGTCCGCTTTCAGCGCGCCATACTTGGCCAGCGCGTCAAACTCTTGGCTAAGCGTCTGGCTCATCTGTCCAGCCCATAGAAAGAGCGGGTGGCGCGGGCGTCTTCGTCCGAAATGTCGAAGTCCGCATCGCCAAGTGAGCCGAGATTGACATAGAGGTGGTTGGCATCGAGGCAGTCCATCAGCACGCGCTTGGCGTCATCCAGTGGAAGCGTTGCGAGGTCGTCGGTGTCGAAGGCGCTCAGGTCCACGTCATAGCGCAGATAGCCGGTGGCTTGGATGTCGGCATGGATGGTTTGCAGCGCGGCCATGTCCGGGGCCGCTTCGATCCGGTCGGCAAAAGCCGAGTTGGAAGCCGCGAGTTCGGCATAGACAAACGATCCGCCACCTTGCCACTCGACGGCTTTGGAAATGCCGCCCTGTTCACCTTCGATGACTTTCTTGAGGCGTGATGCGGGCAACTCAAGAATGTAATCCATCTGTTCAACGGCGATCCAGCGACGGCCCATCTTGTGCGCAACTGCGGCTGTCGTCCCTGAACCGGAATAGAAGTCCAAAACGATGTCACCGGGATTGGTGGCAATGTGGACAATGCGCTGTAACAGTCGCTCAGGCTTTGGCGTGAAGTCAGACGCTTCGTCGGAACCGACGATTGCATTTAGCTCCTTCTTTGCCTGTTCGTTTGTCCCTGCGTCTTGATGTGCCCACCAAGTCGATGACTGAATACCGTTTTCGTCCTTGAGGTATTTCTTGCGTCTCGGTTGATTGCTTCCATCCTTACCGAACCAAAGGCGCTTCTCTTTCTCAAGGATGCGGTATTCATCCTCCGTTACTTTCCAGCAATAACCTTCTGGCGGATAGAACCGGTCGCCAGACGGCGAAGTGATCCAGTACATCTGATTTTCACGGCCCCACTTGCCATTTTTCTTTTGGTTCTGGGCAGTGAAGTCTCTATGAACCCAAGGGCCTTTCGGGTCATTGTCTGGGTTTTTATATTCCGCGCGTTGCTTGTCTGTCATGGGCAAGCGATTGGCGCTTTCCTCAAAGATCGTCTTAAAAGTGCCGTTCGACCGCTTGGTTGTGCCTTGCTCACGGGCAAAGACAAGAATGTTGTCATGTGAGTTGCCAAGGATAACACGGTCGTCGGGTGAAGTTCTCTTTTGCCATGCAATATGTGCAACAAACTTTTCACGTCCGAAGACCTCATCCATCATCACTTTCGCGTAGTGTACTTCCGTATCATCCAGTGTGACGAAGATAGCACCATCGCGGGTTAGCAGCGACTTTGCGATTTCAAGTCGCCCCTTGAAGAAGGTCAGCCAAGCCGAGTGATTGAAGCGGTCATTGTACCGGAACCCGTCATTGCCGGTGTTATAGGGCGGGTCGATGTAGATCAGCTTCACCTTGCCCGCGTAGCGCGCTTTCAGGGAATGCAGCGCCAGCAGGTTGTTGCCCTTGATAAGCAGGTTGTCGTCCTCTGACACCTCGCCTACGGGCTTGGACTTGCCCTCTGCCACAGCCTCGCCGTCCCAGCGTTCCCAGCCGGTCAGCACCTTGGGCTCAAACAGCCGCGTGATGTCGTCCGGGGCCAGCGTCGTGTTCCAGAAGACCTCGTTCCGGCCCCGGTCCTCTTTCGTCATGCCGCCTTCCAGCACGCAATCCTTGTAGGGCCACGCCAGCACCACGTCGCGCGACTGGCTCAGGTAATCGCCGCGCCCATCAGTCAGGCCGATGCGGTTCTTGAAGGCAGTGTAGCTGTCGGGCAGGAAGGCTTTGTTGGACACGAAGTCCTGAAACTTCACCTTGTCGAAGACCAGCGCGCCCGCCACCTCGGTGAAGAAATGCGCCTTGATCGTGTCGGACTGCATCAACAGTTCCAACAGCCGCGCATCCATATTCAACGCCGCCTCGATCACCGCGTTCTTGAGGATTGCCCCGTCCGAGATGAACGCCTGTTCGGCTTGGAGAAGCGCCGTCAGGTCATCGAGAAGGTTCTGCATGGATGGTCGCCCCCGTGTTCGTCTTTTTTCCCTTTGTGCCTGACGGGACAGGGGAAATCCAGCGGTCCCTTATTTGCCCCGGTAATGGGAACATTGGGTTAATTAGGGGCAGGTCAGCGCAGGGCGTAGGACCGGGTGACTTTGACAGTGGGAACCTGCCCAAGGCGGGCCTTGAAGGTGTCCTTCATCACCTGCACCAGTTCCCGTTCCAGATGGGCCTGCACGATGAAGGCGTCATGGATGGGCAGGATCGCATGACCTTGCCTTACAAAGTGCAGCATGATCGCCTCTGCAATGTCGCTTTCCAGCCGTTGCAGGGTCAGGCCCTTGTCGGTGCCCAGCATGGCAGGAACCATCGGGAAGGCGTCCAGCACCTTGGCGCGAAAGCCCTCTGCCGTCATGCCCCACCGGGCGCTGTCGAAGTTGCGGGGTTCTTCGGTAGCGCCTGTCTTGGCGTTCAGCAAGGCCGCAAGAGTGGCCTTGGCATGGTTCCGTAGATCACCGGGCGCATTCGCCCCCACTATGGGAGAATAAGGGTCATCCGGTATGGGCTGGCCCGCCTCGGCCAACAGCACCGCCGGGTTGAAGCCCCGGAAGTCCGCTTCGATGGTATGCTGCCCGTCTATCGTGATCTTGGGCCGCGCATGTTTCTTGATGTTTTGCCACCACCCGCCATAGAACCGGCCTCCGTGGTCGAAGCTGTCCCGATTGAAGACCCGATGCAGCCTCACCTTCCGGCCTTTGTAGTCGGGTTTCTTGTCGTGGATCGTTAGCGGCTGCGTTGTATTGATCTCGGACACCTCCAGCTTTGCGTTGATCTCGGCCAGACGCGCCCGCATCGCCACTGTCCCGAGTGTGTCATCGTATCCGCAAAGCCGGTCTTCCATATTCTTCAATCGGATGGTCTCTCTGCCCCGGTCCACTTTGAAGTCGGCAAAGGTCCAATCCTCAACTTGCAGTTCGCTTTCGCCTTTTTCGGTTAATGCAAAACGGCTAGTCTGACTGTGGCCGGGAAGATTAAAGCCGCGCTTGACCATCTCGATAAGGCCAGCTTTGACAAGCCAGTCCTGCACTAGTACGAACCGATCAGCGGTCATGTATCTTGGCCGGTATCGCCTTTCACGGTCCAAAGCGCCTTGACCGCGATACATACCTATTGTCGTTGGCCACTTGTTGCACTTTGTGCGCATCAGGTTTGCAAGGATTGCACTGCCGCAGTCGATAAACTTCTGTTCAGTAACTCGGCTCGGTTTGCGGTGCGGGAAAGACGCAGCCCATTCTGCGCATACGTCATCCATGAGCAAGTCGATAAGGTTTTGTGCATCGGGGTTGGATGCCACAAGATAGGGTTCAAACGCCCACGACTGATCCCCAAGTTGGCTGGGCAGCTTCGCGGCTAAAGCTGCTGCCTTGAGGGCAAAGGGATGTTTCGGCTCATCAGTCATCGCAAAATCTCGGGACATTTTTTCGTGGCCCAATCTATACATCGCCACGGACCAACTTCCCCCATACCCCACCCATGCAGGCAGGGATACGCCCCGGCTCGCAACCCGGCCTCACCATAGGACAGAAGAAGCGTCAACTGTCGGCACCCGCACCACCTGTACAGGACAAGAACCGCCGCGTCGTGACCCGCCGCCACTATTGGACGAAGGGAAAGCCAAGGCGGCATTCGGGCCACCTATAGGACGATGGGAAGGCCACCTGAGCGACACCCAGCGGTTGACAGAAACGGCACTTGCGGACCATAAGTGGGGCGTCAAGTGAGACACCAGAGCAACCTTCGCGCTTGGATGTCCAGTTAAGTCAACGACTTACGAAAATGGTGGATTGTCCCTGTCTCTCCGCCATCACCGCTGTTGCGAACACGGACAGGCGCCCATAGCGGCGCGGAAATAGTCGTGTTTTCAAAGGGCTTTGCCTCCCCCATGCGAACCTCCGAGGCTGCGCGCCAGGCCCGTGCCGGGCTCTGAATGGCTCTCCGTCTCTGTTCGGGCGAACCTCGCGAAATTCGGTTCGGTCGGATTTTTCCACGCCTTTCCAATGGCCTGAGCTTCAACCCCGCCAAAACTTCGGGCCTTGCGTCCATCGCCTTCAAGGGGAACAGAGCCGCAACAGGCGAGAGGCGCAGCCGCTGGGTGCGCTGGCCGAATGGCGCGTAGCGGTGACGGTGCTCTAAGCTTGCCGGAGGCGAACTCGAAGCGGGTTTGCGTACTCACCGTTCCGATCCCAAAGGCGTCGTGCGCGATCAGATATGGCGAAAAGGAACGGGTTCCGAAGATCGGCTTCACCAGCGAGGATGATGAGGTGCGCTTGAGCACGGGACGCGGCAACGTTGATGAGCCGACGACCGGTCTCGCTGTTCAGAAACGGGCTCCCAGCATCGACGGGATCGAATATCACGATCTTTCGCTCGCTACCCTGTGCTCGGTGGACTGTACTGACACGAACTTCCTTCTGCCCCTGGCGTCCAAGCATCGACCTGATGAGCGCGCGCTGAGCGCGGAACGGTGTAAGGATCAGGATGTCGTCTGCTTCAACGTAGGATCCGAGCAGCTCGTGGACCAAGGCGGCGATGATTTCGGCGGATGCGAAACGGATCTTGCCATTGTACTTCTTCGACCAGGTCGCGTCGCCTGCACGGTCGTCTATGAGTACACGCGGTATCTCTCGACCATCGAGATACCATGGAGAACGAGCTCGCTTCCATTCCGGATCTCGAGCGGCTTTTCGGCATACAATGAGCTCGCCACCGTAGAATGTGTGCGAAACGATATCGCAGACGCCTTGGCACATCCGCGATTGCTCATTGAGGAAGACGCTGGGAGCATCCTTGAAGACGTCAAACGCTGTCTTGCCGAGGATCGCTTGCGTTGACAGATCGTCGCTTTGGACGATTGGAGCAAGCTGTTGCGGGTCTCCAGCAAACGTGGCGCATTTCGCGATGCTGGCGACCATCAGAGCCGCCGGCAACATGATCTGACTGGCTTCATCAGCGATTGTGAAATGCCACGCCCCAACGCCGGGGTTCGCGATGCTGTCGAAGTGGCGGAATAGGGAGTTGGTCGTGATCGCGACCACGCGCGAAGGAGCTGAGATGTGCGCGACATCCGTCTTCAGCTTGGCTCGCGCAGCCTCCAATTTCTCTTTCCAGGCGACGTAGCGCTCGATGTCGCTCTTCGACGGCTCCTCGAGCTCCAGCATGCTGATTTCCAGAGACGCCTCATAGATGCCCTTCGCGAGCAAATGATCACGACCGCGGAATTTTTGCGTGTCGAAACGGGAGCCTATCCGCTTCATGGACTGTCGGAGATCGTTACGACCAATTCGAGTTAACCAGTCATCCGCGGCAATCAGCGCCGAATCGACTGCCGTGTTTGTTGGGCCGCTGACGAGAATCTTCGCGTTCGTGAACCGGGTTAGCAAATACGCTATCATGCAGCCAATCGTGAACGTCTTGCCAGTGCCGGGCGGCCCATGAAGCAATCCCACGCGGTTCAACGGCAGTGAGACAGCCTGCACCTGCCGAACGCGGAGCATAGAAAAACCCGCGGGAAGCGCCTTCGTTTCCGCTGCGGGCTCTTTCTCACTCCGGCGTAGAGCCGCAGCAGCTTTCTTCCTGGTTCGCTCCCGCTGCCATAATTCAATGAGTGGCGTGATGAAGTCCTGGGGATAAAGTGTGACGCGTTCATCCGCGTCCGGGAGTGGGCCCTGGACGAAGCGAAGGGCAAACTCGCCTTTGTCGGGGTCGACAACAACGACCTCCCCCCTGCCGCCGGCCTCACCGTACCAAACTGCGCGCGAACCCTCGAGACTTTCATCAAGCGCAGCACTCGAACGTCCATCGCGCATGGGTTCGACGGCAAGAACGACAAGATTTGCTTGCCGCCGTGACGACAAGACCTTGAACGGCAGCCCGCGCTGCGCCGCTGTTCGCTCGTCCTCAAGAGCAGACAGAATCTTGTCCGCAGTGATAGCCATCAATATCCCGACCTGGAACCAAAGGGGCAGCACGAGCCCCTTCCTGACGGCAGGATAGTGCGGGATCGCAAGTCACCGCAATCAAAAGAAAAACGGTATCTGCGTTCTTTCCAGGATCTGATCGACAGAGAGTTCAGTCAGGATCAAACACCCGTCCCGGCTGCTCTTCCCACGGCAGAGACGCGACGAAGCACAGGTCGTAGATGCTGATCGTCGAGGGCTCTCGGTGGACGACCAACCGCTCGAGGACGTCAGGCGCGAGCCATGCGAGGCGCATCAGACGGCTGACGTAGCGATCGGACAGGCCCTCGTCGCCGGCCAGATCGCTGAGCGTGGCAACGTCGCCGCGTTCCAGCCGCTGCCGCCAGCCCCATGCCCGGCCAATGGCGCGCAGGAGGTGCGGATCCTGCCCGTGGTCCATGGCGGCCTCGACATGCTTCGGCGGCAGAATGCGGGGGCGGCCGCCGCGGCGGCGGAGTTCGAGCGGGATGACGATGCGCAGGGTCTCGGGCTGGGGCATCAGGCGACCTCCTTCTTCGGCGGAGCCATCAGCGCGGCGATGGCTCCGAGGCCTTCGTGACGCAGGTCGATGGCAAGGCCCGCCTCGCTTACCGTGATGCGCGCGACCAGCAGCTGGACGATTCGCGCCTGCTCGGCCGGGATGAGCGCCTTCCACAGGTCGTCGAACTGCGCCAGCGCGGCGAGAACGGTGGTCTCATCGAGATCGGGGCGGTCCTTCCGCACCGCTCGCGCGGTGCGCGCCGCCACCTCCGGCGTGCGCAGCATCCGGCGGATTTCGCCGATGACTGCATCCTCGACCATGGCACCCGGCAGCCGCTGCGGCCCCCGTAGCTCAGCCGCCGGGCGCTTCCGGATCACGTCCATCGAGGTGTAGTAGCAGTAGCGCTTTCCTTTCCGCTTGGTGTGGTGGGGCGTCATGGCCGCACCCGTCTCGGTGAAGATCAGCCCGCGCAGGAGCGCTGGCTGCGCCGCGCGCGCCACCGCCCCGCGGGCGACGCGGTTGTTGGCGATGACGGCGTGGACCTCGTCCCACAGCTTCTGGTCGATGATCGCCTTGTGCTCACCGAGATAGACCTCGTCCTTGTGCACCGCGAGGCCGAGATAGACCTTGTTGTGCAGGAACTTCAGCAGGTAGCCCCGGTCGAACACTGCGCCGCGCTTGGTGCGGATCCCGCGTGCGTGCAATTCCTTTAGCACCTGCGCGGTGGAACTGGAGCGGGCGTAGAGGCGGAAGATCGTGCGGACCTGCTCGGCCTCGACTGGCTCGATCACCAGCTTGCGGTCCTTCACCACATATCCGAGCGGAACCGGCCCGCCCATCCACATGCCCTTCCGGCGCGAGGCCGCAAACTTGTCGCGGATGCGCTCGCCGATCACCTCGCGTTCGAACTGGGCGAAGCTGAGCAGGATGTTCAGCGTCAGGCGGCCCATGGACGTCGTGGTGTTGAAGGACTGGGTGACCGAGACAAAGGTGACGCCGTGGCGGTCGAAGATCTCGACCAGCTTCGAGAAGTCCATCAGCGCGCGGCTCAGGCGGTCGATCTTGTAGACCACGACCACGTCGATCAGCCCGGCCTCGATGTCGGCGATCAGCTGCGTCAGCGCGGGCCGGTCCAGCGTCCCGCCGGAAAAGCCACCGTCGTCATAGCGGTCCCGCAGCGCCACCCAGCCCTCGGCGCGCTGCGAGGCGATGTAGGCCTCGCAGGCTTCCCGTTGGGCGTCGAGGCTGTTGAACTCCATGTCGAGCCCTTCCTCGCTCGACTTGCGTGTATAGATGGCGCAGCGCAGGCGGCGGACGGGTTCGAGCTTTGCGCGGCTCATGAGCGGGCCTCCGCGCCATGGGCCAGCCCGAAGAACTTCCACCCGTTCCAGTGACTGCCGGTGATCGCCCGCACTGCGGCCGAGAGCGACTTGAAGCGCCGCCCCTGCCATTCAAAGCCTTCGGTCAGCACCGTGACGACCTGCTCCTCGCCCTGCCATTCGCGCACCAGCTTGGTGCCGGGGATCGGGCGGCGGGGATCCGCGATCAGCGGGCCCGGCGCGCCCGTGGCGACCTCTGCCGCCAGCGCATCCAGCGTGCGGCGTGTGGCGGGCTTGATGCCGCCATGGGCCAGTTCCTGAATGCGATAGCCGATACGCAGCTCCAGGTTCCCACGACTGGCGTTGGGGGCGTGCTCGCCGAACATCACCCGCCACTTGCTCTGCAATTCGGGCACCGTCATCGCCTTCAGCGCCGCCAGTTCGGCCAGGACGTCAACCTCCGCCGCCTGGCCGGTGAGCGTAGCCTTTGCGCCTGATTTCCTTGCGTTTTTCTTCATGCGTCGTCTCCAACTCGGTTTTGCACCTGTCTCCGACGACGGCGTCTGAGGGCGAGAATGTCCAGCGAACTGTCTCCGTCGAGCGGAGAATTTTCGTTCATTTCCCGTGGGTTGGTGCGCGCGACGGTGCTGGCGAGGATGGCGGCCAGTTCCGCCAGCCGCTCATCGGTCGTGAGCGTCTCGGCGGGTGGCGCGAAGGCGATGTCGTCTTGCATGGGGAGCGAACCTCCTGAGGCGGTTTGCTCCGTGTTCACCGCGCGTGGCGATGGATTTCAAGTTAAAACAAGGGGTTGTCGTATGCCCGCGTGCTCACGCGTAGCTTATGGTATCCAACGACGACATGACGTCAGACGCCAATCTGGGCAACATTCAGGTTCGCGATCGCCGTTTCTACTTCGGTGTAAAGGTCAGCCTCAACGTCACCGGCATCCAATTCAACGACAAGTGCAAAGCGCGCCGCCTTCCGGTCGACGTTCTGAACCGACTTGGATTTCCACCATCCCGCCACTGGTTGGACGGCGAGGAGATTTCGCTGTGCGAGATCCGAGGCAGGACAACGAAGCTCATCGATGTGCAGGGAACCCACGTCACGCCAGTTGCGACCGAAGATCCAGCCGTCATTGTCGGCTACCGGATCGGCATCCGAGTCATCGGCCAGCTTGTTTATCCGTGCCTGGAATTGCGCCCGGTTCTCGTTGGCTCGGTTCAGCTTGAACCGCAGATTATGGGAGGCATAGCGGAATTTCGAGCCGCGAGCCGCTTCCGAAGGATTGGGTTCGACAAAAGTGCTGAGTGCCACGCGAAGAGTGACCTCCGTCGCACCCAGCTGCCGGAGCGCCTCTCTTGGCCAAGGCAGCTGGAAAAATTTCATCTGGTTGTGGACGGGCTCGGCTCCAGCGGTGGCGCTTGGCCGGTACGGAGTGATCGTGTCTTGAACGATGAGGGACAGAGCATTTTCGGCGCTACGCCTTGCGCGCGCCTGATCGGGCACGCCGTAGCCGTATCTCTGAAACAGTCGTACGAAGTCGCCCTTTGAAGGATTTGCCGGAAGGTGCGCCTCCATCTGCCGCGTCCATCGCGCAGACGAGACGAAAATCGCCCGGATCGTTTCCGGCCACAGGTGTGGGTAGTCTTCCCAAAGCTCGGTGATCGCTTTGGCTGCCAGCGCCGTCGCGGCGCTTGTGTCAGCAGTCGTCGTAAGCGACCGCAGTGGGTATTGATGGTCCGTGGTAAGCAGCGAGAGCGCCGGGTGACTCAATGGCGGCGGAAGGTGATCTTGAACCCAGTTTCCGCCCTCCATCACGATGTCGGGCTTGATCGGCCAGTGTTTCGACCAGCTTGCGGTGCGCGACGAAGGTGCCAGATCGCCTGCAATAGCAACGGCCTGCCCGGGCAGGCCAGCAGGCATCCTCACCTTTTCGGTGTAGGCGCCGACACAGATAGAGTTCCAAGCCTGTGCCGGAGATTCAATCTCGTGGTCGGGGTCGTCGCAAACCGAAAGGTATTCACCTCCCTGGAAGCGGTTCTGGTCAGTGTTGCCTGCGGAAAGCACGAATAGCCGCTGTCGATTCTGATTGCCCGACACGCCAGCTGTCAGCTGATCGATTTCGCTCGACCATGAAGTCGGTGCGCCGTCATGAGGTGTGTCTTCGTCGGTCGTGCTGGCCATCGAAAACGTTCGGCCGCGCTCGGCATTTGCCTCGACCGCGTTGACAGCATTGAGCACTACGGCTCCCAGCAGATGGTGAGGGTTCTGGCCAGCATCAGGGATGATCTTGGCAGACTCGAGCCGATGCCTGACATGAACCGGCATGTTGCTTTGGATCACTGGCAGCAGGTCTCCGTAGAGCGAAAGGCCCGCCAACTGTGTGCCGTGCCCACGGCTGTCGTCTAGACTCCAGCCCGGTTCCGCTGCGTGGCGGTCGGCCGGGTCAAGGAAAGGTCGAATCAAGGGATGATTCAGCCCGATGCCGCTATCGAGGAGCGTGATGCATCGCGGATCCGCAGCGTCGGGGGGCTGCAATAGATCCTCCATCGCTCGCGCCCACTCAGCCTGTTCTTCAGGCGGCATTCCTTCGAAAAAGTCGGATAGGACCGTGGGCGCGGCGAGAGCTTTCACTGTTCCATAATGGCGAACAGCCTCGGCGATCTGGTCGTGGGTGCCATAACCGATGACGACAACGTCCTCGGGGAACTGCAGACGATCGGCCTCGAAACGGATCCCGAGAGCGTTTGCCCGCTCAAGAAATTGGTCGGCTTCGTTTCTTTCTAACCATATCTCCCAGGGATGGACCGGGCCCTGAGCGGGAAATCTCGCATGCGGGCTCCGCCAGAGGGCGCGCAGTCCTGCTTCGACGATGGCCGAGATGCTTTGCACGAAATCCGCGTTTTTTGGCCTACCCTTCTTCGTGTTCTCGTCTTGGAAGGCCTGGACCTTCTTCCGCAGACTGCTTACGCCGGTTGGCGACGCGAAACGGTTGCACGGGCCGGAGCTGCTTCATTCTCGGGGTCGGTAGAAACCTTTAGAAGACGGAGGCCGCTGGCATCCAGGCTCTTCGTCACAAAGGGTTCGTTCGGCCTCGCTTGGATCTCGAGGTAGACACCGGGGCGGTCCTGCGCGGCCAAATTGCCGATCTCGTCAATCGCTCGGAGGAGCGCCTGCGCATGTGCGCGGCGGTTCGGTACGTCACTCGGTCGCCTTGGCTGACCTCCGCCCTTGGCCTGAAACGCGACCGCCTGTCCGAGGTTGTTTACGATCAGATGAGGGCGATTTCGTTCCATTCGGCAATGTTCCAAGTCCCTGTAACGAACGCCTGCGTTCCATCGAAGCGATCAGCGTGTCCGTCAGAATTCGGTCTGTCGAGGACAAGACAGCGCGTCTTCCCGCATCTTCGCCCGCAGCAACAACATCTGCCGTCGAAAGGCCTTCCGCAACCCTAGATACAGCGTCCCAGTCCACATCATCGACGTTGAAGCCGATCAGGCGCCGCCGCATCGCCTTCTGGACGGCTTCCCTTGAGGGCAGCTCATAGGGCAGCACCAGTTCGAAACGCCGAAGGATTGCCCTATCGAGAATTTCAGGAATATTGGTGGTGGCGACAACAATCGAAGGGCCAGTATCTTCATCGAGGAACTGCAGAAACGAGTTCAGAATTCGCCTAGCTTCGCCAACGTCGTTTTCGTTTCCACGGGAAGCCGCCAGCGCATCAATCTCATCGAACAGATAGACACCGCGCGTTGTGCGGATGGCATCAAAGATCAGGCGCAGTTTCTGCGCAGTCTCACCCTTGAATTTGGTTATGAGTCCGTGCAGAAGCACCGTGAACAACGGGAATTTTAGCTCTCCGGCCAATGCCTCGGCGCTCAGGGTTTTTCCTGTCCCAGGCGGACCGGAAAAAAGAAGGCGTCGGCGTGGATGCAGGCCCTTTTCCTCCAGAAGGTCACGTTTCCGAGTCTCGACAACGATCTGGCGCAATTCGTCGGAGAGGTGGTCTGGTAAGATCAGATCGCTGAGAGTGGTTGTCGGATATCGTGCACCCAGGATGCCGGCGAGATCGCCGCGCGGCGCGGCCAGCGGTGTCAGCTTTGCAGTAACACTGGTCTTTGGAACGCGCGATGCCTCCGCCCACTGGCGCAGCTGTTCCGCCAGTCGAGTGTGCCCACGCTGCTCTTCCGCGGCGGCAAGCTGCATCGCGAGATCGAAGAAACGCTCTTCGTCCCCCTCCGCGTGGCTCTTTACAAGCCCGATAAGTTGCTGTGCCGACGCCATTTTCGAGCCTTTACGACTTTCTCGGCGCAGCCTAAACTACCGCGCCTTTCTCCATTGTTTAGCAATGTCGCTGGCTGATGCGCCAGCGAAACCGGTCCTGCGACCTGAGTTTTTCTGTCACGTTGCCGAGGAGACTCAACGCCGCCTCGGGCGATCAATGCCGCGTCGCCCCATGAGCTACCCCATCTGTCTCCAGCCGCAGCGTCGCCCGCCACAACGGTGTCTTCATGAACACGGCCTCCTCGAAGCGATAGCTAGCCGTGCCGCGTCCCTGCTGTAGCAGCCCCGCCCAGCAGAGCGGGCGCAGCACCTGGATGTAGAGCTGGCCCATCACCTCGTCGTAGCGCGGCAACGGCCCCATCTCCGGGTTCTCCGAAGAGCACGCGGCGGAGGTGCCCGCCGGTGGTGCCGTCTTCGGTTTCGACGTTCAGCACGTTCAGGAACACGTCCCAATTGCCGAGGATCAGCGCGTCGTCGAACCGCGACATGCTGGCGTGGTTGATCCGGAACAGGAAGAACGGGACGACCGTGCCGAAAACTCGGCCGGGATGGCCCGCCAGCGCCTGGCCAGCCTTGGTCAGGCGGAACTCGCCCTTGTAGTGGCGTCCGAGCTTCATCGCGATCATCAGGTCGTGCAGCACCATGAGCGGGGCGAAGTCGGGCTCGTTCAGCACCTTGTTGACCGCGAAGAGATCCGCCTCGGTGTGGCCGGGCCAGTCGAACTCCGCCGCGGCCCAGTGCACGAACACCCGCTTGAACGCCTTGGACGGCGTCAGGGGGATGCCGCCGTGTTCGCCGATCCAGGCGAAGGTCTTCTCGACACCACGCACTAGCGGCGAGAACGCCAGCGCCGGATCGGAATCGTCCATCTCCCGAAGCGCGATCACCTCAGATCTCCCGCGCGAACCAACGGATGCGGCCGACGATGTGGATCTCGTCGGCCGTTCTTTCATATTCGGGGTAGTGCTTGTTGTCGGAGATGACGCGCACCGCGGGCGGGTCGCTGTTCGGGATGTGCTCCAGCCGCTTGGCGACCAGCCCCATCCCGTCGTCCAGCACGAAGATGCCGGGTGGGTTGGGCGCGCGACGGGTCATGTCGACCAGCACCGCGTCGCCGCTCACGAGCGTCGGCGCCATGCTGTCGCCCTCGACGTGCATGATGCGCAGCTGCGACGGGCTGGCCTTAAGCTTGTGGCGGATCCACGACTGGCGGAAGTGATAAACACGGCCGGGCGTGTCGCCGTCCTCGGTTACCACCGCGCCGCCGCCCATCGCGGGGCGAGGGGTGGCGTGGGCGATGGCGACGAAGGCATCGTCAGGATTGTCCACGAAGGGGGGCGTGCCCTCGACCTCGCCGATGCCGTGGATCAGCCAGTCGCGGTCTACCTTCAGCACGCGCGCGACCTCGGCCAGCCGGTCGATGCCGGGACGCGCGGAGCGGCCGCGCAGGATGTCATAGACGAAGGAGCGGTTCACGCCGGCCATCTCGGCGACATGGGCAGGCGTCAGGCCGAGCTGATGGGCGCGGGCCCGCAGGCGGTCGGCCAGGGTGTGCTGCTCGGTCATGTTTTCCCCAAGGGTATGTGGATGAAATAGGATAAAACAGGATTGATGCGGACCCGTCAAGCGATTAGAACAAAACCTAAACAATCGCACATGGGAGTCGGGGGTCCGGATGGAGATCGAGAAGTCGTATTTCACCCTGCCGGAGATCCTCGAGCGCTGGTCCATGTCAGAGGCGGACCTCGTCTACCTCGCAGAGAACGACCAGCTGCGGCTGTCGATTCGGGTGTTCAACCTGGCCGTCGAGTTCGGCGACTACGAGGAGACACCAGAGGGGGAGCGATTCTCCGTGCCCTTCGAGCGCGGCCCGTTCAACGGGCTCCTGGATCTCCACGCCCATGACGTCTTCCAGCTGTTCCGGCATGGCGAGGTGAAGCTCAGCCGCTTCCGCTCGCACAAGGCCGACTATGCCTGCCTGACCGGGGAGCGAGAGCTGATCACAGTGCGGCAGCGCGATCTTTTCCTAAGGAGGGACGAGCGTGACCGGTTTGAGGCCGAGACGAGATTTGCCGGAGCGGCTGCGGGACCACGACCCGGCGCGTTCCATACCTCGACCGACTACCAGGACGTCGGCTGCAACGGACAGCACTTCCGGCTGGGCGCAATCCAGGCGCAGGTCGTGCGTGCGTTGCACGAGGCCGCTGGCCGCGGCGAGCCCTGGCAAAGCGGAAAGGCGATCCTCGCCGCGGCGGGCTCGCGCAGCCTCAAGATGTCCGACGTCTTCAAGTCGAAGAAGAACTGGCGCCTCCTGATCGAGTCGGACGGCCGCGGCGCCTATCGCCTGCTCGGGCTCTGATCTCGCGCCAACTCTCCCGTTCGCGCGCCCTCCCGCTTCCCCCTGGGGGATGCGCCGGGGGATGAGAGGGGGATGACGATCCCCCACAGAGCCGTTCTTCCTTGGATTGAAAAGCTCCTGACAATCCCCCTCCGAATCCCACTCCAATCCTGACGACATCCCCTCGCGGGATTTCGCATCGTGCTCCCGACAAACGACATCGGGAGACGACGATGCAGCAGAAGACCTGCCTCACACAGAAGGAGCTCGCGCGGCGCTGGACAATCTCGCACCGCACGCTCGAGCGCTGGCGATGGGCCGGGGAAGGCCCCGCCTACATGAAACTCGGCGGCCGGGTGGTCTACCGGCTCGAGGACATCCTCGCCTTCGAGAAGGACCAGCTCACGCATACCGCCGACAGCGCGCGGGGGGCGGCATGATGGAGCGCCCGTCCACCATCCACGGCAGCCGCGTCGTGTCGATCTTCGGCGCCGCCGGTCCCGCGCTCGACGAGGTGGGGCTTTCCGCCTGGATCGCGCAGGCCGCCCCGGGCGAGGCGCTGGTCTATCACCGCGGGTTCCTCGCCGTCGACGCCACCGGTGCCGTCTCGAACCTCACGCCCGAGCGCCAGCGCACCCTGCGCGGTGTAGCGGCCGCCGCCTTGCGCGCCGCCGAGCAGCGGCTCGTCCACCTCGTGCAGGCCCGGCTCGGCCCCGACCACTTCGCCTACATCGCCGTCGCCCGGCCGAAGCCCGGCCCCGCCGGCGCCGCCCTTTCGATGCGCCTCCTCGAGGCCGCCTGACCCTATCCCCCATCACGGAGATCCCCATGCCGTTCCCTGAAAACACCCCCTCCATCGACGAGCTGATCAACCTGCCGGCGGGCGAGATCGCCCAGCTTCCGGTCGAGCTTCTGGCCGCCATGCAGCGCGAGATCGACGCCGCCGCCAAGCAGATGAAGGCCGTCACCGCGCGCTTTTCCACCGCGCTCGAGGTCCGCTACGCCACCCGCGCCGCCGAGGCTCGCCGCGCCTGCGGCAAGGACACCGGCACGGTGCGCCTCGCCGATGGCGATTTCACCGTGGTCGCCGATCTGCCCAAGCGCGTCGAATGGGACCAGACCCGGCTCGTCGCCATGGTCGAGCGCATCCGTGCCGCGGGCGACTATCCGTCCGAATATGTCGAGATCAGCTTCAAGGTGCCCGAGCGCGCCTATGTCGCCTGGCCCGAGGCGATCCGCCAAGGCTTCGAGCCCGCTCGCACGGTGAAGACTGGCGCGCTGAAAATTTCGATCCTGCCGCAGGAGGACCGCGCGTGAACCTCCCCATCATCACGGCCGATCAGCGACTGGCCGAGACGCGGGGCGTCAAGGGCGTGATCTTCGGTCCCTCCGGGATCGGCAAGACCAGCCTGCTTTGGACGCTGGAAGCCTCGACCACGCTGTTCTTCGACCTCGAGGCGGGCGACCTCGCCATCGAGGGGCTCCACATCGACGTGGTCCGGCCGCGCACCTGGAAGGAGTGTCGGGACTTCGCGGTTTTCATCGGCGGCCCGAACCCGGCGCTCCGGCCCGAACAGCCCTACAGCCAGGCGCATTTCGACGAGGTGTGCGGCCGGTTCGGCGATCCGCGCGTCCTCGCCAAATACGACACCGTCTTCATCGACTCGATCACCGTTGCCGGGCGGCTCTGCTTCCAGTGGTGCCGCGGTCAGCCGGAGGCGCATTCGGAGAAGACCGGCAAGCCGGACGTGCGCGGCGCCTACGGACTGCACGGGCGCGAGATGATCGGCTGGCTGACCCACCTCCAGCACACGCGCGGCAAGAACGTCTGGTTCGTCGGGATCCTCGACGAGAAGCTCGACGACTTCAATCGCAAGGTCTTCGTCCCGCAGATCGACGGCTCGAAGACCGGGCTCGAGCTGCCCGGCATCGTCGATCAGGTCATCACCATGGCCAGCCTGCCGGACGAGCAGAACCGGCCCCAGCGCGCTTTCGTCTGCCAGACGCTGAACCCGTGGGGCTACCCGGCCAAGGACCGCTCCGGCCGTCTCGACCTGGTCGAAGAGCCCCATTTCGGCCGGCTGATGGAGAAGGTCCGCGGCCCGCTGATCCCTGCGGAACGGCGGCTGACCTATTCGCCGCCGCAGCTGCCCCCGCCGCCCGGTCCGACGGCGACCGACACCCATTCCTATCCCACCAACTGAAAGGACCCGAGCCATGTCCGGTCTCTGGAACGACTTCAACGATGCGCAGTCCAACACGAACTTCATCCCCAAGGGCACGCTCGCCAAGGTGCGGCTGACCATCCGCCCCGGCTTCGACGACCCGTCGCAGGGCTGGACCGGGGGCTATGCCACCCGCGGCTCGACCGGGGCTGTCTACCTCAACGGCGAGTTCACGGTGACCGAGGGCCAATACGCCCGGCGCAAGATCTTCACGCTGATCGGTCTCTACAGCCCCAAGGGTCCGGACTGGGCCAACATAGGCCGCAGCCTCGTGCGCGGCATGCTGAACTCGGCGCGCGGGATTTCGGACAAGGATCAGTCCCCGCAGGCGCAGGCGGCGCGGCGGATCGGCGGCTTCGCCGATCTCGACGGAATCGAGTTCGTCGCCCGCATCGACGTCGGCAGTGACGCCATGGGCGAGGAGAAGAACGAGATCCGCGCCGCGATCACGCCCGATCATCGTGACTATGCTCAGGTCATGGGGCTGGCGGCGCAGCACGGGTATCAGCCGCCAGTTCAACCCGCGCCGCAGCAGCCGGTCCAGCCACCTGCGGCATCGCCGGTCCCCGGTCGTCCCGCCTGGGCGCAGTGAGGGCTCGATGCTCCTCCGTCCCCGCCAGAAACTTTTCGTGGAGCGCAGCCTTGCTGCGCTCTCGACCCGCGACAACACGCTGGGCGTGGCGCCAACCGGCGCGGGCAAGACGATCATGCTCTCGGCCGTCACCGGCAGAATGACCGGGGACGGCGCCAAGGCATGCGTGCTCGCCCACCGCGACGAGCTGACCAGCCAGAACCGGGCGAAGTTCGCCCGGGTCAATCACCGCACGGAGACCTCCGTCGTCGATGCCACGACCAAGTCTTGGAACGGACAGGTCACCTTCGCCATGGCGCCGACGCTGGCGCGGGCCGCCAATCTCGCGGCCATGCCGAAGCTCGATCTGCTGGTGATCGACGAGGCGCATCATGCGGTGGCAGAGAGCTACCGCCGGATCATCGGCCGGGTGCGAGACGCCAATCCAGAGGCCCGCGTCTTCGGCGTCACGGCGACACCGAACCGGGGTGACCGGAAAGGGCTGCGCGAGGTCTTCGACAACGTCGCCGACCAGGTCCGGTTGGGCGAGCTGATCGCGTCCGGTCACCTCGTGCCGCCTCGCACCTTCGTCATCGACGTCGGCGTGCAGGAGCAGTTGCGCGCCGTCCGCAAGACCGCCGACGATTACGACATGGGCGCGGTCGCGGCGATCATGAACCGCGCGCCCATCACCGAGGAAGTGGTGCGGCACTGGGAGGAGAAGGCCGGGAACCGTCAGACCGTGGTCTTCTGTTCGACCGTCGCGCACGCCATGAACGTGGCGACCGCCTTCAACGAGGCCGGAAACCCGGCCGCCGTCGTCCTTGGCGACATGGGCTCCACTGAGCGGAAGATAGTGCTCGAAGCCTATGCGTCCGGGGAAGTACAGGTCATCGTCAATGTCGCGGTTCTGACCGAAGGTTGGGACCACCCGCCGACCTCATGCGTCGTGCTGCTGCGGCCCAGCTCCTACAAGTCCACGATGATCCAGATGGTCGGGCGCGGCCTGCGCACCGTCGATCCGGCCGAACATCCCGGCGTGGTGAAGATCGACTGCATCGTTCTGGATTTCGGGATCTCGAGCCTGACGCACGGAACGCTGGAGCAGGACGTCGATCTAGACGGTCGCGATCCGACACCGGGCGAAGCCCCGACGAAGACCTGTCCGGACTGCGAGGCGGAGATCCCGCTCGCGTCGCGGCAGTGCCCGATCTGCGGCCACGAATTCCAAGGCGGAACCGTGACGACGCCGCTCTAGAACGTCGTCATGTCCGAGATCGACCTTCTGAAGCGGTCGAGTTTCGTATGGGAGGATCTGTTCGGCGACGATGCCGCGCTGATGGCCAGCGGCTTCAGCGCCTGGAGCGGCGTGTTCTTCCTCGAAGGCCGCTGGCATGCCGTGGGCGGCGCCAGAGGGCAGCCGACCTGCCTTCTCGGCGTGGGGGATCGGACGGTCTGCCTCGCGCAGGCCGACGATTGGCTGAACGAACACGAGAGCGATGAGAGCGCCTTCAAGTCGAAGCGCTGGCTGACGCAGACGCCGACCGAGAAGCAGCTGCAATACCTCTCGCCCGCGCAGCGGCAGGATTGCGGGCTGACCCGCTACCGCGCCTCGGCGCTGATCACCTTCCAGTTCAACCGCCGCGACATCCGGCGTCTCGTCATGTCGGCCGCGCCCGAGCGGAGGGCGGCGTGAACCATGTCGCGCAAGTCTCATCCCCGCCCGCAGAGACTCCGGATCGACCGGGCCGTGATCGCCTCTGGCATCCGCAACCGATGCTCTGCGCCGTCTGCACATCCCGCACCCGCGGCTTCGGCTGGTTCGATCCCCACCGGCCGCGCCCAACCCGCACCCGCCGCTGGTTCTGCTCCATGGGCTGCCAGGCGGCCTTCACCCGCAAAGCGAAGAGAGGACTGAGCATGGTCGATTTCACCGAAGAGGAAACCCAGGCGCTGCCCGCCGTCATGCACGGGCTCGCCCCCGAGATGGAGCGGATCGGTTGGGACCGGCCGCTGGGACAGCTGACGCAGAACGACATGCATCGGCTGATCGTCACCGCCATCGAAGCCTTCCGCGCCGAGATGGCCGAGATCGCCAGCCAGTCGGAGATCCCGTTCTGATGCTGGACTTCAACAAGCGCCCCGGTATCGCCGAGCGCATCAACGCGCTGGTCGACGCCGCGCTGATCGCCGAGCGGGAGGCCACGCCGTCGCGCGACTATCTCGGCGCGTCCCGGCTCGGCCATCCTTGCGAGCGCGCGCTGCAGTTCGAATTCGCGGGCGCGCCGAAGGATGAGGGCCAGGACTTTTCCGGCCGGTCGCTCCGGATCTTCGCGATCGGGCATGAGCTCGAGGATCTCGCCATCCGCTGGCTGCGGGCGGCGGGACTCGATCTGGTCACCCAGAAACGTGACGGCGGCCAGTTCGGCTTCTCGGTCGCGGGCGGCCGCATCCGCGGCCATGTCGACGGGATCATCGCCGAGGCCCCCACGGCGCTGGGGTTGCGCACCCCGGCGCTCTGGGAATGCAAGACGATGAACGCGAAGAACTGGCGCGAGACGGTGGCCAAGGGCGTGACCGTGGCGAAGCCGGTCTACGCTGCGCAGATCGCGCTCTATCAGGCCTACATGGAAGCGACGGAGCCCGGCATTTCCGCTGCGCCGGCGCTGTTCACCGCGATCAACAAGGACACGGCCGAGCTGCACCACGAGCTCGTGCCCTTCGACGCCGATCTCGCGCAGCGCATGTCGGATCGGGGCGTGCGGATCCTGCGGGCGACCGACGCGGGCGAGCTGCTGCCGCGCATCGCCGCCAATCGCGACTTCTTCGAATGCCGTTTCTGCCCGTGGGCGGAGCGCTGCTGGAGCCTGCCAGCATGAGCGACGACAACATCGTCCACTTCAACCCCTGGCGGGATTTCAACGACGCGGCGCCGCTGCCCGATCCCTTCGCCGTCGAACCTGACGCGGACCAGATCGCCCGCTTCGTCGACGTGGTCTTCGGCTATTCCGAAGGCCTGATCCCGGTCCGCGGCTTTGTCGACAAGGGTCAGGGCAAGGACGGCCGCCCCCACAACATCTGGATCGACGCGGACGCCTCAGCCCCCGAGAAGCTCGCCACCTTCGCCGGCTGGGCATCGCGCGAGGGCGCCGCGGTCTACGTCATCCCCGGCACAGTGGCGGAGACGGGCCAGGCCCGCGCCGCGGACGTCCTGCAGATGCAGAGCCTGTTGGTCGATCTCGACTCGGGCGACATCCCCGCCAAGCTCGATCACCTCGTCCACCACCTCGGGCGACCGACCCTGATCGTCGAGAGCGGCGGGCGCACGCCCGAGGGCGCGACCAAGCTGCATGTCTGGTGGAAGCTGACCGAGCCCGCGGAGAGCGCCGATCTCGGACGGCTCTGCCAGCTCCGCGGCGAGATCGCGCTGAAGGTCGGCGGCGACACGCATTTCCGCTCGGCCCATCAGCCGATCCGCGTGCCCGGCACGGTCTATCACAAGGGCGGGCTCACGCGGCTGGTGCAGATCCGCGAGGCGACAGAGCTCGAGGTCGATCTCGCCGAGATGGCCGAGGGCGTCGCCGACATGTCGCCCATGCCCGGCGTCGGCATGGCGACGGCCGAGCCCCGCGAGAAACCGGCCATCGGCGACGTGCTGGTGACGCCGGTGCATGAGGGCGGCACGGACGAGTGGTCCCGCTTCGAGGGCGCCTCGGCCGCCATCGGCTATTTCCTGCGGCTGGTCCACGAAGGCCGGACGTCGATGGACGAGGGCTGGACGGCGATCTGCGGCTACAACGCCGCGATGCTGCGCCCCGCCTGGCCGCTCGACCGGCTGAAGCGCGAGACCAACCGGCTGTGGGAGCTGCACATCAAGCGGCACGGGCCGCCGCTGATCCGCCTCGACGGCGCGGCCCCAGCGCAGACCGAGCTGCCGACCTTCACGCTGGGCGCGCTTCTGGACGACACGAGCCCGATGCCCGACGACATCATTGGCCCGCGCGTGCTGACGCCGGGCGGGCTCCTGGTGCTGGGCGGCGCGCCCAAGGTGGGCAAGAGCGACCTGCTGATCGCCTTGCTCGTGCACATGGCGGCGGGCGTTCCCTTCCTCGGATTCACCCCGCCACGGCCGCTCCGGATCTTCTACCTGCAGGCCGAGATCCAGTACCACTACCTGCGCGAACGCATGCAGCAGATCGGCCTGCCGCCCGAGTTGATCGCCGCCGCGCGCGACAACCTGATCGTCACGCCGAAGCTGCGCATGCTGCTCGATGCCGAGGGCAGCGCCCGCGGGGCCGAGGCGATCAAGGCCGCATTCCCCGGCGAACCGCTCGACATCCTCTGCATCGACCCGATCCGGAACCTCTTCGACGGCGGCCCAGACGGCGGCGGCGAGAACGACAACGCCGCGATGATGTTCTTCCTGAAGGACCGGGTCGAGGTGCTGCGCGACCACGTCAATCCTGACTGCGGCGTCATTCTGGTCCACCACACCAAGAAGCTCTCGAAGCACCAGGTGAAGGAAGATCCGTTCCTCGCCCTCTCCGGCGCCAGCGCGCTCCGGGGCTTCTACACCACCGGCCTGATCCTCCACCGGCCTGAGGAGGACTCGACCCAGAGCCGCCTCGAGATCGAGCTGCGCAACGGCCCGGCGCTGCCCGCGAAGCTGGTGGACAAGGTCAAGGGCAAATGGGTCGAGATCAACCCGATGAACGAGCGGCTCGTGCGCCCCGAGGTCGGCGCGAGGCATGACGCCGAGCGCGATCGCAAACGGGACGTGATCCTCTCGATCCTGCTCGAGGAGGCGGCCGAGGGGCGGCTCTACACAATCAACCAGTTTGCCGAGGCCTTCGAGAACAAGGGCGGTCTGGGCGGCAAGGACGCGATCCGCGACCGGATCGCGGTTCAAGCCACCAAGGGCGCCATCAAGTTCATCCGTGACGGCGCGCCCTACGGGCTTGGGCCGTCGCGGTCGCGCTTCGGATACCTCTGCGTCGAGGGGATGGTCATGCCCACGGACGGCGAGGCGGTCGATCCGGCGACCGGAGAAGTCACCCCCGCCAGCATCGCAGTGCTGCCCACCCACTACAAATCGCCGCAGACCGGGGCGCTGCTCGAGGTCGAGAACCCTCAGGTCTGGGTCTATCCGGAGGGGGAACGGCCATGATCGCCCCGGCAGATCGTTCTGCGCAGAATTGCGCAGGGGCCAGTTTGAACCAGATGCGGCGCCTTGCCGAAACTGCGCCGCCACCCTCACGCAGAAACGCGCATGAATCCGATGTGGCCAGTTTCGGCCCGCTTCCGAAACTGCCCCCGCAGAATTGCGCTGATGCCGCAACCGCTACGCTGCACCCAGTTTCGGCAGGGTCAGCCGCAAGCGCACTCCCGAAACTGGAATTCTCTCTTCCTGTCAGTGTGTTGCTTCGGTTGTCCAGTTTAGGGGGTGAAACCACCCCCTACGGGGGTGGGGGAGAACGCCGCAGGCGGGTTCTCCCACGCCCACCCCCAGGGGTTTCGCGCGCGTGGCTCGTCCCCGCCCAAACCTCCCGATCCGACGACGGCGGCCCCGTACCGCCAAGCACCAGGCCACCGTCGTCTTCCACCCGAGCAGCCAACCAGAAGAGGAGACCACCCATGGCTGACCTGACTCTCGCCACCTCCAGCCGCGAGGCAATCCCCGATCTACGGCCCGTCGTCCGCGCCAACCGGGTGATGCTGGCGCTCGACCTCGGCACCACGACGGGCTGGGCGCTGCACGGCATCGACGGGCTGATCACCTCCGGCACCGTGTCCTTCCGGCCCGGCCGCTTCGACGGTGGCGGCATGCGGTATCTCCGCTTCACCAACTGGCTCACCGAGATCGACCGGCTGTGCGGGCCCGTCGCCGCCGTCTGGTTCGAGGAGGTCCGCCGCCACGCGGCCACTGACGCGGCCCATGTCTACGGTGGGCTGATGGCCACGCTGACCGCATGGGCCGAACTGCGCGGCATTCCCTACGAGGGCGTCCCGGTCGGCACGATCAAACGCCATGCCACGGGCAAGGGCAACGCGCCCAAGGAGGCGATGATCGCCGCGGCCCGCGCCCGCGGCTTCAGCCCCGCCGACGACAACGAGGCCGACGCCATCGCGATCCTGCTCTGGGCGCTGGAGACCAAGGGGGGCCTGCAATGAGGCGGTTTCCCCGTGGCTATGGCGGCGAGCGCCGCAACCCCGAACAGGTCAAGCGCGACGGCTGGAAGGAGCAACGCGTGTTCGCAGTTTCCTTTGACGACCAGAGACTTACTTGGCCTGAGCGGGAACTGGTGCGGCAACTCGGCGAGCGTCTCTACGGCGCGCGCCCAACACAACGAGAGGTGAGGAAATGACCCATTGGACACCAGCCGACGTGGAGGCGCGGCTCTCCGAGGCGGGTATGATCCTGCGCCGTCTGCCGGAGCCCCGGCGCAACGGATACTTCAGCACATGGCCGGAGATCGTCCACGGTTTCGCCGACAAGGTGGGCCAGGAGTCGAAGCCCATGCGCGTCTCGCCCTCGCCGCGGGACATCGCGCGGATGGAGGAGACGCTGACCTGGACGAACTGCCTTGAGCCCATCGACGGCAAGATCGTCTGGATGAAGGCGCATGACGAGCGCTGGAAGAACATCTGCTGGCACGTCGGTCTCTGCCACGCCGCTGCGCATCAGCACTGGCGCTACGGCCTGTCGCTCATCGCGCTGACCCTCAACAAGCAGCCCTTCAACCGGAAACTGCCGATCCTCGAGGTCATCAAGCTGGCGCGCAGCCTGTAGGAAAGTCTCGTGTAGAGGGTTTTCGCGCAGACAAAAACGCCTCTCCCGGGCTAGAAAGTGGATATACTCGGGAGAGGCGCGCGCGGCGCTGCCCTGAACGAAACCATCCTTTCGTTGGCGAGGGCCGTTGGAAAAGGAAAGGCGCTGATCCTTTCCTTGCGGGCCGCTGTCCGCCCCCGCCACCCCCCTCAGACGACTTCGCGGTTCCTTCTGCGCGACATTCGTATGCTGGCGGGCGAAGCGCGGGACTTCGCCAGCGCCAGGGCCGGATTTTTGGGAAGCCACCCGGAAGCCGGACCCACGCGCGCCCCGCGCGAACACCAATGAACGCTGGCCTTCCGACCGGACACCGCTGGTGGCCGCTGGACCCCGTGTGGAGTCCAGCGCGGCATCCGGAGTCCGGAAGCCACCGGCATCCACCCGACCGAGGAACCTTGCCCACCATGACGCTGAGCTTCGCCCCGGACGCGATCGAGACCTGGCCGCTGGCAAAGCTGCAGCCCTACGCGAAGAACGCGAAGGCGCATGGCGCGGACCAGGTGGCAAAGATCGCCGCCAGCATGGCCGAGTTCGGCTGGACCGTGCCATGCCTCGTGGCCGAGGACGGGGAACTAATCGCGGGGCACGGGCGCGTGCTGGCGGCAACCCAGCTGGGACTGAACGAAGCGCCGGTCATCGTGCTCGGGCATCTGACCGAGGCGCAGCGGCGGGCGTACCGCATCGCGGACAACAAGCTGACGGAACTCGGCAGCTGGGACGAGGCGCTGCTGTCGGCCGAGCTGCAGGATCTACTGGCCGACGACTACGACCTGTCGCTGGTCGGCTTCTCGGATGGCGAACTCGACAAGCTGCTGGCTTTCGATCCGGACGGGGGCGGTGAAGAAGGTGGCGCCGGGGGTTCTGTGCCGCCGGTGACCATCCCCGAGCCGCCGCGCAACCCGGCATCGCGCGCGGGCGATCTCTGGATCCTCGGCGACCACCGGTTGCTCTGCGGCGACAGCACCAGCGCTGCCGATGTCCGCCGACTGATGAACGGCGAGCGCGCGATCCTGTTCGCGACCGACCCGCCGTACCTGGTCGATTACGACGGCTCGAACCATCCGACCCGGAACAAGGATTGGTCCGCGTCCTATGGCACCACCTGGGACGACAGCAGCCAAGGCGCGGAACTCTACGACGGGTTCATCGCCGCGGCGGTCGCAGAGGCGATCACGGACGACGCCGCCTGGTACTGCTGGCACGCGTCCCGCCGGCAGGCGATGCTGGAGGCCTGCTGGGAAAAGGCCGGCGCCTTCGTCCATCAGCAGATCATCTGGGTGAAGGACCGCGGAGTTCTGACCCGCTCGCACTACCTCTGGAAGCACGAGCCTTGTTTCATGGGCTGGCGCCGCCCGAACCGCCCGCCGAAGGTGGCGGAGCAGACGCTGCCCTCGACCTGGGAGATGCCGTCCTTCGCCAAGGACGAGCGCCCCGACCACCCCACGCCGAAGCCGCTCGACGCCTTCGGGATACCGATGCGTCAGCACGTTGCGCGGGGCGGGCTCTGCTACGAGCCGTTCTCCGGCTCCGGCTCGCAGATCATGGCGGGCGAGGCCAACGGCCGCCGCGTCTTCGCGATGGAGATCAGCCCGGCTTACGTCGATGTCGCCGTGGAACGCTGGCAGGCCGAGACCGGCCGCGACGCGATCCTCGACGGCGACGGTCGGACCTTCGCGCAGGTGAGGACCGAGCGGCTGGGCGACGATGCCGAGGCCCGGGCCGATACGCCGGACACGGACGCCGAACCCGAACCCGCGCGCAAACCCAAATCCGCCGCGTGACATGCATGACCTGGCTTTACCTTCCTCCGGACGCGCTTCCGGAGCCGGAGACGCTTGCCTGTTCGGCCTCTCCCTGTGCTCCGGCGCCGGTGGCATCGACCTCGGGCTCGCCATCGCCTTGCCCGGATATCGAACTGTGGGCCATGTCGAACGGGAAACCTACGCTGCAGCCACTCTCGTGGCGCGGATGGAAGACGCGTCCCTGGATCAGGCTGTTGTCTGGGACGACGTTGGAACCTTCGACGGCGGCCCTTGGCGCGGCGCGGTGGACATCGTCACTGCGGGATATCCGTGCCAGCCGTTCTCGGTCGCGGGCCGACGGCTCGGTGCCGAGGATCCACGCCACCTTTGGCCACATGTCGCCCGCATCATCGGCGAGGTCGAACCGCCCTTCGTCTTTCTCGAGAATGTCGCCCATCATCTCCGCCTCGGCTTCCCCGAAGTCGCCAACGGACTGGTCAGCATGGGCTACCGCCTTGCGGCAGGCCTCTTCACAGCGGCGGAAGTCGGCGCGCCCCGCACGCGCGAGCGGCTCTTCATCCTCGCCATCCGCGAGGGAGACGAACTGGCCGACCCCGCGCGCCTGCTCGGGGACGCGCTCGAGCGGCGGGAACCGGATGCGAAACAGGGCCCATCAAGGATGCCGTTCGGGTTGATTGCACATCAGTCGCCGACAACCAACCACGGCTCTTGTTCCATGGAAATCTTGAGAATTTTAGTGGTCAATCCGGATGCTGCAAAATACGTATCGTGAGCTAGAGATGCGGCCTTTCCACTAACTGTTGCAAACGTGTCCGATGTGTATTCGTTGGCGCCTCCAAATCCAGAAGCGGCAAGATCAACCTCGTGCCGAGCGCGAAACAGGTATTTATCATCCTTGGTCATAACAGACAAAAGTACATGCATGTGCTGTTCAAGTGTCCGATGGCCGTTGCTAAACTTCGTGGTGATTTGCCAGTCACCGGCCCGCCTCAGCCATACCCGTGTAAACGATTGAACATACCTGGCGTACTCGTGCCAATGTTCTTTATAAAATACGACCGGATTAGACGATTGCGCTGTCTGCGTATCTTCGCTAGGCGGATTAAGCCCGGGAATGGAAATACTTTCTGAAGGCGTATCAAGGTCTTGAATAAACGTAGGGCTAATGTTTGCCATGATCTCGGCAGCTCGATTGTCTCGAACTTCTATTTCTCGACAATCTCCTGAAAGCCTCAAGCTCTTCATCTAAACCTCCCGATTTACGTTGAGGAAGGCTACACTTTACCAGCGGTTGTGGCAACGGCGGCTGCGCAGCAGGCTGTACACGCGCCCCCGATCCTCGACCTTCTCCGAGGTCACTTCGAGCCCGAGCTTCCTCTTCAGCGCCCCGGCCATCGCACCGCGCACCGTGTGCGGCTGCCAGCCCGTCGCGGCCATGATCTCCTCGATGGTCGCGCCGTCCGGTGCGCGCAGCATGGCGATCAGCGTGGCCTGCTTGGTGCCCTCGCGCGGCGTGCGCGTCTTGGGCGCGGGCTCGGTCTCGTTGGGGGTGTCCGGCGCGGGCTGCTCGGTCGGCGCGTCCGTCGCGCCCACAGGCGCGGTGTCCGCGTCCTCGGTCTCGACGCCGATGGCGGCGAGGCCTGCGTCGGTGGCGACCAGCGTGACGCCGTGGCCGTCTCCGGTCTCGCGCCACATGGGTTCGCCCTTGCGCACGTCGGCGTCGACCTCTTCGAGGAAGCCCTTGGCGAGCATTGCGCCGACCACCTTGGCGGCGGCGCCGCCGCGCAGGCTCTCGGGCAGCGGCAGGGCGATGCGGTCCTCGCGCTGTGCGGCGGCGCTGAGGATGATGGCTTGGGTATCGGAAAGCTTGGTCATGGGGTCGTCTCCGTATTCGGGCCCGCGTCATGCGGCGCCTTCTACGACCCCGAGCCGCGCAGGGCGCGCGGCGGGAGTTCCGGCGGTGCCGGAGATCAGCGGGCGTGTTCGCCCTCGCCGAAGGCGCTGTCGGTGATGCGCTTCAGGAGGCTGGCGTAGTGTTCGAGGGTGCCGACCATGGCCCAGCCCGCCTCGTCGGGATGGCAGTTGAAATGGTCGTCGCTGAGCGCCTGCAGGCGGGCGAGCATCTCGTCGATCTCCGCCTTCTTGCCGATGAAGGCGCTCAGCGCGTTCGCCCGGTTCCTCGAACCGGTGGCGGAACCGGGCTCACCCTTGTTCCGCCGGACCTTCTCGGCGCGGAGTTCGTGGCGCGGGGTGGTGATCGGGTTCAGGCGGGTGGTCATCGTGGTGGCTCCGTGGTGAGTTGCATCGCTTCGTTGGAGTGACGTTCGCTCCGGTCGCGACGCTTATCACCTCGATATACACATGATCTTGAATGATAATCGGAGCCGTCGATGCAGGGCATGAGCGAGCGCCAGTACGCCGCGCATGTCGGGCTGTCGCGGGGCGCGATCCAGAAGGCGAAGACGGCCGAGCGGCTGGTGCTCTATCCCGACGGCAGCATCAACGCGGCGGCCAGCGACGCCAGACGGGCCGAGACGACG
>NZ_AMGO01000005.1 GCF_000299575.1 Oceaniovalibus guishaninsula JLT2003
CATGAACGCATAGGGCAGCACCAGGAACACCGATCCGGCATGGACGCCATAGGGCTGCGCCGTCGCCGGATTGACCAGCCCCGGCTCGACCGCGTTCAGCGCCTCGACCAGCGCCAGCGGCGACAGATCGCCGAAGACCTGAAAGCAGATGATGACGGCCGCTATCATCATGCCGACCAGCATCAGCGCATCCGTCCACGCCACCGCCAGCAGACCGCCCGCGACGGTATAGACGATGATGATGGTGATCATCAGCACCGCGCCCCACGCCTCGGGCAGATCCAGCCAGCCGGCGGCAAGGATCCCTACCGCCTTGATCTGGCTGGTCAGGAACACCAGCAGCAGCACGATGGTCATCGCCGCCGCCACGCCCTGAACCCAGCGCCCCAGCCCGCCTTCGGCATGGGTCCGCGCGATGTATTCGGGGATGGTGCAGCTTTGCAGCTTCTCGGCGCGCTCGGACAGGAACCGCGCGAAGAACAGCACCGCGATCACCATTGCCGGGGCGAACATGAAATTGCCCAGCAGTTCGATTGCGCCGTATTGATAGGCGACGCCGGGCGATCCCATGAAGCCCCAGCCCGAATAGCCCGTCGCCACGATGGTCGCGGCCCCCACGAACGGCCCCAGCGACCGCCCGGCGATCAGGAAGCCGCTTTCGCTGTCGCCGCCCTCGTGCACCGTGGCGCTCGACTTCCAGCCGAGCCACAGAAGCCCGACGATGGATGCGCCCATGATGAGCCAGTTCAGCCAGATGTAATCTTGCACAGCAGTCTTCCTCCCTGCCGATGACCGATATGCGGGACGGGCGCGCGTTTCCTCCCTGCCCCTCCTGCGGGATGTCTTACATGCGCTTGCCCGCCAGCCCCGCCAGCCACGCGGCAAGCGCCACGCCGACCGTCGCGAGGTTGAGGATCACGAACCAGTCCAGAACCCAGGAATTGAGCATTCGGGTATCTCCCATTGCCGAAAAGAAAAAAGCCCCCGCACGTTGCGGGGGCTTTCAGGGTCAGGCCGCCTTGGACTTGCCCGGAACGATCAGATGCTCGGGGCCGTAGGGGAAGCCGGTGATGTTGCGGTTTCCGCCTTCCTCGATCACCAGGATGTCGTGCTCGCGGTAGCCGCCGGCGCCGGGCTTGCCCTCGGGAATGGTGATCATCGGCTCCATCGACACGACCATGCCGGGCTCCAGCACGGTGTCGCAATCCTCGCGCAGCTCCAGCCCCGCCTCGCGCCCGTAATAGTGCGACAGCACCCCGAACGAATGTCCGTAGCCGAAGCTGCGGTATTGCAGCAGGTTCTCGGCCGCATACATCTCGTTCAGTTCCTTGGCGATGTCCGAGCACTTCTTGCCCGGCACCAGCAATTCCTTGCCGCGGTCGTGGACGTTGCAGTTGACCTCCCACATGCGGATATGCGCGTCGCTGGCTTCCTCGGCGAACAGCGTCCGTTCCAGCGCGACGTAATATCCCGCGACCATCGGAAAGCAGTTCAGCGACAGGATATCGCCCCGCTCGATCCTGCGGCTGGTGACGGGGTTGTGCGCGCCGTCGGTGTTGATGCCCGACTGGAACCACGTCCATGTGTCCAGCAGTTCGGCATGGGGCCAGGTCCTGGCGATCTCGCGCACCATCGTCGCGGTGGAATGCAGCGCCACCTCGTGCTCGGGCGTGCCAACGGCGGTCGCCTCGACGCAGGCCGCGCCGCCGACATCGGCGATGCGCGCCATTTCGGTGATATGCGCGATCTCCTCGGCCGACTTGATCATCCGAAGCCGCATCGCGGCGGCGGCGATATCGACGAACTCCACCCTCGGAAACTCGGACTTGAGCAGGTTCAGCAGCTCGATATTGACGAAGTCGAACTCGATCCCGATGCGCCTGGCCTTGCCGACAAGCTGGCGGACAGCATGAAAATAATTGTCCTTGCTCCAGTCGGTATAGGTGACGTTGCCGCCGAAGGTGCGCCGCCAGGGCTGGCCGCCGTCGATGCCCGCGCTGATGCTGGTGGCGTTGTTCTGATCGATCACCAGCCCATAGCGCCGCCCGAACGAACAATAGACGAAATCGGCGTAATAGTTGATGTTGTGATACGACGTGAACAGGGCGGCGTCGATGCCGGCCTCGGCCATGTGGCCGCGGATCGCGTCCTGCCGGCGCTGCATCTCGCCCGCAGAGAAGGTCGGCCGCGCCTTTTCGCCGTTGCCGACATAGTTCTGAAGCCGTTCGCGTTCCATGATGCCTCCTTGAGGGGTTGACGGGTGATTGCGCCGATCTAGGGGTCTGCACCCCCCTCTTGTCAAAGGACCGTTTTTCACGTCCACATGAGGAAAACTAAAGGTGTCCCATGTCGCTTCCGCCGCTCAAGGCCCTTCGCGCGTTCGAGGCAGTAGCGCGGTTGGGCAGTTTCGCCGCCGCGGCCGAGGCGCTGTTCGTCACCCAGTCCGCCATCAGCCACCAGGTCCGCCATCTGGAGGATTGGCTGGGCGCGCCCCTGTTCGACCGTCGCGGCCCGCGTCCTCGGCTTCTGCCGCGCGGCACCGATCTGGCGCGCGACCTGACGCTGGCGCTGGGCGGCATCGACGCGGCCTGCGACCGCGCGCGGATGCACGCGCCCCCGTCGGCGCTCGTCGTGGCCGCCATCCCGTCGGTCGCGGTCTGCTGGCTGATCCCGCGCCTGCCCGCCTTCCGCGCCGCGCATCGCGACATTCCGCTGCGGGTGATCTATTCGCTGCATGGTCGCGACATCGACTTTCGCGATGTCCACGTGGCCTTCACCTTCGCATCGCAGACGCCGCGCCATCCCGGCGTGCGGGCGGTGCCATTCCTGCCCGGCGACAGCTTTCCGGTATGCAGCCCCGCCTATGCCGAACGGCTGAACTGTCCCGATCCGCCGCCCGCATCGTTCCTTGACGCCGAATTGCTGCACGATTCCGACACGTCGCACTGGGCGGCATGGCTCGCGCAGGCGGGGGTCGCGACCGCCCGCCCCCTCGACGGTCCGGTATTCGAGGATTTCAACCTGCTGCGCGCCGCCGCTTTGTCGGGTCAGGGCATCGCGCTCTGCCCCACCGCCATGATCCGCGACGATCTGGCCCAAGGCAGCCTGATCCGGCTGTCAGACATCACGGTGCGACAGGATTACGGTTATTACCTGCTGTCGGCCGCGACGGGCGACGACGCCGCCGGACGGATGGCCGCCGCCTTCTGCGACTGGGCGCTGGCGGCGCGTCAGCCGGATACGGCGGGCTGATCCACGCGGATGACGGTCAGCTTGCGCCGTTCGTTGTCGCGCGTATCCCAGTGGAATACCGCCCCTTCCGACAGGCCCAGCAACGTCACCCCGATGGGCGTCATCAGCGAAACCCGCTGCTGCGCGATATCCGCATGTTCGGGAAAGACCAGCGTCACGGCCTTTTCCTGTCCCGTCGTCTCGTCGCGATAGGTGACGGTGCTGCCGATGGTCACGACCGTCCGGGGCATCTTCGCCGTCGGCACGACGCGGGCGCGCGAAATCTCGCCCAGCAGACGGTCGGCCAGCGCCGGGTTGCGCTGCATCGCCCCCTCGGCCAACCCCTCGATATGGGCAAGCTGGCCCTCGTCGATGACGATCTTGGGGTCGCGCGCGGGCCGCTTTTTCGGCGCGTCGGTCGTATGGGACATCGTTCTAGCCTCCTTCATGGTGGCTTATTGGGGCCGCGACGGCGGCCGGCGGATGGTTTGCGGAAGGTGCTGACCCCCGGAACGGCAGGCGCGATTACGTCGCGGCCGTTCCGGGGGGCAAGCGGAACAGCAGACGGAACCGGGACTGATCGCGACATGCCAGCATGAACCGAAGGTAGGCAGCACGCCCGGCCTAGTCAATCGCAGGCAACGCGCGTCAGGGGGCAAGCACCGCCGTCGCAACGGAAAAATAGACCATTACCCCCACCGCGTCCGAAATCGTCGTCACCAGCGGCCCGCTGGCCGTCGCCGGATCCAGCCGCAGACGGCTTAGAAGGAAGGGCAACGACATGCCGACCAGGCTGCCGATCACCACCACCACCATCATCGTCGCCGCGACGACCAGCGCGATGTCGGGCCCGCCGCGCCATGCCCCCAGAGGCGCCACCACCGCCGCCATCGTCGCCCCCAGCGCGGCGGCCACCGCCAGTTCGCGCAGGATCAGCGCGCGCCAGTCGCGCAAAGCCACGTCGCCCGTGGCCAGCGCCCGCACCATCAGCGTGGCCGATTGCGACCCGGCATTGCCGCTGCTGTCGATCAAAAGCGGCAGGAAAAAGACCAGCGACACATAGGCCAGGATCGTTTCCTCGAAAAACGCGATGCCCGCCCCGGAAAAGAGGTTGCCGAAAACCAGCAGCGCCAGCCACACGATCCGCCGCGAATAAAGCATCCCGATCCCCGCATCCCGCAGGCTTTGCGTGAACGGCAGCACGGTCGAGATGCGCTGGAAATCCTCGGTCGTCTCGGCCTGCAACGCGTCGGCGGCGTCGTCATGCGTCACGATGCCGACCAGACGGCCATCCGTCTCGACCACCGGGATCGCCAGGATGTCGTAGCGCGCGATCGCGCGAGCCACCTCCTCCTGGTCGGTCAGCGGCCCGACGCTGACCGGCACCGATTCCATGATGGCGGCGACGGGGGCGTCCTCGGCCGCCAGGATCAGCCGGTGCAGGCGCACCGACCCGACAAGGCGCCCGTCCCCGTCCAGCACATAGGACCGATAGATCGTCTCGGCATCGGCGGCCGACAGGCGCAGCGCTGCAATGGCGTCCGCCGCCGTCATCGCCGGATCCAGCGTGACAAAATCCGACGTCATGATCGCGCCGGCCGTGCCCTCGTCATGGGCCGAAAGGCGGCGGATGTCGTCGCGGTCCTCGGGCGGCAGCATCGGCAGGATGCGCTGGCGTTCCCCGGCGCTCAGCGCCTTGAACAGATCCGCCCGGTCGTCCGCATCCATCTCGACGACGATGGCGGCCAGATCGGCCGCCGGAAGCAGCCGCGCCAGATCGCGCTGCGTGGCGATCCGCAGATACCCGAACGCGTCGGCCCGCCTCGGCAAGGGCAGCCGCGCCAGCCGCTCCAGCGCCGCGTCGCGCGGCAGTGTTTCAAGCCATGCGGCCAGATCCGACGCATGCGCCGTATCCTCGAAATCCGCCTCCGTCCCGTTCAGACTGCTCATCTACAGATACCGCCCCTTGCGCCGCGCCCGCCATTCCGCCCCCAGCAGAAGCGCCAGCAGCACCACCAGCCAGATCACCCGCCCCTGATAGCGGTCGGCCGGCGCCGACAGCCCGCCGCAGACGAACGCGTTGGTCGTCAGCCCCAGTACCAGCAAAGCGACCGGCAGGCGGCTGGCGGGCATCGCGAGGACCAGCGCCGCCAGCGCCAGCGCGCCCAGCGACACCGATAGGATCTGCACGCCTTCCATCCCGTCGAAGAAGGCGGGCGGATCGGCGAATGTCGTCTCCATCGCGGCAGGCCCGTCGATCCGCCATTCAGCGACCCGCACGTCGCCCAGCCCGAAGCGCACCATCTGCTCGGCGCCGTTGCCCAGCAGCGCCCAAAGCTGCGCGCCCGGATCGTAAAGGAACACCTGCCAGACCAGCGCCACCTCCTCGGCGGAAATCTGCGCCATCTGCGCCTTGGTCGCGCGGTCGCGGATATTGCCCTCGTCCCAAAGCGCCTTGGCCACGGTGGTCGGAAACGCGTCGTAAAGGGTGCAGATGGTGAAAGGCGCGGTATCGCAATTCTCGGTCAGATAGCGGACGGCCACCCCGTCGGCCAGCGACCGCGCCAGCAGGATCGGCAGCCGCGCGGGCGCCAGGCTGGGCTTGCCCCCCGGCAGCGCGCCCGAGATGGCGACGTTCACCGCCATCGCCAGCAGCAGCGGCGTCTGCACCGCCAGCGCGGCGATGGGCCGGCGCCGCCACAGATACCACGCGCCCAGCGCCACCCCCATCGTCGCGGCCAGCGGGATGTGGCTGTAATGGAAGACCGCGCCGCCGAACGCGCAGATCCACAGCGCGATGCCCGTCCACAGGCCCGGCCGCCCGTCCCGCCGCACGACGACGATGGGGATCAGGATCAGCCACGCCGCGAAGATGTCGGGCATGACCTGCGCGCTGTAGAACGCGACCGTGGTGATCCCCGCCGTCGCCATGCCCAGCGCCGCGCGCGCGACGACCCCCAGCGGCGCCAGCGCGGTCCAGATCAGCCACGCGGTCAGGAACGACACGATCGCCACCGGCGCCCACAGCCCCGCCGCGCGCACCGCCAGGTTGACGGCGACCGAATAGGGCACCGACCGCACGTTCGCCACCTGATGCGACGGTTCGAACGCTTCCGCCGCGGCGCCCGGCGCGGGCGGCGGCCCGTCGGTGGCGGTCCCTCCGGCAGGCGCCAGCAGCGCCGTCACCTTGTCGACGAAGAACTCGACCGCCACGCCGCCACCCACGTAATAGCTGCGCGAATCGCTGAACGCCAAGGGCGCGCCCGTCCAGAACGCGGGCCACATCAGCGCCAGCGTCAGCGCGCAAATTCCCGCCAAATGCGCCAGCCCGCCCGATCGGTCCATCTTCGCCGCCCTTCCGCCGCTGCCCTTGCCAAGCCTCGCCCCATCCATCACAGGTTCGCGCTGGTATCCACCTCGAAAGACGGGCGCCCGCCCGCCTTGCCAGACCGACCGGGGGGCCGACCGGCATGGACATGACAGCATCCGCCACACCGCGTCCCGACGTGGCCATCGTCATTCCCAGCTACGACAGGCCGCGCCAGTTGCAGACCTGCCTGCGCCACATCGCGGCGCTGGAAGGCGGCCCGTGGCGCACCATCGTCGTCGACGACGGATCGCCCGCGCCGCTCGCGCCTGTCTGCGAAGGCGCCGGCCCTTGGGCGACCTGCCTGCGCCAGCCCAATGCCGGCCCCGGCGTCGCGCGCAACACCGGGGCGCGCGCGGCCGAAGGGGCACGCTGGCTGCTTTTCACCGACGACGATTGCCGCCCGCGCCCCGACTGGGCGCTGCGGCTTTTGGCGGGACAGGACGGCGTGCCGTTGCGTCTGGCCGGGGGGCGGATCGACAACGCCCTGCCCGACAACGTCTATTCGACGGCCAGTCAGTCGCTCTCGACCTATCTCTATCACTACTACCAGTCGCAGGGCAGCGACATGCGGTTCTTCACCACCAACAACATGTGCTGCCTGCGCGACGATTTCCTGCGCGTCGGTGGGTTCGACCCCACCTTCGGCATCGCGTCCGAGGATCGCGACCTGTCCCTGCGCTGGAAGGATGCGGGCGGCACGCTGGTCTATCTGCCCGATGCCGTGGTCGATCACGCGCACGACCTGACGCTGGGCGGCTTCTGGCGGCAGCATTCCAATTACGGGCGCGGCGCGCGGCAACTGCACCTGACGATGGATGGGCGCGGCGATCCGCGGCCCAAGGTCGAACGCGCCGCGTTCTATGCCGGGATGCTGGGCTGGCCGCTGCGCCATTCGCAGCGAATGCGGCTTTACGAATCGTTCCTCATCGGTCTCAGCCAGGTGGCGATGGTGTCGGGCTATGCCCGCGCGATCCGGGCCGAACGGCGCGCGGGCCGCGGCCGGGACTGATGCTGTCGGTCTATCCCACCCTCTGGCGGCTTCTGGATGCCGGGCAGCGCTGGCGCATGGTGGCGCTGACGGTGGCGATGGTGGCGACGGGCCTGTTCGATCTGGCGGGCATCGCGCTGATCCTGCCGTTCCTGGCGGTGATGGGCGATCCGCAGATCGTCTTCTCGCGCCCGCGCCTGGCCCGCATCTACGAACTGGCCGGGTTCGAAAGCACCTTTGCCTTCCTTCAGGCGATGGGCCTGACCATCTTCGCCGTCGTGATCGTCGGCATCGCGGTGCGCGTGGCGACCTTCTATCTCATCAACCGCTATGTGCGCGGCATCATCGTGGCACTCAGCCACCGGCGCATGGCGGGGTATCTGTCGCAACCCTACGAATGGTTCCTGACCCGCCATTCCGCCGAACTGACCAAGGCCGTCCTGCAAGAAGTGAACGAGACGGTGAACGGCGTCGTCGCCCCCGCCATCCGCCTGATCGTCAACGGGTTCCTGACCGTGCTGCTGATCGGCTTCCTGCTTTACGTCGAACCCGTGGGCGCGGCGGTGATCGGCCTCGGGCTGGCGGCGGGGTTCGGCGGCGTCTACCGCATGGTCGGCATCCGTCTGGGCCGCATGGGCACCGACCGGCTGCTGGCCAACCGCGAACGCCAGCAGGTCGTCGGCGAGGCGTTCGGCGGCATCAAGGAGGCCAAGCTGATGGGTCTCGAATCGCATTATCTCGGCCGTTACCTCGACCCGTCGCGCCGTCTGGCCCGCCACCAGGCGTCGCTTGCCATCATCGGCGAATTGCCCCGCTACGCGATGGAGGCGCTGATTTTCGGCGGCATGCTGCTGTTTTTGCTGTTCCTTCTATGGACGCGCGACGGATCGCTGGCGCAGGTCGTCCCGATCATCGGCGCCTTCGCCTTCACCGCAATGAAGCTGATGCCGACCGCGCAAAGCCTGTTCCGCGACATCGCCCGGATCAGCTTCGGCCGCCCCACGCTGGAAGAATTGTCGCGCGACCTGGCCGGTCTGCCCGACCCTGCCGCGGCCCGCGACGCGGGATCGCAGGACATGACCCTGCGCCACGGCATCGCGCTGGAAAACGTGGTCTATTCCTATCCGGGCGTCGAAAGCTCGGCGC
>NZ_AMGO01000006.1 GCF_000299575.1 Oceaniovalibus guishaninsula JLT2003
GATAGGGCGGCTTTCGCCATCGGCCGCGTCGTTCTGGACGAGGTCGAGCTTCTGACACTGGCCACCGATCCCGCGCATCGACGGCAGGGCCAGGGCCGACGCGTTCTAAGTCGCTTTCACGCCGAGGCTGCCGCGCGCGGCGCGCGGATCGCCTTGCTGGAAGTCGCGGCGGACAATCTGGCGGCGCGGACGCTTTACTACAATGCGGGATACGTGCAGGCGGGCCGCCGGCGGGACTATTATCGTCTGCCCGACGGTTCCGCGGTCGATGCGCTGATCCTGCACCGCACCCTGCCCCATCGGATCGGCGGCCCTGACGTTATGCTAACCGGTCGGCAAACCCCTTGACCCCCATCACCTGCTGCGTCCTTATTCGCAGTATAAAGAACGGGATCGAAACGGATCCCCGAAGACATCAGGGAGAGACGAATGACCTTCATGCAGAAACTTCTGGGCGCTGCCGCCGGCGCGGCGCTGCTGGCCGGGGCCGCGCAGGCCGAACCGGGGTTGATCATCGACCTTGGCGGCAAGTTCGACAAGTCGTTCAACGAAAGCGCTTATACCGGCGCGCAGCGTTGGAAGGAAGAAACCGGCAACGACTATATGGAGACCGAGCTTCAGTCCGAAGCGCAGCGCGAACAGACGATGCGGCGCATGGCCGAACGGGGCGCCAACCCGGTTGTCGTGCTGGGCTTCGCCAACGCCTCGACGCTTGAGAAGGTCGCGCCGGACTATCCCGACACCAACTTCGTCATCGTCGATATGGTGGTCGATCAGCCCAACGTGCAGTCGGTCGTTTTCTCTGAACACGAAGGCAGCTATCTGGTCGGGGTGATGGCCGCGAAAGCGTCCGAGACCGGCACGGTCAGCTTCGTCGGCGGAATGGACGTTCCGCTGATCCGCAAATTCGCCTGCGGCTATGCCCAGGGCGCGAAGGACACGAATCCCGACATCAACGTCGTCGCCAACATGACCGGCACCACGCCGACCGCATGGAACGATCCGGTGAAGGGCGGCGAACTGACGCGGGCGCAGATCAGCCAGGGGTCGGACGTGGTCTATGCGGCCGCGGGCGGCACCGGCGTCGGCGTGCTTCAGACCGCTGCCGACGAAGGGATCCTGGCCATCGGCGTGGACAGCAACCAGAACTATCTGCATCCCGGCTCGATCCTGACCTCGATGACCAAGCAGGTCGACAAGGCCGTCTATGACGCGTTCCAGTCGGCGGCCGAAGGCAATTTCCAGACCGGGCTTCAGGTCAAGGATCTGGCATCCGAAGGCGTCGGCTATGCGATGGACGAACACAATGCCGACCTCGTGACCGAGGAGATGCAGCAGGCCGTCGACGAGGCCGCCGAGAAGATCAAGTCGGGCGAGATCGCGGTGCACGACTATACCTCCGACGACAGCTGCCCGGCCCTGTCCTTCTGAGGATGGTCGAAACCGCAACCAGGACGGCGACGCGACGCGGCCCGGCGGCCCGTCGCGTCGCCCGATACGGACGACCCGCGCATGGCTGACGGTCCCGCCCCCGCGATCGAACTGCGCGGCATCTCCAAGGCGTTCGGCGCGGTGCAGGCCAACAAGGACATTTCGATCCGCGTGATGCCCGGAACGATCCACGGGATCATCGGCGAAAACGGCGCGGGCAAGTCCACGCTGATGAGCATTCTTTATGGATTTTACAGGGCCGATGCCGGTGAAATCCTGATCGCCGGTCGCAAGACGGACATTCCCGACAGCCAGGCCGCCATCCGGGCCGGGATCGGGATGGTGTTTCAGCACTTCAAGCTGGTCGAGAATTTCACCGTCCTTGAAAACATCGTCCTGGGCGCCGAGGAAGGCGTGCTGCTGAACACGTCGCTCGGCAAGGCGCGCAAGCTTCTACGCCAGCTTTCGGATGAATACGAACTGCATGTCGATCCCGACGCGCTGATCGAGGATCTGGGCGTCGGGATGCAGCAGCGGGTCGAGATCCTCAAGGCGCTCTATCGGCAGGCCGACATCCTGATTCTGGACGAACCGACAGGCGTGCTGACCCCCGCCGAGGCCGATCACCTGTTCCGTATCCTGCGGGGGCTGAAGGACCAAGGCAAGACGGTCGTGCTGATCACTCACAAGCTGCGCGAAATCATGGAGATTACCGATACCGTCAGCGTCATGCGACGCGGCCAGATGACGGCGACCGTGCGCACGGCGGAAACCAGCCCCGAAAAGCTGGCCGAACTGATGGTCGGGCGCAAGGTTCTGCTACAGGTGGACAAGGCCCCGCCCCGTCCCGGCGAGGTCGTGCTGAAGGTCGAGAACCTTCGCATCCACGACGAGCAAGGGGTCGAACGGCTGCGCGGCGTATCCTTCGATGTGCGCGCGGGCGAGGTTCTGGGCATTGCCGGCGTGGCCGGAAACGGACAATCGGAACTGCTGGAGGTTCTGGGCGGAATGAGGCCCGCGCAGGGCGGGACCGTTCAACTGACGGGCGAGGCGCTGGATCTGACGGGCAGCCGTTCGGATGCCCGCACCAGGCGCGCGCGCGGCATCGCCCATGTGCCCGAGGATCGCCAGCGCGAAGGCCTGATCATGGACTTTCACGCTTGGGAGAATGTGGGCTTCGGCTATCACGACGATCCGGCCTATAATCGCGGGGTGTTGATGGATAACGACGCGTTGCGCCGCGATGCCGAGGCCAAGATCGCCCGCTTCGATGTCCGCCCCGCCGATTGCTGGCAGAAGGCACGGAACTTTTCGGGCGGAAATCAGCAGAAGATCGTCGTCGCGCGCGAGATCGAGCGCGATCCGGTGCTGCTGCTGGTCGGGCAACCGACGCGCGGCGTCGATATCGGCGCGATCGAGTTCATCCATCAGCAGATCGTCGCGCTGCGGGACGCGGGGCGTGCGGTTCTTCTGGTCAGCGTCGAGCTGGACGAGATCCTTTCGCTGTCGGATCGCATCGCGGTGATGTTCGACGGGCGGATCATGGGAGAACGGTTGCCCGACACTACGGACGAGCGTGAACTGGGTCTGCTGATGGCCGGCATCACCGACACCGACCGCCCCGTCGCCACGGCCGAGGTCGAGGCGAATCTTGCCCGTTCCGGGGGAAAGGCCCGCTGATGGACAAGTTGCCGCGTTGGGCCGATGTCGCGCTGATCCCGGTCGTCAACCTGGTTCTGGCGCTGATCGTCTCGGGTATCGTCGTGACGCTGATCGGCGAAAATCCCTTCGACGCCATGATGATCATGGTCAACGGCGCGGTCGGCAGCACCTATGGCTGGGGCTACACGCTGTTCTACGCCACGAATTTCGTCTTTACCGGGCTGGCCGTCGCGGTGGCGTTCCATGCGCGCCTTTTCAATATCGGCGGCGAAGGACAGGCGCAGTTGGGCTCGCTGGGCGTGGCGCTGGTCTGCCTTTATATCCCCTGGCCGCACTGGACGCTGGCCCTGCCCGGCGCCATCGTCGGCGGCGCGCTGTTCGGCGCGGCCTGGGCGGCGATCCCCGCCTATCTTCAGGCGCGGCGCGGCAGCCATATCGTCATCACGACGATCATGTTCAACTTCATCGCGTCGGCCCTGCTGGTCTATCTTCTGATAACGTCTTTGAAAGCGCCCGGAATGGCACCCGAGACCGCGCGCTTTCCCGAGGCGACCTATCTGCCGACCGCGCAGGATTTCTTTGCCGCCATCGGCATCCCGTTCGCGCGCACGCCGCTCAACGTCAGCTTCATCGTCGCACTGATCGCCTGCTGGCTGGTCTGGCTGCTGATGTGGCGGATGCGTCTGGGATACGAGATCCGCGCTTTCGGGCATAGCGAGCCTGCGGCGATCTATGCCGGGATCTCGCCCTTTCGCATAACGATGGTGGCGATGCTGATCTCGGGTGCGTTGGCGGGGCTGATGGGGATCAATGCGGTCATGGGTGAACAGCAGCGCCTTTTGCAGGATAACGTCCTTGGCGCGGGTTTCGTCGGCATCGCCGTCGCCCTGATGGGACGCTCGCATCCTGTCGGCGTCCTGCTGGCCGCCATTCTGTTCGGCGCGCTTTATCAGGGCGGTGCCGAGTTGGAATTCGAGACGAGCGTGCCGCGCGAGATGGTCGTCGTCATCCAGGCGCTGGTGATCCTGTTTACCGGGGCACTGGACGGGATGGTGCGCGGGCCACTGGAAAAGGCGTTCCTGCGATACCGGAAACAGCCCAAGCCCGGCGTAGCGGCGGAGTAGCGGATGGACTTTCTGACGGTCGTGCAGATCCTTGACAGCACCGTGCGGCTGGCCACGCCGCTGCTGCTGGCCTGCCTTGCGGGACTGTTCAGCGAACGTGCCGGCGTCGTCGACATCGGGCTCGAGGGCAAGATGCTGATCGCCGCCTTCTTCAGCGCGGCGGTGGCCTACAGCACCGGATCGGTGTGGCTGGGCCTGCTGGCCGGCGTCGCCGCGTCGATGGTTTTCGGGGTGATTCACGGATTGGCGTCGATCACGTTTCGCGGCGATCAGCTTATTTCCGGCGTAGCGCTGAACTTTCTCGCCTCGGGGATGACGGTGCTGATCGCGCAGGACTGGTTCGCGCAGGGCGGCCGGACGCCCGCGCTGGACGGGGCGGCGCGGTTTTCCTCGATCGATCTGCCCGGCGCCGGCGCGCTGCGCGACGTTCCCTTCATCGGACCGATCTACGACGATCTGATCAGCGGGCACACGATTCTCGTCTATGTCGCGGTGCTGATGGTGCCCCTGTCGTGGTATGTGCTGTTTCGCACCCGCTTCGGCCTGCGGCTGCGGGCCGTTGGCGAAAATCCCGGCGCTGTCGATACCGCCGGCATCAGCGTCGTGCGGCTGCGCTATTCGGCGGTGCTGATCTGCGGCTTTCTATGCGGTCTGGCGGGTGCCTATCTGGCGACCGGGCTGGCTGCGGGGTTCGTCAAGGACATGACGGCGGGGCGCGGGTATATAGCGCTGGCCGCGTTGATCTTCGCCAAGTGGCGGCCCTGGTATGCGCTTGGGGCGTGCCTGCTGTTCGGTCTGCTGGAATCCATCGGTAACAGGTATCAGTCGCTCGACCTGCTGGGCCTGCAAATCCCGTCGCAATTCATGCAGGCCCTGCCCTATATCCTGACCGTGGTGATCCTGGCGGGCTTCGTCGGCAAGGCCACGCCGCCCCGCGCCGGCGGAACCCCGTATGTGAAGGAAAAGTGATGTCCCGCGAAGCCGACGATCTGGCCCGGTTCATCCGCGACCGGGCGGGCGATGCCCCGGTGGCGCTGGGTCTGATTCTGGGGTCCGGTCTGGGCCATCTGGCGGACGCGGCCGACGGGATCGCCATAGATTACGACCAGTTGCCGGGCTTTCCCCATGCCGGAGTTTCCGGTCACAACCCAAAGCTGGTGGTGGGCGATCTGGAAGGCGTCCGCGTCGCGGTTTTCGGCGGTCGGGCGCATTATTATGAAAAGGGCCGCGCCGATGCCATGCGACTGCCGCTTGAGGTGCTGCGCGCCTTGGGCGGCGAGGCGCTGATCGCGACCAATGCCGCCGGATCGCTGGATCCCGCGATGCCGACCGGCAGCGTGATGCTGCTGTCCGACCACATCAATTTCAGCGGCCTGAACCCCCTGATCGGCGAGCCGACGGATGCGCGGTTCGTCCCGATGACCGACGCGCACGATCCACGGATGCGCGGCGATCTTCGGGCTGCCGCGGAACGCACCGGAACCGATCTGCGCGAGGGCGTCTATGCGTGGTATTCCGGCCCCTCCTTCGAAACACCCGCCGAGATCCGGGCGCTGCGGCTGTTGGGGGCCGATGCCGTGGGGATGTCCACGGTGCCCGAGGTGATCCTGGGGCGCTTTCTGGGCCTGCGCTGCGCCGCCATCTCCGCGATCACCAACATGGCGGCGGGGCTGAGCGCCGAGGCGATCGGCCACGAACACACCAAGGCGATGGCGCCTCTCGGTGCCGCCAAGTTGGAGCGGATCCTGCGGGACTATCTGGCCCACCGCTAGATCGCGGCCGAGGCTGGCCATTATCCTGCGGTGGTGTTTCAGTCGTCGCAGACGAGGGCGGACGCGGCATGCAGATTTACCTTCCCATTGCCGAAATATCGGTCAACGCGTTTCTGCTGCTCGGGCTGGGCGGAATGGTCGGCATCCTGTCGGGCATGTTCGGCGTCGGCGGCGGGTTTCTGATCACGCCGCTGCTGTTCTTCGTCGGCATCCCGCCCGCGGTCGCTGTCGCCACCTCGGCCAACCAGATCGTCGCCTCGTCGGTATCGGGGGTTCTGGCGCATTTCAGACGGCGGACGGTCGATCTGCGGATGGGGCTTGTGCTGCTTGCGGGCGGGCTGGTCGGGTCGGCCGCAGGTGTGCAGATTTTCAACGTCCTTCGACAAATGGGCCAGGTCGATCTGATGGTCCGGCTTTGCTACGTCGTCTTCCTGGGGGCGATCGGGGCGCTGATGTTCGTCGAATCGCTGAATGCGATCCGCAAGACGCGCAAGGGTGCGCCCCCAGTCCGGCGGCGGCACAACTGGATCCATGCGCTGCCGCTGAAGATCAAGTTCCGCACGTCGGGGCTTTACATCTCGGTGATCCCGCCCTTGCTGGTGGGGGCACTGGTCGGGCTGTTGGCCGCGATCATGGGCGTTGGCGGCGGGTTCATCATGGTGCCGGCGATGATCTATCTTCTGGGGGTGCCGACCAAGGTGGTCATCGGCACGTCGCTGTTCCAGATCATCTTCGTCACGGCCTTCACGACGCTGCTTCATGCGACGACGAACTATACGGTCGATATGCTTCTGGCCCTGCTTTTATTGATCGGCGGCGTAATCGGCGCGCAGATCGGCACGCAGATCGGCCTGCGTATGAAGGCCGAACAATTGCGAATCCTTCTGGCGCTTCTCGTCCTGGCAGTCTGCGGCAAGCTGGCGCTCGACCTCTTTCTGCGGCCCGCGGATCTCTACAGCATCGGGGCGGATCTGGCATGAGGCTGCTGGCGGTTCTGGCCCTGCTGTCCTGCGCCGCGCCGCATGACGCCTTGGCCGAGGATGTGATCGCAGGTCTGAACCAGACGCGCATCTCGATCTCGGCTGATTTCGACGGATCCGAACTGCTGATCTTCGGCGCGATCAAGCGCGAGGCGCCGCTGGATCGAAGTGAGCGGCCAGAGATCATCGTCACCGTCGAAGGGCCGTCCGAACGGCTGGCGATTCACAAGAAAGCGCGGATCGCCGGCATCTGGGTCAACGCGGAAACGGTCGAGATCGACGCCGCCCCCAGCTTCTATTCCGTCAGCACTTCGGCGCCTCTGGACCGGATCCTGCGGCAGACCGACGACATGCGGCATGCGATCACCCTGGCCCGCGCGATTCGGCAGGTCGGCGCCCCGGCCGAAGTCGCCAGCCCCGAGGATTTCAGCCAGGCCCTGATCCGTCTGCGCGCGGGTCAGAACCTCTATCAGACCAATATCGGCGACGTGCGCCTGCGCGAGGCGACGCTGTTCGACACGGCCGTCGCGTTGCCGGCCAATCTGGTCGAAGGCGTCTATACGGCACGCATCTTCCTGACACGCGGCGGCCGTGTCGTATCGACCTATTCGACGGCCATCGAGGTCGAGAAGGTGGGCCTCGAACGGTTTCTCTACAACCTCGCCCATCGGCAGGCGCTGATCTATGGCCTGCTGTCGCTGGCCATCGCCATCGCCGCCGGATGGGGGGCGTCAGCCGTGTTCCGCTACGTCAGGGGCTGATCGGCTTCCAGCGCAAGCGGGGCGGCCCCCGCCAGATCGCTGACCCCCAGCGGCGCATCGGGCTTGCCCAGGCGATAGCGCGTCACCCAGCGCAGCCGCGTTTCGGCACGAGTGATGGCGACATAGGCCAGCCGCTTCCACAGCGGCACGCCTGCCTCGGTCCGCCCTGCCCGCGCGGCGGCGTAAAGATCGGGCGCGAAGACCTGCACTTCGGGCCACTGGCTGCCTTGCGCCTTGTGGATCGTCACGGCAGCGCCGTGCAGGAATGTCGCCCCCATCCGGGCGGCGAAGGGAATGAACGGTTCTTCCTCGTCCGGCGTCTCGATCTTGACGATGGATGCGGCGCTGACCTGCGGTTCGGGCGCGCCCACAACATGCAAACGCGAAAAGCCGGGGCGCTTGCCCTCGCCCAGATAGATGACCTGCGCCCCCTTGATCAGACCGCGGGCCTCAAGGTCGATGCGCTTCTTGCGATGCTTCAACGGCAGTTCCAGCCCGTCGCAGATCAGCGGCTCGCCCGGCAGAAGCGCATTGGACGGGGCGTCATAGGCGGCGCGGAACGCATGGATCAGGCGGATGCGCGTCGCGTTCCGCCAAACCAGAACCGGCGACCGCGCCATCAGCGACGCCTCGACCCGGCCCGCGCAGACGACCCGGTCGTCGCGGGCGGCGGCATCCTCGATCATGCGTTCGAACCGTTCGAACGTCAGGTCGGGATCGGCCAGCGCATGGGCAAGGTCGAGGATCGGATTATCGGCATCCTGACGATGGACCCGGCTGAGCGTCGCGACGCTGGCGGGCGGCAATCCGTCGAATACCATGCTGCCCGATTGCTGCACCGGTGCCAGCTGGGCCGGATCCCCGAACAGGATCAGGGTCGGAAAGATCTCCTGCAAATCCTCGAACTGCTTGTGATCCAGCATCGAGGATTCGTCGACCATCCCGATATCGAGCGATTCTTCCCGGCGTTTCCATCCGGTGATGAAATCGCTGCCCCGCAGGCCGGCGGCGGCCAGCGCACCGGGGATCGAGTTGTTCTGCCGATAGAATGCCTGCGCCCGGTCCAGCGCCAGATCGCCCAGTCCTTCGACGGTGGGTCTGTCGCCGTTCCCCGCCAGCCATTCGGCGATCTTCTCGTATTCGGGATCATAGACCGGGGTATAGAGGATGCGATGGATCGTGGTCGCCGGAACCCCGCGATTGCGAAGGACCGACGCCGCCTTGTTGGTCGGGGCAAGGATGGCCAGCGTGCGCCTGTCCTTGCGACGACGCGGCTCGTATTCGCCCGATACGACGTCGATGCCCGCTTCGCGCATGGCGCGGTAAAGCTCGGCAAGAAGCAGCGTCTTTCCCGACCCGGCCTTGCCGGTGATGGCCATGACCCGCCCGCCATCCCCGTCGGGCGGTGTCAGCGTTCCCGCGTCAAGGTCGATGCCTGCCTCGTCGAGAAGAACGGCCACCCTGTCGCGGGCGGCCGCCTGGTCGGGCGAAAGGTCAGATACGGTGACGTTCATCGCCCCGGTCTATCGCCCGCCGATGCCGGTGCCCAGCACCCTTATATCGCGGCCTCCAGCGTGTCTTCCCACGTCCGCAGGCCCGTTCGCGGCGCCTGGACAAGGGCCGCCATGTTGCCCGGCTTATGTTCGTTGTTCATCATCTTCGTGTGCGCGGCGGGAATCTCGCCCCATTCGAACACTTCGGACATGCACGGGTCGAGACGGCGTTCGATCATCAGACGGTTGGCGGCCGCGGCCTGCTTGAGATGGGCGAAATGGCTGCCCTGCACGCGCTTTTGATGCATCCAGAGATAGCGCGCGTCCATCGTCAGGTTGAAGCCGGTCGTGCCCGCGCAGATCACGACCATGCCGCCCTTTTTGCAGACGAAGGTGGACACCGGAAACGTCGATTCGCCGGGATGTTCGAACACCATATCGACGTTCACGCCCTTGCCGGTGATGTTCCAGATCGCCTTGCCGAACTTGCGCACCTCGTCGAACCAGCGTTTGTAATCCTCGGTATTGACTTTGGGCAGCTGGCCCCAGCAATCGAAGTCCTTGCGGTTGATGACGCCCTTCGCCCCCAGGTTCATGACGAATTCGCGCTTGTCCTCGTCGCTGATGACAGCGATGGCGTTGGCGCCTGCCGTGGTGATCAGCTGGATCGCATAGCTGCCCAATCCACCCGACGCCCCCCAGACCAGCACGTTCTGACCCGGCTTCAACTCGTGCGGATGGTGGCCGAACAGCATCCGGTATGCCGTGGCCAGCGTCAGCGTATAGCAGGCCGATTCTTCCCAGGTCAGGTGCTTGGGTCGCGGCATCAATTGCTGGGCCTGTACGCGGGTGAATTGCGCGAAACTGCCGTCGGGTGTCTCGTATCCCCAGATCCGCTGCGAAGGGGAAAACATCGGATCGCCGCCGTTGCATTCCTCGTCGTTGCCGTCGTCCTGGTTGCAATGGATGACGACCTCGTCGCCGACCTTCCAGTTCTTCACCTTGTCGCCGACCTGCCAGATGATGCCCGACGCATCCGATCCGGCGATATGGTAAGGGGCCTTGTGACCGTCGAACGGGCTGATCGGAACCCCCAGACCGGCCCAGACGCCATTGTAGTTGATACCGGCAGCCATCACCAGAACCAGCACCTCGTTGCTGTCGATGGACGGCGTCTCGACCACTTCCAGTTGCATCGCCTTTTCGGGCTCGCCATGCCGTTCCCGGCGGATCGCCCAGGCGTGCATCTGCGGCGGAACATGGCCCAGCGGCGGCATCTCGCCAACGTCGTAAAGGTTCTTAACCTCCGCGAAAGCTGTTTCGTTACGGGCGGCGAGGGTCTGGGTGTCTGATGGCATCGGTCAAGCCCCTGATATTTTGCAGCGCAGCATTAGCGTATCTCTCGTCTCGGGTCAAAATAACGGGCCGGTGGAAGAATACAACCGGATTGCGGCGCCATTCGACACATCATGTCGTGACCAGGGCTGGACCGCCCGCCCGCTCCTGCGGCGCAGCATCGCCCAGCGACATGGCATAGAACGCCAGCAGCTCGGCTTTGTCGTCGCTGACTGCCAGCTTGCCAGCATCGTCCCGCTGCACGATGCGCCGCATTACCAGCATGTCCAAGGCTTGGGCCGCCGTGGTTTCGATGCTTTCGTCCAGTAGGTGAACCGGCCTGTCCTGCACGAGACCGGCCAGCCGGTGGCGGATGTCGGTCTCGACTTCCTCCAAGGTTCCTGCCCCCTCCAACAGCGCCGCGGCCGCCAGGGGAACCGGCAGAACGGGAATCGTGGCGTCGATCCGGCGCGAAAGCTCCCTCCCGAGTGCTGTCAGCGAAAGAAGTCGATCCGCCTTGAACTCGCGCAGCGACAGCGGATGCCCGAAGGCAACGGCGGCGATGCCGAACTGGCGAAGGCGACCGGTCAACCGGCGACGCGACCAACGCATCGCGAACCCCGCCCCGGTGCGCAGAGATCCGCGAAAGCGCCGGTCGCCGTTGAGACGTGCGTCGATCAGCACGCGATCTTCGATCACCCGGTCGTAATTTAGCCCGATGGGCACGAAGACGACATCGCGCGCCGCTGTATCCGCCTCAGCGATATAGCTCAGCAGTCCCAGCCGAGCGAGGCTGCTGGCGCCCGTCAGGCTAAGACCGCCTTCGGGAAAGATGGCCTGCGTCACCCCGGCGGCGGTGGCCATCTGCACATAGCGCGCAAGAACCTTGCGATACAGATCGTCGCGGGACCGGCGGCGAATGAAGTAGGCGCCCATCGCCCGCACCAGTGCCGAAAGCGGCCAGATCCGCGCCCATTCACCGACCGCATAGGTCAGCGCCGATCTGTCCGCCGCCAGATAGGTGACAAGCACGTAATCCATGTTGCTGCGGTGGTTCATCACGAACACGATTGTCGCGTCGCGGGGAATCAGCGCCAGATCCACACCGGGCGCCGCCGAAAGTCGTACATCGTAAAGCTGCGTCGACAACCAGCGCGCGAATCGAATTGCAAAGCCGAAATAGGCGCTGGCGCTGAACGCCGGAACGATCTCGCGCGCGTATTTCCTGGCCTGGGCAAAGGCCACATCCTCGCGGATGCCGGTTGCGCGCGCATGGTCGGCGACGGCCTGGGCGATGGCGGGATCGTAGATCAGCCGCTGGATCGTATCGTGTCGCCGCGCCAGCTTGAACGGCTGGATGGGACGTTCCAGCCGCAGGTTCAGCCGCCCCACCGCATGTTCCATCCGTCGGCGAAAGAACCACCTGACCGACGGGAACAGCAGATGCGACCCCGCGGTCACGGCCGCGAACAGCAGGATCAGGATGAAAAGCCAGACGGGGATCTCGATCGTGCCGAACATCGGCGGACCATGACCCATCGCGGCCGCACGGTAAATGCGCCGATGCCGGGGCGCGGCAGTTGACGGCATGGCGTGTGGGTCAATATGGCTTTGCCAACGCAATTCGACTGGCGAGGATCCGGTGACAGACAAACCCTGGTTGTTCCGGACATATGCCGGCCATTCATCCGCCACGGCGTCGAACGCGCTTTATCGCGGGAATCTCGCCAAAGGACAGACTGGCCTTTCGGTGGCTTTCGATCTGCCGACACAGACCGGATATGACAGCGATCACGTTCTGGCGCGGGGCGAGGTCGGCAAGGTCGGCGTTCCCGTCGCGCACCTGGGCGACATGCGGCTTTTGTTCGATTCCATTCCGCTTGAACGGATGAACACGTCGATGACGATCAACGCGACGGCGCCATGGCTGCTGGCGCTTTACGTCGCGGTGGCCGAGGAACAGGGTGCGCAGATCGGGCTGCTTCAGGGAACGGTGCAAAACGATCTGATCAAGGAATATCTGAGCCGCGGCACCTATATCTGCCCGCCTGCGCCCAGCTTGCGAATGATCACGGACGTGGCCGCCTGGACGCGGGCCGAAATGCCGCGCTGGAATCCGATGAATGTGTGCAGCTATCATCTGCAAGAAGCGGGTGCCACGCCGCAGCAGGAACTGGCCTATGCGCTGGCGACGGCGACCGCGGTGCTGGACGATCTGCGCGGCAAGGTGGATCCGGCGGATTTTCCGGAAATGGTCGGCCGCATTTCGTTCTTCGTGAATGCCGGCATCCGGTTCGTGACCGAGCTATGCAAGATGCGGGCCTTCACCGAATTATGGGATGAGATCTGCCGCGAGCGGTATGGCGTCGAGGACGAGAAGTATCGCCGGTTTCGTTACGGTGTGCAGGTCAATTCCCTGGGTCTGACCGAGCAACAACCCGAAAACAACGTCTACCGTATCCTGATCGAAATGCTGGCCGTCACCCTGTCGAAGAACGCCCGCGCCCGTGCCGTGCAATTGCCGGCCTGGAACGAAGCGCTTGGCCTGCCCCGACCCTGGGATCAGCAATGGTCCTTGCGTATGCAGCAGATTTTGGCTTACGAAACGGACCTGCTGGAATACGAGGATCTGTTCGACGGCAATCCGGCTATCGCGCGCAAGGTCGCCGAATTGATCGAGGGTGCAAAGGCCGAACTGGCGCAAATCGACGCCATGGGCGGGGCGGTCAATGCCATTGGCCACATGAAGGCGCGTCTTGTCGAAACGAATGCGCAGCGGATCGCGGCCATAGAACGCGGGGATACTGCGGTCATCGGCGTCAATCGCTATGTCGAGGGCGAGCCGTCGCCACTGGGCACGGGGCCTGATGCGATCATGATATCGGACCCCGCCGCCGAAGCCGATCAGATTGCCCGTCTTGCGGCTTGGCGCGAAAGCCGGGACGAGAATGCGGTATCGAAAGCATTGGCGGCCTTGCGCGAAGCTTGCCTTTCGGGGCGCAATATCATGCCGCCGTCGATAAAGGCGGCGCGGGCGGGGGCCACGACCGGGGAATGGGGCGATGTGGTGCGCGCCAGTTTCGGACAGTATCGCGGACCCACGGGCGTTTCGTCGTCGCCGTCGAACAGGGTCGAGGATCTGGACGCAATTCGCTCCAGGGTCGATGCGGTTTCAGTCGGCCTCGGCCGCAGGCTGGCTTTCATGATGGGAAAGCCGGGGCTGGACGGTCACTCGAACGGGGCCGAACAGATTGCCGCGCGGGCGCGGGATTGCGGAATGGCCATTTCCTATGAGGGGATTCGCCTGACCCCGGACGAAATTGTTGCGCGCGTCATCGAAGAACGGCCCCACGTGCTGGGATTGTCCATACTGTCGGGAAGCCATGTCGTTCTGGTCGAAGACATCATGTCCAGGTTGAACGACGTGAATGCAGATATTCCGGTGGTCGTCGGCGGCATCATTCCCGAAAAGGACGCCGCGCATCTTCGGTCCATCGGAGTGTCGCGCATCTATACGCCCAAGGATTTCAAGCTGAATACCATCATGGAAGATATCGTGACGCTGGCCGATCCGGTTACGGAACCTGCACAATAGACGATGACGGTCATTCATTTTGTTCTTGCAATTTACCGGCGTTCCGTCGTTTCTGCGATAATACGGAAACGAGAGGAGTAATCGCGCCATGGATCTTTCAAAGATGTCGCGTGACGAGTTGACAAAGCTCAGGACGGATGTGGACAAGGCATTGGCGGATTTCGACAATCGCAGGCGGGCGGAGGCACGGGCCGCTGCGGAAAAGGTGGCGCGCGAGCATGGTTTCGCGCTGGACGATCTGACGGGAAACACGGACAAGAAATCCGGCCGCAAATCGCCGGCGAAATACCGCAACCCCGAAGATCCGCGGCAAACCTGGACCGGGCGCGGACGTCAGCCCGGCTGGATCAAGGCCGCACTTGCGGACGGACGGCCTCTGTCGGATTTTACGATCTGAGATAGCAGGCGCGCTGCCGGTCAGACGGCGCGCTCTATCATCAACTTCTTGATTTCCATGATTGCCTTGGCGGGATTGAGCCCCTTCGGGCAAGTCCGCGCGCAATTCATGATCGTGTGGCACCGATAGAGCTTGAACGGGTCTTCCAGATCGTCCAGCCGCTCCGGTGTCGCCTCGTCCCGGCTGTCGACGATCCAGCGATAGGCATGCAGCAACGCCGCCGGTCCGAGATACTTGTCGCCGTTCCACCAATAGGACGGGCATGACGTCGAACAGCAGGCGCACATGACGCATTCATAGAGGCCGTCGAGTTTCTTGCGGTCGTCGATGGATTGACGCCATTCCTTTCGCGGTTCGTTCGTCGTGGTTTCCAGCCACGGCATGACCGAAGCGTGCTGCGCGTAGAAATGGGTCAGGTCGGGAATCAGATCCTTGACCACCGGCATATGCGGAAGGGGGTAGATGCGGATGTCGCCCTTCACCTCGTCCAGGCCGTAAATGCAGGCCAGCGTGTTGATGCCGTCGATATTCATTGCGCAGCTTCCGCAAATTCCTTCGCGGCAGGACCGGCGGAAAGTCAGCGTCGGGTCGATTTCGTTCTTGATTTTGATGAGGGCGTCCAGAACCATTGGTCCGCAGGAATCCATGTCGATGAAGTAGGTATCGACACGGGGATTTTCGCCGTCATCGGGATTCCAGCGATAGATATCCAGCTTGCGAAGGTTGGTTGCGCCCTCGGGTTTCGGCCAGGTCTTTCCCGTGCGGATTTTGCTGTTCTTGGGAAGCGTCAGTTGAACCATGTCATCCTCGTCTGGGATCGGGCGTCGGATCGGGCGACGCTGATGGTGATATAGTTTCGGCCGGAAGTTCCGGCCATGTCGCGGTTTGGGCGGTCATGCCGAATTCATCGCGTTTGCGCCCAGACAGCGACCGGTTTCGGGGCGCGAAGCTATTGAAATGACAGTCTGAATCGTGCTGGCGGTGGGGCCGGTGAGGGAGTCGGAGGCGAGGCCGACGAGTTCGTTGGTGGTGGCGTTGTCGATGATGCAATCGAGCGCGGGCTGGACGGGGAGGCCCGGAAACTGCCTTAGAATCACGGGGGTTATCACGCTGCGGGCGGCGTCGCGGGTCAGCGTGTCGCGCTGGTCGACAGAGCAGGCGGCCAGGGTCGAGAGGGCCGCGAGGGCCGTCGGAATTGCGTGAGAGTTCCGTAAGAACATCGTAAGACCCCGGCGCCCCCTTCTTGCGTCAGTAGACCCGCGCCTTGGGCTTGATCTTGTCGAGGTCGATGCCGCCCTCGTTATGGCCCAGAAGCGGGTTGAGATGCACCGGCCGATAGTCGAGCGTCACGCCGCCATTGACCCAGGCCAGCGTGTGCTTGCGCCAGTTTTCGTCGTCGCGGTCGGGATGGTCTTCCTGCGCATGGGCGCCCCGGCTTTCCTTGCGCGCCTCGGCGCTGACGACGGTGGCCAGCGCGTTGGGCATGAGATTGGTCAGCTCCAGCGTTTCCATCAGGTCCGAGTTCCAGATCAGGCTGCGATCGGTGACGCGGATGTCGTCCATCTTGCCGGCGATGGCGGTCATCTTCTCGACCCCTTCGGCCAGCGTCTTGTCGGTGCGGAAAACGGCGGCGTCGGCCTGCATGGTCTTTTGCATCTCGAGCCGCAATTCGGCGGTCGAAAGCGTTCCCTTGGCATGGCGCAACGTGTCGAAACGGTCGAAGGCGCCGTCCACGGATGCCTGGTTCAGCGTCGGGTTGGACGATCCGCGATCCACGACCTCGCCCGCCTTGATGGCGGCGGCGCGGCCGAACACCACAAGGTCGATCAGCGAGTTCGAGCCGAGGCGGTTGGCGCCGTGCACCGACGCGCACCCGGCCTCGCCCACGGCCATGAGGCCCGGAACGATGCGGTCGGGATCGTCTTCGGTGGGGTTCAGAACCTCGCCCCAGTAATTCGTGGGGATGCCGCCCATGTTGTAATGGACGGTCGGCAGAACCGGGATCGGTTCCTTGGTCACATCGACGCCGGCGAAGATGCGCGCGCTTTCGGAAATGCCGGGAAGACGCTCGGCCAGTGCCTCTTTCGGCAGATGGTTGAGGTTGAGGTGGATGTGGTCGCCGTTCTTGCCGACGCCCCTGCCTTCGCGGATTTCCAGCGTCATGCAGCGGCTGACGACATCGCGGCTGGCCAGATCCTTGTAGGTGGGGGCATAGCGTTCCATGAACCGCTCGCCTTCCGAATTGGTCAGGTAGCCGCCTTCGCCGCGCGCGCCTTCGGTGATGAGACAGCCGGCGCCGTAGATGCCGGTGGGGTGGAACTGGACGAATTCCATGTCCTGAAGCGGCAGGCCCGCCCGCGCCACCATGCCGCCGCCGTCGCCGGTGCAGGTATGGGCGCTGGTGGCCGAGAAGTAGGCCCGGCCATAGCCGCCGGTGGCCAGCACCGTCATCTTGGCATTGAAGACGTGCATCGTGCCGTCTTCGAGCGACCAGGCAACGACGCCCTGACAGACGCCGTCATCCGACATGATCAGGTCGATGGCGAAGTATTCGATGTGGAATTCGGCATGATGCTTGAGCGACTGGCCGTAAAGCGTATGCAGGATCGCGTGGCCGGTGCGGTCGGCGGCGGCGCAGGTGCGCTGGACCGGGGGGCCTTCGCCGAATTGCGTGGTGTGGCCGCCGAAGGGACGCTGATAGATCTTGCCGTCCTCGGTGCGCGAAAAGGGCACGCCGTAATGTTCGAGTTCATAGACGGCCTTGGGCGCCTCGCGGGCGAGGTATTCCATCGCGTCGGTATCGCCCAGCCAGTCGGACCCCTTCACGGTGTCGTACATGTGCCATTGCCAGTTGTCGGGGCCCATATTGCCCAGACTGGCCGCGATGCCGCCCTGCGCCGCGACCGTATGGCTGCGCGTCGGGAAGACCTTGGTGATGCAGGCGGTCCGAAGGCCCTGTTCGGCCAGACCCAGCGTCGCCCGCAGGCCCGACCCCCCTGCCCCCACGACGATCGCGTCATAGGTATGCGTGGTGTAATCATAGGCAGCCATTCGGATGCTCCTTCAAAGAACCAGGCGCACGACGGCGAAAAGCCCGGCGGCAATGGCGACGTAGGACAGGCAGATTGTGGCGATCAGCAGCGCCTGGCGCGTCATGCCGTCGCTGTAATCCTCGATCGCGGTCTGCACGCCGTTCTTGAAGTGCAGCCAGCTTGCCACGATGGTCAGCGCGGTCACGATGGCCGGGAACGGCGACGAGAAATAGGCGACGACGACCGGCCAGGGTTCGCCCAGCATCGGGCCGACGGTGAAGATGAAGATCGGGATCAGCACGACGAGCGCGGTCGAGCTGACGATCATGCCCCAGTAATGTTCGGTGCCCGACTTGGCCGAGCCGAGGCCGACGGCGCGCTTGCGGTCTGTCAGATAGGACATGCGACCTCCTTCAGATGACGATGGCGGTGACGATCGTCAGCAGGATCGACCCACCGACGACGCCCCAGCCCAGGATGTTGACCGTCTTGAGATCGAAGCCCGCGCCCGAATCCCAGTAGAGATGCCGCAGACCGGCCAGAAAGTGATACCAGAGCGCCCAGAGCGACAGGAACATCACCAGATCGCCGAACCACGACGTGAGAAAGGCATCGGCATTCGCGAACGCCTCGGGCCCGGTGGCGGCGGCGATCAGCCACCAGGTCAGCAGCAGCGCCCCGACGACCAGCCCGATCCCGGTGATGCGCGTCATGATCGAGGTGATCGAGTTGAGCTGCGGGCGGTAGATGCTGAGATGCGGGCTGAGCGGGCGATTGCCCCTGTTCACGTCTGCCATCACGGATCCTTCGTCTTACGGCACCCCCCGGCCGGGGCGCGATTGGGGGGAGTGATAAAGGTTTTTCCAGCGAAGTCACGCGGCTGCGACACTATGGGCGGTCGATCTGGCACGAAAAGGCCACGTTTTCGCGGAACGTGATCACAAAGTCCGGCAAGTCGGCCGCCGCCGAAGCGGCGGCCACGGGATGCGAGGGAACGCACGATCCGAACGATCCCTCTATGACCGGCGAAATCCCGCCGATCAAGTCCGAATATGCGTTTCGGGCCGCGTTCTTTTCAACCTAGGCGGGACAAAGCGCCCAATAGTCGAGATCGAGAAGGACGTGGCCCAGATAGCGGCCGTCCGCATCGCGCAGGTCGGTGCCGGGTTCCGTGGACGCGACCAGCCGCAGCCGGATCGCGCCAATGCCCGGCGCGTCGGTTGGCGCGGTATCCAGAACCTCGGACCAGGCGGTGACGGTATCGCTGGCATGGCAGGGATTGACGTGGGATCCGGCGTTCAGCCCCGCCAGCATCTGCGCGTTGGCCAGCCCGTTGAAGGACAGCGCGCGCGCCAGGCTGATGACATGGCCGCCATAGATCAGCCGGCGGCCGTCGGGGCGCGCGCGGGTGTCGAAATGCACCTTGGCGGTGTTCTGCCAAAGGCGGGTGGCCATCATGTGCTCGGCCTCCTCGACGGTGACGGCATCGACGTGGTCGATGATTTCGCCCTTGGTGTAGTCGCCCAAGGCATAGCGTTCGCCGGACGCGGCGAAGTCGTAGCGAGTGAAGTCCAGCCCCTCGGGCACGGTCAGGTCGCCCGGATCCAGGGCCGCGCGCAGGTCGGGCACATGCGTGTCGGGGGCCGCGGCGGCGGCGTCGCGCTTGCGCACCATCACCCAGCGCACATAGTCGAGGACCGGCGCGCCGTGCTGGCTGCGCCCGGTGGTGCGGACCCAGACGATGCCGGTCTGGCCGCTGGAGGTCTGCTTGAGGCCGATGACCTCGGACCGGGCGGACAGTGTGTCGCCGGGCCAGACGGGCGCCAGCCAGCGGCCTTCGGCATAGCCCAGATTGGCCACGGCGTTGAGGCTGATGTCGGGGACGGTCTTGCCGAAGACGGTATGAAACACGATCAGGTCGTCGAAGGGCGATGCGGGCAGGCCGCAACCCTGCGCGAAGGTGTCGGACGAATGCAGCGCGTGGCGCGCTGGATAGAGCGCGTGGTAAAGCGCGCGTTCGCCCGCCGTCAGGGTGCGCGGGACGGCGTGGTCGATGACCTCGCCCAGGCGGTAATCCTCGAAAAAGCGGCCGGGGCTCGTCTTGGACATCTATTGCGCCCCCAGCTTCATCGACGGATCATAGGGCGCGTCGATATCCTTCAGGACGGCCTGGGCGCAGCGCATCACGCCGTTATTGGCGTCGAACGCATAGGACGGGTCGCCGTGAAGCCGCCAGCCCTGCGCCAGCGCGGCAGTGACCTTGTGACAGAAGCGCGACGTGTCGTCTTCGGTCAGCAGACGGTAGAGCGTGGTCATGGACGAGCCCCCGGAAACGGCCACACACCCAGCCAGGTGTGGATGGTGGCGATGATGACATAAAGGACGGCGGCGATCACGGCCAGCCGCACGGTGCCCGCGGTCGTCCCGTTGGAATAGGGCACGTAATCCGTGACGCGGGCGTTGATCAGCGGAATTTCCACCAGCGCCCAGACCAGCAGGCCCCCGAACAGGATCAGCGAGGCCAGATCGCCGTTCACCAGCAGGTGCGACGCGGCCCAGACCGAAAAGCCGGTAAGCTGGGGATGGCGCAGCTTGGCGCGCAGGGGGGATTTGGAATGGCCCAGCCCGAACAGCGCGATGGCGAAATACATCGCAAGATCGGTGACATGCACGCCCCATTCGGGCGGATAGTAGACGGGGATGAAGTCGGCGCGACGATAGCCCAGCACCATCAGCACGACCGACACGACCAGCAGCAGCGCGAAGATGCCCTTCGACCCGTTGCCAAGCCGCATCTGCATGGCCTGCCGGGCGCCGGGCGCGACGCGCTTGAACAGATGCGTCGCCCACCAGAGCGCGACGCCGAGGACGAGAAGGGTCACGACGCGTTCCCTTCCGACAGACCGGCGCGGGCCAGCACACCGCGCGCAGCGGCGACGTGCAGGTTTTCGACGATGCGCCCGTCGACGACGGCGATGCCCTTGCGGTCACGCTCGGCCTCGGTCCAGGCGGCGATGTGGCGGCGGGCGAGTGCGATTTCGTCCTCGGAGGGGGAAAAGACCGCGTTGACCGGATCGACCTGTGCCGGATGGATCAGCGACTTGCCGTCCATGCCCAGATCGCGGCCCTGCGCCGATTCGGTCCGCAGCCCGTCTTCGTCCTTGAAGGCGTTATAGACGCCGTCGATGCAGGGGATGCCGCCGGCGCGGGCGGCCAGGACGCACAGTTGCAGCGCGGTCATCAGCGCCATGCGGTCCTGCCCCGGACGACAGCCGAGTTCGGCCGCCAGATCGTTTGTGCCGACGACGAAGCCGCCCATGCCCGGCGCATCGGCGATCGAGGCCGCGTTCAGGACGCCGCGCGCGGTTTCGATCATCGCCCATATGGCGACGCTCCCTGCCCCGTCGATCCCGTCCAGCCGCCGCGCCAGCGCCGCGATGTCGTCCGCGCCGTTCACCTTGGGCAGCAGGATGGCATCCGGCAGCGCGTCCGCCGGAAGCGACAGGATCGCATCCAGATCCGCATCCGCCCATTCGGTATCGGCGGCGTTGACGCGGACGAGGCGCATGGCGCGAAAGCCCCCCTGCGACAGGGCGGCGACGATGCCCTCGCGCCCGTCGGCCTTGGCATCCACCGCCACCGCGTCCTCAAGATCGAAGATCAGCGCATCGGCGTTCAGCCCGCGCGCCTTGTCCATCGCGCGGGGCTTGTCGCCCGGAATATAGAGGACCGAGCGCACGGCCCGCGCATCGTCGTTCATCTGACTTTCCCCCGGATAACCCGCGCCCTGCTTGTCACGAACGCCGGGCGAAGGGCAAGCCGGGTCGCGCGGGCGAAAGCAAGCGTTCCGGACGGGATAAGTTCCGGCGGGGGTGAAAGATATGGCGGGGAACCGGCGGCCCGGACCGGCTGTTTCCATCGGGATGAATGCGGCGTTAGTCCGGCCGCGATATGCAAGGGGAACCCCGACATGAAACATTTCCTGACAAGCACCGCGGCCGCGCTGGTGCTGACCACCGCGTCCTATGCGCAGGATGGCGGCGCATTCGTGGATTACACCTTCGATCAGGCGACGGATCTGTTCGCATCCGACCTGCTGGGCGCGCGCATCTATGCGACCGAGGCGGATGTCGGCGACATGGTCGAGCCGGGCGCCGAGACCGAATGGGACGACCTGGGCGAAATCAACGACATGATCCTGAGCCGCGACGGCGAGGTCCGCGCGGTGATCCTGGGCATCGGCGGATTCCTGGGTATCGGCGAGCGTGACGTGGCCGTGGACATGCGCAGCATCTCGATCGTGCGCGACGGACCGGATGCGACGGACTACTTCCTGGTCGTGAATGCCAACCGCGAGACAGTTGAAGGCGCAACCGAGTTTTCGCGCAACATGGCCGAGCAGGTGAATACCACCACCGGCATGGCGACGATGCAGCAGGACGGCACGGCGGTCGAGCCTGCGGCAGGCACTGTCGTGACCGACACGACCGCACCCGCGATGGATACCGAGGCCGATCCCGATGCGGTCGTGGTCGTCCCCGCCGAGGGCGAGACCGAGATGGCCGAACCAACCGCCGTCGCGCCGGACGGCAATTCGGAACTGGTCGTGACCGACGAGACCGCGATGACCGACACGCCGGCGATGCGCCCCGACCGCGCGATGCTGTCGGCCCCGATCATCGCGCGTGACGATTATGCGCAGGTCGGCGCGGGCGAGCTGACCGCCGACGATCTGGAAGGCGCGCGCGTCTATGGCGCCAACGACGAGGATGTGGGCGAAATCGACACCTTGATCCTGGGCGCCGACGGCCAGAGCGTCGAGGAGGTGGTGATCGACGTGGGCGGCTTCCTGGGCATCGGTGAAAAGCCCGTCGCGGTGACGCTGGACGAGCTGGCGATCATGCGGTCGGCCGACGGCACCGACCTGCGCGTCTATATCGACGCGACCGAGGAGCAGCTTGAGAATCAGCCCGATTACGTGCGCTGACGCCTGCGGGTTCTGCGGTGCGGCGGCCGTCCTTCGGGGCGGCCGTTCGCATGTGCGGACCCGGCCTTGCGCGGTCGGTCACGAGGTCGTAACCCTGCGCGCGACAATTGCCATGACCGGAGACATTCTATGGCCAGACCCAAGATCGCCCTTATCGGCGCCGGACAGATCGGCGGCACGCTTGCCCATCTGGCCGCCATCAAGGAACTGGGCGATGTCGTCCTGTTCGACATCGCGGACGGCACCCCGCAGGGCAAGGCGCTGGACATCGCGGAATCGGGCCCGTCCGAAAAGTTCGACGCGGCGCTGAGCGGCACGACAAGCTATGCCGACATCGCGGGCGCGGATGTGTGCATCGTCACCGCCGGCGTTCCGCGCAAGCCGGGGATGAGCCGTGACGACCTGCTGGGCATCAACCTGAAAGTTATGAAGTCAGTTGGCGAGGGCATCCGCGACAACGCCCCCGACGCCTTCGTCATCTGCATCACCAACCCGCTGGACGCGATGGTCTGGGCGCTGCGCGAGTTTTCGGGCCTGCCGCACAACAAGGTGGTCGGCATGGCGGGCGTTCTAGACAGCGCGCGGTTCCGGCACTTCCTGAGCCTGGAATTCGACGTGTCGATGCGCGATGTCACCGCCTTCGTGCTGGGCGGGCACGGCGACACGATGGTGCCGCTGACGCGCTATTCGACGGTGGCGGGCATCCCCCTGCCCGACCTGGTGCAGATGGGCTGGACCACGCAGGACAAGCTGGACGCGATCGTGCAGCGCACCCGCGACGGCGGCGCCGAGATCGTCGGCCTGCTGAAGACCGGCAGCGCCTTCTATGCGCCCGCGACCAGCGCGATCGAGATGGCGGAAAGCTATCTCAAGGACCAGCGGCGCCTGCTGCCCTGTGCCGCCTATTGCGACGGGGAGTTCGGGCTGAAAGGGATGTATGTCGGCGTGCCGACGATCATCGGCGCGAACGGGATCGAGAAGATCGTGGACATCAAGCTGACGCGCGACGAGCAGGCGATGTTCGACAAGTCGGTCGAGGCCGTGCGCGGTCTGGTCGAGGCCTGCAAGGGCATCGATTCCAGCCTGGCGTGAGCGCAACCCCGGCCGCGCGCGCGCCGCGCGGCTTCGTTCTGGCGTGCAGCGGCGCGGGGTATCTGCCCCTCGCCGTCCATACCGCGCGCAGCGTGGCGGCGACGCATCCCGATCTGCCGGTCGATCTGTTCACCGACGCCGTCTGCGACGATCCGGTCTTTGCCGCCGTGCATCCGCTGGAGCGGTCGTGGTTCCGCCCGAAATTCGAGGCGATGCGCCGGTCGCGGTTCGGGCGGACGATCTATCTGGATACCGACCTGCGCGTTCTGGCGCGGGTGGACGACGTGTTCGACCTGCTGGACCGGTTCGATCTGGCGGGCGCGCACGATGCCTGGCGCGCGTCGCCGCGCAACCTGACGGACCGGGGCGACGTTCCGGTGGCGTTTCCGCAGATCAATTCGGGCGTCTTGGCCTTGCGGCGCGACGAACGGGTGCATGCGCTGCTGGCGGCGGTCGAGGCGGAGTTGCTGGCGACGGGCGCGCGCAAGGACCAGCCGATCCTGCGGCGGCACCTGTGGGCGTCGGATCTGCGGCTGGCGGTGCTGCCCGAGGAATACAACCTGATGGCCTATCGCCATGCGGCGCAATGGTCCAACCGCAACGCGGCACCGCGGATCGTGCATAATTCACGGTTCAGCACGCTGGGCGACGCGGATCTGGCCGCGCTGACGGGGCGGCGGCTGGCGCGGCATATCGCAAGGCTGATCGCCAACGACCCGACGTTGCAGCCGGGGCAGCCGGGGCGGCCGGGCGCCACGTCGCGCCGGATCTTGCCGCTGGCGGATCGGGGCGTGGCGGGGGGCATCGCGCGCATTTATGACAAGCTGCGGCTGGCGGGCCGGCGCATGCGGAAGGGCGGATGATGGGCGACGACGAACGGGGAATCGTGCTGGCCGCGACGGGCGCGCGGTATACCGTCATCGCGCGGCGGGCGGCGCGCAGCGCGCGCAAGGCGATGCCCGGCACGCCCATCGACCTGTTCACCGATCAGGATCTGGACGATCCGGTCTTCGCGCGGATCCACCGGCTGGACGTGTCGCACCGGCGGCCGAAGTTCGAGGCGATGGAGCGGACGCGGTTCGCCCGCACGCTGATGATCGACGCCGACGTGCTGTTGCGGCATGACGTGTCCGAATTATTCGACGTGCTGGACCGTTACGACATCGCCGCGGTGCCGGGCATCAGCCGCGCGCCCGACCATCTGGGGGGCTATCCCGACCTGCCCCGTAGCGTGCCGGTCATCAATACCGGCGTCATGGCCTTTCGCGGCACCGGCGCGGTCCGGGCCTTCGCGCGGGACTGGCAGGCCGAGATGATCCGCACCGGGGCGAAGATGGACCAGCCCGCGTTCCGCAAGCTGATCTATGAAAGCGACCTGCGGTTCCTGGCGCTGGGGATCGAATACAACGTCATCTATCTGCAATTGCTGAACGTCTGGCGGCACACGATGGGGGGCGTGCGCGTTTTGCATGTGCGCGCGTTCCATACCGGCGATCCGGGCGATCCCGAGCAGCCGCTGGATCCGCGCCCGCATCTGTCGGTCTTGCAGCAGGACCACCTGGAGGCGCTGGACCGCGTGGACTGGACGCTGGGCGGCCAGAGGCGGTTCGTCCCGCCGCCCATCGCCGTCTATCGCGAGGCCTTTGCCAGACGCATCGGCACGGTGGAACATGCGGGCTTTCGCGCATGGAGCCTCTATCGCCGCCTGCTGGGCCGCGAGAAGGGCGGCGCGAAGGAGCGCGACGATTGAGTGATCACACCGGCCTGCCTGTGATCACAAGGGGCGGTATTCGGCAGGGATAAGCGCACAAGTGCATCTTTCCCCTTAAACATCGCGTTCTTTCGTGGCATGGCGGCACCCAACCGCATCTGGCAGAGGATCGTCGCCCGTGAACATCCATGAGTATCAGGCCAAGGGCCTTCTTCGTTCCTATGGTGCGCCGGTATCGGACGGGCGCGTCGTCACCCGCGCCGAGGAAGCCAAGACCGCGGCGGGCGAGCTGGACGGACCGCTTTGGGTGGTGAAGGCGCAGATCCATGCGGGCGGGCGCGGCAAGGGCCATTTCAAGGAAGCCGATAGCGGCGAGAAGGGCGGCGTGCGTCTGGCGAAATCGGTCGAGGAAGCCGCCGAGGAAGCGCGGCGGATGCTGGGCCGCACGCTGGTCACGCACCAGACCGGCCCGACCGGCAAGCAGGTCAACCGCATCTATATCGAGGACGGCAGCGGCATCGAGACCGAGATGTATCTGGCGCTGCTGGTGGACCGGCAGACCAGCCGCATCAGTTTCGTCTGCTCGACCGAGGGCGGCATGGACATCGAGGAAGTCGCGGCCTCGACCCCAGACCGCATCCTGTCGTTCAGCGTCGATCCGGCGACGGGATACCAGCCCTTCCACGGCCGTCGCGTCGCCTTCGCGCTGGGGCTGAAGGGCGGTCAGGTCAAGCAATGCGTGGGGCTTCTGGCCAACCTCTATCGCGCCTTCGTCGAGAAGGACATGGAGATGCTGGAGATCAACCCGCTGATCGTCACCGACAGCGGCGACCTGAAGGTGCTGGACGCCAAGGTCAGCTTCGACGGCAACGCCATCTATCGCCATGCCGACATCGCCGCCCTGCGCGACGAGACCGAGGAGGACGCCAAGGAACTGGCCGCGTCGAAATACGACCTGAACTATATCGCGCTGGACGGCGAAATCGGCTGCATGGTCAACGGCGCGGGTCTGGCCATGGCGACGATGGACATCATCAAGCTGTACGGATCCGAGCCTGCCAACTTCCTCGACGTGGGCGGCGGCGCGACGAAAGAGAAGGTGACGGAAGCCTTCAAGATCATCACCAGCGATCCGCAGGTGAAGGGCATTTTGGTCAACATCTTCGGCGGCATCATGCGCTGCGATGTGATCGCCGAGGGCGTCATCGCCGCGGTCAAGGAAGTCGGGCTGAAAGTGCCGCTGGTCGTGCGTCTGGAAGGCACGAACGTGGAGAAGGGCAAGGAAATCATCCGCAACAGCGACCTCGACGTGATCGCGGCGGACGACCTGAAGGACGGGGCGGAGAAGATCGTGAAGGCGGTGCGGGGGTAATGTGCGCGGCGGCCGCCACCAAGGTGGGATTTGCAATTGCCGCTCTGGCTTCTTTGATCGGATGTGCCGCGATGGACGATTCGACGTTTGCGGAACGGCAGGAGCTTGCAAATACTTCTGTCTTTCTTGCGACGCCGAAGTCGGCGGGCAGCACGTTAACGACTGCATTCAAAAGGTTCTGCCTTGACGGGCAACAGGATTCGGGCAGTCGCGCCGCTCGGCTGCGGGAAGCGGGGTATGTACCGGATGGCGGATGGCGGAAAGGTTTTCGGGCTTTCGTCACCAATGACACTCGCCCCGCAGTCTGGATTTCGCGTGAGGACCGGCTGTGTGCGGTTCGTGCGCGGGCCCAGACCGGTCAGGCCGCCGCTATACGGAAATCGATCGCTTCATGGTTTCCGAACGCCCGCTTGCTTGCATCTGGAGGTGCAAGGGAGATTTGGCAAGTCGGGCCGGGCGAGGGCATCGCAACCCACCGCGCTCCATTCGGCCCCCATTTAAACGAGATCACGCTGGCGCGGATCCAGCTCTAACGATCAATAAGGAAACGTTCATGGCCATTCTCGTAGACGAAAACACCAAAGTCATCTGTCAGGGCTTCACCGGCTCGCAGGGGACGTTCCATTCCGAGCAGGCCATCGCCTATGGCACCAAGATGGTCGGCGGGGTGACGCCGGGCAAGGGCGGGCAGACGCATCTGGACCTGCCGGTCTTCGACAGTTGCCACGAGGCGGTGGAAAAGACCGGCGCCAATGCCAGCGTCATCTATGTGCCGCCCCCCTTCGCGGCCGATTCGATCCTGGAAGCCATCGACGCGAAGATCCCGCTGGTGATCTGCATCACCGAAGGCATCCCGGTGCTGGACATGATGAAGGTCAAGCGCGCGCTGGACGGGTCGGGCACCATCCTGATCGGGCCGAACTGCCCCGGCGTCATCACCCCCGACGCCTGCAAGATCGGCATCATGCCGGGCCACATCCACAAGCGCGGCAGCGTCGGCGTGGTCAGCCGCTCGGGGACGCTGACCTACGAGGCGGTCAAGCAGACGACCGATGTGGGGCTGGGGCAATCCACTTGCGTCGGCATCGGCGGCGACCCGATCAAGGGGACCGAGCATATCGACGTGCTGGAATGGTTCCTGGGCGACGACAAGACGCACAGCATCATCATGATTGGCGAGATCGGCGGCTCGGCCGAGGAGGAAGCGGCGCAGTTCCTCAAGGACGAGGCCAAGCGCGGCCGCAAGAAGCCGGTCGCGGGCTTCATCGCGGGCCGCACCGCCCCGCCGGGCCGCCGCATGGGCCATGCGGGCGCCATCGTGGCGGGCGGCAAGGGCGACGCGGAAAGCAAGATCGAGGCGATGAAATCCGCCGGCATTACCGTCGCCGACAGCCCCGCCGGGCTGGGCGAGGCGGTTCTGAAGGCCATCGGCTGAACCGACGTGGCAGGGCGGCCGGTGCCGCCTTGCCGTTCCGGGGGCGGGCCCCATCTGAGACCTGTGCATCCATGACCTTCGCCGCCGCCATAAAGACCTGCCTGCGCAAATACGCGACCTTCAGCGGTCGCGCGCCGCGTTCGGAATTCTGGTGGTTCGTGCTGTTCGCGTTCCTGTGCAGCGTCGCGGCGGGCATCCTCGATACCGCGCTGTTCACGCCCGATCACGGCAAGGAAGTGTTCCGGTCGGTGCAGCCGGGCGATCCGACGACCATCGTGGTCGATACCGGCAGGAATGACGGGCCGCTGTCGCTGACGGTCAGCCTGGCGCTGCTGGTGCCGCATCTGGCGGCGGGCTGGCGGCGGATGCACGATACCGGCCGGTCGGGCCTGCGTCTTCTCTATCCGCTGATCGTCATGGCCGGGATGCTGATGTTCATCGGCCTCGTCGCCGGGTTCGAGCCGCTGCTGGCCGGCGACACCGCGGCCGTGTTCGCGGGCGGCGTCGGCATCGTCATGGCCATGGCGATGTTCGTCTTCCTGATCTCCCCCCTGCTGGTGCTTTGGTGGCTGACCAATCCCAGCCAGCCGGGCCCCAATTCCTACGGTCCCAATCCTCACGAGGTTACGTCATGACCGACCAGTCGCCCAACGACCAGTTCCGCAGCTCCAGCTTCATGCAGGGGCACAACGCCGAATATCTCGACCGGCTTTATGCGCGCTATGCCGACGATCCAAACGCCGTCGACGAAAGCTGGCGCGCCTTCTTCCGCGAGATGGGGGATGCGGGTGCCGCCAGGGCCGAGGCCGAGGGGCCGTCATGGGCGCGCGGCGACTGGCCGCCGATGCCGGGCGGCGAGCTGACCGCCGCGCTGACGGGCGAATGGGCGGCCGAGGCCAGGCCCGAGAAGATCGCCGAGAAGATCGCGGGCAAGGCCGCGACCGTGGGCGCGGAATACACCAAGGAGCAGTTGCGCCAGGCGGTGCTGGATTCGGTGCGTGCGCTGATGATCATCCGCGCCTATCGCATCCGCGGGCATCTGGTGGCCGATCTCGATCCGCTGGGGATGCGCGACGTGAAGCCCCACCCCGAGCTCGATCCGGCGAGCTATGGGTTCACCGCCGCCGACATGGACCGCCCGATCTTCATCGACAACGTGCTGGGGCTGGAGGTGGCGTCGCTGAACGAGATCCTGGCCATCGTCCAGCGCACCTATTGCGGCACGTTCGCGTTGCAGTTCATGCACATCTCGGACCCCGAGGAAGCGGGCTGGCTGAAGGAGCGGATCGAGGGGCTGGGCAAGGAGATCGCCTTCACCCAACGCGGACGGCGCGCCATCCTGAACAAGCTGGTCGAGGCCGAGGGCTTCGAGAAGTTCCTGCATGTCAAATACATGGGCACCAAGCGGTTCGGTCTGGACGGCGGCGAATCGCTGATCCCGGCGATGGAGCAGATCATCAAGCGCGGCGGCGCGCTGGGTGTCGAGGAAATCGTCATCGGCATGCCGCATCGCGGCCGGCTCTCGGTGCTGGCCAACGTCATGGGCAAGCCCTATCGCGCGATCTTCAACGAGTTTCAGGGCGGCAGCTTCAAGCCCGAGGACGTGGACGGGTCGGGCGACGTGAAATATCACCTCGGCGCGTCCAGCGACCGGGAATTCGACGACAACACCGTGCACCTGTCGCTGACCGCAAATCCGTCGCACCTGGAAGCGGTGAACCCGGTCGTTCTGGGCAAGGCGCGCGCCAAGCAGGATCAGATCGGCAACGACGACCGCACGAGGGTTCTGCCGGTGCTGCTGCACGGCGACGCGGCCTTTGCGGGACAAGGCGTGGTGGCGGAGTGCTTCGGGCTGTCGGGGCTGCGCGGCTATCGCACGGCGGGCACCATCCATATCGTCGTGAACAACCAGATCGGGTTTACGACCGCGCCGGCCTTTTCGCGGTCAAGCCCCTATCCGACCGACATCGCGCTGATGGTCGAGGCGCCGATCTTCCACGTCAACGGCGACGATCCCGAAGCGGTCGTGCATGCCGCGCGGGTGGCGACCGAGTTCCGGCAGAAGTTCAAGAAGGATGTCGTGATCGACATCATCTGCTATCGCCGCTTCGGTCACAACGAGGGGGACGAGCCGATGTTCACGAACCCCGCGATGTACGAGAAGATCAAGAAGCAGAAGACGACGCTAACGCTTTATACCGAACGGCTGATCCGCGACGGGCTGATCCCCGAGGGCGAGATCGACGATGCCAAGGCCAAGTTCCAGGCCCATCTGAACGAGGAGTTCGAAGCCGGCAGGGAATTCCGCCCCAACAAGGCGGACTGGCTGGACGGGCGCTGGTCGGGGCTGAACCGGCAGGGCGAGAAGTATCAGCGCGGCAAGACCGCCATCAAACCCGAGACGATGGAGGCGATCGGCAAGGCGCTGACGCGGACGCCAGACGGCTTCAACACGCACAAGACCATCGACCGGCTGCTGGACGCCAAGAGGCATATGTTCGAGAGCGGGGCCGGCTTCGACTGGGCCACGGCCGAGGCGCTGGCCTTCGGATCGCTGCTGCTGGAAGGGTATCCGGTGCGGCTGTCGGGGCAGGATTCGGGACGCGGCACGTTCAGCCAGCGCCATTCCGCGCTGGTCGATCAGAAGACCGAGGATCGGTATTACCCGCTCAACAACATCCGCGAGGGGCAGGCGCATTACGAGGTCATCGATTCGATGCTGTCGGAATACGCCGTGCTGGGCTTCGAATACGGCTATTCGCTGGCCGAGCCCAATGCGCTGACGCTGTGGGAAGCGCAGTTCGGCGATTTCGCCAACGGCGCGCAGATCATGTTCGACCAGTTCATCAGTTCGGGCGAATCGAAGTGGCTGCGGATGTCGGGCCTCGTCTGTCTTCTGCCGCACGGTTATGAAGGCCAGGGGCCGGAACATTCCAGCGCGCGGCTGGAACGGTTCCTGACGATGTGCGGGCAGGACAACTGGATCGTCGCCAACTGCACGACGCCGGCCAACTATTTCCACATCCTGCGCCGGCAACTGCATCGCAGCTATCGCAAGCCGCTGATACTGATGACGCCCAAATCGCTGCTGCGGCACAAGCTGGCCGTCAGCAAGACCGAGGATTTCGTCACCGGATCGTCGTTCCACCGGATCCTGTGGGACGACGCGCAATACGGCACGTCGGACCTGACACTGAAGGCGGACGACAAGATCAAGCGCGTGGTGCTGTGTTCGGGCAAGGTCTATTACGACCTGCTGGAGGAACGCGACGCGCAGGGGCTGGACGACGTGTATCTGCTGCGGGTCGAGCAGTTCCATCCCTTCCCGGCGCATTCGCTGGTCAAGGAGCTTCAGCGTTTCAAGGCGGCCAAGTTCATCTGGTGTCAGGAAGAACCGAAGAACCAGGGCGGCTGGAACTTCATGGAACCCAACCTGGAATGGGTCCTGACCCGCATCAAGGCCGACCGCAAACGGCCCGTCTATGCCGGCCGGCCCGCCTCGGCGTCGCCCGCGACCGGCCTTGCAAGCCAACACAAGGCACAACAAGCCGCGCTGGTGAATGCCGCGCTGGGAATCGAAGGATAAGACCATGACCGACGTGCGCGTGCCCACCCTGGGCGAATCCGTGACCGAGGCGACGATCGCCACCTGGTTCAAGAAGCCCGGCGACAGCGTCGCGGTGGACGAGATGCTGTGCGAGCTTGAGACCGACAAGGTGACGGTCGAGGTGCCGAGCCCGGTATCGGGAAAGTTGAGCGAGATCGTCGCGCAGGAGGGCGAGACGGTCGGCGTCGATGCCCTGCTGGCCACCATCGCCGAAGAGGGCAATGCCGGCCCCGAGGAGGTGACGCCGAAGGTCGGCAAGGGCGCCGACACGGCGGCCGAATCGTCGGGCGGCTATTCGGGCGCCGACAATACCGGCAAGCCCGCGCCCGATGACGGCGATGCGGGCGGCGCCGGGGCTGGCGGCGACGATGTCGATGTCATGGTGCCGACCTTGGGCGAATCCGTTACCGAGGCGACGGTGGCGACCTGGTTCAAGAAGGAAGGCGACCGGGTCGAGGCGGACGAGATGCTGTGCGAGCTTGAGACCGACAAGGTCAGCGTCGAGGTGCCCGCCCCCGTCGCCGGCACGCTGGGCAAGATCCTGCGCCAGGAGGGCGAAACCGTCGAGGCCGGCGGCAAGCTGGCGGTGATGAACCGCGGTGCGAGTGCCGGTGCCGGGGGCGTGTCGGCCGCGCCGGACGCCAGGCCCGAGGCCGGAACGGCCGACCGCCGCGACGGCGCGGATGTCGAGGACGCGCCGAGCGCGAAAAAGCTGATGGCCGAGAAGGGTGTGGACCGCGACGCCGTCACCGCCACCGGCAAGGACGGCCGGGTGATGAAGGAGGACGTCATGCGCGCGGGTTCCGCGCCCAAGGCCGAGGCGCCCGCGCAGGCGCCCCGCGCGCCGGTATCGTCCGACGATGCCGCGCGCGAGGAGCGGGTGAAGATGACCCGCCTGCGCCAGACCATCGCCCGCCGCCTGAAGGACGCGCAGAACACCGCCGCGATGCTGACCACCTATAACGAGGTGGATATGACCAGCATCATGGAATTGCGTAACGAATACAAGGAACTGTTCGCCAAGAAGCATGGCGTCAAGCTGGGCTTCATGTCGTTCTTCACCAAGGCGTGCTGTCATGCGCTGCAAGAGGTGCCCGAGGTCAATGCCGAGATCGACGGCACCGATGTCGTCTACAAGCGCTTCGTGCATATGGGGATTGCCGTCGGCACGCCCACGGGGCTTGTGGTGCCGGTGGTGCGCGACGCCGACGCGCTGAGCTTTGCCGCCATCGAGAAGGCGATCAACGCGCTGGGCGAGAAGGCCCGCGACGGCAAGCTGAGTATGGCCGACATGCAGGGCGGGACGTTCACCATCTCGAACGGGGGCGTCTATGGCAGCCTGATGTCCTCGCCCATCCTGAACCCGCCGCAATCGGGCATCCTCGGGATGCACAAGATCCAGGAGCGCCCCATGGTCATCGGCGGCAAGATCGAGATCCGGCCGATGATGTATCTCGCGCTCAGCTACGATCACCGCATCGTGGACGGCAAGGGCGCGGTGACGTTCCTCGTCCGGGTGAAGGAAGCGCTGGAGGACCCGCGGCGGTTATTGATGGATTTGTAGGACGTGATCGAACAAACGGTCAATGTGACGAAGGCGTGGCCACGGTTCTTCCTAACCGTGGCCCTCGGGGTCATAGTATTCTCAACATCGGATTATCATAAGATCATTGTCGCGCCATTGGACGAGATGGCGACGGAGATCGGCACCGGCGAGACATTTGCGGTGATGACGTTTCTAATCACCTCTGTCGTTTTTCTTGCGGTAGCTTTCGCCGTGGGTCTTCTCGTTACAAGTTTCGTGTCATGCGTGATAAGCCTATCCCTGCGAGGCGGTGGTGGTGAAACTGCGGCCATCTCGAAGGTCGATGGTGTTGGAAGAGAGTACCTGATACTCCGTTTTCAAGATGCCAAATTCGGTGTCGAGGCATACTATTCGATTATCACGGCTATAGCGTTACGCAGTTTGCTTGCCCTGCAGCAGAAGGATGGCCAGCTAGCTTCTGATGCGAAGCTTCCGTCCGCGTGCGCCATCTTGATAGCAGCTATAATTGGCGTACCAACGATTATGTATTTGAGATTAGTTTGGGGCGAAATGCGCAAGCTATAGGCCCTTTTGCGAGAACCTGCCGTGCTACGATACCCGATTGCCCTGTCCATACTGCTCGCCGCCTGCGCGCCCGTGGGGCGCGAGCCGGGGGTGGCGGTGCGTCATTTCGCTTCGACCGAGCCGTTCGGGCGTGGGGGGCGGTGGCATATCTTCTTGTTCGAGCCTGCGGCGCCCCGGTCGCTGGAGACGCGGATGGCGCTGGCGCAGGACGGACTTGAGCGGGGCTGCCGATGGCTGAACGCCCCGCGCGACGAGATCGAGGCCCGGACGCGCGCGCAAGGCGACCGCTATGCGGCCACGGTGCTGGCCGCCCCGCTGATCTGCGAGACCTGATCCCCTTCATATTGGAAACCTCATGCCCATGACCCCCGAACTGATCGTCCTCGTGCTGGCCGCGCTGCTGCAATGCGTGCAGTTCGTGAGCTTCGCCATTCCCGCCAACATCCAGATCGGGTCGGCCTATCTGATGTCGGCGCGCGACCGGCCGCCGTCGCGCGATCTGGACGAGCGGACGGCGCGGCTGAAGCGCGCTTTCGACAACCATTTCGAGGGGCTGATCCTGTTCGGCATCGCGGCTGTCGTCATCGCCGTCACCGGCCAGTCATCGGGCCTTACCGGCTTCTTCGCCTGGGTGTATCTGATCGCGCGTGTCGTCTATGTGCCGGCCTATGCGCTGGGCTGGAACCCCGGACGCACGTTGATCTGGGCGGCGGGGTTCCTTTCCACGGTGGCGCTGCTGGTCTTGGCCTTGATCTGACGCTGGCCTATACCCTGCCCGAACCGTCCCGAACCCGAGGAAAATCCATGTCGAGCTATGATGTCATCGTGATCGGGTCCGGCCCCGGCGGCTATGTCTGCGCGATCCGCTGCGCGCAGCTTGGGCTGAAGACGGCCTGCGTCGAAGGGCGCGAGACGCTGGGCGGCACCTGCCTGAACATCGGCTGCATTCCGTCGAAAGCCCTGCTGCACGCGACCGAACTGCTGCACGAGGCGCACGAGAATTTCGCCAAGATGGGCCTGATGGGCGACGCGCCTTCGGTCGATTGGGACAAGATGCAGGCCTACAAGCGCGACACGATCGGCCAGAACACCAAGGGCATCGAGTTTCTGTTCAAGAAAAACAAGGTGGACTGGATCAAGGGCTGGGCCAGCATCCCCGAACCGGGGCGCGTCAAGGTGGGCGACGAGGTGCACGAGGCCAGGCACATCGTCATCGCCAGCGGGTCCGAGGTTTCGACCCTGAAGGGCGTCGAGCTGGACGGCGACGTGGTCGTGGACAGCGAAGGCGCATTGTCCCTGCCCCGCATCCCCGAGAAGTTGGTCGTCATCGGGGCGGGCGTGATCGGGCTGGAATTGGGCAGCGTCTATAGCCGCCTGGGAACGGATGTGACGGTGGTGGAATATCTGGATGCGATCACGCCGGGCATGGATGCCGAGGTGCAAAAGCAGTTCCAGAAGATCCTGGCCAAGCAGGGGCTCAAATTCGTCCTGGGCGCGGCGGTGCAGGGCGTCGAGGTGGCGGATGGCAAGGCGCGCGTCGCCTACAGGGTGCGCGACGACAGCGGCGCCACGCTCGAGGCCGACACGGTGCTGGTCGCGACCGGGCGGCGGCCCTATACCGACGGTCTGGGGCTGGAGGCGCTGGGCGTGAAAGTGACCGAGCGCGGCCAGATCGCCACGGACGGACACTGGGCAACGAATATCGACGGCATTCACGCCATCGGCGACTGCATCGCCGGCCCGATGCTGGCCCACAAGGCCGAGGACGAGGGGATGGCCGTGGCCGAGGTGCTGGCCGGCAAGCACGGGCACGTCAATTACGGCGTCATCCCGGCGGTCATCTATACCCATCCCGAAGTGGCGTCGGTGGGCGCCACCGAGGAGCAGTTGAAGCAGGACGGCCGCGCCTACAAGGCGGGAAAGTTCAGCTTCATGGGCAACGGGCGCGCCAAGGCCAATTTCGCCGCCGACGGGTTCGTCAAGATCCTGGCCGACCAAGAGACCGACCGCATCCTGGGCGCGCATATCGTCGGGCCGATGGCGGGCGACCTGATCCACGAGATCTGCGTCGCGATGGAGTTCGGGGCGGCGGCGCAGGATCTGGCGCTGACCTGCCACGCGCATCCGACCTATTCCGAAGCGGTGCGCGAGGCGGCTTTGGCCTGCGGCGACGGCGCCATCCACGCCTGACGGTCAGCCGCGTAGCAGCCGCAGACCCTGCGTCACATCGGTGCGGATGGCGAGCCGCAGACCCGGCTCGTCCCCCGCGCGCAGGGCCGCCAGGATCGCGCGATGGCCCGCCGGCGGTTCCGTCCGGGCCAGCCGCCCGTAGAGGCGGCGCATCGTCGGCCCCAGTTGCAGCCAGACGGTTTCGGCGATGGCCAGCATGGCAGGGGCCTGCGCGCGCAGATAGAGCATGCGGTGAAATTCGAGGTTGAGGCGGATATAGGCCACCGGATCGCGCTTGGCGACGGCCTCGGCTATGGCGGCGTCGACGGTCTGCATCCGGTCGATCATCGCGATATGGGCGCGCGGCAGGGCGCGGCTGGCCAGTTCGGTTTCCAGCAGCGCGCGCAGGGCGGCCAGCTCCTCGATCCGGTCGGGGCCGAGTTCGGGCGTCGAGACGCGCCCCGAGACGGACAACGTCAGCGCGCCTTCGGCCGCCAGCCGGCGCACCGCCTCGCGCGCGGGCGTCATCGACACGCCGAAGGTCTGTCCGATGCCGCGCAGCGTCAGCACGGCGCCCGGTGCCGTCTCGCCATGCATGATCTGGCCGCGCAGCGCGCGATAGACGCGTTCATGCGCGGGTTGCGACGCGGCGGATGCCGGACCGGGATCGAGGCGGGGCTGGATCAGCATGGGCCATCCTTCCCGCAGCCGCCCCGCGGCGTCAATCGCCGGCGGCCGCGTCGAAGCGCCAGGCATGAAGGGTGGCGCCGTTGTCGCGCAGCCAGCGCCGCCAGAGGTCGCAATCGGGACGCAGCCGCCGGACCTGACCCCAGAACGCCGCCGAATGATCCATATGCGCCAGATGCGCGACTTCATGGGCGGCGACGTAATCCAGCACGTCGGGCGGCGCGAGGATCAGCCGCCAGCTGAACATCAGATCGCCGCGCGACGAACACGACCCCCAGCGGGACCGCGTGTCGCGCAAGGTCAGCCGCCCCCAGCCGCGCCCCAGCGCCGCCGCATGGGCGTCGCAGGCGGTCAGCAGGCGGCGGCGCGCCTCGGCCTTGAGACAGGCCAGCACCTGCGGGCCGGCGGGCCGCGCGGGATCGACGGCGATCTCGCCTGCTTGCAGAACAGGCGTGCGCCCCTGCCCCGCGACCACGCGATGCGCGACGCCCGCCACCGGAAGGACGGATCCCAGGGCGACGCGGCGCGGCGGGACGTGGCGCAGCAGGTGCCGCCGCACCCAGTCGCCGCGCCCCAGCGCGAAGGCCAGCGCCTCGTCCGCGCCGACGCCGTGCGGCACGCTGAGCGTCACGCGGCCGTCCAGCGCGGCCACCCGCAGCGAGATCCGGCGCGCGCGGGGGGCGCGGCGCAGGATGACGGGAACCGGCGGGTCGCCGGGCAACACAGCGCGCGATGGCAGGGGATGCGGCATGGCGCCTGTCTAGGGCCGGGCGCGGCGAAGGGCCAGCGGCGAAAGGCTTTGACACGTTCGGGGCGCTATGGCAGGGGACGCCCTTGATCCCGACATCAAGGAAGACGAGGTTCCATGTCCAAGGAAGAATGGGGGACGAAGCGGGTCTGCCCGACCACCGGCAAGCGCTTTTACGACCTGAACAAGTCCCCGGTCGTCAGCCCCTATACCGGCGAGATCGTGCCGCTCGATACCGGCAAGGGGTCGCGCACGATGGTCGCCGACAAGGCCGACAAGAACGCCAAGAAGGACCAGACCGACGAAGAGGATGTCGTGCTGGAGGAAGACGACGACAGCACCGACGTCGATCTGGGCGATGACGTGCTCGAGGATGACGACGACAGCGACGAGGTTTCGCTCGACGACATCGCCGACGTGGCGGGCGACGACGAGGATTGACCGGATCGGCGCGCGGCGGAATTTTCCGCTTGAACTGTCCCGCCCGCGCCTCTAGTCACCCCTTGCGCGCCGAAGCGATCCGGCGCCGGATGGGGCATTAGCTCAGCTGGGAGAGCGCCTGCATGGCATGCAGGAGGTCAGCGGTTCGATCCCGCTATGCTCCACCATCCAATCTCTTCGATTTTCGGGGCAGGACGATACCTTGTGCGCGGCCCGGCAGGACTGGGTGGCCGCAAGGCCGTTGCGCGTCGTTCCGCGGAACGGAAGCTTCGGTCTGTCCCTCGGTGTTGGAAATCTGCGGCGGCACGGCGCCGGCCGGGTTGCGTCGCGATACCCACGCCGACCGCTGTTCAAGAAACGTTGCACGATCCGACGCATGACAGCCGCTGCGGGCCTTATCTGACTTTGTGACCGACAAAAAGGCGGCTGTTGGTCCGGGTGCCTCGTCTTCGGTCCGAACAGATGAAGCCGATGGCCCGTGGAACCGGTGCAGGATTGCCCGGCACGAGGCCGGGCAATGGGTTCAGCTTGCCGGAACGATGCCGGGATGGGTCGTCTCGACATGGTGGCGGTCGTGAACCGGGCGCACCATCAGGTTGGCGAAGAACGCAATCACCAGAAGGCCGGCCATCGCATACATAGTTGTATTGTAAAGGCTTGGTGTGGGGTCGATCGTGCCGGCCGGTGCGATTTCCATCAGCTTCGCCACTGTGACGGTGTTCGCCGAGACAAGTTCGGTCAGTTGCGCGACGGACGCGCCGAACTTCGCCTCGAACACGGCAGGATCGACGACAGCGGCAAGGCCGCGGATGGCATCGATCTTGGACAGATCGCGCAGATAGGTGATGGCGAACGGCCCCAGCACCCCTGCCATCGACCAGGCCGTCAGCAGGCGTCCATGGATGCCGCCAACATGCAGCGTGCCGAAGATATCGGCGAGGTAGGCCGGAATGGTGGCAAAGCCGCCCCCATACATCGTGAAGATGACCATCGTGGCGGCGTAGAACATTACCAGGTAGATAACGTTGGGCGAGGCCGATACGGCCGATGCCGCGAACGGGATCGACAGGTAAAGCACGGTGCCCAGCACGAAGAAGATATGATAGGTGTTCTTTCGCCCGATATAGTCCGACATCGAGGCCCAGAAGAACCGGCCGATCATGTTGAAAAGCGAGATCATCAGCACATAGGTTCCCGCAAAGCGCGCATCGACGATGCCCGGCAGGGTGGAACCGAAGATTTCGGTCATCATGGTCTTCGCGACGCCGATCACGCCAATGCCTGCGGTCACGTTGAAGCACAGCACGAGCCACAGAAGCCAGAACTGCGGCGTCTTGACAGCCTGGTTGATGTGGACGTTCGCCCGCGTGATCATTCCCCGCGCCGAGGCGGCGGGCGGCGTCCAGCCGGCGGGCTGCCAGCCGGCCGGCGGCACGCGATAGGAAAACGCAGCGATGGCCATGACGATGAAATACCCGATCCCGAGCGTCAGGAACGTCGCGGCGGCGCCGGTATCGCCAGTTCCGACGACATAGACACCGACCTCGGACGCACCTGGCAGCGATGCCAGATCCTGCGCCGTGGCGACGACCACCTCGACGGGGCCGGCAACGGTTTCAGCAAAGCGGCGGCCGCCTTCGGTGACAAGGTTCACTGCCCCTTCGGGGCCGAGATAGTCAGGCGCGACGGAATAGACCCGCAGCAGCCAGCCGATCAGCGGCGCACCGATGATCGCGCCGCCGCCGAATCCCATGATTGCCATTCCCGTCGCCATGCCGCGCCGGTCGGGAAACCAGCGGATGAGCGTCGAAACGGGCGATACATATCCGAGACCCAGCCCGATGCCGCCGATCACGCCATAGCCCAGATAGACCAGCCAGAGCTGATGCCACATGATGCCCAGCGACCCGATGACAAACCCGCCGCCCCAGCAAAGCGCGGCGACAAGCCCGACCATGCGTGGTCCGACTTCTTCCAGCCATTTGCCGGCAATGGCGGCGGCGAGCCCCAGACAGACAATGGCAACCGAGAAAATCCAGACCACCGACGACAGGTTCCAGTCATCGGCCGCCGACGTGACTACGCCGAGTTCGCGCACCAGTGGTGGATTGAAGATCGACCACGCATAAACCGAACCGATGCAGAGGTGGATCGCGATGGATGCCGGTGGCACCAGCCAGCGGTTGAATCCCTCCTTCGCGACGATGTGTTCCTTGCGTAGTCGCGGAAACGGCTGGACCGCGCCCGCGGCGGTTCCGACTTCGCTCGACCTTGCTGTCATGCTGCCCTCCCAAGCCGGCGTCCATGGCGGGCGCCAGCGCCGACTGGAACACACTCCTTCGCGAAGGCAAGGGCGATCTTGAGGTGGATGGCACGGTGCGACACGGTCGCAAGGCGAACGTGGTCCGCCTGATAACCAGGCTTCCACCGTCAATGACGGGAATATCGATTAATGGCGCGCTGGGGAGGATTCGAACCCCCGACCCTCTGATTCGTAGTCAGATACTCTATCCAACTGAGCTACCAGCGCCCGAAGCCGTCGATAGTCGCACGGGCCGGGGATGGCAAGGCGGAAATCGGAACTTCTCGGCGGGGGCGCCGGGCAGGAAGCTATTGCAATCCGGTCGCGGCGGGGGAACCATCGGGCGGTGTTCGCGGGGCCAACCCGCCTGCCAACAGGGAGACAACAATGATCCAATTCGCAAGCGCGATCCGCGCGACGGCGCTGGCCGCCTGTGCCGCCGCGACGCCCACGCTGGCCGGCGCGCAGGACTTCGTCAATGTGCTGACCGGCGGAACGTCGGGCGTCTATTATCCGCTGGGTGCCGGACTGGCCAACATCTATGGCGAGACGATCGACGGCGTGCGCACGCAGGTGCAATCCACCAAGGCCAGCGTCGAGAACCTCAACCTGTTACAAGAAGGCCGGGGCGAGATCGCCTTTGCCCTGGGCGACAGCGTGGCCGCCGCCTGGGCCGGCGACGAGGAGGCGGGGTTTCCGCAGAAGCTGGACCAGCTGCGCGGCATTGCCGGCATCTATCCCAACTATATCCAGGTCGTGACGTCGCAGGAATCGGGCATCACCGACTTCGCCGGACTGGCGGGCAAGAGCCTGTCGGTCGGCGCGCCCGCATCGGGCACCGAGCTGAACGCGCGCGCGATCTTCGGCGCAATGGACATGAGCTATGACGATCTGGGCAAGGTCGAATACCTGCCCTTCGCGGAATCGGTCGAGCTGATCAAGAACCGCCAGCTCGACGGCACGCTTCAATCGGCGGGGCTGGGCGTGGCGTCGATCCGCGATCTGGCATCGTCGCTGCCCATCAACGTGGTCGCCATCCCGGCCGAGGTGGCGCAGACGCTGGGCGCGCCCTATGTCGCCGCCACCATCCCGGCGGGCACCTATGACGGGCAGGAAACGGATGTGCCCACGGTTGCCGTGTCGAACTATCTGGTGACAAGCGCGGCGGTATCCGACGATCTGGCCTATCAGATGACCAAGCAGTTGTTCGAGAATCTCGATACGCTGAAGGCGTCGCATCAGGCGGCGGCGCTGATCGACGTGGAAAAGGCGCTGGACGGCATGCCGATCCCGCTTCATCCCGGCGCCGAACGCTATTACCGCGAACAGGGCCTGATCGAGTAAATCGCGTATCGGGGCGGCGGCGCCGCCGCGGCCCCGGACTGCCCGAAAGGCGCCTTGATGCAGAACCCGACCGAACCGCCCGTTCCGCGCGAATCGCACGGGGTGGATTTCACGCCGGACGCTGTCGGGCGTCTGCTGTTCTGGATCGCGGTCGTGTTCTCGCTGTTCCAGATTGGCACGGCGGCACACCTGATCGACATGCCCAGCCAGATCGTGCGCGCGGTGCATGTCGGGTTCCTGACGCTGCTGGCCTTTCCGCTGATCGCCTGGGGCCGCGATGCGGCCCCCGCGCTGAAGGCGCTGGCCTGGGTGCTGGCGCTGGCCGGTGTGGCGGTGGCCCTTTATCAATGGTGGGAATACCAGCCGCTGATCCTGCGCGCGGGCCGCCCGCTGACACGCGATGTCGTGATGGGCTGCGTCGCGCTGGTCGTGGTGTTCGCGGCGGCCTGGACGATGATGGGCATCGCCCTGCCCGTCATTTCGGGCGCATTCCTGCTATATTGTCTTTACGGCGAATACCTGCCCGCGCCGCTGAACCATCGCGGATACGGGTTCGGGCAGGTCATCGACCACATGACCTATGGGACCGAAGGCATCTACGGCATCCCGATCTACGTTTCGTCGACCTATATCTTCCTGTTCATCCTGTTCGGATCGTTTCTGGAACGGGCCGGCATGATCCGGCTGTTCACCGATGTGGCGATGGGATTGTTCGGGCACCGTCAGGGCGGGGCGGCCAAGGTCAGCGTCGTCTCGTCGGGGCTGATGGGCACGATTTCGGGGTCGGGCGTGGCGAATGTCGTCACGACGGGCCAGTTCACCATTCCGCTGATGAAGCGGTTCGGCTATCGCCCCGCCTTCGCCGGAGGGGTCGAGGCGACGGCCTCGATGGGCGGGCAGATCATGCCGCCGGTGATGGGCGCCGTGGCCTTCATCATGGCCGAGACGCTGGACGTGCCTTATGTCGAGGTGGTCAAGGCCGCGCTGATCCCGGCGATCCTCTACTTCGCGTCGGCCTTCTGGATGGTCCATCTGGAGGCGGGGCGCCACGGCCTGCGCGGCTTGCCGACGGACGAATTGCCGTCCCCGCTGGCCGCCATCCGCAAGAACTGGATGCTGCTGGTGCCGCTGGGCATCCTCGTATGGCTGCTGTTCGCGGGTTATACGCCGCTTTTCGCGGGCACGGTCGGGCTGGGGCTGACGATCCTGTTGATCCTGGGGGGATCGGTCGTGCTGGGTCTGCCCGACGGCGTTCTGCGGGTGATCTTCTGGGTCGCGCTGGGGCTGGTCGCGGCCGCGTTCCTGCAATGGGGGATCGAGGTTCTGGCGGGCGCCATCGCGCTGATGCTGGCCTGGTGCGCGATGACCCGCGGCGGACGGCAGACCATCCTGCTGTGCCGCGATTCGCTGGCCGAGGGGGCGAAGACCGCGCTGCCGGTCGGTGTGGCCTGCGCGCTGGTCGGCGTCATCATCGGTACGATGACGCTGACGGGGGCGGCCAACACGTTCGGCCAGTTCATCGTGTCGGTCGGCCAGCAAAGCCTGTTTCTGTCGCTGGTCCTGACCATGCTGACCTGCATCCTGCTGGGCATGGGGATCCCGACGATCCCCAACTATATCATCACCTCGTCCATCGCCGGGCCCGCCCTGCTGGCGCTGGGGGTGCCGCTGATCGTGTCGCATATGTTCGTATTCTATTTCGGCATCCTTGCCGATCTGACGCCGCCCGTGGCGCTGGCGTGCTTCGCCGCGGCGCCCATCGCCAAGGAAGGCGGGCTGAAGATCTCGATCGAGGCGATCAAGGTCGCCGCAGCGGGCTTCGTCATTCCGTTCATGGCGGTCTATACCCCGGCGCTGATGTTGCAGGCGGGCGGACCGCTGGCCGACAGCATCGGCTATTGGCCCGCCGTCGGCTGGATCGTGCTCAAGGCGCTGATCTGCATCGGTCTTTGGGGGGCGGCGGTGATCGGCTGGGTGGGCCGTCCGCTGGGCTGGCCGCTGCGCGCGCTGGCAATGGTAGCGGCCTTCACCCTGATCGCCGCCCTGCCCGTCACCGACGAGATCGGTCTGGCCCTGGCCGCCATCTTCGGCGCATTCCTCTGGCTGGGGCGAAGCAAGACCGCGCCCGCATGACCGCCTGCCTCGCCATCGGCGCGGCGATCCTGCATCTGGCAGCGCCCGGCTTCACGCTGTCCTGGACCCATTCGGTCGAGCGGGTGGAGTGGCGGGAGGTCTGGCGCGTCGATCCCGCGGGGCTGTCCCTGCAATCGGCATCGGTCGAGGGGTCCGGCGCGGGGATGGAGCCGGGTCCGAACGCGGCCTTCCGCGACGGGCGCTGGACGTGGCCCGGCGATCTGACGGTCCCGCGCCTGACCCTGGCCGCGTCGGGTGCGACCGGCGGCGGCTGGACGCTGTGCGCGGATGGCGAATGCCGTGTTCTGGGCACCGATCGCGGCCAGCCGGTGACACTCGCCCCCTGTTGACTAGACCCAGTCCCACATCAGCCGCAGGGCCAGCGCAACGGATGTGACCACCAGCACCGGCTTGATGACGCGCGCGCCGATCCGCATGGCCAGACCGGCGCCGATCCGCGCGCCGGCGATCTGCGCGATGGCCATTGCCACCCCCACGCCCCACCAGACATCCGCAACCAGCGAAAAGACCAGAAGCGAGCCGAGGTTCGAGGCGAGGTTCAGCAGCTTGGTATGCGCCACCGCGCGCAGCACGCCGAAGCCCGCCAGCGTGACGAATGCCAGCATGTAGAAGGCCCCCGCCCCCGGTCCCAGCAGCCCGTCATAGCCGGCGATCAGCGGCACCGCGGTGACGGCGAACACGAATGGCGACAGGCGCGCGGCGCGGTCGACGTCGCCCAAGCCGGGCTTGAGCGCGAAGAACAGCGCGATGGCGATCAGCAGCGGCGGCAGACCCAGCTGGATCGTATCGACCGGCAGCCACGACACCAGCAGCGCGCCGCCCATGCCCGCCGCAAAGGCGATGGCCGCCGTTCCCGTCTGCCGCCGCAGATCGACATGGCCCGCGCGCGCATAGCTGAAGGCCGCCGTCGCCGCCCCGCAGGCGCCCTGGATCTTGTTGGTGCCGATGGCCGTCACCGGCGGCGCGCCCGCCAGGATCAGCGCGGGCAGCGTGATCAACCCCCCGCCGCCCGCGATGGCGTCGATGATGCCGGCGACGAAGGCCGCCGCCATCAGCAGCGCCAGAAGGTCGGGCGCCAGTTCAAGCGGCCACAAAGTCGTCCCGCCCGTAACCCTGAAGATATAGCAGCGCCGTCAGATCGCCGTGATTGATCCGCAGATCGACCTGTGCCGCGACGGCGGGCTTCGCGTGCAGCGCGACGCCCATCCCCGCGCGTTGCAGCATCGGCAGATCGTTGGCGCCGTCACCCACGGCCAGAACGTCGGCAGGGGTCAACCCGCGCCGGACGCAGATCTCGGTCAGGGCGGCAACCTTGGCGGATTGTCCCAGGATCGGTTCGGCCGCGACGCCGGTGATCCGGCCATCCGCGACGGGCAGCGGATTGGCCCGGTGTTCGTCGAAACCCAGCCGCGCCGCCACCCGTTCGGTGAAGGGCAAAAAACCCCCCGACACCAGCGCGCACCATGCGCCATGCGCGCGCATCGTCGCCACCAGCACGTCGCCGCCGGGTGCCAGGGTGATCCGCTCGGTCCAGACGCGGTCGATCACGCCGGCATCCAGCCCAGCCAGAAGTGCCACGCGTTCGCGCAGCGCGCCCTCGAACCCGATCTCGCCGTTCATTGCGCGTGCCGTGATCGCGGCCACGCGGTCGCCGACACCGGCCATCGCGGCCAGTTCGTCGATGCATTCCTGCCCGATCATCGTGCTGTCCATATCCGCCAGAAGAACGGACTTGCGCCGCCCTTCGGCCGCCTGAAGGCACAGGTCCACGCCCTGCGATTGCAGGTCGGACCAGATCGCATCGAAGTTGGACGGCCGCTGGCGCACCGCGAACTCGGCTGCAATGTCGGGGGCAAGCCAGATCAGATCGCCGCCGCCCCAGGCGTTGCGCAGCGCCTCGGCCAGCGCGGGATCGAGCGGCGCGCGGCTGTCCGCGATCAGGGTGGCGACGAACATGGGGCGCGGTCAGGCGTTGAACAGGAAATGCAGCACGTCGCCGTCCTTGACCTCATAGCCTTTCCCCTCGACCCGCATCTTGCCCGCTTCCTTCGCGCCAGCCTCGCCGCCCAGTGCCACGAAATCGTCATAAGCGATGGTTTCCGAACGGATGAAGCCGCGCTCGAAATCGCCGTGGATCACGCCCGCGGCCTGGGGCGCGCGGGTGCCGGCGGGGATCGTCCATGCGCGCGCTTCCTTGGGACCGACGGTGAAATAGGTCTGCAATCCCAGCAGCGCATAGCCCGCGCGGATCAGCCGGTCGAGCCCGGGTTCCTCCAGCCCCATCTCGGCCAGAAATTCGGCCGCCTCGTCGGCGGGAAGCTGGGCGATCTCCTCCTCGATGCGGGCGGAAATCACGACTTCAGCCGCCCCTTCGGCAACGGCCATCTGGCGCACCCGCTCGGTCAGGGCGTTGCCGGTCGCGGCGTCGTCCTCGGACACGTTGCAGACATAAAGGATCGGCTTGGCGGTCAGCAATTGCAGCATCCGCCACGCCTTGCCATCCTCGTCGTCGACGGGAACGCTGCGGGCGGGGCGACCTTGTTCCAGCGCGGCCTGCGCGGCCGTGAGCAGGCGTTCCTGCTGGACCGCCTCCTTGTCGCCGCCGCGCACCTTGCGGACGATGTTGGTCAGGCGGCGCTCGACCGATTCGAGGTCGGCCAGCATCAGTTCCGTCTCGATCGTCTGCGCGTCGGCCACCGGATCGACGCGACCATCGACATGGGTGATGTCGTCGTCCTCGAAGCAGCGCAGCACATGGGCGATGGCATCGCATTCGCGGATATTGGCCAGAAACTGATTTCCCAGCCCCTCGCCCCGGCTGGCACCCTTCACCAGCCCGGCGATGTCCACGAAGGTCATGCGCGTCGGCACGACCTGTTTCGACTTCGCGATGGCGGCCAGCCGGTCTAGACGGGCATCGGGCACCGCGACCTCGCCCACATTCGGCTCGATCGTGCAGAAGGGGAAGTTGGCCGCCTGCGCGGCGGCGGTGCGGGTCAGCGCGTTGAACAAAGTGGACTTGCCGACATTCGGCAGCCCGACGATCCCCATTCTGAAACCCATGTCATCCCCCGCGGTTGCACCGGCGGCGTATGCCCACCGGCGCGCGCGGGGTCAACACTGGGTGCCCGTCATGCCCCGCGCCTGTCGGCATGGGACTGATAGATCAGGATCCAGGCCAGCAGGATGAAGATCGGATGACCCAGCCCCCCCGAGATCAGGATCGCGGGCAGCCAGATCACGAAGACCAGGATGGACAGAAGCACCCGACCCGTCAGGAAGATCGAGAGCGGCGGCAGGAAAAGTGCGAGTACATAGTTCATGCAGCGCATATAGGGGCCGCTTCGCGCAGTTCATCCCCTTTGGGGCTTGCACTTGACGGGTGGTTTGCGAAACGTCCCCCGGACGAGCAGAACCACGCAGAACCCGACGCCTGAAACAGGGACCGCCATGACACGCCTTCTTTCGATCCTCGCCCTTTGCCTGATCCCGATGGGTGCCTCGGCGCAGTCGCTGGTCTTTTCGCTGGGGGCCACGGATTTCCACGAGTCGGATGCCGGCGATCCGGTGCAAGGGGGCATCGACGTGCTGACGCGTCCGTTCAGAAGCCTCGGGCCGGTCGATCTGGAGCTTGGGGTCGCCGCGACCGTCGATTTCGAAGGCAACGCCTGGCTGGGTGCCGGCCTGGCCGCGACGGCCGATCTCGGCGCGCTCTATTACGTCGAGGGCAGCGTGATGCCGGGCTGGTTCCATGCTTCGGACGACGCTCTGGAATCGGATGGGACCGTGCGCAGCCTGATCGGGGTCGGGCGGCGGTTCGGTCCGGCGACATCGGTGGCACTGGCGGTCTCGCATCGCTCGGCCCTCGGGTCGGACGACCGCAACGGCGCGCATAACGATCTGACGCTGCGTTTGCGGCGCGAGTTCTGAGATGACCCGACGCCGCACGACCGCCCGAACCTCAAAGGAAAGACCATGAGCCGCATCGCCGCCAAGTTCGCCGCCCTTCGCGCGGAAGGAAGGCGCGCCTTCGTCAGCTATGTAATGGCGGGCGATCCCGACTATGCCACCTCGCTCGATCTGGTGCGCGGCCTGCCGGGGGCCGGGGTGGATATCGTCGAACTGGGCGTGCCTTTCACCGATCCGATGGCCGATGGTCCGACGATCCAGCAGGCAGGACAGCGCGCGCTGGCGCAGGGGATGACGCTGGACCGCACGCTGGACATGGTGCGCGCCTTTCGCGAAGGCGACGACACGACGCCCATCGTGATGATGGGCTATTACAACCCCATCTATTCGCGCGGGGTGGCCGCGTTCCTGAAGGATGCGAAGGCCGCCGGGGTGGACGGGCTGATCGTCGTCGATCTGCCCCCCGAGGAAGACGACGAGCTGTGCCTGCCCGCGCTGGCATCGGGCATCGACTTCATCCGGCTGGCGACACCGACGACCGACGATGCCCGTCTGCCGCGCGTCCTTCAGAATACCAGCGGCTTCGTCTATTACGTCTCGATCACCGGGATCACCGGCGCGGCGGCCCCCGAAGCGGCCGATGTCGCGCCCGAGGTCGCGCGCATCAAGGCCGCGACCGACCTGCCGGTGATCGTGGGCTTCGGCATCCGCACGCCCGACAGCGCCCGCGCCATCGCCGCCATCGCCGACGGTTGCGTCGTCGGATCGGCCATCGTGGCCGAGCTGGCGTCGGGCAAGTCGGTGGCCGATGTGCTGGCCTTCACCGCCGACCTGGCGCGGGGCGCGCATTCGGCCTGAGCATTGCGGGACGCAGCGGCCCCCGCTAATCATGGGCGGGACCACGGAAGGACGCCCATGCCCCCCATTACCGAGATCGAGGATCTGCGGCGGATCTACAAACGGCGAGTGCCGCGGATGTTCTACGATTACTGCGAAAGCGGCAGCTGGACCGAGCAGACCTTCCGCGAGAACAGCAGCGATTTCGACCTTCTGCGCCTGCGCCAGCGCGTCGCCGTCGACATGGCCGGGCGCAGCACCGCGACACGGATGATCGGGCAGGACGTGGCGATGCCCGTGGCCCTCGCCCCTGTCGGGCTGACGGGCATGCAGCACGCGGACGGCGAGATCCTCGCCGCGCGCGCGGCCGAGGCTTTCGGCGTGCCGTTCACCCTGTCCACCATGTCCATCTGTTCCATCGAGGATGTGGCCGAACATACCACAGAACCCTTCTGGTTTCAGGTCTATACGCTGAAGGACGACGACTTCATGCGGCGCCTGTTCGAGAGGGCGCGCGATGCGGGATGTTCGGCCATCGTCATCACCGTCGATCTTCAGATCATGGGTCAGCGGCACAAGGATATTCGCAACGGCCTGTCGGCCCCGCCCAAGCTGACCGCGAAATCGCTGGCCGACATGGCGACGCGCGTGGGCTGGGGGCTGGAGATGCTGCGCACGAAGCGGCGATCCTTCGGCAACATCGTCGGTCACGCCAAGGGCGTCAGCGATCCGTCCTCGCTGGCGTCCTGGACGGCCGAGGCGTTCGATCCGTCGCTGACATGGGACCGCATCGGCAAGCTGATGGAGATGTGGGGCGGCAAGGTGATCCTCAAGGGCATTCTGGATGCCGACGACGCGCGCATGGCGGTCAAGGTCGGCGCCGATGCCATCGTGGTCAGCAACCACGGCGGGCGGCAACTGGACGGGGCCATCAGCTCGATCCGGGCGCTGCCCGAGATCATGGATGCCGTTGGAGGCGAGATCGAGGTGCATCTGGATGGCGGCATCCGGTCGGGTCAGGACGTGCTGAAGGCCGTGGCGCTGGGGGCCAAGGGCACCTATATCGGCCGGGCCTTCGTCTATGGCCTCGGCGCGCGGGGGCAGCGCGGCGTGACCGAGGCGCTGGAGGTGATCCACAAGGAACTTGACACGTCTATGGCGCTGTGCGGGCGCAAGCGGATCGAGGACGTGGATCGCGACATCCTGCTGGTGGACGACGATTTCCACCGCTTCCGCCGCAACGCCTGACCGGGACGATGCCCTCGCTTTCCGCCGCGACCGTGGCCGACGATACGCTGTTCGACTGGCGCTGGCAGCGGGCCGAGGCCGACCTGATCGCGCCGCTGACGCGGCTATACGGCGGACGGGTGGAGATGGCCGCCTTCCGCGACCGGCTGCGCGCCCTTCTGCGCGCGAAATGGGAGGCGCGGCCGGCGGATCTGCGGGCACTGGACCTGCGGCGCGACCTGAACCCGCGCTGGTTCATGGATCAGCGGATGGCGGGCTATGTCTTCTATATCGACCGCTTCTGCGGCACGCTGAAGGCCCTGCCCGACCGGATCCCCTATCTGACCGATCTGGGCATTACCTATGCCCATTTCATGCCCTGCCTGAAACCGCGCCCCGGCGACAGCGACGGCGGCTATGCGGTGATGGATTACGGCGCCATCGACCCGCGGCTGGGCGACATGGACGATTTCCGCGCCGCCACGGCCGCGCTGCGCGAAGCGGGCATATCGACCTGCATCGACATGGTGCTGAACCACACGGCGGCCGAGCATGACTGGGCGATGCGCGCCAAGGCGGGCGATCCGTTCTATCGGGCCTTCTATCACGTCTTCGACGACGACACCCTGCCGCGCCAATACGAACGCACCCTGCTGGAGGTCTTTCCCAACCAGGCGCCGGGCAATTTCACACTCGATCCCGAGATGGGCAAATGGGTCTGGACGACCTTTAACGCCTTTCAGTGGGATCTGAACTGGGCCAACCCCGAGGTCTTCCTCGCCATTCTCGGCATCGTTCTCGATCTCGCCAATGCGGGGGCCGAAGTGCTGCGCCTCGACGCGGTGGCGTTCATGTGGAAGCGGCTGGGCACCGTCAGCCAGAATGAGCCCGAGGTGCACGACATCCTTCAGGCGATCAACCAGGCCACGTCCATCGCCGCCCCCGCGATCATCCACAAGGCCGAGGCGATCGTCGCGCCGTCCGATCTGGTGCCCTATCTGGGCGCCGGGCGTCATGCCGGGCGGGTCTGCAATTTGGCCTATCACAACAGCCTGATGGTGCAGTTCTGGTCGGCGCTGGCCAGCGGGCGCACCGATCTGATGGCCGACGTGCTGGACCGGCACTTTCCCGACGCCTTCGTCGATGCGCAATGGGCGACCTATATCCGCTGCCACGACGATATCGGTTGGGCCGTCACCGAAGAGGACGCGGAACGCGCAGGCGTTACCGGCCCCGGCCATCGCGCCTTCCTGTCGGACTTCTATGCCGGCCGGTTCCCCGGCAGCTTCGCGCGGGGCGGCGACTTCCAGATCAACGACGCGACAGGCGACCGGCGGACCAACGGCAGCTTCGCGTCCCTGGCCGGACTGGAACAGGCGGTCGAGCTGGGCGATCCCCGCGCCATCGACCTGGCCGTGAACCGGATCCTGATGGGCCACGCGCTGATCGCCGCCTTCGGGGGGATGCCGCTGATCTATATGGGCGACGAGCTGGGACTGACGAACGACCACACCTATCTCGACGATCCCGACCGGCGGGGCGACAGCCGCTGGATGCAGCGCCCGGCGATGGACTGGGCGCTGGCCGCCAGCGCCCCCCTGGCCGACGCGCCGCATGGCTGGATCTGGCGCGGCGTGCGGCACCTGCTGGCCGTCCGCGCCGCCACGCCCGAACTGGCCGGCACCGTACCGACGCGCATCCTGAAAACCGGGCACGACCGCATTTTCGCCTTCCGCCGTCCCGGCCTGGACGGCACGATGACGGCGATCTTCAACTTCGCGGACAATTGGCAGCGGATCGCGGTCGAGGCCCTCGGCCTCGACCTGGCGGCCCTGCCCCCGGACCTGATCACCGGCACCGCGCCGACGGCGGATGGCGGCGATCTGGTGCTGCCGCCCTATGGCCGTCTATGGTTACGCGCGGCTTTCGACTGACGGCGCGGCCGATACCCGGACCAGCATCGCCACGAAAACCGGCACCGCCAGCAGCATGACCGCGATGGCCGAAAAGGCGATCCGCAGACCGTAACCCTGCGCCACCAGCCCCATCAGCGGCGGGGCTATGAAGAAGCCCAGAAAACCGATGACGGCGACCTTGGCGATGGAATTGGTCCGATGCCGCGGCGGCACGGCGCGGCCCACCATCGCCAGCGCCATCGGCGCCAAGACCGACACGCCAAGACCCAGCGCCGCAAACCCGACATAGGCCACCGCGATGCTGCCCGCCCAGGCCGCCGTCGCGGACCCCGCGGCCGATACCAGCGACGCCCAGACCAGGACCGTGCGCGCGCGCCAGCGGTCGGCCACAACTTGTCCCGACAGCCGCCCGACGAACATCGTCAGCCCCAGCAGCGTCGGACCCAGCGCGCCCTCGGCCGCGCGGCCGCCCAGCGTGCGTTCAAGATGCAGGGCGGACCAGCCTTCGCTGGCATTCTCGGCCATGAAGCCGACGGTGACGATCAGCCCGCCCCAAACGACGACGCGCAGCGGAAAGCCGCCCGATGCCCCAGCGTCATCCCCGGATGTGTCTGCCACAGGCTGATGCATCGCGCGCGTCGCCAGAAGACCGATCAGCGTCAGCGGCGCAAAGATCGCCAGTGCGGGCAGACCCGCCTCGCGCCCGATCCCGGCCCAGATCGCCCCGAACATGTAGGCAAGCGAGAACATCGCATGGTTGAGGTTCATCAGCGGCGCGTCCGCCCGCGCCTCGGCCTCGCTGACGCGGGCGTTCATCACCACGTCGAGAAGGCCCGACGACAGCCCGCACAGCCCCATCGCCAGACCGAAAACCACAAGGCCGGGCGCGATGCCCGGCAGCAGGAACGCGCAGGCCAGCATCGCCGCCGCCATCGGCATCGCCCGGACGCCCAGCCGCCGGTCGGCCAGGGGCGCCAGCCACATCGCCGTGACCAGCCCCAGCGCCGATGCGAACAAGGCCGCGCCGAAGGCCGCATCGCCCGCGCCCAGCGCCAGCTTGATCTGCGGGACCATGGCCGCGAACGCCCCCCAGAGGCTGCCCATCACGGCGAAGGCCGGGGCGGTGCGGCGCGACAGATGCAGGGCGGATCGAAGCGACATGGCGGCCCCTTTTGCGGCGATCCCCGGCCATGGCACGCCTGCCCGGCCTTTTCAATCGCGCGGCCATGCCCTATAGGCACCGGGCCGCGCGGACACCCTTGGAGGCAGCGGCGCCCACATCAATGGAGACCACCGAAATGGCTGGCGAAACACCGGATATCCAGGCCATGGAACGGACGGGGACAGGCAAGGGGGCCGCCCGTCAAGCCCGTCGCGACGGATACGTTCCTGGCATCGTTTACGGCGGCGGGACCGATCCCCTGCCCATCAACCTGCCCTATAACGCGCTGATCAAGCACCTGAAGGCCGGGCGCTTCCTGTCCACGCTCTTCAACCTCAAGGTCGAGGGGCACGAGGACGTGCGCGTCATCTGCCGCAACGTGCAGCGCGACGTGGTCAAGGATTTGCCCACGCATGTCGATCTGATGCGCCTGCGCCGCACCAGCCGCGTGAACCTGTTCATTCCGGTCGAACTGACCGGCGAGGAACAATCGCCCGGTCTGAAGAAGGGCGGCGTGCTGACGATGGTGCGGCCCGAGGTCGAACTGCGCTGCACCGCGGGCGACATTCCCGAAAAGATCGTCGGCGACGTGTCGCAGATGGATATTGGCGATACGCTGACGATCTCGATGATGCAGATGCCCGAAGGCAGCCGCGCGACGATCGACCGCGACTTCGTGATTGCCAACATCCAGGCGCCGTCGGGACTGGCATCGCAGAAGGACGACGAGGACGAGGCGGAAGCCGAGGTCGCCGCCGACGAGGTTCCGACGACCGAGATGGGACCGCCCGACGGCGAGTGAGCGTCACCGCAGCCAACGGCACGGCGCGCCCTTCAAGGCGCGCCGTTTTCGTCTCTGGCCACGGCGCCCGCGCCCGTGGCATCAGGGACACGTCGCAATGCAGGAGGACGCCATGCGCCTGATCGTCGGCCTGGGCAATCCGGGTGCGAAATATGCGGGGCACCGGCACAACGTCGGCTTCATGGCCGTGGACCGGATCGCCGCCGATCACGGCTTTCCGCCGTTCCGCGCGCGCTTTCAGGGCGAAATCAGCGAGGGACGGCTGGGCGAGGCGAAGGTCGCGCTGCTGAAACCCGGCACGTTCATGAACCTGAGCGGGCAGTCGGTGGGCGAGGCCGCGCGTTTCTTCAAGCTCGACCCCGCCGACATCGTCGTCCTGCATGACGAGATCGACCTTGCCCCCGGCAAGCTGAAGACCAAGACCGGCGGCGGGCATGCCGGGCATAACGGGCTGCGGTCGCTGCATCAGCATCTGGGCCCCGACTGTGCCCGAGTGCGGATCGGCGTCGGGCATCCCGGCCACAAGGACGCGGTGCCGGGCTATGTGCTACATGATTTCGCCAAGGCCGATGCCGATTGGCTGGACAACCTGCTGCGCGGCATCTCGGACGGGGCGCCGGCGCTGGCTGCGGGCGATTTCGCCGCGTTCACCAATGCCGTCGGTCTGCGGACGGCCGCCCCGCGGGTCGAAAGGCCGCAAACCCCGCCGCGCTCGTCCGAGATGCCCGAGCCGGCGCCCGACACGCGATCCGCCCTGCAACGACTGGCGGATCGGTTCCGGTGAACGTGCGCGAAGCGTTTGCCGCGCAGGCGCCGGTCTGCGACGATCTGGGATCGCCCTTCACCGCGCGGCTGATGCGGCTTTGCGCCGAACGCCTGGAACGCGGCAATGCGGTGGCCGACCGCGTCCTCGACTGGCCCGAGGACCCAAGCAACCGTGCCAGCGCCCTGCCCCTGCGCGTGGCCGGTATCCTGCACCGGCTGGTGCTGGCGGGCGACGCGGGTCTGGCGGCGGTCTATCCGCCACACGACGCAACGGACGGTGCGCTCTGGTCCGCCGTGACGCAGGCGATGAAGGACCATGCGGACGCCTTGCTGGACTGGATCGACAGCCCGCCGCAGACAAACGAGGTGCGGCGCGCGGCGGCGCTGATCCCGGCGCTGCACATGATCGCGGCGGCGGAAGACCGTCCCCTGGCGCTGCTGGAGCTGGGAGCCAGTGCGGGGCTGAACCTGAATGCCGATCGCTTCCGTCTGACGACAGGCGCTGTTTCGTATGGCCCGGCGGACAGTGCCGTCGTCCTGGCCCCCGGTTGGACCGGCGCTTCCCCGGCCCCGGCCGATCTGCATTTCGCGTCCCGCGAAGGGGTCGATCTGCGGCCCATAGACCCCGACGATCCCGAACAGCGGCGGCGTCTGTTGTCCTATATCTGGGCCGATCAGCCCGACCGCATGGCCCGGACCGAGGCGGCCATCGCCCTGCGCCGTGCCTCGGATGTGGTGCTGACAGCGGGGGATGCGGGCGGCTGGCTTGCCGAGCGGCTAGGTTGCAGGGCGGGCCTTGGAGTTCCCGTGGTCTATCACACCATCGCCTGGCAGTATTTTCCCCGAGCGACGCAGGCCGCCTGCGAAGCGTCGATGCGCGGTCACGGGAACCTCTGGCGCCTTGCGATGGAGGCGGACGGGGGCCGCAGGGGCGCGGCGATCACGCTGACGCGCTATCCCGAAGATCGGTCGATTCCGCTGGGGCGGGTCGATTTTCACGGGCGCTGGCTGGACTGGACGGGGCCGGTCGCGCTAGCGTGAGAGTATGGAAAAGGACGATGCCATCAACGTGCTGGGCGGGCCGCTGCGGCCCTGTTCGGGCGATCCCGTCACCGGATATTTCCGCGATGGCCATTGCAACACCTGCGACGCGGATACCGGCAGCCATACGGTCTGCGCGGTGATGACGGCGGAATTTCTGGCCTATTCCAAATACCTGGGCAACGATCTTTCGACCCCGGTGCCCGAATACCGCTTTCCCGGCCTGAAGCCCGGCGATCGCTGGTGTCTTTGCGCTGGCCGGTTCTTGCAGGCGCATCAAGAAGGCGTCGCGCCAAAGGTGTATCTGGCCGCCACGCATCGTCGCGCGCTGGAAGCCGTATCGCTGGACGTTCTGGAGCGACACGCCCTGGGTCCAGCACGCGACTGAAACAGGAACCCGACCGGCTTTCACGGGCTTGGCTCATCGGACACAAGTCAGAAAGGTTCAATATGAGACGAGCAGTGATCTTCAGCGCAGCGATTGCCTGCGCGTCGCCCGGCTGGGCGCAAACGGCTGCCGAGCGACTTTCGCTTCCTGCGCCCGAGGCGCGCGAGGGGACCACCACGACGATAGACGGCGCTGAGATCTTCCATTCCGAGAGCGGCAGCGGCGATACCGTGGTGCTTTTGCACGGTTATCCATTGTCGGGCGCGCTGTTCGGACGGGTGCGCGACATGCTGGATGACGACCACCGTGTCGTCACCATAGACCATCGCGGCTATGGCAAATCGACGACGCCCAAAGTGGTGACGGACGTGGCCACATATGCGTCGGACGCGCTGGCCGTTCTTGACGAACTGGGGATCGACAGCGCGGTCATCGGCGGCATGTCGATGGGCGGCCCGATCCTGTTCGAAATGTATCGCCAGAACCCGGATGTGTTCGACAAGGCCATCCTGATCGACACCAATGCCGGCCCCGCGAGCGCCATCGAGACGGGCATCTGGAACGGAACCATCACGGCGCTGGAAGACAGCGGCGAAGTAAGTGCGATCATTCCTTTCCTGCTACCCAACATGCTGACCGGCGAGACGCGGCTAGTAACGGCGCCGGCACAGGCCGATTATCTGGCCGAAGTCATCAAGCAATCGAGCCTCGACGGGGCGCTGGGTGGCGCGAAGGTGCTGGCAAACCGGCCCGACAGCACCGATACGCTGAAAAACATGGACATTCCCGTGCTGGTGATCGTCGGGCGCGAGGACACGCTCTATCCGGTCGCCATTTCGCAGCAGATGGCCGATGCAGCGCCGCGGGGCGAACTCGTTATCATTCCCGGTGCCGCCCATGCCGCCGTTTTCGAGAAACCGGACGAAGTCGGTCAGGCGATCGGCGCGTTTCTGTCCGCCGAATAAGCCTCTTAGCCGGGCATCTTCATGTCGAACCCAAGGTGCTTGGCGACGGTGAAGATGTCCTTGTCGCCCCTGCCGCACAGGTTCATCACCAGCAGATGATCGCGCGGCAGGTCCGGCGCGATCTTCATCACATGGGCGAGTGCATGGCTGGGTTCGAGCGCGGGAATGATGCCTTCCATGGCGCAGCAAAGCTGGAAAGCCTCCAGCGCCTCGGCATCGGTGATCGAGACGTATTTCGCGCGGCCGGTATCGTGCAGCCACGAATGTTCGGGGCCGATACCGGGGTAGTCGAGACCGGCGCTGATGCTGTGGCCTTCGAGGATCTGGCCATGAGAATCCTGTAGGAGATATGTGCGATTCCCGTGCAGCACGCCGGGCCGTCCGCCGGTCAGCGACGCGCAGTGCTGCATGGTGTCGTCCACGCCCTTGCCGCCCGCCTCGACCCCGACGATGGCCACGTCCTTGTCGTCGAGGAACGGATAGAACAGGCCCATCGCGTTGCTGCCCCCGCCGATGGCCGCGACCAGCGTATCGGGCAGCCGCCCCTCGGCCGCCTGCATCTGGTCGCGCACTTCCTTGCCGATGATAGACTGGAAGTCGCGCACCATCGCCGGATAGGGGTGCGGCCCCGCGACCGTGCCGATGCAATAGAACGTGTCGCGCACGTTCGTCACCCAGTCGCGCAGCGCGTCGTTCATCGCGTCCTTCAACGTGCCGCGCCCGGACGTGACCGGGATCACCTCGGCCCCCAGAAGGCGCATGCGGAAGACGTTGGGCGCCTGACGCTCGACATCGTGGGCGCCCATGTAGACGACGCATTGCAGGCCGAACTTGGCGCAGACGGTGGCGGTGGCGACGCCGTGCTGGCCCGCGCCGGTCTCGGCGATGATGCGCGACTTGCCCATGCGGCGGGCGAGGATGATCTGGCCCAGCACGTTGTTGATCTTGTGCGCGCCGGTATGGTTCAGCTCGTCGCGCTTGAGGTAGACCTTCGCACCGCCCAGACGGTCGGTCAGGCGTTCCGCGAAATAGAGGGGGCTGGGACGGCCGACATAATGGGTCCAGAGATCCTGCATCTCGGCCCAGAAGTCCGGGTCGGTCTTGGCATGTTCGTACCGGCGTTCCAGCTCGAGGATCAGCGGCATGAGCGTCTCGGACACGAAGCGCCCGCCGAACTGGCCGAAGCGCCCCTGTTCGTCCGGGCCGGTCATGAAGCTGTTGATCAGGTCGTCGGGCATGGTCGGTCCTTTACGGCGTGGAAGCGGTCTAGCGGCGGCGGGGCGCTGCGGCAAGTCGGGGGCGACGTCAGCGGCGGCGGCGCAGGTTCCGCCACCAAAGCCGCATCCGCACCATCGTGTGACCGATCAGCGGGCGCAGGAACGGCACGTCCACCGCCAGCACAAGCAGGCCCAGCGGGATCATCCACAACCCGAAGACCGGCAGGATCGCGGCGAAGCCGCCGACGACCAGCAACAGGCCCAGAGGAATGCGCGCCCAGCGCAGCCGCCCGGTCAGCAGCGATTGCACCATGCGCCGCGAGGGCGGCACCTGATCGGTGATCGCCGCGAATTGCCGGGCAATGCGGCGCTGTTCCTTGTCGGGTTGGGTCACGTGGGGGAATGTGGGCTGCGCGAGCCGGGGATCAATCAAGCGACGGCACGGCATCGAAGGCGCGGGCGGCATCGGCGAAGTTCCGCATCATCGCGGCGTCCTTGACGCCGGGCGCGGTTTCGATGCCCGACGACACGTCGAGTTGCCGCGCGCCTGTCAGCCGCATCGCCTGCGCGACATTGCCCGCGTGAAGTCCGCCCGCCAGCATCCACGGCACGGGCCAGCGGCGGCCCGCGATCAGCCGCCAGTCGAACCGCAGCCCGTTGCCGCCCGGCAGCGCGCCGCGCGGCGGGCGGGCATCGACCAGAAGCTGATCGGCCACGCGGCCGTATTCGGCCAGAAGCGGCAGATCGCCCTCGTCCGCGATGCCGACGGCCTTCATCACCGGCAGGCCGTAACGGTGGCGCAGACGGGCCACCCTGTCGGGGGATTCGCGGCCGTGAAGTTGCAGCATGTCGATGGGCACGGCATCCAGTATCGCGTCGAGATCGGCGTCGGACGCATCGACCGTCAGCGCGACCTTGCAGATGCCGGCGGGCACCGAGGCGGCCATGAGCGCGGCATCCGCCAGCGGAACGGACCGGGGCGACGGCGCGTAGAAGACGAAGCCGATATAGGCCGCGCCGGCCAGCACCGCCGCGGGCACATCGGCAGGGTCGGTCAGACCGCAGAATTTCAGGCGGGGGCCGGTCACGTCCTAGCGCGCGGCGATGGCCGGGCGATCCTCGACCAGGACCAGGACGTCGTCGTCGCCTTCGCGGAGGGGCCGCGCGCGCAACTGGGTCACTTCGCGCTGAAGCTGTTCCTTTTCGCGGCGTTCGTGGCGGGCGGCGGCGCGATGCTTGTGCTCGCGCGCCCATTCCCAGACGAAGCCGACCAGCACGCCCACCAAGACGCTGGCCAGGATGACGATGAACAGCGGCAGGCGGACCAGCCACGACCAGCCCAGAAAGCCCGCCATGCTGACCGGCAGCAGCCGCAACGTGACCATGCCGGCATTGGCCAGCGCGACCGTCACGAGGATGACGCCCAGCAGGATCAGCAGGGCGTATTTTACATAGGTCATCGGTGGCTCACTCTTTGTTCAGCCGGTCGCGCAGCAACTTGCCGGTCTTGAAGAAGGGCACGTATTTCTCTTCGACTTCAACCGATTCGCCGGTGCGGGGGTTCCGGCCCGTCCGCGCGTCGCGCTTCTTGACCGAGAAGGCGCCGAAACCGCGCAGTTCCACCCGGTCGCCGCGCGCCATCGCCTCGACGATGGAATCGAAGATCGTGTTCACAATCCTTTCCACGTCTTTCTGGTAAAGGTGCGGATTTTCGTCGGCCAGCTTCTGGACCAGTTCGGACCGGATCATCGTATTCCTTCCCCCCAAGGCGGGCGCGTCGCCGCATCGGCGGCACCCTAACGGCTTATAAACAAAGATCGCGCAGCGGAAAACTGTCTAGCAGGATATATGATATGTCCGCTTCCATACATTAAAAACCGCGGATGCGGACGAAAAGGGCCCCGGCGCGGAACGCGCGGGGCCCTGTCGATGTGCCTTGTCGGCGTCGTCAGCGATCGTCGCCCTTCAGCGCCGCGCCAAGGATGTCGCCCAGCGACGCGCCTGAATCGGAGCTGCCGTATTGTTCGACGGCTTCCTTTTCCTCGGCGATTTCGCGCGCCTTGATGGACAGGCCCAGGCGGCGGGTCTTCTGATCGACATTGGTGACGCGCACGTCGATCTTGTCGCCCACCTGGAAACGCTCGGGCCGCTGTTCGGCCCGGTCGCGCGACAGGTCGGACCGGCGGATGAAGGACTTGGCGCCTTCGTATTCCACCTCGATGCCGCCATCCTCGATCGCGGTGACGGTGACGGTGACGACCGTGCCGCGCTTGACGCCCTCGGTCGCGCCCGAGAAGCTGTCGTCGAGCGCCTTGATCGACAGGCTGATGCGCTCCTTCTCGACATCCACCTCGGTCACGACGGCCTGCACCACGTCGCCCTTGACGTAGTTCTGGATCGCTTCCTCGCCGCGCTGGTCCCAGCTGATGTCGGACAGGTGCACCATGCCGTCGATATCGCCGTCCAGCCCCACGAACAGGCCGAATTCGGTGATGTTCTTGACGTCGCCCTCGACCTGCGTGCCTTCGGGATGGGTTTCGGCGAAGACTTCCCACGGATTGCGCTGGGTCTGCTTGAGCCCGAGCGACACGCGCCGCTTCTGGCTGTCGATCTCGAGCACCATGACCTCGACCTCCTGGCTGGTCGAGACGATCTTGCCGGGATGGACGTTCTTCTTGGTCCACGACATTTCCGAGACGTGGACCAGCCCCTCGACCCCCGGCTCAAGCTCTACGAAGGCGCCGTAATCGGTGATGTTGGTCACGCGGCCGGTATGGACGGAATCGAGCGGGAACTTCGCCTCGACCGTATCCCACGGATCGTCCTGAAGCTGCTTCATGCCCAGGGAGATGCGGTGCGTTTCCTTGTTGATCTTGATGACCTGCACCTTGATCGTCTCGCCGATGGTGACGATCTCGGAGGGGTGGTTGACGCGGCGCCAGGCCATGTCGGTCACGTGCAGCAGGCCGTCCACGCCGCCCAGATCGACGAAGGCGCCGTATTCGGTGATGTTCTTGACCACGCCGTCGATGGCCTGCCCCTCGTGCAGGTTGCCGATGACCTCGGCCCGCTGCTCGGCGCGGGATTCTTCCAGAATGGCACGGCGCGAGACGACGATGTTGCCCCGGCGGCGATCCATCTTGAGGATCTGGAACGGCTGCTTGAGACCCATCAGCGGACCGGCATCGCGCACCGGGCGCACATCGACCTGCGAACCGGGCAGGAACGCCACGGCGCCGCCCAGATCGACGGTGAAGCCGCCCTTGACGCGGCCGAAGATCGCGCCGTCGACGCGGTTCTCGTCGGCATAGGCCTTTTCCAGACGGTCCCAGGCGGCTTCGCGGCGGGCCATCTCGTGGCTGATGACCGCCTCGCCGCGCGAATTCTCGACCTGGCGCAGATAAACCTCGACCTCGTCGCCGACATTGATTTCGGGGGACTGGCCGGGTTCGGCGAATTCCTTGAGATCGACGCGGCCTTCCATCTTGTAGCCGACGTCGATGATGGCCTGTCCCGCCTCGATGGCGATGACCTTGCCCCTGACCACCGAACCTTCGTCCGGGGTGTCGATCTCGAAGCTTTCGTTCAGCAGGTCTTCGAATTCCTGCATGGATGCGTTCTTAGCCATGTGGGCTGTGGGTTCCTATCGTTGCTTTTGACTGGCCGCGCGGTTGTCTCCGCCGGTCTTGGCTTGGCCGGTTGCGGGATGCGGCAAACGTAAAAGGGCCGGTAGCGACCGACCCTGCCCGTTCGTCCGAAGCTGTTCCGCCCCTTCGACGGGGCCTCTCTAGGCGAGGGCGCGCCGATTGGCAAGGCGCGGTCAGCCCATCGCCTGCCCGACGGCGGCGAGGGCACGGGCGACGGCCTCGTCGATGGACAGATCGGTGGTGTCGAGCAGCAGCGCGTCGTCGGCCGGGCGCATGGGCGCGTCGCTGCGGCCGGCATCGCGGGCATCGCGGGCGCGCACGTCGTCGAGCACCTGCGCCAGCGCGATGCCCGTCGCGGCCAGTTCGGCATGGCGGCGCGCGGCGCGGATTTCGGCGCTGGCGGTGACGTAAAGCTTCACCTGCGCGTCGGGGCAGATGACGGTGCCGATGTCGCGCCCGTCCAGCACCGCGCCACCCTCGCGCCGGGCGAAGCGGCGCTGAAAATCCAGCAGCGCCGCGCGGACGGCGGGAAGGGCGGCGGCGCGGCTGGCCGCCTCGGCCACGGCGGCGGTCCGCAGGTCGGGGCGGGCCAGATCGTCGGCCGTCAGGTCGGCGGCGGCGGCGGCGGGATCGTCGCCCGCCAGCGCACGCGCGCCGACCGCGCGGTAAAGCAACCCGGTATCGAGATGCGCGAACCCGAAGCGTTCGGCCACCGCCCGGCCGATGGTGCCCTTGCCGGCGGCGGCGGGGCCGTCGATGGCGACGGTGAAGATCATCGCGCGTCCCCCTGCACGAAGGTCGCGCCAAGATCGCGCATGAGGTCGATGAAGGCGGGAAAGGATGTGGCGATGGGACCGGCATCGTCCACCGTCACGCCCGCGCGCGCGGCAAGCCCGAGGCAGAGGAACGCCATCGCGATACGGTGGTCCAGCCGCGCCGCGACGGTGGCGCCGCCCGGAACGCCGCCCGGCCCGCGCCCCGCGACCGACCACCAGTCGGGGCCTTCGTCCACGGCGACGCCGCAATCGCGCAGGCCGCGCGCCATCGCGTCGATGCGGTCGCTTTCCTTGACGCGCAGTTCGGCGGTGCCCGGCATTTCGGTGACGCCTTGGGCGAAGGCGGCGACGACCGACAGGATCGGGTATTCGTCGATCATCGACGCGGCGCGGTCCGGCGGCACGGTGATGCCGCGCATGTCGGGCGAAAAGCGCGCGCGCAGGTCGGCCACGGGTTCACCGCCTTCGTCGCGCGGGTTTTCATAGGTCAGATCCCCGCCCATCTCGCGCAGCGTCTCGTACAGCCCGGCGCGGGTGGGGTTGAGGCCGATCCCCGGCACCAGAACGTCGGATCCGGGCACGATCAGCGCCGCGCAGACGGGGAAGGCGGCGCTGGACGGATCGCACGGAACGGCGACGGTCTGGGGACGCAGTTCGGGCTGGCCCTGTAGGGTGATGACGTGGCCTTCGTTCGTGCGTTCGGTCGCAATGTCGGCACCGAAGGCGGCGAGCATGCGTTCGGAATGGTCCCGCGTCGGCTCGCGCTCGGTCACGATGGTGGGGCCGCGGGCGTTCAGCGCCGCCAGCAGGATCGCGGACTTGACCTGCGCCGAGGCCATGGGCGTGGTGTAATCCACCGGCACCGGATCCGACGCGCCGATCAGCGTCAGCGGCAGCCGCCCGCCCGACCGCCCGAAGGCCCGCGCCCCGAACAGCGCCAGCGGATCGGTGATGCGCCCCATGGGCCGCGCGTTCAGCGACGCGTCGCCGGTGAACGTGACGGCGATGGGATGGGTGGCGACGGCCCCCATCAGCAGCCGCACGCCGGTGCCCGAATTGCCGCAGTCGATCACCCGGTCCGGTTCGGCCAGACCGCCGACGCCGACGCCGTGGACCGACCAGGCGCCGGGGCCGTGGCGTATGACCTCGGCCCCCAAGGCGGCCATCGCGCGCCCGGTATCCAGCACGTCCTGCCCTTCGAGCAGTCCGTCGATCCGCGTCTCGCCGACGGCCAGCGCGCCCAGGATCAGCGCGCGGTGGCTGATGGACTTGTCGCCCGGAATGGCGGCGGTGCCGGTCAGCGCGCCGCCGCTGCGCGCGGTCATGGGGCGGGGGTCGCCGTGGGGGGTCATGCGGGCCTCGCTGCGAAACGGCGCCACCCTACAGGGCGGGCCGGGATGCGCAAGCGCGGGTCAATCGCGGCGGAAGGTCAGGTAATGGGGCGTTCGGCCTTCGCGCAAGGCCTTCGATTCGTACCGGGTGCGGGTCCAGTCGGGCCAGGGATCGTGCAGCGGCGCCTCGACGCGGGTGAAGCCCGCGCGCGGCACTTCCTCCAGCGTCTGGCGGACATAATCGGGGATGTCGGTGGCGATGCGGAACGCCGCGCCCTTCGCCATGACGCGGGCCAGCGGCGCCAGATGGTCGGGGGTGACGAAGCGGCGGCGGTGATGGCGCGCCTTGGGCCACGGATCGGGGTAGAGAAGGAACGCGCGCCCGACGCTGGCATCCGGCAGCACGTCGAACAGGTCGCGCGCATCGCCCGGATGGACGGCCAGGTTGTCCACCCCTGCCGCGCGGATGCGGCCCAGCAGCATCGCCACGCCGTTGATATAGGGTTCGGCCCCGATGATGGCGACGTGGGGGTTCAGGGCGGCCTGATGCACCAGATGCTCGCCCCCGCCGAAGCCGATCTCGACCCAGACGGGGCGGTCGCCGAAGCGGGCGGCCAGATCCAGCTTGCGGCGGTCGGGATTGACGTCCCAATCCACCGGGCCGGGGGACAGCGTGGCCAGATCCTCGGCCAGATACGCCTGCTGGCTGCCGCGCAGGGTATGGCCCTTGCGGCGTCCATAGAAGTTGCGCCAGGGCGCGGCGGGGTGCTTGGGATCGGCCATCAGCGGGGTGCTAGTGGCGGCGGCGGCCGCTTGCAACCCGTGCGCGCGGTTGCGATTGTGGCGCAAAAGGATCGCGCGATGAGCCAGACAGACTGGGACACCCTGCCGGAACCCGCCGATGACGGCGCGGCGGATCACCTGACCGGGCAGGCCTTGCCCGACATCGCCCTGCCCTCGACCGACGGGGCCGACGTGCGGCTGGCGGTCGAGCCGGGAACGCTGGTGATCTATGCCTATCCGATGACCGGTCAGCCGGGCCGCGACCTGCCCGACGACTGGGACACGATCCCCGGCGCGCGCGGCTGCACGCCGCAAAGCTGCGCCTATCGCGACCATGCGGCCGAGCTGGCGGAGCTGGGCGTCGCCGCGATCTACGGCGTCTCGACCCAATCGACGGCATGGCAGCGCGAGGCGAAGGAACGGCTGGCCCTGCCCTTCGCGCTGCTGTCGGACGCGCATCTGCACCTGGCCGACGCGCTGAACCTGCCGCGGTTTCAGGCCGGGGGCGAGGTTCTGCTGCGGCGGCTGACGATGATCGTGCGCGACGGGATGATCGTGCGGGTGCACTACCCCGTCTTTCCGCCCGACGCGGATGCGGGCCGGGTGGCCGACTGGCTGCGCGCGAACCGCTAGAGGCCGTCGCGCGCGATCAGGCGGGCCAGTTCGGTCACGGCCAGCCCGCGCGCCACGGCGACCGATCCGCGATTGCCGACATCCCAGGGCTGCGCCAGCGCGAAGCGGCGGGCGACATCGGGGCGGTCGCCGTCCGAGGGAGCGACGTAGTATTGCCCGATCAGGCGGAACACGCCGTCGCGCCCGGCCAGCGCGCGGGTGATCCGCACCTCGACCCGCGCGTCGGGCGTGTCGAAGAACGGCCAGGGTTCGGCGGCGACGCGCGCGGGGGTCAGCGCCGCCAGCGCGAAGGCCAGTTCCTCGGTCATGCCGCGGATGGGATCGTCGGCCCAGAGCACGTTGTCATCGCTGATGAGCGTGCCCTCGGGCGTTTCCACGAAGATCGGTTCCTGCCCCGCATAGCGCGGCAGCGACACTTCGCGCACCTCGACCGAGGCGACCGAGACGGGGATGCGGTCGCCGGCGGGAATGGGCGGCACATCGACGCGGATCGTCTGCGTCGATCCGCAGGCGGCGAGCAGCAGCAGCGGCAGCGGCAGGATGCGGGCAAGTCTCATGTCACCGTCCGAAAAGCAGGGAATTGGGAGAGCGTTCGATGGTCCGGCTGAGCGAATCGACCGATTTCGCCGCCTCGCGGATGCTGCGCAGGGTGGATCGCGCCTCGCTGCCCAGCGCCCCGCTCGCCTCGTAGCCCGACAGCACGCCTTCGGCCTGGCCCAGAAGCGCGTTCAACTGCGCGACGATCGTGGGCAGTTCGCCCGACGCGTCGGCGATGGCGTCGGCGGCCTGCCGGGCCGAGACCAGCGTGGAATTGGCGTTTTCGACCAGGCCGCCTTCCTGAACCTCGATCAGCAGGCGCTGCACCTCGCCCAGCGCGTCCGACAGCGCGCCGGGCAGACGGGCGGTATCGTCGGACCCGATCAGCGTGTCGGCGCTGGCCAGAACGTCGCTGGCGCGCTGCGTCAGTTCCTGCAACGGCAGGTCGTTGGCATTGGCGACGAGGCGCTGCAATTCGTCGGCGACGGCCTGCGCGCGGGCGATCAGTTCGGGCGTGCCGTCGGCGGCGTCGGCCACGGCCTGCGCCGCGCGGCGCGCTTCCGCCAGCACGGGGGCAAGCTGCGCGTTGAGGTCGGTGACGGCGCTTTCCGTCGCGGCCAGCGCGCTGGCGGCGGTGCCGACAAGGTTTTCCTCGCGCAGTTCGGTCAGCAGAAGGCGCAGTTGCGTGACGGTCTGGTTCAGCGCGTCGGGCAGTTCGGTCGTGGCGGGCGCGGCGATCAGGGCGTTCACATCGGCCAACAGGGCGTTGACGCGCGAGACCACGGTGTCGAGCGGCAGATCGTCCACGTCCTGCACCACCGCGTCGAGGTTCGACGCCAGGCTTTCCAGTTGCGCGACCAGCGCCGGAACCCCGTCGATGGCGGTCGAGGCGGATCGCGCCGCCGTCAACGCCTCGTCCAGGATCGGGTCGATCCGGGTGCGGATTTCCGTGACCGAGACGGTCAGCGTGTCGAGCGCCGCATTCGCGTTGGCGATCAGGTTCGAGCCGCGGATGTCGGCCAGCAGCCCTTCGGTCTGCCGCAGTAGCGCGGACACGTCGCCGGTCAGCCCCTGCGTCGCGGGGGCGGCGACCAGCGTGTTCACCTCGGCCAGAATCTCGTCCACCGAGGCCACGATGCTGTCGAAGGGCAGATCGCGGATGTCGTTGATCAGCAAATCCAGATCGGCCACGGCGGCGTCGATGCCGTCCAGCGTCTCGGGCGCTTCGTCCATCGTTTCATAGACGGAATCGGCCGCAACCTCGGCCGCTTCCAGGGCGGCGACCAGCGCCTCGACCGCACCCGCCTCGGATATGCTTTGCACCAGCGATTCCAGTTCCTGCGCGGTGCCTTGCAGCGACGCCAGAACCTCGGACGCCTGAACCGGGATACCCTGCACGCTGTCCGAGGCGACCAGACGGCGCACATCGCCCAGAAGGCCCAGAACCTCGTCGGGGGTTTCGCGCACGCCCTCGTCGTTCAACAGCGCGTTGACGCTGCCCAGAACGGCGATGGCGCTGTCGAGCAATTCCTCGATCGGCAGGTTGTTCACGCGGTTGAACACGCCCTGCGCGGTGTCGGCGAAGTCCGATAGTTGCGCGGGCGTCGTCGGGATGATCGGCAACGGTTCGCGATCCGGGTCGAAATCGGCATCGGGCGGATCGGTGAGCTGCACCAGCCCGACCTGAAGTCCGCCCAGCAGCGACGCGCTTTGCAACTGCGCCCGCAGGCCGCTGGCGACGGCGAAATCCAGAAACTCCAGCACGTCGTCGGCGGTGGAATCGTCGGGCAAGCCCAGACGGCCGGGCCGGATTTCCAGCGTCGTCAGCAGCCGCACCTGCCGGTCGCCGAAACGATCCTCGTCCAGCAGGCCGGTCAGCGCCACGACCTCGCCCACGGCGATGCCGTTGAAATCGACCTTGGCACCCACTTCCAGCCCACCGACCGATTCCTCGAATATGGCGGCGATGCGCGCGGGTTCGCCCCCGCCGGTTCCGGCGAAGACGCTGTTGCGCGCGGCTTCCTCGTTCGGGAACAGCCGAAAGACGCTGCCCGGATCGACCGGCCCGCCGCCCGACACGGTGGTGTCGAACGCGACGCCGCCGCCCAGCAGGGCCGCGATGGACGACACGTCCAGCTTGGCCCCCTGCGCGCCGAAGCTGAAGCTGAAACCGGAAGTGTTCCAGAACCGCGTGGCGCTGGTGATCAGCCGCGATTCGGGCGCGCGGATGAAGGCGTCGGCGACGACCGACACCCCATCTTCGCCCAGACGCAGGTTGTCGATCTTGCCGACCTCGATGCCGCGATAGAGGATCGGCGTGCCGCTGGACAGACCGCTGATCGTCTCGCTGCGAAGAACGATCGTCAGCCCCTCCTCGCCGTAACGGATGAGCGGAGGCGACGACAGGCCGAGAAAGCGGTCCTGATCCTCGCCGGCGACGCTGTCCCAGCTTCCTTCGATGAAGACGCCCGACAGCACCGTTTCCAGCCCCGACACACCGCGCGCGCTGACCTCGGGGCGGACGACCCAGAATTGCGCGTCGGAATCGACGAACGGCCCCACCTCCTTGTCCAGCCGCACCTCGACCAGGACGTGTTCCAGATCGTCGGTGAAGCGCACTTCCTCGACGATGCCGACGGTCACGTCGCGGTAGCGCAGTTCGGTTTCGCCCGCGCGCACGCCGCTGGCATTGTCGAACTCGATCTCGATGCGGCGGCCCTCGTCCTGCCAGCTTTGCCAGACGACGCCCAGCGAGATGAGAAGCGCGCCGATGGGCACAATCCACACCACCGACACGCGGTCCAGAAGACTGCGGCGGGCCGGCTTGATCTCGGGCTCGGGGACGGCATCGGGCGGCAGGTCTGTCATCGGGCCCTTTCGCTGCCACTGTCCCAGATCATCCGGGGGTCGAAACTTTGCGCCGCCAGCATGGTGAAGATCACCGACAGCGCGAAGGTGATCGCGGCCGGGCCGGGATTGATGGACGCCACGACGCTGAGTTGCACAAGCGCGCTGAGGATGGCAACGACGAACACGTCGATCATCGACCAGCGGCCGATGAACTCGACCAGTTCGTAAAGTTTGTGGCGTCGATGCGACGATAACGCGGCCGGCCGCGAGATGGTCAGCGCCAGATAGGCGATGGCCACGAACTTGCCGATGGGGATGCCGACGCTGGCCACCAGGATGACCAGCGCGATCCCCAGCGCGCCGTGATGGATCAGCTCGACCGCGCCGCCGACGATGGTGGCGTCGGTTTCGGTGAACAGCACGCGGGTCTTGAGCATGGGAAACAGGTTGGCCGGAATGTAGCACATGAAGCCGACGATCAGCCACGCCCAGACCCGTTGCAGCGACCGCGTGTCGCGCGACTGCAAGGCCGATCCGCAGCGCGCGCATTCGGCCGTGCCCATCGGCCAGACGCGGGCGCAGCGGGTGCAGGCGACAAGGCCGCTTTCGCGCGCGGTGCGGATCGGCGCGGTCATGCGGGGCGGTTCTTCGGATCGAGGTCGCGCCAAATCATCCACCGCGAGATAAGGCTTTCCTGCAACAGGATGACGACGACCAGCGCCGCGAACATCCAGAAGGCCGGGCCGTAGCCCACCCGCGCCAGATCGCCCACCTTCACCAGCGCCACCGCGCAGCCGATGACGAAGATCTCGGCCATCGACCAGGGGCGCAGGTTTTCCGAAAGCCGGAACGCCGCCGCCGCCTGCGGCAACGGGGCGCGGTCGATGGCCAGAGGCGCGACGACGTAGAGCACCAGCAGCGACCGCAGCACCGGGATCAGCACGATCAGCGCGGCGACGGCGACAGACAGCGCCGTCATGATGCCGCCGTCCACGAAGGCCAGCGCGGTGTCGAACAGCGACGACGCGTTCGACATGCCCGCGACACGCACGTCGAGGAAGGGGAAGAACGTGGCGCCGATCATCAGGATGGTGACGGTCAGCGCCAGCGCGATGGTGCGCAGATAGGCCCCCCGCCGCGGCGCGATCAGCACATAGCCGCAACGCCGACAGATCGCCCGCTGGCCCAAGGCCGGAATGCGCGCCACATGCAGCGTGTCGCATTGCGGACAGGCGATGATGTCTTCCAGATCGGTCAAGCGGGCATCCCCGGATACGGCGGCCATCAGATGATGGCGAACCGGGTCACGTCAACCATGCCGCGGTCGGTGATCTTCAGCGCCGGGATGACCGGCAGGGCGAGGAAGGCCAGTTGCAGGAACGGCTCGTCCAGGGTGACGCCCAGCGACCGGGCCGCGCGGCGCAGCGCTACCAGGTCATCGCGCACGGATTCGAAGGGATCGAGGCTCATCAATCCCGCGACGGGCAGGGCCAGTTCGGCCAGCACCGCGCCGTCGCGGGCGACGACGAAGCCGCCCTCGATCCGGCCCAGCCGCGCGCAGGCCAGCGCCATGTCGTCGTAACCGACGCCCACGGCCACGATGTTGTGATGGTCGTGGCACACGGTCGAGGCGATGGCCCCCGCCCGCAACCCGAAGCCGCGCACGAAGCCCGAGGCGACATTGCCGTTCCTGCCGTGCCGTTCGATCACGGTGATGCGCGCCAGATCGCGGGCGGGATCGGGGCGCTTGTCGCCGTCCTGGGGCGGGACGGATTCGGTCAGATGTTCGGTGATGATCTTGCCGGGCAGGATGCCGATGACATCGGTTTCGGCCCGGTTCGATGCGGCGCGGAAGGTGTCGCGGGTTATCGTCGGCGCGCGAACGCTGTCGCGGCCGATGGAGGGCAGCGGCGCGCGGGCATCGAAGGCGGCCGCATCCGCGACGATGCCGTTGCACAGTACCAGCCGCGCATCGCATTCCGCCAGCGATCCGACCGCCACGATGTCGGCGCGCTTGCCCGGCGCGATCTGGCCGCGATCCTTCAGCCCGAACGCCTCGGCCGCGGACAGGGACGCGACGCGATAGGCGACCAGCGGATCGACGCCGCGCGCGATGGCGTGGCGGATCATGTGGTCGATATGCCCCTGCTCGCCGATATCCAGCGGATTGCGGTCGTCGGTGCAGAAGGCCAGATAGGGCGACAGCCGTTCGGTCATCAGCGGCAGCAGCGCGTCCAGATCCTTGCTGACCGATCCTTCGCGGATCAGGATCCGCATCCCCTTGCGCAGCTTCTCGCGCGCCTCGCCCTCGGTCGTCGCCTCGTGCTCGGTGCGGATGCCGGCGGCGATATAGGCGTTAAGGTCGCGCCCCGTAAGCTGCGGCGCATGGCCGTCGATATGGGCGCCCCTGAATGCCGTCAGCTTGGCCAGCGCGCCCGGATCGCGGTGAATGACACCGGGATAGTTCATGAATTCGGCCAGACCCAGCGCCGCCGGATGGTCGCGCAGCGCCACCAGCGCCGCGGCGTCGATATCGGCCCCGGACGTTTCCATGTCGGTCGAGGGCACGCAGGACGACAGCATGACCCGCAGGTCCATCACCATGCCGGCGGCGGCGTCCAGGAACCAGCGGATGCCGTCCACGCCCAGCACGTTGGCGATCTCGTGCGGGTCGCAGATGGCGGTGGTGACGCCGCGCGGCGCGACGCAGCGGTCGAATTCGAACGGGGTGACGAGGCTGGACTCGATATGCAGATGCGTGTCGATGAAGCCCGGCACCAGCGTCAGGCCGGTGACGTCGAGGATGCGCGCGCCGTCGTAATCCGCCCCGATCCCGGCGACGGTGCTGCCGCATATGGCCACGTCGCCGGGAACGGTGTCGCCGGTCGCCACATCCAGCACCGCGCCGCCGCGCAGCACCAGATCGGCAGGCAGGTCGCCGCGTGCGGTGGCGATGAGGCGGGCAAGGTCGGTCATGGCGCGCATCTAGGCCCAACAGGCGCCCCGCGTCCAGCGACCGGCCCTGCCCTGTCCGTCACATCTGCTGCTTCTGCGCGCCCGAATGCGGCCGCGCCTTGCCCAGATCGGGCTTCTGGCCCAGCGGCTCGGGCTTGTCGCGGGCGCTGAACTCGGACCGGCCGTCGAAGGACGGCCCGTGCATCCAGCGGCCCTGCGGCGTCGGTTCGTCCAGCGACGTGTTGAGGAAGTAATACGAATGTTCGGTCGCCTCGTGCTCGGGCGGGGTTGCGTTGGGAATGGGAAAGTTCGCCTCCATCCCGCCCAGCTCCTCGATGACGGCCAGCCATTGCTGCTGGTGCATCGTGTCGCGCGCGATCAGGAACGACAGCATGTCCCTCATGCCGCTGTCCTCGGTCATGTTGTAAAGCCGGCTGGCCAGGACGCGGCCGGTCGACTCGGCCGTCACGTTGGCCATCATGTCGGCGGCCAGGTTTCCGCTCGCATAGACGTGGCTCATGTCGAAGGGCACGCCGTTGGCGTTGACGGGCATCGCCGACAGGCCCGACGACAGGATGTGGCGCGGATTGGCGCCGCCCATGATGGCATGGATGATCGGATCCTTCGCGGCCTCCTCCTGCGCGGTGACGGGCGCGCCTTCGAGGTTCAGCGCGACGGCATGGCCCAGAAACTCGATATGGCTGAGTTCCTCGGTCGCGGTCATCATCAGCAGGTCGCGGTATTTGGCATCGCCGCGCGCACCCATCGCCTGAAAGAAATACTGCATGGCGACACGGATTTCGCCCTCGATCCCGCCGATGGCCTGTTGCAGGTATTTGGCGAATTGCGGATCGGGCGTATCGACGCGGACCTGGTATTGCAGCTTGCTGGAATGGTGGAACATTTCTGCCTCCGGCTGTTGCGGTTGATGTCCCTTCCAAGCCGCGCCGCCGGACGCGGTTCCGCCCTAGAACGCGCGGAAGGTCAGCGTCGTCAGCGTCCGCTCGATCCCCGGTATCACCGCCAGCTCGTCGTTGATGAACTTGCCGGTATCCTGTCCTTCGGGAATGTAGAGCTTGACCAGCAGATCGTAGTCGCCGCTGGTCGAATAAAGCTCGGAATGGATCTCGCGCAGGACGATCTCGTCGGCGACCTTGTAGGTGGCGCCGGGGCGGCAGCGGATCTGGACGAAGACGCAGTTCATGGCACCCTCCGGGGTTTCGCGCCCCCCCTGATACGCCGCCGCCCCCGCTTGACACAAGGCGTGGGCGCCGCGCAGATCGGGGGACAGGGATCAGGGGGCGACATGACGGAAACCATCATCGCGATCGGCGGCTACGACCCCTGGGACCGCGACGCGCTGGAACGGATGGGCCGCGTGATCTGGCTGACGGTCGCGGACGGGATCGCGGATCTGCCGGCCGACGACCGCGACGCCGTGCGGATCGTGGCGTTCAAGGGGCACACGCCCTTTCCCGCGCAAGCCATCGCGCGGCTGCCGAAGCTGGAGCTGATCGCCAATTTCGGCGTGGGCTATGACGCCATCGACGCCGATGCCGCCCGCGCGCGCGGCATCGCCATCACCAACACCCCCGACGTTCTGAACGACGACGTGGCCGATCTGGCGGTGGCGCTGCTGCTGGCGCAGTCGCGGCAGATCGTGCAGGGGCACCGTCACGTCACATCGGGCGCCTGGGCCGCAGACGGCCCGATGGCGCTGAACCGCAAGGTCAGCGGCAAGCGGGCGGGGATCATGGGGCTGGGGCGGATCGGCCACGCCATCGCGCACCGGCTGACCGGGTTCGACATGGACATCCACTATCATTCGCGGTCCGAAAAGAAGACGCCGGGCTGGACCTTCCATCCCGACCCGGTCGATCTGGCGGCCGCGGTCGATTTCCTGTTCGTGTCGCTGGTGGGCGGGCCGGGAACGGACGGCTATGTCTCGGCCCAGGTGATCGACGCGCTGGGGCCGGACGGCATCCTCGTCAACATTTCGCGCGGATCGACGGTGGACGAGGACGCGCTGATCGCGGCCCTGCGTGACAACCGCATCAGGGGTGCGGCGCTGGACGTGTTCCGGTCCGAACCCGACCCCGATCCGCGCTTTCTGGATCTGCCCAACGTGCTGCTGCAACCGCATCAGGCCTCGGCCACGGTCGAGACGCGCAGCGCGATGGGACGGGTGCAGCGCGAAAACATCGCGGCGTTCCTAAAGGGACGCCCGCTGGTCACGCCGGTCTGATCGCCCCTTCATCTTTCTTCAAATACCCCGGGGAGCGCGAGGGGCCGGCCCCTCGCTAGCCGCGCCCGATGAAGGGCATCGCCGTCGCCATGATCGTGTGGAACTGCACGTTCGCCCCTTCGGGCAGCTCGGCCATGTAAAGCACCGATGTCGCCACATGCGCCACATCCATCACCGGCTCGGCCCGCACCGATCCGTCGGCCTGCGCGACGCCGCGCGTGAAGGCCGCCGACATGTCGGTCAGCGCGTTGCCGATGTCGATCTGGCCGCAGGCGATGCCATAGGCCCGCCCGTCGAGGCTGAGCGCGCGCGTCAGCCCCGTCATCGCGTGCTTGCTCATCGTGTAGGGCGCGGTGCCGGGGCGCGGGACATGGGCGCTGATCGATCCGTTGTTAATGATGCGCCCGCCCTGCGGATCCTGCCGCCGCATCTGGCCGAAGGCCGCGCGGGCGACCAGGAACGCGCCGGTAATGTTCACGTCGCAAACCCGGCGCCAGTCCGCCAGCGCGATCTCGTCGATGGGCGCGGCGGGGGCGCCGGTTCCGGCATTGTTGAACACCGCATCGATCCGGCCCCAGGCCCCGGCGGCCTGCGCGAAGGCGGCTTCGACATCGGCTTCGTCTGTCACGTCGCAGGGCAGCACCAGCGCGTCCCGGCGGCCCGCCGCCGTTTCTTCCAGCGTCGCGCGCGTCCGGCCCAGCAGACCCACCCGCCAGCCGCGCTCCAGCGCCAGCGACGCCACCGCGCGGCCGATGCCGCTGCCCGCGCCGGTGACGATCATGCCGCGCGGCATCAGTGGCTGTCCCGCGGCAGGTCGCGCGCCACCCGACGATAGGCGGTCGCCAGTTCCAGGCACCCGCCCTTGTCCAGTTGCCCGACATGGGTGCGATAGATTTCCTGCCACGGCGTCTGGCTGACCAGGTGCGGCGGCGTCCAGTCGGCCTTGCGCCGCTGCCATTCGCCGTCGTCCACCAGCGCCGTCAGCGTGCCTTCGTTCAGGTCCAGCCGCACCCTGTCGCCGGTGCGCAGATAGGCCAGCCCGCCGCCCACCGCCGCCTCGGGCGAGGCGTTGAGGATCGAGGGCGATTCGCTGGTGCCCGATTGCCGCCCGTCGCCCACAGTGGGCAGATGGTTCACGCCCTGCCGCACCACCGCGTCGGGCGGCAGCATGTTCACCACCTCGGCCGAGCCGGGATAGCCGACGCAGCCCACGCCGCGGATGAACAGGATCGTCTCGGCGTCGATGTCGAGGGCGGGGTCGTTGATGCGGTGGTGGTAATCCTCGGGGCCGTCGAACACGACGGCGCGCGCTTCGTGGATGCCCTCGCGCCCCGGATGGCTGAGATAGCGGCGGGCGAAATCGACAGAGATGACGCTGGATTTCATCAGCGCGCTGTCAAAGAGGTTGCCGTGCAGCACCCGGAACCCCGCATCGGCGCGCAGGGGCTCGTTGCAGGACCGGATCACGGTGGAATCCCCGGACCGGATGTCGCGGATATTGCCGCCCATCGCCCGACCGGTGACGGTCATGGGATCGCGCCGGATATGGCCCGCGCGATCCAGCTCGCCCATGATCGCGGGGACACCCCCCGCGCGATAGAACGCCTCGCCCAGAAACTCGCCGGCGGGTTGCATGTTCAGCAGCAGCGGGATGTGAAAGCCGACGCTTTCCCAGTCGGTGACGTCCAGATCCACCCCGGCATGGCGCGCGATGGCCTGAAGGTGCGGCGGCGCGTTGGTCGATCCGCCGATGGCCGAGTTGACGACGATCGCGTTCTCGAACGCCGCGCGGGTCAGGATGTCGGAGGGTTTCAGATCCTCGCGCACCAGCTCGACCGCGCGGCGCCCGGTGCGATAGGCCATCGCCATGCGTTCGCGGAAGGGCGCGGGGATGGCCGAACAGCCCGTCAGCGACATGCCCAGCGCCTCGGCCATGGCGTTCATCGTGCTGGCGGTGCCCATCGTGTTGCAATGCCCCAGGCTGGGCGCGCTGGCGCAGACGCGTTCCATGAATTCGTCATAGCCGATCTCGCCTTCCGCCAGCAGGCGGCGGCTTTCCCAGATGACCGTGCCGCTGCCCACCAGCTTGCCCTGCCAGTGCCCGTCCAGCATGGGGCCGCCCGACAGCACGATGGCCGGGATGTCCACGGTCGCGGCCCCCATCAGCATGGCGGGCGTGGTCTTGTCGCAGCCCGTGGTCAGCACCACGCCGTCGATGGGATAGCCGTGCAGCACCTCGACCAAACTCAGATACGCCAGGTTGCGGTCCAGCGCCGCCGTGGGTCGCTTGCCGGTTTCCTGCAAGGGATGGGTCGGAAACTCCATCGGGACGCCGCCCGCGTCGCGGATACCGGCCTTGATGCGGTCCGTCAGGAAGACGTGGATCTTGTTGCAGGGCACCAGATCGCTGCCGGTCTGGGCGATGCCGACGATGGGCCGGGCGCCCTGCAATTCGGGGCGGGTATATTCCTGGTTCAGATACCGCTCGATATAGAGCGCGGTCATGCCGGGATTGTCCGGGTTGTCGAACCATTCCTGGCTGCGCAGCTTGCGTCCGGCTTTGGGGTCGGCCATCTGTTCACCTTGGGATCGGGCGTCGGATGCAGTCTGGTCCCGCCGGACGGGCGGTTGCAAGGGCGACATGGCGCACGGACACCATCATCACGTCGAGCCAGGCGCAGGCGACCGGCGGGTCGCGCTGGCCATCGCCGTCAACATGGGCCTCACGGTCGCGCAGGTGATCGGCGGCATCGTGTCGGGCAGCCTGTCGCTGATCGCGGATGCGCTGCACAACTTTTCCGATGCGATTTCGCTGATCATCGCGTTCGGCGCGCGCAGGATCGCCCGCCGCCCCGCCGACGACGCCATGACCTTCGGCTATGGCCGGATCGAGGCGGTGGCCGCGCTGGTGAACTATACCACGCTGATCGTCATCGGGCTTTACCTGCTTTACGAGGCGGCCGAGCGGTTCATCGACCCGCAGCCGGTGGCGGGATGGATCGTCGTCGCCGTCGCGGGCGTGGCGCTTGCCGTCGATGCGGTGACGGCGCTGCTGACCTATGCGCTGTCGAAGGAATCGGTGAACATCCGCGCGGCCTTCGTTCACAACGTCGCCGACGCGCTGGGATCGGTCGGCGTGATCGTCGCGGGCAGCCTCATCCTGCTTTACGGCTGGACCTGGGTGGATCCGGCGGTGACGGTGCTGATCTCGGGCTATATCCTGTGGCAGGCGGCGGTCGGGTTGCCGGGCGTGGCGCGCATCCTGATGCTGGGCGTGCCGCCCGACATGGATCCGCGCGCGGTGCTGGACCGGATTCGCGCGGTGAGCGGCGTCGCGGACGCGCACCATCTGCATCTGTGGATGCTGGACGAACACCGCACCGCGCTGGGCGCGCATATCGTGGTCGCGCCCGGCGCCTGGAACCGCGCCGACGCGATCAAGGCCGCGGTCAAGCAGGCACTGGCCGAGGACGGCATCGGCCACGTCACGCTGGAACTGGAATGCGCCGCCCATGCCTGCGAAGGGATGCAGGCGGTCGGTCACGGCTAGACGATCACGCCTCGGCCGGATCCAGCCGCAGGGCGGTGCCGTTGATGCAATGCAGCGGATCCGCATCGGGCGCGATGATGTGCCCCAGATGACCGCCGCAGCGGCGGCAATGCACCTCGGTCAACTCGATGGGTTCGGGCATCAGGCCGTTGTAATCGGTCGTCTCGATCCCCAGCAGGACCGCGTTCGGGATGGCCTGAGTAAAGAAGACGAACCCCATCGGCAGCTCCGTCCAGTGGTCGGACCGGAACAGCGGCAGGTCGCAGCCGATGCAGCGATAGGTGCCGGGATCGTTGCGGCTGGCATAGGGGCTGATATTCGGCCGCTCGGTCGCGCCTTCGCGCAGGACGCGGAACTGCTCGTCGGTCAGCGCGGCGCGCCATTCGTCCGGGCTGCGCGTCACCTCGTAAGCAAATGTGCCGTCGCTTCCGGCGGCTTGCGTGTCCTGCGCGCGGGCGGGGGCTGCGGCCAGCAGCGCGCCGCCCGCCGCACCGGACAGAAAGGCGCGGCGGGGCATCGTCAAAACGGGGCGGGTCATCGGAAAACTCCTGTCATTCAATAGACGGGTCGAGCGTAGGGGCGTGGGTGACGCAAGGGAATGCACGTTTCGGGCATGTCCGCGTGACCGGCCCCGTCGCCGTTGTGCGGTTGCGGGCGGGGCGCGCGTCCTCTAACCACGGGATCGCCGTCTTGCCGGGGTGAAAAGCCATGCGCCGCGTCCGTCTGATCGCCCTTTGCCTGATTGCAACCCTTGCCCCGCCGCCGCTGACCGCGCAGCTTGGGCAGGTGCCGCCGCCTGCTGCCGCCCCCGACGCGCCCGCCAAGGTGGCCACCGTCCCCGACGAGACGATCCGCGAACGGGTGCGCGCCATCATCGACGGGCTGGACGGATACCGCGACGTCGGCGTCACGGTCCGCGCGGGCATCGTCACGCTGACCGGCCATGCCATCGACCGCGCCGCGATCACCCGGCTGGTCGGTCTGGTCGAGGCGACCGAGGGCGTCGTCGCGGTCGAGAACCGGATCGAGGAAAGCACCGACATCGCCGAACGGCTGGACCCGGCGATCGAACGCGCGCAGGACCGGCTGGCCAAGACGATCGCCTTCCTGCCCCTGCTGGGCATCGCGCTGGCCGCCGCCGTCGCCGTGGCCTTCGCGGGCGTGCTGCTGGCGCGGCTGCGGCAACCCTGGGAACGGCTGGCCCCCAATGCCTTCATCGCCGACATCTATCGCCAGATCGTGCGGCTGGTCTTCATCCTGGGCGGCATCGTCGTGGGGCTGGATCTGCTGAACGCGACGGCGCTGCTGGGCACGTTCCTGGGCGCGGCGGGGCTGGTCGGGCTGGCGATCGGCTTTGCCGTCAAGGACACGGTCGAGAACTTCATCGCGTCGGTGATGCTGTCGATCCGCCAGCCCTTCGCCCCCAACGACGTGGTCGAGATCGACGGCGACGAAGGCAAGGTCATCCGCCTGACCAGCCGCGCCACGATCCTGCTGTCCTATGACGGCAACCATATCCGCATCCCCAACGCGACCGTCTTCAAGACGCGGATCGTCAACTACACCCGCAATCCGCAGCGGCGGTTCCTGTTCAAGATCGGGGTCGAGGCGGACAGCGACCTCGCGCGCGCGCGCAAGCTGATGGAGGACACGATCACCGCCCTGCCCTATACGATCGACGTGCCGGGCGTGCTGGTCTGGATCGAGGATCTGAACGAAACGGGCGCGGTCTTCGCCGTCACCGGGTGGATCGACCAGCGGCACACCTCGCTTCTGCGCGCCCGCGGCGAAGCGATCCGCATGGTCAAGAACGCGGTCGAACGGCACGGCTTCGCCATTCCCGACACGACCTATCGCATCCGCCTGGAAGGGATGACCGGCGCCGCCCCGCCGCCCGAAGACAAGGCCCCGCCACGCAAGGTCCCGCCCCCCGATGCCGCCGCCCTGCCCGAGGACGTGCCCGGCGACGTGAAATCCGTGGACGACAGCGCGCTGGAGCGGTTCATCACCGAGGAACGCGCCCGCCCCGAAACGCCCGACCTGCTGCATCCCGCCGCCCCCAAGGAGTGACGGATCGCGCCGGCGGGCCCGGTGCGATTTGGTCCCATCATCCCCTTGCACTCCGCGCGCCCGCTGCGTAGAACGCCGACGCGTTGGGGTGTAGCCAAGCGGTAAGGCATCGGTTTTTGGTACCGTGTATCGTAGGTTCGAATCCTACCACCCCAGCCAACGCTTCCCTACGAAAGAAGATGGCTTCTGTCTCTTGAAGAGTCGTTGTGGGTTAGGTGGAACAGGGGTTCCGCTCATACCACGGATCTTGTCCGCCGATGAAGCTCACTCTTACTTTTGGCCGTCCAGCCATACTCCTATATCAACTCATCCTGCATGCTACGGTGCATACATTCTAGAACACCGACAATAACGTTAAGATTACTAAAGTACGCTAGGGTGCCGCCATCTCGGACATAGCGATACCCGCCTTCAGAATGACTATCAGCTAACCGTTCGATTATATCTGATAAATCCTTGTTACGCACCGAGTAGCCGCGCCTCTCGGCCTCACCAAAAAGACTTCTCAAATTGTGGCCATATTGCTTTGACCTAAGCTCAGTCTCACTCATCCCAGCCTTGGACAAGAAGGCTTTGAGGTATAATTCAACACTGAAGCCAAGTAAATTATAGATAGCAAAAAATACGGAATCTCTGGTCCCGTCTGGTCTGAACTCATAAGGGCGAAGCAGATCAACAGCTTGTCGATGTCCGTCAGCTGGTTTAAAGAAGTCCTTTGCTGTGCTTGACATAATATTGCTCAACCCCAAGTTATCTATGTCTCGGAGTTAAGAGTGATGATCTTATTTTCAAGTGGCGGATAAAGATTGCTGGTGATTCTTTCGACTAATGCGTGTATGACAGGCCAATGCCTGATAAACTGAAATTTAGCAGCATTGCGTCCTACCAGAGCGCCACCGCATCCAATTTAAAGTCTTCACATTGAGATCCGGCACGAGTTGATTGCAGACGGTGATTCCTCTGACGTTGCCCCGACTGCGATCCGGCCTTCGCGGCGCGAGCCTCGTCGCATGTTCGCCGGCCACGCACCACACCCTGATCGTCGCCCGGCCGCAGGGCCGCCGGAAGGGCGCCGTCACGCGCCCCGACAGCCGGTCCGCCGCGGCCGCTTGCGGCGACAAGTCTCGGCCCGTCAGGTCGTCGGCAGCCCGAGGATGTCGCGCGCCTGGGCTGGGGTGGCGACGGGGCGATCGTGGCGGGCGGCGGCCTCGGCGGCAAGGCGCACCAGCGCCGCGTTCGACGGCGCCAGCCTGTGCCGGTCCAGCCGGATATTGTCCTCGAGCCCGGTGCGAAGATGCCCCCCGGCCCCGGCGGCCCAGTCGTTGAGGACCGCCTGCCCCGGCCCGATTCCCGCCGCGCACCAGGGCGCGTCGCCGAACAGGTGCCGCTTGGCCGACAGCATCGCGTCGAAGGCGTGACGGTCCACCGGCAGGGCGTTCCGCACGCCCATCACGAACTGGCAATAGGGCTGTCGCGGAAGGCGTCCGTCCCGGTGCATCGCCGCCGCCTGATAGAGATGGGACAGATCGAAACACTCGATTTCCGGCATCACGTCATGGGCGGCCATTTCCGCCGCAAGCCAGTCCACCAGATCGGGCGGGTTTTCGTAGACGCGGGTGGGAAAGTTGTTCGACCCGACCGAAAGCGAACACATGTCGGGCCGCAGCGGAATCATCCCGCCCCGCGCCCGCCCCGCCCCCGACCGGCCGCCGGTGGAAAGCTGCACGATCATGCCGGGGCAATGCGCGCGGATCCCGCGCATCAGCGCATCGAAGCGATCGGGGTCGCTGCTGGGCGTCTCGTCGTCGTTGCGGACATGGCAATGGGCAATGGCCGCGCCCGCCTCGAACGCCGCCTGCGTGCTCTCGATCTGTTCGGCCACGGTGATCGGCACGGCCGGATTGTCGGCCTTGCGCGGCAGCGACCCGGTGATGGCGACGCAGATGATCGCGGGGGACGCCATCACGCGGTCCCCGGATCGGCGGCGGTGAGGGCGGCCTGGGACGGCGTGCCGCCCGTCTCTCCGGGGCGGGCCATCACGATATCGAACCGCGAGCGCCAGACGGTGTCGCCGTCCACCCGCTCATAGGTCGCGATCAGGCTTTCCTTGACGCCGAAGACGGTATCGTCGTCGAGATATTCGTCGCCCTCGACGAAGGAATGGCTGACGATGGTGTGATAGCCGTCGGCCTTCACCAGAAGATGCATGTGTCCGGGCCGGTTCGGATGACGCCCCAGCGCGACCAGCATCTTGCCCACCGGCCCGTCATCGGGGATCGGATAGCTTACGGGTTTGATGCCCCGGAACCGATAGCGTCCGTCCGCCCCGGTGATGAACCGGCCGCGATTGTTCCATTTTGGCTGGATGTCGGGCTGCTGGACGTCGTAATAGCCGTCGGCATTGTCGGACCAGACGTCAAGCTCGGCCCCTTCGAGGGAGTTGCCCCGCGTATCGGTGATCGTGCCCTCGAACAGGCACGATTCGCCCTTGCCGTCCAGGCAGATGTCGTCGCCCATCTGGCGCAGCGGGGCGTCCGCCACGTGGAACGGCCCGAAGACGGTATTCTCGGTCGCGCCGTGGGGGCGGCGGTTGTTGATCGCATCGACCAGCATCGACAGGCCCAGCGTATCCGACAGAAGGATGAATTCCTGGCGCTCGGGCGAACAGATCTGGCCGGTGCGGGTCAGGAAGTCGATGCCGAAGGCCCATTCCTCTTCGGTCAACTCGACCTTCTTGGCGAAGGCGTGCAGATGTTCGACCAGCTTGGCCATGACCTGCGCCAGGCGCGGGTCGATGCCGTCGCCCATACGCTCGTTCACGGCTTCGACCGACCGGGCCTCCGAAAAGTAGCGGCGGCCTTCTTTCCTTGTCGCGTTCATGGCGCTCTCTCGGTTGATGTTGACTGGGCGATGCGTGGGATGTCGTCGGCACGGCGCGGTCCTGCGGCCGATCCGACAAGGCGGCGGCGGATCGGGAACAGTTGCAGGCCCGTCCGCCCGGCGATCAATCCCCTCCGGAAAAGGCGGCCAGCGCGCCCGATCGCGGGCTTGCATATCCCAGACGGATCCGGCCCCCCCGCGCGATGGCTGGGGCGGCCAGACCCGAGGCGGCGGAAGTCTTCATCAGGTGGCGATGTGTCGGCATGGCACTCTCCGGCTCGGGTCAGTCTGCGGGCGGATCGCCCGCCCAGGCGCGCGCCAGCAGGGCGCGGATGGCGTCCTGCTCGACAGGGCGGGGGTTCCAGTAGGGATTCGCGGCGGCGGCGGCGGCGGTGCGGTCGAGATCGGCCTCCTTCATGCCCAGCTCGCGCAGGCTGCGCGGCGCGCCCAGCCGTCCGGCGAAGGACCACAGCGCATCGGCGGGCCGTCCCCCGCCCAGAAGCTCGGCCAGGGGGCGCAGGCGGTCGGCGGCGGCGTCCTGGTTATAGGCGGTCGCGTGCGGCAGGATCACCGCATGCGTTTCGGCATGCGGCAGGTTCAGCATGCCGCCGAGCGTGTGGCAAAGCTTGTGGTGCAGCGCCATGCCGACCCGCCCCAGCACCGCCCCGCAGGCCCAGGCGCCGCGCTGCGTCGCCTCGCGCGCATCGAGGTCGCCCGGCGTCTCGACCACGGCGGGCAGGCCCTGCGCGAAGGCGCGCAGCCCGTCCATCGCCAGCGCGTCCGTTTCCGCATCGCGGTCGCGGGCATAAAGCGCCTCGACCGCGTGGGCCATCGCGTTGAGCGCGCTGGTCACGGTCATCGCCACGGGCAGCGTCGCGATCAGTTCGGGGTCGTAAAGGACGGTCTGGGGACGCACGCGCGGATCGGTGAGCGTTGTCTTGGCGCCATCCTCGGTCTGTCCGAGGATCGGCGTCGCCTCGGACCCCGCATAGGTCGTGGGTATCGCCACCTGCGGCAGGCCCGTGCGCAGCGCGATGGCCTTGCCCAGCCCGACGGTCGATCCGCCGCCGATGGCCACCAGACAATCGGCCGCCACCTCGCGGGCATGGGTCAGCGCCGCTTCGGTCACATCGACGGGGGTATGCATCGCCGCGCCGGTGAACAGGCCCGCGCTGGCCGATCCGATGTCGCCCGCCAGATCCATCGCCATTTCGGCCTGATGCGGCGTCGAAAGGATCACGGCGCGGCTGCGGCCCAGCGCCGCGATCTCCTCGCCCGTTTCACGCCGCATGCCGCGACCGAAGCGCACCTTCTGCTCTGTCACGATCTCGGCCATGCAACCCTCCAGCATCCTGCGGCAATCGCGATGCTAGTGCGGCTTCCGGGGCATCCTGATCGAATTATCGGCACCAGTCATACCGCGGCGTTATAAGTCGCCGTCCTATGCCTCGGCCTTCCCGGCATCGCGCGGCGGACGGGTTCCGGTCGCCGAATCCGGCCCCGGCATCGCGGCGCATTCGCGGAAAATCCGCGCCGTGCAGGAGGCGCAGATGTCGGGACCCAGGTTCGGGACCATCTCGGCGATCGCCTCGCCCTTTCCCAGATGGATGAACCGTCGGTTCAGCGCCCGCATGACCTTCATCCGCGCCAGCTTGACGATGGTGCGGGGCGTCCGCGTCATCAGATGAAAACTGCCCCCCCGGCCGCGCCTGCGGGCGCTTTCCTCGATCAGCAGATCGCCCCCCGCCAGGTCGATTTCGCCGATCCCCTTGAGGATCAGCAGCATGTGCTTCTGACCGGAACGGTCCCTCTCGATCCGGCGGAACGCATCGCGCACCATGCCCACCGATCCGAAGAACAGCGGACCGTCCAGTCGCACGACGACGAGTTGCGGACATTCGGGCAGCCCAAGCTCGACCGCGTCCTTGAACATCCGCGTCGGGCTGTCGGGATCGGGCGCCCCGATGGCCACGACCGGGCGCGACGAATTGCGGATGAAGAACAGGAACGACAGGAAGACGCCGACATAAACGGCGAATTCCAGGTCGATGAGCAGGGTGGACAAAAACGTGGCCGAGGCGATGGCCGTTTCCGTCCGCGACGTCGCGGCGATCCGGCGCAGTTCCCCGAAATCGACCAGACGCCAGGCCACCAGAAGGATGACGCCGCCCATCGCCGCGTCGGGCACCCATGCGAACCAGTCCGAGACGAGCTGAAGGATCGCGAATAGGAAGACGGCCGCGAAGACGGCCGCAAGCGGGCTCTTCGCGCCGGCCTCGAAGTTCACCCCGGACCGCGTGAAGGATGCCGATGCCGGATAGCATTGGAAAAGGCTGCCGGCGATGTTGGACGCGCCCTGTCCCAGGATCTCGCGGTTGCCGTCGATAGGCTGGCCGGACCGCATCCCGATGGCGCGCGCGACGGACACCGCTTCCAGCAAGCCGACGAGCGCGATGGCGAAGGCGGCGGATCCGTAGTCCTGCACGAAGGAAAAACCGAACTCGGGCACCTGGAACGACGGCGCGCCGCTTGAGACGGGGCCGATGGTGGGCACGGTCATGCCGAACCGATGGCCGCCCAGCGCCAGCAGGGTGCCCGCCGCAAGCGCGATCAGATAATTCGGCCAGCCGGGCCGCCACCAGCGGATGCCGCCGCCCACAAGAAGGACGACCGCCCCTATGGCAAGCGTCTGCGGATCGGCCTGCGCCGCGGCCGCCGGCAGGGCCGCCAGGAAATCGTGCAGGTCGTTGGGACGGGGCAGGTCCACCCCCAGAAGATAGCGAAGCTGACTGAGCGCGATCAGCAGCGCCGCGCCGGCGATGAAACCCGTCATCACCGAGTGGGACACGAAATCCATCAGCGCCCCCAGCCGCGCAAGACCGAAGGCCAGCTGGATCGCCCCGACCAGCAGCGCCAGGGCGATGGCCGCGCGGATATACTCGGGATCGGACGGATCGAGGATGCCCGAGAGCGTTCCGAAGACCAGCGCCGAAATTGCGGTCGTCGGACCCGACACGGCATGCCAGCTCGATCCGACAAGGGCCGCGACCACGGGCGGGATCATCGCCGTGTAGAACCCGTATTCGGGCGGCAACCCCGCGATCGCGGCGAAGGCGACGCCCTGCGGCAGCACGATGGTGGCCCCGGTCAGTCCGGCCAGCGCGTCGCTGCGCAGGGTGGCGGGCGTGACCCGTCCCCGCCAGTCCGAAAGCAGGCGGAAGCGTCCGGCGCGTTGCGCGAGGGATGCGCGAACGCCGCCGCTCATCGGTTCATCCGCGTTCGCTGAACGGCCGCCCGAAGGTCGCTTCGTATTCGCTTTCGTCCCAGAAGCCGATCAGCACGCCGGGGGGTTCGCCCCCGGTCATCCGCTCGATGGCGTCGGGCGGCATGGTGATGCGGTTGTGATGCTGCCGCGCCCAGGCGAAGATCGCGGCCTCGAGCCGTTCGCGCACATCGGCGGTTGCCGGATCCGCCCCCAGATCCGTCAACTCGTCGGGATCGGTTTCCAGATCGAACAGCATCGACCGGAACCCTTCGGCGAAGATCAGCTTCCAGCGCGCGTCGCGGACCATGATCAGCCGCGCGTCCTTCTGGTCGTTGCCGATGATCTGCCGCGCCTCGCGCGTCGCGTAATCGTATTCGCTGATCGCATAGCGCCGCCAGCGGGCGGGCGGGGCGGAATCGTGCAGCAGCGGCGCAAGGTCGCGTCCCTCCAGGATATGGGGCTTGGGCGGCGCGCCTTGAAACGCCAGGAATGTGGGCGCGAGGTCGATCATCTCGACCAGTTCGTCGCGCGCCGTGCCGCGCGTCGCATCCGCCTCGGGCCGCGGATCGTAGACGATCAGCGGCACCCGCACCGAAGGGTCGTGGAACAGATCCTTCTCGCCCATCCAGTGATCGCCGAGGTAGTCCCCGTGATCGGAGGTGAAGGCGATCATCGTGTTCCCGAACAGGCCTCGCTTTTCCATGAAGTCGAACAGCACACCCATCTGATCGTCGATCTGCTTGATAAGCCCCATATAGGCCGGGATCACCCGCTCGCGCACCGCGTCGCGCGAAAAGCTGCGGCAGATGCGGCTTTCGCGATAGGCCTTGTAAACCGGATGATCGTTCTCCAGCTCGGCCTGCGAACGGACGGGCGGCAACACATGCTCGGGTCTGTACATCGCATGATAGGGGGCGGGCACGATATAGGGCCAGTGCGGCTTGATCAGGGACAGGTGGCACAGCCACGGCCGGTCGCCCATCTCCTCCATGAAAGCCATCGCGCGGCGCGTCATGTAGGGCGTCTCGGAATGCTCCTCGGGGATGTCGGCGGGCAGGTGGGAATATTTCAGCAGCCAGCCGGAGAGCAGCTCGCCGTCGTCGCCGCGACCGGAATTGGCGGCCGTGTCCCACGGATCGTCGCGGTCGATGCCGACCGACCGCAGATATTCGTCATAGCGCGGATGGCCGCCATAGGGGCCGGGCGGGTGCAGGCCGTCGTCGCGCTCCCAGGGCTCGAACCCGCATTCCGACACATGCACCCCGATGGTCGATCCGGGGTCGATGCCCAGCCATTCCATCCCTTCGGTATCGGCGACCATGTGCGTCTTGCCGACGATGGCCGGCACCACCCCGACCTTGCGCAGGTGGTCGCCCAGCGTCGGCTCGCCCACGCGCAGGGGAAAGCCGTTCCAGGTGGCGCCGTGGCTGCGGCAGTACCGCCCGGTATAGGCGCTCATCCGCGAGGGTCCGCAAAAGGGCGACTGCACATAGGCGCGGTCGAAGCGCACGCCGCGCGCCGCCAGCCGGTCGATGTTCGGCGTGTGCAGATGCGGATGGCCGTAGCAGGACAGATAATCCCATCGAAGCTGGTCGCACATGATCCAAAGGACGTTGCGGACATCGCCCATCGCCTGTCCCCCTATTCGGCCGAAAGTTCGGCGACGGTCCCGGTATAGGTCTCCAGCGCCGCCTCGGCGTCGATCCCCTTCGCCGCCGCCTCGGCCAGCCACCCGTCCACGAAGGGCCGCGCCAGGCCGTCCAGTTCGGCCTCGAATGCGTCGGAGGCGTCGACGACCTCCATCTCCGCCTCGATTTCGGCCCAGGCCGCGCCTTCCTCGCGGTTCCACACGTCGCCGGCCAGTTCGGCGAACGCCTCGCCCGACACCGACATGATCGCCGCCTGATCCTCGGCCGAGATCTCGTTCCATGTCTCTTCGCCCACGAAGAACGAAAAGGAAGGCGTGAAGATCTTGCGCCCGGTGCGCGTGACCGACGTGGCATAGGGAAGCACGTTGAACGACGCCGCGTCCGAAGCGGGAATGCCGACGAACCCGTCGACCACGCCGCGCTGGACGATCTCGGTCATCTGGACGGCCGGGCCGGACACGACGGGCGATCCTTCCTGCTTGAGCATCTCGGCCGTCACGCCGGGCAGCGCCCACATCTTGCGCCCGGTCATCTCGTCCACCGAGGTGATCGGCGTGTCTGTCATCGAATAGAAATCGGCACCCGGCGCGACGAACAGACCCAGCATGTGGACCCCCTCGATCGGATCGGCATCCGCCAGATGCGCCTCCCAGGTGCGCCACAGCGCGAATGAATTCGCCCGCGCATCGGCCGAGCCCGAGAAGGGCAGCAGCGACACTGCGCCGCCCGTGGCCTCGTTGGCGATGAAGCCGTTGAACTGGAACGCGGCGTCGAACACCCCGCCCCGCACCGAGGCAAGCTGTTCGGGCGGCGGCGCCATGCTTTTGGCGGGGATGTTCACCCGCACGCGGCGGTCGGTGACGCGCTCGACCTCCTCGCCCCAGGCGGCCATCACGTCGCGGCAGTTGAAGTGCTGCGCGGGAAAGAAGCAATTCGCGACGATCCGGGTCGCGGCGTCGGCGGCCGGGGCCGTCAGCGTCAGTCCGATCGCGGCGCAGGCGAGATAGGGCGTCTTCATCCTCGGTCCTCCATTGATGGTTCAGTAGATCAGGTCGGGTATGGCGGTGACGATCTGAGGGAAGATCAGGATCAGGCACAGCGCCACCAGCATCGCGACGACGAAGGGCAGCACGCCGCGGAACATCTCCATCAGGTCGGCATCGGTCAGGATCGACTTGACGACGAAGACGTTCATCCCGACCGGCGGCGTGATCAGCCCCATCTCGATGACCAGCACGATGATGATGCCGAACCAGATCAGATCGACATCGGCATCCAGCAGCGCCGGCATGAAGACCGGAACCAGCAGCAGCAGGATGCCGATCGCCTCGAACACCATGCCCATCAGGATCGCGATGACGGTGATCGCCACGACCAGCCCGAACGGCCCCAGATCCAGCGCGTCGATGGCGTCGAGGATCAGGAAGGGCAGCCCGATGTAATTGGCGTAATCGGCGAAGATCAGCGCCCCGAAGATGACCAGGAACAGCGCCGCCGTCGTGCTCATCGCTTCGGCCAGGCTGTCGATCCATTCGCCCGGCGTCAGCAGCCGCCCGCGGGTCATCGCGATGACGGCCGCGCCCACCGCGCCGATGCCCGCGGCTTCGGTGGGCGTGAAGATCTTGCCGTAGATCCCGCCCAGTACCAGCACGAACAGGCCGATGATCGGCAACACGGCGCGCCCGGCGCGGCGGTCGGGGCCCGGTTCGTCCGCGGTGTCCGAAGGCGCCGCCTCGGGGTCGATCCGCGTCCAGATCGCGACCGTTCCCATGAACAGAAGGACCAGCAGCAGGCCGGGGATCATGCCCGCAAGGAACAGCCGGCCGATATCCTGCTCGGCCACGATGCCGTAGATGACCAGCGGGACCGAGGGCGGGATCATGATGCCCAGCGTGCCGCCGGCGGAAATCACCCCGGTGGACAGGCTGTCGCGATAGCCGAACCGGCGCATTGACGGCATCGCGACCTTGGTCATGGTCGCCGCCGTCGCCAGCGACGACCCGCAGACCGCCCCGAACCCCGCGCAGGCCACCACCGTCGAATGGGCCAGCCCGCCGCGCAGATTGCGAAACCGTGCATGCGCCGCCTGATACAACTCGTCCGACACGTTCGAGCGATAGATGAACACGCCCATCAGCACGAAAAGCGGGATCACGCTGAGGTTGTAGTTCATGGCGTCTTCCAGGATCCGCTGGCCGCTCATCTGCATGGCCGGGCCGAGGCCGCGTTCCAGCGCGAAGCCGAAGAAGCCGACCAGCAGCGTCGCCACCCCGATCCGCACCCCGATGAAGCACAGCAGCAGAAGGATGACGATGGCCAGCGTCGCGGTCAGCATCACGCATCCTCCGGCGGGCCGTCCGCGGCATCCGGCTCGCGGTAGCCGCTCAGCTCGACGACGAACGCCACAAGCGCCAGAAGCGCGCAGGCGCACAGGATGCCGGCCAGCGGCCAGTCGAGGACGATGGTGGTGCGGTCCGTCCGCCACGCCTCGTATGCCAGTTCGCCCAGTTGGGCGGCGATCAGGGCGAAGGTCAGGATCGACAGGGCCCGCACGAACAGGCGGCGCGGCCGCCGCGCGACCCGGTCGAGCGCCGGCTCCAGCACATCGACTGTGATATGCCCCCGATTGGCCGAGGCCAGCGACATGGCCGCGAAGATCGAGATCGCCAGAAGGAACTGGATCATCTCGGCCACGCCGAAGACCGGCGCGTTGAAGGCATAGCGCCCGATCACGTCCACGAAGGTCAGCACCATCATCGCGAAAAGGGCGATGGCGGCCACACCCCGCGACAGCACGACCAGATAGCGCGGCAAGACGTTCATTCCGTTCCTCCCTACCCGGTCGGCAGACCGGCATGGCCTGCCAAAAGGCGGCGCTGCGTGTCCGGCGCGGCGCCGCCGGGGCGCCGTTCTACAGCGCCAGGATCGTCTTCATCGCGGCGGTCAGATCCCCCTCGGGGTCGTCGGTCATGGCATGCCGCCGCCAGGCGACGTGGTGGTCGGGGCGCACCAGCAGACAGCCGCTGTCGCTCACCTCCCGCAAGGCCGCCCAATTGCCGGTGTGATCGACATGGGGCCGGCGCGGCCCGATCACATGCGCGGCGATCTCGATGCCCAGCCGGTCGCCCACGGCGCGGGCGGCGTCGGCCCACCGCTCGCCCCCGATCGCGGTCAGGATCGTGAACCGCCCGTGCCCGCACAGATCCAGCGTCGAAAGAGGCTCGCCCGTCTCGTGGGTATAGACCCAGGCATGGGGCAGCCGCGCGCCGGGCCAGGTCGTCGGCTGATAATGCAGCTCGGCGTCCTTCTCGAAGGGCGGCTCCTGCTGGTCCTCGGCCAGGATCGCGCCGGACCGGTAGCGCTGGTTCATCTCGACGCCATGCGCGTCGAACTCGTATTTCTTGTGGGCGATGGCGGCGCGCAGGGCGGCGCGCTGCGCCTCCGCCTCGGGGGTCGCGTCGCCGCGCGCCTCAAGGCTCTTCTGCATCTCCTCGGGCTTCACGCCCTCGGTCATGCCCAGCGCGTCGAAGATCGGCTTCGTCTCGCCGATGGACTTGTTGGCGCGGGTCACGATCTGCTTGGCCACGGGCGCGCGTTCCGCGTCGTAACTGTCCAGCAGCGTCGCGCCGGCCGTGCCGTTCAGCACCATCGCCAGCTTCCATGCCAGGTTGAACGCGTCCTGGATCGACGTGTTGGACCCCAGCCCGTTCGACGGCGGATGGCGATGAATGGCATCGCCCATGCAGAACACCCGCCCTTCCGAAGTGCGGGTCGCGTAGTAATTGTTGACGGTCCAGGTGTTGGCGCTGAGCAGCTCGATTTCCAGGTCCGGGTCGCCGACAAGTTGCCGCGCCACGTTGGTCGCCATCTCCGCGTCCACATCGGGCGCGTCCTGATTGATGTCGTATCCCCAGACGATCAGCCACTCGTTCCAGGGGCGGACCATGCGCACCAGTCCCATGCCGATCCCGCCGACATCCGCGCCGGGCTGCATCACCCAGTAAAGGACGGACGGTCGGTGGGCGACGTATTTCGTCAGGTCCGCGCGGAAGTGGATGTTCATCGAACCGCCCACCGCCATCTTGCCGTCGAAGGGTAGGCCGGCATGCTCGGCCACCAGGGATTTGCCGCCATCCGCGCCGATCAGGTATTTCGACCGGATGGTTAAATCCTTGCCCGACAGCCGGTCGCGGCAGGTGGTGGTCACGCCGTCCTCGTCCTGCTCGTGCGACAGGTATTCGGTGGACATGCGCGCCTGCGTGCCGCGCTTGCAGGCGGTCTTGAACAGCAGCGGCTCCATCAGCGTCTGGGGCATGTCGTTCATCATCGTCGGGCTGGACAACAGATGCTCGGCCTTGCTCTGCGGGCTGTTGCCCCAGGCGGTCATGCGGCCGATCTCCTCGCCGGCGAGGCTTTCGCAAAAGACGTTCTCGCCCATCAGATCCTGATGCGTGGCGAACAGATAGGCCTCGTCCTCGACATCCCGGCCCAAGTCGCGCAGCACCTCCATGGTGCGCTGGTTGGTGATATGGGCGCGCGGCGTGTTGGCAAGCCACCGATAGCGGTTGATCGCCATGTTCTCGACGCCATAGCTCGACAGAAGCGCCGCCGCCGCCGAGCCTGCCGGCCCGGTGCCGATCACCAGCACGTCGGTCTGAATGTCGCTCATCGCTGTTCTCCTCGGACTGTCAGGTCTTCGTGGCCGCCGGGGCGGCTGCGGAACGGGGAGCGAACGGGCGCCGGCGGAAGGGCGTGCCGCCGTTCGGCGCAGGTCGGCCCCTGCGAGGCGTCGGCCGCCAAGCTCTGCCCCGTTGCCGTCATCCCGTCCGGCCCTCCGATCTCTCTGCCCTCGTGCCTAGCATCCCGCCGGTGCGCTGTTGATCGAATGCAGGATGGCGAATATACCGCCAGGTTATGAAATTGCAGAACGAGCATCTCGAACTTCTCTGGTCGATCACCGAACATGGCGGGCTGAGCCAGGGCGCGCGCGCCATGAACAAATCCCAGCCCTCGGCGTCGCGGACGATTTCGCTGCTGGAAAAGCGCATCGGCGCGCCGCTTTTCGAACCCGGCCGCCGTCCCCTTTCCCCGACCGATCTGGGCAAGGCGCTGGCCCGGATAGGCGGCCGCATGCATGCCCTGAACCGCGAGGCGTCCCTGCTGGTCAAGCGCCATTCCAGCGGCGAGGCGGGGTTGATCCGGCTCGGCGGGACGCCGATCTTCATGGATGGCGTCGTCGCGTCCTTCATCGCCGATTTCCAGCGCACGCGGACCGATATCCGCATCGACCAGTTCTACGACTATCACGAAGCGCTCGTCACGCAGCTCGACAACGCGACGCTCGACCTCGCCCTTCTGCCGATGAGACGCGGCGCGGTGCCCGAAACGATGCTGTTCGATCCCGTCCTGCCGGGCCGCAACGTCGTGGCGTGCCGGGTCGGCCACCCGCTTTGCCGCAAGCCGGACGTGTCGGCCGCGGATCTCGCCTTCTATCCATGGATCGCGCCGCCCGCCGGCAGCCCGCTGGCACGGGATCTGACGCAGATGCTGCGCGGGTTCGGCAGCGCGAATCTTCGCATCAACTTCTCGGGCGGCACGTTCTCGTCGATCCTCAGCGTCCTTACCGGATCGGACGCGCTGACGCTGCTGCCCCATTCGGTCGTCTTCACCGCCGGCGGCGGTGGCCTTCTGGCCGACCTTCCGGTCGAGGTTCCCCATCCGACGCGAAAGCTGGGGATCATGCGGCGCAAGGATGTGCCGCTCGACGGGGCGATCGGGCAACTCCACGATTTCCTGACGGCCCGCTTCGCATCCCTCTCGATGCAAATGAGCAAACGAAACCGCTTGCAGGACGATGCCGGTTAGGGCCCGACCGGGCGCAGGGTCGCGGGCAGGCGCCCCTTACCCGCAGAACCGCTCCTCCAGCCGCATCGCGCGCGTTGCCGGAATGCCGCCGCGCTTCCAGATCCGCGTGTCCGCATCCGGGTCCGGCACAAGCTGCTCGCGCGCGGTCCGGTCTTCCAGCCGTTCCTCCAGCGTTTCCTTGTCCGGGGTGCGGTCGGCCAGTTGCGGGCGGGGGGCGATGTCGCGGGCGATCCACTGGCAAAGCCCGATATCGCGCATCTCGGCCTCGGCCATGACGCTGACGCCGCGCAGGTCGATCAGATGGCCGCGCTTGGTGCCGATACCCGTCACGCCGAAGGTCAGCGCCTCATCGAAGGTCATCGTCTCGGTGCGCGGACCGAACAGGCGGTCCTCGTCCAGCCAGTCGGTGCCGCTGGCGACATCCAGCACGAAGGTTCCGGGCGGCACCAGCACGCGGAAAAAGCGCCCGCCCTCGATATAGGCGGCCAGCGCCGGATCGCCGGTCGCGGCATCGCGCAGCGTGATGTAATGATCGCGCCCCGGATCGGTGCGGATCTGCAAGGGCAGCGTCGCGGGCAGGCCGCTGCGGTTCCACATCAACCCGTGATCGGGCGCGGCCATCGCCGCCCCGGCCATCAGCAGAACCAGCAGCGCCGCCCGGATCAATGCCCGCCCGCGCCCGGCGCCAGGACGAACCGCTTGTCGCAATAGCCGCATTCGACCCAGCCGCGTTCTTCGGGGATTTGCAGCCAGACGCGCGGATGGGTCATCTGCCCGTCGCAGCTGACGCGGGTGGTGGTCACGGTTTCCAGTTCGGGCACGTCATAGACGCCCGTGGGCGGCAGGGCACCCGGATTGTCGACGGGTTTCTCGGACATGGCGCGCATCCCTCCGGCTTGCCCCGCAGGACGGCGGGGGCTAGGTCGCCTCCTATATCGGGGATCGGGGCGGAACCCTCAAGGGAGCATGGCATGACCGGACAGGCGATCGAGATCGAGGGCCTTCGCAAGACCTATCCGGGCCGGCGCGGCGAGCCGCCCAAGGAGGCGCTGAAGGGCATCGACCTGACCATCCCGCAGGGCAGCATCTTCGGCCTGCTCGGCCCCAACGGCGCGGGCAAGTCCACGCTGATCAACATTCTGGCCGGGCTGGTGGTCAAATCCGCCGGAACGGTGCGGATCTGGGGCTTCGACCAGGACGTGAACCCCCGCCAGTCGCGCGCCGCCATCGGCGTGATGCCGCAGGAACTGAACCTCGATCCGTTCTTCACGCCGCGCGGCGCGCTCGACGTGCAGGCGGGGCTTTACGGCGTGCCGAAATCCGAACGCCGCACCGACGAGATCCTCGCCATGATCGGTCTGGCGGACAAGGCCGACGCCTATGCGCGCTCGCTTTCGGGGGGGATGCGGCGGCGGCTGCTGCTGGGCAAGGCGCTGGTTCATGCGCCGCAGATCCTGGTGCTGGACGAACCCACCGCCGGCGTGGACATCGAACTGCGCCAGATGCTGTGGCGCAACGTGCGGCGTCTGAACGACGGCGGCACCACCATCATCCTGACCACCCACTACCTCGAGGAAGCCGAGGAGATGTGCGACGAGATCGCCATCATCCATCACGGCGAGGTTCTGGTCCGCGACACCACCGCGCATCTGGTCGCGCGCGTGGATGCGAAGACCATGGTCATCACCCCCGAAGGCGACGCGCCCGCCGACCTGCCCCTGCCCGACGGCGTGACGCTGGACCGGCGCGCCGACGGCAAGCTGGCGCTGCACTATTCGCGCGGCCGCACCCCGCCGGGCGACATCCTGAACGCGTTGAACGCCGCCGGCATCGCCATCGCCGATGTCGGCATCGAGGAGCCGCGGCTGGAGGACGTGTTCCTCGACCTCACCCGCGCCGTGGCCTGATGCGAAACCCTTTGCGCCCCGCCCCGTTGGGCGCGCAAAGGAGTGTTCCGCGATGTTGAAATCCGCCAGCATAGAACAGACGCCGACGACCCGCCCCGACGTCTTCGCCTTCCGCATACACGGCCAGGTGACGCAGCCCGACATGGAAGCCCTCGGCGCCTACATGAACGAAGTGTTCGACCGCTTCGACAAGGTCTCGATGCTGCTGATCTTCGACGGCTACGAAGGCTCTGAGACCGGCGCGTCGTCGGGATGGGAATCGATCAAGTCGCGTGTCCGCTCGCCCGCCAAGCTGGACCGCTACGCCCATCTGGGCGCGTCCAAGGCGACCGAGCGCATGGTCGGCGCGCTCGGCGCGATGCTGCCGGTCGAGGCGAAGGGCTTCGACCGCGCCGACGAGGATGCGGCCTGGGCCTTCGTCGGCGCGCGCCCGGCCTGACGCCTATTCCGGCGCCAGCATCCGTCCAAGGGGACGCCCCCCGAGGATGTGCAGGTGGTAATGCGGCACCTCCTGCACGCCCGCCTGCCCCGCGTTGGAAATGGCGCGATATCCGCTGCCGCCCGCCCCCGGCGACACCCCCAGATCGGCGCAAAGCCGCGCCGTCAGCCGGGTGAAATCCAGGATCTCGGCATCGCTTGCATTTCCGAAGAAATCGTCGTGGCAGACATAGGATCCCTTGGGGATCACCAGAACATGCACCGGCGCCTGCGGACGGATGTCGTTGAAGGCCAGCGAATGCTCGGTCTCGGCCACGGTGTCGTTGGGGATCTCGCCGCGCAGCATCCTGGCGAAGATGTTCTGGTCGTCATAGCTGAAGGGCATGGCAGCCTCCGTCCTTCGTTGTCGATCCTGCGGGCCGGATCATCCCAGCCCGTTTTCCCTGAACAGCGCGCGCAGGTCGGCCTGCGGCCGCGCCCCGATATGGCCGATCACCTCGCTCGCGGCCAGACAGCCCATCCGCGCGCAGGTCACGGCATCGCGCCCCTCGGCGGCACCCCAAAGGAACGCCCCGGCAAAGAGATCGCCCGCCCCCGTCGCGTCCTCGACCCGCGTGGGGAAGGCGGGCACGTGGCTGCGCGCGCCGTTCACGACGACATGCGCGCCCTTCTCGCTTTCGGTGCAGGCGACCAGCGCCACCTGCGCCCCCGCCCGCGCCACGGCGGCGTCGAAATCGTCGGTCCGGTACATCGACAGGATCTCGGCCCGGTTGCAGAACAGCAGATCCACATCCTCGGCGATCATGCGCGCGAACGCGTCGCGGTGCCGTTCGACGCAGAACGGATCGCTGAGCGTCAGCGCGACGCGGCCCCCCGCCCCCTTGGCCGCGGCAATCGCCTTGGCAAAGGCCGCATGGCTGTCCGGCCCGTCGAAGCGATAGCCTTCCAGATAGATCCAGTCCGCCCCCCCGACCTGCCGCTCGTCGATATCGTCCGGCGACAGGAACTCGGTCACGCCCAGATAGGTGTTCATCGACCGCTCGCCGTCCGGCGTCACCAGCACGATGCAGCGCCCCGTTTCGGCGGCATGGTCGCGCGGCGCCAGCGTGGTGTCGTAATCCACCCCTTGCGCGCGCAGGTCGTGCGCGAAGATCGCGCCAAGCTGGTCGTCCTTGACCTTGCCGATATAGGCCGTGCGCGCGCCCAGATGCGCGGCCCCGGCAATGGAATTGGCCGCCGAACCGCCGCTGACCTCGGTCGCGGGACCGATGCGCGAATAAAGCTCCACCCCGCGGTCGCGGTCGGTCAATTGCATGATGCCCTTCTCGACCCGGTTCTCGGTCAGGAAATCCTCGTCGCAGCGGGCCAGCACATCGACCATGGCGTTGCCGATGCCGACGATCTGATAGGGTTTCATGGCTGTCCTTTCGCTTCGGTCTTGTCGGGCCAGGGGCACAGATCGGCGATCAGGCAGGCCGGGCATTTCGGCTTGCGCGCCACGCAGGTATAGCGTCCGTGCAGGATCAGCCAGTGATGCGCGTGGCGCTGATAGGGGGCCGGCACGTTGTCCTCGATCGCGCGCTCGACCGCCGCCACGTCCCGGCCGGGCGCGATGCGCGTGCGGTTGCCGACGCGAAAGATATGCGTGTCCACCGCCTGCGCGGGATGGCCCCACCACATGTTCAGCACCACGTTCGCCGTCTTGCGCCCGACGCCCGGCAGGCTTTCCAGCGCCGCGCGGCTGGACGGCACCGCGCCGCCGTATTCATCCACCAGGATCCTGCTCAGCGCCATGACGTTGCGCGCCTTGTTGCGGTAAAGCCCGATGGACTTGATATGCGCGGTCAGCCCTTCCTCGCCCAGCGCCAGCATCTTTTCGGGCGTGTCGGCGACCTCGAACAGCGCCCGCGTCGCCTTATTCACGCCGGCATCGGTGGCCTGCGCGCTCAGCGCCACGGCGACCAGCAGCGTATAGGCGTTCAGATGCTCCAGCTCGCCCTTCGGTTCGGGCTCGGCCTGGCGGAACCGCTCGAAGATCGCGACCTGCGCGGCATAGGGCAAGGGCTTGGCCATGCCGTTCCTATGCCCGCGCGGCTGCCCCGCGACAAGCCCGCGCGAAACCGCAATTTCCGGGTCGCCCGCCCTTCCGCCAGCGCCTATGCCCAAGGCACGGAGGATGCGATGACCGAAGACAGCTATTACTGGAAGCTGATGCGCCGCGCCATCGACCGGCTGGACGCCGAGGGCGGGCGCGCATTGACGCTGGAACAGATCGCGGCCGAGATGCACCTTTCCCCCGCGCATTTCCAGCGGGTGTTTTCGCGCTGGGTCGGCATCAGCCCCAAGCGGTTCCAGCAATACCTGACGCTCGATCACGCGCGCCGCCTGCTCGACGCCCGCTTCACCACGCTCGACACGGCGGCCGAGGTGGGGCTGTCGGGCGGCGGCCGCCTGCACGACCTCTTTCTGCGGTGGGAGGCGATGAGTCCCGGCGATTTTGCCCGTCGCGGCGCCGGGCTGACGATCTTCTGGGGCTGGCACGACAGCCCCTTCGGCCCCGCGCTGGTCATGGGCACCGCGCGCGGCCTCTGCGGCATCGCGTTTGCCGCCGAAACCGGCGCGGATGCGGCGATGGCCGACCTCGCCGCGCGCTGGCCCGACGCCACGCTGGTCGAGGATGCGGCGATGCTGCGGCCTTGGGCCCAGGGGGCCTTCGGTCACGCCGTGGACGGCGGCAATTCCGCGCCCCTCTATCTCATCGGCGCGCCCTTCCAGATCCAGGTCTGGGAGGCGCTGCTGCGGATCCCCACCGGCCACGTCACCACCTATGGCGAGATCGCGCGCGCCATCGGCAACCCCAAGGCCGTGCGCGCCGTCGGGACCGCCGTGGGCCGCAACCCGATAAGCTGGCTGATCCCCTGCCACCGGGCGCTTCGCGCGACGGGCGCGCTGGGCGGCTATCATTGGGGCCTGCCCGTCAAGCGCGCGATGCTGGCGCACGAGGCGGCGGCGACGGGGTTCTGACGCCTGCGCAACTTTCCGCCAGATCGCGCTTTGTCCGTGCGAACGGTCCGCACCCCCGGTATATGCTGCCGCGGATGTGTGACCCGAGGAAAGAGGAAGACATGATTGCCAAGAACACAATGATCGCGCTGGGGGCGTCCAGCCTGCTGGCGCTGGCCGCCTGCGCGCCCGTCGGCCCCAATGGCGGCCCGACCGAACTGAACCGCACCCGCGAAGGCGCGCTGATCGGCGCGGGCATCGGCGCGGCGACCGGCGTTCTGACCGGCGGCGACAACAAGCTGGAAAAGGCGCTGGCCGGCGCGGCCCTCGGGGCGGCCGGCGGCGCAGTCGTCGGCAACGTGCTGGACCGTCAGGCGGCCGAGCTGCGCAGCGACTTCTCGAACAACGCCATCGACGTGGTGAATACCGGCAACGAACTGATCGTGCGCATGCCGCAGGACATCCTGTTCGCCACCGACAGCGCCAACGTCTCTGGCAGCCTGGTCGGCGACCTGCGCGTGCTGGCCGCCAACCTCAACCGCTATCCCAATTCCGTGGTCGAGGTTCAGGGCCATACCGACAATACCGGCGCCGCCGCCTATAACCAGCAATTGTCCGAACGCCGCGCCCAGGCCGTCAGCACGATCCTGGCGCAGAACGGCGTGTCCGGCAGCCGCCTGCGCGCCGTGGGCTACGGCGAAAATCAGCCGATCGCGTCGAACCTCGATCCGGCGGGCCGCGCGCAGAACCGCCGCGTCCAGATCGTCATCCGCCCGACGGCCTGACATCCCCGAAAACGCAAAAGGCCCGGACAGCGCGTCCGGGCCTTTCCTGCGTTCCAATCATCGTCTCAATGCAGCTTTTCGCGCACCGTCTCGATGGATTGATCGATCAGCGCATCGCCGCGCTGGGCGTCCATCTGCCGGGCCAGCACGTCGCGCGCCGCCGCAACGGCCACCTGGATCGCCCGGTCGCGCACGTCGCGCACGGCCTTTTCCTCGGCCGACGCGATCTGATCGCGGGCGGCCTGAACGCGCCGCGCGATGGACTCGTCCAGATCGGCCTGCGCCTTGGCGGCCTGCGCCTTGGCATCCTCGCGCGCGGCGGCGACGATGCGGTCCGCCTGCCCCTGCACCTCGCGGTGCTTGCGCTCGTAGGATGCCAGCAGGGTCTGCGCTTCCTCGCGCAGGCTGCGCGCCTCGGCCAGATCGTCGCGGATGCCGTCGGCGCGCTTGTCCAGCATCTCGGCCAGCTTGCGGAACACCTTGAAGTAGATCAGCACGCCGACAAAGACGATGAAGCCCAGCAGCACCACGAAGTTGGTGTTGTTCAGCGAAAAGAACGGGCCGGTCGCCGCCAGGGCCGGACCCGCCGCGACAAGCGCGGGCAGCACGAAAAGACGCGTCATCGTTCGGCCCCCTTCAACCTGTCGTCCACCGCGGCGTGAACCTGCGCGGTGTCGTCCCGGCCGCCGAAGGCCGCGACGATGGCGATGGCGGTATCGCGCGCCACTTCCTGCACCGCGTCCATCGCGCCTGCGCGGATCTCGTTGATGCGCGCCTCGGATTCGGCCGATTGCTCGGCGATGTCGGCATCGGCCCGTTCCATCGCCGCCTGGATCTGCGCCTGCATCTCGGCCTTGTTCTCGGCCACGATGCGGCCCGCTTCGGCGCGCGCATCCGCCAGCGCCTTGTCGTAGGCCGCTTCGGACTGATGCGCCTTCAGCTTCAGTTCCTCGGCCGAGGCGATGTCGTTGGTGATGCTGCCCTGGCGCTCGGCCAGAACGGCGCCGATGCGCGGCAACGCCACGCGCGACAGGATCAGATAGATCGCCACCAGCGCGACGATCAGCCAGAAAATCTGGTTCGGATACGTCGAAAAGTCGAGTTGCGGCATGCCGACCGCCTCGGCCCCTTGCGGGACTTCGACGATCTCGACAAGCTCACCCCCCGGCGCGACGAGGATTTCTTCGGTTTCCATACTGTTCCCCTGACGAAAGGATGGACCGGACAGCCCGTGCCGCCCGGCCTTCGGTCAGACGATCAGACGGCGAACATCAGCAGCAGCGCGACCAGGAACGAGAAGATCCCCAGCGCTTCGGCGAATGCGATACCGATGAACAGCGTGGCGGTCTGGGCGGCGGCGGCCGACGGGTTGCGCAGCGCGCCAGCCAGGAAGTTGCCGGCGACGTGGCCCACGCCGATTGCGGCGGCACCCGACCCGATGGCCGCAAGGCCCGCGCCGATGAACTTGCCCAGATCCGCGTATGCGATGATTTCGCCTTCCATAGTCGTCTCTCCTTGGGTTTGACGTTTGGTTCGGGACGGCGGCGCCGCCCGGTCGATCCTTGCGGCGGCTCGCGCCTCAATGATGGGGATGCAGCGCGTCCTTCAGATAGACGCAGGTGAGGATAGTGAAGACATAGGCCTGGATGAACGCCACCAGCACTTCCAGCGCATAGATGGCCGTGATCGCCAGCACAGGGATGAACGCGAACAGCCCCAGCGCGCCGGCGAACCCCGCGAACACCTTTAGCACCGCATGGCCCGCCATGATGTTGCCGGCCAGACGGATGGAATGGCTGACCGGGCGCACGAAGTAGGAGATCAGCTCGATCACCGCCAGGATGGGCCGCAGCACCAGCGGCGCGGACGACACCCAGAACAGCCCCAGGAACGACGCGCCGTTCTTGACGAAGCCCAGCACCGTCACCGTGACGAACACCGCCAGCGCCAGAACCGCCGTCACCGCGATATGCGCCGTGACCGAGAACGACGCCGGGATCAGCGCCAGGAAATTGGCCAGCGTGATGAACATGAACAGCGTCATGATATAGGGGAAATAGCGCAGCCCCTCCTTGCCCGACACGTCCTCGATCATTTTGTAAACGAAACCGTAGGCCAGTTCGGCGATGGATTGCGCGCGGCTGGGCACCACGTTGCGCCCGCGCATCCCGGTGATCAGCAGCAGCACGACGCACAGCACGATGATCGCCATCCACAGCGTCGCGTTGGTGACGGTGAACATGCCGACGCCGCCGTCGCCGAACAGCGGATAGATGATGAACTGATCCATCGGATGGATGTTCAGTCCGCCGGCGGCATGTTCCTCTCCGATCGCGACCACGTCAGCCATCGTTCAGTCCTTCTTTTCCGCCGCATTCCTGTCGGCATCCGCCTGAACCTCTTTCGCGGTGCGCATCATCGTCTTGATGCCGGCCGCGAGGCCCAGAAATATGAACAGCACCAGAAAGATGGGCATGGTGCCGAAAAGCGCGTCCAGCCCGTATCCGATGCCGAAGCCGATCCCCAGACCGGCCACCAGCTCGATCACCATCCGCCAGGCCATGTTGGCCATCGAATAATGCTCGTCCGAACGGGGGCGGGGGCCTGCGCGCGCCGCGCGGCAAGACGCTTTTCCAGCGCCTCCATCCGCGTCCGGGTGGCATCGTCGACCATCGAACCCTCGTTCCGTCGCCGCCGTGCCTAGTGACGCGCCATGCCGAAGTCAAGGCACGGAAGACCTCGGGAAGTCAATGACTTGGCACGATCATGGACGGCAGCGCGAACCGTATGACATTCAACCGGATCGTTGACCGTCGCCGCGCGCCATGCCACGCCGGGGCATGGCGCCGACGCTCGACCTCATCTTCGCAGCCCTGTCCGATCCGACACGCCGGGCGATCCTGATGCTGTTGCTGGAAGACGACATGACTGTCACCGATGTCGCCGCGTCGTTTCCCGTCTCGCTCGCCGCGATCTCGCGGCATCTGGCGATCCTCGGCCGCGCGGGCCTGATCGCCCAGGAACGCAGCGGGCGGCTGACATGGTGCAAGCTCGACCCGGACGCCATGCGCGCTGCCAGCGTCTGGATGCAGTCCTTCGGCCAGTTCGAGCCTGTCCATCTCGACAGTTTCGAGCGGTTCCTCAGCCGCGAACTGCGGCCGTCAACCCTCGGGTCGTCAAAGAACGAAGCTGGCGATCGCGATGACGGTAACGACAAGCCCGACGATATAGATGATGCGATTCCCGGCAATCCCTCCGGTTGAGCGATGCGTCCGGGGAACGTCCCTACCGGCCGCGCAAAGAAAAAGGGGGCGCAAGGCCCCCTTTTCCGATCTCGTGCGAACCTCGGTCCACTCAGTTGACGACGGCGCCCGCCGTGGTCGTGGCCGACGAATCGTCGTCGTTGTCGTCATCGTCGTCCAGAATCAGCGCCAGGACACCGATCGCGCCGATGGCGGCGACGGTGGCGCCGGCGGCACCCAGACCGCCCAGCGAACCGGCCGGGGCGGGCGCGACGGCGACGATGGGCTCTTCGATGGCGGGGGCCAGGCCGCCGGCGCTGGCGGCCGACGATAGGGCGACAAGGCCGATAGCCGTTGCAGCGACGATTTTCTTCATGAACATGATTGTTCCTTTCCCGTGAACTCTAACTCGCATTCCGCTTACCTGACATCAGGCTCACCATGCAACCCGCCAATCGACCATCGGGTGCCAGCGCACCGGAAAAACGCGCAGAATGCCGCCGAGTGTGACATGGATGCCTGACTCGCCCACCCGTTCATGCCGCATCGCGGCATCGTGACGGAACCGCCGCCCCCCGCTGTCGTTCGCCCTGCGATACGCCATCTTTTATCGCAAAGGACTGCCCATGACGCCCTATGCCTTCGCAACCCCCGCCCTGCCCTTCCGCATGGCGCTCGTCTTCGCCAACCGTTTCGCCCAGGTGTTTCCCGACGCGCTGCGCGACGGGGCGGCGATTCTCGACCGCCTGACCGACACCGCCGGCCGGACGGGCGACCGGCCCGCCGCCCTGCCCGCGGCCCAGCCCGAGATTCGCCGCATCGGCCATGTCGAGCCGTTCGAGGATATCGCCCATCCCGGCGCCGAGGCGGCCGACATCGTTCTGGCCAAGGCCCATTCCGAATGATCCTTGACCGCCGGGCGGCCCGTCCCTAAAAGACGACCGTTCCCGGAGGCAATGCTTCCGGTCCCCCGCCACGGGGGATCGCCCCCCGTCAGCGAGGTTTCGCCCACGGGGGCGCTTCACGTTTTCCGCGTCCCGCCGCGTTCGGGCACGCACCGCACCAGTCACGGGGGATACCCGCCCATGTTCGAGAATCTCTCCGACCGCCTTTCAGGCGTGTTCGAGCGCCTCACAAAACAGGGCGCGCTGTCCGAGGACGACGTTCGCACCGCCCTGCGCGAGGTCCGCGTCGCCCTGCTGGAAGCGGACGTGTCCTTGCCCGTCGCGCGCGACTTCGTCCGCGCCGTGCAGGACAAGGCCACCGGCCAGGCCGTCACGAAATCCGTCACCCCCGGCCAGCAGGTCGTCAAGATCGTTCATGACGAACTGGTGCACGTGCTGGGCGGCGATGCCGATGACGGCGCGCTGAAGATCGACCAGGTTCCCGCCCCGATCCTGATGGTCGGGCTTCAGGGTTCGGGCAAGACCACCACCACCGCCAAGCTGGCCAAGCGCCTGACCGAACGGGACCGCAAGCGGGTGCTGATGGCTTCGCTCGACACCAACCGGCCGGCGGCGATGGAGCAGCTCGCCATCCTCGGCAGCCAGATCGGCGTCGATACCCTGCCCATCGTGCCGGGCGAAACGCCCGTCCAGATCGCCCGCCGCGCGAAACAGCAGGCGACGTTGGGCGGCTACGACGTCTACATGCTCGACACCGCCGGCCGCCTGCATATCGACGCCGAGCTGATCGCCCAGGCCGCCGAGGTGCGCGATGTCGCCAATCCGCGCGAAACGCTGCTGGTCGTCGACGGGCTGACCGGACAGGATGCCGTCAACGTCGCGACCGAATTCGACGACAAGATCGGCGTCACCGGCGTCGTGCTGACGCGGATGGACGGCGACGGTCGCGGCGGCGCCGCCCTGTCGATGCGGGCCATTACCGGCAAGCCCATCCGCTTCGTCGGGCTGGGCGAGAAGATGGACGCCATCGAGACGTTCGAGCCGTCCCGCATCGCCGGCCGCATCCTCGGCATGGGTGACATCGTGGCGCTGGTGGAAAAGGCGCAACAGACGTTCGAGACCGAGCAGGCCGAACGGATGATGAAGCGGTTCCAGAAAGGTCAGTTCAACATGAACGACCTGAAAATGCAGATGGAACAGATGCTCAAGATGGGCGGCGTGTCCTCGATGGTGGGGATGCTGCCCGGCGCGCAGAAGATGGCCAAGGCCGTGGACGAGGCGGGCTTCGACGACAAGGTCATCGCCCGTCAGATCGCGCTGATCCAGTCGATGACCAGGAAGGAACGCGCCAATCCGCAGATCCTTCAGGCCAGCCGGAAAAAGCGCATCGCCGCCGGCGCGGGGATGCAGGTCAGCGACCTCAACAAGCTGCTCAAGATGCACCGCCAGATGTCCGACATGATGAAGAAGATGGGCAAGGGCGGGATGCTGAAAAAGGCGATGGCCGGCATGTTCGGCAAGGGCGGCCTGCCCGGCGCCGGCGGCGCCGCCCCGACCGAGGAACAGTTGCAGGCCGCGCAGGCGCAGCTCGGCAAGATGGGCGGCTTTCCCGGCGCGGGCGGCGCCAACCCCTTCGCCACCGGCGCGTCCCTGCCGCCGGGACTGTCGGGCTTCGGAAAGAAGCGCTAGGCGATGCCCCTCACCCACGCCCCCACCCTGACCACCGACCGCCTGATCCTGCGCGGTCCCGAACGCGGCGACCTGCCCGCGCATGTCCGCTTCGCCACCACGTCGGACCGGATGGCGGCGATCGGCGGGCGCACCACCGAAGACGGGGCGTTCCGCGGCTTTCTCGCCGGCATCGGCCACTGGCACTGGCATGGCTACGGCTTCTTCACACTGACGCGCCGCGACGATCCGGCACCGCTGGGCCGGGTCGGTCTGCTCAACCTGGCAGGCTGGGCGGATGTCGAACTGGCATGGCACCTCTATGACGGGGCCGAAGGCCACGGCTTCGCCACCGAGGCGGGTGCCAAGGTCCGCGACTGGGCGCGCGGCACGCTCGGCATCGACCGCCTTGTCAGCTATATCGACGCCGCGAACGCGCGTTCGCAGGCCACCGCCCGCCGCCTCGGGGCCGCGACCGACGGCGCCCGCGCCGCGCACGATGGCGATGCCGAAATCTGGCGCCATCCGCAGGCCGGCGCATGACCTCCCCTTCATCTTTCCCGAAATACCCATCCGACGCCGCCGCCGATTGCCCCGTCACAAGGCTGGAAACCGACCGGCTGATCCTGCGCGCCATCTCGCCCGCCGATCGGGACGGCTATGTCGCCTTCTTCACCTCGGACCGCTCGCGATTCGCCGGCGGTCCTCTGGAACGCACCGACGCCTGGCGCTGGTTTGCGGCCGAGATCGGGCATTGGCGGATCCACGGATGGGGCATGTTCGCCGTGGCCGAAAAGACCGCGCCGGACGTGACGCTGGGCATCGTCGGTCCGTGGTTCCCCGATGGCTGGCCCGAGCGCGAGGTGGGCTGGCTGCTCTGGCCGCAGGGCGAGGGGCGCGGCATCGCGGCCGAAGCGGCGCGCGCCTGCCTCGATCACGTGTTTCGCGACCTGCACTGGCCGACCGCCGTCAGCTACATCGCGCCGGACAATCACCGCTCGATCGCGCTGGCCGAACGGCTGGGCGCGGTGCGCGACCCGTCAGCGCGGCCCCATACGCCTGGCGATCTGGTCTATCGCCACGCGCCGCCGCGAAACGTACGTTTCGGCCCGCGAACTGTACAAGTTGTACAGAAGGACACGCCATGACCGACGCCGCCCGCGCCGCCGACCTGCTGAAAGAGCATCGCGCCAGCATCGACCGGCTGGACGCGATCCTTGTCTATACGCTGGGCGAGCGGTTCAAGCACACCCAATCCGTCGGCCGCCTCAAGGCCGAACACGACCTTCCGCCCAGCGATCCCGCCCGCGAGGCGCAGCAGATCGCCAGGCTCCAAGCCCTTGCGAAAGAGGCGGATCTCGACCCCGATTTCGCCCGCAAGTTCCTGGCCTTCGTCATCGCGGAGGTCATCCAGCACCACAAGAAAATATCAGGAGATCAATAAGATGGCTATGAAGATCCGGCTCGCCCGCGGTGGCTCCAAGAAGCGTCCGCATTATTCCATCGTCGCCGCCGACAGCCGCATGGCCCGCGACGGACGCTTCATCGAGAAGCTCGGCATCTATAACCCGCTGCTTGCCAAGGACAGCGAAGACCGCGTGAGGATGGACATGGACCGCGTTCAGCACTGGCTGGAGCAGGGCGCCCAACCGACCGACCGCGTCGCCCGCTTCCTCGAAGCCGCCGGCATCCGCCCGAAGAAGGATCGCGCCAATCTGAAGAAGGGCGAACCCGGCAAGAAGGCCACCCAACGCGCCGCCGACCGCGCCGCCAAGGCCGCCGCGCCTGCTGAAGCCGAGTAAGATCAAGGGGTTGCGCGGATGACTTCCGCGATCTGCGTCGGCGTCATCGGCGGCGCCTTCGGCGTGCGGGGCGAGGTGCGGCTGAAAAGCTATTGCGCCGACCCCGCCGCCATCGCCGATTACGGCCCCCTACGGACCGAGGACGGCGCCACCTTCGCCGTCACGCTGCAACGTCCCATCAAGGACGGCTATGCCGCGCGCCTGTCGGGCATCGCGACGCCGGAAGCGGCCGAAGCCCTTCGCGGCAAACGACTTTTCGCCCCGCGCGACCGCCTGCCCGCTTTGCCGGACGAGGAATACTATCACGCCGACCTGATCGGCCTCGGCGTCGTCGGACCCGGTGGCGCAATGCTGGGCCGTGTCCTTGCGGTCGTCAACCACGGCGCGGACGACCTGCTGGAAATCGCGCCCGAAGGCGGCGGCGAGACGGTCCTGCTGCCCTTCACCCGAAAGGCTGTGCCGACCGTCGATCTGGCTGCCGGCCGCATCGTCGCCGATCCCCCGGATGGAATATTTCCCGGTTCGGGCGACGACGGCTGAGGTCTTGGAACATTGCCCTGCCCTTCCCGTTTGCCTTGCGAACCCGGCGCATCGCGTGCCGCGACCCGATGGAAGGACCACCCATGATCAAGCTTATCCTCATCCTTTTGGCCGTTGCGGCCATCGCCGCCCTGCTGGGCTTCGGCAGCATTTCCGGCGCGGCCCTGACCGGCGCCAAGGTTTTGATCGCCATTGCGCTGATCGTGTTCCTGCTGGTGGTGCTGGGCGTCATCGCCATCGTCTGACGATGCTTCCCGAGGGCCGATGCCGATGACGGATCGCCCTTGGGAAGCCCGCATCGTCACCCTGCTGCCCGAGGCGTTTCCGGGCGTTCTGGGCCTGTCCCTTACGGGGCGGGCCCTTTCCGCCGGGCTCTGGCGGCTTTCCACCATCGACCTGCGGGCATTCGGCGAAGGCCGCCACCGCAATGTCGACGACACCCCGGCGGGCGGCGGCGCGGGGATGGTCCTGCGGCCCGATGTGGTCGACCGGGCGCTGGCGCAGGCCGCCGAGGGAACGGACCGCGCCCAATGGCCGGTCGTCTATCTGTCCCCGCGCGGCGCGCCCTTCGACCAGCGGACCGCCCGCCGCCTTGCCGCCTGCCGGGGCGTGACGCTTCTTTGCGGCCGGTTCGAGGGCGTCGATCAGCGCGTTCTGGACGCCTGGCAGGTCGAGGAGATCAGCCTCGGCGATTTCGTCCTGACGGGGGGCGAGATCGCCGCGCAGGCCTTGATCGATGCGACCGTCCGGCTTATACCCCGCGTGCTCGGGAACGAGGCCAGCACCGTGGACGAATCCTTTTCGGATCACCTGCTGGAACATCCCCAGTATACGAGACCCGCCACCTGGTCCGGCCGCGACATTCCCGACATTCTTCTGTCGGGTCATCACGGGCGCATCGCGGACTGGCGGCGGGACATGGCCGAAAGGCTGACAAGGGAACGGCGACCTGATCTCTGGCGGGCATGGCGCGGATCGCGCGGACTGGACCCGGACGAAGACCGAGAGCTCTGAGGCGCGACATCTTCGCGGATCAACCGCGAGCGAACATAGGAGCGTCAGATGAACCTGATCGCACAACTCGAAGCCGAGCAGATCGCCGCGCTCGGCAAGACCATCCCCGATTTCAAGCCGGGCGACACCATTCGCGTCGGCTACAAGGTGACGGAAGGCACGCGCACCCGCGTGCAAGCCTATGAGGGTGTCTGCATCAGCCGCAAGCACGGCGCGGGCATCGCCGGATCGTTCACCGTGCGCAAGATTTCGTTCGGCGAGGGGGTGGAACGTGTGTTCCCCCTGCATTCGACCAATATCGACAGCATCGAGGTCGTGCGCCGCGGCAAGGTCCGCCGGGCCAAGCTGTATTACCTGCGCGCGCGTCGCGGCAAATCGGCTCGCATCGCCGAAGTCACCAACTACAAGCCGCGTTCCGACGCCGGCGCCAAGGCCTGAGGAGCGGTCCGATGAAAGCAGACATCCATCCCGACTATCACCTGATCGAGGTCAAGATGACCAATGGCGACGTGGTGCAGATGAAATCCACCTGGGGCAAGGAAGGCGACCAGATGGCGCTGGACATCGACCCCAGCGTGCACCCCGCCTGGACCGGCGGCAGCACCCGTCTGATGGATACCGGCGGTCGCGTGTCGAAGTTCAAGAAGAAGTACGAGGGCCTCGGCTTCTGATCCCGGCGCTTTCGCGCGACGCGGCGCCGCCCTTCGGGGCGGCGTTTTCGTTTCAGGGCGGCAAAAGGTTAATACCGCTGTATCAACCTGTTGCGGGGGCCGGATGCGGCACACCCCCCTTGCCCCCGGCGTCGCGGCATGGTCCTTCCCGGCCAGCAATGCAGGAAGACGGAATGGCGCACATCATCGTCGTCGGCAACGAAAAGGGCGGATCGGGCAAGTCCACCACGTCGATGCATCTGGCGACGGCGCTGGTCCGCATGGGGCACAGCGTGGGCTGCCTCGACCTCGATCTGCGGCAGCAAAGCTTCGGGCGTTACGTCGAAAACCGATTGGCCTGGCTGGCAAAAGCGGGCCTGGACCTGCCCAGCCCGGAGTTCCGGCAACTGCCCGACATCGGCGGCGACCACACGGCCGACCGGCGCCTCGGCACCGCGGTCGAGGGGTTGCAGGACCGCAATTTCATCCTGATCGACTGCCCCGGTTCGCATACGCGGCTGAGTCAGGTGGCCCATGCGATGGCCGATACGCTGATCACGCCGCTGAACGACAGCTTCGTGGATTTCGACCTGCTGGCCCGGATCGACAGCGACTCGGCGAAGATCCTGGGGCCATCGGTCTATTCCGAAATGGTCTGGACGGCCCGTCAGGCGCGCGCGCAGGCGGGGCTGAAGCCGATCGACTGGATCGTCGTGCGCAACCGTCTCGGGACGCAGCAGATGATCAACAAGAAGAAGATGGGTGCGGCGCTGGAACGGCTGGCCAAGCGCATCGGCTTTCGCGTCGCGCCCGGCTTTTCCGAGAGGGTGATCTTCCGCGAACTCTTTCCGCGCGGGCTGACGCTGCTCGATCTGAAGGATACCGGCGTCGGCGGGCTGAACATGTCCAACATCGCCGCCCGGCAGGAAGTGCGCGATCTGGTGAAGGCGCTGAACCTGCCGGGGGTCGAGGTGACGTTCTGACCGTCAGAGGTTGGGCTGCTTGCTGGACAATCCGATATGGGTGCCGACGGCGACCATGTCGGCCAGCAGCTTGGCGGCGTCGTCCACCGGGCCGGGTTCGTTCCTGAACGTCTCGCGCGCCTTTTCATGGGCGCGCGACGCGTCCTCGACCATGCGGTCGTAATGTTCCTGCGTCACGTCCTCGCGCGGCATGCCCTGCTCGGCCAAGACCGAAACGCCATGCTCGCCGATCTCGGCGAAGCCGCCGGTCACGACATATTCGCGCACCCCTTCGGGGCCTTCGACCCGCAGGATGCCGGGACGCAGCGTGGTGATGGTGGGCGCGTGATCGGCCATCGCCGTCATGTCGCCCTCGGCGCCCGGAATCTGCACCGAGGTCGCCTGATACGACGCGACGTTGCGCTCGGGGCTGACGAGGTTGAACTGCATCGTCTCGGCCATGATCTCTCTCCGGTAAGCGGGCCGCGCCGGGCGCGGCCCCGTTGGATCAGGCGGCTTCGGCCGCCATGCGCTCGGCCTTGGCCTTCACGTCCTCGATGCCGCCGACCATGTAGAAGGCCGATTCGGGCAGGTGGTCGTATTCGCCGGCGACGACGGCCTTGAACGACGCGATGGTCGTTTCCAGCGGCACCTGCACGCCGGGCGATCCGGTGAAGACCTGCGCCACGTCGAAAGGCTGGGACAGGAAGCGCTGGATCTTGCGGGCGCGGGCCACGGTCAGCTTGTCCTCCTCGGACAGCTCGTCCATGCCGAGGATCGCGATGATGTCCTGCAACGACTTGTAGCGCTGAAGGATGTTCTGCACGTCACGGGCGACCTGATAATGCTCCTCACCCAGAACCTGCGGATCCATCAGGCGCGACGTGCTGTCGAGCGGATCGACGGCCGGATAGATCCCCAGCTCGGAAATCGCGCGCGACAGCGTGGTCGTCGCGTCGAGATGGGCGAAGGACGTGGCCGGCGCGGGGTCGGTCAGGTCGTCCGCGGGCACATAGATGGCCTGCACCGAGGTGATCGACCCCGCGCGGGTCGAGGTGATGCGCTCCTGCAACGCGCCCATGTCGGTCGCCAGCGTCGGCTGATACCCCACGGCGGACGGGATGCGGCCCAGCAGCGCCGACACTTCCGATCCGGCCTGGGTGAAGCGGAAGATGTTATCGACGAAGAACAGAACGTCGGTCCCCGACTGGTCGCGGAACTGCTCGGCCAGCGTCAGCCCGGACAGCGCGACGCGCATCCGCGCCCCCGGCGGTTCGTTCATCTGGCCGTAAACCAGCGCCACCTTCGATTCGGTCAGGTTGTCGGGAACGATGACGCCCGATTCGATCATCTCGTGATAAAGGTCGTTGCCTTCGCGGGTCCGTTCGCCCACGCCGGCAAAGACCGAGAAGCCCGAATGCACCTTGGCGATGTTGTTGATCAGCTCCATGATCAGAACCGTCTTGCCCACGCCGGCACCACCGAAGAGCCCGATCTTGCCGCCCTTCGAATAGGGGGCCAGAAGGTCGATGACCTTGATCCCGGTCACGAGAATGTCGCTGCTGGTTGCCTGCGACGCGAAGTCGGGCGCTGGCTGGTGGATGGCGCGGTGTTCGTCTGCCTCGACCGGGCCGCCCTCGTCCACCGGCGCGCCGATGACATTGAGAATCCGGCCCAGGGTCGCCGTGCCCACGGGCACCATGATCGGCCCGTCGGTGTCGGTCACTTCGGCGCCGCGCACCAGACCTTCGGTGGCGTCCATCGCGATGGTGCGGACGGTATTCTCGCCGAGGTGCTGGGCCACTTCCAGGACCAGACGGCGACCGTTATTGTCCACTTCCAGCGCGTTCAGGATCTCGGGCAGGTGATCGTCGAACCGCACGTCGACGACGGCGCCGATGACCTGCGTGACCTTGCCTTTTGCATTCGCCATATTCATGTCTCCGTTTCGGTCAGAGCGCCTCGGCGCCCGAAATGATCTCGATCAGCTCGTTCGTGATGACGGCCTGACGGGTGCGGTTGAACTCGATCGTCAGATCCTCGATCATCTCGCCCGCGTTGCGCGTCGCGTTGTCCATGGCGGACATGCGCGCGCCCTGTTCGCTGGCGCCGTTCTCCAGCAGCGCCGCGAAGATTTGCGTCGCAACCCCACGCGGCAGCAGATCGGCAAGGATCGCCTCCTCGCCCGGTTCGTAATCGTAGATCGTGGACGGCGCATCGCCGGCAGCATCCTCGAACCTGGCGGGAATGATCTGCTGCGCGGTCGGGATCTGCGTCACCACGTTCTCGAACAACGCATAGAAGATCGTCGCCACGTCGAATTCGCCCGCATCGAAGCGGCCCAGCACGTCGCGCGCGATGTCCTGCGCGTTGCCGTAGCCCAGGCGCTTGACCTCGCTCAGATCGACATGGCCGACCAGCCGGTCGCCCCATTCGCGGCGCAGCATGTCGCGGCCCTTCTTGCCGACGGTCAGGAACTTGACCTGCTTGCCCTCGCCCAGAAGCCGCCGCGCCCTCTGCACCGCCAGCTTGGTGATCGACGAGTTGAAGCCGCCGCAAAGGCCCCGCTCGCCGGTCATGACGATCAGCAAATGCACCTTGTCGTCGCCCGTCCCGGCCAGCAGCCGGGGCGCGCTGTCGCTGCCGCCGACCGACGCGGCAAGCTGGCCCATGACGGCATTGAACCGCTCGGCATAGGGGCGCGCGTTTTCGGCCGCTTCCTGCGCGCGGCGCAGCTTGGCGGCGGCGACCATCTGCATGGCCTTGGTGATCTTTCGCGTCGATTTGACCGACGCGATGCGGTTCTTGAGATCCTTCAGCGAAGGCATTGGCCCGCCCCCTTACGCGAAGTCTTTGGCGTAGCCGTCCAGAACGCCCTTGATCCTGTCCTGCGCCTCGCCCTTGATCTTGGGATCCTCGGTGGTGATCCAGTCCAGCAGATCGCGGTGCTTGGTGCGCAGGTAGGTCAGCAGACCCTTCTCGAAGCGGCCGACATCCTTGACAGGAATCTTGTCGAGATAACCGTTGGTGCCCGCGAAGATGACGCAGACGATCTCGGCGTTGGTCAGCGGCGAATATTGCGGCTGCTTCATCAGCTCGGTCAGGCGCGCCCCGCGGTTCAGCAGGCGCTGCGTCGCGGCGTCGAGGTCGGATCCGAACTGCGCGAAGGCCGCCATCTCGCGGTATTGCGCCAGCTCCAGCTTCACGGGACCGGCGACGGATTTCATCGCGTTGGTCTGCGCGGACGATCCCACCCGGCTGACCGACAGGCCGGTATTCACCGCCGGACGGATGCCCTGATAGAACAGCTCGGTTTCCAGGAAGATCTGGCCGTCGGTGATCGAGATCACGTTGGTCGGAATGAACGCCGACACGTCGCCGCCCTGCGTTTCGATGATGGGCAGCGCCGTCAACGAACCGTTGCCGTAATCGTCGCCCAGCTTGGCCGAACGTTCCAGCAGGCGGGAATGCAGATAGAACACGTCGCCCGGATACGCCTCGCGCCCCGGCGGGCGGCGCAGCAGCAGCGACATCTGGCGATAGGCCACGGCCTGCTTGGACAGGTCGTCATAGATGATCAGCGCGTGCTTGCCGTTGTCGCGATAGTATTCGGCCATCGCGGTGGCGGCATAGGGCGCCAGGAACTGCATCGGCGCGGGGTCCGACGCGGTGGCCGCGACGATGGTGGTATAGGCGATGGCGCCGGTTTCTTCCAGCTTCTTGACCAGCTGCGCGACGGTCGACCGCTTCTGCCCGATGGCGACGTAGATGCAGTAAAGCTTGCCGCTGTCGTCCTTGGCCGCGTCGTTATAGGTCTTCTGGTTCAGGATCGTATCCAGCGCCACGGCGGTCTTGCCGGTCTGGCGGTCGCCGATGATCAGCTCGCGCTGGCCGCGGCCGATGGGGATCATGCTGTCGATGGCCTTCATCCCCGTGGGCATCGGTTCGTGCACCGACTTGCGCGGAATGATGCCGGGCGCCTTCACGTCCGCCACGCGGCGCTCGGTCGCCTCGATCGGCCCCTTGCCGTCGATCGGGTTGCCCAGACCGTCCACCACGCGCCCCAGCAGCGCGTCGCCCGCGGGCACGTCCACGATGGAATTGGTCCGCTTGACGACATCGCCTTCCTTGATGTCGCGGTCGGACCCGAAGATCACGACGCCGACATTGTCGGTTTCGAGGTTCAGCGCCATCCCCTGGATGCCGCCCGGAAACTCGACCATCTCGCCGGCCTGGACGTTGTCCAGACCGTAGACGCGCGCGATGCCGTCGCCCACGCTCAGCACCCGGCCCACTTCGGCCACTTCCGCCTCTTGTCCGAAGTTCCTGATCTGGTCCTTCAGGATCGCAGAAATCTCGGAAGCTTGGATACCCATTATCCGACCTCTTTCATGGTGTTCTGGAGTGCATTCAGCTTCGCCCGGATCGAGGTGTCGATCATCCTGGAGCCGAGCTTGACGACAAGACCGCCGATCAGGCTGTCATCGACGCGCATCTTGATGGTCACGTCCCGGCCGACCGACGCCTTCAGCGTCTCGGACAGGCGGGCCTTCTGGTCGTCGCTCAGCGCCTTGGCGGCCGTCACCTCGGCCGTCACCTCGCCGTTCTCGTCGGCGATGCGCGCGCGCAGCTCGTCCAGCAATTGCGGCAGCACGAACAGACGCCGCTTGGACGCCATCAGCCGCAGCGTGTTGGCCAACACGGGGTTCAGGCCCATCCGTTCCGCGATGGCGCCGATGGCCGCCTGCTGTTCGTCGCGAGGATAGATCGGCGAATGGATCAGCGACCGGAAATCCTCGCTTTCGTCCAGCGCATCCGAAAGCGCGCCCACATCGCTGCGGATCTGCCCAAGGGCGTCCTCGTCGCGGGCCAGTTCGAATATGGCCGTGGCATAGCGGGTTGCGATGCCGGTTGAGATCGAAGCCGGTTCGGACACGTCCACCCTTTCGATATGTTGTCGGCCCCGAACCTTCCATGGGAAGGAACAAGGCGGTTTCTGGCGCCGTTGAGGCATGTCGTCAAAATCGCGCCTGCTCTAGCAGAGCGGTTGTTCCCCCGCAACCGCCTATGGCGCGGGCCGCGCGTTCCTTTCGCCGCCGCGGCATCGGCGCGCAGGGCATCAGTCGGGACGCGCCAGGCGGCCCGTCGCGGGTTCGGCCCCCGGCTGCGCCATGCCGTCGAGCACGCGCAAGGGGCGGCGCACGGCGTCGCGCAATCCGCCCGCCCGCGCCGGGACCTGCTTGGTCGCCTCGACGATCAGCACGCCGCCGGCATAGCGTCCCGACAGGCGGCTGCCCGTGCGTTCCAGCAGCCCCCCCGCCCGCATCCAGAAGGGACGTTCGGACGGCGGTTGAAACAGGGCGGCGGCATGGCCCGCCGGAACGAAATCGCCCTCGCGCAGAAGCGCGCCGATCTGGCCCAGCGAATAGGGCCGCCCCGACCCGAACGGCGTGCGATCGTTGCGCGCCCAAAGACCCGCGCGGTTCGGCACGATGAACAGCGCCCGCCCCCCCGGCCCCAGCACGCGATAGCATTCGGCCAGCAGCGCCTGCGGATTGTCCGACGTTTCCAGCCCGTGCAGCACCACCAGCTTGTCGGCCATGCCGGTTTGCAGCGGCCAGCCCGTTTCCTCGCACAGGACCGAAAGGTTGGGCTGGCCCGCCGGCCACGGCATCACGCCCTGCGGGCCGGGCATCAGCCCCACCACGCGCCGCGCATCGGTCAGAAACGGGCGCAACAGCGGCTGCGCGAACCCGAAGCCGACGACGTTCTGTCCCTTCGCCTCGGGCCAGAAGGCGACGACACGGTCCCGGACGGCCTTTTGCGCCGCGCGGCCCAGACGGGTGCGGTAATAGAAGTTCCGCAGGTCGAGAACGTCGAGATGCATTGAAGCGGGCGGCCCCGGCAATAGGTGTCGCAGCGACCATAGCCATCCGAAGGGACGATAACCATGCCGTTGCAGATCGTCACCGTGCCCTGCCGCACCGACAATTACGCCTTCCTGCTGCATGACGACGATACCGGCGCCACGGCGCTGGTCGATGCGCCCGAAGCCGCGCCGCTTGTCGAGGCTCTGAGGCAGCGCGGCTGGCCGCTGGACGAGGTGTGGATCACCCATCACCACGGCGACCATGTCGAAGGGTTGCCGGGACTGCGCGACGCCTTTCCCGGCCTGCGCGTCACCGGTGCCGCGTCCGATGCGAAACGCCTGCCGCCGCTGGATCGGCAGGTGGAACCGGGCGGATCGTTCCCGTTCGCCGGGCATGACGTGCGGGTGATCGACGTGTCGGGGCACACGATCGGCCATCTCGCCTATCACCTCCCCGACGCGCGGGCCGCCTTCACCGCCGACAGCCTGATGGCGCTGGGTTGCGGGCGGTTGTTCGAGGGCGACGCCGCGACGATGTGGAACAGCCTGCGCCGCCTGGCGGCACTTCCCGACGACACGGTGATCTACAGCGGTCATGAATACACCGCGGCCAATGCCCGGTTCGCCCTGACGATCGAGCCCGGCAACGACGCCCTGCGCGACCGGGCCGCCCGCGTCGAGGCCGCCCGCGCGCGGGGCGAACCGACGGTGCCCTCGACGCTGGCCGAGGAAAAGGCGACGAATCCCTTCCTGCGCGCCCACTTGCTCGAAATGAAACGGTCCCTAGATATGCAGCGATCCGACGACGTCGCCGTCTTCGCCGAAATCCGTGCCCGCAAGGATCGGTTCTGACCCGCCCCGTACCGCTGGCGTCCTGGTGCCCCTGGCCCACGATGACCGCGGTGTGACCTTCCGGCGCGAAGAATTGACTTGAAGCATGGCCATAAACAACCATCCTTTAACCCCAAGAGGTCAAGGTGGGGCGACCCGAGGCGTCCGACCCAACGAGAGAGAGGAGCACTGCACGTGCCTTCATTTTCCCACACGCTCGAACAGGCGATCCACGCGGCGCTGGCACTGGCCAACGGCCGCCGGCACGAACTCGCCACCCTCGAACACCTGCTTCTCGCCCTCACGGACGAACCCGACGCCGCCAAGGTGATGCAGGCCTGTTCGGTCGATCTGGCCGATCTGAAGCAGACGCTGACCGAATTCATCGACGACGACCTGTCCACCCTCGTGACCGAGATCGACGGATCCGAAGCCGTGCCGACCGCCGCGTTCCAACGCGTCATCCAGCGCGCCGCAATCCATGTGCAATCGTCGGGCCGCAGCGAGGTGACGGGCGCCAACGTGCTGGTCGCGATCTTCGCGGAACGCGAAAGCAACGCTGCGTATTTCCTGCAAGAACAGGACATGACCCGCTATGATGCGGTGAACTTCATCGCCCACGGCGTCGCCAAGGATGGCAGTCACGGGGAAAGCCGCCCGGTCACCGGCGCCCCCGACAGCGACGAGGAGAACACGCAGGTGGAGGATGGCGAAGCCAAGGATTCCGCACTGGCGAAATACTGCGTCGATCTGAACGCGAAATCCGCCAAGGGCGATGTCGATCCGCTGATCGGGCGCGAACACGAGGTGGAACGCTGCGTGCAGGTTCTGTGCCGCAGGCGCAAGAACAACCCGCTGCTGGTGGGCGACCCCGGCGTCGGCAAGACCGCCATCGCCGAAGGGCTGGCGCGCAAGATCGTGCAGGGGGAAACCCCCGAGGTGCTGAGCAAGACGACGATCTACAGCCTCGACATGGGCGCGCTGCTGGCCGGCACCCGCTACCGCGGCGATTTCGAGGAACGTCTGAAGGCCGTCATGTCGGAAATGGAAGGCCATGCCGACGCGGTGCTGTTCATCGACGAGATCCATACGGTGATCGGCGCCGGGGCGACTTCGGGGGGGGCGATGGATGCGTCCAACCTGCTCAAGCCCGCGCTTCAGGGCGGCAAGCTGCGCTGCATGGGCTCGACCACCTACAAGGAGTTTCGCCAGCACTTCGAGAAGGACCGCGCCCTGTCGCGCCGGTTCCAGAAGATCGACGTGAACGAACCCTCGGTCGAGGACAGCGTGAAGATCCTGCGCGGCCTCAAGCCCTATTTCGAGGAACATCACGACATCAAGTACACCGCCGATGCCATCCGCACCGCGGTCGAACTGAGCGCGCGCTACATCAATGACCGCAAGCTGCCCGACAAGGCCATCGACGTCATCGACGAGGCGGGCGCGGCCCAGCATCTGCTGGCCGAAAGCAAGCGGCGCAAGACCATCGGCATCAAGGAGATCGAGGCCGTCGTCGCCAAGATCGCCCGGATTCCGCCCAAGAACGTGTCCAAGGACGACGCGGAGGTGCTGAAGGATCTCGAAAAGTCGCTGAAACGCGTGGTCTTCGGGCAGGATGCGGCGATCACCGCGCTGTCTTCCGCCATCAAGCTGGCCCGCGCTGGCCTGCGCGAACCCGAAAAGCCCATCGGCAACTATCTGTTCGCCGGTCCCACAGGCGTCGGCAAGACCGAGGTGGCCAAGCAGCTCGCCAGCGTTCTGGGGGTCGAGATGCTGCGCTTCGACATGTCGGAATACATGGAGAAGCACGCCGTCAGCCGCCTGATCGGCGCGCCGCCGGGATATGTCGGCTTCGACCAGGGCGGGATGCTGACCGACGGCGTGGACCAGCATCCGCATTGCGTGCTGTTGCTGGACGAGATCGAGAAGGCGCATCCCGATGTCTTCAACATCCTGTTGCAGGTGATGGATCACGGCAAGCTGACCGACCATAACGGCCGCGCGGTGGATTTCCGTAACGTGATCCTGATCATGACCTCGAATGCCGGTGCGTCCGATATGGCGCGCGAAGCCATCGGGTTCGGCCGCGACAAGCGCGAGGGCGAGGATACCGCCGCCATCGAGCGCACCTTCACGCCCGAATTCCGCAACCGCCTGGATGCGGTGATAAGCTTCGGCGCGTTGCCGAAGGAGGTGATCATGCAGGTCGTCGAGAAGTTCGTGCTGCAACTGGAAGCGCAGTTGATGGATCGTAACGTCTCGATCGAGCTGACGGACGAGGCGGCGGCATGGCTGGCCGACAAGGGCTATGACGACAAGATGGGCGCGCGTCCGCTGGGCCGGGTGATCCAGGAACACATCAAGAAGCCGCTGGCCGAGGAATTGCTGTTCGGCCGGCTGACAAAGGGCGGCGTCGTCAAGGTGGGCGTGCGGGACGGGGCCATCGACCTGCGCTTCGACCCGCCCGAACAGCGGCGTCTGTCGTCGAAGAAACCGCCGCTTCTGACGGCGGACTGACACGTCGGAGCAATGCCCGGAATGGGGCGGATCGGGAAGCCGGTCCGCCCTTTTCGTTTCGGGCCGCTATCGTTCGGTCAGCTTCAACTCGATCCGCCGGTTGCGGGCGCGCGCTGCGGGCGTGGCGGCCGGATCGACAGGGCGGTATTCGCCGAAACCCGTGGGCGCCAGACGCCGAGCAGGAAAATTTAGCTCGTCGCTCATATAGCGGACGACGGACAGGGCGCGCGCCTGGCTCAGTTCCCAATTGTCGGCAAAGGCGCCGGTGCCTGACAGCGACACGTCGTCGGTATGGCCGTCCACGCGGATCACCCAGTCGATATTGTCGGGGATGTCGGCGGCGACCTCGCCCAGCAGCGACGCCACGCGCGCGATCTGCGCCTTGCCGGCTTCGGACAGGTCGGCCGACCCGCTGGGAAACAGCACTTCGGACGAAAAGACGAAGCGGTCGCCGACCACCTGCACGCCTTCGCGGTCGCCCAGAACGTCGCGCAGACGCCCGAAGAATTCGGACTGATACCGTTCCAGCCGTTCGCGTTCGGATTGCTCCAGAAGCAGCTTCTGCGCCAGGGCGGTGTTCAGCCGCGCGCCGAGATTCTCGACCTGCGCCAGCGGCGTGTCGCCTTCCGCATCCGCCAGGTCCAGTGCCTGGGCCAACCCCGCAAGCTGATCGCGCAGGGCGGCCACCTGACGGTTCAGCGCCTCGATCTGCCGTTGCGCCCGTTCGGATGCGGTATCGCGCTCGGCCAGTTCGGATTGCGCGGCCGCCAGAAGCGCCGCCTGCACATCGGCTTCGCTCAGGCGGTCCTCGACGGCGACGCGGGCGGCCAGCACGTCCTGCAATCGGCGGCGCAGATCGGCGGTCTCGCTCTCCCGCTCGGCCAGGGCGGCTTCCAGCGCCGCTTCGGACCGGACGAGATCGGCGCGCTCGGACGTGCGCGCTTCCAGCGCCGCGGTCAGTGTCGCGGCGGAATCCCGCAGTTGGGCGGTTTCCAACAGGGCGGCGGTCAGGCGCGCGGTCAGGTCGGCCCCTTCGGCACGAACGCGCTCCAGCTCCTCCTCACGGGCGTCCTGTGCCAGCAAGGCGGCGGCAAGGCGTTCGTTCAGCGCATCGCGGTCGGCTTCGGCCAGCGCCGTGGCCTCGACCGCCCTGTCCCGATTTAGCAGCGCCTGCGCCAGGCGCCGGTTCAGGGCGTCCCTGTCCGTCTCGGCGGCTGTCAGTGCCTCCTCCAGCGCGTCGCGGTCCAGAAGGGCGGCGGCGAGGCGCGTGTCCAGATCGTCGGCGCGCGCGCCCGCAGCGGTCAGCCGGTCCTCGGCCGCTTTCAGCTCCGCCTCGGTCCGGTCCTGCGCCAGCAGGGCGGCGGCCAGGCGGGAATTGACGCGCGCACGGTCCTCGCCCGCATCGTCGAGCGATTGACGCAAACTTTGCGCCTCCTGCGCGGATCGCTCGCCCGCCAGCAACGCCTGCGCCAGCCGCGCGTCCAGATCGTCGCGCACATCCTCGGTCGCGGCCAGAAGGGTCAGCACGCGCTCGGCCTCCTTGCGCTGTTCCTCGAGCGCCAGGGAAAGCGCGGTCAATTCGGCTTCGGACTCTCTCAGGCGGTCGCGCAGGGCTTGGGCGGCGGCGGCATCGGTCAGACGCGCGGCTTCGGCTTCGTCCAGCGCTTCGGCCAGAGAGGCCGCGCGGTCGGCGTCGGCGCGCAATTCCGCCGTCAGCGCCTCGAGCGCCTCGCGGCGGGCGGCGGCAAGGCGCGCCGCTTCGGCCTGGGCGTCGATTTCGTCGCGGGCGCGGGCCAGCGCGAGATCCAGCGCCTCCTTCTCGGTCAGCACCGCATCGCGGGCGGCTTCGGCTCCGGCGAGGTCGGTGCGGGCAGCGTCGCGTTGGGCAATCAGGCTGGCGACCTGTTCCTCGAACGACGCGATGGCGGCGGCCTGATCGGAAGCCCGGACGCGCAGGGACGCGACCAGGTCGGCCTGCTCGTCCCGTTCGGCGACCAGCGCCGCACTGCGGTCGCGTTCCAGCCCCAGCAGCCGGTTGAGCCCCGCCAGTTCCGCCGTGAGGGAGGCGAGTTGCGTTTCCTGCCCCGAAATCTGTTCGCGCAGCACGAACTGCACCACCATGAAGATGGTCAGGACGAACATGATGACCAGCAGCAGTGCGGTCATGGCATCGACGAAACCCGGCCAGATGCTGGACGACATGGCCCGGCTGGATCGTCGGGACAGGGCCATGTCAGCCCGCCTGTTTGTCGGCGATCGCACCGCCGCGTTGCGCGCGGATCAGGCTGCGCGCCATCTGGCGCAGTTCCTGCCGCAATTCGGCGGTGGTTTCCTGCCGCCCGGCCGCGATCTCCTCAAGCAGGCGCAGCAGCTGCACGTCGATGGACCGCAGCCGCATCCGGCTTTCGGCGTCGATGGTCCCTGCCCCGGTCTTCTGCGCGGCCTGAAGGATGTCGGCCAGCCGGTCCTGCCCGTCGGCGACCCGCGCCAATGCCGAATTGACCGATCCTTCCTCGTCCATGCGGTCGGTCATGCGGTCGATGCTGGCCACCAGATCGCCCATGCGGTCGTCGGTGCGCGCGCGCGAGGCGTCGGACGCGGCCACGATGTCGCGCAGCCGGTCCACCTGATCGGCCATGTGTTCCATCATCGCCGCCGCGACCGCCTGATCGCCGCCTTCCGCGCCTTCGGCCGCGAACCCGACCCGCGTGATCGAGGACAGCCATTCTTCCAGTTCGCGATAGAAACGGTTCTGCGCATGGCTGGCGAAAAGCTCCAGCAGGCCGACGACCAGCGATCCGGCAAGCCCCAGCAGCGAGGACGAGAACGCCACGCCCATCCCGCCAAGCTGGGATTCCAGCCCCTCCATCAGCCGGCCAAAAACCTGCATCCCGTCCTCGTTCGCGGACGGCGCCAGCGAACGGATGGTATCGACGATGGCCGGGACGGTGGTGGCAAGGCCGATGAACGTGCCCAGAAGACCCAGATAGATCAGCAGGTTGACGATATAGCGCGTGATGTCGCGCGCCTCGTCGATCCGCGTCGCCACCGAATCGAGGATCGACCGGGACGAGGTCGCGCCGATCTGCATCCGTTGGCCCCGGCTGCGCAGAAGGGCGGCCAGGGGCGCCAGAAGACGGGGCGCGCGGGTGAATTCGTGGCCCGGATTCTGCGCTGCGAACCCCTCGATCCAGTGGACCGATTGGATCAGTTGCCAGCCCTGCCAGAAACAGGCCAGAATGCCGATCACGAAGACCAGCCCGATAAACCCGTTCAGCAGCGGGTTGGCCAGAAAGACGGGGGCGACGCGCGGAAACACCGCCCAGGCCCCGATGGCCGTCAGCACCAGCACGGCGACCATCAGAACGATCTGGCGAACGGGCTGGGAAAAGATCGGGACGGCGTCGCGCCGGGTCCGGTCGATCATCGGGTCATCCTGCCAGCCTTGTCGCGCGTCAGCCTAGCGGACGCGCCGCGCGGATCCAACGGGGTCACGCCGGCAATCCCCGGATGTGGCGCACCCGCATCGCCAGCCATTGCAGGTCGGGGTCGTGGATGCCCAGTTCGGCCAGGTGCGCGGTCGTGTTGAATAGATATTCGCTGTTGGGGCCCCGTCCGCCCACCGATCTGGCGATGATCTGGGCCTGTTCCTCAAGCTCCAGCTTGCCGGTATACTGGACGTGATTGCGGTCCACCACATAGGCCACGGCCGTCACCCGCCGTCCGTCGCCCAGGGCGAGCGTCACCTGCCGTTCGAGGTAGGCCGACGATACCAGTTCGCGCGCGCGTAGCATCGCCAGCGTCGCCGCCTCGGTTCCGCGTCTGGCGCGCAGGGCGAGGCCGGTGCAAAGCGTGCCGTCCGTCCGGTCGAGCGCCAGCACCAGCCCCGGCGCGGCTTCGGTCCCGCGATGATGCACCGACCGCATGCAGAACGTGCGGTCGTATCCCGGCAGCGCGGCGATAACCCGTTCGGCCACGTCGAATTCGGGGTTCCAGATCAGCGATCCGTATCCGAACACCCACAAGTCTGCCTTCATCGCGCGCTGGCCCTTCCCTGACCGGCCCTATAGACACCAAGCCGGGCTGCGGGAAAAGCCCGTGCCGGGGGACGCGATGCGCATATTGTTCGGTCTGATCGTCGTCGCCGCGCTGACGTGGTCGGGATTGTGGGTCATGGGCGCGCGGCTGGCGAAAGAGCGGCTGGTCGGCTGGTTCGCGGAGCAGCAGGACCAGGGCCGGGTCGCGCGGAACGACGGCATCGCCGTGCGCGGCTTTCCCAACCGGCTGGACGCGACGGTGACGGCGCCCGAACTGGCCGATCCGGCGACGGGCTGGGGCTGGTCCGCGCCCTTCGTGCAGATCATGACGCTCAGCTATCGGCCCAACCACGTCATCGTCGCCCTGCCCGACCGACAGAATGTCGGCACGCCGCTCGGGGATGTGGATGTCGCCAGCGAACGGCTGCGCGCATCGGCCGTGTTCGATCTGGCCCCCGGCTTCCCGCTGGATCGCGCGACGCTTGTGGGAAGCGATGTGGCACTGACGCTGGATGCAACCAGCGTCGCGATGGCCGAAATGCGGCTGGCGGTCGATCATCTGCCCGATCCCGGCGGCAGCGGCGCCTATCGGGTCGGCGCGGACCTGACGCAAGTGACGTCGCGATCCGGCCTCGACCTGCCGTCGATCGACGAGGTGCGTCTGGATGCGACACTTATCTACGACACCCGCTGGCAAAGCCGGGGGACGACCGAACGGCCCCGCCTGACCCGGATCGAGATTTCCGATGCCGGTGCCCTGTGGGCCGATGCAGAGATCGGCGCCGAGGGCACGCTGGACATCGGCCCCGATGGCAGGCCGGTCGGACAGATCGACCTGCGCGTCGAAAACTGGCGCATGCTGCTAAACATGGCCGAAGTCGCGGGTCTGACCCCTGCCGCCACGCGCGCCCGGACGGAACAGGCGCTGGGATTCGTCGAGATGCTGTCGGGCACCGAAGGGGTCATTGAAGTGCCGCTGATATTCGAGGACGGACGGATCATGGCCGGCCCCATGACCATCGGCCCGGCCCCGCGGCTGGAACGACCGCTGGACACCGCCCAGCCCGTCAGGTGAACTGTTCGCGCATCAGGCGTTCTTCCAACCCGTGCCCCGGATCGAACAGGATGCGATGGGAAACCGCGGGTTCGGTGCGGATTTCCACCCACAGCACGTCGCGCACCGACCGCCCGTCGGCGTCGGCCATGATCGGGCGCTTGTCGGGGTCGAGAACGTCGAGCCGCACCATCGCCGCCTTGGGCAGCAGCGCGCCGCGCCACCGTCGCGGACGGAACGCGGCCATCGGCGTCAGCGCCAGAACGTCGGCCCCGATGGGCAGGATCGGCCCGTGGGCGGAATAGTTGTAGGCGGTCGAACCGGCCGGGGTGCTGACCAGGACGCCGTCGCAGACCAGCTCCTCCATCCGGGTCTTGCCGTTGACGCCGATCCGCAGCCGCGCCGCCTGCGGACCGGCCCGCAGCAGCGAAACCTCGTTTATCGCCAAGGCCCTGGCGATCCGGCCGCCCTGCGTCATCGCCGACATGGCGAGGGGATTGATCACCTCCTCCTCGGCGGCGGCCAGGCGGGCGGGCAGATCGGCTTCGGCGAAATCGTTCATCAGGAAGCCGATCGTGCCGCAATTCATCCCGTAGACCGGCACGTCCAGATGCGTCGTGTCGTGCATGACGCGCAGCATGTGGCCGTCGCCACCCAACGCGACGACGACATCCGCTTCGGCGGGCGCCACGGTGCCATAGCGGTCGACAAGGGCGGACAGGGCCGTTTGCGCCACATCGGCCGTGCTTGCCTGGAACGCTATTCTGACGGGCATGGCGGTCTCCGGTCCGGTCGATCCCAGCCTTGACGCCCCCCCGGCGACAAGACAAGTCACCCGAAACACTTCCTGCCCTTTCCTGCCAAGGAGACGACCATGATCGACCTTGCCCGCACCGCGCATGACAGCGACGGCACCGCGCCGCCGCTGCTGATCGCGCATGGCCTGTTCGGGTCGGCGCGCAACTGGGGTGTGATCGCGCGGCGATTGTCGGATCGGGGGCCGGTCGTCGCCGTGGACATGCGCAATCACGGGCGATCAGACTGGTCGGACGATCATTCCTATGCGGCGATGGCCGGGGATCTGGCGCGGGTCGCGGCGGATATGGGCGCGCCTGTCGATGTTCTGGGGCATTCGATGGGCGGCAAGGCGGCGATGATGCTGGCGCTGCGGCTTCCCGATCTGGTGCGCCGGCTGGTCGTGGCGGATATCGCGCCGGTGGCCTATGACCACAGCAAGATTCACCTGATCGACGCGATGCAGGGGCTGGATCTGTCGAAGATCGAGACGCGCCGCGACGCCGACGAGCAGTTGCGTATAACCGTCGACAGCGACGACGTACGGGCTTTTCTGCTGCAAAGTCTGGATGTTGCGGATCGGTGCTGGCATCTGAACCTGGACGTTCTGCGAAACGCGATGGAGCGGATCACCGGCTGGCCCGACCCCGAGGGACGGTTCGACGGACCGGTCCTGTTCCTGTCGGGGGCCGATAGCGACTATGTCGGGGACGCGCATCGTCCGGCCATCGACGCGCTGTTTTCCAAGGCGCGGTTCGCGCGGCTGGCGGGGGCGGGGCATTGGCTGCACGCGCAGAAGCCGCGCGAATTCGAGGCGGCGGTTCGGGCGTTTCTGGATGGCTGAGCAGGGAACCGGACGGCCGCACGGACGCTTGGGGATTGCATGAAACCGTTAGGAAACAACATGATCAGAGCTATCGTCGCCGTCATCGCCTTGGCCGGTCTGGCCGCCTGCAACACCGTTGCCGGGGCCGGGCAGGATGTGGAGATCGCGGGCGAGGCCGTTCAGCAGGCCGCCCGTTGACCCCGATGGCCCGGCCCCGCGGCCGGGCCTGACGCGTCAGTAATCGCGCGAGGTCATGCGGCTGACCACGCCGTCGCGCTTGACCAGATGCCACAGCGCGCCGAGAATATGCGCCGCGATCAGCGCCAGCAGGATCAGCGCCGCCCAGGCGTGGATCTCGGCCACCACTTCGGATCCGGTAAGGATCGCGGTCAACCCGGCAATCGGCATCCCGATCAGGAAAATATAGAAAAGATAATGGTTTGCGCGGCTGACCTTCTGGATGATCGACGGTTCGTTCGGGGGTGGCGGCGGGGCGCCGAAGGCCCGGCGCAGGCCCAGACGATAGAGCATTGCGATCAGGATCGAGGTGCCGATAATGCCGTGGACCCAGGCCGTTCCGGCGGTGGTTTCCATGCGGGTCTGGGGCGCCTCGAACCAGGCGGCCATGCCTTGCCCGGTCAGGAACTGCATCGCCACCAGCCCGACGATCAGCCAGTGCATCCCGATCTGGCTGGGGCGATAGGCGCGGATGAAGGCGGGACCGGGGACGGTGTGCGGCATGACGGCTCCTGTCGTTTTGCCGGCAACGCGGGGGAGCGGACGGGGTTCCGCACGGTGCGTTGACTGCGGCGAAACGTACAATTTGTACATTTCAGAGGCCGAAACGCACAAGTCAGGACGCCGCCATGAATTCCGACATGAAAGAGGTCACGACCAGCGAGTTTCGCGCCCGCATGGCCGCCTATCTGGACTTCGTGCGCGTCGAGGGCGGGCACCTGTGGCTGCGCCACCGCACCCGCCCCATCGCCGGTCTGGTCCCGATGGAGGACGTCCGGCTGCTGGAACAGTTGCATGCGGGGAGCCTGGAGCGGAAGCACAAGGAGCAGAAGGAGTTGTTGAGGCGGTGGGAGGGGGTGCGGAGTGAGGTGAACAGACGTTGGCGTAGTCAAATTTAGTATTGTTAGCCGCCAATTCTCTTGTAAGGTTCGACCTAAGTGTAAAGTTTACCTAGTCCATCTATAGTGCGGAGTTCCGAACTCATGAAATATGGTGCAATAGTAGTTTTGGCAGCCGCCAGCTTTGCAGGACCATCTAAGGCACAGTGGATGCACCAAGAGCATGGCGGCGCATTCGACGGGAACGCAGTTCAGATGGCCATTGCAGCCAGCGCCAGTTATGGGTTGGCTTTACGATGTCGTAATTCGGATGATCTGGAAATCATATATCTAACTCCTGAGGCTACGGAGGCGGGTACCATTGAGGTCATGAACGCCGCGTCCCCGACCCTCTTACTAAGAGTTGACGAAAACGAGATGTTTGAACTTGCTGCTACTTTAGAGCTAGCAAACGATGGGACAGTTACTGCAATAAGTGATGCACCAATCACCGTTCCTAGCCAAGTCAATTCAGCGACCACTAGAGTTGCGGCTGCCTTAAAAATATTAGGACAGGTTTTCCATGAAACCGAATTTAAGGTTAATGGGTCTACCGCCGCCACCAATGTCTTAAGTGAAAAATGCGGGCTATCAATGGAATAAATCACCCATCCATCTTCAACGCATTGATGAACGCTTCTTGCGGGATGTCCACTTTCCCGAATTGGCGCATCTTCTTCTTGCCGGCTTTCTGCTTGTCCAGCAGCTTGCGCTTGCGGGTGGCGTCGCCGCCATAGCATTTGGCGGTCACGTCCTTGCGCATGGCCGACAGGGTTTCGCGGGCGATGACGCGGCCGCCGATCGCAGCCTGGATGGGGATCTTGAACATGTGGCGGGGGATCAGCTCTTTCAGCTTCTCGCACATCTGGCGGCCGCGCCCCTCGGCCCGGTCGCGGTGGACCATCATCGACAGCGCGTCCACGGGTTCGTCGTTCACCAGAACGCTCATCTTGACGAGATTGTCCTCGCGGTAGCCGATCATCTGGTAATCGAAGCTGGCGTAACCTTTCGTTACCGATTTCAGCCTATCGTAGAAGTCGAACACCACTTCGTTGAGGGGCAGGTCATAGACAGCCATCGCACGCGACCCGGCATAGGTCAGATCCTGCTGTATGCCGCGGCGTTCCTGACAAAGCTTCAGCACGTCGCCAAGGTATTCGTCGGGCACCAGGATCGTCGCCTTGATGCGCGGTTCCTCGATATGGTCGATGCCGGCGGGATCGGGCATGTCGGCGGGGTTGTGCAGCTCGGTCATGGTGCCGTCGCGCTGGTAGATGTGATAGACGACCGAGGGCGCGGTGGTGATCAGGTCGATGTCGTATTCGCGTTCCAGCCGGTCGCGGATCACCTCCAGATGCAGCAGGCCCAGGAACCCGCAGCGGAAGCCGAAGCCGAGGGCGGCCGACGTCTCCATCTCGTAGGTGAAGGACGCGTCGTTGAGGGCGAGCTTTTCGATGGCGTCGCGCATATCCTCGAAATCGTTGGTATCGACGGGGAAAAGGCCGCAGAACACGACCGGGACCGACGGCTTGAACCCCGGCAGCGCGGTCGCGGTGGGGTGGCGTTCGGTGGTGATCGTGTCGCCGACGCGGGTGTCGCGGACCTGCTTGATCGACGCGTTGAGATAGCCGATCTCGCCCGGCCCAAGCTCGGCCACGGACGTCATGGCGGGGCGATAGACGCCGACATCGTCCACGTCGTAGGTGCCGCCGGTCTTCATCATGCGGATGCGGTCGCCCTTCTTCAGCACGCCGTCGATGATCCGCACGATGACGATGACGCCGAGATAGGTGTCGTATTTCGAATCGACCAGCATCGCCTTCAGCGGCGCGTTCCGGTCGCCCTGACGGGGCGGCGGCAGGCGGGTGACGATCGCCTCGAGCACGTCGGGGATGCCCTGCCCGGTCTTGGCGCTGATCTCGACCGCGTCGTGCGCCTCGATCCCGATGACATCCTCGATCTGGGTGCGGACGCGGGCAACGTCGGCGGCGGGCAGATCGACCTTGTTGAGCACCGGGACAATCTCGTGATCCGCGTCGATGGCCTGATAGACGTTGGCCAGCGTCTGCGCCTCGACCCCCTGGCTGGCATCGACGACCAGAAGCGACCCTTCGACGGCGCGCATGGACCGGCTGACCTCGTAGCCGAAATCGACATGGCCGGGCGTGTCGATGAGGTTGAGGACATAGGTATGGCCGTCGCGCGCGGGATAGTCGATGCGCACGGTGTTGGCCTTGATGGTGATGCCGCGCTCGCGCTCGATATCCATCGCGTCGAGAAGCTGTTCCTTCATGTCGCGCTCGGCGACGGTGCCGGTCAGCTGGATCAGCCGGTCGGCCAGCGTGGATTTCCCGTGGTCGATATGGGCCACGATCGAAAAGTTGCGGATGCGCGATATGTCGGTCATCGCCGGGATATGCGGGGCGGCCGGGCTTTGGTCAATGGGGCGACGCGCCGCGCGGCCCATGCCGATGGGCAACAGATGCGGATGGCGGGGCAGCTTGGCGGCTTTGTGATTTGAGAGGCGGGTGGCGGGACCGCTAGCGTTGTGGGACGTGCAGTCGGACAGCCGGGGGCCATAACCCCGGAGCCGGGAAATTGAGGATGAGATCTATGAAGAAGACGATGGTGATCGCGTTGCTGGGCATGATGGCGGCGGGCGGCGCGCAGGCGCGGGTGATCGAGCAGGCCTGCCTGAGTTCGGACCGCGCATCGGGAAATCGGCCGCTGTGCAACTGCATCCAGCGCGTGGCCGACGCGACGCTGACCCGGCGCGACCAGAAGACCGCCGCCAAGTTCTTCCGCGATCCACACCGCGCGCAGGAAGTGCGCCAGAGCGACCGGCAAAGCGACGCGGTGTTCTGGCAACGCTATCGCGCCTTCGGGGCGACGGCCGAAAATTACTGCGGCTGAAGGCGCGCCGGGCTGGCGGGCTGACCGGGCCGGCTGATGGACAGGTCTGCCTCGGGTGTCCTTCCGACCGATGAGGCGCATGTGTCCGAGTGGCGCGTTCGGTGGTCCATCGGCCGAGAAGGCGCCGTGTCCAAGGTTCGGCACCCTCTTGAGGAGGGCTTGCAGGCTACGTCCGATATCCGGCCTGAGCGTGTCGCCCGATCGTCTGGACACGGCGGCAGGACAAGGAGCGTGGCCAGGCATCGCGGCATCGCCGGTTGTCCGAGCACGTCTGGACGACAGCCCGAAGGAGGGACGGCGATGCGTGGGGGTCGCGTGCGAGAGAGAAGGCGTGCGGCGAAGTAGTCGGCGGGGCCTCGGCGGGTGGTTCGAGCGCATCTGGGCGGCAGCCCGACAGAGCGACAGCGATGCGTGGGGGTCGCGTGCATTCGGCGAGACGTGCGGCGAAGTAGCCGACGAGGCATCGGCGGGTTATTCGAGCGCATCTGGACGGCCGCCCGACAGGGCGACAGCGATGCGTGGGGGTCGCATGCATTCGGCGAGACGTGCGGCGAAGTAGCCAGCGGGGCCTCGGCGGGTGGTTTGAGCGCATCTGGACGGCAGCCCGACAGGCGACAGCGATGCGTGCGGGTCGCGTGCGAGAGACAAGGCGGGCGGCGAAGTGCCAGCGAGGCGTCGGCGGGTTGTTCGGGGGCGTTTGGACGGCGGGCCGGAAGGGCGGCGATCCATACGGGTTGTGCGCGCGGAACAGGACGTGGGGCGAAGTTTGTATAGCGGCGTTGCCCTGTCTCGACTTTGGGTAGACGGCGGGTTGCGCTGCTGATCAGGCTGGCGCCGCTTGGTCGTTCGAACGCACGAGGACGGTGTGACAGGGTTCGTTGCGGCGGCGGCCGTTCTTGAAGGTCTGCGCGACAGTGCAAGAATGCCGGTCGTGCGTCACTGCGGTTTTCGGTCGCCAGTCGGCCTCGATTGGAAGCAGG
>NZ_AMGO01000007.1 GCF_000299575.1 Oceaniovalibus guishaninsula JLT2003
TGTCGTCAGCAAGATCCTCGCCTGAGAAGGACAAGGGGCGCCGGAATGTCCGGCGCCCCTGTTCGACCGTTTTCACGGAAAAAGGTCAGACCGCCTGCTTGTTGACGGTCTGCGTGGCTATGGCGGTCATATGGCGATCGCCTTCATAATTCTGTTCCAGGGCTTCCTGAAGAATGGCCGCGTCGCCGTCCAGATCCAGCCTGTTGGCGAAGGCCGCCAGACAGCCGTATCCCGCAATCGCATAGTGAACCATGCGCTGATACTGGGTGATGATCATCGCGTCGCGCACGTCCGGGCTGCCGAATTCGGCGTCGAGGGCATGGGCCTTGGCTTCGCGCACCAGACCTTCCATGCCCTTGCAATGCTCGCCCGTCGGGTCGATGCCGTGATCCGCGCATAGCTTCTGAAGCTGATCCATCCCTTTGCTGATACCGTTCACGCCGGCATTCAGCGCCTCGACCAACTCCTTGTCGTCGGCTGCCTTGGCAAGTTTGCCGGTCGCGTCCAGCGACTGCTTGCACGCCGAATACATGTCCTGAAGCTGATCGAGATATACGTCCTTCAGCGAATTCATCGCCATACCGGTCTCCTTCGCGGCTGTTGAAAATCCGTTGGCCAACGTGCCCTGGGGATCGAAGTTCCGGCGCGACGCTTGACCCTGAACCTGCCAGCAAGTAATCCCCGGATCGGCATAGGGGTTTAGCTCAGTTGGTAGAGCATCGGTCTCCAAAACCGAGGGTCGTGGGTTCGAGTCCCTCAGCCCCTGCCAATCGCGATTACGACGCGCAGCCGTCATCCTTGGCGGGATCGTGCCCCCAGTTCATCAGCGAATAGCGCCAGTCGGAATTGGCCATATCCTCATCCGGGCCTCCCTGAGCACAGTGTCGCTTGATGTAGCCGACGACCTTGGCCATGTGATCCCAGTCATCGTCGGTCAGGTCGGCCTTGTTGGTGCGCTTGATCTTCACGATCCGCCGCCCTGACGCGTGTCCCGTCGATTCGCCTGACCCCTCCTTCTGACCGACCTGCTTGCTCTCGTCGGTCTCCAGCCAGTCCTCGATTTCCTTGGGGGCCATGTTGACCAGATCGCCCCATTCGTCCCAGATTTCGTCGTGCGATTTCGATGACATCGGATCCTCCCTCGTCACGGAAAACGGCAGTCGTGGATTGCGGGTTCCGGTGTTGCGGCTTGAAACCGGCGGACGCAACGCGTAGGTGCAACCGACCGAGAAGGAACCGCGCATGGCGACCAGGACCAATCCGCTTCAGTTCATCCAGCAGACCCGCGCCGAGATCGCCAAGGTCGTCTGGCCGACCCGGCGCGAGGTGTTGCTGACGACCGTGATGGTGTTCATCATGGCGACCCTGACGGCGGTGTTCTTCTTTGCGGTCGATTTCATCATCCGGCAGGGTCTGCAATTCATCCTGACGATGTTCGGCTGACGGGGTGCCCCGCGGCCCTTGCCATTGAGCGGGGCGGACGATAACAGGGCGCTGGTTTTCGGACCGGGGCGCGCGGCGATTCGGCATGCGCGCTCGTGTCCGCGAAGCAGGCAGCCCGCGCTGCCGTGATTGCAAGAAACTCGACGAAGGACAGGCGCAGACATGGCCAAACGGTGGTATTCGGTAAGCGTGCTGTCGAACTTCGAGAAGAAGATCGCCGAACAGATCCGGTCCGAGGTTTCCGAGAAGGGACTCGAGGACGAGATCGACGAGGTTCTCGTTCCGACCGAGGAGGTGATCGAGATCCGGCGCGGCAAGAAAGTGACGACGGAACGTCGTTTCATGCCCGGTTACGTGCTGGTGCATATGGAAATGAGCGATCGCGGCTTTCATCTGATCAGCCAGATCAACCGCGTGACCGGTTTCCTGGGTCCGCAGGGCCGCCCCATGCCGATGCGAGACGCCGAGGTGCAACAGATCCTCGGCCGCGTTCAGGAGGGCGAGGAAGCGCCGCGCACCCTGATCTCGTTCGATACCGGCGAGAAGGTGAAGGTGACGGACGGCCCCTTCGAAGGTTTCGACGGCATGGTCGAAGACGTGGACGAGGACGCGCAGCGTCTGAAGGTCAGCGTGTCGATCTTCGGCCGGGCGACCCCGGTGGAGCTGGAATACACTCAGGTTTCCAAGCAGATCTGAGGTTCGACGTGGGAGGGGCGACCCGAACCACGGCATAGCCCTTCGGGGCCCATGTAGGGCGGACAGCGATCCGCCGCGAAGAAGGAGAAGGCCAGATGGCCAAGAAGAAGATCGGCAGCCTCAAGCTGCAAGTAAAGGCGGGGCAGGCCAATCCTTCGCCGCCCGTCGGCCCGGCGCTGGGTCAGCGCGGCATCAACATCATGGAATTCTGCAAGGCGTTCAACGCCCGCACGCAGGAGATGGAGACCGGCGCGCCGACCCCGGTGGTCATCACCTATTATCAGGACAAGTCCTTCACGATGGACATCAAGACGCCGCCGGCGTCCTATTACCTGAAAAAGGCCGCCAAGGTGACATCCGGGTCCAAGACCACCGGCCGCAGCAATGTCGGCAGCGTGTCGCTCAAGCAGGTGCGCGAGATCGCCGAAGCGAAGATGAAGGATCTCAACGCCACCGACGTCGAGAGCGCGATGAAGATCATCGTCGGATCCGCGGCGTCCATGGGTATCGAGGTGAAGTGATGGCAAAGCTGGGAAAACGCGCGCAGGCCGCCCGCAAGGCCGTCGAGGGGAAATCGAACCTGACGGTCGAGGAAGCCGTGGCGCTGGTTAAGGCGAATGCCAGTGCCAAGTTCGACGAAACCGTCGAGATTGCGATGAATCTGGGCGTCGATCCGCGCCATGCGGACCAGATGGTTCGTGGCACGGTGAACCTGCCCAACGGCACCGGCAAGGCCGTCCGTGTGGCGGTCTTCGCGCGCGGCGCCAAGGCCGAGGAGGCCGAGAAGGCCGGGGCCGACATCGTGGGCGCCGAGGATCTGATGGAACAGATCCAGGGCGGCAAGATCGACTTCGACCGTTGCATCGCGACGCCGGACATGATGCCGATCGTCGGGCGTCTGGGCAAGATTCTGGGTCCGCGCAACCTGATGCCGAACCCCAAGGTCGGAACGGTGACGATGGATGTGGCCGAGGCGGTCGAGGCCGCCAAGGGCGGTCAGGTGCAGTTCAAGGCCGAGAAGGCCGGCGTTATCCATGCAGGCATCGGCAAGGCATCCTTCGATGAAGCCAAGCTGGTCGAGAACATCCGCGCCTTCGTCGAGGCCGTGGGGCGCGCCAAACCGACGGGCGCCAAGGGCACCTACATGCGGCAGGTCGCGCTGACCTCGACCATGGGGCCGGGCGTGACCGTCGATGTGGCCAGCGCCACCGGCAACTGAACGGCAAGAAAAGAGGTGTCGGGGTTTGCAATTCCCGGCGCGTCATACTAGAGAGCGCACGGCGGGGGACCGGATTCGGTGCCCCGTCTTTCGTCCGAGACGGCGGGTGGTTCTTCGGAACCTCAATATCCTGCCATAGACGGGAAACAGCCGGATCTTCCTGAGGGTTCCTTGGGTCGTTTGTCTTTCCCCGTTCAGTAAGGACTTCGGCGCCCGTTCGTGGGGCCGAGCATGAGCCGAGAGGATCTTCCTCTCAATGGCGGGGTATCCCGCCAGAACTTGGAGTGAACTGTGGATAGAGCCCAGAAAGAGAAAGTGGTCGAGGAACTCGGCCAGATCTTCGAAAGCTCTGGCGTCGTGGTGGTTGCACACTACGCGGGTCTCACGGTCGTCGAGATGCAGGATCTGCGGTCGCGCATGCGTGCGGCAGGTGGATCCGTGCGTGTTGCCAAGAACAAGCTCGCCAAGATCGCCCTTGAAGGCAAGCCGGGCGCAAGCATCGGCAAGCTTTTGACGGGCATGACTGTCCTGTCCTATTCCGAAGACCCGGTGGCTGCGGCCAAGGTGGCGGACGAATACGCGAAGTCGAATCCGAAATTCGAGATTCTCGGCGGCGCGATGGGCGAGACGGCATTGGATGTCGCCGGTGTGAAGGCCGTCGCACAGCTGCCCAGCCGCGAGGAGCTTATCGCTTCGGTGGTTGCGTGTATCGGTGCGCCTGCCAGCAGCATCGCCGGTGCCATCGGCGCGCCTGCCAGCAACATCGCCAGCATCCTTTCGACGATCGAGGAAAGGGCGGAAGCCGCCTGATCCCCGTGGACCAATCGCAATCGCGATGTCGGAATACACCTTAACGAACTGGAAACCAAAATGGCCGATCTGAAGAAACTCGCCGAAGAGATCGTGGGTCTGACCCTTCTCGAAGCGCAGGAACTGAAAACCATCCTCAAGGACGAATACGGCATCGAGCCCGCCGCCGGCGGCGCGGTCATGATGGCGGGCCCCGCGGGCGATGCCGGCGGTGCCGCCGCCGAGGAGCAGACCGAGTTCGACGTGATCCTGAAATCTGCCGGTGCGCAGAAAATCAACGTCATCAAGGAAGTCCGCGCCATCACCGGTCTTGGCCTGAAAGAAGCCAAGGATCTGGTCGAGGCCGGCGGCAAGGCCGTCAAGGAGCAGGTCTCCAAGACCGAAGCCGAAGACATCAAGTCCAAGCTCGAAGCGGCCGGGGCCGAAGTCGAACTGAAGTAAGGGCCGCTTCCGCACTGCGGTGCGGGCGGTTGCGCGGGGCCGGTCCATCGGCCCCGCTTGCATTTCTGGCGGAGCGGGCACCTTGACCGATCGGACATACTACTTCGCGATCGTCGAGACGCTGGAAGTATACGGAGGGTTGAACATCCTCTTCGATTTCATGTCCGTTCTTCAAGCCGGCGGCTATCGGGTCGCGCCCCTGTATCGGTCCCGGTATTACCGTTATCCTTTCGCCCCCTTCGATGGGCCGGCCTTCTACAGTCCTGATCTGCCCGGACGGGTCGAACCGTGGTATCGTTATCGCGGCGGGATCGCCCAGAAGCGGGCACGGGTCCGCAACATGGCACGGGGTTTCAAGCCGAACGCTTTGGCCAAGATACGGCAGAGCGATGTGCTCGTCGTGCCGGATTTCGCCTATGATCGCTATGCCGCTGCGTTTCCCGACATGGAAATCGTGGTGATGGTGCAGAACGTCGTCGGTTTTCTGCGTCCGTGGTTGCGTGACAACCAGGGCGGCGACCGAATCCTCGACCGTGCCAGATTGCTGGTCTGCATATCCCAGGTTTGCGTCGATGTTGCGCAGACGTTGGTCCCTGCGGAGCGGTGTGCCGCACTTCACCTGCCGGTCGCCTCGCCCGAATTGACCTATACCCCTGAAAAGAAGATGCAGATTGCCTATATGACCCGGAGGCGCAGCCAGGAGGTGGATTTCGTCACGACGATGTTGCGCGCCATGCCCGAGATGCGCGATGTCGAGTTTGTGAAGATCGAGAACATGTCTTTGAACGAGGTGCATCTGGTCATGCGGGATGCGCTCGTCTACCTGTCGTTTTCCGAACGGGAAGGTTTCGGTCTTCCTCCGGCCGAAGCGATGTTGGCAGGTTGTATCGTGGTCGGTTATACGGGCGTCGGTGGCAACGAATATTTCGACGAGACGACGGGGATCGTGATCGAGGATGGCGATGTCGTGTCGTTCGCGCGCGCCGTGGCGGCTGTTGTGAAGGAATATCGCGTCGATCCGACGCGTCTGGACCGGATGCGGCGGGCAGCCTCGCGTAGTCTGGCGCAAAGATATGACAGGGACGCATCGCATCGGCAATTGCTGGACATCTGGCACAAGCTCGACGCATCGCTCGATGCGGACCGTATTGACGAAAGGGTAGCGATTTCCGCGTGAGACAACCTATGGCTTGAACCGACCTTGCCAAGCGCATCCGCGGGATGCGTTTCGCAAGGTCCGGCGATCGCATCGGGCGGGGCGTTCTGGGATGCGCCCCTCGGATGGATGCGATCCGACCTCTACAGGGGATGCCCGCCGTCGACCCAACGGCCGGCAGCCCCGCACAGGACTGAAGGACAACACTCCAAATGGCATCTTCGTATCTCGGCCAGAAGCGGCTGCGCAAATACTACGGCAAAATTCGCGAAGTTCTGGAAATGCCGAACCTGATCGAGGTTCAGAAATCCAGCTATGACCTGTTCCTGCGGTCGGGCGACGGGCCGGACCCCGCCGAGGGCGAGGGTATTCGCGGCGTCTTCGAATCAGTGTTCCCGATCAAGGATTTCAACGAGACGGCCGTGCTGGAGTTCAAGTCGTACGAGCTTGAGAAGCCGAAATACGATGTCGAGGAATGCCAGCAGCGCGACATGACCTATGCCGCGCCGCTGAAGGTGACGCTGCGCCTGATCGTGTTCGATGTGGACGAGGATACCGGCGCCAAGTCCGTCAAGGACATCAAGGAACAGGACGTGTTCATGGGCGACATGCCCCTGATGACGCCAAACGGCACCTTCGTCGTCAACGGGACCGAACGGGTGATCGTGTCCCAGATGCACCGTTCGCCGGGCGTGTTCTTCGACCACGACAAAGGCAAGACACATTCGTCGGGCAAACTGCTGTTCGCCTGCCGGATCATCCCCTATCGGGGTTCGTGGCTGGACTTCGAGTTCGACGCCAAGGATCTGGTGTTCTGCCGGATCGACCGCCGCCGGAAACTGCCGGTGACGACCCTGCTCTATGCCCTCGGGCTGGATCAGGAGGCGATCATGGACGCCTATTACAACACCGTCGACTTCAGGCTCGAAAAGAACAAGGGCTGGGTCACGCGCTTCTTCCCCGAGCGTGTGCGCGGCACCCGTCCGACCTATGACCTGGTCGATGCGGGCACGGGCGAGGTGATCGCCGAGGCCGGCAAGAAGGTCACGCCGCGGGCCGTCAAGCAACTGATCGACGCGGGCAATGTCACCGACCTGCTGCTGCCCTTCGACCAGATCGTCGGGCGCTATGTCGCGCGCGACATCATCGACGAGGAAACCGGCGCCATCTATGTCGAAGCCGGGGACGAGCTGACCTGGGAGACCGACAAGGACGGCGAGGTTTCGGGCGGAACGCTGAAGGATCTGCTGGATGCCGGCATCACCGACATCCCCGTTCTCGACATCGACAACATCAATGTCGGCCCCTACATCCGCAACACGATGGCCGCGGACAAGAACCTGAACCGCGACACCGCGCTGATGGACATTTACCGCGTCATGCGTCCCGGCGAGCCGCCCACGGTCGAGGCCGCCAGCAACCTGTTCGACACGCTGTTCTTCGACAAGGAACGCTATGACCTGTCCGCCGTGGGCCGGGTCAAGATGAACATGCGCCTCGACCTGGACAAGCCCGACACGCAGCGCACGCTCGACCGCGACGACATCGTCGCCTGCATCAAGGCGCTGGTCGACCTGCGCGACGGGCGCGGCGACATCGACGATATCGACCATCTGGGCAACCGTCGCGTCCGGTCGGTCGGCGAGCTGATGGAGAACCAGTATCGCGTCGGTCTGTTGCGGATGGAGCGGGCGATCAAGGAACGCATGTCGTCGGTCGAGATCGACACGGTGATGCCGCAGGATCTGATCAACGCCAAGCCGGCCGCCGCTGCGGTGCGAGAGTTTTTCGGATCGTCCCAGCTGTCGCAATTCATGGACCAGACCAACCCGCTGTCCGAAGTGACGCACAAGCGGCGCCTGTCGGCGCTTGGGCCGGGCGGTCTGACGCGCGAGCGTGCGGGCTTCGAAGTGCGTGACGTGCACCCGACCCATTACGGCCGCATGTGCCCGATCGAAACGCCGGAAGGCCCGAATATCGGCCTGATCAACAGCCTTGCGACTTTCGCAAGGGTGAACAAGTACGGCTTCATCGAAACGCCCTATCGCGTCGTAAAGGACGGGCAGGTGACGGACGAAGTGCACTATATGTCCGCCACCGAGGAGATGCGCCACACCGTTGCGCAGGCGAACGCCAATCTCGATGCCGATGGCCGGTTCGTGAACGATCTGGTCAGCACGCGGCAGGCCGGCGATTACACGCTGGCGCCCAACGAAAGCGTCGATCTGATCGACGTGTCGCCAAAGCAGCTCGTCTCGGTCGCGGCATCGTTGATTCCGTTTCTGGAGAACGACGACGCCAACCGCGCGCTGATGGGGTCGAACATGCAGCGCCAGGCCGTGCCGCTGTTGCAGGCCGAGGCACCGCTGGTCGGCACCGGCATCGAAGAAGTCGTCGCCCGCGATTCGGGCGCTGCGATCATGGCGCGCCGTGGCGGGATCGTCGATCAGGTCGATGCCACCCGGATCGTCGTGCGGGCAACGTCCGATCTCGAGCTGGGCGATGCCGGGGTCGATATCTACCGGCTGCGCAAGTTCCAGCGATCCAACCAGAACACCTGCATCAACCAGCGTCCGCTGGTGAAGGTGGGCGATGCCGTGACCAAGGGCGACGTGATCGCCGACGGTCCCAGCACCGACATGGGCGAGCTGGCCCTCGGCAAGAACGTGGTCGTCGCGTTCATGCCCTGGAACGGTTACAACTATGAAGATTCGATCCTGATTTCCGAGCGGATCACCCGCGACGATGTCTTTACCTCGATCCATATCGAGGAGTTCGAGGTTGCCGCCCGCGACACCAAGCTGGGCCCGGAAGAGATCACCCGCGACATCCCCAATGTCGGCGAGGAGGCGCTGCGCAACCTCGACGAGGCGGGCATCGTCTATATCGGGGCCGAGGTCGGTCCGGCCGACATTTTGGTGGGCAAGATCACCCCTAAGGGCGAATCCCCGATGACCCCCGAGGAAAAGCTGCTGCGCGCCATCTTCGGCGAAAAAGCCAGCGACGTGCGCGACACGTCCCTGCGTCTTCCGCCCGGCGATTACGGCACGGTGGTCGAGGTGCGCGTCTTCAACCGGCACGGCGTCGAGAAGGACGAACGCGCGCTTCAGATCGAGCGCGAGGAGATCGACCGCCTGCGCCGGGACCGCGACGACGAGCTGGCGATCTTGGACCGCAACATCTATGCGCGACTGCGCGACCTGATCCTGGGCAAGACTGCGGTGAAGGGGCCGAAGGGCGTCAAGGCGAACACCCAGATCACCGAGGCGCTGCTGGACGATCAGCTGAGCCGCGGCCAGTGGTGGCAGCTTGCGCTGGGCGAAGAACAGGACGCCCAGATCATGGAAGCCCTGCACGAGCAGTACGAGATCCAGAAGCGGACGCTCGACGCGCGGTTCGAGGACAAGGTCGAAAAGGTGCGTCGTGGCGACGACCTGCCGCCGGGCGTGATGAAGATGGTCAAGGTGTTCGTCGCGGTCAAGCGCAAGCTGCAACCGGGCGACAAGATGGCCGGCCGCCACGGCAACAAGGGCGTCATTTCGAAGGTGGTCCCGACGGAGGACATGCCGTTCCTCGCGGACGGCACGCCGGTGGATTTCGTCCTCAACCCTCTGGGCGTGCCCAGCCGGATGAATGTCGGCCAGATCCTCGAAACCCACATGGGATGGGCCGCGCGCGGTCTGGGCCTGAAGATCGACGAAGCGCTGGTGGATTTCCGCCGCAGCGGCGATCTGACCCCGGTCAAGGAAGCGCTGCGTGTCGCCTATGGCGACGACGTCTATGACGAGGGCATCGCCGACATGGACGAGGATCGCACCGTCGAGATCGCGACGAACGTGGTGCGCGGCGTGCCGATCGCCACGCCGGTCTTCGACGGGGCGAAAGAGGCGGACGTGAACGACTCGCTCGTTCGCGCGGGCTTCGACACGTCGGGTCAGTCGGACCTTTTCGACGGCCGCACGGGCGAGAAGTTCAGCCGCAAGGTGACGGTGGGGATGAAGTACCTGCTGAAGCTGCATCACCTTGTCGACGACAAGATCCACGCGCGTTCGACCGGACCCTACAGCCTGGTCACTCAGCAGCCCCTAGGCGGCAAGGCGCAGTTCGGCGGCCAGCGCTTTGGCGAGATGGAGGTCTGGGCCCTGGAAGCCTATGGCGCGGCCTACACCTTGCAGGAGATGCTGACCGTCAAGTCGGACGACGTGGCCGGACGTACCAAGGTCTACGAGAGCATCGTCAAGGGCGAGGACAATTTCGAGGCGGGCGTTCCCGAGAGCTTCAACGTGCTCGTCAAGGAAGTCCGCGGCCTCGGCCTGAACATGGAACTCCTGGATGCCGAGGAGGAGGACGCCGAGTGAGGCCACCGGCCTCGCTCACCCTTCCTTCGGCACCCCTTTCTAAGGACAAGAGATGAACCAGGAACTGACGAACAACCCGTTCTCGCCCGTCGCGGCGCCCAAGACGTTCGACGAGATCAAGATCAGCCTCGCCAGCCCCGAACGGATCCTGTCGTGGTCCTTCGGTGAGATCAAGAAGCCCGAAACCATCAACTATCGCACGTTCAAGCCCGAGCGTGACGGCCTGTTTTGCGCGCGCATCTTCGGTCCGATCAAGGATTACGAATGCCTGTGCGGCAAATACAAGCGCATGAAGTATCGCGGCGTCGTCTGCGAGAAGTGCGGCGTCGAGGTGACGCTGCAAAAGGTCCGGCGCGAGCGTATGGGCCATATCGAACTGGCCGCCCCCTGCGCGCATATCTGGTTCCTGAAATCGCTTCCCAGCCGCATCGGCCTGATGCTGGACATGACCCTGCGCGATCTCGAACGGGTTCTCTACTTCGAGAACTACGTGGTGATCGAGCCGGGGCTGACCGACCTGACCTACGGCCAGATGCTGACCGAGGAAGAGTTCATGGACGCGCAGGATGCCTATGGCATGGACGCGTTCACGGCCAATATCGGCGCCGAAGCCATCCGCGAGATGCTTTCGATGATCGACCTCGAAGGCGAGGCCGAGCGTCTGCGCGAGGAGTTGAAGGAAGCCACGGGCGAGCTGAAGCCGAAGAAGATCATCAAGCGGCTGAAGATCGTCGAGAACTTCATCGAATCCGGCAATCGGCCCGAATGGATGGTGTTGACCGTCGTTCCGGTCATCCCGCCTGAATTGCGCCCGCTGGTGCCGTTGGATGGCGGCCGGTTCGCCACATCGGATCTCAACGACCTTTACCGCCGGGTCATCAACCGCAACAACCGCCTCAAGCGGCTGATCGAGTTGCGCGCGCCCGACATCATTATCCGCAACGAGAAGCGGATGTTGCAGGAATCCGTCGATGCGCTGTTCGACAACGGCCGCCGCGGCCGCGTCATCACCGGGGCAAACAAGCGGCCGCTAAAATCGCTGTCGGACATGCTGAAGGGCAAGCAGGGCCGGTTCCGGCAGAACCTGCTGGGCAAACGCGTGGACTTCTCGGGTCGTTCGGTCATCGTGACCGGACCCGAGTTGAAGCTGCATCAGTGCGGATTGCCCAAGAAGATGGCGCTGGAGCTGTTCAAGCCGTTCATCTATTCGCGGCTTGAAGCGAAGGGGCTGTCCAGCACGGTCAAACAGGCCAAGAAACTGGTCGAAAAGGAACGCCCCGAAGTCTGGGACATCCTGGACGAGGTGATCCGCGAGCATCCCGTGATGCTGAACCGCGCGCCGACGTTGCACCGTCTGGGCATCCAGGCGTTCGAGCCGGTGCTGATCGAAGGCAAGGCGATCCAGCTTCATCCGCTGGTCTGCTCGGCCTTCAACGCCGATTTCGACGGCGACCAGATGGCCGTTCACGTGCCGCTCAGCCTCGAGGCGCAGCTGGAATGCCGCGTTCTGATGATGTCCACGAACAACGTGCTGTCGCCCGCGAACGGCGCGCCGATCATCGTGCCGTCGCAGGACATGGTGCTTGGGCTTTACTATACCTCGATGCAGCGCGACGGCATGAAGGGCGAGGGGATGATCTTCTCGAACGTGGACGAGGTGCAGCATGCCCTCGACGCGGGCGAGGTGCATCTGCACGCCAGGATCCAGGCGCGCCTGCCGCAGATCGACGACGAGGGAAACGAGGTCATCAAGCGGTTCGAGACGACGCCGGGTCGCGTGCGGCTTGGCGCGCTTCTGCCGATGAACGCCAAGGCGCCGTTCGATCTGGTCAACCGCCTGTTGCGCAAGAAGGAAGTGCAGCAGGTGATCGACACCGTCTACCGTTATTGCGGCCAGAAAGAGAGCGTCATTTTCTGCGATCAGATCATGACCATCGGTTTCCGTGAAGCGTTCCGTGCCGGCATCAGTTTTGGCAAGGACGATATGGTCGTGCCCGACACCAAGTGGCCGATCGTCGAGCAGACGCGCGAACAGGTGAAGGATTTCGAGCAGCAGTACATGGACGGCCTGATCACCCAGGGCGAAAAGTACAACAAGGTGGTCGATGCCTGGTCCAAGTGCAACGACAAGGTCACCGAGGCGATGATGTCCACCATCTCGCAGCCCGGCCAGACCGACGGTGCCGAGAACGAACCGAACAGCGTCTACATGATGGCCCATTCGGGGGCGCGGGGATCCGTGACCCAGATGAAGCAGCTGGGCGGCATGCGCGGCCTGATGGCCAAGCCCTCGGGCGAGATCATCGAGACGCCGATCATCTCGAACTTCAAGGAAGGTCTGACCGTTCTTGAATACTTCAACTCTACCCATGGCGCGCGCAAGGGGCTGTCCGATACCGCGCTCAAGACCGCGAACTCGGGTTATCTGACGCGACGTCTGGTGGACGTGGCGCAGGATTGCATCGTCCGCATGGTCGATTGCGGCACCGAACGCGCCGTGACCGCCAAGGCCGCGACCAACGACGGTGAAATCGTGTCGTCGCTGGGCGAGCGTGTGCTGGGCCGCGTCGCGGCCGAGGATCTGGTGCGTCCGGGCACCGACGAGGTGATGGTCGCCCAAGGCGAGCTGATCGACGAGCGCAAGGCCGACATCGTCGAAACGTCGGGCCTGGCTTCGGCGCGGATCCGCAGCCCGCTGACCTGCGAGGCCGAAGAAGGCGTCTGCGCCATGTGCTACGGGCGCGATCTGGCCCGCGGCACGATGGTCAACCAGGGCGAGGCGGTAGGTATCATCGCCGCGCAATCCATCGGCGAACCCGGCACCCAGTTGACGATGCGGACCTTCCACATCGGCGGCGTGGCGCAGGGCGGCCAGCAATCCTTCCAGGAAGCCGGGCAGGAGGGCCGCGCCGAATACCGCAACGCCCAATTGCTGGTGAACGATGCGGGACTTGCCGTCGTCATGGGGCGCAACATGTCGCTGGCCATCATCGACAAGAACGGAGTCGAGCGCGCCAGCTTCAAGCTGGGCTATGGCACCACGGTCCACGTTGCCGACGGGGCCGAGGTCAAGCGGGGGGATCGCCTGTTCGAATGGGATCCCTACACGTTGCCGATCATCGCCGAAAAGGCCGGCACGGCGCGGTTCGTCGATCTTATCACCGGCATCTCGGTGCGGGACGAGACGGACGATGCCACCGGCATGACGCAGAAGATCGTCAGCGACTGGCGGTCTGCGCCCAAGGGGGGGGATCTCAAGCCCGAAATCCTGATCGTCGATCAGGATGGCGAACCGGTGCGTAACGATCAGGGCAACCCCGTGACCTATCCGATGTCGGTCGACGCGATCCTGTCGCTTGAAGAAGGTGCCGAGGTGAAAGCCGGCGACGTGGTTGCGCGCATCCCGCGCGAGGGGGCCAAGACGAAGGACATTACCGGCGGTCTGCCGCGTGTGGCCGAACTGTTCGAGGCCCGCCGTCCCAAGGATCACGCCATCATCGCCGAGGCGGATGGTTACGTGAAGTTTGGGCGCGACTACAAGAACAAGCGCCGGATCTCGATCGTGCCTGCCGACGAAAGCCTGGAGCCCATCGAGTATATGGTGCCCAAGGGCAAGCATATTCCGGTGCAGGAAGGCGACTTCATCCAGAAGGGCGATTACCTGATGGACGGCAACCCGGCGCCGCACGACATCCTTGCCATTCTGGGGGTCGAGGCGCTTGCCGATTACATGATCGACGAGGTGCAGGACGTCTATCGCCTGCAAGGCGTCAAGATCAACGACAAGCATATCGAGGTGATCGTCCGCCAGATGCTCCAGAAATGGGAGATCCAGGACAGCGGCGAGACCACGCTGCTGAAGGGCGAGCATGTCGACAAGGCCGAGTTCGACGAGGCCAACGAGAAGGCGCTGAAGAAGGGCGGCCGTCCCGCGACGGGCGAACCGATCCTGCTGGGCATCACCAAGGCGTCGCTGCAAACCCGCAGCTTCATCTCGGCCGCGTCCTTCCAGGAAACGACGCGGGTGCTGACCGAAGCGTCGGTTCAGGGCAAACGCGACAAGTTGGTCGGTCTGAAGGAAAACGTCATCGTCGGGCGCCTGATCCCCGCCGGCACCGGCGGCGCGACCCAGAAGGTCCGCCGTATCGCCGCCGAGCGTGACTTGAAGGTGCTCAAGGCCGCGCAGGAAGAAGCGCAGGCGGCGGCCGCACTCGCCGCGCCAGCGGAGGAGTCGCTGAACGCAGACGACGTGTTCGCCGACAGCATGGCCGACCTGCCCGAAAGCCGCGACGAATAGGCGCCGATGCACTGAAACCGAAAGGCCCCCGCGATGCGGGGGCCTTTTTCGTCAGGCCAGACGGCTGCGGTTCATACGCTGCCGCGTGCGGCGGTCCGCGATGTGCGATGCGTGATCGCCAGACGGCGTAGGAAGGCGGCGATGAAGATCGCGGTCAGCACCAGAACGATCGTTGCTGCCGGCGCGCTGTCGATGAAAAAGCTGGCATAGGTTCCCGCCAGCATCCCGCCAAGACAGACCGCCACCGACACCACCAGCATCCAGCCAAAGCTGCGCACTGTCAGGAAGGCGATGGCGCCAGGCGTCACCAGCAGCGCCACGGCAAGGATCAGCCCGGTCGAGGACAGGGTGGAAACGATGGTTAGCGACAGCGCGCCGAGCAGTCCGTAATGCAGCAGCCCGACATGCAGACCCGATGCCTGCGCCTGCGCCGGATCGAAGGCATGCAGCAACAGGTCGCGCCACTTCAGCACCAGCATCAACGAAACGACCGCCCCGATCAGCCCCGACGTCCACAAGTCGCGGGCCCCGACCCCCAGCATGTTGCCGAACAGGACATGGTCCAGATGCTCGTTCGTCGTGATCGAGGTGTAAAGGACGATGCCCACGCCGAACATGCCCGAAAAGACCACGCCCATGACCGTGTCCTGCTTGACCCGGCTGTTGCGCGACAGAAATCCCGTCGCCAGCGCGCAGGTCATCCCCGCCGCGAACGCGCCGACGATCAACGGCAGTCCCAACATCCAGGCCAGCACGATGCCCGGCAGCGTCGCATGGCTAACCGCATCGCCCATCAGCGCCCAGCCTTTCAAAACCATATAGCACGACAGCAGCGCGGTCGGCGGCGCGACCAGCAGGCAGATCCAGAAGGCGTTCTGCATGAACGGAAACTGGAAGGGCAGCAGCAGTGTGTCGATCACGGCCGCAGATCCCTCGCTGCCGGTTCGGTTCCGGGTGTCGCCAGCACTCGCTGGGCCCGGCGCCGTGCGGCCAGCATTCCGTGCTTCGGCGCCAGCACCACCGCCACCAGGAAAATCAGCGTCTGAAGCGTGACGATGATGCCCCCCGTCGCCCCGTCGAGGAAATAACTGGCATAGGCCCCCAGAAAGCTGGTGATCGTTCCGATCAGGACAGAGACCACGATCAGCCGCGGAAAGCGGTCGCAAAGCAGATAGGCGGTAGCCCCCGGCGTGACCACCAGCGCGATCACCAGAAACGCGCCGACCGTCATCATCGCCGCGACGATAGCCGCCGACAGCAGGATGAAGAACATCGCCTTCAGCACGTCGGGGCGCAGGCCGATGGTGCGGGCATGGTTTTCGTCGAAGAAGACAACCGTCAGATCGCGCCATTTCGTCAGCAGCACCCCCAGGCTGACGAAGCCGATGATCGCCAGTTGCAGGGTGTCGCCCGGTGTGATCGCCAGGATGTTGCCCATGATGATCGTCTGGATGCTGACCGACATCGGCGACAGTGACACCATGAACAGCCCCAGTCCGAAGAATGCGGTGAAGATGATGCCGATGATGACGTCGATCTTTAGTCCCGACCGCCCCGACAGGAACAGCATCGACCCCGCCGCAAGGCCCCCGGCGACAAAGGCGCCCAAGGCAAAGGGAAGTCCGAGAATATAGGCCCCCGCGACGCCCGGCACGACCGAGTGGGAAAGCGCATCGCCGATCAACGACCAGCCTTTCAGCATCAGATAGCACGACAGGAACGCGCAGACGCCGCCCACAAGCGCCGACACCCACATCGCGTTGAACATATAGCTATAGGTGAAGGGTTCGGTCAGCAGATCGATCATGTTCCGCCCGTGCTGTCCGTGTCTCTGTCCGGTGCGGCTTCGTTCCCGGTTTCGCGCAGAACGCGGTCGACCGCCGGCCGGGGCGATCTCTTTTCGCCGTAATGCACGAAGGGCCGCTCGTCGTCGGTGATGATACGCACTTCGCGCGGGTCGTCGTCGTCATGCAGATCCGCGCCGCCCAGCGTGAAATGCCGCAGCACACCCCCAAAGGCCCGCTCCAGGTTGTCGCGGGTGAAGATGGCGGCTGTCGGGCCATGCGTGAGCACCGTGCCCTTGATCAGGATCGTCCGGTCGCAGAATTCGGGGACCGATCCCAGATTGTGGGTCGAAACCAGCATCACGCGGCCTTCGTCCCGCAATTCGCGCAGCAGCCCGATGATCTGTTCTTCGGTCTTCACGTCGACGCCGGTGAAGGGTTCGTCCAGCAGGATGACCTGACCGTCCTGTGCCAGACTGCGCGCCAGAAAGACGCGCTTGCGCTGCCCGCCCGACAACTCGCCAATCTGGCGGTGACGGAAATCCTGCATGCCGACGCGCCTCAGCGCCTCGTTCACAGCATCGCGGTCGGCCTGTCGGGCACGGCGCAGGAAGCCCATATGCCCGTAGCGGCCCATCATCACCACGTCCTCGACCAGCACCGGAAAGGCCCAGTCCACTTCCTCGGCCTGCGGAACATAGGCGACGAGGTTCGCGGCCAGCGCTTGCTTGACGGTCATGCCCAGCAGCGAAATCTCGCCCTGCGCGGCGGGGACGAAGCCCATGATCGCCTTGAACAGCGTCGACTTGCCCGATCCGTTCACTCCGACAAGCGCCGTGATCGTGCCGCGCGGAATGGCGAAGCTGGCATCGTGCAACGCGGTATGCCCGTTGCGATAGGTCACGGTCACGCCGCATGCCCGGATCCCGCTGCCTTCGGCGTCCGGGGCCTGTTGCACGTCAGTCGCCATCGGGGGCCAGCGCGTCGGCGATGGTCTGCGCATCGACGCGCAACAGGTCGAGATAGGTGGGCACGGGTCCGTCCGCATCGCTGAGGCTGTCGACATAAAGCATGCCGCCATATTCGGCGCCCGTCTCGCGCGCGACCTGCTTGGCGGGGGCCTGATTGACCGTGGATTCGCAGAAGACGGCGGGGATGTCGTTGTCGCGGACCGTGTCGATGACAGCGCGCACCTGCTGCGGCGTGCCGGTCTGGTCCGCATTGATGGGCCAGAGATACGCTTCCTTCAGCCCGAAATCCCGCGCCAGATAGCTGAACGCCCCCTCGCAACTCACCAGCCAGCGCCGGTCCTCCGGCAGTGCCCTGATCCGGTCGCGCAACGGGCCGACCGTGTCGCGGATGCGCTGCTTGTAGGTTTCCGCGTTGGCCGCATAGGCATCCGCGTTGCTTGGGTCATGCTCCGACAGGGCGTCGCGGATGTTGTCCACATAGACCAGCGCATTGTCTAGCCCCATCCAGCCATGCGGATTGGGCGCCCCTTCGTATTCGCCTTCCGCAATCGAGATGGGGTCGATCCCGTCCGTCAGGATCGCGGACGGCATGTCGCCGAGATTGGCGATGAACTGCTCGAACCAGCGTTCCAGATTTAAGCCGTTATACAGGATCAGATCGGCATCGGATGCGCCGACGATATCCTGCGGCGTCGGTTCATAGCCGTGGATCTCGGCACCGGGTTTGGTAATCGACACAACCTCTGCCGCGTCGCCGGCGACGGCCTGGGCCATGTCCCGAAGAATGGTGAAGGTCGTGACGACCTTGAACGGCTCGGCCTCCCGAGCGGCGGCGGCTGTGGCCAGAACGGCGGCAAGGGCGACGAATGCCGATAGACGAACTGGTTTCATTCTGTCCACCGGAAACTCCCGCTCTGCCGACCGACCTAGTGTGAATGCGAAGCAGTCGCAAGTGTCAAGCGATCGGCCCCGGTTACGAGCTGTCGACCTTCGGGCTTACCTCGTCATCCTCCAGCACATCCTGAACGTAAAGCATCTGCACCAGCACCATCACCGACAGCATCAGCGGCGTGGCGATCAGCAGCCCGATGAAGCCGAACATCACCCCGAAGGCAAGGATCGCAAGGACGCTGAGCGCCGGGGGAAGCGAGACGGCGCGCTTCTGGATGAGCGGCATCAGCACGTTGCCTTCCAGTTGCTGCACCGCGATGAAGACCACCGCCGTCCAGATCGCGTCTGAAGGTTCGTTCGCAAAGGCGATCAGGATTGCCGGGACGGCCGAAATGAATGGGCCGACATACGGGATGAAGTTCGTGATGCCCGCGATCAGCCCCAGCGTCACCGCCAGCGGCACCCCGATCAGCCATAGGCCAAGCCCGGTCAGGACCGCGACGAAGGCCATGTCCACCATCTGCCCCAGCAGCCAGAACCACAGGTTCTGCCCCAGCGCATCCAGCACTTCGCCCGCCCTGTCGCGGTGCTGTCTTGGCACCAGGTGCAGCACGCCGCGCCGATAGAGCCCCGGATTGACGGCAAGAAAGACAGCCACCGAAACCAGGACGACGATGTTGGTGGCCGCGCTGATGACCGTCGATAGCGTTCCGCCGATCGCGCCGAAGACGTTCCAGTCCGTGCCGTCCCTGGGATCCGGCAACTGCCGCAGCACGAAGTCGCCCCAGGACTGGTTCTGCAACATGCTTTCGATGTCGCGGATTGTTTCGGGCAGGATCTGCGCGATCTGACCCATCTCGGACGCGATACGCGGTCCCAGCGTCATGAAGAAGGCGACGATCACCGCGATGACAGTCAGCACGACCGCGATCACGCCGACTGTCGGAGACAACGGCGTGTGGCGTGCAAGGGCGTTGGCCGCGTGGCGCAGCAGAACCGCAATCAATACGCCGGCGAATGCCAGCAGGGCAACGAAGGAAAGTTTCCAGAATGCCATCGCCAGAACGACAATCGCGATCACCATGATCGCGCTTCGCACCGCCGCCGGATAGACGAAGGGCGTGCGGCGCGCGGGGCCTGTGCCCCTCATTCCGTCGTGCATCGAATGGGGTCCGGCTTTGCGTTTCTTCTGACGGTCATCGGGGCGTCCCTGACTTGCTTGCCAAGCCGAACACCCGAGGGATGCCGTTGGGTTCCGGTCAGAGCAACCATTCCACTGGCAGCCAGCCGATGACCGTGATCGCTGCATTGCGCAACGGACTGCCGCCGGGTTCCGACGTCAGCGGGGCCGCGCCGGGGTCCGAGGGGTCGGTCCAGATCAGCTTGCCGTCCAGCCGCTCGACCCGCCACGCCATGCCGTCAAGGCCCCTGTCGAACCTCTCGTGCGCGCCGCGTGCCAGATCGGGGCTCTCGATCAGCAGTCCCATTTCGGTGTTCAAGGTGGTGGATCGAGGGTCGAAATTGAACGATCCGACGAAGATCCGTTCGGCATCGACGGCGAATGTCTTGGCGTGCAGGCTGGACCCCGACGATCCGAACGGCCCAACCTTGTCGCGCGGGGTGATGGATGCTGCCTGACGACGCAACTCGTAAAGTTCGACCCCCGCATCGAGCATCGCCTCGCGCCGTTTGGAATAGCCCGCATGAACAGGCAGCACATCGGTCGCTTCCAGCGAATTGGTCAGGATCCGCACCCGCGCGCCGCGCTGTTCCAGCCGGGTGAAGGCATCGACGCCGGCCTTGGTGGGCACGAAATAGGCCGAGACGGCATCGAAGCGCTGCTCGATCTCGCCCACGGCACCCTTCAGGCGCACGGCCAGCAAATCCTCGCGCGGGACGGCGCCCTGACCCTTGGCCGGATCGTCGCTGAACAGCCTGACATCGGTCCATTCCATCCCCAGATCGCCCTGCACCAGTTCCTCCACGATATGGGACGCGCCTAGCAGGCCGCGATATTCCGCCATCTGCGGATCATCGCGGAGTTCGGCCAGCCGCGCACCGATGGCATCGGTGGTATCCGCCGGCGGAACGACCTGCGATGCAGGGTGGACGGAAGGGCTGTTCCAGTAGCGGTCGAAATCGGCAGAGACTTGCGGCACCACCCGTCCCGCAGCCAGCACATCCAGATCGACATAAAGCGCCGTAGGGCCGGTATCGAAGTATTCGTCGCCCACATTGCGGCCGCCGGTGACGGTGACATGCCCGTCCACCGTGAAGGACTTATTGTGCATCCGGCGGTTCAGCCGGAAGAAGTCGAAGGCGAAGGACGCCATCTTGAGCGTCCCTCGCAGGTTGAAGGGGTTATAGATCCGCACCTCGGCCATCGGATGCGCATCCAGCGCGACGATCTGGCGGTCCATGCCCGACGTGCCGTTGTCGTCCAGCAGCAACCGCACTCGCACCCCGCGATCCGCCGCACGTTTCAGGGCATCGAGCAGCAGCATCCCGGTCAGATCGTCGTGCCAGATGTAATATTGCGCGTCGATGGATTTCACCGCGACATCGGCCAGGACCATCCGGGCGGCGAACGCATCGGCGCCGGTTCGCAAGGGGGCGATGCCTGTCTTGCCTTCGTGGCGTGCCGTTCGTTCCCGCAGCGCATCCGCCAGCGGTCCGGTCTGGGCGGCGGGCAGGGCGGTGGTGGCAAGCGCGCGGTTGGGCGGGATGGCGAACACCGCGCGCGCGGCGACGATCGCCACCGCGATCAGGACGACCGCCAGACCCAGGTATTTCAGCACGATCAGCATACGGCCCCCGCTGCGCGGTATCTCATTCCGGCAGCGTATAGGCGATCACCGCATCGCCCAGCTTGGTGCCGATATAGTTGTGCCCGCCCGCGATGACGACCAGGTATTGCCGCCCGTCGCGGCCCAGATAGGTGGCCGGCGTCGCCTGACCGCCGGCGGGAAGCCGCGCGCGCCACAGCGTTTCGCCCGTGGCCAGGTCGTAGCCGCGCACGTAATAATCGGCTTGTCCCGACAGGAAGGCCAGCCCGCCCCCCGTCACGATGGGGCCGCCGATGCCGGGGATCCCCGTCTCGAACGGCAGCGGGACGGGCGACATGTCGCGCACCGTGCCGTTGACATGCTGGTAAATCGTCTCGCCGGTCGTCAGATCCACGCCCGCGACATAGCCCCAGGGCGGCTGCTGGCAGGGCAGCCCCAGCTTCGACATGAAGGGCTTGAGAACCGCGGCATAGGGGGCGCCGAACATCTCGTTGCCAAGGGGCGCACCTTCGCGGGACACAATGGTTTCCAGGTTGTCGGGCCGGGGCGTCAGGGTCGAGACGAAACCGAGATAGACGGGCATGGCGAAGGCCATCTGCCGGACCGGATCGACCGCAACACCGCCCCAGTTCAGCACCCCGAAGCTGCCCGGATGGGTCAGCGTGCCGTTGACGCTGGGCGGGGTGAAGCGGCCTTCGTAGGTCATTTGGTGAAAGTCGATCCGGCAGAGCATCTGGTCGATGGGTGTCAGCCCCCACATCTGCGCGCCGGTCACGTAATCGGGCGCGAAGGATATGGCTGAAACGGGTTGCGTAGGGGCAGGCCGCTCGCCCGGCACGGCATTCTGAGATACCGGCACCTCCGTCACCGGCAGAACCGGCTCGCCTGTCCGGCGGTCCAGCACGAACACCTCGCCCTGCTTGGTGGGCTGCACCAGTGCAGGCACGGTTTCGCCGTCGATGGTCAGATCGACCAGGCTGGGCTGCGCGGGCACGTCGTAGTCCCAGATGTCGTGATGCACGGTCTGGTAGACCCACTCGACCGCCCCGGTGGAGGCGTTCAACGCCAGCACCGAGTTGCCGTATTTCTCGTCATTCTCGGTGCGGAAACCGCCATACTGGTCCGGCGATCCGATCCCCATGGGCAGATACGCCAAGTTCAGGTCGGGATCGTAACTTGCCACGCTCCAGCTGTTGGGGACGTTCTGGGTGAACACCTGGCCTTCTGGCAGGGGCGAGGGGCCGTCGGGATTGCCTGGATCGAAGGTCCAGGTCATCCGCCCGGTGCGGATGTCGAAAGCCCGGATCGCGCCCGAGGGCAGTTCGGTGGACAGGTTGTCGTTGACGCTGCCGCCGACGATCACGACCTCGTCCGTCACCAGCGGGGGCGAGGTCGAATAATAGGCGGTCGGCGACACGTTGGGCATGCCGATCCAAAGGTTCACCGTGCCGTCGTCGCCTCCGAAACCGGGGCAGATCGTGCCCGTCTCGGCGCTGACCGCGATCAGCCGCGCGTCGCGCGTGGGCAGGAAGATACGACGCAGGCAATCGGCGCGGATCGGCGAAGGCTCTGTCGGGGCATCGTCGCTGACCACCGGGTTGGGATGGCCCGCCTCGGCTGTGCCGGCGACGATGTTCTGCGCCACGCCCGCCGCCTCGACGGTCACGCCGTCCATGCTGGCGCGGATCAGCCTCGCGGCTTCGCGCTTGTCCGGCAGGGGGGCATCCGACACTTCCCATCCCAGATCGGTCGCGTCGTGATAGCTGAGGCCCCGGCAGGTCGCATAGGTCGAAAGCTGCGGCACGAGGCCGGTCAGCGTGGGGCTGAACCGCCAGCGTTCGTTGCCGGTGACGGGATCCAGCGCGATGATCTCGCTTTTCGGGGTGCACAGATACATCGTGTCGTCAACGATCAGCGGTGTGGATTCCAGCGCGGTGCCCGGCAGGTCCACATGCACGTCGCCCGCATGGTATTCCCACGCAACCTCCAGTTCGGCCACGTTTTCGGGCGTGATCTGCGCCAGCGGCGAATAACGCTGGCCATAGGGCGTGCGCCCATAGGACGCCCATTCGCCGTCATCGACATAGGGATCGGCCAGCGGCGCCTGCGACATGCGCGCGGGTTCCAGCCGTCCCGGCATGTCATAGGGTTGCGTCACCATGGACACCGCCGCCACGACGACCGCGATGCCGATGGAAGCCAGCATCAGCATCCCCTCGATGCCATAGCCGCGAAAGGCCTGTGTGCCCCGATGCAGCGAATGCACCATCGGCGGCAGCAGCAACAGCAGTCCCAGCACGATGATCAGACCACCCCGCGGCGCAAGACCCCACCAGTAAAGCCCGACCTCCCACAGACCCCATCCCAGCGCGAAAAGGATCGCAATGCCGTAGACGACCAGCCCGCCTTTGCGCCGCCCATACATCAGCAGCGCCGACAGCAGCAGCAGCGCGCCCAGCACGATGTAGCCCCAGGTGCCACCAAGCGATGCCAGCCAGACACCCCCAACGGCCAGGATGGCCCCCAAGGCCAGCACGAGTGTCGACAGGATGATGCGCGTCATGGATCGGGATACCTTTCGGGAATCAGGGCGGCCCCCTGGACCACCGCGATACGGTCCGCCATCAGGATGGCGAAGGGTTGCGTCGGCGCGAAGGCCGACAGGACGATGGATACCATCGACGTCAAGGGCACGGCCAGCAGCGCGCCGGGCAGGCCCCAAAGCGCAGACCAGACCGCCAGCGAAACCAGCACGACGAACGGGCTGAGGTTCACGCGCCGTCCGATCAGGCGCGGCTCCAGCACCGACCCGACCCAGACCTGCGCCGTGGTCAGCAACGCCGCCAGCAGAAGCGTCCATTCCAGATCGCCGAATTGCAGCGCCGACAATCCCACCGGGAACGCCACGCCGACGAGGGATCCGAAATAGGGAATATAGTTCAGCAGTCCGATCACCAGCGCCCAGAACAATGGAAAGTCGATGCCCATGCCCCAGAGGATCGCGAACGAGATCGTCCCGAGAATGACGTTCACCAGCGTCTTGATCGCCAGATAATCGCCGATGCGGCGGTTCACGTCACGGATGATCGCCTCGGTCTTGGCGGCGTCCACCGGGTCGCGCACGGCCGCGGACAGCTTGGCCGCGAAACCCGCGCGCTCGGCCATCAGGAAGGCGGAATAGACGATGACCAGAAAGACCGAGGCGCCCATGGTGGTGATGCTGAACAGCGCCGTGTTGATGACGGTCTGAAGCGAAAAGCGCCCGAAGGTGGCGGCGCGGATCGTCTGCCAGTCGGGCCGTTCGTCCAGACCGAAGGCGTCGGCACCCTGGGCGACCAGCCTTTCGATATTGGCCTGATAGCCGGGGGCCTGCGCGACGATCTGGCTGATCGTCGCCACGACGACCCCCAGCAGCAGGACGACGACGGCCGTGAAGGCCAGCAGGACCAGAAACCGGCGAAAGGCACCGGGAAAGGTGCGCAGCACCGGCATCCGTCCCAGCGCGTCCGACGCGCTGGTCAGGATATAGACGGCGATGATCGCGGCCAGGATCGGCAGCAGCACCGGCTTGCCGATGATCAGCAGGAACCCCCCCAGCACCACCAGCAGCGCCGCGTTGACCAGCGTGCCCAGCGAATTGCGCTCGACCCTCATGGCGCGACCGGCGCCGGGCCGCGCCAGCGCGTCAACGCATCCAGAAGCGCGACCGACATCGCGGCCGCGAAGGCGCCCGTCAGCGTCAGCACGATGCGTGTAAATGTCGCATAGCCCGCCTCCTGCGTCGAAAGGGCGCCCGCCACCAGCGCCAGCGTCACCGAGAATCCGTATTGGTAAACCATGCTGGGATGCGGCCCGTCCAGCATCTTGCTGCCGAAAAACAGCCCCGTCAGGAACAGCAGGCCCAGCAGCATGGGCAGATGCGGCGATATCGTGTAAAGCCACAGAACCAACATCGCGGCCCCGCCGCCGTAGAGCGTCGCGCGCACCCGCTGCCGCGCTTCCCAGAAAACGGCGCGGCGGGTGGGAAAGACCAGCACCATCGCGGCGATCACCGCCATCATCATGTCGGTCGGCTGCATCACCGAATAAAGCCAGAAGCTGAGGCCCAACAGAACCGTCGCGCGAATGGCGGCGCCGACCTCGACGCTGCCCGAAGTGGGAACGGGCGCATCGACATGGATCAGGTCGGTGCGCGGGGGAAACAGCAGATAGACCAGCGGCGCCAGCACCAGCGCCACCAGCGATGCCTGTAGAAACCCGTCGCGCATCGTCTCGACCAGGGCGGTTCCATGCATTCCCATCACCGACATCAGCACGGTGATGACGACGATCAACATTCCTGCCTGCGCGCCCGTGCGCAGGATCAGGCGAAAGCCCCAGAAATAGGCCAGCCACATCGCGCCCATGTAGATCAGCGGGACGGGACGCAGCCATTCGACCAGCCAGGTCATCGCGACAGCCAGAACGGCCATCGCCACCGGCCCGCCTACGGCGCGCACGACGTTCAGTCTGCGCCGCTGGGACGCAATCAGCCCCAAGGGCAGGGCGGCGATGATCGCGGGCAGGCCAGGGTCGAGCAGCGGGATTGCCAGATAGGCCAGCGTGCCCACCGCCGCGATCCGCACCGCCCAAAGCGGATCCTCGTTCACATCCGGGCGGGGGGTGACATACATCGCGCGCCTTCAGTGCAGATAGCTGGTCCAGGACCGCACGCGCTGCAACCCCCGCGCCAGCAGAGCGATCGGGTTCGCGGTGCCTTCGGTCAGGATCAACGCATGCACCTTGCCGCCCACACGGATCGAGCGTGGCCAGTCCGCGACGTTCTGCGCCAGTTCGATGCGCACGGGGATGCGGCGCGCGGGCTCGAACCAGCGGTTCGTGGGCTGATTGACGACCAGTCCCCCCTGCGCCGTGCGCCCCGGATTGATGCCCCAGGCGATGCTTTGCACCTTGCCGTCGAAGATCATGCCGGGTGCCGCGTCGAACAGCAATTGCGCGGGATCGCCGGGGCCGACCCGCTGCAACTGGTTTTCGCGCAGATCGACGGTGATCCAGGCCGCCTCGGCGTCGATGAAGGTCAGCGCCGGCTGGCCCGCGCCGATGAATTGCCCTTCGGCCAAAGTCACGTTTGTTACGACACCGTCATGCGGCGCGGCTATAGTGGTCGAGGCCAGATCGTATTGCGCGCGTTCCAGTTGCGCCTGCGCCGCCGCTATGGCGGGATTGTCGGCGCCTTCCGAGCCAAGCTGGGCACGCGCGCTTTCCAGATTTGCCTCGGCCGTGCTCAACCGCGCCTCGGCATCCGCGACCTGGTTGCGCGCGGCGTCGCCCTGCGCGGTCGAGGCGATGCCGCGTTCTTCCAAGCGGAAGGTGCGGTCGGCATCGGCCAGAACCGAATCGAGGTTGGTGCGCGCCTGCGTCACCGCCGCCTGGGCGGCGACCAGCGACGCGCTGGATGCCTCGATGCCCTGCGTGGCGCTGGCAAGGTTCGCTTCGGCCTGCCGCACGGCCAATTCGAACGGACGCGGATCGAGCGTGAAAAGCGGATCGCCCGCGCGCACGAATGCATCGTCCGCGACCGTCACAGATGTCACTTCGCCCGAAACGCGCGGCGCGATCTGCACGACATGCGCCGAGACGATGCCGCGCGACGACGCGGGCGCCAGGCGATCAGTCAACGCGTATAGAACCGCCAGAACCGCCAGCAGAACCAGCACGAGAATAGAGATTCTGCGCGCCGGGTTGCGGGCTGGCTTCGGGCCCATTGCAGGTTCGTCTGTTACGCTCATGCCCGGCTATCCTTCTGTCACGCGCGCAGAGGCGTTAGTTCCCCAGATAGGTCGAATAGCCGTAGGGGCTGACCAGCACCGGCACGTGATGATGGCGGTCCGTGTCCGAAATGTCGAACATGACCGCGATCTGCGGAAAGAACGGCGCATCGCCGAGCGCGTCGTACCCCGACAGATCGAACGTCAGCCGGTAAAGCCCCGATGTGGCGTCGATGCCGAACCCCTCGACCCGGCCGTTATCCTGCGTGGTGCCGGTGCCCAGCTGCGTCCAGTCGCCGTCCCGCTGCATGTCCAGCGTCACCGGAATGCCGCTGCCGCCCTGGCCGGTCGAAATGTTCAGAACGTGGGTCGATATATCTTCGGCCTTGGCCATTCCAGCAGTCGTGGCAATCGCGGCGGTGGCAAATAGAATACGAAGCATGCGGTGTCCTTTCGCGCTTTACCATGCCGAACACGCCCGGCGCAGGATTGTTCGGCACGACCGAACGAAATCCTTCAGGATACGGAATTTGGCCGAAAGAACGGGGATTGCAGCGCAACGCGAACCCCGCGGGACGTGTTCAGCGCCGCCGGTCGCGCCGGCTGCTCATCGGCTGGAAGGCAACGCTGACATGCGCCTCGCAATAGGGTTTACCCGCTTGCACGCCCAGCCCGCAGAACCAGAAATCCGCCGTGGCCGGATCGCCGATAGGCCATTTGCAGGTGCGTTCGGTCAGCTCCATCAGGCTTATGCGTTTGCTGGTCTTTTCGACCTCGCGGACGCTGGCGAGCGTTTCGGGGCTGATCTCGTTGGCGGAAGGCTGCGGCGGCAGGGGCTGGCCTGCGGGAATGATCTGCCGGCGCGCGGCGGTCAGGGGCGGCGGCGCGGCCGATTGCGTCGATGGTATCTCGCGCTCTTCCTCGACGGGGTCTTCCGTCGCGACGACCTCGACGACAGGCTCGGCGGGCACGGCCGCTTCTTCCAGTTCGGTCTCGCCTTCGCCCTCGGGGGCGCCGCCCGCGCGGTTGCTCAGGCCCAGCCTATGCACCTTGCCGATAACGGCGTTGCGCGTCACGCCGCCCAACGTCTTGGCGATGGCGCTGGCCGACTGGCCCTCGCCCCACATCTTCTTCAGTGTTTCGACACGTTCGTCGGTCCAGGACATCGCATTCCCCGCAAATCGTCGGACGGATCAAGGCCGCCGCATCCCTTGGCAGCGGCGCACCGCACGGCGCGCATAACGGCACCGGGTTGAGTTTTTCCGCAGACACCTATTCTAGTCACCCGGACGCCCGATACAAGGCGCACCGCGCGCATCGCCGCGCCAGACCTTGGGAAACCGCATGAACCAGCCGATGACGCAAAGCCGCCAAGGCACCCCGTCCCGTCCCGCCAAGCCGGCGCCCGCCGGCATGGGGGTGCGCCGCTTCGGACGGTGGAACATGCTGGGCCTCTATACCCTGGCGCAGCGCGAGATGCGGCGCTTTTTGGCCGTCTGGACGCAGACGCTGGCCGCGCCGCTGATCACGGCAGGGCTGTTCCTCGCCGTATTCGCCCTGGCCATCGGTCCGGCGCGCGGCGACGTGATGGGCGTGCCCTTCATCCAGTTCCTCGCCCCCGGCATCCTGATGATGACGGTGATCCAGAATGCCTTTGCCAACACCTCGTCGTCGATCATGACAGCCAAGGTGCAGGGCAACATCGTCGACACGCTGATGCCGCCCCTGTCCCCGGCCGAGCTTTTGCTGGGCTATCTGGCCGGTGCCATCGGGCGCGGGCTGTTCGTGGCGGTTCCCATCGGCATCGCCACCGCGTTCTTTCTGGGCGGCGTGGCGCATCCGTTCTGGGCATTGATATACGTGGTTCTGGGATCGGCCTTCATGGGGGGCGTCGGCATCCTGACGGCCATCGTCGCCACCAAATTCGACCAGCAGGCCGCGATCTCGAACTTCATCATCCAGCCGCTCAGCTTCCTTTCGGGCACCTTCTATTCGATCGAGGCGCTGCCGCGGCCTATCTACTTCGCCACTCACGCAAATCCGGTGTTCTACCTGATCGATGGCGCGCGCTATGGCTTCATCGGACGCTCGGACAGTTCGCCCTGGCTGGGGCTGGGTGTCTGCGCGCTGGCCACCGCGCTGGTTCTGGCGCTGGGCTGGCACTGGTTCCGAAGCGGCTATCGGATGAAGGAATGACGCTGGACAGGACGAATGGTGCGCGCTACCGCTGCGTCATGGACACCGTGCAAGCCATCGACCTCCGACGCCGACGCTGAACAGGCGTCCCGCCGTCCGTCCCGTCGTTGACACCTTGCCGCCCCTTGCCCACCAATGGGGCTGTCGCTTCCCCGGAGCTTGCCATGATCCCGTCCATCCTGCCCACCTATAATCGCGCGCCGCTGGCCTTCACCGAGGGGCAGGGCGCCTGGCTTACGGCCGAGGACGGCACGCGCTATCTGGATCTGGGTGCCGGCATCGCCGTCAACGCGCTGGGCCACGCCAACCCCGATCTGGTCGCCGCCCTGACCGAGCAGGCGGGGCGGCTCTGGCATACGTCCAACCTCTATCGCATCCCCGCGCAGCAGCGGCTGGCCGACCTGCTGGTCGAACACACCTTCGCCGATACCGTCTTCTTCACCAATTCCGGCACCGAAGCGTGCGAACTGGCGGTCAAGATGGCGCGGAAACACTGGCATGACAAAGGCCGGGACCGCACCACCATCGTCGCCTTCGGGGGCAGCTTTCACGGACGCTCCGCCGCCGGAATCGCAGCCGCCGGCTCCGCGAAGATGACAAACGGGTTCGGCCCGCTGCTTCCCGGCTTCGTCCAGCTTCCGTGGGGCGATCACGACGCGCTGCGCGCCACGCTCGACGATACCGTTGCCGCCGTGCTGATCGAACCCGTGCAGGGCGAAGGCGGCATCCGCCCCTTACCCGACCAATGCCTCAAAGGCCTGCGCGATCTTTGCGACACCCACGGCATCCTCCTGATCCTGGACGAGGTGCAGTGCGGCATGGGTCGCACGGGCCGCCTGTTCGCGCATGAATGGGCCGGCATCGCGCCAGACATCATGATGGTGGCCAAGGGCATTGGGGGGGGGTTCCCGCTGGGCGCGGTGCTGGCGACCGAGGATGCCGCGTCCTGCATGACCGCCGGCACCCATGGATCGACCTATGGCGGCAACCCGCTGGCCTGCGCCGTCGGCGCGCGGGTGATGGAGATCATGACGGCCGACGGCTTCCTCGACGACGTGCGCCGCAAGGCCGCAGGGTTTCGCCAATCGCTCGAAGGACTGGCCGCCGCGCATCCCGATATCATCGACCATGTGCGCGGATCGGGCCTGATGCTGGGACTCAAGCTGCATGTCGCGCCCGCGGAGTTCGTTGCCGCCGGATACGCGCAATACCTGCTGACCGTGCCGGCCGCCGACGATGTGGTGCGCCTGCTGCCGCCACTGACGATCACGGGGGACGAACTGGCCGAAGGCATCCGCCGCCTCGACCGGACAGCCGCGGCCCTGCGCCGCGATGCCGCCTGATCCTTCATCTTTCTTCAAATACCCCCTTTTCCCGACCTGCAATCAGGCGACCCAATGTCTCATTTCCTCGACATCGACACCACGCCGTCGGCCGATTTGCGCGCCATCATCGACGCCGCGCGTGCGATGAAGGACGCGCGCGGCGCCCGCCCGCGCGGGACGCCCGACGACGCACAGCCGCTGGCGGGCCGCATGGTCGCGCTGATCTTCGAGAAGCCGTCCACCCGCACCCGCATCAGCTTTGACGTGGGGGTGCGCCAGATGGGCGGGCAGACGATGGTGCTGTCTGGAGCCGACATGCAGCTCGGCCACGGCGAAACCATCGCCGACACCGCCCGCGTGCTCAGCCGCTATGTCGATCTCATCATGATCCGCACGTTCGAGGAGCAGACGTTGCTCGACATGGCCGAACATGCCGACGTGCCGGTCGTCAACGGCCTGACCAACCGCAGCCATCCGTGCCAGATCATGGCCGACGTGATGACGTTCGAGGAACATCGCGGTCCGATCGCGGGCAAGCGGGTGGTCTGGTCCGGGGACGGCAACAACGTCTTCGCCAGCTTCGCCCATGCCGCCGGGCAATTCGGGTTCGACCTGACCTTCACAGGCCCCCCCCCACTCGACCCCGATCCGGCGCTGGATGGCCTTTACAGAATCGAGCGCGATCCGCGAAAGGCGGTCGAGGGGGCCGACCTGGTCGTGACCGACACCTGGGTCAGCATGCACGATCCCCAATCCGCGCGCGAACGCCGGCACAACCAGTTGCGCGGCTATCAGGTGAACGAGGCGCTGATGCAGCGCGCCAATCCCGACGCGCTTTTCATGCACTGCCTGCCCGCGCACCGTGAAGACGAAGCGACCAGCGCCGTCATGGACGGCCCCCACTCGGTCATCTGGGACGAGGCCGAGAATCGCCTTCACGCGCAAAAGGCCATCCTGCGGTACTGTCTGGGCGTCTGACCCGCGCTAAGCCTCCGCGTCCTCGTCCACAGCCCTCCCACCCCGCCGGCGGCAGCCGCGTCCGCCTTGGCCGGCCGGATGCAGATGGTAGTCGGGAACGCCTTCCCTGCCGCCATGGACGACGCGCCGTGCAAGATGCTGCGAAAGCGGTAAAGGTTCACGTCCCCCGCCGTTTGGCGCGCAGGGTCGGTTCGGCCTGCGTCGGATCGTCCGGCCAGGGGTGGCGCGGATAGCGGGCGCGCATGTCGCGGCGCACATCGGCATAGCTGCCTGTCCAGAAGCCCGGCAAATCCATCGTCACCTGCACCGGCTTGCTACCCGGCGACAGCAGAACGATGCGCAAAGGCCGGCCCGCCACCTGCGGGTGGGTCGTCATCCCGAACATTTCCTGCACGCGCACGGCAATCTGCGGGGCATCGCCGTCGTAATCCACCGCGATCCGCCGCCCCAGCGGGGTTTCGATATGCCCCGGCACCTCGCGATCCAGCCGCTGCATCTGCGCATGGTCCAGTCGCGCGCGTAGGGCGGGCAGCAGATCGAACCGCTTCCAGTCGCCCGCGCTGCGCATACCGTCCAGCCAGGGCAGCAGCCAGTCTACGGCACTGTCCAGCAGCGCCGCTTCAGTCGTGTCGAACAGATTGCCCGCCAACGCCACGCGGGCCAGGAACCGTCGCGCTGCGGGGTCGGGGGCAAGTCCCAGTTCACGCACCCCGATCAGCATGGCCCGCGCAACCGCATCGGCAGGCGCGTCGGCCCAGGCCCGGTCGTCGAGAACGATGCTTCCCAGCCGCTCCTGCCGGCGGGCGATCACCCGTCCGTCGCGTCGCGACCACTCGCAGACATCGTGCCAGTCAATGTGGCCGCCCAGCACCGTCCGCAAGGCGCCCTCGGCGATGGGCAGGGCCGCGCGGATGCGGGCCGCGCGCGGGTCGCCGTCGGTATCCGTCACGACCAGCAGCCGCGCGGATGACAGGGGATCGGTCGCATCCATCACCGCCTCCTTGCCGCCCGAAAGCAGCCAGCGCGGCGCATCGCCCGCTCGCCGCAGCGCGACGCGGTCCGGATAGGCCAGCGCCGCCATCTGCGCCGGATCCAGTCCGGCGCGCGCCTTGCCCGCCAGCCGTCGCAATCGCGCGGCATCCGTGCGGATCCGCTTGGCCACGCCCGAGGGCACCCCGAAGGCGCCCGGATCCCGGAGGGCCCGCAACCGCAGCGTCAGATCGGCGCCCCGATCGCGCAGGATGTCGCGTTCTGACAGCAGCGCCGCTAGATCGGCTGCATCCGGCCCGGCGACCCGAAGCATGTGCGCCAGCCGCGGGTGCACCGGCATCGCGGCCATGGCCCGACCGGCAGCGGTGGCATGCCCGTCCGCCAGTGCGCCCAGATCCTCCAGCAGCGCGCGCGCCCCGGCCAACGCGCTTTCGGGCGGCGGGGTCAGGAAGGGCAGGGCGGCGGCATCGTTCGCGCCCCAGATCGCCAGCTCCAGCGCCAGCCCCGCCAGATCGGCCGTCTCGATCCCGGCCGGCGGATAGGCGGGCAGCGCGCCGTCCTGCCCGCGCGTCCAGAGGCGATAGCACACCCCCGGCGCCACCCGTCCCGCGCGCCCCGTGCGCTGCGCGGCCTCGGCGCGGCTGACGCGCTCGGTCACAAGCCGGGTCATGCCGCTGCCGGGATCGAACCGTGCCCGCCGCGCAAGGCCGCCGTCCACCACCACACGAACATCCTCGATGGTCAGCGCGGTTTCGGCGATGGCGGTGGCCAGCACGACCTTGCGCGCCCCGCCGCCCGCGATGGCTGCGCGCTGGTCCGCAAAGGGCATCGCCCCGAAAAGCGGCCGCACAGCCGCCGCGACATCCAGCAGGCGCGCGACGCGCCGGATCTCGCCCTCGCCCGGCAGGAACGCCAGCACGCCGCCATCCGTTTCGTCCACCGCACGGGCGATCAGGGCGGCCATTGCCGCGTCCCATCGCCGGCCTTCCGGCAGCGGCCGGTCCAGCCACCGCTCCTCGACCGGGAACATGCGGCCGGTGCTGGTGATCAGCGGGGCGTCCAGCATCGCGGCGACCGGTTGCGCATCCAGTGTCGCCGACATCACGATCACCGCCAGATCGGGCCGCAGCGCCTGCCGTGCTTCCCAGACCAAGGCCAGCGCCAGATCGGCGTCGAGGCCGCGCTCGTGAAATTCGTCGAAGATGACGCAACCGATGCCATCCAGACCCGGATCGGCCTGCACCATGCGGATCAGCAGCCCTTCGGTCACGACCTCGATCCGGGTCGCTGCTGAAACCCGCGCGTCGCCCCGCATGCGATAGCCGACCGTTCTGCCCACCGGCTCGCCCAGCGTCTCGGCCATCCGCTCGGCCGCGGCGCGGGCGGCCAGCCGGCGCGGTTCCAGCATCACGATGCGCCCCGCGATCCGGTCGAGCAGCGCCAGCGGCACGCGTGTCGTCTTGCCAGCGCCCGGCGGCGCCTGAAGCACGGCGCGGCCCTGTGCGCCGATCGCCTCGCGCAATTCTGGCAGGACATCGTCTATTGGCAGCGGCGTCATGTTCTTGCCATAGCTTGCCGGGCTGGACATTTACAGCCGCGCACGGTGCAATCGGGCCATGCCCGACGACACTGCATTCGACCCGCTGACAGAACCGCTACTTTCGGGCGACCGCCGCGCGCTGGCCCGTGCGATCACGCTGGTCGAATCGACGCGGCCCGAGGATCGCGCCCGTGCCGCCGCCCTGCTGCAATCGGTGGCCGATCCGGGCCGCCGCACCCTGCGCATCGGCCTGTCGGGCACCCCCGGCGTCGGCAAATCGACCTTCATCGAGGCATTCGGCACCATGCTGACAGGGGCAGGGCACCGCCTCGCCGTGCTGGCGGTCGATCCCAGCAGCACCCGGTCGGGCGGCTCGATCCTGGGGGACAAGACGCGGATGGACCGGCTGGCGCGCGACCCGAACGCCTTCATTCGCCCCTCGCCCAGCCAGACCGAACTCGGCGGCGTCGCCCGCCGCACCCGCGAGGCGATCGCGCTGGTCGAGGCGGCGGGCCACGACATCGTGCTGGTCGAAACCGTGGGCGTGGGGCAATCCGAAACGCTGGTCTCGCGGATGACCGACCTCTTTGTGCTGCTGCTGGCGCCTGCGGGCGGGGACGAGTTGCAGGGGGTGAAGCGCGGCATCATGGAAGCGGCCGACATCGTGCTGGTCAACAAGGCCGACGGCGATCTGGCCACGCAGGCCCGGCGCACCTGCGCCGACTATGCGGGCGCTCTGCGTCTGATGCGCAAGAGACCGGGCGATGCGCCCGATTTTCCCTGCGCGATGACCGTCTCGGCCGTCACCGGCATGGGTATCGACGCCGCCTGGAACGCCATGCAGGCACTGGCCCGCCATCGGCGAGAAAGCGGTCTCTGGGACCGGACCCGTGCCGATCAGAACCGTCACTGGTTCGAGGAGGCCGTGCGTCAGGGGCTGATGGCGCGGTTGACCGCCGATCCGGCACTTGCCGCGCGGATGGACGATCTGGGCGCCCGCGTCGCGCGCGCCGAATTGCCCGCGACCGCCGCCGCGATGGTGCTGCTGGACGATCTGGCGTCCGGGCCTTGACCGCACGCGCCGCCGGGCGTATTGCGCGCGAACCGTATCGCCCGGCATCCGCTCGGGCTGGCCCCTATTGCGCGCCCGCCCCGGCGTGGCGCACCAGACCGAGGATGAACCGATGTCGCGCGTTTGCGAACTGACCGGAAAAGGCCCGATGTCGGGCAACAATGTCAGCCATGCCCACAACAAGACCCGCCGCCGGTTCCTGCCGAACCTGAACGATGTGTCGCTGATGTCCGAATCGCTGGGCCGCACCGTCAAGCTGCGGATTTCGGCGGCGGCCCTGCGCACGGTCGATCACAGGGGCGGGCTGGACGGGTTCATGGCCAAGGCCAAGGATTCCGAGCTGTCGGCTAACGCGCTGAAGATCAAGAAGGACATCGCCAAGGCCCGCACTTCCGTCTGAGCCGACCGGATCTTTTAAAGATCGAACCCCGCCTTTCAGGCGGGGTTTTTATGTTTTGTGGGTCGTGCTGGTGAATTACTCGTCCACGTAGCGGCTGACGATGTCCCAGCCGCTTTCGTCGGACAGTGCGGCAAGCAAGGCACGGTTCATCGCATCGCGCAGGGGCGATCCTTCCGCGGTGGCAAAGCCCACCATGATCGGATCGAGCTGCGTCTCCTCGACCGTAAAGGAATGGCCTTCGCGTCTCAGCGCGTCGCGCAGCACCAGATTGGCGCCTGCGGCCATTTCGATATCCTCGCCTTCTTCCAAGGCATCGAGCATCGATTCCATATCCGAATAGATGATGATGTTGGCTTCACGGCCGCGCAGGAAGCGTTCCGACGTGCTGTTCGACACGACACCGACATCCTTGTCGGCAATCTGACTGCGTAAGTTCGAGGCTTCTGCCCCGGCCAGCGTGACGATGGCAGCGGTCAGCGCGGCGCTGACTGCCAATCCGACCATCATCCACAACATCGCCACCGTCCGGCCCAATGTTGTGATCGGCGCCTTGTCGCCGTAACCGATGGTCGTCAACGTGACGCCGGCCCACCAGAACCCGTCGCCCAGACCCTGAAGCGGCTTGCGGCTGAACTGGTCCTCGTTCCGCCGGCGTTCCACCAGCCATACGATACCGCCCACGATCAGCAGCAGCACCGACATGGTCAGCACGAGGCGAAGGAACTCGATCGAAGCGAACCCCCGCACGACCGACAAGATTTCCGATCGCTGAGGCGCAGCGAGGCCGAGCGTCGAGGTATGAAAGGGCAACGTCAGATCGACGGCGCGCTCGATCTCTGCGGTGGCATAGACCGGCCCCGCCACGTCGATACGTCCGCCATCCAGCGCGTCGGCAACGTCGCGATACGCGATCGGCACGATGTCGTAATCGACATTCTCGCGCTCGGCGATCAGACGCCAGAGCGTCGGCGCCATGCCGGTCCAGGATCCGTCGGCGGTCAACGTGGCATAGGGCGGCTGTTCGACCATGCCGATGGTGATGCGATCCTGCGCCCAGGCAGGCACGGTCAGGCCGGCCAGGATAACGGCCAGCGTCGGTAACAGTTTCGTCATGCAGTCCTCCAGGTCCAGGCGAACGCATGGGGCCGGGCAGGGTTGCAGGTTCGCCGGGATCGCAATGTCAGAGCGTTGCAGGCGCGCGACGCTCGGTGCGACGGGCGCGCTCGGTCTCGGATTTGAGCTGACCGCAGGCCGCCATGATGTCCTCGCCCCTCGGAGTGCGGATCGGGCTGGCATAACCGGCCTTGTAGACGATATCGGCAAAGGCGCGGATGCGGTTGTTGGACGACCGGCGATAGGGCGCGCCGGGCCATTCGTTGAACGGGATCAGGTTGATCTTGGCCGGGATCCCTTCGATCAGCTTCACCAGCCTGCGCGCGTCGTCGTCGCTGTCGTTGATCCCATCCAGCATGACGTATTCGAACGTGATCCGTTCCGAATTGCTGAGCCGGGGATAGGCCCGCAGCGCATCCAGCAGCGACTCGATGTTCCAGCGTTTGTTGATCGGCACCAGCCGGTCGCGCACATCGTCGGTGGTCGCGTGGAACGACACGGCCAGCAGACAGCCGATCTCGTCGGCGGCACGCGCGATCTCGGGGACCACGCCGCTGGTCGAAAGGGTGATGCGGCGGCGCGACAGGCTTATGCCTTCGGGGTCCATCGCGATGCGCATGCCATCGCGGACGGCTTCGAAGTTATAAAGCGGCTCGCCCATTCCCATCAGCACGATGTTGGACAGAAGCCGCGTTTCGTCCTTGGGGTTGCGGCCGGGTTCGGGCCATTCGCCCAGATCGTCGCGCGCGACCATGATCTGACCGACGATCTCGGCCGGGGTCAGGTTGCGCACCAGACGCTGCGTGCCTGTATGGCAGAACGAGCAGGTCAACGTGCAGCCGACCTGGCTGGAAATGCACAGCGTGCCGCGCCCTTCCTCGGGGATGTAGACAGTTTCGACCTCGTGACCGCCGGCAATGCGCAGCAGGTATTTGCGGGTGCCGTCGGCGCTGACCTCGCGCCGCACGACCTGCGGAACCTCGATAACGAAGTGATCGGCCAGCATCGCGCGATAGGGCTTGGCAAGGTTCGTCATCGCCTCGAACTCGCGTACGCCTTTCTGGTAGATCCATTGCCAGACCTGCCCCGCCCGCATCTTTGCCTGACGCTCAGGCGTGCCGGCCGCGATCAGGGCGTCGCGCAGTCCGTCGCGCGTCAGCCCGACAAGATTGGTCGACCCGTCCGTCGCCACGGGCTTGCGCGGCAGGGTGAGCACGTCTTGCGTGATGGGTGTGGCAGGCGCCGTCATGGCAGTCTTCGGCAAATACGCATTGGCGGCATATAGCGCCGGCGCGTCGGCATTGGAAGGGTCAGCCGCCCGCATCGACCGACAGGCCGGGTCCGCGCACGTCACCCAGGGCCCGAAGGAAGTTGGCTGACCATTCGGCGATGTCATGCTCGAACACGTTGGCGCGCGCTTCGACATGACGCGCGCGCCTTTCCTCGCGGCTCATCGTCAGGGCGCGGCCGATCGCCTCGGCCATCTGCGAACGATCGTAGGGATTGACCATCACCGACGATTTCAACTGTTCCGCCGCCCCCGCGAACCGCGACAGGATCAGCACGCCCGGATTGTCGGGATCCTGGGCGGCGATGTATTCCTTGGCGACCAAGTTCATGCCATCGGCCAAGGGCGTCACCATCGCGGCATCGGCGGCCCTGAAAAGCGGTGCCAGAACCTCGCGCGGGATGTTGCGGTGCAGATAGCGGATCGGCGTCCAGTCAAGCTCGGCATGCTTGCCGTTCACGGCCCCCGCGATCTGTTCTAGCTCGGCCCGGATTTCCTTGTAGGCTAGGATCTCGGATCGCGACGGTGGCGCGATCTGCAACAGCGTCGCGCGCGGCATGTCCGGTCCGCGCGTGTCCAGATAGCTTTCGAAACCGCGCAGCCGATGGGGGATGCCCTTGGAATAATCCAGCCGATCCACGCCGATCATCAGCTTGGCGCCGCGCCTGTCCGGCCCAATCAGGTCGCTGCCGTCGATGGCGACGGACGCTTCGGCGAATTCCTGCGGCGCGATGCCGATGGGGAAGCTGGCGATACGGAAGCGCCTGTCGGCATAGCTGACCATGCCATCGGGCAACAATTCGCCGCGCGGCGCCCGTCGGATCGCGGCAAGGAAGGACGCCACATCGGACTGGCTTTGCAGGCCTACCAGATCGTGCGCGGCCATCCATTGCAAGAATGCCTCGGGCTGGGACAGCGCTTCGAGGTCGGTATGCGTCGGGAAGGGGATGTGCAGGAAGAACCCCATCGTCACATCGACGCCCAATTCGCGCAGACAATGCGCCAGCGGCAGGAAATGATAGTCGTGGATCCACAGCCGGTCGTCAGGACGCAGCAGATCCTTCAGAAGCCCCGCGATCCGGCGGTTCACCCGCATATAGCCTTCGCGGTATTCGGGACGGAAATCGATAAGATCAGACCGCCGATGACATAGCGGCCACAACACGCCGTTCGAATATCCGAGATAGTACTCGTTCCGGTCGGCGGCGGTCAGATCGAAGGACAGCTTGGTATAGCCGTCGGCGGGATGCTCGACAAGATGGTCGCGCGGCGTCTCGACCACCTCCTCGGCCGCGCCGACCCACAGGCCGCCCGAACCGCGCAGCGCGTCGTCCAACGCCACGACCAGTCCGCCGGCGGGGGGCTTGGACAGCGGAATCCGGTTGGAGACGACGACCAGGCGCCCCTTACCTTCGTCGCTCATCTTGCGCCGCTCCAGCGCGCAAGCAGCGCATGGACGGCGGCGACATCGCGCAGGCGCAGCGGTGCGACGGTGGGGCCGGGGCCGACCTTGATAGCCATGCCGCCGGTTTGCAACGCCGCCTCCATCGCCGGTTCGTCGGTCAGATCGTCGCCGATCATGACCGCGCGGTCGGCTGCCGTGTCCTGCATGGCACGCCGCAGGCCGGCGCCCTTGTTGGCGTCTGCGGGACGAATCTCGTCCGCCATCTTGGACGGATGCAGGTCCAGATCGTTTTGATTGGCGAGCATTTCCGTCAGCCTGGCGCGCACCTCGTCCGTCCGTTCGGGCGCGGCGCGGTAATGGACGACGACGCCGGTTGCCTTGTCCTCGACCAGCAGGCCGGGCCGGGTCGCGGCCCAATCGTGCAGTTCCGCCTTCATGCGGGACAGGCGCGGATCGTCAGCGAAGGCGTGCGGCTGGATCGTGCCGCGCTGCCGCCTTTCCGCCCCGTGCCCGCCGACCATGTCCAGCCCGGTGCCGGGCAGCATGCGTTCCAGATCGGCCAGTCCACGGCCCGACAGCAACGTCGTTCCGCCGCCGAATACCTGATCCAGCCTCAACAAGAGCGGTGCCAATTGCGCTTCCACCCGGACCGCATCGGGACGGTCGGCCAGATCCACCAGAACGCCGTCGAAATCCAGAAACAGCGCCGTCCGGCCGAATTCCGGCATCGGAATGTCTTCGGGACGGTCATAGCGTTCTGGTGCGTCTTCCGGCATCGGATCCTCGGGCTGATATGGACGGACAACGCCGGGACAGCGAGATTGGTTGCCGTTTCAGCGCGTCGTGAGGCCCGTCTCCTCGGGCTGGCCCAGCATCAGGTTCAGCGCCTGCACGGCCGCGCCCGACGCGCCCTTGCCCAGATTATCAAGCTGCGCGTAAAGCACCGCCGTTCTAAGATCGTCGTCGCCGCCGACATGCAGCCGCATCAGGTTCGTGCCGTTCAATTCCGTCGGATCGAGGCGCTTGGGCGCGGGGCCGTCCGCCACCTCGACGAACTGGGCATCGGCATAGCGGTCGGCCAATGCGCTACGCAGACGCGCGATGTCGCCCGGCCCTACGGCCATCGGGATCTGAACGATCATCCCTTGCGCGAAATTGCCGACCGAGGGCGAAAAGACCGGCCGGCGCGACAGCCCGCCATGCTGCATGATTTCCGGCAGATGCTTGTGATGCTGATCGGTTCCATAGACGAACAGCGGGGGCGCGGTATCCGCCTCGAACTCGGCGATCATGGCCTTGCCGCCACCGCTGTAGCCGCTGACGGCATTGATACTGACGGCCGCGTCGGGTGCGACGAGACCCGCATCGACAAGCGGTCTCAGCAGCGCGATCGCCCCGGTGGAATAGCAGCCGGGGTTGCTGACCCGGTCGGCCGCCGCGATCGTGCGCCGTTGGTCCGGGGTCAGCTCGGCGAAACCGAAAACCCAGCCCTCGGCAATGCGATGGGCGGTGCTGGCGTCGATCAGGCGGACATCGTGGCCTTGGACGGCCTTCACGACTTCGCGCGCCGCGTCGTCGGGCAGGCAGAGGATCGCCACGTCGGCGGCGATGCACGCCTCGAGCCGCGCCGAGATGTCCTTGCGCCGATCATCGGACAGCGAGATGAGGTCGATGTCGGACCGCCCGGCCAGCCGCTGGCGAATTTGCAGGCCGGTGGTTCCGACCTCGCCGTCGATGAAGACGCGTGCCATGTCCCGGTCAGCCGGCGCAGCGCTTCTGCGCCTCGTCCAGCGCTGCGGTGAAGCCAAACAGGCTGAACGTGTCCATCGTCTGGGTGCCGCGAGCGGAACGCGCGGTGAGTTGTGCATCCGCCCCGCGTTTCATCGCCGCGACGATCTGCGCATCGTCGGATTCCGACGTGGGCCACGCCCATTCGCCATCCGTGAACAGATCGAAGCTGCTGTCGCCTATCTGCAACGTCACGGTCGAACCGTCGGCGAAGGGATACCCACCCGTGAAGGACACGACGCCGCGCACGTCGTCACCGGGGCGGAAGGTGACGAAAAGCCGGATGTCGCCCCGCTGCACCGACACGACCTGTCCGTCGCGGGTATTGACCGTGGTCGTCGGCGCCGAGACGCTGAAACACTCGGTCGGGTCGCTGGCGACGAAGACCGACCAAGCCGTTTCGACGGCAACCCGATTGGTGACTTCCCCCTGTGCCAGCGCCGGGCCGGTTCCCAGGGTCGCCAGAAGCAGGGCAACCATAGTCTTCGTCGCTGTCATTCGTTCGTGCCTCCAGATGGGTATCGGCCGGTCCGTCAGCGGCCCCTCGGGCGGGCCGGGCGGGCATGTGGCCGCGATTAGCGTCTTGCGCGCGGACCCTACCGGCAAATAGCTGTCAGGCGAAAGACCCGCGCGCGAAAAATTGCCGGGCTGACCCAGTTGTGAAAGGACGCTTCGATGACGGCACCCCATACGATGGTCGAGGTCTGGCGCGGTCCGTTGCTGGAATCCTTTCATGCCGGTCATGCAGTCGTCTGCGATGCCGACGGCCGGGTGCGCCATGCGTGGGGCGATGCGGATGCGATCGTCTATCCCCGTTCGTCGTGCAAGATGATGCAGGCTTTGCCGATGGTCGAATCCGGCATCGTGCTGCCGTCCGAGCGGTTGGCGCTGGCCTGCGCCTCGCATCAGGGTGCCCCGCTGCATGTGCGGGCCGTGGGCGAATGGCTGACCGATCTGGGGCTGTCGGACGCCGACCTGCGCTGCGGCGCCGAAGTGTCGCGCGATCCCGACCTGCGCGAGGCGATGATCCGTGACCGCGAACGGCCGCAGCAGGTCCATAACAACTGTTCCGGCAAACATGCGGGCTTTCTGACCTTCGCGCAGGCGACGAAGGCCGGGCCGGATTACGTCGATCCCGACCATCCCGTGCAGCGCGCCGTGCGCCAGTCGTTCGAGGAGGTGACGGGCGAGGACAGTCCCGCCTATGGGATCGACGGGTGCTCGGCCCCCAATTTCGCCACGTCGATATCGGGGCTGGCGCGTGCGATGGCGCGTTTCGGCGCCGCACGGGAAGGGCAGGGCGCGCGCCAGACCGCGATGGCACGGTTGCGCGGCGCGATGACCGCCCATCCTGATCTGGTAGCCGGCGAGGGGCGGGCCTGCACCGAATTGATGCGCGCGACGGGTGGCAGGGTGGCGATCAAGACCGGCGCCGAAGGCGTGTTCGTGGCGATCCTGCCCGAACAGGGGCTTGGCATCGCGCTCAAGATCGTGGACGGCGCGACGCGTGCCTCCGAGGCCGCCATCGCGGCGCTGCTAGTCCATGCGGGCGCGCTCGATGCCGGGCATCCGGTCGCAAGGCGGTATCTGGCCATGCCCATCGTCAACCGGGCCGGGCGCGAGGTGGGCGTCGTGCGCCCTTCGCCAAGGTTTCCGGGGCGCTAGAAGCTGGTTTCCATCCACCGCACGAAGGTTTCGACCAGTTCGGAATGGTTCCTGCGGTCCGAGACAAGGATGTAGTGCCGTTCCCTCGGTTTCAGCGGCGGCAGGTCCAGCACGGTCAGCCGCCCGTCGGCCAGCGTCCGTTTCAGCAGGCCCGTCCAGCCAAGCGCGATTCCCTGGCCGTCCATCGCGGCATAGATCGCGTCCGAATAGTTCGAGAACCGCAAGGCCGCGCCGCCGAACGGGCCGGTCCAGCCGCTGCGGCGCAGCCATTGCGACCAGCCCAGCCAACTGGGTTCCGGTTCGGCGCTTTCGATCAGCGTCAGGTCGCGGCGGCGGGCCAGATCCTCGATTCCTACGCCGTGAAGGCCCGAGGCGACCGACGGCGCCGCGACCGGCACCAGCACCTCGCGCAGCGATCCCACCACCCGCATGCCGCGAAAGGGCGGATGCCCATAGCGCACAGCCACGTCGATGCGGGTGTCGTCGGGCGCGTTCCAGGTATCTTCGGAAATCACCCGCAGGCCCGTATGGGGGGCCAGTTCGCGGAAGGACGACAAGACGGGCAGCAGGCGAAAATGGCCGAAGGCCACGGACACGGCAATCGTCAGCATCGTGTCTGGCGCGCGCAGCGCTTCGACCGCATCGGCCAGACCGTCGAAGGATTGGCCCACCGCCTCGAACAGACGGCGTCCGGCATCGGTCAGCCTGACCCGCCGCGTGGTGCGGTCGAACAGCGGCCGTCCCAGTTCGGTCTCCAGCGCCTTGATGCGGCGGCTGACGGCGGCCTGCGTCACGCCCAGTTCGTCCGCGGCGCGGGTGAAGCTTTCGCGCCGCGCCGCCGCCTCGAATGCGGTCAGGGTGCCGAGGCTGGGAATGTTGCGGCGCAGACGATGCATGACGGCACGCTCCCCGCGAACCGGATCGCCGCGATCCATGACCGCAGCGTATGAATGACGGCGATCTTTGTGCAGTTGTTGGAACGTTGCGTCAAGATACGGTGGATCCGTTCGAATAAGGATCGACGCGATGCTTGATTCCCTTGCCCCCCTGTCCGCCGATGCCGATGTCGCCGCCCTTCTGGCGGCCCGCAGGCCGGGCCATACGCTGCCGGCCGAGCTCTATACCGGGCAGGCGGCGTGGCTGGCCGATTGCCGGATCATGTTCGGCCGCCACTGGATTTCGGTCGGGGTGGCCTGCGACGTGCCCGAACCGGGCGACGTGATCGCCCTCGACATCGGCCCGTCCTCGATCGTTATCCTGCGCGACGACAACGACGAATTGCGCGCCTTTCACAACGTCTGTTCGCATCGCGGGGCCAAGCTGGTGCCGGCGGGCCGTTCGGTGGTGGGCAAGCTGGTCTGCCCCTATCACCAATGGACCTACGATCTGGATGGCACGCTGGCGCTGGCGCCCCATATGGGCATGGATTTCGACCGCGCGCTGCATCACCTCAAGCCTGTGGCCCTGCGCGATGTGGGCGGATTGCTGTTCGCCTGCCTATCCGACGATCCCCCTGCGGATATCGACGATCTGGCGGCCGTGATGGAGCCGCGGCTGGCCCCCTACGATCTGCACGACACCAGGGTCGCGTTCGAGCAGGACCTGATCGAGGACGGCAACTGGAAGCTGACGATGGAGAACAACCGCGAATGCTATCACTGCGCGTCGAACCATCCCCAACTCAGCCTGTCGTTCCATGCCGCCGATTTCGGCTATGACCCCGATGGGCTGACCGAGACCGAGCGCGCCGAATCTGACGCGCTGGCCGACGCCTATCGCCGCCACGGCGAGCATTGGCAGGCCGAGGGGCTGCCCTACGAGGCTGTCGAGCATACCGTCGGCCACGCCACCAACTTCCGCACCCAGCGACTGATCATCGCCGGTCTGGGCGAAAGCCAGACCCCCGATACCCGCGCGGCCAGTTCGGTGCCGCTGGGCCAGGCCGGGCGGCCCTGGATGGGCGACATGCATCTGTGGGGCCACAATTCCTGGAACCATGTCATGTCGGACCACGCCGTCGTGATCGCCGCCTATCCGGTGGCGCCCGACAAGACGCTCGTTCGGACGAAATGGCTGGTGCACAAGGATGCGGTCGAGGGCGAGGATTACGACCTCGACAACCTGACCGCCGTCTGGAAGGCCACCAATGCCGAGGACGCGCATCTGGTCTCTCTCGCCCATCGGGGCGTATCGCAGATGGGCTATCGGCCCGGCCCCTATTCGCGCTTTACCGAACGCGCGCTGGAGGATTTCGCCACCTGGTATGTCGAGCGCATGGCCGCCAACGGCTACGGCACCGATTGATGCCGGATTGGACGACACGGCCCCGGCGCCGGTTTGCGCCGGGCCGCTGGGGAACGCTGATTTGCCGCGCCGCATGGGACGAGGCGCCGGGCGTGCGCAGCTTTCTTCTGGTGCCCGAGGATGGCAGCCGGGTCGAACACGATCCGGGCCAGTTCATGACCTTCCGTATTGAAACCGCGACAGGCACCATCGAACGCTGCTACACGATCGCGTCCTCGGCGGCGCGCGACGGCGGGATCGAGATCACGGTCAAGCGCCAGCCCGGCGACGGGTCGGGCGTTTTGCACGACACGCTGACACCCGGCGCGACGATCGAGGCGTTCGGTCCTTCGGGCCGGTTCGGCCCCGCATCATGGCCCGATGACCGCTATGCCCTGATCGCGGCAGGCAGCGGTGTGACACCGATGCTGTCGATCCTGCGAACGGCGGCCGATCGCGGCCTGAACCCGGACGTGGTGCTGGTGCAGGTCGCGCCGACCCCGGACGACCTGATCGCGGCCGACGACATCGCCCGGCTGACGCGTATCCTGCCGGGCCTGTCGCATCTGCGGCTGACCACACGGCAGGCGGGCGGAGCGCGCCCCACGGGCGATACGATTGCCCGCATCGTGCCCGACATGGCCAGCCGGACGGTCCTGTGCTGCGGGCCCCAACCCTTCATGGAAATGGTCCGCGAAACGGCGCGCGTGGCCGGCGTGCCCCCCGAACGCTATGGCGAGGAGAGTTTCGACTTCACCTCGCCCGAAATCGTCGTCTCGTCCGGCGCCGAGGCGACGCTGAGGCAGATCACCTTTTCACGCAGCGGCAAGACGTTCCAATGCGCCGAGACGACGCCGATCCTGACGGCGGCCAGGGCGGCGGGATTGCCGATGCCGTCCTCGTGCACGCGCGGGCTTTGCGGCACCTGCAAGACCTTCAAGCATTCGGGCGAGGTCGTGATGGCGCATGATGGCGGCATCCGCCAGCGCGAGATCGACCGCGGTTTCATCCTGCCCTGCGTCAGCCGTCCGCTGACCGATATCGTTCTCGACTGCTGAAAGGCGCCGCCATGCTGGATTCCGCTTCGACCGACCCGCTGCTGCAACCTTACCGGCTGAAGCATCTGGTGCTGAAGAACCGCGTGATGACGACCAGCCACGAACCGGCCTACCCCGAGGACGGCATGCCGAAGGCCCGCTATCGCGCCTATCACGCCGAACGTGCTAGGGGCGGCGTCGCATTGGCGATGACGGCCGGTTCCGCCGCTGTCAGCCGCGACAGCCCGCCGGTCTTCAACAACATCCTCGCCTATCGCGACGACGTGGTGCCGTGGATCCGCGAACTGACCGATGCCTGCCACGAACATGGCTGCGCGGTCATGATCCAGCTGACCCATCTCGGCCGCCGCACGACGTGGAACAAGGGCGACTGGCTGCCGTCCGTGTCGCCCGGCCCGCACCGCGAACCGGCCCACCGCGCCTTTCCCAAGGTGCTCGAGGATTGGGACATCGCCCGCATCGTCCAAGACTACGCCGATGCCGCCCAGCGGATGCAGGCCGGCGGCATGGACGGTATCGAGTTGCAGGCCTACGGGCACCTGATGGACCAGTTCTGGTCGCCGCTGACGAACCGGCTGGACGGGCCCTACGGCGCGGATACGCTAGAAAACCGCCTGCGCTTCACCTTCGACGTGCTGTCCGCCATCCGCAGGCAGGTCGGCCCCGACTTCATCGTCGGCATCCGTTATACGGCGGACGAGACGCAGCCGGGCGGCATCACCGCAAAGGACGGCATCGAGATGTCGAAAATGCTGCGCGATACGGGCATGGTGGATTTCCTGAACGTCATCCGCGGCCGCATCCATACCGACCCGGCGATGACCGACGTGATCCCCATCCAGGGGATGCGCAGCGCCCCGCATCTGGATTTCGCGGGCGAGGTGCGGCGCGCCACCGGCATGCCCACCTTCCACGCCGCACGCATCCAGGACGTGGCCACCGCCCGCCACGCCATCGCGGCGGGGCTGCTCGACATGGTCGGGATGACACGCGCGCACATGGCCGATCCGCATCTCGTGCGGAAGGTCGTCGAAGGGCGGGAACACGATATCCGCCCCTGCGTCGGCGCGAATTACTGCCTCGACCGCATCTATCAGGGGGGCGAGGCCTTGTGTCTGCACAATGCCGCCACCGGCCGCGAATCGACCATGCCGCACGAGATCCCCAAGGCCGCCACGCGGCGGCGGATCGTCATCGTCGGCGCCGGTCCGGCGGGGCTGGAAGCCGCGCGTGTCGCCGCGGCGCGCGGGCATGACGTGACCGTGCTGGAAGCCGCGGACGCGCCCGGTGGCCAGGTCCGCCTGACCGCCCGCTCGCCCCGCCGGGCCGAGATGATGGGCCTGATCGACTGGCGCGTGTCCCAGTGCGAGGCGGCGGGCGTCATCCTCCGCTACAGCACCTGGGCAGAGGCGGACGATGTGACCGCGCTGTCCCCCGAGGTCGTGATCGTTGCCACGGGCGGCATGGCCAACACCGTGCTGTACGAGACGGGAGAAGAGCAGCCGCATGTCGTCACAAGCTGGGACATCCTGTCAGGCGATGTCCTTCCCGGCGGCCGCGTCTTGATCTATGACGAGGCAGGCGACCATGCGGGGTTGCAGGCTGCCGAGGTCGCGCTGAAGTCGGGTGCCAAGGTCGAAATCATGACCCCCGACCGCACCTTCGCGCCCGAGGTGATGGCGATGAACCTGACGCCCTACATGAGGGCCTTGCAGCACGACGACGTGACCTTCACCATTGCCCGCCGTCTCAAGGCCGTCGAACGGAACGGCAACAGCCTGCGCGCGATCATCGGCACCGACTATTCAGACCGTCATACCTACGCGGATTACGACCAGATCGTCGTGAATTACGGCACCTTTCCGCTGGACGATCTCTATTTCGACCTGCGCGACGCATCGTCGAACGGCGGCGCGGTCGATCACGACGCCCTGATCGCCGGGCGACCGCAAACCATCCGCACAAACCCGGCCGGCACCTATCAGCTCTTTCGCATCGGCGACGCCGTCTCCGCCCGCAACACCCACGCCGCCGTGTACGACGCCCTGCGATTGATGAAGGATCTCTAGGGGGAGGGGAAGATCTTTAGTAAATGGGCCTTTGCTGGACCGGTGAACGGGGGTGTGCGGTCAGGTGGCGGAGGGCGTGGGATTCGAACCCACGGTACGCTTGCACGTACGCCGGTTTTCAAGACCGGAGCATTCGACCGCTCTGCCAGCCCTCCGAGCGGCCCAACTATGCCGTCCGGGGGCTGGGCCGCAAGACGGTTGTCGGTCTGCGGCGATCGGGCGGTCGCCGCTTATCTGTTCCCGGATGAGATGCCAGATTGCCGTGGAACGATCCGCTGCCGCCCTCGTTGGGCAGACGAACGCGAAACACCGAAGGAGAATTTTATGCGATTTCTTGCCACCACAGCCGTCGCCCTGACCGTCGCCGCGACCGGCGCCATGGCGCAGGACGTTGTCCGCGTCGATCCGATGACGATGGAAGCCGACGCGCTTTACAGCATGCAGGGTCAGCTGATCCGCACCCGCGACATTACCGGCGGTGACATCTATACGTCGAACGAAGCCCATGACGAGATGAGCTGGGGCTACGAGGGCGTTTATGACGGCGTCGGGGCCGACTGGAACGATATCGGCGATATCGAGGACATCATCCTTTCGACCGACGGTCAGATGATCGGCGTCGTGGCCGAGATCGGCGGATTTCTCGACATCGGCGACAAGCACGTGATGATCCCGCTGAAGGATGTCAGCCTCGTGCCCGTGGACGATGCCAACTATGCGCTGATCACGCGGTATAACGAGGAGCAGCTCGAGCAGCTTCCGGGGATCGACGAAGGCTGGTGGGACTGATCCCTCCAACCGCTATCAAGGGGAAGGGGGCCGTGTGCCCCCTTTTTCATGGCAGGCGCAGGCCGCCCTTGCCAAGCCGGGTCGCATTGGCGCGGGTCTTTCGCGCAATGGGCCTGAGGGCGGCGGTGGCGATCTGATCGGGCCGCTTGCCGGACAGGAACGCGCGGTTCGCCGCACTGGCGGCGGATTGCATGGCGGCGACCTTTTCCGACACCATGCGCGTGTTTTCCGAGGCGCTGACCGGCCAAAGCCCCGCCATGCCGCACAAGCGCATCGCGATCACCGCCTGCGCCTGCGCCATCATCGTCGTCGTCGCGATGCCGAGCCGCATCAGGTCGAGCGGGGTCGGATAGGCGTTCGCGTTATGGGGCATGGGGTGGCCGATCCTTGTGATGATCGCAGGACATGCGGCTTTCCGGCGGTCCGCGTCAAGCGCCGACAGCCGCGCATAGGCATGACGGTGTGTCGGCTTTTGCAAGCGAATGGGGTGGTTATTCGTCGATGTGCCGGGCCTCGTCCACCAGCATCACGGGAATGCCGTCGCGGACGGGGAAGGCCAGACCGGCGGATTTGCTGACCAGTTCCTGCCGGTCTGCATCCCATGACAGGGGTCCGTGGGTCCTGGGGCAGACCAGCGCTTCCAGCATGCGGGGGTCGAAGGGTTTTGCGGTCATTGCATCCGGCTTTCGTCGCTGCCCGTATGCAGGGCAAACTCGATCAGCGTCACCAGCGTCTCGCGCCGGGTCGTCAGTGTCGGCGCTTCGAGAAGGGCCTGCTTGTCCTCGGCCTGGAAGGGGCAAAGCATGGATAGGGCGTTGATCAGCAGCTCGTCCTCGGCATCGCTCAGGCTGTCCCAGTCGGTCTTCAGTTCCTCGGCATCGAAATAGCGGTTCAGAAGGGTCAGGAACTGCTTGCGGTCGAATCCGGGGTCGCGCTCGGCCGGGCCCAGATCGCGCTCGAACCCGTCGAAGGACACGTCGCATTTGCGGTAGGGGGTAAAGCCGTTGACCTCGGCCCTCACGCGGAAGCGCGAGACGCCCGAGAGCGTGATCATATACCGCCCGTCCTCGGTTTCCGAAAACGCCGTCAGGCGTCCCGCGCAGCCGATGGAATGCAGCCGTGCGCTGGCCCCGCCCGGAACCTCGCGCGGCTGGATCATGCCGATCAGCCGCGATTCGGTCTTCATGCAATCCTCGACCATCGCCAGATAGCGCGGCTCGAAGATGTGAAGCGGCAACCGGCCGCGCGGCAGCAGAAGCGCGCCCGGCAGCGGAAAAACCGGGATGGTCGTGGGCAGATCGGCAACGTTGAACATCACTGGCAGTTAGGCCGTCCGGCCCGACAGGCAAACGCCTCTAGACGAATATCATCGACGACAGCCTGCGGCGTCCCCGAAGCACCAGCGGATCCTTGGCGGGCAGGGCATCGAAGACGGTGAAAAGCTGCGCTCTGGCAGCGCCGCCGTTCCAGTCCCGGTCCCGGCGGAACAGTTCCAGCAATTCGTCGATGGCGGCTTCGGTATCTCCATGGGCCAGCAAAGCGGTCGCCAAATCGTAGCGGGCCTGATGGTTGTCGGGATCGGCCTCGACAGCCGCCCGCAGATCGTCCACCGGGCCGGCATCGGCCGCTTGCCGGGCAAGGACAAGCTGGGCATGCGCGGCTTCGAGTTCGGGGGCGTGCGCAATGGACGCATCGGCACCGTTCAGGATCGCCTCGGCCTGATCGAGATCGCCGAGCGCGATATGCGCGCGCACCAGCCCGCCATAGGCGGCGGGATGGTTCGGTTCCTCGCCCAGGATCGCGGCGAAGGTCTGCGCGGCATCCACGGCCGCCCCTTCGGCCAGCATCGCATCGGCCGCGGCGACCGCAACGTCAAGGCCGCCGCTGGCATCGCCACCCGACATCTTGACCAGGCGATCGACGAAGGCGGCGATCTCGGACTGGGGCACGGCCCCCTGGAAGCCGTCGACGGGCTGGCCCTTGAAAAACGCATAGACGGTCGGGATGGACTGGATCCGCAACTGCGCCGCGATCTGCTGGGCCTGATCCACGTCGATCTTGACCATCCGCACCGCGCCCTTCGCGGCGGTCACGGCCTGTTCCAGCATCGGTCCCAGCGTCTTGCACGGTCCGCACCAGGGCGCCCAGAAATCGACGATGACGGGGACCGTCTGGCTGGCATCGACCACGTCGGTCATGAACGTGGCTTCCGACCCGTCCTTGATGATGTCGTCGGCCGGCGCGGCCTTCTGTCCCAGTTCCAGCATGGCAAAGCCCTTTATCCGCATTCGTTATCACAGATGGCGCATCGTCCCCATCCTTGCAAGGCGCGCTAAAGGTCGAAGCTGGCCATGACCGGCACATGGTCGGATGGCTGGTCCCATCCCCGGACGGGGCGCAGGACGCGGCTGGAATGGGCGGCGGCGGCGATGTCGGCGCTGGCCCAGACGTGATCCAGCCGGCGGCCCTTGTCGGCCCTGTCCCAGTCGGGCGACCGATAGGACCACCAGGAATAGAGCGGCCCCGCGGGAATGTCGGCGCGCGTCACGTCCACCCAGGCGCCGGCCTCCTGCGTCTCGCCCAGCGCCGCGACCTCGACCGGGGTGTGGCTGACGACCTTCAGCAACTGGCGGTGCGACCAGACATCGTCCTCGCGCGGCGCGATGTTCAGATCGCCCACAAGGATTGCGCGGTGCGGCCGGTCCGCCCGGAACGCGTCGCGCATGGCGGCGAGATAGTCGAGCTTCTGGCCGAACTTCACGTTCACCTGGCGGTCGGGCACATCGCCCCCGGCGGGGACGTAGTGGTTGTGGATCGTGACGCCGTTTTCCAGCCGCGCGGCGATGTGGCGCGCATGGCCGAGCCCCGCGTGATCCTCGGCCCCGGCCTCGGCGATGGGCAGGCGCGACAAGATGGCGACGCCGTTATAGCCCTTCTGGCCCCGCGCGACCGCATGACCGTATCCCAGCGCCGAGAAATCGGGCAGCTTGTCCACCGGCGACTTGCATTCCTGCAGGCACAGCACATCCGGCGCTTCCTCGCGAAGAAAGCGTTCGACCAGCCCGGCGCGCAGCCGGACCGAGTTGATGTTCCAAGTGGCCAGGGTGAAGGGCATGCGGCGCCTCGTCAGATCGGAAAGCGCCGGACCCTAGTGGCCGCCCGACGCGCCGTCCAGCCCGCTGGGCGATGCGGGCGCGGCGCCCCCTGTCCTGTCGGCTTTCGCGCCGTCAAAGCGTGTAGAGCGGGGGTTTGTTATGCGCCTCGTGGATGGCATTGACCGTCGCCTTGTCCAGCGACAGACCTTCGGCCAGGGCATGCAGATACTCCGCCTCGGCGCGGTTGTCGGGTTCGATGGCCAGGACGCTGGCGGTATAGACTTCGACCTCGTGGCCCTTGGGCACGTCGCGGGCCAGGGCCTCGGCATCGACGGGGGCGGCCATCTGCTGTTCGACGAACGCGGTCTCGTCCGGGTCGCTATCGCCGATCACGGCCATCAGCGCCTCTCGCTCCTTGGGGTCGATCTCGCCATCCGCGCGGGCGGCCTGGATCATCGCGCGGATCATCAAGCCAGCGGTGTTTTCCTCCTCGGGGGTGTCGACGGGCGTTTCGCGTGTCGTGTCGAGCAACCCGCGCATTCTGCTGGCCCCGGTTGCGCCGCCCGCCGCGCCCGCCAGCCCGCCCAGCAAACCGCCGAGGCTGCCGGCACCCTGGCCTTGGACATTGCCGGTCATCCCGGCCTCGCTCGCGCCGGTCGGCCCCGCGATGCCCAGCGATCCCAGCAGATTGCCGAGGCCCCCGGCGCTCGACCCGCCGGAACCGCCGATGCGGCCGATCATGCCGCCAAGGCCGCCGCCGGCACCGCCGCCGCGTTGCCCCTCGGCCAGCTTGCGCTTCACGCCCTCCATTCCGCCGGCGTCGCGGAACGCCTGAACGCCCTTCGCCGCGGCGAATGCCAGCGCCATCTTCACAGCCATCTTCTTCAGCGACATCCCGATGCTCCCTTTCGCGTGATCGTCGAAGGGCAGATAGGGGCCGGCGCGTCTAGCTTCCAGTCGCGGGCCCCGGATCGGCGGCGATCCTTCGCGCAAGAGTGCCCACGGTCAGGCCCTGCACGACGATCGAGAAGACGACGACGATATAGGTGCTGGTCAGGATCAGCGGCGTCCATTCCGTTTCTGGCAGCGACAGCGCCAGGGCGACCGAAATGCCGCCCTTCAGCCCGCCCCATGTCATCACCCGCACGACGCCATTCTCGAATCCGCGAAAGGGGCGCAGCAGCAGAACCGGGATCAGCACCGCCGTCAGACGCGCGACCAGCGACAGGATCACCGCGGCAAGTCCTGTCAGGACCGTGTCGCCGTCGAAGACGATGGCGAACACCTCGATACCGATCATCAGGAACAGGACGGCATTCAGGATCTCGTCGATCAGCCGCCAGAAACCGTCGACATAGCGGCGCGTCTCGGCGCTCATGCCCCGACGCGCGCCGACATCGCCGATCAGCAGGCCCGCGCAGACCGCCATGATCGGGGCCGAGACGCCCAGCGCCACGGCCAGCTCGTAACCGCCGAAGGCCAGTCCCAGCGTCAGCAGCACCTCGAGCGAATAATCGTCGATCAGCCGCATCAGACGGAACGTGGCGAATCCCAGCACAAGGCCCAGCACGGCGCCCCCCACCGCTTCGCGCAGGAACAGCGTCGCCGCCGCCGAAAGGCCGGACGCATGGTGTTCGGGGGTCGGCACGGCCATGCCGATCAGGATCAGGAAGACGACATAGCCGACCCCATCGTTGAACAGCGATTCGCCCGCGATCTGCGTTTCCAGCGACCTGGGCAGATCGGCCTGCCGCAACACGCTGAGCACCGCGACGGGATCGGTGGGCGAAATCAGCGCGCCGAAGACCAGCGCCAGCAGCAGGGGCATTCCCGTGACCCAGCTGAACCCGATTCCGACGACCAGTGTCGAAAGCGCCACGCCCAGCGTCGCCATCAGCAGCACGACGGGCCACTCGGCGCGCAGATCCTCGATCTTGACATGCAGCGCCCCGGCGAACAGCAGCAGGCCCAGCATTCCGTCCAGCAACGAGCGCGAGAACTCGATGTCGCGGACCGTTTCGCGCACGGCGTCGTCCAGCATCAGACCGGGGAACAGCGTGCCCACCGCCAGCAGCAAGATCGAGGCCAGAAGCGACACGATCAGAATGCCGATCGACGACGGCAGCCGCAGGAAGAGGTAATTGATCGACCCGAACAGCCCCGCCAGCACGATCAGCGACGACGCGATCTGAAGAACGCTCATCCTGCGGGCCTCATCGTGGCAGGGGGGATGGAGCGGGCGAAGGGAATCGAACCCTCGTCGTAAGCTTGGGAAGCTTCTGCTCTGCCATTGAGCTACGCCCGCGTCGGGTTTCGATTAGGCCGGTTGCGGCCGTCCCGTCAAGGCGGCTTCGCGCCGTGGCGCGACGAAAGCGCCGCTTGCAGGGCGTGCCTTGCGCGCCTAGGTTCGAGGCAACACGAATGGAGGGCGGCATGACGCCCAAGCGTCCCACAGGTGCGGGCGCGTTCCCTGCAACGGTCGAGCCGTCCGGCACCACCAGACCCGATCCGGCCGCGCTCTATGCCGCGCTGGATCTCGGCACGAATTCGTGCCGGATGCTGGTTGCCCAACCCAAGGGCAGCCAGTTTCACGTCGTGGACAGCTTTTCCAAATCCGTCCAGCTGGGTCTGGGGCTCGAGGCGACGGGCAGGCTCAGCCGCACGTCGATGGGCCGCACGATCCAGGCGTTGCGGATCTGTCAGGACAAGCTGCGCAAGCATTCGGTCGCGCGGATGCGGCTGGTGGCCACCGAAGCGTGCCGCCGGGCCAGCAACGCCCAATCCTTCATCGAAGGCGTGCGCCGCGAAACCGGCCTGTCCATCGAGGTGATAGAACCCGAGGAGGAGGCGCGGCTGGCCGTGGTCAGTTGCGCCCCCCTGGTCAGCGTGCGCACCGAGCAGCTGCTGGTTGTCGATATCGGCGGCGGATCGACCGAACTGGTCTGGATCGACCTGACCAGCGTGCCGCGCCGCGACAGGCCGCGCGCCATCATGCGGCTGCACAAGGGGTTCCGCCCCGCCGAGGGCTCACCGTTTCCGGCGGCGCGTGTGGTGGACTGGATCAGCGTCCCGCTGGGCGTGGCCACCTTGCGCGAACAGTTTGACGACGTGAAGAACGACGCCGCCCGCTTCGCCCTGATGAGCTGGTATTTCGAGGAGAACCTGGCCAGCTTCTCCCCCTACGCGAAAGAGCAGAAGCGCGAAGGCTTCCAGATCATCGGGACCAGCGGCACCGTCACGACCGTCGCCGCGTCGCATCTGGGGCTGCGCCGCTACGACCGGAACCGGGTGGACGGTCTGCGGATGACATCCGATCAGATCGACGCGGTGATCCGCGATTATCTGACGCTGGGGCCGGAAGGGCGGCGGACCGATCCGCGGATCGGACGGGACCGCCACACGCTGATCATGTCCGGCTCGGCGATCTTGCAGGCCCTGCTGCGGGTCTGGCCGACCGACCGGCTGTCCGTCGCGGATCGCGGACTTCGAGAAGGGCTGCTTTACGCGCAGATGTCCGCAGACGGCGTGCTGGAAGACAGCCGGGACTGACATGCGGGAACTGAAAGGATGACCGGGTGACGAATGGCGGCAAACCGAAGGCCGGCAAGACCAGCGGACGCGGTCAGCGCGACCTGAAGGTCAAGGTGCGCACCGCGCGGGGCCGCAAGCTGTCCTCGACGCTGTGGTTGCAGCGGCAGTTGAACGATCCCTACGTCAAGAAGGCGCAGGCGCAGGGCTTCCGCGGGCGCGCCGCGTTCAAGATCCTGGAACTGGACGACCGCTTCCGGTTCCTCGTTCCCGGCGCGCGCGTCGTCGATCTGGGTTGCGCGCCCGGTGGCTGGTGTCAGGTCGCGGTCGAGCGTGTCAATGCGCTGGGCCTGCGGGCCGGCAAACGGCAGGGCCGCGTCCTCGGGATCGACCTGCAGGAAGTCGAGCCGATCGCGGGGGCCGAGCTGCATGTGCTGGACTTCATGTCCGACGGTGCGGACGCGCAGGTGAAGGATTGGCTGGGCGGCGGCGCGGATGTGGTGATGTCCGACATGGCCGCCGCATCGTCGGGCCACAAGCAGACCGATCATCTGCGGATCGTCGCGCTGTGCGAGGCCGCCGCGGCGCTGGCTTTCGACGTTCTCGACGACGGCGGCACTTTCGTCGCCAAGGTGCTGGCCGGCGGGGCCGAGGGCGATCTGCAAAAGCTGCTGAAACAGCGGTTCGCCAAGGTGTCGAACGTCAAGCCGCCCGCCAGCCGGGCCGACAGTTCTGAAAAGTATGTGGTTGCCACCGGCTTTCGCGCCACCCCCGCACCCTGACCAATCAGCGGGCCAGCACCAGATCCGCCTTCAGCCCGCCAAGCCGTGCCGACCGGTCCAGCCGCAATGTGCCGCCATGCTGGCGCGCGATGTCCATTGCGATCGACAGGCCCAGGCCGACCCCGCCGCCGCGGTCCTGATTGCGCGCCGCATCTAGCCGCAGGAACGGGCGCATCGCGTCGTCCCGGCGCTCGGGCTCGATCCCCGGCCCGTCATCCTCGACCGTGAAGACGATCGTGCGGGCGCTGGCCCTGACGGACAATTCGGCCCGGCTGCCGTACCGCACGGCATTGCCGATCAGGTTCTCCAGCGCCCGCGTCACCGCCAGCGGCCGCAATTGAACCGGGCCATCGGTTTCGCACGCGGCCAATGTCACGTCCTGCCCGGCGCGGTGGGCATTCTCGGCCAGATCGCGCAGAAGCTGGGCCGGATCGACCTCGGCCGGATCGTCGAGACTGCCTTCGCGCGCGAAGTCCAGGAACGCGTCCAGCATCGCCTGCATCTCGGCCACGTCGCGCTGCATCGCCGCCGCATCCGCATCGTCCAGCATCGACAGGCCCAGCTTCATCCGGGTGAGGGGGGTGCGAAGATCGTGACTGACCCCCGACAGCATCAGCATGCGCTGTTCGATCTGACGCTCGATCCGGGTCCGCATGTTCAGAAACGCCGAACCGGCTGCGCGCACCTCGGTCGCGCCGGCGGGGCGATAGGGAACGATCCGCCCCTTGCCGAACGCCTCGGCCGCGTCGGCCAGGCGCTTGATCGGACGCAGCTGATTCTTCAGGAACAGATAGGCGATCACCGTCATCAAAAGGCTGGTCACAAGCATCAGCACCAGCAACTGATGCGGATTGGACGCCGAGACGCGCCTGCGGTCGATATCGAAGGCCAGCGTGCCGTTCGCCGTCGGCACGCTGAGAAGGACGCGCCGATGCTGCGATTCAAGGTCGATGCCGTCCACCGCCCCCAGCTTGTCGCGCAGGGTCTCGATCACCAGACGGCCGGACAGATCGAACGCCTCGCGCCTGTCCCCGGCGACCGGCGCCGCGGCAAGCCGCGCGTTGAGTTGCAGATCGTCCGCCACCGGCCCCATGGCGTCGCGCGCCGCCGCCGGGTCCGGGGCCGCGTCGGCCAGCGCCACGACATGCCGCAGGTCGAGCGCCAGGCTGGCCGTCATCTGCGCCGTCACGTCCTCGTAAAGGCGCTGGATGAAGACCACCGACACGACAAGCTGGATGCCCACCACCGGCAGAAGCAGGATCAGCGCCGCCCGGCTGTAAAGCGACCGTGGCAGATAGCGTCGGGGACCGGGGAATGACATGATACCGCAATAGGGCAGGGCCGGAGGGGGCGGAAGGGTGTTGCAACGGGTGACAAAGCTTGAACCGGGATTGCGTCGCGTGCTCGCGCCCAACCCGTCGCCGATGACGCAGGCCGGAACCAACACCTATCTTCTGGGGGGCGACGATGGCCTTGCCGTGATCGACCCCGGCCCGGACGATTCCGTGCATCTCGACCTGGTGATGCGCACGATAGGCCGCGCCCGCGTCAGCCATATCCTCGTCACGCATTCGCATCTCGACCATTCCGCGATGGCGCCCCGCCTCGCGGATCGCACGGGCGCCCCGGTCCTGGCATTCGGATCCCCCGAGATGGGCCGCAGCCCCCGGATGGCGCAACTGGCGACGACCATGCCGCTGGGCGGGGGCGAGGGTGCCGACACCACGTTCCGCTGGGATCGCCGGCTCGAGGACGGCGCGATCGTCGAGGGCGCGGAATGGACGCTGCGGGTACTGTGGACGCCGGGCCATTACGGCAATCACCTCTGTTTCGCATGGAACGACCGCATCTTCACCGGCGATCTCGTCATGGGATGGGCCACATCCATCGTGTCGCCGCCCGACGGCGACATGGCGCAGTATCTCGCCTCTTGCGAAAGGCTGGCGCGGCAATCCGCTTCGGTCCTGTTTCCCGGTCACGGCGATCCCGTCACCGATCCCGCGGACCGGATCGCGTGGCTGATCGCACACCGCAAGGCGCGCGAAGCGCAGGTCCTGAAGCATCTGCGCGGCGGCCCCGCCGACGCAGAAACGCTGGCCCGCGCGATCTATACCGATACGCCCGCCGCCCTGATCCCCGCCGCGACACGCAATGTCCTGGCGCATCTGCTCGACCTGCACGAACGCGGCCGCGTCGCCGCCGACCCGCATCCCGGCCCGACAGCCTCATTCGCCCTGCGCTGACCCCCATCTTTATCCCTCACCCCTCTGGACGCCCCGCCGCACCCTTGCTATAGGGCGGTCGGTTTTCCGGCGTAGCTCAGCGGTAGAGCAGTTGACTGTTAATCAATTGGTCGTAGGTTCGATCCCTACCGCCGGAGCCAACAATTCCTGAAGCATTGACAGTGTAAGCCCATTGCGGACCGTCGTGGCCTTGCTGGTAGACCGATCCTGTTGGGGCGTCATCGGGGTGGCGCGGCCATGGGTGGCACGGTGCCCCAAGTCGGACGCGTATAGGGGAAAAACCGTTTCAGGCGGCCGATGGGCGCTTCGTAGCAGCGGAAGCTGAGGGCGGCGACGAGGATCGTCGCCGCGATGACCACGACGGTCTGGAAGGTATGCGCGGTATCGGTCAGGTCGGCGACGGTCCGGCGGAAAGCCATCAGGACGAACGGGTGCAGCAGGTAGATGCCGAAGCTGATCCGGCCGATGAAGACAAGCGCGGGCCGACGCAGCGCCGTGGCGAGGGGCGCAAGCCTGCCGTCCAGCAGCAGCGCGATGAGGGCGGCATAGCAGATCGCCTCGGCCGTGGGGAAGACGACCCAGAACGGTCTGTAAAGGATTTGCATGTTATGAAGGACGAGGGCCGCCCCCGCGACGATGAGGGCGATGGCAGGAACCGTGCGGCGCAAGTGCCGCGTCATCGGAGGGATGTTCGTCCATCCGCAGCGGGTCATGGACAGGAACGCGCCCGCCGCCAGCGCATCGGTATGCGACAGCAGATAACCGGGTTGCTGTTGAAATCCCACGGCGAAGACGGCGGCCCTGCATACCGGCGCGACGGCGATCAATGCCAGCGTCAGCGGGACAAGCAGGCGGATCGGCACGAACAGGACGGCCAGTGGCCAGAGCAGATAGAACTGCTCCTCGACGGCGAGGGACCAGAAATGCCCGGCGGGAGGATAGAGCAGCGGGCCGGTCGCCAGATCGCCGGCCCAGATCGCGCCGGGCAGGTTCGACAGAAACACCGCGTGATAGCCCAGAACGCCGCCGGCGCCCGCCCCGTCGAAAACCGCGATGGCCAGCACGACGAAGTAATAGAGCGGGAAGATCCGCAGAAAGCGCCGGATGTAGAAGGCGGGAAGGACGCCGCGCCATCCGTCCGTTTCCGCATGGCGGCGGCAGTCGATCAGGATGCTGGTGATGAGAAAGCCGCTGAGGACGAAGAACAGTTGCACGCCCATATGGCCGAACGGCGCCCGGTCCAGAACCGCCTGGACGACCGGACCGCCCCGGAAATGCGCCGCGAGCACGGCAAGGACCGCGATCGCGCGCAGGCCGTCGAGTTCGGGCACATAGCCCAGCGCGCCGGCGCGCTTGGTCAGTTCGGGGGGGGGGGAAGGGGGCTGAAGCGGACAAACGGGGGTTATCTGTAAAGGATTTGGTGCAATGGACGGGTCTGATGCTTCGGAAGTAACCACGGGTTGAACGTCCAGGCAACGCATCGCAGGCGTTGCGCATCATTCCGCTTGATCCGTGGCGGCGGGGCCGCAATGATGCCGGACAGGGCCCGTCAGAGGCCGGGGAGGATCACATGCCGGACCAGGTGCTGTTCGCCATCGAGGTGACGCTGAACGGGCTTATGGCCGGCGTGCTTTACGCGCTGGTGGCGCTGGGCTTCGTCCTGATCTTCAAGGCGAGCGGCATCTTCAACTATGCGCAGGGCGTGATGGCGCTGTTTGCGGCGCTGACGCTGGTGGGGATCATGGAAGGGCAGGTGCCCTTCGGGCATCTGATCAATTCGATATTCGGCACCGACATCCACGGCTTCGGCTGGCAGGTGCCGGCGCTGCTGGCCATCGTGCTGACGGTTCTGGTAATGATCCTGTTCGCCTGGGCGGTGAACTGGCTGGTGCTGCGGCATCTGGTCGGGCAAGAGCCGATCATCCTGTTCATGGCGACCATCGGGCTGGCCTATTTCCTGGAAGGGCTGGGCGACATGATGTGGGGCGCCGACATCAAGACGCTGGATGTCGGGCTGCCGCAGGGACTGAACACCTGGATCGACGAGACGACGTTCGACATGTTCGGTTACGGGTTCTTCATCGACAACCTCGATCTTTCGGCGACGGTGGTGGCGGCGCTGCTGGTGGCGGGGCTGGTGCTGTTTTCGCAATACACCAAGCAGGGCCGCGCGCTGCGGGCGGTGGCCGACGATCACCAGGCGGCGCTGTCGGTGGGCATCGGGCTGAACTGGATCTGGGTGCTGACCTGGTCCATCGCCGGGTTCGTGGCGCTGGTCGCGGGGATCATGTGGGGGGCGAAGTCGGGGGTGTCCTTCTCGCTCAGCCTGATCGCGCTGAAGGCGCTGCCGGTGTTGATGCTGGGGGGCTTCACCTCGATCCCCGGCGCGATCGTCGGCGGGCTGATCATCGGGGTGGGCGAGAAACTGTTCGAGTTCACGGTGGGCGGCATGATCGGCGGGGCGACGGAAACGTGGTTCGCCTATATGCTGGCGCTGGTCGTGCTGGTCTTTCGGCCGCAGGGCCTGTTCGGCGAAAAGATCATCGAGAGGGTCTGACGGGACCGGGCCGGGCAGTCGCCGCGTTGCCGGGTTGTGAGGATTGCACGAGGAACGCGCGATGCGGTGGTATGGATTAATCGGAACGCTGGGACTGGCGGGCGGCATGACGGCGGGGCTTCTGGCAATCACGGCGCCGACATGGGCGGGGCTGATCGGCTGGGGCATCGCCATGGTGGTCTGTCTGGCGGGCGCGCTGTGGTCGGTGCGCAAGCTGCGGCAGGTGCGCTGGAAGAAGCTGATCGTCGAGGAATGAGCTGACTTGGAACGATCCGAACCTCTGCGGCCGACCTGCCATTGCGGCGCGTGCGAATTGCACGTGACGCCGACGGACGGTCTGGCGAACGCGCGTCGTCGCGCCTGTTCGTCCCGCCGCAGGCGGGGTGCGATGAACGCGACGGTCAGGAACGGCGATCTGCGCGGCGCCGCGCTGGTGCTTCACCGGCTCGAGACCGGGGTGGCCCGGCGTCGGTTCTGCCATATCCGCGGAATATACACCCATCACCGCCGCCGGTCGGATCCGGGTGAATACGGCATCAATGTCGGCGGGCCGGAGGGCGTCAATCCGCGCCATCCGGGCCCCGTGCCGTGGAGCGACGGGATCAACCATCCGTCCGATGCGATCAGCGAAAGGGCCAACTGATGCTTTACCGCGAGGCGGGCGATTTCAAGACCAGCTATGCCGCCGACAGCCAGACCTTTCCGCTGCGGCTGGACCGGTGGGGATACTGGATCATTCTGGCGGTGGCGGTGTTCGTGGTGCCGCTGGTCATCAACGATTACTGGGTCAACGCGATCTTCCTGCCCTTCCTGATCTACGCGATCGCGGCGTTGGGGCTGAACATCCTGACGGGCTATTGCGGGCAGGTCAGCCTGGGGACGGGCGGATTCATGGCGGTGGGGGCCTATAGCTGCTACAAGCTGATGACCTCGTTTCCCGACATCAACATCGCCATCCATGTCGTGCTGTCGGGGTTCATCACGGCGGCGGTCGGGATGCTGTTCGGGCTGCCGTCGCTGCGGATCAAGGGCTTCTATCTGGCGGTGGCGACGCTGGCGGCGCAGTTCTTCCTGACATGGCTGTTCAACCGGGTGCCGTGGTTCTACAACTATTCCGCGTCGGGCCAGATCACCGCGCCCGAGCGCACGCTGGCCGGATTCCGCATCACCGGGCCGGAAACGCAGGCCTGGGCGACCTATCTGTTCTGTCTGGCCTTCCTGATCGCCAGCGCGTGGATCTGCCGTAACCTGACGCGCGGGGCGATGGGGCGGCGGTGGATGGCGATCCGCGACATGGACATCGCGGCCGAGATCATCGGCGTCAACCCGCTGCGCGCCAAGCTGTCGGCGTTCGGCGTGTCGTCCTTCTTCGTCGGCATCGCGGGCGCGCTATTCTTCGCCGTCTATCTGGGCGCGGTCGAGGCGAACGAGGCGTTCGGCATCAACAAGTCGTTCCTGGTGCTGTTCATGGTCATCATCGGCGGCCTGGGCAGCATCTTCGGCAGCTTCGCGGGGGCGGCGTTCCTGGTGCTGCTGCCGGTGGCGCTGAAGGTGCTTGGATCGGACCTGCTGGGGATGCCGACGGATCTGGTGGCGCATCTGAACCTGGTGATCGTCGGCGCGCTGATCATGTTCTTCCTGATCGTCGAGCCGCACGGTCTGGCGCAGATGTGGCGGCTGACGAAGGAAAAATTGCGGCTTTGGCCGTTCCCGCATTAGGATCGTCTTCACGCCGGTCGGATAGGCCGGAAATCAAGAAGTCCCGCAGGGGACACAGGGAGGAAGAATGAAGAAGTCGCTTACCACGATGGCGCTGGGCCTGACGCTGGCCGCGGGGCCGGCGCTGGCCGATCTGACGATCCCGGATCTGAGCTATCGGACCGGGCCTTATGCCGCCAGCGGCATCCCCTATTCGGACGGATACCAGGACTATTTCACGCTGATCAACGAACGCGACGGCGGCGTCGGCGGCGAAAGGCTGAACCTGATCGAGTGCGAGACAGGCTATAACACCGAAAAGGGCGTCGAATGCTATGAGGCGACCAAGGGGCAGGGCGCGCTGCTGTATCAGCCGCTGTCCACCGGGATCACCTATCAGCTGATCCCCAAGGCCAGCGCGGACGGCATTCCGATTCATACGCTGGGCTATGGGCGCACCAGCGCGAAGAACGGCAAGGTGTTCGAATGGGTGTTCAATTACCCGGCGAATTACTGGGACGGCGCATCGGTCGCGGTCAAGCATATCCTCGATGAGAACGACGGCGACATCAGCGACAAGACCATCGCCCTGCTGTATCACAACAGCGCCTTCGGCAAGGAGCCGATCCGCACGCTGGAGGAGTTGAGCGAGAAGCACGGATTCACCTTCACGCAACTGCCGATCGAGCCGCCGGGGCAGGAGCAGAAGTCGCAATGGCTGCAAATCCGCCGCGACCAGCCCGATTACGTCATCCTGTATGGCTGGGGGGTGATGAACCCCGTCGCCATCCAGGAAGCCGCCAATGTCCGCTATCCGATGGACCAGATGATCGGCATATGGTGGGCCGGGTCCGAGAACGACGTGGCCCCGGCCGGCGCGCGCGCAGACGGCTACAAGGCGCTGGCGATGCATGCGGTGAACGCGGATTTTCCCATCTACGACGACTTGCAGACCTATGTCGTGGACAAGGGGCTGACTGCGGGCGCGGGCGACCAGTTGGGCAGCGTTCTTTATAACCGTGGGCTTTATTCCGCGGTGCTGGCGGTCGAGGCGATCCGCAAGGCGCAGGAACTGGCCGGCACGTCCGACATCACCCCAGCGCAGATGCGCGACGGGATGGAGGCGCTGGAGATGACCGAGGAGCGGATGACCGAACTCGGGCTTCCGGGGTTCGGCCCGTCCTTCAAGGTGACGTGCGAGAATCACGGCGGCGACGGTCTGGGCGCGATTTCCCAATGGGATCACGAGCGTGGCACGTTCGAGCTGATCACCGACTATATGCAGAGCGATACCGAGGTTCTGGACCCGCTGATCGAGGAAGACAGCCTGGCCTATGCCGAGGAAAACAACATCGATCTGCGCTGCCAGTGACGATGGCGGCCCGTCCCTTCCGGGGGCGGGCCATCCGCGCCCCGATGGCCGCGATCTGTGCGGCGCTGCTGCTGGGGGCGTGCGACCTGACGCGGCCCCCGTCGCGGCAATGCGTGCTGCCCGGCGCGGCGCTGGCGCAGGCGGGGCTGGCGTCTTCGGGACGGGATGCGGGGGGCGCGACGCTGGCCGCCGATCCGGGGCCGATGGTGCTGGACGCCCTGCGCGACCGCGCGGCCGAGGCGCCGGCGCGCCAGCCCATCACGTTCCAGGTGCTGTCGCTGTCGGCGGGCGGGCAATACGGCGCGTTAGGCGCGGGATTCCTGCGCGGCTGGGCCGAGAATCCCGTCAATCCGCGTCCCGACTTCGATCTGGTGACGGGGGTTTCGGCGGGTGCGTTCCTGGCGCCGGCGGTCTTCGCGGGGCAGGGACGGGACGGCGCGCTGGACATCTATGACGGGCTGTCCGAGGCGGAGGTGTTCCGCCGCCGCCCGCTGCCCGCCTTGCTGTCGGCACCCTCCTTGTCGAGCGTCGAGCCGCTGGAGGGGCTTTTGCGGCAGCAACTGGATGCGCAGACGATCGCGGCCATCGCCGCGCGGCACCGCGACGGCGCGCGGTTGCTGATTTCGGCCGTCAACCTGGACACGACGCGGCAGACGGTGTTCGACCTCGGCGCCATCGCCGCGTCCGGCCTGCCGCTGGAGCATCGCCGCGACTGCATGGCCGAGGCGATGCTGGCTTCGGGCGCAATACCGGGCCTGTTTCCGCCGCGCGCCATCGACGGGGCGCTGTTCGCGGATGGGGGGTTGCGCGAGCAGGTGTTCCTGGCCGCGATCGAGGAATCGCGCCGCCGTGTTGCCGCCGAAACGGGGCGCGAGATCCGGGTGGAGGCGGTCGTCGTGGTCAACGGCGCGCTGCGGCCGCCGGTGGGGCCGGTCGCGGACCGCCTGCCCGATTATATCGGCCGGTCGGTGGCGATCCTGGCCGACGAAGTGCTGCGCGACAGTATCGCCGAAACGGTCGCCTTCGCCGCCGCGCGGCCCGATTGGACATTGCGCGGAATCGTGTCGCAGGCCACGCTGGAGCGGTGCGGCGGCGCGGTTCCCGTCGGCACGTTCGATCCTTGCGTGACATCGGCGCTGTTCGCCGAAGGGCGCGCGCGGGGGCGGGCGGTGCCGCTGGATCTGCTGAGCGCCGGCGAATTGCGCGCGCTGGCCGACGCGCTGTGACAGGGGGGACGGGGATGAACATGTCGGCGGAACGGGTCGAGGCGGCCGCGCAGGTCGAGACGTTGCTGGAGGTCAACAACATTGAGGTGATCTATAATTCGGTCATCCTGGTGCTGAAGGGCGTGTCGCTGAACGTGCCGCGGGGGGGCATCACCGCGCTGCTGGGCGGCAACGGCGCGGGCAAGACCACGACGCTGAAGGCGATCAGCAACCTGCTGAAATCCGAGCGGGGCGAAGTGACGAAAGGCTCCATCGCGTATCGCGGCGAGCGGGTGCAGGACCTGAACCCCGCCGATCTGGTGCAGCGCGGCGTCATCCAGGTGATGGAGGGGCGGCATTGCTTCGAGCATCTGACGATCGAGGAAAACCTGCTGACCGGCGCCTATACGCGTCGCGACGGCAAGCGGAAGGTCGCCGACGATCTGGAGCTGGTCTATGGCTATTTCCCGCGCCTGAAGGAACGGCGCGGAAGCCAGGCCGGCTACACCTCGGGCGGCGAGCAGCAGATGTGCGCCATCGGCCGCGCCCTGATGAGCCGCCCCGAGACGATCCTGCTGGACGAGCCCAGCATGGGACTGGCGCCGCAGCTGGTCGAGGAGATCTTCGGCATCGTCAAGGATCTGAACGAGCGGGAAGGCGTCAGCTTCCTTCTGGCCGAGCAGAACACCAACGTCGCGCTGCGGTTCGCGCATTACGGCTATATCCTGGAAAGCGGCCGGGTTGTGATGGACGGCGCGGCCGCCGATCTGCGCGAGAACCCGGACGTGAAGGAATTCTATCTCGGCATGTCGGACGAAGGCCGCAAGTCGTTCCGCGATGTCCGGTCCTATCGCCGCCGCAAGCGCTGGCTGAGTTAGCTATGGTTTCATATGAAGTCATCGGGCGACGGTGCTTCGGGGGCCGTGAGCTTTTCGTGGCGTAGAAGCGGTCCGGCAAGTCCCGCGCATTGGTGCTAAGGGCATTTGCGACCGGAAAGCGGTGGGCTGAACGCAGGCCGGCATGAGTGTCGCGACGCAGGTACCGGCCAGCAACCATAAAGGTGATGGGTGCATGATGGTCCAGGTCGTTCATTTCCCGCACCCTTTGCCGAAGTTTAACAAATGCAGCCTTCTCTTCAAATGAACGAAATTATCCCGAGTTCACGGTCACCGCGCCAGCACGTCCGACAGAAACGCCCCCGCCGCCGTCGCGATTTCGGCCTGGATGTCGGCGCGGGCGCGCGGGCCGGGATCGGCGCAGATCGGATCCTCGCCCGACAGGCCCACGACAGCCCAGCCCAGCCATGTGCACCTGCCGAGAAAGCTGAAATGCGAAGCGCCGCTGACGTAAAGGTGCCGTGCGCCTGGGATCGTCGGGGCGATTGCCGCGGCATCCACCCCGGCAGGGATGGTTTCGGGATCCCCGAGGTTGATCAGCAGGACCGGAACGTCGATGCGGCCAAGACTTTCGGCGGTATAGGCCTGGGCGAGCGCCGGATCGACGGCAATGACGGCCTCGATCCGCGCGTCCCTGTCATCGGCCTCGTATCGGGTCGCGTCGATGGCGGTCAGGTCCGCGCCGCCATCGGCCAGCCACTGACATTCCAGGCCGATATTCCCCTCGCAATAGGCGATGAAGGCCGATTTCGACACCCGCGCGCCCGCGACGCGAAGGGCCGTGTGGCCGCCCAGCGAAAAGCCCAGCACCCCGACCCTGTCGAGATCGGGCGACAATCCCTCGGGCGGCGCGCGCTTCAGCCAGTCGAGGATGGCGCCCAGGTCGTCCGCCCGCTCCCAAGGCATCACCGTGCGCTGAGGCAACGAATCGCCCGATGTCGTGCCGGGGTGGTTCGGCGCGACCACGATGACGCCACGGTCGGTCAGCGCATTGGCCAGCCATCCCAGATTGGCCGCATTGCCGCCCGATCCGTGCGACACAAGCACGACCGGGGCGGGATCGCCAAGCGACTGCGCATCTTCGACAACCGGCGCGCCGACGAAGACCGCGTTGCCACCCAACCGCGTAACGGGGTCTCGCTGATCGGTCGGATACCAGACATGCACGGGCAGCGGCACGTCGCGATGCGCCACGTCGATCTCGGTCGCGATATGCCCCGGCTGCGCCTGCGCGACACCCCCCGCCAGAATGAGGACGGCAAAACCCAGCTTCATTCAACCGCCCCCCGTATGGCGTTCGCCCGATCCTAGCGCACCGGGCGCCCGGCGTCAGCGCCGCCGAACAGCCGCCTCAACTGGCCCCATTGGCTGACCGCCAGTCCCATCAGGATCAGCGCCAGCGCGGCGAAGAAGCGGGGCGGAAGCGCCTCGGCCAGCAGCAGCGCGCCGAACGCCATCGACCACAGCGGCACCTGATAGTTCACCAGCGTCATGAAGACCGATCCGGCGGTGCGGATCACCTGGACCCGGATCAGCGCGGCCAGCGCCGTGGGCACCAACCCCAGGAACAGGATCGCCAGCGACGGCAGGTCCGCCGAGGGGCGGGGCACCCCTTCGACCAGCAGCATCAAGGGCACCAGCACCGCCGCGCCGACCAGCAGCGACGCCCCCGACAGCGCCACGGGATCGACCGGCGGGCATTGCCGCGTCAGGATCGACGCCGCGGCATAGCAGACCGTCGCCGTCAGGCAGGCCAATTGCCCAAGCGCCACCGAACCCGCCCCGAAATCCAGCGATTGCGGTCCCAGCAGCAACAGCGTTCCCGAAAACCCGATCAGCACGCCGATGCTGCGGCGCGGGGTCATCGGCTCGTCCGAGAAGAAATGCGCCAGCGGCAGCACGAACAGCGGCAGCGCCGTCATCGCCAGCCCGGCAAAGGCCGATGGCACGTATTGCTGTCCCCAGGACAGCAGCAGGAAAGGGAAAGCGGCCGAGGCCAGCCCGATCGGCACGACATAGCGCCAGACCGTCCAGCCGCGCGGCATGGCGCGGCCCAGCACCGCCATCAACAGCAGAGTCGATGCCGCGCCGAACCCCGTCCGCGCGGCCGCGACGGTCAGCGGGCCGTAGCCCCGCAGCGCCACCGCGACCACCATGAACGTGCCGCCCCAGATCACGCCCAGAAACGCGATCGACGCCCAGTTGCCCGGTGTCGGCTGATCGGTCACGGGCGGGGGGGCTGGCGCTCGGTCAGTTGCGCGCCTTGTCCACCATGCGGCCCTCGCTGATCCACGGCATCATGCCGCGCAGCTTCTCACCGACCTTCTCGATCTGGTGTTCGTCGTTCAGACGGCGCGTGGCCTTGAAGCTGGGCTGTCCGACGGCGTTTTCCTGCATGAAGTCGCGCACAAACTTGCCGGTCTGGATGTCGCGCAGAACCGCCTTCATCCGGGCCTTCGTCTCGTCATAAGGCAGGATGCGCGGACCGCTGACATATTCGCCGTATTCGGCCGTGTTGCTGATCGAGTAATTCATGTTGGCGATGCCGCCCTCGTAGATCAGATCGACGATCAGCTTCACCTCGTGCAGGCATTCGAAATAGGCCATCTCGGGCTCGTATCCCGCTTCGACCAGCGTCTCGAACCCCATGCGGATCAGCTCGACCAGACCGCCGCACAGCACCGCCTGCTCGCCGAACAGGTCGGTTTCGCATTCCTGGCGGAAGTCGGTCTCGATGATGCCCGAACGCCCGCCGCCGATGGCCGCGCAATAGGACAGCGCCAGCTCCATCGCGCGGCCGGTTGCATCCTGATGCACCGCGACCAGGCAGGGCACGCCGCCGCCCTTCACGTATTCGCCGCGCACCGTGTGGCCGGGGCCCTTGGGCGCCATCATCACCACATCGACGCCCGGCTTTGGCTCGATCAGGCCGAAATGCACGTTCAGCCCGTGGGCAAAGGCGATGGCGGCGCCGTCCTTCAGATGCGCATGGACGTGATCGCGGTAAACCCTGGCCTGCAATTCGTCGGGCATCGTGAACATGATCAGGTCGCACCAGGCCGCGGCTTCCTCGATCCCCATCACCTTCAGGCCCTCGCCTTCGGCCTTGGCGCGGCTGGGCGATCCGTCGCGCAGGGCGACGACGACATTCTTCGCGCCGCTGTCGCGCAGGTTCAGCGCATGGGCGTGCCCCTGGCTGCCATAGCCCAGGATGGCGACCTTGCGGTCCTTGATCAGATTGATGTCGCAGTCGCGATCGTAATAGACGCGCATTGGCCTGTCCCTTTTCCCCGATATGCGGGACCAGCCGATAGCGCAGCCTTGCGCCGGGGACAATCCGCGCGGTCATGCGCGTTTGCCAAGGGCCGGCCTGCGGGTTACTTCACGGCAAACCGCTGCAAAGGATCCGGCCATGACCGCGCTGCGCGACGATATCGACCCCGACGGGTTGCTGGAATATTCGGTCGTCTTCACCGACCGCTCGCTCAACCACATGTCGGCCGCGTTCCAGGGGGTGATGCGCGACATCTCCTCCATGCTGCGCGAGGTTTACAACGCCGACGCCGTGGCGCTGGTGCCGGGCGGCGGCACCTATGCGATGGAAGCGGTGGCGCGGCAACTGGCGACGGATGCGAAGGTTCTGATCATCCGCAACGGCTGGTTCTCGTATCGCTGGACGCAAATATTCGAGGCGGGCCATATTCCGCAGGACGAAACGGTGCTGATGGCGCGGCGCACCGGCAACGCCGCCGACGCCCCCTTCGCCCCGCCGCCCCTGGCCGAGGTGACGGACCGCATCCGCCAGGACCGCCCCGATATCGTCTTCGCCCCGCATGTCGAGACGAGTTCGGGCATGATCCTGCCCGACGATTACCTGACGGCGGTAGCGGACGCCGCGCACGAGGTCGGCGCACTTTTCGTGCTCGACTGCATCGCGTCGGGCTGCGTCTGGGTGAACATGAAGGCCACCGGCGTCGATGTGCTGATCTCGGCGCCGCAAAAGGGCTGGTCCGCTTCGCCCTCTGCGGGGTGCGTGATGCTGGGGGCCGCGGCGTTGGAACGGGTCCGGGCGCGGCAATCGACCAGCTTCGCCAACGATCTGGGCAAGTGGTTGCAGATCATGGAAGCCTACGAAGGCGGCGGCCACGCCTATCATGCCACGCTGCCCACCGACGCGCTGCGCGGCTTCCGCGACGCCATGCGGGAAACGAAGGATCTGGGCTGGGATCGTCTGAAGGCAGCGCAATGGGAACAGGGCGACGCCGTGCGCGCCCTGCTGCGCGACCGGGGCATCCGGTCGGTCGCGGCCGACGGCTTCGGCGCGCCGGGCGTGGTGGTGGCCTTTACCGACCGTGACGACGTGAAGTCCGGCCGCGCCTTCGCCGAGCAGGGGATGCAGATCGCCGCCGGCGTGCCGCTGATGGTGGGCGAGGGCGATGGCTATGCGTCGTTCCGCATCGGGCTCTTCGGCCTCGACAAGCTGCGCGACGTGCCCGCCAGCGTGGCGCGTCTGGAAAAGGCGCTGGACGCCGTGTTCTAGCCGCGCCCCATCCCCGCACGCATGACGGCCAGGCGCAGCGGCATCAGGTCGTGCACCCCACGCAGTCCCAGTCGCCGCAGCCCCTGCACCGGGGCCGCGCCCGACTGGCAGATCCGGTTGAACAGGTCGATCGCCCCCGCGCGCAGGCGAATGTCGCGCCCGCGCGCCGCGGCATAGGCGTCTAGCCCCCGATCCGCCCCCGGATCGCCCGCGTCGATGCAGCGCGTCAATGCGGCGATATCGGCGATGGACGTGTTCAGCCCCTGCGCCCCGATGGGCGGCAGCACATGCGCGGCTTCGGCGACGATGGCGGTCCGGCGCGCGGTCAGGCGCTGCGCGGTCTGCGTGACGATGGGCCATTCGCGGATCGGGCTGGCCACCTCCATCCGGCCCAGGATCGCGGTGGCGCGCGCGACCATCTGCGTCTCGAAGGCGCGGCGGTCCATCGCCAGCAGCTCCTTCGCGCGCCGCCCGTCATTCATCCACACGATGGCCGAGGCGGGCCTGCCGTCCTCGTCTCCCAGCGGAACGATGGTGAACGCGCCGCCCGAATTGTAGATCTCGGTGCTGATATTGCCGTGCGGCCGCCCATGCGTGACCGCGAAGGCCAGCGCCGTCTGCCCATAGCGGCGCACGTCCACCCCGATTCCCGCCGCCTGCCGCACCGGCGAATTGCGCCCGTCCGCCCCCACGATCAGGGCCGCGTCCAGCCGCGCGCCGTCGCTCAGCGTCACGCGCACCCCGCTGCTGCGGGCCAGCATCGCGGCAAACCCCGTTCCCATCCGCAGATCGACGCCGCCCAGATCGGCCAGCGCTTCCGTCAGCACCTTGCGCGCGCGCCAGTTGGGCACGTTCCAGCCGAACGCCTCCAGCCCCAGATCGGACGGCAGGAACAGCCGCTTGTCGGTCCGTTCGGGCGGCCATCCGGTCGTGTCGATGACCCTCAATCCGCGCAGGGGCGTGGCATGGGGCACCAGCGGCGCCCACAATCCCGCTTCCTCGAGCAAGGCGCGCGACGGTTCCAGATACGCGGTCGAACGCAGGTCGGATCCTTCGGCCTCGGCCGTCTCCGGCGGCGGCGTCGGGTCCAGCACGGTGACGCGGTGGCCGCGTCCGGCCAGCAAGGCGGCGGCGATCAGTCCCGCAATCCCGGCGCCGCTGATGATGATGTCGGTCTCTGCCATGTCCCGCGATCTAGGCCGCCGCGCGCGGAAGGGAAAGGCGCGCGGTTGAAACGCCCGCTTGCCACGGACTAGACAGGACGCGACGCCAGCCGGGGGGCAATGCCGTGCGCGACAGCAGAAACGGGACGGGCGACGCCTATGGCCTGATCCTCGACGCCATCGACAGCGGCATCTACCGCCCCGGCGACCGACTTGTCGAAAGCGAGCTTGCGGACCGCTTCGGCGTCTCGCGCACCCCGATACGCGAGGCGTTGCAGCGTCTGGAAACCCAGTCCCTTCTGGTGCGCGACGGCCGCAGCCTCATCGTCGCGTCGCTGGGGCACAACGAACTGGCCGAACTCTATGTCGTCCGGGCCGAGTTGGAAGGGCTGGCCGCGCGTCTGGCCGCCCGCCACGCCACGCTCGAGGAGGTTCGCGTTCTGCGCGCCATGGTGCGCGACGATGCCGCGCTGGTGGACGATCCCGCCGCCCTGTCGCGGTCGAACCGGCGCTTTCACCGGCAGATCCATCTGGCCTCGCATAACCGCTTTCTGGTGCGGCAACTGGGGCTGGTGCATCGGTCGATGGCGCTGCTGGCCACCACCTCGCTTGCGGCGCAGGGGCGGGGGCAGGCGGCGCTGGACGAACACGACCGCATCGTCGCCGCGATCGAGGCTTCGGACGCCGACGCCGCCGACGCCGCGCTGCGCGCCCATATCAGCCGGGCGTTCGAGACGCGGCTCAGGCTGGATGCGGCCCGCGACCCCGAGGCGTGACAGGCGCGTCGGGCTGCGACACGCCATGCGCGGTCTTGTCCCAGAAGAACGGACAGACGGCCAGCTCCCATAATCCCTTGGCCAGCGCGAAGGTGGCCATCGGAAAGTAAAGATGCATTGCCGGCGCCCAAGCGATCAGGTGCCGGTGGCCGGCCAGCCACGCCGCGCGCATATGCGCCGCCAGAACGATCAGCGCCGTCGCGTTCAGATACAGCACCAGCGCCAGCCCGCCGCCCGCCGGCAGCATGTCGCCCAGCGGATGCGGCAGCCCCAGAATAAGCAGCCAAAGCAGCCACAGCGCCGGGGCCAGCAACGTTCCCAACAGCGACCCCAGAAACAGCACCTGGATTCCGATGAACCGCCACGCGCCGACGTCGCGCCACAACCGACGCGGGTCGCGCATATGCACCAGCCACGTCATCGCATAGCCTTTCAGCCAGCGCGACCGCTGGCGCATCCACGGCACCGGGCGCGTCGTCGCCTCCTCCATCGTGGTGCTGTCCAGCAGGTCGGTGCGGTATCCCCGCCGCGCCAGGCGCATCCCCAGATCCGCGTCCTCGGTGACGTTATGCGCGTCCCATGCGCCCAGGGCATCCAGCGCCTCGCGCCGGAAGAACACGGTCGTGCCGCCCAACGGCACGGGCCAGCCCAACCGGTGCAGCGCGGGCAGGACCATTCCGAACCAGGTGGAATAATCCAGCGCGAAACACCGCGCGATCCAGCTTGCGCGCGAATTGTAGAAGTTGAGCCGCCCTTGAAGGCAGGCGACCTGCGCGGGCGATGCCGCGAACTGGCTGACCACCTTCAGCAACTGGTCGGGCTCGGGGCAATCTTCGGCGTCATAGATGCCGACGATGGCGCCGTCGCAGAAATCCAGCGCGTAATTCATCGCGCGCGGCTTCGTCGTCACCGCCCCGTCCGCCACCGCCACCACCCGCATCCACGGCGGCAGAACCGTTTCGCGCAGGGTCTGCCGCGTCACCCGGTCGGCCGATTCGATGACAAGGCAGATGTCCAGAAGGTCGCGCGGATAGTCCAGCCGCGACAGCCGCTGCACCAGCGTGCCGGCAATGTCGCGCTCGCCGTGCAGCGGCACCAGGATCGACACCTTGGGCATCCGCAGCGGGATGGGCCGGCTGGCCGGGGAACCCTGCGTCTGGCGCATCAGCAGCGCGGTCAGCACCAACCCGGTATTGACCGCCGCGACCGCCAGCGCCAGCAGCGTCAGCGCCAGCAGCGTGGCACCGGGCCAGATCGCCACGACGCCCGCCGCCGCGACCGCCAGCGCCGCCAGCCGCGGCGACAGCGCCGGTCGGCCCATGTCCCGGCAACTCGCCTCGGCCGCGACCCGCGATTCGGCCCGCCCGACCAGCGCGTTGCGCCGCATGGCCGTCAGCAGGCCGTCGATCTCGGCCTCGGTGGCGACCGTCATCGCCACGGGGCCGAACAGATCCTCCAGCCAGGCCCGGCGCGCGGCAAAGCGGTGCGGCTCGCTGGTGGCGACGGGCATTGCCGCGCCTTGCCGCATCAGCGGCACCAGCCGCATCCGCGCGCATTCGACAATGCCCAGCCGGTCGATCGCCTCGGGCGCGGCCCGCAGGTCGCCGGGCACGATCCTGCCCGCGCCGAACTGCTCGGCCAGCGCATCGACCAGCGCGCTTTCGTCCAGATGCCCGTGCGCGATTAGGATGCGTCCCAGCGGCGCGCCGGTCTTGCGCTGATGCTCCAGCGCCCAGTCCAGCGTCGCGGCGTCGATCCCGCCCCGCCGGATCAGGATTTCGCCCAGCGGCGCCCCCTCGTCCTGCCGCGCCCGTGGATGGCGCGGCGTGACGAGCGAGAGAACCTGTGCATTCATGCCGCACCCCGACGGAAACCGATTTCCGTCAAGCTCTGCGCAAAGTTGGTTAAGCGGCGGTTAACGCCGGCAGGATCAGGCCGCGTCGCGCATCGCCGTTGCAAACCGCTCGAACAGGTGGAAACTGTCCATTGGGCCGGGGCTTGCCTCGGGGTGGTGCTGGACCGACCAGACCGGCCGGTCGGCCATCCGTATCCCGCAATTCGATCCGTCGAACAGCGATACATGCGTCTCGACCACGCCCTGCGGCAGGGTCTGCGAATCGACGGTGAAGCCGTGATTCATCGACGTGATCTGCACCTTGCCCGTCTCGACGTCGCGGACGGGATGGTTCGCGCCGTGATGGCCGTGGTTCATCTTGACAGTTTTCGCCCCCAGCGCCAGCGCCAGCATCTGATGGCCCAGGCATATCCCGAAGACCGGCAGCCGCGTGTCCCGCAGCACCTGGCCGATCATCGGCACCGCGTATTCCCCCGTCGCCGCCGGATCGCCCGGACCGTTCGACAGGAACACCCCTTGCGGATCGTGGGCCAGCACATCCTCGGCCGTGGCGCTGGCAGGCAGCACGGTCACGTCGCATCCCGCCGAGGCCAGGGATCGCAGGATGTTGCGCTTGGCCCCGTAATCCACCGCCACCACCCGCAGGCCCGGCCCCTCGCGCCGCTCGAACCCGCCGGGCCAGGCCCAGCGCATTTCGTCCCAGCGATAGGATTGCGCGCAGGTCACGTCGCGCGCCAGATCGCGGCCCACCAGCCCCGGAAAAGCGCGCGCCGCCGCCAGCAGCGCCGGCACGTCGAACGCGCCGGCCGGATCGTGGGCAAGGACGGCATGGGGCGCGCCCTGCTGGCGGATCGCCCGCGTCAGCCGCCGCGTGTCGATCCCGCCGATCCCGATCCGCCCGCGCCGCGCCAGCCAGTCCGGCAGGTCGCCCATCGCGCGCCAATTGCTCGGCTCTGTCGGATCCCAGCGCACGACCATGCCCTGCGCCACCGGATCGGCCGTCTCGTCGTCCTCGGGGGTGACGCCGGTGTTGCCGATATGCGGGAAGGTGAAGGTCACGATCTGCCCGGCATAGGACGGATCGGTCATGATCTCCTGATAGCCGGTCATCGCGGTGTTGAAGCACAGTTCGGCCACCGTCTGCCCCGTCGCGCCGAAGCCGCGCCCGTAAAAGACCGTTCCGTCGGCAAGAACAAGGCAGGCGGTCGGTCGGATGGCGGGCATGGCGCGGACCTTTCGGGGGGGGCGTTGAAATCGCGGCAACCTAAAGGATCGCGCGGTTCGGGGTCAAGCGGGCGCCACGGTTGCCGCTTGTGCCGCGTTGCGCTAGACAAGCGGGCTTGCCGCCAAGCCCAGAGGTGCCCCGGATGGAACTTCGCAGCCGCATCGACGCCGCCCTGAAACAGGCCATGAAGGACCGCCAGCCCGAAAGGCTGTCCACGCTGCGGCTGATCAGCGCCGCGATTAAGGACCGCGAGATCGCCGCCCGCGGCAGCGAGGATGCGGGCGCCGGGCTGGGCGATGCCGAATTGCGGCAGATCATGGGCAAGATGGTCAAGCAGCGGCAGGAAAGCGTGCGCGCCTACGAGGAAGGCGGGCGGCTGGAACTGGCCGACCGCGAACGCGACGAGATCGCCATCATCGAGGAATTCCTGCCCCGCCAGATGACCGAGGCCGAAGTCGCCGCCGCCATCGACGCCGCCGTGGCCGAGGCCGATGCCAGCACGATTCGCGACATGGGCCGGGTCATGGCGATCCTCAAGACGCGGCATACGGGCCAGATGGATTTCGGCGCGGTCGGCCCGCGGGTAAAGGACCGCCTGGCCGGCACCTGATCCCGGTCAGCCACGCAGCAGGTCGCGCAGCCTGTCATGCAGCTCCTGCCGCTCGTCGGGCGACAGGAATGCGCCCAGCTCCACCTCGCGCCCCGCGCCGCGCAGCGTCAGGTAATTCTCGACCGGCTTTTCATGCAGCGTCAGGCTGACCCAATGGGGGTTGGCTTCCCACGTCCTGTCGGGGCGGCGCGGGTCGTGGCGCACCAGCGCGATGCGGTCCGGCCACAAAGTCAGCTCCTCCAGCAGCTCGCCGTCGCGATAGCTGCGTTGCAGCGCCGCCCATAACGCCCAGACCGCCCCCATCGTGAAGGGCAGCAGCCCCCACAGCACCGGCGATCCCAGCAGCGGCAGGACGGGGATCAGGATCAGGCAGAAGAACGCCAGGATGAACGCCGCGAACCCCCGGCGCGGCAGTGACCGATGCGGCCACAGCCGAAGCTGCGCGCGCGGTTCGCCATCCGCGGACGAAAAGGCCCCGGTCGTTGCCGGGGCCTTTTGCGGTGTCAGCCATTCGACCGGCATGGGTCAGTGCGGCGCGGGCTCGCGGTCCCAGTCGGACTGCTTGGGCAACTGCTCGAACGTGTGCTCGGGCGGGGGCGACGGCAGCGTCCATTCCAGGGTGTCCGCATGCTCGTTCCAGGGGTTCGTTCCCACCGTGCGCGGCACCTTCACCATCACCCAGAAGATCGCCACGATGAAGAAGACGAACGACGCGAAGCTCAGGAAGGCGCCCCAGGACGACACGGTGTTCCACACCGCGAAGGCGTCGGGATAGTCGATATACCGGCGCGGCATCCCCTGACGGCCCAGGAAGTGCTGGGGAAAGAAGGTCAGGTTCGCGCCGATGAACATGGCCCAGAAATGCGCGTGGCCGATCCATTCGGGGATCATCTTGCCGGTCATCTTGGGGAAGTAGAAATAGATCCCCGCGAAGATGGCGAAAACGGCCCCCAGGCTCATCACATAGTGGAAATGCGCCACCACGTAATAGGTGTCGTGATAGGCCCGGTCGATGGCCGCCTGGCTCAGCACGATGCCGGTCACGCCGCCCATCGTGAACAGGATCAGGAAGCCGAAGGCCCACAGCATCGGCGCCTTCAGCTGCACCGACCCGCCCCACATCGTCGCGATCCAGGAGAAGATCTTGATGCCCGTGGGCACCGCGATCACCATTGTCGCCAGCATGAAGTACGATTGCTGCGTCAGCGACATGCCCACCGTGTACATGTGGTGCGCCCAGACGACGAAGCCCAGCACGCCGATGGCGATCAGCGCCCAGACCATCGGCAGATAGCCGAAGATGGGCTTGCGGCTGAACGTGGCGATGACGTGGCTGATGATGCCGAAGCCCGGCAGGATCACGATATAGACCTCGGGATGCCCGAAGAACCACAGGATATGCTGGTAGAGAACCGGGTCGCCGCCGCCCGCCGGATCGAAGAAGGTGGTGCCGAAGTTGCGGTCGGTCAGCAGCATGGTGATCGCGCCCGCCAGCACCGGCAGCGACAGCAGGATCAGCCAAGCGGTCACGAAGATCGACCACGAGAACAGCGGCACCTTGAACAGCGTCATGCCCGGCGCGCGCATGTTGAGGAAGGTGGTGATCATGTTGATCGCCCCCAGGATCGACGATGCCCCCGAGACGTGGACCGCGAAGATCGCCAGGTCGGTCGAATAGCCGCCTTCGGTCGTGGACAGCGGCGGATACAGCACCCAGCCGATTCCCGATCCCGGCTGGCCGTTGCCGCCGGGGCTGAAGACGCTGACGATGGCCAGCGTCGATCCGGCCACGAACAGCCAGTAGCTGAGGTTGTTCAGGCGCGGAAATGCCATGTCCGGCGCGCCGATCTGCAACGGCATCAGATAGTTGCCGAACCCCCCGAAAAGCGCAGGGATCACGACGAAGAACATCATCAGGATGCCGTGGCCGGTGATCAGCACGTTCCACAGATGGCCGTTCGGCGTGCAGGCCTCGACGGCGGCGGGCAGCAGGCGCGCGCCTTCCATGCACATGAACTGCACGCCCGGATGCATCAGCTCCAGCCGCATGTAGACGGTGAACAGCACCGACACGAACCCGACCAGACCGGCCGTGAACAGATAGAGGATGCCGATATCTTTGTGATTGGTGGACATGAACCAGCGGGTGAAGAACCCCCGCTCGTCGTGCCCATCATGGCCGTGGACGGCTGCGTCAGCCATGTCGTGCCTCCTGAGGTTCCATTGCCGCTGCGCGCCGGGCAATGCCCCGCGATTGCAATCGTTCTAGATAACCGCCGCCGTTCCCGCAATGGCGCACGATGTCGCCGCAGGGGAAAAAGTGTCGCGCCGGAACGCTCTGGCCGCCTGCGGCATTGACCGGACAATCATCAGGAGACGCGACATGGCTTACAACCCACAGACGACGCGGGACGATATCGGAATGAGCAGGGGATGGACCATCGCCATGGGGGTCCTGCTGCTGATCGGCGGACTTCTGTCGTTCTTCAACCCCTTCGCCGCCTCGCTGACCGTGCAGTCGCTGGTCGCGGCGTTCCTGCTGCTGGCCGGCATCGCGCAGATCTGGATCGCGTTCCGCGCCAGCGACGGCTCGACCGGGGGGCGCTGGGTCACGGGGATCCTCGGCCTGTTGCTGATCCTTTTCGCGATATCGCTCTGGGTGCAGCCGCTGGCCGGGTTGCTGTCGCTGACGCTGGTCGTCGCGGCCTTCTTTCTGGCGACGGGCATCGTGCGCATCTGGATCGGCTTCCGCATGCGCCACCGCCGCCGCTGGGGCTGGATCGTCGCATCGGGGGTCGTGTCGGTCATCCTGGCGCTGATGATCTTCTTCAGCCTGCCATTGTCCGCGCTGACCATTCTCGGCATCTTCTTCGGGGTGGAACTGACAATGGCCGGCGTCGCGCTGATCGCCGTGGGGATGGAATCGCCCTGACCTCAGCGCCCGCCCCTGCCGTCGTCCGGGTCTTCGTCCCGGCCCTTGTGGCGCAGACGGAACGCGCGGATCACCCAGGCCACGTTCCAGACGCCCAGCGCCACGATAGCAAGCAGCGCCAGCGCCAGCCATAACAGGCCGCCACTCCAGGTCATCGGGCCGGGTCGGGACAGGACATGCCGCGACGCTACGCCCCGGCCGCGCATCGGGCAAGTTCCCTTTGCGCCGCGTCCGTGCAGGATGGCCCGATGACGCAGCGCCCGCCTTCCGACCGATTCGCATGACCGGCCCCGGCTGGCCCCAAGCCCGGCCGGGGATGGCCGTCGGCCTTCTGGGCGGCTCGTTCGATCCCGCCCATCCCGGTCACGTTCACGTCAGCCGCGCGGCGCTGGCGCGCTTCGCCCTCGACCGGCTCTGGTGGCTGGTCAGTCCCGGCAATCCGCTCAAGCCGCGGGGTCCGGCACCGTTGGCGCGCCGCATCGACAGGGCGCGCGCCGTCATCGCCGGCGATCCGCGCATCGCGGTCACTGATATCGAGGCGCGGCTCGGCACCCGCTACACCGCCGAAACCCTGTCGGCGCTTCTGCACCGCTATCCCGGCATCCGCTTCGTCTGGCTGATGGGGGCCGACAACCTGGCCGATTTTCACCGCTGGCAGGATTGGCGCGGCATCATGGGCATGGTCCCCGTCGGCATCCTTGCGCGGCCCGGCCAGCGCATCTCGGCCCGCCGGTCGGTCGCCGCGCGCACCTTCGCGCCCTTCCGCCTGCCCGCACCCGCGTCGCGGCTTCTGGCGCGGTCCGATCCGCCGGTCTGGTGCTTCGTCAACATCCCGATGCGCGACGACAGCAGCACCGCGCTGCGCCGTGGCGGGGTCTGGCCGCCCGCGCCGCCGCAGGGCCGCCCTTGATCGCGATCCGCCGCATCGCCTAATGGCTGTCGGCACGACCGGGGGGGATGCGACCGATGCCGCTGACACGACGCACGATGCTGGCCGGCCTTCTTGCGGGCGCGGCCGGGCGCGCCTGGGCCGAAGCGCCCGAGACCGCGTTCAGGCCCCGTCCGCGCGCGCCCGACTTCTTCCGCCGTGCCATTCCGACCGCCGACGCGCTGATCGCGCGGGCGGGTCTGGGCGGCAAGGTCAGCTTCGTTCTGGCCGATGCGCGCAGCGGCGCCGTGCTGGAACAGCGCGCGCCGCTTCTGCCGCTGCCGCCCGCCAGCACCGCCAAGGCGCTGACGGCGCTTTACGCCCGCGACGCGCTGGGGCCGGATCGCCGCTTCACCACCCGTCTTGTGGCGACAGGGCCCATCGTGAACGGGCGGATCGACGGCGACCTGATCCTTGCCGGCGGCGGCGATCCGCATCTGGACACCGACGCGCTGGCCGGCATGGCGGCGGCGCTGAAGGCGCTGGGCGTCACCGCCATCGGCGGCGCGTTGCAGACCTGGGCCGGCGCACTGCCGGGGATCGAGCGGATCGACGACCGCCAGCCGCAGCAGGTCGGCTATAACCCGGCGCTGGGCGGCCTGAACCTGAACTTCAACCGCGTGCATTTCGAATGGAAGCGCGACGGCACCGATTACGCCGTCGCGATGGATGCCCGGTCGGGCCGCCTGCGCCCCGCCATCGACATGGCCCGGATGCAGGTGATCGACCGGCGCCTGCCCGTCTATACCTATGCATCGAAGGACGGGCGCGACGATTGGACGGTGGCGCGCGCGGCTTTGGGGGCGGGGGGGTCGCGCTGGCTGCCGGTGCGCCGTCCCGACCTTTACGCAGGCCAGGCGCTGCTGGCGATCCTGCGCGGACAGGGCATCGCCTGCGACGGTCCCGTAGGCCGGCGCGACACGCTGCCGCCGGGCGATGTCCTTGTCGCGCATGACAGCCCTCCGCTGGACGCGATCCTGCGCGACCTTCTGAAATACAGCACGAACGTCACGGCCGAACTGGTCGGCCTGACCGCCACCCGCGAACGCGGCTGGCAGGCGGACGGGCTTGCCGCATCCGCCGCGCGCATGAACGACTGGCTGCAATCCGATCTCGGCCTGCGCCGCCCGATGCTGGAGGATCATTCGGGGCTTGGCGACGACAGCCGCATCAGCGCCCGCGACCTGACCCGCGCGATGGTGGCCGCTGGGTGGGACGGACCGCTGCGGGGGCTGATGAAGCCGTTTTCCATCGACGAAGCGCCCGCGCTGCATATCCGCGCCAAGACCGGATCGCTGAACTTCGTCAGCACCCTGACAGGCTATCTCTCGGCCCCTGACGCGCCCGACATGGCCTTCGCGATCTTCTGCGCCGACCTGCCGCGCCGCGATGCGCTGGACATGGCCGACCGCGAACGTCCGCCGGGCGGCATTGACTGGGCGCGGCGGGCGCGGGGCCTGCAACGCGCGCTTCTGACCCGCTGGGGTGCCTGGTATGCCGTCTAGATGCGCGTGTTGCCCGCGCGCGGCCCCGCGATCAGCCAGATGACGAAGCCCAGAACCGGCAGCACCAGAACAAGGATCGACCAAAGCACCTTGGCCAGCGTCGAGGCGCCGCTGGTGATGATGCTGTAAAGGGCATAGACATCCGCGATCAGGACGATGATGCCGAAAAAACCGTATTCCATGCGGGGCGCTTTCCGTTCCTGTTGCAAGGCGTTGCCGGTCGAACGCGCCAGCGCGTCAATGGTTCGCGCCGCGTTCCCCTACAGCGTCAGGTGCCGCGCCCGCGCACCCCATTCGATCGCCGCCGCATGCAGGCGCGGCAGGTTCAGCTCATAGCGGATTTCTTCCAGCAGGCGCAGCTCGCCCTCGCCCAGCTTGCCGTCGGCCGCGCCCACGTCGCAGGCCAGCGCATAGGCCGTCTCGAACAGGTGCGGCGGCAGGTTCTCGCGGATCAGCGCGAACAGGGCGTCCAGCCCGTCCTCCTCGGCGAACAGCTCGAACACCTTCTCGGCCGTCGCGCGCGTCCGGCCCTGATCGTAATTGGCGAAGACCGGCAGGTGGTTGACGATCCGCTCGATCGTGACCAGTTCGCTGGTGCGGATCCGTTCGTCCGAGGCCGAGACGGCGATCATCACCGCCACCAGGCAATCCTGCGCCGTCATCGGGGCGGTGGTATCGGTCACGTTTTTTCCTTCCGGCTTGTCGCCGTTCAGATTATTGACGCATCCCGACTGCCGCAATAGGCAGGCGGGGCTTTCCGCGAAAGGACCGACCATGACCGATCTGCGCGACGCCGCCGCGACATCGAAGGCCTGGCCGTTCGAGGAAGCGCGCAAGCTTCTACGCCGGTTCGACAAGGCCCCGCCCGAAAAGGGCCATGTCCTGTTCGAAACGGGATACGGACCCTCGGGGCTGCCGCATCTGGGCACCTTCGGCGAGGTGGCGCGCACGACGATGATCCGTCGCGCGTTCGAAATTCTGACGGACACTCCTACGCGACTCATATGCTTTTCCGACGATCTTGACGGGATGCGCAAGATACCCGGCAACGTCCCCGACCCCGATGCGCTGCGCCCCTATCTGCAACGTCCGCTGACCTCGGTTCCCGATCCGTTCGGCACGCATGACAGCTTCGGCGCGCATATGAACGGACGCCTGAAGGCGTTTCTCGATGCGTTCGGATTCGAATTCGAATTCATCAGCGCCACCGAATTCTATCGCTCCGGCGGAATGGACGATGTGCTTTTGCGCGCCGCCGAACGCTATGACGACATCATGGCCGTCATGCTTCCGTCGCTGCGCGAGGAACGGCGCGAAACCTATTCGTGTTTCCTGCCCATTTCGCCCAGCACGGGGCGGGTGCTTTATGTCCCGATGAAGGACGTGCGGGCCGACGGCACCGTCACTTTCGCCGACGAGGACGGCCGCGACGTGACGCTGCCGGTCACCGGAGGCAACGTCAAGTTTCAATGGAAACCCGATTTCGGTGCCCGATGGGCCGCGTTGGGTGTCGATTTTGAAATGTATGGCAAGGATCACGCCGCCAACACGCCGATCTATGACAGCATCTGCCGCATTCTCGGCGGCCGCGCGCCCGAGCATTTCGTCTACGAACTGTTTCTCGACGCCGAGGGCCGGAAGATTTCCAAGACGTCCGGTAACGGTCTGACCATCGACGAATGGCTGACCTATGCCTCGACCGAAAGCCTGGCCTATTTCATGTTCCAGAAACCGAAGACGGCCAAGCGGATGCATTTCGACGTGATCCCGAAAATGGTGGACGAATACCACCAGCAATTGCGCGCTTATGCCGATCAGGACACCGCGGCGCGTCTGGCCAATCCGGTCTTTCATATTCACGGCGATAACGTCCCGGCATCCGACATGGTCGTGCCCTTCGCGATGCTTCTCAACCTCGCCTCCGTCTCGGGGGCCGAGGATCCCGAAACGCTCTGGGGTTTCATCCGCCGCTACGCCCCCGACGCCACACCGACCACCCATCCGGGAATGAAAGCGGCCGTGAATCACGCGCTCAATTACTACCGCGATTTCGTGAAACCCACCCGCCGTTTCCGTCAGCCCGCCCCGCGCGAAGCCGCGGCCCTGCGCGACCTGTCGGACCGGCTGTCCGCGTGGACGGGCGCCGCCGATCCCGATGCGCTGCAATCCGAAGTCTTCGCCGTCGGCAAGGCGCACGGGTTCGAGCCGCTGCGCGACTGGTTTACCGCGCTTTACGAGGTGCTTCTGGGCGCAAGCCAAGGGCCCCGCTTCGGCGGGTTCATCGCGCTTTACGGGCTGGACGAAACCCGCACGCTGATCGACGACGCGCTTGCGGGACGGCTGGTGGCGGGTGCGGCGGCATAGCGTTTGACACACGGCCCAGCAGGTGCAGTCTGGATCCAGACCGTGCCGGAGGGTTGGCGATGATCCGACTGTTGCTTGCAGGGGTGCTGGCCCTTGGGCTGAGCGCTGCGACCGCGCAGGAGACGCGCGACGGATCCATCGAACGGGTTATCACGGACCAGATCGCGGCGTTTCAGGCAGACGATTTCGACACCGCTTTCACCTTCGCGTCGCCCGGCATTCGCCGCCTGTTCGGCAGCGCCGACCGCTTCGGGCGGATGGTGCGGCAGCATTATCCGATGGTGCACCGGCCGGGCGCGGTCCGGTTCCTCGACCAGCGCGAGGCAGGCAAGATCAGGCGGCAGCGGGTGCTGATCCGCGACGGCGCGGGGGCGTTTCATACGCTGTTTTACGACATGATCGACACGCCCGGCGGCTGGCAGATCGACGGGGTGCAGATTCTGTCTGAACCGCAGGTCGGGGCCTGACGGATCAGAATTCGATCCAGACGCCACCCTTTACCCCATAGTAGTCCGGCCTCGCCGGATCGTAGAGCAGGCCGATCTCGGTCTTGACCGGCCCCCAGAGCCGCCGGACATAGGACGGGGCCAATGTGACCGTGTGGTTATATTCGTCCATCCACGTCTGAACCTGAAAGATCAGGTGGCTGTTCTCGGTCGGGTTGAACCCTACGGTCAGGTCCAGATTGCCCCATATCCGGCCTTCCGCCGCGATGCTGGCCCGCACTTCCGCCCCGATCCAGCCCGACCCCAGCCAGCCGTCGAAACCGCGACCGTAAAGCAGCGCGGGTTGGATGATCGCGACCGACGCCTCGCCGGGCTGGCGGACGTTGCCGAACCCCACCTGCGCGGCGAACACGTCGCGCCGATCGGTCCGTCCCAGAGGAATGCGTGCGAAAGCGACGGTTTCCGATGCGACCTGATCGCTGCGGTCCAGCTTGGCCCCGATTGTCAGACGCGGCGTCAGCCCATATTCGGCATAGGCGGATGTCAGATCGCCGAGTATGCCATAGGAAGACAATGCATAGGTTCGGCTGGCCGATACGAAGACGCCCCGATGATCGCGCGGCCAGGCACCCGCCTGCGCCATGGCCGGCAGGATCAGCAACAGGAACGGGACCAGAAAGCGCATCGCGCTATGTTGGCGCGACGTGGTTAACGGCAACTTAACGGAGCAGGGAATGGAACAGGTATTCGATGTGATCGGCCAGACGGCGCTGATCGTTCTTGTCATCGTCGGCGCGCTTGCGGGGGCCATCGCGGGGGCCATCGCCGGACGCCACCGCGCGGCCTATATCATCGCCGGAATCGTCGGTGCCGTGCTGCTGCCCTTCATCCTTGCGGCGCTGGGTCTCGGCATCGTCGTCGCAGGCAGCCTGCTGGGCATCGCCGTCATCGCCCTGATCGGCGCGGTGGTCCTGCTGGCCGTCGTGCGCGCGCTGTTCAAGTAACGCGCGCGCAGGCGGCACGCGCTAACGCTTCTTGCGGCGCTGCACGTTGCCGCCCCGCATGCCGCCGCGGCCGGCGGTGCTGCGGCCGCTGGACCGGACCGCCGCCTCGCCCGCCGCCTCGATCGCGGATTGCCGGGCGAGGGGGTCGTCGGAAACGGCCAGATCGACCGCTTCCAGGCGCTTCACCTCGTCGCGCAGACGGGCGGCCTCCTCGAACTCCAGGTTCTCGGCGGCCTTGCGCATGTCGGTGCGCAGCCCTTCAAGAACCGCCTGCAGGTTCGAGCCGGCCCTCTCGACCTTGGCCGTGACGCGGTTCATGTCCACGTCGCCCTTGTAAAGCCCGGCAAGGATATCCTCGACGTTCTTCTTGACGGTCGCGGGGGTGATTCCGTGTTCCAGGTTGTAGGCCAGTTGCTTCTCGCGCCGTCGCTCGGTCTCGCGCATGGCGCGTTCCATGCTGCCGGTGATGCGGTCGGCATACATGATGACACGGCCGTCGGCGTTGCGCGCGGCGCGGCCGATGGTCTGCACCAGCGACGTTTCGGATCGCAGGAACCCTTCCTTGTCGGCATCCAGAATCGCCACCAGCCCGCATTCGGGAATATCCAGCCCCTCGCGCAGCAGGTTGATGCCGATCAGCACGTCGAAGGCGCCGAGCCGCAGGTCGCGCAGAATCTCGATCCGTTCGATCGTGTCGATATCGCTGTGCATATAGCGCACGCGGATGCCCTGTTCGTGCATGTATTCGGTCAGATCCTCGGCCATGCGCTTGGTCAGGGTCGTAACCAGCGTGCGGTATCCGGCCTGAGCGACGCGCCGCACCTCGTCCAGCAGATCGTCCACCTGCATCTCGACAGGGCGGATCTCGATCTGCGGGTCGATGAGGCCGGTGGGGCGGATCACCTGTTCGGTAAAGACGCCGCCCGACTGCTCAAGCTCCCACGCGGCGGGGGTGGCCGAGACGAAGATGGATTGCGGACGCATCGCATCCCATTCCTCGAATTTCAGCGGCCGGTTATCCATGCAGGACGGCAGGCGGAAGCCGTGTTCGGCCAGCGTGAACTTGCGGCGATAGTCGCCCTTGTACATGCCGCCGATCTGCGGAACCGAGACGTGGGATTCGTCGGCAAATACGATGGCGTTGTCGGGAATGAACTCGAACAGGGTCGGGGGCGGTTCGCCCGGCGCGCGGCCGGTCAGATAGCGGCTGTAATTCTCGATCCCGTTGCAGACGCCGGTGGCCTCCAGCATCTCGATGTCGAAATTCGTTCGCTGTTCCAGACGCTGCGCTTCCAGCAGCTTGCCTTCGTTCACAAGCTGGTCCAGCCGCTGTTTCAGCTCTTTCTTGATGTTCTGCACCGCCTGCCGCATCGTCGGCTTGGGCGTGACATAGTGCGAATTGGCATAGACGCGGATGCGCTCGAAGCTGCCGGTCTTCTCGCCGGTCAGCGGATCGAACTCGGTGATGCTTTCCAGCTCGTTGCCGAAGAAGGACAGCTTCCAGGCGCGATCCTCCAGGTGGGCCGGAAACACCTCCAGGCTGTCGCCGCGCACGCGAAAGCTGCCGCGCGTGAACGCCTGGTCGTTGCGGCGGTATTGCTGGGCGACCAGATCGGCCATCACCTTGCGTTGGTCGTAATCCCGTCCGACATGCAGATCCTGCGTCATCGCGCCGTAGGTTTCGACGGACCCGATGCCGTAGATGCACGACACCGACGCCACGATGATGACGTCGTCGCGTTCCAGCAGCGCGCGCGTGGCCGAGTGGCGCATCCGGTCGATCTGCTCGTTGATCTGCGATTCCTTCTCGATATAGGTGTCGGACCGGGGGACATACGCCTCGGGTTGGTAATAGTCGTAATAGCTGACGAAATATTCGACCGCGTTGTCGGGGAAAAAGCCCTTAAACTCGCCATAAAGCTGGGCGGCCAGCGTCTTGTTCGGGGCCAGGATGATCGCGGGACGCTGGGTCTCCTCGATGATCTTGGCCATCGTGAAGGTCTTGCCGGTGCCGGTCGCGCCCAGCAGCACCTGATCGCGCTCGCCGCCCTTCACGCCTGCCGAAAGCTCGGCGATGGCGGTGGGCTGGTCGCCTGCCGGCTCGAACTCGGTCGCCATGCGGAAGGCGATGCCGCCTTCCAGCTTGTCGCGGGTCTTCACATCGGGCGCAGGGGCGTGCAGGATCGGCAGATCGTCCGGCATGGGCGTTTCCTTCGGGGACAGGCCCTCAAGATCGGTCGGATGCGCCGGTGTTTCAAGCGTCCCCGCTTGCACATCGCGACCTTTCCCCGATAGATGACGGCAGGTTCGCAACTGCCAAGGTTACGCCATGCCGGCCCGCATCTATCAGCCTGCCAAGACCGCCATGTCGTCGGGAATGGCCCGGACGGGGTCATGGGTGCTGGAATTCGTGCCCGACACGAAGCGCGGCATCGACCCGTTGATGGGCTGGACCAGCTCGACCGATACGCAGGCGCAGGTGCAGCTTCGGTTCGACACCAAGGAAGCCGCGCTGGATTACGCGCGCGCCAACGGGATAGACGCCATCGTCACCCAGCCGCAGCGCCGGTCGCCGAACGTGCGCCCCGGCGGATATGGTGAAAACTTCGCGACCAATCGCCGCGGCGCATGGACCCACTAGATTTCACCGGCAGGACGCGGGTCCGCAATCCGGGCGACACGATGGCCGAAGGCGATGATCGCATTGAGGATGTGATGAAGGATACCAAGAACGGATTGCCGCAGATCCAGCGCCAGTTCTTCGAGTCCTCGCCTTTCGGCAAGATGGCCGTGACATCCGACCTGCGGATCATCGACGCGAACCACAATTATTGCCAGATGGTCCAGCGTTCCCGAGAGGAGCTGATCGGCCGGAAATTGTTCACCGTCTTCCCCGGTGCGCCCGGCGGTGCTGACGAGGAGACGGGCGCGCGGATCAGGGCCTCGATCGCCAAGGTGTTCGAGACCGGCATCCCCGACGAGCTTCCCGTCCAGAAATACGAGATCACCGATCCCGACGGCACATTCCGCGAACGCTACTGGTCCGTAACCCACGCGCCCATTTTTGCCGATCCCGACCGGCGAGACGAACTGATCGGCGTCTACCAACTGGCCAACGAAGTCACCGCGGCCGAGCTTGTGCGCCGCAGGACCGACGCGCAGGTCCGGGCGGCAGACAGCATTCACGCCAGCCAGTTCGACTACGATCCCGTGACCGACGATTTCCGCCGCTCGCCCCGCGTGGATGCGATGTTCGGCTATGCGCCGGGCGAGGCGGGACCGAAGGCCGAAGCCTTGTTCGCCCGGATGGATCCGAACGATCTGCCGACGATCCGCGCGACCATCGACCGGGCGCTTGCGGAAGGGCCCGGAAGCCTTGCACGGTTCGATTACCGGATCCTGCTTCCCGACGGCCAGACGCGCTGGGCGACCGCACGGGGCGAGATCGTGCGCGACCCGTCCAGCCAGTCGCTGCACCTTGTCGGCGTGATCCTGGACATCACCGACCTCAAGCAGCGCGAGGAGGATCTGCGCGCGGCAGTCGAACAGCGCGACCTGCTGATCGCCGAAGTGAACCACCGGGTGAAGAATTCGCTTCAGCTTGTGACCAGCATCCTGATGCTGGAATCGCGCGCGGCCACCGACCCCGCGACGCGCAGCGTGCTCATGTCGGCCACCGGGCGCATCCAGGCCATCGCGACGATCCACGCGACGCTTTATCAGGATAACGATGTTAGCGCCGTCCAGCTCGACACCTATCTGGCCCGCTTCTGTCAGCATCTGGAACGATCCGTCGCGTCGTCCGAACGCCGGATTGCCGTCCATCTGCGCGCCGAACCGATCCGACTGGCGACCGACCGCGCGATCACCCTGTCGCTCCTGGTGAACGAACTGGTGACGAACGCCTTCAAGCACGCCTTCCACGGTCGAGACCAGGGCGCCGTTCACGTCACCCTCAGCAAGACCGGGCAGGATGTCGTTCTCGAGGTGCGCGATGACGGCAACGGCCCGGCCGAAGACCCGAAGGACGGCGAAGGCGGTCTGGGCACGCGGCTGATCAGCGGCGGCGTGGCGCAGTTGGGCGGAAGGTTGGAACAGACACGGTCGCCGGACGGTTGGACGACACGTATCCACTTCGACGCCTGAATTTGAGTGAGTCAGATGCCCGACCGCACGCTGCGCATCCTGATCGTCGAGGACGAAGCCCTGATCGCGCTGGATCTCGAATGGCAGATGCGCGACGAAGGCTACGAGGTCGTCGGTATCGCCGCGACCGAAGCGCAGGCCGTGGAACTGGCCCGCGCCAAGGCGCCCGACCTTGCACTGATGGACCTGCATCTTGCGCGCAACGGCTGCGGGCTGAAGGCGGCGCGTCAATTGCGATGCGATCCCGGCATTCCCTGTATCATCATCTCGGCCAGTCTGGCCGAGGTGGCGGACAGCGACATCACCGCCATCCGGCCGCTCGCGATGTTGTCAAAACCGATCATTCCCAGCGAATTGCTGGATGCGGTGTCCAAGGTCGGGTCCGTCGCCTGACGGTCGGGGGCGGCCGGTCGTTAGCCGCCCCTTGCCGGGTCACGCCGGCTGGAACACACCGCATGCGATTCGGTCGCCCGAATCCCCTGCAGGCTGGGACAGATAATCGTCGGCCCCCGAATGCACGATGAATGCCGATCCGTCCGCGTCGAACACCATCTCGTCTATGTCCAGCCCGCCTGCGAAGATCTCGGCGTTGATGGCGCCCGGTTCGTCCACAATGGCATTGGGCAGGTCGCCGGGATGCGGGCCGCCCGCGACGAAGACTCCGTGTTCCTTGTCGCCCGCGATATGGCCGCCCGCCGATGTGAAGTCGGCCGCGCTGCAATCGCCCGTCTCGTGCAGGTGGATGCCGTGCGATCCTTCGGGCAGGTCCGTGACGGCGACGATAACCAGCGGCACGCCCGATTCGGTGCGGTTGATCGTGACGGTGCCGATGGCCTGGCCGTCGCGGTCGACGATTTCGGCACGGGCCGCGGTGGCAAAGCCGTTATCCAGATTTTGTGCGGCGGCCGGAACGGCTGCGGCAAGCGTGCCGGCGATGAGGAAGGGGATGGAATGGCGCATGGCATTTCTCCGGGTTTGTGCGGTCGGCCAACGGGCCATCCGGTCCGCGGTTCCGCGCGGGCGCGGCCGGTCGTTGAGGTCGGACGCCGACATTGCTAGAAGGGCCTGCATCGCAGGGCCACGGCCCAGTTCGGCCCCGTAGCTCAACCGGATAGAGCACTCGCCTTCTAAGCGAATGGTTGCAGGTTCGAGTCCTGCCGGGGTCGCCATGAACAACGTCGAACGGACGATGGATGACGCTGATGAACGGTGAACGGATCGCGACGAAAAGGCGGGGCGTTCTTGTCTGGCTTGCGGCTATGGTGAATGCCCTGCTGCTGGCGGTGATGCTGGCCACGCCGGTCACGGCGCAGTCGCTTCCCGGCACCGACGCGTCCGCCGACGACGCGCCCGCCGCCGAAGAAGTGCCGCCCGATCCGCTGGGCCGCCGCACGCCGCGCGGAATGGTCGATGGCCTGATCGGCGCGCTTGCGGCCGAGGATTACGAGAAGGCGGCACGGTTCCTGGATCTTTCGGGCATTGCGCCTGCGTTGCGGGACAGTCGCGGACCAGCGCTGGCACTGGCGCTGGAAACCGCGCTGGACCGGCTGGGCGGCATCCTGCCCACCTATCGGCTGTCGACCGATCCCGAGGGCCAGACCGGCGACGCGCTTCCGCCCGATCAGGACGCATTTGCCTTCGTCAAGACCGACGACACGATGACCGAACTTTTGGCCCATCGCGTGCCAGACGACGGCGCCGAGACCGACGGGATGATCTGGTTGGTCGCGCCCGACACGCTGGAACTCGTCGCCGGGGTGACGCGCAACCTGTCGGCGACCCTGGTGGATCGCTGGACGCCGGAAGGGTTGCAGGGCCTGCGGCTTTTCGGCGTTCCGGCAGGTCACTGGATCGGCATCCTTGTCGCCGCCGCCGCGGCGATCGTGCTGGCGCGCCTGCTGACGCTGGCGGGGCTTTGGCTGCTGGCGCGCTTCTGGCGGCCGCTTCGCCACGGCCATGCCCGCAGGGTGGCGCGGGCGCTTCTCGTGCCGCTGGGTCTGTTCGTCGCCTGCTGGATCTTCAACGGTCTGATGCTGGCCATCGGCATTTCGGTCGTCGCCCGTGCGGTCCTTGCGCCGGGGGTCGAGATCGTCGCCTATCTTTCGCTGGCATGGCTGGCCTGGCGGGGCGTCAACGCAGCCGCCGTCATCAGCCTCGACGCGATGTCGCGGCGGGGCCGTCTGGGCGGCGTTTCCGTGGTGACGCTGGCCAAGCGCGCGGCGCTGCTGCTGATCGTCGTCATCGCGGCCATCGCCATCGCGGGCAGTCTGGGACTGAACCTGACGGGATGGCTGGCAGCCCTCGGCATCGGCGGTCTGGCCTTCGCTCTGGGCGCCCAGAAGACGATCGAGCAATTCGTCGGCTCGGTCTCGATCATCGCCGATCAGCCGATCCGCATCGGCGATTTCTGCTCGGCCGGCGGCGTCGTCGGCACGGTCGAGGATATCGGCATGCGGTCAACCCGCATCAGGACGCTGGCCCGGACCACGGTGACGATCCCGAACGGAAACCTCTCGCAATCGCAGATCGAGAATTTCGCCACACGCGACCGGTTTCTGTTCAATCCGCTGCTGATGCTGGTGCTGGACACGTCGCCGGGCCAGATGCGCACCATTCTGGCCAACATGCGCAGGATGCTGGAAGACGATCCGCGGGTGTTCGAAGGGCCGCGCGTGTCGTTCAAGGAATACGGCGATTCGTCGCTGAACGTAGAGATCTTCGCCTATGTCCTTGCCGCCGATTACGGTGCGTCGATGGCGGTGGTCGAGGATCTGAACCTGGCCATCATGGATATCGTCCACGATGCGGGCAGCCGGTTCGCCGTGCCATCGCGGCTGATCTATGCGCCGCCGGGCAGCGGGGACGACGCGCCCGACAACATGGCGCGGGCGGCCGAATAGCGGTTGCGTCAGCGATCCCGCCTGCGCCGCCACAGCAGCAGCGCCAGCACCCCGATCCCCGCCACACCCGCCGCAACGGCGAGATGGCGGGGCCGGATGCCCTTGCCCGATGATGTCCGCTGGCCGGGATAAAAGCGTTGGTCCAGCATTTGCGTGCTGGCCATCAGGCTGCCGAACCACGTCTCCTCCAGCACCTCGATCCGGCGCAGGCCCCGCCCGGTCGGCCGGCCCAGCGCCTCGATCGCGGCGATATAGCTACCCTCGCGTTCGACGGCGGCCTCGACCGTGTCGGGGCTGACGCCCAGATGTTCGCCCAGCAGGCGGCTGCGGAACCGCGCGATCACTTGCGCGTGGTCCTCCTGCCGCCCCGTCACGGCGATGTCGCATTCGGTATCGAATCCCATCGACCGATTGTCGAGGTTGCTGGACCCGATCCGCAGCAGATCGTCGTCCACGATCAGAACCTTGGCATGGACATAGATCGGCGTTCCCGCGGCATTGACCGGGTTCCAGATCCCGAACCTGCCGAACTTGTCGCAGGTCCGCAGGCGTCGGATGATCCGCCCGCGCAGCGTGTGCATCGCCGCATCCTCGAACGCGCTTCGGGCGGCTTCGGGATTGATGACGACGATTTCGGGCCCGTCTTCGTGGCGAAGCCGACGGCACAGGGCCCGGCAAATCCGCTTGGCGGTCAGATACTGCGACTCGATATAGATGATCCGCTTGGCTGCGCGGATCGCGTCGAGATAGAGATGCTCGATCTCGTTGACCAGCGGCCCGCCGTCATAGGGCGGCTCGGTCCGGGCGATGGCCAACTGCGCGTCTTCCAGGTCGATGCCCAGAATATCCGGCCAGTGTCGCTTGCCGCTTTCGGGCCGCGTCCCGAGTTCCTCTCCGGTGGCCCGTTGCCAGCGCATCCGCGACAGATCGCCGAGCGCGGTCGCGGCGGGGCCGGTGATGGCCGTGGTTACATCGTGCCATGGCCCGATCAGCGTGCCGTCGCGGCGCGTGCGGCGGGGATCCTCGGGGGCGTGGTCGGGCGTGTCCCAGCGTTCCTCGGTCACGTCGATACCGCCGCAGAAGGCCAGCGAATTGTCGATGACGACGATCTTCTGATGGTGGCACGCCCCGAACGGGTGATGGGAATCGAGCGCGAAGTGAATCCTGTCGCCGCTGGCGGCCCAGATCGACAACGACGGCAGCAACCGCCCCGGCGCGGCCAGAAGGGCGCCGTTCCATTTCAGGATATACAGTTCCAGATCGGGATTGCGGTCGATCACCTCCAGCAGGAATGGCCCGAGCTGGTTCGGATAGCCGTCCGGCGCGACGCCGTCCTCGTCCGATTCGCCCGGCAGCATCTCGATCTCGAAGTCGAAGTCCCACCCGACCAGCAGGATCTCGCTGCGCGCCTCGATGATCGCCTTGCGCAACGCCGCGAAGTAAAGCGCGGCGTCCACGATCAGGCTGATCCGGTCCGCCTGTTCGACCCGCCAGCAATTCCGGCCCGGCTGAAAGATGGACTCCGCCAGTGATGCTGCCTGATCCTTCAAACGATACCTGCCTTCCGATGCGATGGGGTCTGCGCGAACCTTAACCGTGCCCTTGCCTGCGCGAAAGCCCGCAGTAAGGCGGGATCACGACGGCATCAGGGCGGCGCGTGCATCGGCGGGGCGGCAAAGGCCAAGCTGCGCCAGATCCGCCTCGATCCCGGCGCGCAGGATATGCACGACATGCGCCGCGCCGCGTTCCCCCAGGGCCGCGATGCCGACATGGAACGCGCGTCCCAGCATCACGAAGTCCGCCCCCAGCGCGATCAGCCGCAGCACGTCCGTCCCCGACCGCACGGCGCCGTCCGCGATTACCGGCACATCGTCCCCGAGCGCGGCGCGGATCGACGGCAGAACCTCGGCCGGCGCCGGTGCCGCCTCGAACTGGCGGCCGCCGTGGTTGCTGACCCAGATCGCGTCGGCAATGCCGGCCGCCCGCACCGCATCACCGGCGTGCAGGATGCCCTTGACGACAAGCGGTCCGTCCCATTCCGCGCGCACGGCTTGCAGATAGGCCCAGTCGGGCGCGGTCCGAAGCTGATAGCCGGCATGGGCGGTCCCGCTCTGGCTTCGGGTGGTGTCGGCGTATTTGTCCAGCATCGCCAGACGCGGCATCCCCCTGCGCGCGGTGGCCATCGCCCAGGCGGGCCGCGCCGCCACCTGCGCCAGAACGCCCGGCGTGATCCGCATGGGGTTCGTCAGCCGTGCCCGCCTTTGCCGTTCGCGGCGGCTGGCGGCGGGAACGTCCACGGTCAGGACAAGCGTGCGAAAGCCGCTGTCGCGCGCACGGGCCAGCATGTCGCGCCGGATCGCCCCGTCGCCCGGCGCGTAAAGCTGGAACCACCCCTGGCCCCGCGTATGGGGTCCGACATTTTCGGGCGTGTCGGCGGCGACATTCGACAGGCAATACGGGATGTCGTGCCGTGCGGCGATCGTCGCCAGCGTCGCCTCGGCACCGGGCCAGATCAGCCCCGACATGCCCACCGGCGCCATCCCGAAGGGCAACGCCTGCGGGTGCCCCATCAGCCGCGTCGTCAGGTCGGGACGCGCCCCCGTCATCACCCGCGGCACCAGCACGGTGCGATCCAGCGCCGCCGCGCTGCGCGCATGGGCCGATTGATCGCCCGTCGCGCTGTCCAGGTATTCCCATGCGAAATGCGGGATCCGCCGCCGCGCCCGTTGCGCGAGGTCGGACAGGGACGGGTATCTGTCGTCGAGATCCATCCGCCCGTCATGCCGGGCCGCCGCCGGTCTGGCAAGCGCCGCGCGGTGTCGCGGAACATTCTGCGAACGGTTCTTTTCTTGCCCGCGCTTTCGGCTTACCTTGCACGCATGAGTGCACATGACGATACCACGGCCGCGATACCGCTGTCGCAACGCGCGATGGCGGGGCAGGGCGCACCCTATCTGGACGATCTCAACCCCGCGCAGCGTCTGGCGGTCGAAACCCTGGACGGCCCCGTCCTGATGCTGGCGGGGGCCGGCACCGGCAAGACCAAGGCGCTGACCGCGCGCATCGCGCATCTGATGACGACCGGCCGCGCAAGGCCGAACGAGATCCTTGCCGTCACCTTCACCAACAAGGCCGCGCGCGAGATGCGCGACCGTATCGGGCGCAGCATGGGCCAGACGGTCGAGGGGATGCCCTGGCTGGGCACCTTTCATGCAATCTGCGTCAAGCTGCTGCGCCGCCATGCCGAACTGATCGGGCTGAAGTCCAACTTCACCATCCTCGACACCGACGACCAGCTTCGGCTGATGAAGCAGCTGATCCTGGCCGAAAATATCGACGAGAAGCGCTGGCCGCCGCGGATGCTGGCGGGGATCATCGACAACTGGAAGAACCGCGCCTGGACGCCTGCATCGGTTCCGGCGGCCGAGGCGGGCGCCTTCAACAATCGCGGGACCGAGCTTTACGATTACTACCAGCAGCGGCTTAAGACGTTGAACGCCGTCGATTTCGGCGACCTGCTGCTGCACATGGTGACGATCTTCCAGACCCAGCCGGACGTGCTGGCCCAGTATCAGCGCTGGTTCAAATACATTCTGGTCGATGAATACCAGGACACCAATGTTGCGCAGTATCTATGGCTTCGACTGCTGGCGCAGGGTCATCGCAACATCTGTTGCGTGGGCGACGACGACCAGTCGATCTATGGCTGGCGCGGCGCCGAGGTGGGCAACATCCTGCGGTTCGAAAAGGATTTTCCGGGCGCGCATGTCGTGCGGCTGGAACAGAACTATCGCTCGACCCCGCATATCCTTGCCGCGGCGTCGGGCGTCATCGACGCCAATCAGGGGCGGCTGGGCAAGACGCTCTGGACGGCCGAGCAGGAGGGCGAGAAGGTTCGCCTGATCGGCCATTGGGACGGCGACGAGGAAGCGCGCTGGATCGGCGACGAGATCGAGGCGTTGCAGAAGGGCACGCGGGGGCTGGACCCGCTGGGCCTCGACGGGATGGCGATCCTGGTGCGCGCGTCGCATCAGATGCGCGCGTTCGAGGACCGGTTCCTGACCATCGGTCTGCCCTATCGCGTCATCGGCGGACCGCGTTTCTACGAGCGGATGGAGATTCGCGACGCGATGGCCTATTTCCGCCTTGCCGTCAGCCCCGACGACGATCTGGCGTTCGAGCGGATCGTGAACACCCCCAAGCGCGGGCTGGGCGACAAGGCGCAGCAGGCCATCCAGCGCGCCGCGCGCGACAACGGCACGACTCTGGTGGATGGCGCGCGTATCCTGCTGGCCGACAAGGGGTTGGGCGGCAAGGGCGGCGCGGAACTGCGGGTTCTGGTCGATGCCATCGGGCGCTGGAACGATGCGGTGCGGCGCGGCGGCAACCATATCGAACTGGCCGAGACGATCCTCGAGGAATCGGGCTATACCGCGCATTGGCAGAACGACAAGACGCCCGAGGCGCCGGGGCGGCTGGAAAACCTCAAGGAACTGGTCAAGGCACTGGAAAGCTTCGAGAACCTTCAGGGGTTTCTGGAACACGTCGCGCTGATCATGGACAATGCGGGCGAGGCCGAGGGGGAAAAGGTCAGCGTGATGACGTTGCACGCCGCCAAGGGGCTGGAATTTCCCGCCGTGTTCCTACCCGGATGGGAGGATGGGCTGTTCCCCAGCCAGCGGTCGATGGACGAATCGGGCCTCAAGGGGTTGGAGGAGGAGCGGCGCCTGGCCTATGTCGGCATCACGCGGGCCGAAACGCTGGCGACGATCAGCTTCGCCGCCAACCGGCGCGTCTATGGTCAGTGGCAATCGTCGCTGCCCAGCCGCTTCATCGACGAACTGCCGGCCGATCATGTCGAGGTTCTGACGCCGCCGGGGCTGTATGGCGGCGGATACGGGGCCGCCGGCATGGCCGCCAGCGCGTCGCCCGCGATCATGGCAGTGCAGGCCAGCGACCTGCACGACAAGGCCAGCCGCGCCGATGTCTACAATTCGCCGGGCTGGAAACGCCTTCAGGCCCGGTCCTCGGCCCGCGGGATGAGCCAGCCGCGCGAAAGCCGTCACATGGTCATCGACGCCGACGCGGTGTCGTCCTTCACGACGGACGACCGCGTGTTTCACACCAAGTTCGGCTATGGCACCGTTACGGCGGTCGAGGGCGACAAGCTGGAGGTCGCGTTCGAGAAGGCCGGCACGAAGAAGGTGGTCGGCAAGTTCCTCGTCGCGGCCGAACAGGCCGGCGACGTTCCGTTCTGATTAGGGATGACCGGAAACGGAAACGGCGGCGCCCGGGAGGAGGAGGACGCCGCCGCTCTGCAACGGATACCCGCAGGGAGGAGCGGGCATCCGTGTCTGGGGGAGACACGCGCAACTGCGCGGTTCCGTTGTTATTCGACGGCGACCCCGGGGAGGAGGATCGGGATCGCCGTCACGGACGAAGACACTTCAGGGAGGAGAAGTGCCCTCAGTCGTCCTGTCAGCGCGGGCCGTAGGCGGCCTCGAGCGCGATATGGCGGATTTCGGTGCGGCAAAGGCCCAGATCGGCCAGTTCGCGGTTGGAAAGATCGCTCAATTCGTTCACCGTGCGGCGGAACGTGCGACGGGCGGTCCAGCGGTCGCGGAGGGCTGCGGCGATGCCGGCGGCCCGTTCGGCGAAGCCCGCGTGATGCGGAAGGGTGGTTGTTGCGGTCATCGGTCTGCTCTCATCTCGTCACGGCTGGTCTCGTTTGCCGTTGCGAGGAAGATAGGCTTATGCTGCGGGTGCACAATACCCGATCCGGGCAATGCTGCTATGCAGCAAAAGCATGGCCGATGTTTACCTAATATTTACCGCTAACCGCATTCTCGTAGCCGCTCGGCAGGGGACATGGGAAGTCATGGCACCGACCCGCCCGATGCCGTCGATTCCGTCGCGTTGACCCTGCCGTGTGCGGGTCGAAGCACTTGGCAACCAGCCCGTGTGCAAGGCGTATGCCGACAAGCGGAAAAAATCCCAACAATATCTGGTAGCGACCGCTGATAATGCCACCGCATCTCGTCACGTTTGGTTAAGATTATTTGCTCTTGTGATGTGAGGGACACAACACGGCCAGCCTTGGCCCATGCGTTCCCACGTTTTCCCTTGCTTCCCACAAAGTCCCATGCGATCCCTTCTGGTGTCGAAAGCACGGGACGAAGCGGCAGCAAGGATCGCGATCCCGAATGATAACAGAGGTTCGCAAGGCTTCATACAGGCACACTTTTTTCGACAATCGACAGCCCCGGCGGCAGGCGCGCGACATCCCCCAAGGCAGTGCGCGCCGCCGGGAAATTCCCCTGACGGGGCCCGGCAACGGGTAGAGGCGATCCGAACCGTGGCAGCCGTTCGGATCGCCTTTTGCGTAGGACAGGGTCGCTGCACGACCCTCGTAGGAGGCGGTTCAGGTGTTCGGAGTGTTCATCGGCGAACACGAGAACAAGATCGACGCCAAGGGCAGGCTGTCGATCCCGGCCGATTTCCGTCGCGAACTCGAAGACGGCGACCCGAAATGGGAGCCGGGCAAGAACGCCTCGATGCTGCTGGTTTATGGCGACCACCGGCGCAGCCATGTCGAGGTGATGAAGATCACCGACATGCGCGACGTCTACACCAAGATCACCCGGATGCCCCGCGGTTCGATCAAGCGCCGCGACATGGAGCGGCTCTATTTCCAGCAGGCGCTGACGGCCACGGTCGACGAAACGGGGCGCATCGTCCTGTCGGCGCGCGTGCGCGACAAGCTGGGGCTCGACGGCACCGCGATGGTCGTCGGCAACGGGTCCACGTTCGAAATCTGGAAGCCCGAAACCTATGCCGCCAACGATCTGTCCAATCTGCGCGACGAAGACGGATACGACCCCGACCTCGATCCGTCCGTCTATCTGCCCGGTGATGACGGGGACGTCTGAGATGACGGCGCACGCCCCGCATGTGCCGGTGCTGCTCGGCCCGATCCTGACGCGCTGCGCGCCCATTCGCGGCCACTGGATCGACGGCACGCTGGGCGCGGGCGGCTATGCGCGCGGCCTGCTCGATGCCGGCGCGACCCGCGTCACCGGAATCGACCGCGATCCGACGGTCTTCGCCATCGCGGCGGACCGCGTCGGCCGCCACTCTGCCCGGCTGCGGATGGTCGAAGGCACGTTTTCCGACCTCGACACGCTGGCGGACGGCCCGGCGGACGGCGTCGTGCTCGACCTGGGGGTATCGTCGATGCAGCTCGATCAGGCCGAGCGGGGGTTTTCCTTCCTGCGCGACGGGCCGCTCGACATGCGGATGGGCGCGGACGGCCCCACCGCGGCCGACATCGTCAACAGCGCCGACGAGGGTGAGCTGGCCGATCTGCTTTACCATTACGGCGAGGAACGCGCCTCGCGCCGCATCGCCCGCGCCATCGTCGCGGACCGGCCCTTCACCCGCACGACCCAGCTTGCCGCGCTGATCGAACGCGTTTTGCCGCGCCGGAAACCGGGCCAGAGCCATCCGGCCACACGGTCCTTCCAGGCACTTCGAATCGCCGTCAACGACGAGTTCGGTCAGCTTGTCGCGGGGCTGGAAGCGGCCGAGCGTGCGCTTCAGCCCGGCGGTTGGCTGGCCGTCGTCAGCTTTCATTCGATGGAAGACCGCGTCGTGAAACGCTTTCTGGCCGACCGCGGCGGGGCACGGGCGCAATCCAGCCGCCACGCCCCCGCGTCGGAAGGGGAACAGGCGCGGTTCACCGACGTGTCCGGCGGAATCGCGGCCGACGCGGACGAGGTCGCCGCCAATCCCCGCGCCAGATCGGCCAGATTGCGCATCGCCCGCCGCACGGATACCGAGGCGGGGCCGGTCGACCGGACCCGGCTGGGACTGCCGCCCGACATCAGGAAGACGCGATGAAGAACTTTCTCTATATCCTGCCCGGTATCGCGGTGATGGGCCTGGCCTTCTGGGCCTATTCCGAGAATTACGAGACGCAGCAGGCCATCCGTACCGTCGAGCGGCTTCAAGCGACCATCGGCGCGCAGCGCGAAACGCAATCGGTGCTGCGCGCCGAATGGGCCTATCTGAACCGTCCCGCCCGCCTGCGCGAACTGGCCGACATGAACTTCGACCGTCTGGGCCTGCTGCCGCTGGCCCCCGAACAATTCGCCGCCGTCGAGCAGATCGACTTCCCCCCCGAACCCGGCAGCGTGACCAGCGCGGTCCCTGCCGCAACGGACGGACTGATCCCATGATCCGCAAGCCCCTGCGCCCCCTGGCCCACATCCTCGCCGCCCGCCAGCAGGGCGAAAACCCCGACACGATCGAGCGCGAGAATCGCCGCCTGCGCCACGAGGAAGCGCGCGACCGCGCCCGGTCGCGGGCCGAGGGCCGGCTTCTGCTGCTGGCGGGGATGTTCTTTCTGGCCTTCGCCACTGTCGGTCTGCGCATGGGCCTTCTGTCCGCGTCCGAGGCGGCCGAGCCGCGCACCTATGCCGCCGGCAATTCCATCGTCGCCCAACGCGCCGACATCGTGGACCGCAACGGCCGGATCCTCGCGACGAACCTCTCGACCTTCTCGCTTTACGCGCAACCGCCCAACATGATCGACAAGCCGGGCGCCGCGAAGAAGCTGGCCGCGATCTTTCCAGACCTGAAGGAAGACGAGCTGCTGGCCGACTTTACCGGCAAGCGCAAGTTTCTGTGGATCAAGAAGAAACTCAGCCCCGAACAGAAGCAGGCCGTGCATGACATCGGCGATCCGGGCCTGCTTTTCGGCCCGCGCGAGATGCGGCTCTATCCGAACGGCACGTTGGCCGCCCATATCCTGGGCGGCACGCGGTTCGAACGCGAAGGCGTGCATTCGGCCGAACTGGTTGGCGTCGCGGGGGTCGAGAAGGCGATGGATGCCGTCCTGCGCGATCCCGCCCGCGACGGCGCGCCGCTGCAACTGTCCATCGACCTGACGGTGCAGAACGCCATGCGCGACGTTCTGGGCAACGGCATGAAGCTGATGAATGCCAAGGGCGCCGCCGGCATCCTGATGGACGTGCATACCGGCGAGATCCTGTCGATGGTCTCTTTGCCCGATTTCGATCCCAACGACCGCCCCCGCCCGCTGACCAAGGGCGAGGCCGCCGATAGCCCTCTGTTCAACCGCGCGGTGCAGGGCGTCTATGAGCTCGGCTCGACCTTCAAGATCTTCACCGTGGCCCAGGCGATGGAGCTTGGGCTGGTGTCGCCCGACACGATGGTGGACGCCAACGCGCCGATGCGCTGGGGACGCTTCACCATCAAGGAATTTCAGAACAAGAACTATGGCCCGCTTCTGTCGGTCAGCGATGTCATCGTCAAATCGTCGAACGTGGGCACGGCCAAGCTGGCGCTTCAGATCGGCGGCGCGCGGCAAAAGGCGTTTCTGGAAAGCTTCGGCGTCTTCGATCCGCTGCCCGTGGAACTGGTCGAGGCGCCGGGCGCCAAGCCGCTGGTGCCGCCCAAATGGTCCGAGATCGTGACGATCACCGCATCCTACGGGCACGGCTTCTCGGCCTCGCCGCTGCATCTGGCTTCGGCCTATGCGTCGTTGCTGAACGGCGGCACGCTGGTGCGCCCGACCCTGCTGCGCACCGACCGGCAGGTTGTCGGGCCGCGCATCGTCTCGCCCGCCGTCTCGGCCGCCAGCGCGCAGATGCTGCGCGACGTGGTGCTGCACGGCACGGCCACGTTTGGCGCGGTGCCGGGATATGAGGTCGGCGGCAAGACCGGCACGGCGAACAAGGTGCGGCCCGATGGCCGCGGCTATCTGAAGGACAAGAACATCAACACCTTCGCCGCCGTCTTTCCCTCCAGCGCGCCCCGATACGTCATCGTCGTCAGCCTCGACGAGGCGTCCGACAATACCGGATCGGAACCGCGCCGCACCGCGGGTTGGACGGCCGTGCCGGTCACGTCCGCGATCGTGACGCGGGTCGCGCCGCTGCTGGGGCTTGCGCCGGCGGTCGAAACGTCGCAACCCGACGCGCTGACATTGACGTCGAACTGATACCGGGGCCGGGGGCGCGATGGCCGAGACACGCAGGACGCTGGACGAACTGGGCCTTTCGGCGCCCGCCGGAAGCGTGGCCGTCACCGCGATCTGCACCGACACGCGGCGGATCGAACCGGGATGCCTTTTCGCCGCGCTGCCGGGCAGCCATGTCCACGGCGCGGGCTATGCGACCCAGGCGCTGGCGGCTGGCGCGGCGGCGATCCTGACCGACCGCGACGGCGCCGCGATCTGCCGCGATGCCGTTGCCGCCGCCGGGGCCGCGCTGATCGTGGCCGAAGATCCGCGCCAGACGCTGGCCTATGCGGCGGCCCTGTGGTTCCGGGCGCAGCCCGCCACCTGCGTCGCCGTGACGGGCACCAACGGCAAGACCTCGGTGGCGACCTTCACCCGCCAGATCTGGCAGGTGCTGGGCCTGCGCGCCATCAACCTCGGCACGACGGGGATCGAGGGCGACTGGACGGCGCCCCTGGTCCACACGACCCCCGATCCGGTGACGCTGCACCGCGCGCTGGCGCGGGCCGCCGAACAGGGCGTCGATCACGCCGCGATGGAGGCCAGCTCGCACGGGCTCGACCAGCGCCGCCTCGACGGGGTGAACCTCGCCGCCGCGGCGTTCACCAACTTCTCGCAGGACCATCTCGACTATCACCGCACGTTCGAGGCTTACTTCGCGGCCAAGGCGGGACTGTTCGACCGGCTTCTGCCCCCCGACGGGACGGCGGTCGTCAATCTCGACGATCCCCGCGGCCCCGACATCGCCGCCATCGCGCAAAGACGCGGCAACGATCTGCTGACGGTCGGGCGCGGCCCGGACGCCGCGCTGCGTATCACCGGCCAGCGATTCGAGTCGACCGGGCAGGAACTGGCCTTTCACTGGGCCGGAACGCCGCAGCATGTGCGCCTGCCGCTGATCGGCGGATTTCAGGCCGAGAACGCGCTGATCGCCGCCGGGCTGGCCATCGCCACCGGGTCCGAACCGCGCGATGTCTTCGCCGCGCTGTCCCGGCTTGGAACGGTGCGCGGGCGGATGCAGCTTGCCGCGCGGCGGGAAAACGGCGCGTCGGTATTCGTGGACTACGCGCATACCCCCGCCGCGCTGGAAACCGCGCTGCGGGCGCTGCGGCCGCATGTGATGGGGCGCCTTGTCGTCGTCTATGGCGCGGGCGGCGACCGGGATCGCGGCAAGCGGCCGCTGATGGGGGCCGCCGCCCGCGACGGGGCCGATCTGCGGATCGTGACCGACGACAATCCCCGGCACGAGGACCGCGCGGCGATCCGTGCGCAGATCCTTGCCGCCGACAGCCAGGCCCTCGAAGTGGGCGACCGGGCCGAGGCGATCCTGCGCGGCATCCATGCCCTGCAATCCGGCGACGCGCTGCTGATCGCCGGCAAGGGGCACGAGACGGGGCAGACGGTGGGCGATGCCGTCTATCCGTTCGACGATGTCGAACAGGCCAGCGTCGCGGTGGCGGCTCTCGACGGACGCGTCGCGTGACGCCGCTCTGGACAGGACGGGACGCGGCGGCGGCCACGGGCGGCGATCCGCGCGGCGGCTGGGCGGCGACGGGCGTATCCATCGACACCCGCACCCTGCAACCGGGCGATCTGTTCGTGGCACTGGCCGACCGGCGCGACGGCCACGATTTCGTGGCGCGCGCGCTGGCGGCGGGGGCGGCCGCCGCGATGGTCAGCCGCATCCCCGACGATGTGGCCCCCGATGCGCCGCTGCTGGTCGTGCCCGACGTTCTGGCCGGGTTGACGGCGCTCGGCCGCGCGGGCCGCGACAGGATGACGGGGCGCGTCGTGGCGATCACCGGATCGGTCGGCAAGACCTCGACCAAGGACATGGCGCGCGCCGCCTTCGCGCCGCAGATGCGCGTCCATGCGGCCGAAGCCAGCTATAACAACCACTGGGGCGTGCCGCTGACGCTGGCGCGGATGCCCGCCGACGCGCAGGTCGCCCTGGTCGAGATCGGCATGAACCATCCGGGCGAAATCGCGCCGCTGTCGCGCCTGGCCCGCCCCCATGCCGCCATCGTCACCACCGTCGGCGCCGCCCATCTGGAGGCGTTCGAGGATCTGGACGGCATTGCGCGGGAAAAGGCCGCGATCTTCGCCGGTCTGAAACCGGGCGGAACCGCCATCTTCAACGCCGACATCCCCGCCGCGCCGATCCTGCGCGACGCGGCGCAGGCGGCGGGCGCCCGACTGCGCCCCTTCGGCCATGCGCCCGGCAGCGATCCGCGCATCGTCGCCGTCACCCCCGTGAACGACCTGATCGTGGTCGAGGCCGAGATGGCCGGCCACCCGTTGCTGTGCCGGATCGGCGCGCCGGGCCGGCATCTGGCGCATAACGCCATGGCGGTTCTGGCCGCCGCCGAAGCGGTGGGCGCCGATCCGGTCCGCGCGGCCATCGACCTGGCGCACTGGACGCCCGGCGCCGGGCGCGGCGTGCGCGAACGCGTCGTGCTCGATCCCGAGGACGGCAGCGGCATCGACCTGATCGACGATGCCTTCAACGCCAATCCGGCGTCGATGGCGGCCGCGCTCGACACGTTGCTGGCGACGAAACCTGCCGGCGGGCGGCGTATGGCGATCCTGGGCGACATGCTGGAACTGGGCCGCACCGAACGCGACCTGCATGCCGCCATCGCCCGTCATCCGGGGCTGGACCGGATCGACGTCATCCACTGCGCCGGGCCGAGGATGCACGCGCTCTGGTCCGAACTGCCGGGCTGGCAGCGCGGCGAATGGCACGACACCGCCGCCGAGATGGCCGGTCGTGCATCCGCGCTGATGCGTCCGGGCGATCTGGTGCTGGTCAAGGGATCGAAGGGCGCGCGCACCGCGCTGGTCGTTGACGCCATCCGCAAATTGGGCCAGTCCCGCCCGCGGCAGGACTAGGACACCCGAATGCTCTATTGGCTGACCGGATTTTCGGACGGGGGCGACTTCTTCAACCTCTTTCTCTACATCACGTTCCGTTCGGGCGGCGCGTTCTTCACCGCGCTGGTCTTCGGCTTCCTGTTCGGCCGACCGCTGATCGACCTTCTGCGCCGCCGGCAGGGGCAGGGCCAGCCCATCCGCAGCGACGGCCCCGAAAGCCACATCGTCGCCAAGGCCGGCACGCCCACGATGGGCGGCGTGCTGATCCTTGGGGCGCTGACGGTGTCCACCCTGCTTTGGGCGCGGCTCGACAATCCCTATATCTGGATGCTGCTTTTCGTGACGATGGCGTTCGGATTGATCGGTTTCGCCGACGATTTCGCCAAGGTGACGAAGAACACCCATGCCGGCGTGCCCGGCCGGGTGCGGCTGCTGCTGGGCTTCGTCATCGCGGCGCTGGCGGCGGCCTGGGCCACCTGGTCCCATCCGGGCGAGCTTCAGGGCCAGCTGGCTGTGCCCGTCTTCAAGGACGTGCTGATCAACCTCGGCTATCTGTTCGTGCCTTTCGCGATGTTCGTCATCGTGGGCGCGGCCAATGCCGTGAACCTGACCGACGGGCTGGACGGTCTGGCGATCATGCCGGTGATGATCGCCGCCGGAACGCTGGGGGTCATCGCCTATGCCGTGGGGCGGGTGGACTTCACCGATTACCTCGACGTGCATTACGTGCCCGGCACGGGCGAGATTCTGGTCTTCGCCGCGGGCCTGATCGGCGGCGGGCTGGGGTTCTTGTGGTACAACGCCCCCCCGCCGCCGTCTTCATGGGTGATACCGGCAGTCTGGCACTGGGCGGCGCGCTGGGCGCCGTCGCGGTCGCCATCAAGCATGAACTGGTGCTGGCGGTTGTCGGGGGCCTCTTTGTGGTCGAGGCGCTGTCGGTCATCGTGCAGGTCTTCTATTTCAAGCGCACCGGCCGCCGGGTCTTCTTGATGGCGCCGATCCATCATCATTTCGAAAAGCGCGGCTGGGCCGAACCGCAGATCGTCATCCGCTTCTGGATCATCAGCCTGATCCTGGCGCTGATCGGTCTGGCCACGCTGAAGTTGCGATGACGCGCGCACTGCGATGTCGCGGCGGGGGTTTCACACCCCCGCACCCCCGTGGGGTATTTAGCGGAAAGATGAAGGGATGATTCCGGTCCGCGGGCTGGAAGGCCGCGATGTGGCCGTGCTGGGCCTCGGCCGGTCGGGCCTGTCGGCGGCGCGGGCGCTGCTTGCGGGGGGTGCCGCGCCGCTTTGCTGGGACGAGAGCGCCGAGGGGCGCGAGAGGGCCGCGGCGGAGGGTTTTCCGCTGCACGACCTGACGCGCGACGACGCGTTTCGGGGCGTCGCCGCGCTGATCGTATCGCCGGGCATCCCGCATCTTTATCCCGCGCCGCATCCGGTGATCGACGCGGCGCTGCGGGCGGGCGTGCCGGTGGACAACGATATCGGTCTGTTCTTCCGGTCGCTGGCGACGCCCGGCTGGCACGGTTTCGACACCGCACCGCGCGTCGTCGCGATCACCGGGTCGAACGGCAAATCCACCACCAGCGCGCTGCTCCATCACATCCTGACCGATGCGGGGTATCGCGCGCAGCTTGCCGGCAATATCGGCCGCGGCGTGCTGGACATCGACCCGCCCGGCGATGCCGGAATCGTCGTGCTGGAACTGAGCAGCTATCAGACCGACCTGGCGCGCGCGCTGACCCCCGACATCGCCGTCTTCACCAACCTGTCGCCTGATCACCTGGATCGTCACGGCGGCATGGGCGGCTATTTCGCGGCCAAGCGGCGGCTCTTCGCCGAAGGCGGCCCCGACCGCGCGGTGATCGGCGTGGACGAGGTCGAGGGACGGTTCCTGGCCAATCAGCTTTCCGAGGCGGCGGGCGACGACCGGGTGATCGGCGTGTCGGTTGCGCGCAAGCTGACCGGGCCGGGCTGGTCGGTGACGGCCCGCAGGGGGCATCTGTCCGAATCGCGCAAGGGCCGGCAGGTCGCGGCCATCGACCTGCGCGACATCGCCGGCCTGCCGGGACGCCACAACCATCAGAACGCCTGCTGCGCTTACGCCGCCGCGCGCGCGCTGGGGCTTGCCCCCCGCGTAATCGAGGCCGGTCTGCGATCCTATCCCGGCCTGCCGCATCGCAGCCAGGTGATCGCCGAACGCGGAGGGGTGCGGTTCGTCAACGACAGCAAGGCCACGAACGCCGATGCCGCCGCGCAGGCGTTGCAGGCGTTTTCGCGCATCCGCTGGATCGCGGGCGGGCTGGGCAAGGAGGGCGGGATCGCCGCGCTGACGCCCTATCTGGGGTCGGTCGCCAAGGCGTATCTGATCGGCCATTCCGCGCGCGACTTCGCGCTGCAACTGGGCGGCACCCCCGTCGAGATCTGCGAGACGATGGAGCGTGCCGTCGCCAGCGCCGCCGCCGAGGCCCGGCCGGGCGATACCGTGCTGCTGGCCCCCGCCGCCGCGTCCTTCGACCAGTATCGCGATTTCGAGGCGCGGGGCGACGATTTCGCCCGTCAGGTCAACGCTCTGCCCTGACCGCGCGTTCCAGCAGTCGCAGCACGACCCGCGCCGACAGCGCCATGTCCTGCACGCTGATCCATTCCAGCGGGCCGTGGATTTCCTGCATCCCGGTAAAGACATTGGGGCAGGGCACGCCCAGTTCGGTCAGGCGCGATCCGTCCGTGCCGCCGCGAATGGGCACCGGTACCGGGTCGAGCCCCAGGTCGCGGCAGGCGGCATGCGCCAGTTCCACCGGGCGCATGTCCTTTTCCAGCCAATAGCGCATGTTGCGGTATTGCGGCCGGATCGCGCAGTCGATCCGCGCGCGCGGTTCGGCCTTCAGCGCCGCGGCACAGGCGTCGCGCAGCAGGGCGCCCCTGGCCGCCAGCCCGTCCAGTTCGAAATCGCGCAGGATCAGCTTGATCGTCGCTTCGGCGGCGGTGCCCGACACCTCGTAGACATGGATGAACCCGTCGCGACCCTCCGTCGTCTCGGGGGTCATGCCGTCGGCGGACACGTCCGCCACGATGCGCGCCGCCAGATGCAGCGCGTTGACCAGCCGCCCCTTGGCCCAGCCGGGATGCGCCGAAACGCCGGTGATCGTGACCGTCGCGCCGTCCGCCGAAAAGCTTTCATGCTCGATCTCGCCCGCCTGCGCGCCGTCCAGCGTATAGGCGAAATCGACGCCCAGATCGTCGGGCAGCCGCGGATCGACGCCGCGGCCGATCTCCTCGTCGGGGGTGAAAGCCAGGCGCAGCTTGCCGTGCGGCAGGTCGGGATGGGTCAGCAGGTGCCGCGCGACCGTCATCGCGATGGCGACGCCCGCCTTGTCGTCGGCGCCCAGCAGGGTCGTGCCGCTGGCGGTGACGATATCGTCGCCGCGCTTGGCCGCCAGATAGGGCAGGGCATCGGGCGACAGAACCAGATCGGGCGCATCGACGAACCGGATGTCGCCGCCGTCGTAATCGCGGTGCACGACCGGACGGACGCCGCTGGCATGGAATGCGGGCGCGGTATCGACATGCGCGCAAAGCCCGATCGCGGGGCCGTCCGCCGTGGCGGGCACCGTCGCCAGAACCGTGCCGTAATCGGTCAGCACGACATCCGCCGCGCCCATCTCGTGCAGCTCGGCGACCAGCAGGCGCGACAGGTCGAGCTGCCGGTCGGTGCTGGGCGCGCTGTTGCGTGTTTCGTCAGACTGCGTGTCGATGGCGGCATAACGGCATAACCTGTCCTCAAGCTCGGCGTCGAAGGGGGTGCGCATGGCGGATCGTCCTTTCATCGGTTGCGGGCGGCGATGGCCTGGCCCGCGGCCCAGCCCGACGCCCAGGCCCATTGGAAATTATAGCCGCCCAGCCAGCCGGTGACATCCACCGCCTCGCCGATGGCATAGAGGCCCGGCACGGCGCGCGCCTGCATCGTGCGGCTGTCCAGCCCGGCCGTGTCGATGCCGCCCAGCGTTACCTCGGCCGTGCGATAGCCTTCGGTCCCGGCGGGCCGCACCCGCCAGTCGCGCACGGCCTGCATCAATCGGTCCAGCGCCGCATCCGCGCAATCGGCCAGCCGCGGCGGCAGATCGGCGCTGTCGGCGATGTCCTGCGCCAGCCGCGCGGGCAGATGGGCGGCCAGCGCCGTCGCCGGGGCCTTGCGTCCGGCGGTCCGGCGTTCGTGGCGCAGGGCGGGGCGGATCGTGTCCTCGGGGTCCAGGTTCAGCCCGATATCGCTGCCTTCGCGCCAATAGGACGACGCCTGAAGGACGGCCGGGCCGCTCAGCCCGCGATGGGTGAACAGCAGCGCCTCGTCGAAAGGGGGGCCGTCCGCCGTCACGCGGGCACGCACCGCCACACCCGACAGCGCCTTCAGCCGGTCCAGCGTGCCGCCGGTGAAGGTCAGCGGCACTAGCCCCGCGCGCGTCGGCAGCACGTTCAGCCCGAATTGCGCGGCCAGACGATAGGCAAGCCCGGTCGCGCCCATCTTCGGAATCGACAGACCGCCCGTCGCCAGCACCAGAACGGGCGCGCGGACGATCTGCCGCCGCCCTTCGGACTCCGTCTCGACGCGGAAGGCCGCGCCGTCATGGCCGACATCGACGATTCCCGTGGCCAGCCGCAACTCGGCGCCCGCGACGGCCATCTCGTCCACCAGCATCGTCACGATATCGCGGGCGCTGCGGTCGCAGAAAAGCTGGCCCAGCGTCTTTTCGTGCCAGGGGATCCGGTGCCGGTCCACCAGCGCCACGAAGTCCTGCGGCCCATAGCGGCCCAGGGCCGACTTGGCGAAATGCGGGTTGGCCGACAGGAAGTTGCCGGGCGCGCAATGCAGATTGGTGAAATTGCACCGCCCGCCGCCCGAGATGCGGATCTTCTCGCCCGGCGCGCTTGCATGGTCCAGCACCAGCACGCCCGGTCCGGCCTGCGCCGCGCACATCATCCCCGCCGCCCCCGCGCCCAGCACGAGGACGCGGTATGTTCCACTGTCGTTCATGGGCCTGGCAGACCACGCGGAAATGCTGCGTGCAAGGGGCGCAAATCGCTGGCCACGAAAGACGGATCGCGCTAGCATCGCGACCAGACCCGGCAAACGGGCGCGTTGAGGCAGTCTGGCAGTCATCCGATGACCGATATGGTTTACGGCACTCTTCCGTCGCGCGACGGAGAGCCGATCCTTCCCCGTTGGTGGAACACCATCGACAGGCTTTCGCTGGGCTGTGTGCTACTGCTGTTCGGGTGCGGTCTGCTGCTGGGCCTCGCCTCCAGCCCGCCGCTGGCGGCGCGCAACGGGCTCGATCCCTTCTATTATGTGCAGCGGCAGGCGTTCTTCGGCGGCGTGGCGCTGGCGGTGATGGCGCTGACGACGATGATGTCGCCCGTGCTGGTGCGGCGGCTGGCGGTGCTGGGCTTCGTCGCGGCCTTCGCGTCGCTGGTGGCGCTGCCCTTTCTGGGCACCGATTTCGGCAAGGGCGCGGTGCGCTGGTATTCGCTGGGCTTCGTCAGCGTGCAGCCGTCCGAGTTCCTGAAGCCCGCCTTCGTCGTGACCGTCGCCTGGATGATGGCCGCGGCGCACGAACCGGGCGGGCCGCCGGGCCGCGCCATGTCGCTGGCGCTGACGCTGGTAATCGTCGGCTTTCTGGCGCTGCAACCCGATTTCGGGCAGGCCTGCCTGGTGCTGTTCGCCTGGGGCGTCATCTATTTCGTCGCCGGCGCGCCGCTGACGCTGCTGGTGGTCCTTGCCGTCGGGGTGGTGGGGATGGGCACGCTGGCCTATTCCAGTTCCGAACACTTCGCGCGCCGCATCGACGGCTTCCTGTCGCCCGATGTCGATCCGCGCACGCAGCTCGGCTATGCCACCGACGCCATCCGCGAGGGCGGCTTTTTCGGCGTCGGCGTGGGCGAGGGACAGGTCAAGTGGTCGCTGCCCGACGCGCATACCGATTTCATCATCGCCGTCGCGGCCGAGGAATACGGCCTTCTGCTGGTGCTGTTCGTCATCGGGCTTTACGCCACCATCGTCGTGCGCGCGCTGTGGCGCCTGCGGCGCGAGCGGGACACCTTCACGCGGCTAGCCGGCGCTGGGCTGGCCTGCACCTTCGGCGTGCAGGCGATGATCAACATGGGCGTCGCGGTGCGGCTGCTGCCCGCCAAGGGCATGACGCTGCCCTTCGTCAGCTATGGCGGATCGTCGCTGATCGCGGGCGGCATCGCGGTGGGGATGCTGCTGGCGCTGACCCGCACCCGCCCGCAGGGCAAGATCGGCGACATCCTGATCTCGCGGGGCCGCTGATGCCCGGCCGCGCCACCGACGCGCCGCTGGCGATCCTCGCCGCCGGCGGCACGGGCGGGCACATGTTCCCTGCCCAGGCTCTGGCCGAGACGTTGCTGGATCGCGGCTGGCGGGTGCGGCTGATGACGGATGCGCGCGGCGCGCGCTATGCCGGCGGCTTTCCGTCCGACGTGCCCGTGGTCGAGGTGGCCAGCGCGACCTTCGCGCGTGGCGGGATGCTGGCGCGTCTGGGCGTGCCGCTGCGTCTGGCGGGCGGCATCGCCGCGGCGGCGGCGCGGATGCGGCGCGAGCGGCCCGCGATCGTCGTGGGGTTCGGCGGCTATCCGTCCATTCCGGCGATGGCGGCGGCGCTGATGCTGAAGGTGCCGCGCATGATCCACGAACAGAACGGCGTTCTGGGCCGCGTCAACCGCCGCTTCGCGCCGCGCGTGAACGCGGTCGCCTGCGGCACGTGGCCGACCGACCTGCCGCACGGCGTCGAGGGGCATCCGACCGGCAATCCCGTCCGCGCGGCGATCCGCGACCGCGCCGGGGCCGCCTATATCGCGCCAGGCGATTATCCGATGTCGGTGCTGGTCATCGGCGGATCGCAGGGCGCGCGCATCCTTTCCGATGTGGTTCCCGCCGCCCTGGCCGATCTTCCGGACGCGCTGCGTGCCCGCCTGCGCGTCGCCCATCAGGCCCGGTCCGAGGATGTCGCCCGCGTCCGCGACGCCTATGCCGCGGCAAGCATCCCGGCCGAGGTCGCGCCGTTCTTCGACGACATCCCCCGCCGCATCACCGAGGCGCAGCTCGTCGTCGCCCGGTCGGGGGCATCGACCGTGGCGGATCTGACGGCCATCGGGCGGCCCGCCATCCTGATCCCCTTCGCCGCCGCCGCCGCCGATCACCAGACGGCCAACGCGCGCGGCATGGTGGATGCGGGCGCGGCGATCCTGATCCCCGAAGCGCAGGCCACCGCCACGGCCCTCGCCCGGCAGGTCGAGATGATCCTCAGCCAGCCGATGACGGCGACCGAGATGGCGCGCAACGCGCAGAAGGCGGGCCGCCCCGACGCGGCCGAACGGCTGGCCGATCTGGCCGAGGGGCTGGCCGGACTGGACAAACGCATCGCAGCAAAGGCAGGTGAGGCATGAAGCACGCACGGATAGAGGTCGTCCCCCAGATGAATCCCCGCCCGACCAAGCTGCCGACCCAGATGGGCCCGATCCACTTCGTGGGCATCGGCGGGATCGGCATGTCGGGCATCGCCGAGGTGCTGCTGAACCACGGCTATACCGTGCAGGGATCGGACGCCCGCACCAGCCCGATCACCGACCGTCTGGCGGCTCTCGGCGCGCGCATCTTCGACGGACAGGCCGACGCGAACCTGGAGGAGGCCGAGGTCGTCGTCGTCTCCTCGGCCATCAAGCCCGGCAACCCCGAACTCGACGGCGCGCGGCTGCGCGGCCTGCCGGTGGTGCGCCGGGCCGAGATGCTGGCCGAACTGATGCGGTTGAAATCCAACATCGCCATCGGCGGCACCCACGGCAAGACCACCACGACGACGATGGTTGCCGCCCTGCTGGACGAGGGCGGCGTCGATCCGACGGTCATCAACGGCGGCATCATCCATGCCTACGGGTCCAATGCCCGGATGGGGCAGGGCGAATGGATGGTGGTCGAGGCCGACGAAAGCGACGGCACCTTCAACCGCCTGCCCGCAACCATCGCCATCGTCACCAATATCGACCCCGAGCATATGGAACATTGGGGCAGCATCGAGGCTTTGCGCCGCGGCTTCGACGATTTCGTCGGCAACATCCCGTTCTACGGCCTCGCCGTCTGCTGCACCGACCACCCCGAGGTTCAGGCCCTGGTCGGCCGGCTGACCGACCGCCGTGTCGTCACCTTCGGCTTCAACGCGCAGGCCGACGTGCGCGCGCTGAACCTGCGCTACGACAAGGGCGTCACCTGCTTCGACGTCGCCCTTCAGGCCGAAGATGCGGTGATCGAGGGCTGCCGCCTGCCGATGCCGGGCGATCACAACGTCAGCAACGCGCTGGCCGCCGTCGCCGTCGCGCGGCATCTGGGCCTCAAGCTGGACGAGATCCGCACCGCGCTGGCCCGTTTCGGCGGCGTCAACCGCCGTTTCACCCGCGTGGGCGAGGTGGACGGCGTCACCGTCATCGACGATTACGGCCATCACCCGGTCGAGATCGCCGCCGTTCTCCGGGCCGCGCGGCAGGCGACCGAAGGCCGCGTGATCGCCGTGCACCAGCCGCACCGCTTCACGCGCCTGTCCAGCCTGTTCGACGATTTCTGCGGCTGCTTCAACGAGGCCGACGTGGTGGCCATCGCCGATGTCTATTCCGCCGGCGAGGCGCCCATCGAAGGCGCGGGCCGCGACGATCTGGTCGCGGGGCTGATCCGCCACGGCCATCGCCACGCCCGCGCGGTGACGGACGAGGACGATCTGCTGCGTCTGGTGCGCGAACAGGCCGGTCCCGGCGACATGGTCGTCTGCCTCGGGGCCGGCACGATCAGCGCCTGGGCCAACCGCCTGCCCGCACGACTGGCCCGCGCCGAGGAGGGGGCGGCATGACGCCCTCGCTGATCTGCGCGGTGATCTGGCTGGTCGCGGCGGGTCTGACCGGCCTGCGCGCCGCGCGTCCCGGCCACTGGGCGCTGGCGGGTGCGCTGATCGCGGCGGGCGTGCCGCTGTCGGGCTGGATCACGGTGCAGAACGGACCGTGGATCGGCCTTGCCATGTTGCTGGCGGGCGCGCTGGTGCTGCGCTGGCCGCCCTCGGCGCCGCGCCGCGACCGCCGCCTGCTGCCGCCCGGCGAATGACCGCCCCGCTGCCGCAGGTCCGGGGCCGCCTGACGCCCGACCGCGCCCTGTCGGATCTGACATGGCTGCGCGTCGGCGGCCCGGCCGACTGGTTCTTCCAGCCCGCGGACGAGGACGATTTGGCCGATTTCCTGCGCGCGCTGGATCCGTCCGTGCCGGTCTTTCCAATGGGCGTCGGCAGCAATCTGATCGTGCGCGACGGCGGCCTGCGCGCCGTGGTGATCCGGCTGGGCCGTCCCTTCGCCGAGATCGACGTCTCGGGCGGCCGCGTCGTCGCGGGTGCGGCGGCACTCGACAGCCGCGTGGCGATCCGCGCGGCCGAGGCGGGGCACGACCTGACCTTCCTGCGCACCATCCCCGGCAGCATCGGCGGCGCGGTCCGGATGAACGCGGGCTGCTATGGCAGCTATGTCGCGGACCGGCTGGTCTCGGTCCGAGCCGTGTCGCGCGAAGGCACGCGCCGCGACATTCCCGCCGCCGACCTGAACCTTACCTATCGCCATTCGGACCTGCCCGACGATACGGTGATCGTAGCGGCCACGTTCGACGCGCCGCCGGGCGATCCCGCCGCGCTGGCCGCGCGCATGGGCGATCAGCTTGCGCGCCGCGATTCCAGCCAGCCGGTCAAGGATCGCAGCGCCGGCAGCACCTTCCGCAATCCGGTCGGCCATTCCAGCACCGGGCGGGCCGACGACACGCACGATCTGAAGGCGTGGAAGGTCATCGACGATGCCGGCCTGCGCGGCGCGCGGCGCGGCGGCGCGCAGATGTCGCCGATGCACCCGAACTTCCTGGTCAATACCGGGAACGCGACCGCCGCCGATCTGGAAGGCCTGGGCGAGGAGGTGCGCGAAAAGGTATTCCATGACAGCGGGATTCGGCTAGAATGGGAAATCAGGCGCGTGGGCGATCCGGCCGCCTGACAGATAACAAGGTCCGCAAACGGGCCGCGGGAAGACGAATGGCGGGTATGTCGAGCAGGACAAACCCCAAGGTGGCCGTACTGATGGGCGGACCCTCGGCCGAGCGCGAGGTGTCGCTGTCGTCGGGGCGCGAATGCGCCGCGGCCCTGCGGGGGCAGGGATACGACGTGACCGAGGTGGACGCCCAGTCCGACCTCGCCCTGCGGCTGTCCGACATCCGGCCCGACATCGTCTTCAACGCCCTGCATGGCCCCCTGGGCGAAGACGGCTGCGTTCAGGGCCTGCTGGAATGGATGCGCCTGCCCTATACCCATTCGGGGGTGCTGGCCTCGGCGCTGGCGATGGACAAGGAACGCACCAAGGACGCCTATCGCCGCGCCGGGCTGCCGGTGGTGCCGTCGATCCTGGCGCTGTCCCGCCATGTGCGTGCCAGTCACGTCATGGACCCCCCCCTATGTCGTCAAGCCCTACAACGAAGGCAGCTCGGTCGGCGTCTATATCGTCCACGAGGCCGCAAACGGCCCCCCCCATCTGGCCGACACGATGCCCGAAACGGTGATGGTCGAACGCTTTGCGCCGGGGCGCGAGTTGACGGTGACGGTGCTGGGCGCCGGCCCCCTGGGCGAGGCGCGGGCCCTTGGCGTCACCGACATCGTGACCGACGGCTGGTACGATTACGACGCCAAGTATCGCCCCGGCGGGTCGCGCCATGTCCTGCCCGCCGAGGTGCCTGCCGAAATCGCGTCGGCCTGCGCCGATTACGCCCTGCGCGCGCACGAGGCGCTGGGATGCCGCGGCGTCACGCGCACCGACCTGCGCTGGGACGAGGGGCGCGGCCTGGATGGGCTGATCCTGCTGGAAACCAACACCCAGCCCGGCATGACGCCCACCTCGCTGACCCCCGAACAGGCGGCGCATTGCGGCCTGTCGTTCGGCGCGCTTTGCGACTGGATGATCAGGGACGCGTCATGCGGTCGCTGACCGCCCCCCGCCGCGATCCCGCGCCGTCGCGGCTCAGCTACCGGCTGCAACGGCTGGCGCTGACGCCGATGGTGCGCGTGGCGGTGCGGCGGGGCCTGCCGCTTCTGGCGCTTCTTCTGGTGCTGGCCGTCCTGCTGGGCGATGCCGACCGCCGCGCCGTGCTGACCGACCGGATCGCCGATCTGCGGATGCAGATCCAGCAGCGCGACGAGTTCATGGTCCATGAAATCCGCATCGACGGCGCGTCCGACCTCGTGGCCGCTGAGATCGGCCGGGCGCTGGCGCTCGACCTGCCGGTAAGCTCCTTCGATCTCGACCTCGAAGCGCTCTATGACGGGGTGGCGCGCCTCGATGCCGTGTCGCGGACCGATCTGCGCGTGCGTCCCGGCGGCGTGCTGGAAGTGCGCGTCGTCCAGCGCGTTCCGGCCGCCATTTGGCGCGGGCCGACAGGGCTGCACCTTCTCGATGCCGATGGCGCGCGGGTGGCCTTGCTGCCGCGCCGCGCCGACCGTCCTGAACTGCCGCTTCTGGCCGGCGAGGGGGCGGAACGCGCCGTTCCCGAGGCGCTTCGCATCCTCGATGCCGCGCGCCCCATCGCCGGACGCATCCGCGGCCTGACCCGCATGGGCGAACGCCGCTGGGACGTGGTGCTGGATAACGGCCAGCGCATCCTGCTGCCGCGCGCCGATCCCGTTCCGGCGCTGGAACGCGTCGTCGCCCTCGACGCTGCGCGCGATCTGCTGGACCGCGACGTGGCGGCGGTGGACATGCGCAACCCCGCCCGGCCCACGCTGCGGCTGGGCGCCGCGACGGCGCTGCGGCTGCGCAACATCAAGCTGACCGAACTCGGAGTCGACTAGGAATGACGGACCTCTATCAGTCGCAGCGGGCGATGCGGGCGATGCGGCGCGCCGCCATGCAGCGGGGCGTGATCGCCATTCTGGACGTGGGCACGTCCAAGATCGCCTGCCTCGTGCTGCGGTTCGACGGTCCCGACGCCTTCCGCCCCAGCGAAGGCGTCGGCCCGATGGCCGGTCAAAGCGCCTTCCGCGTCATCGGTGCCGCCACCACCCGGTCGCGCGGCGTCCGCTTCGGCGAAGTCAGCGCCATGCAGGAGACCGAGCGCGCGATCCGCACCGTCGTCCAGGCCGCGCAGAAGGCCGCGCAACTGCGCGTCGATCACGTCATCGCCTGCGTCGCGGGCGGCGATCCGCGCAGCTACGGTCTGGCGGGGCAGGTCGAACTGGAACAGGACCATGTCAGCGAACAGGACGTGGCCCGCGTCCTGGCCGCCTGCGACATGCCGCCCATCGGCGAGGGGCGCGAGGTGCTGCATGCCCAGCCGGTGAACTTCGCGCTGGACCATCGCAGCGGCCTGAACGATCCGCGCGGGCAGGCGGGGCAGATGCTGGCCTGCGACATGCACCTGCTGACGGTGGACGGAACGACGCTGGCCAACCTCATCCACTGCGTCAAGCGCTGCGATCTGGAACTCGCCGGTCTGGCCTCCTCGGCCTATGTCAGCGGCATTTCCAGCCTGGTCGAGGACGAACAGGAACTGGGCGCCGCCTGCATCGACATCGGCGGCGGCGCGACCGGCGTATCGATCTTCATGAAGAAGCACATGATCTATGCCGACAGCGTCCGGCTGGGCGGCGATCATGTGACCAGCGATATCTCCAAGGGCCTTCAGGTGCCGCTGGCGCGGGCCGAATGGCTGAAGACGCGGCATGGCGGCGTGGTCGCCACCGGCATGGACGACCGCGAGATGATCGAGTTGGGCGGCGAAAGCGGCGACTGGGAACGCGACCGCCGCAGCGCCAGCCGGGCCGAGCTGATCGGCATCATGCGCCCGCGGGTCGAGGAAATCCTCGAGGAGGTCCGCGCGCGGCTGGATGCGGCGGGCTTCGACGCGCTGCGCAGCCAGCAGATCGTGCTGACCGGCGGCACCAGCCAGATCCCCGGCCTCGACGGTCTGGCGCCGCGAATCCTGGGCCAGCAGGTCCGAATCGGCCGCCCCCTGCGGGTGTCCGGCCTGCCCGAAAAGGCGACCGGCGCCGCTTTCGCCAGCGCGGTCGGATTGTGTCTTTTCGCCGCCAATCCCCAGGACGAATGGTGGGATTTCGAGATTCCGATGGACAGATACCCGGCGCGGTCCCTGCGCAGGGCGGTAAAATGGTTCAAGGACAACTGGTAACGGCCAGACCTTCAAGTGCAGGCGGGATGTCGCCGAAGTCTTTGAACTGTCGTCGGGAATCTGCGCCGAATCGCGGATTTGCAGGTGACGCGCGCGCGCATGATCGTTAGAATCAGCTGCAACGAGTGGCGGAAATGCCCCGGCAAGCGGGCAAATTTACAGGCGGACACAGCATGACATTGAATCTCGACCTGCCCCATCAGGACGAACTGAAGCCGCGAATCACAGTATTCGGCGTCGGCGGCGCAGGCGGCAACGCGGTCAACAACATGATCGCGCAGCAGCTCGAAGGGGTCGAGTTCGTGGTCGCCAACACCGACGCGCAGGCGCTGGCCCAAAGCCTCGCCCCCGCCAAGGTGCAGATGGGCGTCAAGGTGACGGAAGGTCTGGGGGCCGGCGCGCGCGCCGCCGTCGGCGCCGCCGCCGCCGAGGAAAGCATCGAGGACATCATCGACCATCTGGCCGGGGCGCATATGTGCTTCATCACCGCCGGCATGGGCGGCGGCACCGGCACAGGCGCCACCCCCATCATCGCGCAGGCCGCGCGCGAGCTGGGCGTGCTGACCGTGGGCGTCGTGACCAAGCCCTTCCAGTTCGAAGGCGCCAAGCGGATGCGTCAGGCCGAGGAAGGCGTCGAGGCGCTTCAGAAGATGGTCGATACGCTGATCATCATTCCCAACCAGAACCTGTTCCGTCTGGCCAACGAAAAGACCACCTGCACCGACGCCTTCGCGATGGCCGACGACGTGCTCTATCAGGGCGTCAAGGGCGTGACCGACCTGATGGTGCGTCCGGGCCTCATCAACCTCGACTTCGCCGATGTGCGCGCCGTGATGGACGAGATGGGCAAGGCGATGATGGGCACCGGCGAGGCCGAAGGCGACGACCGGGCGCTTCAGGCCGCCGAAAAGGCCATCGCCAACCCGCTGCTGGACGAAATCAGCCTCAACGGCGCCAAGGGCGTGCTGATCAACATCACCGGCGGGCACGACCTGACCCTGTTCGAACTGGACGAGGCGGCGAACGTCATCCGCGAAAAGGTCGATCCCGACGCCAACATCATCGTCGGCTCGACGCTGGACGAAACCATGTCGGGCAAGGTCCGCGTCAGCGTCGTGGCCACCGGCATCGACGCGTCGGTCCAGGTCGGCGACGTGCCCGTCCCGCGCCGTCGCATGGCCGAACCGCTGGTGACGCCGCGCGTTGAGGAACCGGCGGCAGCGCCCGCCCCGGCACCCGCCCGTCTCGCCGCGGCATCGTCGCGCCCGACCGCGGCACAGGTCGTCGCCGCCCGCCGCGCCGCACCTGCCGAACGGGCCGAGCGGGCCGAGCCTGCCGCCCCCGATCAGGACTTCTTCGCCGACTACACGCCGGTCCACGACACGGCCGACCAGGACGAGGGATCCCAGACCGCGGCCGAGGACGATATGCCCGCCCCGGCTTATCGCCCCGCCGCCGCCGCCCCGCAGGCGCCCGCCAACCCCGTATCTCAGGCGGTCGCCGCGCGCCGCGGCGCGCCCGGCCAGCCCACGCCCGAAGCGCTGGCGCGTCTCCAGGCCGTCGTCGGCAAGGCCAACGCCTCGGGCGCGCGTCAGCCGCAGGGGCAGCAGCCCCCGGTGGAACGGCCGCGCTTCGGCATAAACTCGCTCATCAACCGGATGACCGGCCATCAGGAGGGCGAGCATCAGCGCCCGACCCCAAGCCAGTCGCAGCCCGCGCGCCGCGCGCAGCCGCAGGTGCACCGTTTCGAGGACGAAGAAGACGTCAGCGAACAGGACCGAATCGAAATTCCGGCCTTCCTGCGCCGTCAGGCCAACTGACGCGGCACCGGAACGGACGACGGGGGCCGGCTTCGTACCGGCCCCTTTCCTCATCCCGCAGGCTCTCTGTTACAGACCGTTGCAAAGGTTGAATTGAGCTTCCGGCCCCCCGCGCCTAGCTAATCGTTAACGGACCGGCATCGCACGATCGGTCCGACGGGCAGCAAGCGGGACAGTGACATGCAAACGACCTTGAAAGGGCCGGTGACGTTCACCGGCATCGGCCTGCATACCGGGCGGCCCGTCCGCATGGTGCTGCGGCCTGCCTCGGCGGAATTCGGCATCTGGTTCAGCCGCACCGATGTGGTGGACCGCGATCCGCTGGTTCCCGCCCGTTGGGATGCCGTGCGCCCCTCGCAGCTTTGCACACTGATCGCCAATGCCTCGGGCGTCGAGGTTTCGACGATCGAACACGTCATGGCCGCCATCGCCGGTTGCGGCATCCACAACGCCATGATCGAGATCGACGGCCCCGAGGTTCCGATCCTCGACGGATCTGCCGCGCCCTTCGTCGCTGGCATCCTCGCGCGCGGCCTGCGCCGTCAGGACACGCCCGTCCGCGCGATCGAGGTTCTTCAGACGGTCGAGGTGCGCAACGGCGACGCCATCGCCCGTCTCGACCCCGCCGATACGCTGGAAATGGATTTCCACATCGACTTCGCGGATGCCGCCATCGGCGTGCAGGACAAGTTCCTGCGCCTGGCGAACGGCAGCTTCGTCCACGAACTCTGCGACAGCCGCACCTTCTGCCGGCAGGCGGATGTCAGCGCCATGCAGGCGCGCGGTCTGGCGCTGGGCGGCACGCTGGACAACGCGGTCGTTGTGGACGGCCCCATCGTCCTCAGCCCCGGCGGCCTGCGCCATGCCGACGAACCCGTGCGCCACAAGATGCTGGACGCGCTGGGCGATCTGGCGCTGGCCGGTGCGCCGCTTCTGGCGCGCTATACCGGCAACCGGGCGGGCCACGCGATGACCAACGCGCTGCTTCGGGCGCTTTTCGCCCGTCCGCAGGCGTTCCGCATGGTGGTCGCCGACCCCGCCCTGGCCGCGCGTCTGCCGGGCGCGGGCCTGCGTGCCGTCGATGCGCCGCTGCATGCCTGACCCGCATCGCGCGCGGCGACAAGACGTTTTGCGCCCCGAATATCTGTGCTAGACGCGACCCGGTGAGGGAACCGGGACCGGGGAAACAGGACCGATGCGCCAATTCAAGTCCAGCATCCGCCTTGCCGCGCCCATCGGCCTTGCGCTGTTTCTGGCGGGCTGCGGCGGCGGCACGTCCAGCCGCAACCTGCCGCTCGAAGACTTCTCCGCCAGGGACATCTACAATCGCGGCGAGGTCGAGCTTGCGTCGCAAAAGCCCGCCGAGGCCGCCCGCTTCTTCGGCGAGGTCGAGCGTCTTTATCCCTATTCCGAATGGGCGCAGCGCGCGCTGGTGATGCAGGCGCTGGCGTTCCACCGGGATCGCGACTACGAATCCGCCCGCGCCAGCGCCCAGCGTTACATTGACTTCTATCCGGGCGGCGAGGATGCGGCCTATGCCCAGTATCTTCTGGCGCTCAGCTATTACGACCAGATCGACGACGTGGGCCGCGACCAGGGGCTGACCTTCCAGGCCCTTCAGGCCCTGCGCGTCGTGATCGAACGGTATCCCGACAGCGACTATGCCCGCTCGGCCGCGCTCAAGTTCGACCTTGCCTTCGACCACCTCGCCGGCAAGGAAATGGAAATCGGGCGCTATTATCTCAAGCGCGGGCATTACACCGCCGCGATCAACCGCTTCCGCGTCGTCGTCGAACAGTTCCAGACCACCACCCACACCCCCGAGGCGCTGCTGCGCCTGGTCGAGGCGTATCTCAGTCTCGGCCTGGAAGACGAGGCGCGCACCGCCGGCGCCATCCTCGGCTACAACTACCAGGGCACGGAATGGTATCGCGACGCCTACGCGCTGCTGACGGGGCGGGGCCTGACGCTGGAACCCGTGGGCGACGGCTGGCTTCAGACCACCTATCGTCAGGTCGTCCGGGGCGAGTGGCTCTGACCCCCGCCATTCGTCGCGCCCGGCCCTGACATGCTGCGTCACCTCGACATCCGCGACCTGCTGCTGATCGACCGGCTGGAGCTCGAGTTTCAGCCGGGGCTGAACGTCCTGACCGGCGAAACGGGGGCCGGCAAATCCATCCTGCTCGATGCGCTGGGCTTTGTTCTGGGTTGGCGCGGCCGCGCCGATCTGGTCCGCAGCGGTGCCGCGCAGGGCGAGGTCACGGCCGGTTTCGACCTGCCGCCATCCCATCCCGGCCGCGCCGTGCTGGCCGAAGCGGGCATCGACGACGGCGAGGACGATCTGATCCTGCGCCGCGTCAACACCGCCGAAGGGCGCAAGACCGCCTGGATCAACGACCGCCGCGTGTCGGGCGAGGTTCTGCGCCGGCTGTCGGAAACGCTGGTCGAACTGCACGGCCAGCACGACGATCGCGGTCTGCTCGATCCGCGCGGCCATCGCGCCCTGCTGGACGATTTCGCCCGCGCCGCCCCGCTTCTCGACGCGGTGCGCGCCGCCTGGCGCGCCCGTCAGGCCGCCGCGACCCGTCTGTCGCAGGCGCGCGCCACCCTCGACGCCCTTCATGCCGAGGAGGAATATCTGCGCTTCGCCGTGGGCGAACTCGATCATCTCGATCCCCAACCGGGCGAGGAAGCGCGCCTCGATACCGCGCGCCGCGCGATGCAGGCATCGGCCCGCATCCGCGAGGATATTCAGCGCGCGCATGACGTGCTCGGTCCCGCCGGCGCCGAAGGGCTGGTGGGCGACGCCGCGCGCTGGCTCGACGCCGCCGCCCCCGAGGCCGAAGGCCGCCTCGATTCCGCGATCGAGGCGCTGGGCCGCGCCGCCGACGCGCTGGCCGAGGCCGAACAGGGCGTCGGCTCGGCCCTCTATGCGATGGATTTCGACCCGCGCGATCTGGAACTGACCGAGGAGCGGCTGTTCGCCATTCGCGGGCTGGCGCGCAAGTACGACGTGCTGCCCGACGATCTGGGCGATCACGCCCGGCTTCTGCGCGACCGTCTGGCGCAGCTCGATGCGGGGCAGGGCGACATCGCCGCGCTGACCAAGGCGCTGACAGCCGCCGAAGCGGCCTATGACAGCGCCGCCGCCGATCTGCGCGCCGCCCGGACCGAGGGGGCCGACCGCCTCGATGCCGCGATGGCGGCCGAACTGGCGCCCCTGCGGATGGAACGTGCGACCTTCCGCACCGTCGTCACCGATGCGCCGCCGGGGCCGGACGGGGCCGATCAGGTCGAATTTACCATATCCACCAATCCTGGCGCCCCCGCCGGTCCGCTGGGCCGGATCGCCTCGGGGGGCGAACTCAGCCGCTTTCTGCTGGCGCTCAAGGTCTGCCTAACCCGCGATGCCGCCGGCCTGACGCTGATCTTCGACGAAATCGACCGCGGCGTCGGCGGCGCCACCGCCGATGCCGTGGGCCGCCGCCTGTCGGCGCTGGCGCAGGACGCGCAGGTGCTGGTCGTAACCCATTCGCCGCAGGTCGCGGCGCTGGGACAGCATCACTGGCGCGTGGCGAAATCGGTGACGGACGGCGTGACCACATCCGCCGTCCTGCCGCTGGACGCCGAGGCGCGGGTGGACGAAATCGCGCGGATGCTGTCGGGCGATACCGTCACGGACGAGGCCCGCGCCGCCGCCCGCGCCCTTCTGGCCGCGCGCATCGCCGCCTGACCGGCGGCCCGGTCGTCGCCGCCTGACGGGCGGCCCGGTCAACGTGCCGCATGTCCGATTCGTGTCAGGAAATCCGTCAGCACGGCGGCGAACGCGTCGGGCCGCTCCACGCAGGGCAGGTGCCCGGCGCCCCGGATCAGGTGAAACTGCGATCCGGGGATCAGGTCGGCGGTCTCGCGCACCAGATCGGGCGGCGTCGATCCGTCCTCGCTGCCCGCGATGGCCAGCGTCGGCAGGCGCAGCCCGCTGGTCGGCGTCATCAGGTCGGTGCCGCTGATCGCCGCCGAACAGCCCGCATAGCCCTGCGCCGGCGTCCCCGTCAGCATGTTGCGCCACAACCGCATCCCGGGCGTGGCGCGGAACGGCTTGGAAAACCACCGCTCCATCACCGCATCGGCCAGCGGCTCCACCCCGCCGGCCGCGACGGCGGCGATCCGTTCGCCCCAGATGGCGGGCGTGCCGATGCGTGCGGCGGTATTGCTCAGCACCAGCGCGCGGATCAGGTCCAGCCGCTTGGCCGCCAGCCCCTGCGCGATCATCCCGCCGATGGACAGCCCGACGAACACGCAATCCCTGACCCCCAGATGGTCGATCAGCCGTTCCGCATCCGTGATCAGCCCGCCCATCGAATAGGGCGCCGGCGGCGCGTCGGTCAGGCCGTGGCCCCGCATGTCGTAGCGGATCAGCCGCAGCCCCGGCGGCAGCAGCGGCAGCACTGCATCCCATAGCCGCAGATCCGTCCCCAGCGAGTTCGCGAAGACCACCGGCGCCCCCGCCGGATCGCCGTCGTCGCGGTAATGCACATGGATGTCGCCCAGCGTCGCTATCTGCATCGCAGCCCCTCAATCCGCATGGGTGATCAGCGCGACGGTGAACGCGCAGGCATCGACATTGCCGCCCGTCGCCACGCAGATCACCGTGTCGCCCGTCACCGACTGGGGCCGGAACAGCGCGGCGGCCAGCGCCACCGCCCCCCCAGGTTCCAGCACCAGCTTGAGATGCGCGAAGGCCAGCGCCATCGCCTGCATCGCCTCGTCGTCCGTCACCGCCATCCCTGGCCCGCACAGCCGTTGCAGGATCGGAAAGGTCAGCGCGCCCGGCTGCGGCGTCAGGATCGCGTCGCACCGGCTACCCGACAGCCGCCCGTTGCGCACGATCCGCCCCGCCGACAGCGACCGCGCCACATCGTCGAAGCCCGCGGGCTCGACCGTTCGCACCCGCAATCCGGGTGCCTCGGCCTCCAGCGCCAGCGCCACGCCCGACGCCAGCCCGCCGCCGCCGCAGCAGACCAGCACATCCGCCCGGCCGTCCCGGCCCGCTTCTTCCGCAATTTCCAGCCCCACCGTGCCTTGCCCGGCGATCACCTGCGGATCGTCGAAGGGCAGGATCAGCGTCAGGTCGCGCCGATGCGCCAGATCGGCGGCGATGGCGTCGCGGTCCTCGGTCGCGCGGTCGTAAAGCACCACCTCGCCGCCCAGCGCCCGCGTGCCGTCGATCTTGGATCGCGGCGCGTCGGCGGGCATGACGATCACCGCGGGCGCGTCGTGCATCCGCGCCGCCATCGCTACGCCCTGCGCGTGATTGCCCGACGAACAGGCCAGAACGCCGCGTCTGCGCGTCTTGGGATCCAGCGCCGACACCGCCGCCCATCCGCCCCGGAACTTGAAGCTGCCGGTCTGCTGCAACGATTCGGCCTTCACCAGCACGCGCCGCCCGGCGATGGCGTCCAGCCGGGGCGACGACAGCATCGGCGTGCGCCGCACCACGCCCGCCGCGCGGTCCGCCGCCGCGCGGATCGCGTCGATGTTCACAGCAGCGCCCGCCACGCCGCGATGGCGTCCAGCGCCTCGGGCTCGTCCAGAAACGGCACATGCCCGCGCCCCGGCACCTCGGCCACGATCATGTCGGGCCGGCGGCGGCGCATCTCGGCCAGCGTCTCGCGGCTCAGCAGGTCGGAATTGGCCCCCCGGATCGCCGCCAGCGGCAGCCCGTCCAGCGCGTCGAACAGCGGCCAGAGGTCGGGCACAGCCCCCTCGGCCACCGCCGCCGCCAGCCCCGGATCGTAATTGATCCGCAGCCCCTCCGGCCCCTCGACGTAATGATGCGCGACTTCCTGCCGCCAGCGGTCCTCGGGCACCCCCTCGAACCCCGCCATCAGCGTGGCGCGCGCCGCCGCCGCCTCGGCCAGCGTTTTCTGCACCGGGTTTTGCCCGACATAGCCCCGGATCGCCGCCATCCCGGCGGGCGCCAGTTCCGGCCCGATATCGTTCAGGCACACGCCCAGCAGCCTGTCCTTCGCCGTCGCCGCCAGGAACATCGCGATCAGTCCGCCGCGCGACGTGCCGATGATTGCCGCCCGCTCGATCCCCAGATGATCCAGCAGCGCCAGCACGTCGCCCGCCTCGACGGGCAGCGTATAGGTCTCGGGCGCGCCCCAGTCCGAACGGCCGCGCCCCCGGTAATCGGGCCGGATCACCCGGCAATCCGCCAGATGCGGCAGCAGATAGGCGAAATCGGTGGCGTTCCGCGTCAGCCCCGAAAGACACAGCAGCGGCATTCCGCCGCCCTGGTCCTCGTAATGTAGCGACAGCCCGTCTGGCGAGGTGAACCGCGCCATCATCGCCCCCCGTCCGGGCCGCAAACGCCCGTTATCGCGTGAAGATCGTCCATGACGCCGACCCTGCCACAACCGCGCCGTCCCGAAAAGGGGCCGCCGAACTGGCACCGAATTGGCGTCTGGCGGTTGTCATGCGCCCCCAAGGCCCCATCTGTTGACCGCGCAGGGCACCCGCCGAGGTTGGCGGCCCCGAAATTCATCCCCCACCCGAAAGGACATCGCATGAGCCAGGCACAGCCCGGTGATACCGTTCGCCTGCACTATACCGGCACCCTGTCGGACGGCAGCAAGTTCGACAGCAGCGAAGGCCGCGAGCCGCTGGAATTCACGCTCGGATCCGGCCAGATCATCCCCGGCCTCGACGCCGCCGTCGCCGGCATGAAGACGGGCGAAACCAAGGTCGTCCGCATCGCCGCCGACGACGCCTATGGCCAGCGCGATCCCGCCCGCGTTCAGGCCGTGCCGCGCGAACACTTCCCCGACCACATCCCCACCGACCCCGGCACCCAGCTTCAGATGCAGACGCCCGACGGCCAGACCCTGCCCGTCACCATCGCCGACGCCTCCGAAGCCGAAGTCACCCTCGACGCCAACCACCCCCTCGCAGGCCAGGACCTGACCTTCGAGGTCGAACTGGTCGAGGTGAAGGCGGCGTAAGGTTTGCACAAAGTCGGGATCGCCAGCGGCGATCTCGACCGTTCAGACGTCAGGCTTCGATAGCGTCATCATTCCGAACCCCTGCAAACTCGGCGTCCTTGGCAATTCCGACTTTGACGGCTTCGACAAACAGTGCAGCCAAGTCCTTCATGTCGATGCCCGCGATGAACTCGGAATGATCCTTCGTACCGAAACCGCGCTTTCTCGCATGCTCGATGATATGATATTCCGCTGCCTGTGCAGCATTGGGGCTGTGAAAGCCATATAGATGTCCTTTCAGAAGCGACCACGTCGCTTCGCCCTGCGATCGGCGGCGGAAGAGGTTCAGCGCGTCGATCCGGTCTTCATGCTTGCCGGAACCGACCTTGAAGGTCATGCCGTGACAATCGTGGATCACCGCAACATAGAGATCGCATCCCGGAACCTTGTATGGCGCCTTCTGAGGACCTTCCTTCTGCATCCACGGCCGATTTTGAGCGATTGCGAAGATTTCCTGACCCGGCTGGCTCGTACCTTCAACCTGTTGTTGTACCCGCAAACCCTGAAAGCGCGCTATTTCGTCAGGCTGCATCTCGTGAATGGTTGCAGCGCCTTGTAATCCCAACTTCCGATGCCCCGGTATAAGCGCGTCGTTGGCTTCCTTATCCATTACTCGCCAGCTTCGGCGGATCGTAATTCCGAAGGGCCATCGAAAATCGCCTCGGTCGTTGAAATCGACGTCCCGCGCCCGGCCGGGTAGATCCAAATCCTCTGCCAAGACAGGCGCTCCGGCAATTTCGACTGCACCGCATACCCGGCCCCGAAGCATGCTGTCCGCCTCTGCCGCGTCCGATGTGAGATACACGACGATATCGCCCCTTCTCACTTTCTTCAGCGCACTGTCTCGCGCACCCTTCTTACTGAAAAGTAACGCCTCGGTCGCCGGTTCGCCCGGACCTCCCCAAACCTTCGTCCAGTAATAATTCGGCATCATCGCGCCCTCCGCGCGACACCGTCTTGGATAGGTGCTAAGAAACCGTTAATTTGCCCTCACAACCCCTCCGCCTGCGGCATCCCCAGCACGTGATAGCCGCCGTCCACGCGCACGATCTCGCCGGTCGTGCAGGCGCCCGCGTCGGAGGCCAGCCAGACGGCAGTGCCGCCCACCGCCTCGAGCGTCGCGTTGGCGCGCAACGGCGCATTTTCGCCCGTGTGCTTGAAGGTCCGCCGCGCGCCGCCGATGGCCGCGCCTGCCAGCGTCTTCATCGGGCCGGGGCTGATGGCGTTGACGCGGATGCCGTCCGGGCCGAGATCGTTGGCCAGATACCGCACCGCCGATTCCAGCGCCGCCTTGGCCACCCCCATCACGTTGTAGAAGGGCGTCACGCGGTTGCTGCCCTGATAGGTCAGCGTCAGGATCGTGCCGCCATCCGTCATCAGCGGGGCTGCCCGCCGCGCCACGTCGATCAGCGAATAGCAGCTTATCTCCAGCGACCGGCCGAAATTGGCGCGGCTGGTATTCACGAACCGCCCCGACAATTCGGCCTTGTCCGAAAACGCGATGGCATGGACGACGATGTCCAGCCCGCCCCATTCCTGGCCGAGCCGGTCGAAAACCGCCTCCATCGACGCGTCGTCGGTCACGTCCGCATCCATCAGCAGCGTCGATCCCAGCGACGCGGCCAGCGGCTCCACCCGCTTGCCGAACGCCTCGCCCTGATAGGTGAAGGCCAGCGCCGCCCCCGCCTGCGACAGCGCCCTGGCGATGCCCCACGCGATCGAGCGGTCGTTGGCGACCCCCATGACAAGGGCGCGCTTGCCCGCCAGTGCTTCCATGTGCCTAGTCCTTCAGCTTCGACAGCAGCATCGACCCGTTCGTGCCGCCGAACCCGAACGAATTGGTCATCACGGTATCCAGCCCAGCATCGGCCACCGTCCGCGTCGCGATCTCACCGGGCCGGATCCCGTCGTCCAGGTTCTCGACATTGATCGACGGCGCGATAAAGTCGTCCTTCAGCATCAACAGGCAATAGACGGCCTCCTGCGCGCCGGTGGCGCCCTGGCTGTGGCCGGTCATCGACTTGGTCGAACTGATCGGCGGCTGGTCGTCGCCGAAGACGCGGCGCACGGCCTCGACCTCGCCCACATCGCCCACCGGCGTGCTGGTGCCGTGCGCGTTGATATAGCCCACGCGCCGCCCCTCGGGCAGCGTCTTCATCGCCAGCCGCATCGCCCGCTCGCCGCCTTCGCCCGACGGGGCCACCATGTCGTGCCCGTCGCTGGTGGCGCCGAAGCCCGTGACCTCGGCATAGATATGGGCGCCGCGCGCTTGCGCGCGTTCCAGATCCTCCAGCACCACCATGCCGCCGCCGCCGGCGATGACGAACCCGTCGCGGTCGCGGTCGAAGGCGCGGCTGGCGCGTTCGGGCGTGTCGTTGAACTTGGACGACATCGCGCCCATCGCGTCGAAAAGGCACGACAGCGTCCAGTCCAGCTCCTCTCCGCCGCCCGCGAACATCACGTCCTGCGTGCCAAGCTGGATTTGCTGCGCCGCCATCCCGATGCAATGCAGCGAGGTCGAACAGGCGCTGGTGATCGAGAAGTTCATCCCCTTGATGCGGAACGCCGTCGCCAGGTTGGCGCTGACGGTGGACGACATCGCCTTGGGCACCGCGAACGGCCCGATCCGCTTGGTGGCACCCGTCTGCAATACTGTCTGGTGCGCCGCGAAGATCGCACTGGTGGACGGCCCGCCCGATCCCGCGATCAGCCCCGTCGAGGGGGTCGAGACCTCGGCCTCGGTCAGCCCCGCATCGGCGATGGCCTGCCCCATCGCGATATGGGCATAGGCCGCGCCCGGCCCCATGAACCGCAGCGCGCGCTTGTCCACATGGTCGGCCACGTCGATTTTCAGCGTGCCCGCGACGCGGCTGCGAAACCCGTGCTCGGCCATCTCGGCCGACGCCTCGATCCCCGACCGCCCGGCCTTCAGCGCCTCCGCAACCTCGGCGGCATTGTTCCCGATGGGCGACACGATGCCCAGACCTGTGACGACGACGCGGCGCATGAACGCTCCTTTGTTCTGTCGAACACGCTTGTAGAGGAACCGGCAAGACCGGGGCAAGCGGTCAGGCTTGCCCGTACCCGGCATGCGTCCTAGCGGTTGCAAAAGCGACAATGCGCGAGGATGCGAACGATGAGAAAAAGGTTCCCCGAGGCGATCGGCTGGGCCGTGAGCGTGATCGTAATTGCTTCTGTGGGTGCCCTGATCTGGTGGAAGATCGGCGGCCTGGACGGGAACGGCCTCGACTGGACGCCCGTTTCGTCTCTGCTTTTCAACGAATGGGGCGATTTCCTTGCCGGTATCTGCGGAACTCTGGCATTGATCTGGGTCGTGATCTCGACGCATCGGCAAGGAACGGAACTGGCAGGTCAGGCGAAGGAACTCGCGAACCAGACCTCCGCGCTCAATACGCTCGGCGAGGCGACCAAGGAGCAGTCCGTCACCCTGAAAAGGCAGATGCGTCATCTCGAAGGCCAGTCCGACGCGCTGCGCGATCAGGCCGACGCATTGAAGCAGTCGCTTACGGGGCAACGGATCATCGACGAATGGAACGACCTCAAGCTCATCGCCGAAACGCTGCGCGAAATCCTTCCGACCGAGGGTTATCCGGCATGGACGACTTATGACGGAACGGCGTCGATCCCGATGACCTTTACCGGCGCGACGCGTGAAGAGATGAACGATTGGTCGGATTTCAGGTTTCTTCTGCGAACCGCCGGCGGTCTGAAACATCCCGTAGACAGGCTGAGGAAATGCAGGGCCGCCGGACTGCGCCCTGTCCTGACGAAGGGCAGCAGGTCGAAGATACGGCGCGCCGCCGCCCTGTGCGAGGATTTCCTCGCTCTGGTTGGGCGCCAGCCCGCTCACCGCCGCCATATCCTGAAAGAGGCGCAGGTGGACAAATGGCTGGAGCACCTGAACGAGATCGCCGATCCGTTCTATTGGCCGAATGCGGGTGGTGGCAAGCGGACCTGACGGGCGCCTCAACTCTCGCTCAATGCCACCTTCATGTCCTTGACCTGATAGATCACCTCGCCGTCCGCCTCGACGCGGCCGTCGGCGACGCCCATGGTCAGGCGGCGGCTTTGCACGGCCTTGGTGAAATCGACGAAATAGCGCAGCATCTTGCGGTCGGGACGGACCATGCCGGTCAGCTTGACCTCGCCCACCCCCAGCGCATAGCCGCGCCCCTGCCAGCCGCGCCAGCCAAGGTTGAACCCCGTCAACTGCCACAGCCCGTCCAGCCCCAGGCATCCCGGCATGATCGGATTGCCCGGAAAGTGACACTCGAAGAACCACAAATCCGGCGCGATGTCGAACTCGGCCACGACATGCCCCTTGCCATGCGCCCCGCCATCGCCCGAAATGTCGGTGATCCGGTCCATCATCAGCATCGGCGGCAGCGGCAATTGCGCGTTGCCGGGGCCGAACAGCTCGCCCCGCGCGCAGGCCAGCAGGTCGTCGCGGTCAAAGGCGGTGCGCAGTGTCTGCGGCATGGTCCCTCCGGGGCTGTGGCCGATCACGCACGGTTTACCACCCGGCATCCGGGCGGTGCAAGGCCGGGGCGGGCGGGAAGGGGGAATGGCCATTGAAACCGGGGCCTCCCCCCGGCTATATGGGACTTATGGACAGAACGCCGACCTCCCTCCCGCCCGATGCGGCCCGCAAGGGCGCTGCCTGGCTGCGCCGGTCCGATCTGCGCCCGACGCGGCAGCGCGTGGCGCTGGCGGCCCTTCTGGTGGGCGACGGGCAGGATCGCCACGTCACCGCCGAAAGCCTGCATGCCGCCAGCCGTTCGGCAGGCGAATCCGTCTCGCTGGCCACCGTCTACAACACCTTGCGCGCCTTCTGCGGCGCCGGGCTGATGCAGGAAGTCACGGTGGACGGCGCGCGCAGCTATTTCGACACCCGCATGGACGACCATCCGCATTTCTTCTGGGAAGACAGCGCGTCGCTCGTCGATGCGCCGGCGACCGAGATGCAGATCACCCGTCTACCCGCCCCGCCCGACGGGGCCGAAATCGTCGGCGTGGATGTCGTCATCCGCCTGCGCAAGAAGGATTGACCCGATGAAGACCGCCCGCCTGATCGCGGCTTTCTGCCTGATCGCCGCCCCGGCCGCCGCCATGGCCGAAGCGACGCTTTCCATTCCCCTGACGCTCGGGCCCGACAGCCAGATCCTGACCTCGCGCTATTCCTGCGCCGGCGGCGATCCCTTCACGGTCCAGTATGTGAACACCGACGCCAACACCCTTGCGCTTATCCCGATCGACGGGGCAGGGCGGGTTTTCGTGAATGTCGTGTCCGGCTCGGGGTCGCGCTATGTCTCGGGGTCCCATGAATGGTGGGTGAAGGGCGACGACGCCACGCTGACCGACCAGTTGCAGGACGGCTCGGCGCAGGATTGCACGACCGTCTCCGAGTGACGCCGCGGCGTTTTCCGGCGCAACCTTGATCCCGGTCAAGGCGGGCCCGCGCCGGCCGGCCTAGCCCTTCCCCGAACCATAGGAGCGCCGTTTCATGTTCAAGACTATTCTGGTTGCCGTCGACGGGTCCGACCATTCGCACAAGGCCGTTCGCTATGCCTGCGATCTGGCCAACAAATACGATGCCGCCCTGCATGTCGTGCATGTCCCCGAGATCGAGGTCAGCACCCTGACGCTGGGCGCCGCCGCCATGGACATCCTGCCGACCGAGGACCGGATCGAGGCGCTGGGCCGCCCCGTCGCCGACAAGGCGCGCGGCTGGGCCGAGGCCGCGGGCCGCACGCCCGATTCCGTCAGCATCCTGCGCGGCGACGCGGCGCAGGCGATCCTGGACGCCGTGGACGAAAAGGGCGCCGACCTGATGGTGTCGGGCCGTCGCGGCTTCGGCGGCCTGCGCGGCCTGCTGCAAGGGTCCGTCTCGCAAAAGCTCGCCTCCCACGCCACCTGCCCGGTGCTGACGGTCCGCTGACCGCTCGCTTGCCCCGCGGACCGGCGGCCTGTCATACGGGCCGCCGTCCCATCACGCGATCCACGGCGATCCTGCTACCCGATCCAGCGACAACCGCATCACGCGATCCCGCGGCGATCCTGCTACCCGATCCAGCGGCAATTCTATCCCGCGACGAAGCGGCAACCGCCATTTGATCCAGCAGCGTCGTTGTCGCAGCCAGGGGTCCAGCGCATCGAAGGCAATCGACCCGTCGCCTGATCGAGGCCGAACCTGGCTGCCTAGCAGCCTTGGCCGTGCATATGCCGACCCGCCCACCTGCTTATGTCAGCCCGTTCTTTCAAACGCGTCGGTATGCGCCCCGTCATGCTGCCGACGATGCCTTTACGCCAGAATACGCATCGATCCCCTGAACCGCTCTGTCAGCCGCGCCGCCGCCCCGTGCGGATCGCGGCGGATGACCTTGCGCGGTCTTCCGCAGCGGTCCGCGTTCCCGGCGCCGTACCGCGACCGGCGACAGGCCACGACCATCCTGATTGCACCTAAAGCACCCGACATGGCCCCTCCCTTCCCGATCACGCCCCTTAATATCCGAGATTCGCATTAACAAACCGTGCAGCGCCGGCTGTCGCCCCCCGCATTGCCCCGCCGCACCGAACCCGCTACACCGCCACCCTGCACCGAAAGGGGGCGGCATGACCGGGACGCGCAAGCTTTTCATCAAGACCTATGGCTGTCAGATGAACGTCTATGACAGCGAACGGATGGCCGAGGCGCTGGCGCCGCAGGGCTATGTCGCGACCGGCAATGCCGAGGATGCCGACCTGATCCTGCTCAACACCTGCCACATCCGCGAAAAGGCGGCGGAAAAGACCTATCACGAACTGGGCCGCCTGCGACCGCTCAAGGCCGCCAATCCCGATCTGCGCATCGGCGTCGCGGGCTGCGTGGCCCAGGCCGAAGGGGCCGAGATCCTGCGCCGTCAACCGCTGGTCGATCTGGTCGTCGGCCCGCAAAGTTATCACCGCCTGCCCGAGCTGGAAGCGCGCGCGCGGGCGGGCCAGCCCGCCCTCGACACCGATTTCCCCGCGGAAGACAAGTTCGACCACCTCGCCGCCCGCCCCAGGGCTGCGCGCGGGCCGACCGCGTTCCTGACCGTGCAGGAAGGCTGCGACAAGTTCTGCGCCTTCTGCGTGGTCCCCTATACCCGCGGCGCCGAGGTCAGCCGGCCCGCCGCCCGCGTGCTGGCCGAGGCGCGCGATCTGGTGGCGCGCGGCGTGCGCGAGATCACGCTGCTGGGCCAGAACGTCAACGCCTATCACGGCCACGACGGCGGGCTGGCCGGGCTGGTCCGCGATCTGTCGCGGATCGACGGTCTGGCGCGCATCCGCTATACCACCAGCCATCCCAACGACATGGACGACGCGCTGATCGCCGCGCATGGCGAGGTACCGGCGCTGATGCCCTATCTGCACCTGCCCGTGCAATCGGGCAGCGACCGCATCCTTCGGGCGATGAACCGCAAGCATACCGCCGAAAGCTATGTCGCCCTCATCGCGCGCATTCGCGCCGCCCGTCCCGACATCCTGATCTCGGGCGATTTCATCGTCGGCTTTCCCGGCGAAACCGACGAGGATTTTCAGGCCACGCTGGATCTGGTGCGCGCGGTCGAATACGGGGCGTGCTATTCGTTCCGCTATTCGTCCCGCCCCGGAACGCCCGCCGCCGAAAGGGCGCAGGTCGATCCGGCCGTCGCGGACGCCCGGCTTCAGACGCTCCAGGCGCTTCTGCGCGACCAGCAGCGCGCCGTTCAGGACCGCATGGTCGGACGCGAGACGGACGTGCTGTTCGAAAAGCCGGGGCGCGAACCGGGCCAGACGGTCGGCAAGTCCGAACACCTGCACCCGGTCTTCGTCGCGGATCCCGGCATCGCGCCGGGCGATCTGCGTCGCGTCCGCATCACCGCGACGGCGACCAACTCGCTTGCGGGGGTGCCGGTCTGAGCGTTCCGTGCGACTTGTATGTTTGGGGCCGCGACCTGTACAAATTGTACGTTTCGCCGCGTCGGTTCGCGGCTTGTGCATCCTTTTGCCGATCCCCACGTTGTCCCCGTAACCGCGGCTGAACCCAGAACGGAGCGCCATTTGGCCATACGCCCCACCCTCGGCCCCATGGCCGCCCTGACCCAGCCCGAGCCCGGACCCCCCGCCGAAACCCTGCTCGATTTCCCCGACAACCGCCTTCTGATCGACCTTTGCGGTCAGTTCGACGCCAATCTGGCGCGGATCGAACAGGCGCTCGACGTGCAGATCCTGCGGCGCGGCAACCACCTTGCGGTGATGGGCGACACCGCCGCCCGGTCCCGCGCGGCGGATGTTCTTTCGCTTCTTTATCAACGTCTTGAGCAGGGCAAGCCGGTCGAATCCGGCGATATCGACGGCGCCCTCCGCATGAACGCGACCCCTGCCGGTGACGGTTCCGACAACGGCAATCGGCCCGAACCCGTCAAGGGCGACGGGTCCGAGATCAAGACCCGCAAGAAGCTGGTCGAACCGCGCACCGACGCCCAGCGCGCCTATGTGCGCTCCCTCTATGCCCATGAACTTGCGTTCGGGATCGGCCCCGCGGGCACCGGCAAGACCTATCTCGCCGTGGCTGTCGGAGTGAACATGTTCATCGGCGGCCAGGTCGATCGCATTATCCTGTCGCGCCCCGCCGTCGAGGCGGGCGAGCGTCTGGGCTTCCTGCCCGGCGACATGAAGGACAAGGTCGATCCCTACATGCAGCCGCTTTACGACGCGCTGAACGACTTTCTGCCGTCCAAGCAGGTCGCCCGCCTGATCGAGGAAAAGCAGATAGAAATCGCGCCTTTGGCCTTCATGCGCGGCCGGACCCTGTCCAACGCCTTTGTCGTTCTGGACGAGGCGCAGAACGCCACCGCCATGCAGATGAAGATGTTTCTGACCCGTCTGGGCCAGAACAGCCGCATGGTCGTCACCGGCGACCGCACCCAGGTCGATCTGCCGCGCGGCCAGCCTTCGGGACTGGCGGACGCCGAACGGTTGCTGAAGGGGATCGACAAGGTCGGCTTCAACTACTTCACCTCGCGCGATGTGGTGCGTCACCCCCTCGTCGCGCGCATCATCGAAGCCTACGAGGCTGCGGGCGAATGATTTCCGCGCTCCGCAACCCCGGCTTGCCGTCCCGCCGCCGCCCTTCCAGGACGGCCTGACCAACCCATGAACGGATCGAAATTGGCTTTGCGGATCGACACGATGCTGGAATCGAAGGCCTGGCAGGGGCAGGGCCTCGACCGGCTGGCGACGAAGGCGGTGCGCGCGACGCTGACGCATCTGCGACTCGGCCCCGCATGGGAGGTCAGCGTTCTGGGCTGCGACGACGCCCGCATCGCCGCCCTGAACGCCGATTTCCGCGGCAAGGGACAGCCCACCAACGTGCTGTCCTGGCCCAGCGCGGACCGGGCCGCGCGGATCGAGGGGCAGACGCCCCCGTCGCCCGATCCCGCCTGGCCCGAGCTTGGCGACATCGCCATCGCCTGGGGCACCTGCCGCGCCGAGGCCGAGGCGGCGGGCCTGCCGCTGCGCGATCACGTCACGCATCTGCTGGTTCACGCGACGCTGCACCTGCTGGGCTACGATCACGAACGCGACGGCGATGCGGCGCTGATGGAACGGCTCGAGGCCGAGATACTTGCAACACTAGGTCTCAAGGACCCATATAGGGATCATGGTCCGGTGGGGCCTGTCTGATCGGAAAGGGCCGATGACCGAAGGCGAATTGGGCGCAGCGCGCGCCGAGGGGGGACAGCCCCCGAACGACGCTCAGGACGACGCCGAAGGCGACAGTCCCGAACGGGGCTTTTTCGGACGGATCATGAACGCGCTGATCCCGCCCGACGGCAACGGCGACCAGCCCGCGCAACCCGGCGATCACCCCATGCCGCGCATGCCGCCCGGCCTGCTGAACCTGCGCCGGATGCGGGTCGAGGATGTGGCCATCCCCACGGTCGAGATCGTGGCCGTTCCCGTGGACATCTCCAAAGACGACCTCGTCGCCGTGTTCCGCGACAGCGGCATGACGCGCCTGCCGGTCTATGACGGCACGCTCGACCATCCCGTCGGCATGGCGCATCTGAAGGATTTCGCGCTGCGCCACGGTTTCGGCCCCGCCCCCGGCACGGAAGAAGAACCGTTCGACCTGCGCGCGATCATGCGGCCGCTGATCTATTGCCCGCCCTCGATGCCCATCGGCGTGTTGCTGCAACGGATGCAGACCGAACGCACGCATATGGCACTGGTGATCGACGAATACGGCGGCGTGGACGGCCTGCTGACCATCGAGGATCTGATCGAGCAGGTCATCGGCCAGATCGAGGACGAGCACGACACCGACGAGGACAAGTTCTGGACCGAGGAGAAGGCCGGCGTCTATCTGGCGCAGGCCAAGACCCCGCTGGACGAGTTCGAGGCCGAGATCGGCATGCGCCTGACCGACCCTGACGACGACGAGGAAATCGACACGCTGGGGGGCGTTATCGTGGTGATGACCGGCCGCGTTCCCACGCGTGGCGAAGTGATCCCCCATCCCGCCGGTCCCGAATTCGAGATCGTGGATGCCGATCCGCGCCGGTTGAAGCGGCTTCGGGTGCGGATGCCGCAGACGGCGGGTGGCTGAGGCGGCGATCGCGCGGCGCGTGTCGCGCGGCTGGACCGGCATCGGTGCCTGCCTCGGCGCGGGCGCCATGGCGGGCCTGGGGCAAGTGCCCTTCTCTCTGGTCGCCGTGTCCCTGGCGGGGCTGGCCGCGGCCTGCCTGCTGGTCTGCCGGGCGCCGTCATGGCGCGGGGCAGCGCTGGCCGGCTGGCTGATCGGCACGGGCCATTTCGCCATCACCCTGCACTGGATCGTTCAGCCCTTTTTCATCGACATCGCCCGGCATGGCTGGATGGCGCCCTTCGCGCTGCTGCTTTGCGCGGGCGGTTTCGCGCTGTTCTGGGCCGCCGCCGGGGCGCTGGCCCATGTGACGGCCCGCAGCCCTGCTGCGCGCGCGCTGGCCTTCGCCACGGCCATCGCGCTGGCGGAACTGGCGCGCAGCCATGTCCTGACCGGTTTCCCCTGGGCGCTGGTCGGCTATGTCTGGACGGAAACGCCCGCCGCGCAGATCGCCTCCCTTGCCGGATCCTTCGGGCTGACATGGATCACGCTGCTGCTGGCCGCCGCGATCGCCATCGCGGTCATGCGGGGCTGGATCGCGGGCGCGCTGGCCTTCGCGGGCGCGCTGACGCTGCCGCTGGGCCTCGGGCTGGCGCTGCGTCCGCCGCCGGCGCCGCTGCCCGCCGATGCGCCGCTGATCCGGCTGGTGCAGCCCAACGTCCCGCAGGCCGAAAAATGGGATCCGTCGAAGGCGCCCGGCCACTTCGACCGGATGCTGCGCCTGACCTCCGCGCCGGGTGCGGACGGTCCGCCCGACCTGATCGTCTGGCCCGAAACGGCGGTGACATGGCGGCTGGATCCCGCCGAACCCGGCCTGGCGCGGATGGCCGATGCGGCGGACGGAACGCCGTTGGCCTTCGGGGTCGAACGGACGGATGGCTGGCGGTTCTTCAACAGCCTTGCCGTCATCTCCGACGGTCGCATCGCCGATGTCTACGACAAGCATCACCTCGTCCCCTTCGGCGAGTTCATTCCGCTGGGCGGCCTGCCGCGCCTGATCGGCCTGCGGGGCTATGACGCGCTTGACGGGTTCGGCTTCAGCGCCGGCCCCGGTCCCCGCCTGCTGGATCTGGGGCGGGCGGGCACCGCGCTGCCGCTGATCTGCTACGAGGCGATCTTTCCGCAGGACGTGGCCGCCGCCCCGGCGCGGCCCGACTGGCTGTTGCAGATCACCAACGACGCGTGGTTCGGCACCTTCTCGGGGCCCTACATGCATCTGGCGCAGGCGCGGATGCGCAGCATCGAACAGGGCCTGCCGATGGTGCGCGTCGCCAATACCGGCGTCTCGGCCCTGATCGACGTCGAGGGGCGGGTGCTGGCCGCGCTGCCCCTGGGCGAGGCGGGGCGCATCGACGCCCGCCTGCCGCCGCCGCGTCCGCCGACGATCTACGCGCGGACAGGGGATCTGCCGTGGCTGGCGGCGATGATCGCGCTACTGGCGGTCATGGTCGCCCTGCGCTGGCGAAGGCGATTGTAAACGCGGCGTCTTGTCCGTAAGCGGGCGCATCGACCCGCACAACGGCTTCCTGGCGTGCGGGCGCAACCCTGATACCGGAGCGTTCCCCATGACCCGCCAGAATTACGTCTTCACGTCGGAATCCGTGTCCGAAGGCCATCCCGACAAGGTCTGCGACCGCATTTCCGATGCCGTCCTCGACGCCTTTCTGGCCGAAGAACCCGAGGCCCGCGTCGCCTGCGAGACGTTCGCCACGACGAATCGCGTGCTTATCGGCGGCGAGGTGGGGTTGTCCGACAGGGGCCGACTCGACGACTATATGGGCCGGATCGAGGCGATCGCCCGCGAGTGCATCCGCGACATCGGCTATGAGCAGGACAAGTTCCACCACGCGACCTGCGAGGTGACCAACCTGCTGCATCCGCAATCGGCCCATATCGCCCAGGGCGTGAACGCGCGCGGCAACAGGGACGAAGGCGCCGGCGACCAGGGCATCATGTTCGGCTTCGCCGTGGACGAGACGCCCGAACTGATGCCCGCGCCGATCCACTATGCCCATGCCGTGCTGCGCCGTCTGGCCGAGGCGCGCAAGTCGGGCGCCGAACCGACGCTGCGCCCCGACGCCAAGTCGCAACTGTCGCTGCGCTATGAAAACGGCCGCCCGGTCGGCGTCACCTCCATCGTGCTGTCCACCCAGCACGCCGACGAGGCGCAGACCAGCGACGACATCCGCGCCATCGTCGAACCCTACATCCGCGAAGTCCTGCCGGACGGCTGGATCACGCCCGAAACCGAATGGTGGGTCAATCCGACGGGCACCTTCGTCATCGGCGGGCCGGACGGCGACGCGGGGCTGACGGGGCGCAAGATCATCGTCGATACCTATGGCGGCGCCGCCCCGCATGGCGGCGGCGCGTTTTCCGGCAAGGATCCGACCAAGGTGGACCGTTCGGCCGCCTATGCCGCGCGCTATCTGGCCAAGAATGTCGTCGCGGCGGGCATGGCGCGGCGCTGCCTAATCCAGCTTTCCTACGCCATCGGCGTGGCCCGGCCGCTGTCGATCTATGCCGACACCTTCGGCACCGGCGAGGTCGAGCCGGCCGAGATCGAGCGCGCCGTCGCCCGCGCGATGGACCTGACCCCGCGCGGCATTCGCCAGCATCTGGGTCTCAACCGCCCGATCTATCAGCGCACGGCGGCCTATGGCCATTTCGGCCGGCCGCCCGAAGACGATGGCGGCTTCAGCTGGGAACGCACCGATCTGGCCGGGGCGCTGAAGGCCGCGTGACCGTCATTGACCGGCGGCCGGATTCTCTGGCATGGGTGGGACGCGAAAGGTTCCGGCCCATGCCGGAGGAGACAAGGGAATGCAGTGCGGCCCGCGCGCCAAATCTGTAGCTGCCCCCGCAACTGTAAGCGGCGAGTAGGGCCGACGACGCCACTGGAGCGATCCGGGAAGGCCGGCCTGTCGCGATGACCCGCAAGCCAGGAGACCTGCCTGTCGCGACGATGAAACCGCCCTCGGGTGAGAAGGCAAGGAACCAAGACATGAACGCCCATATCCAGACCGCCCCCGCCTCGCGCACCGGCACGCTTGCCGCCGCGACGTTCGCCATGCTGATCGGCCTCGGCCTCGTGGTGGTCACGGGCCACGTGCAGGCCGACACGCTGCACGACGCGGCGCACGACGTGCGCCACGCCACCGGCTTTCCCTGCCACTGACGCCATGTTCACGCGGATGCTGGCCAGCGCGTTGTTCGCTGGCGTTGCCGCGGGGCTGATCGCCGCCCTGCTGCAACTGTGGTTCGTGCAGCCCGTGCTACTGCATGCCGAACTCTACGAAACCGGGGCGCTGGTGCATTTCGGCAGCGCCTCGACCGTGCCGGCCCATCAGGATGTGGGCGGCATCGACCCGCTGCGCGACGGGCTCAGCGTGCTGTTCGCGATGCTGGTCTATTCGGGCTATGCGCTGATCCTCGTGCCGCTGATGGCGCTGGCGCAGGATCGCGGCGCGCGGATCGACGCGCGCAACGGCCTGATCTGGGGCCTGTGCGGCTTCGTCGCGGTGCATCTCGCGCCCGGCTTCACGCTGGCGCCCGAAGTGCCCGGTGTCGCGGCGGCCGATGTCGGCGCGCGCCAGATCTGGTGGTTCGCGACCGTGCTGGCGGCGGCGGCTGCGCTATGGCTGATCGCCTTCGGCCGCAACTGGGGCACCTGGGCGGCGGCGATCGTGCTGCTGCTGGCGCCGCATGTCATCGGCGCGCCCGAACCCGATGTGCTGACCGGCCCCGTCCCGACCGAGATCGGCGCGCTTTTCGCGGCGCGGGCCTTCGGCGTGGGCATGGCCGCCTGGGTCATGCTGGGCGGGTTCGCGGGCTATTTCTGGTCGCGCGAGATGCGCGCGGCCGATGCCGTCCCGGCAGAGTGACCGGCGCGGCATGGACCGGTCCATCCCCTTGCTGCTGATCGGGCTGGTTTTCGGCGGCGGCATCGGCTTCACCGTCGCCGCCGCCAACGGCGTGACGCTGGGCGGCCACGACCACGCCGACCCTGCCCACCACGCGGGGGCGGCATCGCACGATCACGCCGCGCTTCTGTCGCTGCCCCAAGGCCCCGATGCCCCGACGCTGGACGTGAACCTGACGCGCGATCCCGTCGCCGGCTGGAACCTGCACATGCGGACCGCCAATTTCGCCTTCGCCCCGCAAAGCGCCGGCCTGGCCCACCGAGCCGGGCAGGGGCACGCGCATGTCTATGTGAACGGCGCCAAGATCGGCCGCTTCTATGGCCCCTGGGTGCATCTCGACGCGCTGCCCGATGGCCCGGTCGAGGTTGCGGTGACGCTGAACGCCAACGATCACCGCGCGCTGGCGGTGAACGGCACGCCCGTCGCCCGCAGGCTGACCATCGACAACTAAAGCGCCGAGATCCGCCCCAGCAGGCATCGGCGCAGCCGTCCGCAGGGGCGCGCATCCTCGATCCAGCCGGCGGGCGCGTCCAGATAAAGGCGCAAAGTCGCCACGATGTCCTCGGCGTCGCTTTCGGGCGCCACGCCCGCAAACAGATACGTCGCGCGCCCCTTGCCCTGCAACGCCATCGCCACCGGGTTGCCGCAGGCGTTCAGGCAGTCCTGCGCCACGATCCGCACCGGCAACCCCGCCGCGGCGATACGGTCGCGCAGGCGGTCCGCATCGGACCCCCGGCACGTCCCGCAAAGCCGCAGCACCGCGCCGCTCATCGCCTGCGCCGCATGAGGTATGTGTCCATGATCCAGCCGTGCCGCGCCCGCGCCGCATCGCGCATCCGGGCGATGCGCGGTCCCGCCTCGGCCAGCGGACCGTCATACAGGATCTGCTCGGGCATTCCCAGAAACGCCCCCCACCAGATATGCACCCCGGTCGGATCCAGCGCCGTGAAACTGCATTCGCCATCCAGCATCACCGCGACGCTTTCCGCCCCTCCGGGCCAGCCATGATCGCGCAGGCGGCGGCCGGTGATCACGGTCACGGCCCCGCCCACCGTATTGAACGGGATTGCATGGGCGGCGGTCAGGGCCTGCAACGCGGTGATGCCCGGCACGACGCGCAGGCGCGGCACGGGGCGCAGCCGCGCGGCGATCCGCAGTGTGCTGTCGTAAAGCCCCGGATCGCCCCAGACCAGCAGCGCGACCGGCCCACGGGGCGCTTCGGCGTCGATGACCCGCGCCCAGATCGCCGCGATCCGGTCGTGCCAGTCGCGCACACGGTCCAGATAGGGCAGGGCGTCGTCGCGCACCGGCATGTCGAATGCGGCGATCCGGCCTTTGGCCCCCGCATCGCGCAGGATCGCATGGCGCAGCGCGGCCAGGTCGTCCTTGCCCGGCCCCTTGCGCGGCACCAGGATCAGCGCCGCGTCGCGCAGCGCGCGGCGGCCTTCCAGCGTGACGTGATCGGGGTTGCCGGTGCCGATGCCGATCAGCCAAAGCTCAGTCATCGCCGCCCCCGGCCAGCGGCCCGTAAAGGATCAGCGCCGGCAGCCCGGCATCGTCCCGCGCCAGCAGGCCGGGCAGATCGCCGACCGTGCCGCGCCTCAGCCGCTGTTGCGGCGTGCCCACCGCCTCGGCCAGCAGGGCCGGGGTGCCGGGCGGAAGGCCGCGCGCGACAAGCGCCTCGGCCAGTGCGGCGAAGGTCCGCTTGCCCATGTAAACGACCGTGCAGGCCCCCGGATCGGCCAGCGCGGCGAGGTTCAGGTCGGCGGGCAGGCGGCCGTCGGCATCGTGGCCGGTGACGAACTGCACCCGCCGCGCCGTCATCCGCCGGGTCAGCGGAATGCCCGCCGCCGCCGCCGCCGCGCAGGCCGACGGCACGCCCGGCACGATCTCGAACGCGATGCCGGCCTCGCTCAGCGCCAGAACCTCCTCCTCCAGCCGCCCGAACAGCCCGCCATCGCCCGATTTCAGCCGCACCACGCGGCCGCCCTGCTGCGCGTAATCGACCAGCAGCCGCGACACATGCGCCTGCCGGGGCGAGGGCCGCCCGGCGCGCTTGCCCACGCCCACCAGATCGGCGCCCGCCCGCGCATGGGCCAGGATCGGGCCGGACGACAGATCGTCGAAAAGCACCGCATCGGCGCGGCGCAGGCGGTCCACCGCCTTCAGCGTCAGCAATCCGGGGTCGCCCGGCCCGCTGCCGACGAAGCTGACGAACCCGCTCATGGCCGCTCGGCCGAAATCAGGTGGAAAAACGTGCCGCTGACGCTGCCGCGCCGCGACCCGGTCTCGGGCACGGGGTTGCCGTCGGCGTCGGTGACGCGGGCCAGCGGCGCGTCCGGCTGGTCGAGGATGGTCGAATAGTGAAACTCGTGCCCCCGCAGCGCAGCGCCCGTGCCGTGGCCGGGGATGGGCGCGTCCAGCACCGCGCGCCGGTATCCCAGATGGAACCGCCGCGTCTCATAGGACGTGACCAGTCCCAGCAGCCCCGCCATCCGGTGCGTCGCCCCGTCCTTGTCGATCAAGGCCTGCCCCAGCGCCATGTAACCGCCGCATTCGCCGTGAACGGGTTTCTGCGCCGCGAACCTTGTCAGTCCGTCGCGGAACCGTCCCGCGGCGGCCAGACGGCCGGCGTGAAGCTCGGGATAGCCGCCCGGAAGCCAGACCAGATCGGCGTCCGCATCCGGGGCTTCGTCTGCCAGGGGCGAGAACGGCACGATCTCGGCCCCCGCATCGCGCCACCCTTCGACCAGATGCGGATAGGTGAACGAAAACGCCGCGTCCCGCGCCAGGGCGATGCGCTGGCCGGGCGGCGGCGGCAACGCGCCCCCACCGGCGCGGCCCCCGCCATCGCCGCCGCCCGGATCACGCCCAGATCGACATGGCCGCGCAGGAACGCCGCGTATCCGGCGATGGCGGCTTCCAGATCGGGATGCTCGACCGCCTGGATCAGCCCCAGATGCCGTTCGGGCAGGGTCAGGTCGCCGCGCCTTGGCAGCACGCCCAGCACCGCCAGCCCCGCCCGGTCCATCCCCGCCCGGATCAGCCGCTCGTGGCGCGCGCTGGCCACCCGGTTCAGGATCACCCCCGCGATGCGCAGATCCGGCATGTATCGCGCGAAACCCAGCGCCGTCGCCGCCGCCGATTGCGCCTGTCCGCTCACATCCAGCACCAGCACCACCGGCCAGCCCATGCGCATCGCCGTCTCGGCGCTGGATCCGAACCCCGACAGCCCCCGCGTCGCCACCCCGTCGAACAGCCCCATCGACCCTTCGGCGACGCACAGATCCGCCCCCGCCGACCGCCCGGCGATGGCCGACAGCAGCCGCTCGTCCATCGCCCAGCCATCGAGGTTGAAGGACGCCCGCCCGCTGGCCGCCAGGTGGAAGGCGGGGTCGATGTAATCCGGTCCCGATTTGAAGGGCTGCACCACCAGCCCGTCCTCGACCAGCGCGCGCAGCAGGCCCAGCATCACCGTCGTCTTGCCGGTGCCCGATGCGGGGGCCGACACCATCAGGCCGGGGGGCGGGGTCATGCGGGGCTTCCGTCGTCGGTCCACCCGGCCCAGCGGCTGTCCCCGGTCTGCGGGCGATAGCGGCGGTCGTATCCGGCGGAGTAAAGCCTGCTTTCGCCGAACCCCTCGCCCGCCAGCGCGCGCCCCACCAGGATCAGCGCGGTGCGCGAGATGCCGGGATCCATCGCCTGCTCGATCGTGTCCAGCGTGGCGCGGACGATGCGTTCGTCCGGCCAGCTTGCCCGCCAGACGATCGCGACGGGACAATCGCCGCCATAATGCGGGGTCAGATCGGCCACCACCGTCGCGAGGTTCTGGATAGACAGGTGGATCGCCAGCGTCGCGCCGGTCGCGGCGAAGGCGGCCAGCGTCTCGCCCTCGGGCATGGCCGAGGCGCGGCCGGGCGTGCGCGTCAGCACCACCGATTGCGCCAGCCCCGGCAGCGTCAGTTCCGTCCCCAGGCTGGCCGCAGCGGCGGCAAAGGCGGGCACGCCGGGCGTGACGGTATAGGGGATGCCCGACGCGCGCAGACGGCGCGCCTGTTCGCCCATCGCCGACCAGACCGACAGATCGCCCGAATGCAGCCGCGCCACGTCCTGCCCGGCCTCGTGCGCGGCCCCGATTTCGGCCATGATCGCGTCCAGATCCAGCGGCGCGGTATTCACGATGCGCGCGCCTTCAGGGCAATGCCCCAGCACCGCGCGCGGCACCAGCGATCCGGCATAAAGGCAGACCTGGCAGGCCGCGATCAGGTCGCGTCCGCGCAGCGTCAGAAGGTCGGGCGCACCGGGGCCCGCGCCGATGAAATGCACCGTCAAGTTCCGTCTCCTTCCGCCAGCGCGCAGGTCGCCCTGCCGCTTTGCGACACCGCGCGCGGCCCCGTCAGCCGCGCGCCCCGTCCCGCCGCCGCCAGCGCCGCCGCCTCGGCCACGCTGCCGGTGCCGTGCGCCGCCCGGCTGGCGGCCCCGTGGGTCAGCGTCTCCTGCGCCGCCAAATCCGCCGCGTCCACCCCGATCAGCGGCAGATCCAGCCGTTCCGCGAGGGCCCGGATGGCCGGCGCGCGCACCTTGGCGGCGGCGGTGGCCAGCCGGTCGGGCGCGCCGCCGGCGCGGGCCAGCGCGTCCGCAAGGCACGCCACGCCTGCCCCCGACCGGAAACCAAAGCCCGCGACGATCACACCACCCCCCGCCATTGCACGATCGGATAGGATGCGCGCCATCCCCGCCGCGACCCCAAGGGCGCCGCCTGCGCCAGGTCGATCCGCAGCAGATCGCCGCCCAGCCGCGCCTGCGCGTCCGCCAACAGCGCCTCGCCCTCCAGCGTCACGGCATTGGCGACCAGCCGCGTGCCGGCCGCCAGCCGTCCGGCCAGATCGTCCAGCAGCGCGCGGGTCAGCCCGCCGCCGATGAACACCGCGTCGGGCGGCTTCAGCCCCTCTAGCGCGGCGGGGGCCCTGCCTTCGACCACGCAGAGCCGGTCCACGCCCAGCCGGTCGGCATTGGCGCGGATGCGCCGCGCGCGGTCGGCCCGCGCCTCGATGCTGACGGCATGCATCGCGGGATCGGCCAGCAGCCATTCGATCGCCACCGATCCCGACCCGCCGCCGATGTCCCACAGCCGCTCGCCCGGCCGCGGCGCCAGCGCCGACAGCGTCAGCGCCCGCACCGGCCGCTTGGTCATCTGCCCGTCGCTGTCGAAGAACGAATCGTCGATGCCGCCGGTCCGGGGCAGGGGGGGGCCGTCGCCCGCCACCTCGACCCCCAGACAGACGGGATGCGCGAAATCGCCCCGCAGCGCATCGGCGCGGGCGGTCGTCACACGCTCGCGCGGACCGCCCAGCGCCTCCATCGCGTGCACCACGCTCGGACCGAAGCCCACCTCGGCCAGCCATGCGCAGATCTCGGCCACGGCCTCCCCGTCGCGCACCAGCACGATCAGCCGCCGCCCCGCCGCCAGATGCGGACGCAGCCGCGTGGCCGGCGCGGCATGCAGGCCCAGACACCGCACCGTTTCCAGCCCCCATCCCAGCCGCGCCGCCGCCAGCGAAAAGGCCGACGGCGCAGGCAATGCGCGCCATTCGCCGGGTTCCAGCATGGCGGCGATGGCCCGTCCCGCGCCGAACCAGAACGGATCGCCCGAGGCCAGCACGGCCACCCGCCGCCCGCGCAAGCCCAGCAGCACCGGCAACCCGTCCGCGAAGGGCACCGGCCAGACGATCCGTCGGGCGCCGATATCGGGCAGCAGCGCCAGATGGCGGGGCGGCCCCATGACGATCTCGGCCCTGTCCAGCGCGCGGTGGCTTGCGGGCGGCAGCCCGTCCGCGCCATCCTCGCCCAATCCAACGATGGTCAGCCACGGATCCTCAGCCATGCGTCCCAATGTCCTGATCCTCGGCGGCACGACCGAAGGCACGGCGCTTGCCGCGGCGCTGGCGGGCGGCGGCATCGCGGGCACCGTGTCGCTGGCGGGGCGCGTCGCCAATCCGCGCGCGCAGGCCCTGCCGCAGCGCGTCGGCGGGTTCGGCGGCGTGGCGGGCCTTGCCGACTGGCTGCGTGCGCACCGCGTCACCCATGTCGTCGATGCGACGCATCCCTTCGCAGCGCAGATGCACCGCCATGCCGTTCTGGCCTGCGCCGATGCGGACGTGCCGCTGATCGCGCTGAGCCGCCCGCCCTGGCGGCAAACCCCCGAGGACCGCTGGATCCGCGTGCCCGACATGGCTGCCGCCGCCGCCGCGCTGGACGGTCCCGCAAGACGGGTGATGCTGGCCGTGGGCCGGATGCACCTTGCCGATTTCGCCGGCAATCCGCAGCATTTCTATCTGCTGCGCCTCGTCGATCCGCCGCAGGGTGCGCTGCCCTTCCCAAGGGTCCACGTTGTCGTGGATCGCGGCCCGTTCGACGCCGCCGCCGATACCGCGCTGCTGCGCGACCGCGCCATCGACCTGATCGTTTCCAAGAACGCGGGCGGCACGGGTGCCTTTGCCAAGATCGAGGCCGCGCGCCGCCTGCGGCTGCCGGTGGTGATGATCGACCGCCCGGCCACCCCCGACAGGGCCGAAACGGCGCAAGTGCAGGGCGTGCTCGACTGGCTTCATGCCGGAACCGACCGGGGCGTATAGACCCAGGGGCCGCCCTCGCGCGCGACGATGCGCGTCGCCGACGATCCGACCAGCACGACCGTGCGCATGTCGGCCATGTCTTCGCGCGCCTCGGCCAGCGGCACGACGCGGATCGCCTCGTCGGGGGTGGTGACGGCGCGGGCGAAGATCACGACGCGCTCGGGCTCGCACAGGCCGCGCAGCAGGTCCAGCACCCGTCCGAACCCTTCGGGCCGCGCGCGCGAGCGGGGGTTGTAGAACGCCATGGCGAAATCTCCCTCGGCCGCCAGCGCCACCCGCCGCGCCACCAGCGCCCAGGGCTTGAGGTTGTCGCTGAGGTTGATCGCGCAGAAATCGTGGCCCAGCGGCGCGCCCGTCCGCGCCGCCGCCGCCAGCATCGCGGTGATGCCCGGCAGAACGCGGATGTCCAGATCGCGCCAGCCGGCCGGTCCCGCCTCGACCGCCTCGAACACGGCGGATGCCATGGCGAAGACCCCCGGATCGCCCGAACTGACGACGACGACGCGCCGCCCGGCGGCGGCCATGCCCAGCGCATGACGCGCGCGATCCATCTCGACCCGGTTGTCGCTTTCGTGCAGCACCAGCCCCGGACGCGGCGCGACGCGGCGGACATAGGGAATGTATCCGACGACATCGCTGGCCGCATCCAGCGCCGTGCGCACCTCGGGCGTCACCAGCCCGTCGCCGCCCGGCCCCAGCCCCGCGATGGCCAGCCACCCGGTCACGGCCGCCGCCCCCGCCCATGCACCAGCACGATGGAAAAATAGGGCACCGTCCGGCCGTCGAAATCGGCCAGCCGCGTCACGCTTTGCTCGGGCATGGCGGCGCATTGCACCAGCCAGGCGCGGTCGGTCATGCCGGCGCGGTCCAGCGCGCGGCGCACCCGGTCCAGGTTGCGGCCGATCTTCATCACCACGACCGCGTCCGCGCCGTCCATGCCGCGCACCAGATCGTCCTCGGGCAGCGTCGCCATCAGCACGCACAGCACGTCGTCGCCCCAGGTGATCGGCTGGCCCGTCGCCGTCCAGGCGGCCGACATGCCGGTGATCGCCGGCACCGTCGCGACCGGCACGCGGCCCGTCAGCCGCACATGCAGATGCATGAACGAGCCGTAGAAGAACGGATCGCCCTCGCACAGCACGATCACATCCTCGCCCGCTTGGGCCAGGGCGGCCAGCCGGTCGGCAGCGTCCGCATAGAACGCCGACAGACAGGCGTTATAGCGCGGATCGTCCAGCGGAATCTCGGTCGTGACGGGGTATTCCATCGCGATCTCTGCCACGTCGGGGCGCAGCATGTCGGCGACGATGGCGCGCGCGCGGCCCGCCCGCCCCGCCTTGCGGAAGAACGCGACGTTGCGCGCGCCGCGCACCAGCCTGTCGGCGCGCACGCTCATCAGGTCGGGGTCGCCGGGGCCGAGGCCCACGCCATGCACCGTCCCGGTCATTCGGCGCGGCTCGCAAGGGCGTTGATCGCGGCGACGGTGATGGCGCTGCCGCCCAGCCGCCCCTCGACGATCAGGCAGGGGCAGGGCTGCGCGTCCCACAGCGCCTCCTTCGATTCGCGGGCGCCGACGAACCCCACGGGGCAGCCGACGATGGCGGCGGGGCGGGGGCAGCCGGGATCGTCCAGCATTTCCAGCAGACGGAACAGCGCCGTCGGCGCGTTGCCGATGGCCACCACCGCGCCGCCCAGCCGGGGGCGCCACAGCTCCAGCGCGGCAGCCGACCGCGTGGTGCCCAGACGCGCCGCCAGTTCGGGCACCGCTGGATCGCGCAGGGTGCAGACCACATCGTTGTGCGCGGGCAGGCGGCTGCGCGTCACCCCTTCGCTGACCATATGCGCGTCGCACAGGATCGGCGCGCCCGCTTGCAGCGCCCGCCGCGCCGCCGCCGCCATGCCGGGCGAAAAGCGCAGATGCCGTTCCAGCCCGACCATCCCCGCCGCATGGATCATCCGCACGGCGACGCCTTCCTCGTCGGGATCGAAGCGCCCCAGATCGGCCTCGGCCCGGATGATGGCGAAACTCTGCGCATAGATCGCCGCGCCGTCCGTTTCGTAGGAATATCGCATGTCAGGCCCCGAACAGTTCCGCCAGCCGCGCGGCGGCGACGCCCCGGCGCTGCGGCACATCCCATGCCGCGCCGTCCGCCACAACGTCGAAGGCGCCGGCCCGCCCCACCAGCGTCAGATCGGCGGGGCCGGGATGCGCGCAGCCCTTGGCGCAGCCCGATACATGCGCCGTCATCCCGTCCGCCAGCAGCGGCGCGATGGCGCGCGCCGCCTCGCGCGTGACGGCCCGCGCCTGCGGACAGACGGGCGCCCCGATGCAGGCCCGCACCCGCAGCAGCGGATCGTGCGGATCGGTCAGCAGATCGTCGCAGCGCGGCATCGCCGCATCCGTCCCCGGCAGATACAGCAGGCGGAAGGGTGTCACCCGCACACCGTCCCGCCCCGCCGCATCGGCCACGGCGCGAAGCTGCGCCGCGGTGAACGTGCCGAAGGCCGCGCCGACGCCGATGCCCGACGCGCGCCGCCCCGGCCGCGCATCGGGCGCGGCGGGCGCGGGCAGGGCATCGCCCCGCAGGGCAGGGGGCGGCACCGCGCCCGCCGCCAGATGCCGCGCCATGCGCCCCCGCCCGTCCGCGCCGACGCCGCCCGAGGCCAGAAAACCAGCGTGCCGCCTCCAGCGCCAGCGCCGCCGCATCGCCGGGCGCCACCGCCACGCCGCGCGCCGCCCCGTCCAGCCGCAGCAGCAGGCCGCCCGCGCCGGTTTCGATCCGCACGTCGCCGCTGACCCCCGCCAGGTGCCGCGCCCAGCCCGCGCCATCGACGACAAAGCCGAACTTGGCCGGCAACCCCGCCAGTCGCCCCAGCCCGGCCGCCAGCGTCTCGGCGATCCCGGCCAGAAGATCGCCCAGCGGCCCCTCGCGGAACGGATCGACGACGATGTTGCGCCGCGCCTCGACCGCCCCGTCCGCGTCCAGCAGCCCCAGCGCGTCCAGCCCGCGCAGCAGCGCCGGATGATCGGCGGCACGCACGCCGCGCAGTTGCAGGTTGGCGCGGCCCGTCGCCTCGATCAGACCCGACCCATGCCGCTGCGCCAGATCCGCCAGCCCGCGCAGCGCGTCCGCCGAAAGCGCGCCGGCGCGGGGCCGCACCCGCACGACCAGCCCGTCGCCCGACGCCATCGGGCGATGCGCGCCGGGGCACCAGCCCCTGACGACAGGCCCGCTCATGGCGCGTCCGCCATGTCGGCCAGGATGGCGTTGCGCCGCGATCGCCAAAGCCCCGCCGCCCGCAATTGCGCGAAGCGGTCGCGCATCGCGGCCAGAGCGCCGGGATTGGCGTCGTGCAGGAACGCGGTCACATCCGCGTCCCCCAACGTCGCGTCATAATAAAGATCGAACAGATGCGCCGGCATGGCCCGCGCCAGATGCGCGAAGGCAGCCATGTTTTCCAGCGTCGCCGCGATCTCGGCCGCGCCGCGGAACCCGTGGCGGCGCATCCCCGCGATCCAGCCCGGATTGGCCGCGCGCGCCTGCACGACGCGGGCGATCTCCTCGGTCAGGGCGCGGGCGCGGGGCCGCGCGGGATCGGTGTTGTCGAAATGATAAAGCCGCCCCGCCCCGCCCGCCACCGCCTGCGCGGCGGCGAACCCCGCCTCGTGCCCGGCGTAATCCTCGGCCAGCAGCAGGTCGGTCTCGGGCAGATCCTGCACATGCACGAACGCATCCGCCGCCGCCACCCGGTCGCGCAGACCGGCCTCGTCGCGCGACGCGCCGTCGCCGTCCAGCGCCCAGGCCGATGCGGCGATCCATGCCTCGCCCGCGGCAACCCGCCCCTCGTCGCTGTAATCCGTCAGAACCGCGCCCATCCCCAGCCCGAAGCTGCCCGGCGCAGGCCCGAAGACGCGGGCGCCCGCGCCATGCACGTAAGGGTTCCAGTCGGGCGCCTCGTCGCGGGCGGCCAGCGCGCGCACCGCCTGCTGGAACAGCGCCGACAGCACCGGGAACACGTCGCGGAACAGCCCCGACACCCGCAGCGTCACGTCGATGCGCGGGCGGTCCATCTCGGCCAGCGGCAGCACCTCGATCCCCGACACCCTCTCGGATCTCGCATCCCAGACGGGCCGCACGCCCAGCAGCGCCAGCGCCATGGCGAAATCCTCGCCCGCCGTGCGCATCGTCGCCGATCCCCACAGATCGACGATCAGGCCGCGCGGCCAGTCGCCCTCGTCCTGAAGATGCCGGCGGATCAGCTCTTCCGCCAGCGCCACGCCCTGCGCGTAAGCCGCCCGCGTCGGCACGCCGCGCGGATCGGTGGTATAAAGGTTGCGCCCCGTCGGCAGCACGTCGAGCCGTCCGCGATAGGGCGATCCCGAAGGCCCCGCCGCGATCCGCCGCCCGTCCAGCGCATCCAGCAGCGCGCGCCGCTCGGCCCCCGCCGACAGGTCCGCGTCGAAGGCGGTCCGCACCGGCGGCGGCCGCCCCCAGACATGCAGCCCGTCGCCGAACTGGCTTTCCTTCACGTCGCAGACGAAACGGTCGATGCGGCCGATGGCCTGCGCCGGGCAGGCCGCACCGTCCAGGCCCAGATCGTCCTCCACCCCCAGCGCGCGCGCCTCGTCCCGAATATCGGCCGTCAGACGGTCGCGTCGGCGCGGATCCAGTCCGTCGGCGCTGGAAAACTCGTCCAGCAGCGATTCCAGCCGCGCCAGCCGCGCGGGCGTGCCCGAGACGCGCATCGGCGGCGGCACATGGCCCAGCGTCACCGCGCCGATGCGCCGCTTGGCCTGCGCGGCCTCGCCCGGATCGTTGACGATGAAGGGATAGATCACCGGCATCGCCCCGGTCAGCGCCTCGGGCCAGCAGGTCTCGGACAGGGCCACCGACTTGCCCGGCAGCCATTCCAGCGTTCCATGCGCGCCCACATGCACCAGCGCGTCGGCCTGATCGCGCAGCCACAGATAGAACGCCACATAGGCGTGACGCGGCACGCGCGACAGATCGTGATACTCGCCGTCGCGCCGGGCGGGCGCGCCCCGCTCGGGTTGCAGCGCCAGGGTCGCCCGGCCCCGCCGCTTCGCGCGAAAGACGAAGCCGCCCCCGGCCGCATCCGCGTCGTCCTCGGGCGCGCCCCAGGCCGCTGCCAGATCGTCGCGCAACCCCTGCGGCAGACGCGCCAGCGCGGCGCGATAGGCGTCCATCGGCCAGACGATCCGCGCCTGGGCCAGCGCCGCGCCATCGACGGGGGCGCCGTCGGTTTCATAGCCGGCACCCGCCAGATCCGACAGGATCGCCCCGGCCGAGGCCAGCGGGTCCAGCCCGACCGCATGCGCCATGTTCCACGGTCGCCCCGGATAGGTGGACAGCACCAGCGCCACCCGCCGCGCGGCGCACGGCGTCGCGGCCAGCCGCTGCCATCCCGCCACCCGGTCGGCGATGGCGGCGATGCGGCCCTCGTGCGGGCGATGCGCGGCCAGCGCGACCTGCAAGTCGGGATCGCGCGCGCCCGGTTCCTTGAACGACGCGACCCCGGCCAGGATGCGGCCGTCCACCTCGGGCAGCACGACATGCATCGCCAGATCGGCCGGCGACAGCCCCCGGTCCGATCCGGCCCAGGCATCGCGTGTGGCGGTGGACAGGGCGACCTGGAACACCGGCACGCCGCCCGCATCCAGCGGCGACGCGCCGTCCGCGCCCCGGCCCGAAAACGACGTGGCGTTCACGATCGCGGCGGGCGCCAGATGCCGCACCTGCCGGGCCAGCCACGGCCCCGCGCCGGGCGCCTTCAGCGACGGCACGAACAGCCCCAGCGCGCGAAAGCCCCGGTCGCGCAGCGCCTGCATCAGCGCGGCGATGGGGGCGGTATCGGCCGCCACCAGCCAGGCGCGATAGAAGACGACCAGCGCCAGCGGCGCACCCCTCTCGCCCATCGCCGTGCGCGCGGGGCAGCAGACCCCGTCCTCGGGCGTCCAGGCCCCGACGAAGGGCAGCGCCTTCGACCCCGCGACCGGCCCCGCGTAAAGCCCCGCCGCCAGCGCCATCTGCGCCAGCGCCGCCTGCGCCGCCACCGCGCCGCCGGTATCGCACAGATGCGCCAGCCGCCGCAGGGTGGATACGGGCACCGTCGACATTGCGTCCAGCCGCGCATCGGGCCGCCCGTCCGCCGGCAGCACCGCCAGCGCGATGCCGCGCGCCTGCGCCAGCGCGCGGATATGGGTCAGCCCATAGGGCCAATAGGGCATCCCCCCGATCAGCCGGATCAGGATGCCGCGCGCCCCGCTCAGCGTCCGTTCGACATAGGTATCGACCGACAGCGGATGCTTCAGCGCCGCGATGCTGGCCAGCCGCAGCGTCGGCATCCGCCCCTCGCGGCCGCCGCCGCGCATCCATCCCGCCGCGAAAGCGCCAAGGTCCGAATCCGAGAAGGACAGCACGACCAGATCCGCGGGCGACTGCCCCGGATCGGTCGGCGTCTCGGTCTCGTCCAGACCGTGGTTTTCACGGAAGACAACGTGCATCGTCTATTCGGCGGGTTCGCGCTGCGGCACCAGCGCGGCACGGATCGCGCCCGCGTCCACATCGTCGTGCTCGGCGATGACGACCAGACGTCCGCGCCGGTCCTCGCCCGGCTTCCAGGGCCGGTCGTATTGATGCCGCACCCGCGCCCCCACCGCCTGCACCAGCAGCCGCATCGGCTTGCCCGCGACGGCGGCATAGCCCTTAACGCGCAGGATGTTGCGGGTCCGCGCCAGCGTCTCGATCCGCGCGGCCAGGTCGGCCGGATCGGCCAGTTCGGGGATCTCGATCACCACGCTTTCGAAATCGTCGTGATCGTGATCGGCGGCACCGTCGTGATGCGACGGGCGCGCGGCGATGTCGTCCTCGGCGGCCTTGCCCAACCCCAGCACGATGCGCGGATCGACGGCGCCCTCGGCCACCTCGACGATGGGCAGCGGGCGCGGCGCCTCGGCCAGCACGACCTGCCGCGCGCGGGCCACGCCGTCCGGCCCGGCAAGATCGGGCTTGGTCAGCAGCACGATGTCGGCGCAGGCGATCTGGTCCTCGAACACCTCGGACAAGGGCGTTTCGTGGTCGAGGCTGTCATCGGCCAGCCGCTGCGCGTCCACCCGCGCCACGTCAGGCGCGAAGCGCCCCGCCGCCACCGCCTCGGCATCGGCCAGCGCGATCACGCCGTCCACGGTGATGCGCGACCGGATATCGGGCCAGTCGAACGCCTTTAGCAGCGGCTTGGGCAGCGCCAGGCCGCTGGTTTCGATCAGGATGTGGTCGGGGCGCGGAACCAGCGCCATCAGCGCCTCGATCGTGGGGATAAAATCGTCGGCCACGGTGCAGCAGATGCAGCCGTTGGCAAGCTCGACGATGTTCTCCTCGGGGCAGTCGGGGATGGCGCAGCCCTTCAGGATCTCGCCGTCCACGCCCACATCGCCGAATTCGTTGACGATCACCGCCAGCCGCCGGCCCTGCGGATCGGACATCAGATGCCGGATCAGCGTCGTCTTGCCCGATCCCAGAAATCCGGTGACGACGGTGACGGGCAGCTTTTCCAGCCCGGATTTGAAATCAGACATCGGCCTTCTCCTTCAAGGTGGGGGGTGGGACGCGCGCGATGCAGTTGCGCTTGAAATGGTCGGGCCGGGCGCGCCAGGGGATCAGCCCGTCGGCGGTCGCGGCATAAAGCGCCGCCCCCTCCAGCAGCATCGCCACATCGCGATCCTCGTGCAGCGCGCCATAGACATAGGTCCAGCGTCCGGCCCCGCGCAAAGCCACAGTGCAGCCGCCTTCGCAATTCTGAAGGCACTCGACGCCCGTGACCGCCACCGAGGCGCCCGCCGCGCGCAGGTTGTCGTGCAGCGCCTGGCCGGGACGGCGCGCGTCGTCTGGCGCGTCCGTGCCGCGGCGGCACTTCACGCAGACAAGCAGCTCGACCGCATCTTCGGCATTCCCGGCATCGCACATGTCGCAGCCCATCGCCTTGGACCGGGCCGGATGACGGGCGGTTGCAATCCATCCCCCCGACACCAGGGCACCCCGCCCGGTTTCGTCGTCGCCGATGGCAGGTCTCCCGGCTTGCGAAGGTCAGGGATCCTGACGGTCGCCCGCCTTCCCGGCCTGTCGGCCAGTGGCATCGGGCGACCCCTTCGGTCACGGTCGCGGGGGCGGCTGCGCCCTGCCGGGCGGTCCCGGTCGCGCATTCCCTTTTCACCTGTTTACACAGGCACCATCGGAATGCGACATGCGGCCCAACGACCGAACTTGTCAAGCGCAAGGCCCCGCCATGGATGACACGACCGCCCGCCATAACGAGAAGATGAAGCGCATCAAGGCCGCGCGCGACGAGATGATGAAGTCGAAGACCGAGGAAAAGGGCCTGATCGTCGTCCATACCGGCAAGGGCAAGGGCAAGTCGTCGGCCGCGTTCGGCATGGTCATGCGCTGCATCGCTCATTCCATGCCCTGCGCCGTCGTGCAGTTCATCAAGGGCGACTGGGAAACGGGCGAGAGGACGCTTCTGCGTGACCGCTTCGCCGAGGAATGCCGCTTTTTCGTTTCGGGCGAGGGGTTCACATGGGAAACGCAGGACCGCGACCGCGACATCGCCCGCGCGCGGGACGGCTGGCGCATCGCCAAGGACCAGATCCGCGACCCCGCCATCCGCTTCGTCCTGCTGGACGAGATCAACATCGCGCTGCGCTACGATTACCTCGACATCGACGAGGTGGTGGATTTCCTGCTGACCGAAAAGCCGCCCATGACCCATGTCGTGCTGACCGGCCGCAACGCGAAGCCCGAACTGATCGAGGCCGCCGACCTCGTGACCGAGTTCGAGGTGGTCAAGCACCCGTTCCGCGACGGGATCAAGGCGCAGAAGGGGATCGAGTTCTGACGCACCGCGGGTCCGGGGGCTGACGCCGTGGCGCGCGCGCTGATGATCCAGGGCACCGGGTCGAATGTCGGCAAGTCGCTGCTGGTGGCGGGGCTGTGCCGCGCGGCGCGCCTGCGCGGGCTGTCCGTCGCGCCCTTCAAGCCGCAGAACATGTCCAACAACGCCGCCGTGACCGGGGATGGCGGCGAGATCGGGCGCGCGCAGGCGTTGCAGGCGCTGGCCTGCGGATTGGCCCCGCATACCGACATGAACCCCCTCCTGCTCAAGCCCGAAACCGAGACGGGCGCGCAGGTCGTCGTGCAAGGCCGCCGCGTGGCCAGCCTGCGCGCCCGCGACTACGCCGAGATGAAGCCTGCCTTGATGGCCCCGGTGCTGGAAAGCTTCGCCCGCCTGCGCGCCCGGCACGATCTGGTCCTGGTCGAGGGCGCCGGCAGCCCGGCCGAGGTGAACCTGCGACAAGGCGACATCGCCAATATGGGATTCGCCGCCGCCGCCGACGTGCCGGTGATCCTTGCGGGCGACATCGACCGGGGCGGCGTCATCGCGCAGATCGTCGGCACGCAGGCGGTGCTGGACGCCGCCGATGCCGCCCGCGTCGCGGGCTTCGTCGTCAACCGCTTCCGCGGCGATCCGCGCCTTTTCGACGACGGCTATGCGATGATCGGGGCGCGCACCGGCTGGCGCGGCTACGGCGTCGTGCCGTGGTTCGCGGATGCGTGGAAACTGCCCGCCGAAGACGCGCAGGACATCGCCGCGCGCGCCGGCGGACGCGGCCAGGGGGCGGGGCAGGGGCAGGGGGGGGCTTCACATCGTCTGCCTGCGCCTGTCGCGGATCGCCAATTTCGACGATCTCGATCCGCTAACGCAGGAACCGGGCGTGCGCCTGACGATGCTCGGGGCGGGCCGCGCGCTGCCCGGCGATACCGACATCGCGATCCTGCCCGGCACCAAATCGACCCGCGGCGACCTGGCCTTCCTGCGCGCGCAGGGATGGGACGGCGATCTGGCCGCGCATCTGCGGCGCGGCGGCCATATCCTGGGCATTTGCGGCGGGTATCAGATGCTGGGGCGCAAGGTCGCGGATCCACTGGGGCTGGAAGGGCCGGCGGGCGACACGCCCGGTCTGGGATTTCTGGATGTCGGGACGACGATGATGCCGCGCAAGGATCTGACCGAACGCCGCGCCGTCCATGCCGCCACCGGCACGCCCTTTCGCGGCTATGAAATCCATATCGGCCGCACCGAAGGCCCCGACCGCGCACGGCCCTTCGCGCATGTGGACGGCGCGCCCGAAGGATCGGTCGGCGCCGATGGCCGCGTGGCGGGCAGCTATCTGCACGGCATGTTCCGCGACGACGCCTTCCGCGCCGCGTGGCTTGCGGGCTTCGGCACGCCGTCGCGGGGCGGCTACGAGGCCGGCGTCGATGCCACGCTCGACGCGCTGGCCCGGCATCTCGAATCGCATCTCGACGTGGCGGCCCTGATCGCCGCCGCGCGCTGAGGCAGGGTCGGAATGGGTATTTGTGGAAAGATGAAAGCTAGGCCAGGGCCTCGATCAGGCCGGGCAGCGTCGTCCAGTCGTCGAAGGCGGCGTCGTGCGGCGTCTCGGCCAGCGGCGCATGCAGATAGCCGCGCGTGAACAGCGCGAAGGGCATCCCCGCCGCGCGCGCGGTCTGCGCGTCCACCTCGCTGTCGCCGACGAAGATGCACCGATCCGCGTGCAGGTCGCGCATCGCCGCGCGCAAGGGGGCGGGGTCGGGCTTGCGCTGCGGCAGGCTGTCGCCGCCGACGATCGCGCCGAAGCGGTCGGCGATGCAGAAATGCGCCAGCACCGCGCGGGTGGGGGCGATGGGCTTGTTGGTGCAAAGTCCCAGCGGGTGGCCCGCCCGCGCCAGCCTGTCCAGCGCCGCCAACGCGCCCGCATAGGGTCGCGTCAGATCGACCGCGCGTTCGTATCTGTCCAGGAACGCCGCCAGCAGCCGCGCATGCAGCGCGTCGTCGCGGCCCAGCCCCGCTTCGGCCATCGCGCGCCGGATCAGCGCCGGGGCGCCGTCGCCGATGAAATCGCGCATGCGCGCCAGGCTCAGCGTCCGGCCGCCCGCTTCCGCCAGCACCGCATTGCAGGCCGCATGGATGTCGGGCGCACTGTCGATCAGCGTGCCGTCGAGGTCGAAGATCGCCGCGATCATGCCGCCCACTAGCCTGCCCGGCCGCGGCGCGAAAGGACGATCCGGCAAACCGGTTGCGTTCCGGGCGGGGGTCTGTTTTGCTTTGCGCATGGCGGCACTCAAGATCGCCCCGCAACAGGGAGCCTCGATGCTCAAGGCCAGGGACGACCAGCACGCCTTCGTCGCGTTCGAACGGGTGCAGAAAAGCTATGACGGCGAAAACCTCGTCGTGAAGGATCTGAACCTCGACATCGCGCGGGGCGAATTTCTGACGATGCTCGGGCCGTCGGGGTCCGGCAAGACCACCTGCCTGATGATGCTGGCGGGGTTCGAGACCGCCACCCACGGCGAGATTCGGCTTGACGGGCGCGAGATCAACAACATCCCGCCGCACAAGCGCGGCATCGGCATGGTGTTCCAGAACTACGCGCTTTTTCCGCATATGAGCGTGGCCGAGAACCTGTCCTTCCCGCTCGAGGTCCGCAAGATCGGCAAGTCTGACCGCGAGGCGAAGATCAAGCGCGCGCTCGACATGGTGCAGATGGGCGATTTCGCCGGTCGCCGCCCCGCCCAGCTTTCGGGCGGCCAGCAGCAGCGCATCGCGCTGGCCCGCGCGCTGGTGTTCGAACCGGAACTGGTGCTGATGGACGAACCGCTCGGCGCGCTCGACAAGCAGTTGCGCGAGACGCTGCAATTCGAGATCACCAATCTGGCGCACCAGCTTGGCATCACCACGGTCTATGTCACCCACGACCAGACCGAGGCGCTGACCATGTCCGACCGCGTCGCCGTCTTCGACGACGGGCGCATCCAGCAGCTCGCCCCGCCGGACGAGCTCTACGAACAGCCGCAGAACAGCTTCGTCGCGCAGTTCATCGGCGAAAACAATACCCTGACCGGCACCGTGTCGAAGATCGACGCCAGGACCTGCGTCGTGCGCCTCGACAGCGGCGAGGAGATCGACGCCGTGCCCGTCAACGTGACCGAGGTGGGCGAGACGACGCTGATCAGCATCCGCCCCGAACGGGTGGAGATCGACCCGCAGCTCGGCCCGAACGCCCACACGCTTCAGGCCGAGGTGCTGGAATTCATCTACATGGGCGACGTGTTCCGCACGCGCCTGCGGGTGGCGGGGCGCGACGATTTCATCGTCAAGACCCGCAACCGCGCCGATCAGGTGCGCCTGAACCCCGGACAGCAGGTCAGCATCGGCTGGCTGCCGCAGGATTGTCGCGCGCTCGACCGCTAGCCGCATACCCATCGCCCCGGCCCGGCGGCGACGGCGACAACAAGAACGGGCATGACAACAAGGAGAACGACATGAAACGCACGACTTCGATGCTTCTGGCAAGCGCCGCGCTGGCCGCGTCCCCCGCACTGGCGCAGGACATGGCCGACGAGATGACGATCGTCAGCTGGGGCGGTGCCTATCAGAACAGCCAGCTCAAGGCCTATGTCGAGCCGTATCAGGAAATGCACCCCGAGGTTAAGGTCGTCTGGGACGAGTCCTCGGCCGAGGCGGTGGCCAAGCTGCGCGCCCAGAACGAGGCGGGCAACCTGACCTGGGATCTGGTCGACGTCACCGCCGCCGACGCCATGCGCCTATGCGACGAAGGGCTGGCGATGGAGATCGACCCCGACGAATTGCTGGCCGAAGCCCCCGACGGCACCCCCGCATCCGAGGATTTCGGCGAGGAGATGCTGGTCAGCGACTGTTTCATCCCCCAGATCGCCTATTCCTACACGTTCGGCTATCGCACGGACGTTGACGAATGGAACGGCGAGGTTCCCACGGAAATCTGCGACGTTTTCGACCTCGAGAAGTTTCCGGGCAAGCGCAGCCTTGAAAAGCGGCCGCACAACAACCTCGAATGGGCGCTGATGTGCAGCGGCGTTCCGATGGACGAAGTCTATGACAAGCTCGAGACGGACGAGGGCATCCAGATGGCGCTCGACAAGCTCGACACCATCAAGGACGAAACCGTCTGGTGGACCTCTGGCGCCGAAACGCCGCAGCTTCTGGCCGATGGCGAAGTCGTGTTCGGCTCCAGCTATAACGGCCGTCTGTTCAGCGTGATCGTGGAGCAGGATCAGCCGGTCGACATGATGTGGGATGCGCAGGCCTATGACCTCGACGGCTGGGTGATCCCCGAAGGGCTGGACGAACCGACGCTCGCCCGCGTCAAGGATTTCCTTTATTTCGCCACCGACACGCAGCGTCTGGCGGATCAGGCGAAATACATCTCCTATGGTCCGGCGCGCAAATCCTCGGCTCCGATGGTCAGCCAGCATGCCGATCTTGGCATCGACATGGCGCCGCACATGCCGACGAACCCCGACAATGCCAGCAACGCCTTCGTGATCAACTATGAATGGTGGGCGGATTACCGTGACGATCTGGATGCCCGCTTCCAGTCGTGGCTGGCCCAGTAAACCGGACGGCAGGGGCGGCTTCGGCCGCCCCTTCACCCGCAGGAGGCGCAGATGCCCAAAGGCTACATCATCGGCCACATCACCGTCACGGACCCCGACGCTTACCGCGAATATGTCGAACGTGACACGCCGATCCTGACGGCCCTGGGCGGCCGCTTCATCGTGCGGGGGGGCGCGTCCGAAACCCCCGAAGGCCAGTCGCAGAACCGCCATGTGGTGATCGAGTTCGACAGCTACGCCGCCGCCCGCGCCGCCTATGACGACCCTGCCTATCAGGAAGTCGCCGACATCCGCCGCCGCACCGCCGACAGCACCATCATCCTGGTCGAGGGCACCGAATGAGCCGATCCAGCGTCACCGGCCCCGACGCCTTCACCGGCACCACGCCCGACACGGCCCTGCGCACGGCGGATGCCGAACAGAAGGGCGCGATGCTGGCCGCGGACGGGACGCCGCTCAAGCGGTCTCTGAACCGTGCGCTTCGGGCGCAGAAGCTGCGGGCGCTGGCGCTGATCGCGCCGCTGCTGCTGTTCGTCGTCATCACCTTCATCGCGCCCATCGCCGACATGCTGTTCCGCTCGGTCGAGAATCAGATCGTCGTCGAAACGCTTCCCCGCACGGTCGCCACGCTGGACGAATGGGACGGCGACGGCCTTCCGGACGACGCGACGTTTCAGGCCCTGTCCGTCGATCTGTCCGTCGCGGCCGAGCTGAAGACCCATACCCGCCTAGGCAGCCGCCTGAATTATGAAAACACCGGCCTGTCGTCGCTTTTCCGCAAGTCGGGCCGCGGCGTGGACGAGATCGGCGAGGGTTATCTCGACCAGTTCGTCGCCGTGAACCCCGCTTGGGAGGATCCGCTGGTCTGGGCCGAGCTGATGGGCGATCCCGCCTGGCTGGCCCAGGCGCGCGAGGCCGACGGCGCCGGCCCCCGGTTCGAACTGGCGGCCGGCATCGACGAGATCCTGCCGCGCACCGCCGATGCCTATACCGCCTTCGCCGACATCGTGCAGACGGTCGACAACGACAATCCGGCCGACGAAGAACCCTGGGCCATTGTCTATCAGATGCTCTATCTCGACCTGATGGATGCGCCGCAGATCGACGGCCCCCCGCTTCTGGCCGAAGCCGCGGCCGCCGTGCCGGGTTTCGCCACATTCCCCGCGCGCGAAGGCTTTGCCGAAATCGACGACGGCTGGACCGACCCCGCGACATGGCGCACGATCAAGACCTTTTCCGGCCCCTATACGTCGGGCTATTTCCTGACCGCCGCCGATCTGCGCCTGACCCCCGACGGCATCCAGCGCGAACCCGAAGAGACGCGCATCTACGCCACGTTGTTCGGGCGCACGATGTTCATGTCGCTGACCATCATGGGCTGCTGCATCCTGCTGGGCTATCCCATCGCGTTCCTTCTGTCGAACCTGCCGATGCGCACCTCGAACATCCTGCTGATCCTGGTGCTGCTGCCCTTCTGGACCTCGCTTCTGGTGCGGACCTCGGCATGGAAGGTGCTGCTTCAGGAACAGGGCGTCATCAACGACATCCTCGTCTGGATCGGCCTCGTATCCGACGGCAACCGGCTGGCGCTCATCAACAATCAGGCCGGCACGATCATCGCCATGACGCATATCCTGTTGCCCTTCATGATCCTGCCGCTCTATTCGGTGATGAAGACCATCCCGCCCAGCTACATGCGCGCCGCCAAATCTTTGGGCGCGACCGACTGGACGGCGTTCTGGCGCGTCTATTTCCCGCAATCGGTGCCGGGCATCGGGGCGGGATGCATCCTCGTCTTCATCCTGTCCATAGGCTACTACATCACCCCCGAACTGGTCGGCGGCACGACGGGCACGTTCATCTCGAACCGGATCGCCTATCACATCAGCCAGTCGCTCAACTGGGGCCTCGCCGCGGCGCTGGGCACGATCCTGCTGGCCTTCGTGCTGGCGCTCTACTGGATCTACGACCGCATCGTCGGCATCGACAACGTCAGCCTGGGATAGGAGAGACAGATGGGCCTTCCCCCCTATGCCAGCACCGGCCAGAAAATCTGGCACTACACGTTCCTCGTCATCTGCGGGTTGATCTTCTTCTTCCTGATCGCACCCATCGTCACGATCATCCCGCTATCCTTCAACGCCGAGAATTTCTTTACCTTCACCCCCGGTATGCTGGCCTTCGACCCGGACGCCTATTCGCTCAAGCATTACCGGGACTTCTTCACCAATCCCGACTGGCAGCAGGCGCTGGCCAATTCCGTCCGCATCGCGCCGGTGGCGACGCTGCTGTCGGTGACGCTGGGCACGCTGGCGGCGGTGGGCCTGTCGCAATCGCACGTGCCGTTCCGCCGGCTGATCATGGCGATCCTGATCTCGCCCATGATCGTCCCGCTGATCATCTCGGCCGCCGGGATGTATTTTTTTTACAGCCGCATCGGGTTGCAGGGCACCTATCTGGGCGTCGTGCTGGCCCATGCGGCGCTGGGCATCCCCTTCGTCATCATCACCGTGACGGCGACGCTGGTGGGCTTCGACCGCTCGCTGACCCGTGCCTCGGCCAATCTGGGGGCGGGGCCGGTGCGCACCTTCTTCCGGGTGCAGATGCCGCTGATCCTGCCCGGCGTCATCTCGGGCGGGCTGTTCGCCTTCATCACGTCCTTCGACGAGGTGGTCGTCGTGCTGTTCGTCGGATCCGCGGCGCAAAAGACTTTGCCGTGGCAGATGTTCATAGGGTTGCGCGAACAGATATCGCCCACCATATTGGCCGTAGCGACGATCCTTGTCGTGATCTCCATCGCGCTGCTGACCGTGGTGGAACTTCTGCGGCGCCGATCCGAACGCCTGCGCGGCCTCTCGCCCGCGTGATCGTCGGAAACCGTACCAACTCGCTTCTGTAATCGAATATTGCCAATATGTTAGCTGACGACAGTATCCGCACGCTTTCCGGGCGCGGGTGCCAGGGGTTCGGCGCGCGCCCTTGCCCACCAACGATCCGGCGGGCCTGTCGTGCCACAGAACGTTTCTTCCAGCGACTCGGACCTGACGCGGAACCTGATCCTTCATGATCTTCCGCCCTCGACGCTGGGCGTTCTGAAAGCCCACCTCGAACCCGTCGAACTGACGCGCCGGATGCCGCTGGAACTGGCCGGCCGGCCCATCGACCATGCCTATTTCCCCATCACCGGCGTCGCCTCGACCGTGGCGCGCGGCGTCGGCGATCACCGGATCGAGGTTTCGCTTTACGGCCGCGACGGCATGTCGGGCGCCGCCGTCCTTCTGGGCGCCGACCGCACCCCGAACGAAACCTACATGCAGGTGCCCGGCCGGGGCTTCCGCATGCCGTCCGACACCCTGCGCCGCGCGGCGTCCGAATGCGCCGCCCTGCGCGAACGGATGCTGCTTTATGTTCAGGCCTCCATCGTCCAGATGTCGCAGACCGCGCTGTCGAACGGTCGCAACACGCTGGAAGAACGGCTCGCCCGCTGGCTGCTCATGTGCCACGACCGGACCGAGGACGACGTTCTGACGCTCACCCACGATTTCATCTCGGTCATGCTGGGCGTCCGGCGGCCCGGCGTCACCGTGGCGCTTCAGACACTGGAACGCCGCGGCCTGATCCGTGCCATGCGCGGCCGGATCCGGGTCGAGGATCGCGACGGTCTGGAACAGGCCGCCGCCGGCAGCTACGGCCGCGCCGAACGCGAATACATGCGCCTCATGCGATTCGAGGGATCATTTCGAGAGGCAAGTCAACCCGGAAGCAGGCGCCCCGATCCGTCGGAATGACGCCGATGGTTCCGTCAAGCTCTTCCAGGATCGCCTGCACGATCTTCAGCCCCATCCCGTTGCAGGACGCGATGTCGAACCCCTCGGGCAGCCCCGCGCCGTCGTCCATCACCGACAGCATCAGCCGCCGCGCCCCGACCGGAAGGATCGAGACGACGATGTTCACCTTGCCGCCATCCTCGCGCCCGTGCTTGGCCGCGTTCAGCACCAGTTCGTTCACCAGCACCACCAGCTTGATCGCCACCGACGCGCGCACCACCACGGGCCGCGACCGCAGGCTCAGCACCGTGCCGGCCGCCGACCCCATTACCGACCCCAGCTCGTCCAGCAGCGCGCCCAGATCCAGCGGCCCCCGGTCGTTCAGCCGCGCCAGATGCATGTGGAACCGCGACATCGCCTTCAGTCGGGTTTCCGCCTCGACCAGCGCCGCCCGCGCCTCGCTGTCGGCAACCTCGCGCCGCTTCATCGCCAGCATGCTCGCCGCCAGTTGCAGGCCGTTGGCGATCCGGTGATCGACCTCGCCCCGTTCGCGCGCCTGTTCCGCCAACCTGGCGTGACAGGCTTCCAACTCGGCTTCCAAATTTCGGGCGACGCTCGAATGCGGCATCTGCGTCCCTCCAGACAACGGGCCAGATTGATACAACGTTAATGATTAGCTAGCCGTCTCCTCAACGGCGAGTAAAGTACGAAATCGAACGGACAGGCCATATGCTGCCGAGTTGTACGTTTCGGGCGTTGAGATGTACAAATTGTACGTTTCAGGGCAGGATCAGCAGCCAGATCCACACCGTGCCGATGCTCAGCACCGTGGCGATCAGCACCGCCGACGCTGCCACGCGCCGGGCCGCGCCATACATGTTGGCAAAGATATAGCTGTTGACCCCAGGCGCCATCGCCCCCGTCAGAACCGCCGCGCGCAATTGTTCTACAGAGAGCTTCATCGCCGTTCCCAGCCCGAATGCAACCGTCGGATGCAGGATCAGCGATACCCCGCAAACCCACAGGATGACACGCATATCCCCCTCGGGCCGATAACGAACCAGCACCCCGCCCAGCCCGAACAGGGCGGCCGGAAGGGCCGCGCGAACGATCAGATCCAGCGCATCCGCGACGATGCCGGGCAGGGGCAGCCCTGTCAGGTTCACCGCCAGCCCCAGCGCGATCCCGATCACCAGCGCATTGCGAAACATGGCCCGCAACACCTTGATCGGCAACGATTTCAGCGGCTCGTCCCCCGACCGGACCAGCTCCATCGCGGTGACGCCCACCAGATAGCAGAACGGCGCATGCATCGCGATGATGGCATAGTTGTATTGCAGCGTCCCGTCGCCGAAAGCGCGTTCCGTGATCGGCAGACCCAGCAGCACCGAGTTGGAAAAAAGCCCGCAAAATCCGATGGCTACGCTGTCCGCCCACGACCGCCCGAAGATCAGCCGCCCCCCCAGCAGCCCCGCCACGAACCCCGACGCCGCCCCCAGATAGAAGCTGGCCAGCAACGGCGCCGGAAACCCGGCCTGTAGATCCAGCGTCGCGATGGACTGGAACAAAAGGCAGGGAATGGCGAAGTTCTGCGTGAACTTCATCAGCCCGTCCACCCCGCTGTCGCTGAAAAACCCTTTCCAGACAGCAAGGTAGCCGAAACCGATCACCAGAAAGACCGGCAGGATGACGTCCAGAAGCGCGCTCAATCGGCAGGCGCGGGCAGGGTCAGCACCATTCCGTCGAAGGCAGGCTCCACCCCCTCCGGCAACTCGTCCAGCAGCGTCCGGTAATCCAGATCGACATGCATGTTCGTCACGACTGCCCGCTCCGGTTCGACCCGCGCGATCCAGTCCAGGGTCTGCGCCAGATGCGAATGGGTCGGATGCGGCTTGCGCCGCAGCGCGTCGATGACCAGAATATCCAGGCCTTCCAGCGCTTTCCAGGCCGCGTCCGTCATCGTCGCGACATCGGGCAGATAGACCAGCCCGCCGATCCGAAACCCCAGCGCGTCGATTCCGCCATGTCCGACCGTGAAAGGCGCGGCCACGATTTCGCCACCCTTGCCGCTTACGCGCACCGGCCCGGCAATCTCGTTCATTTGCAGGATGGGGGGATAGGACGACCCTTCCGGCGTGACGAAAACGTAATCGAACCGTTGTTCCAATGCCTTACGGGTAAAATGGTCGGCCCAGACCGCCAGCCGCTCGCCCGTGTTGAAGACGATCATCCGCAGATCGTCGATCCCATGGCAATGATCGGCATGCGAATGGGTGAAAAGCACCGCATCCAGCACCCCCACCCCCGCATCCAGCAGTTGCGCGCGCAAATCCGGCGACGCGTCGATCAACACCCGCGTCGTGCCGTCGGGGCCGATTCGTTCCACCAGCATCGAACAGCGGCGGCGAAGGTTGCGCGGCTCGGCCGGGTCGCAATCGCCCCACAGCCCGCCCAGCCGCGGCACCCCGCCCGACGATCCGCATCCCAGGACGGTAAAGCGCAGCGTGTCGGTCATGCGGGCCGCCACGCGGCTGCCTTGTTGAAAAGACGGTCGAAATTGGCTTCGGTCGCTGCCGCAAGCGCGGCCAGGTCGAGCCCCAGATGCTCGGCCACGATCCCGGCGGTCAGCATGGTGAAGGCAGGTTCGTTGCGTTTGCCGCGATGGGGCGGCGGGGCCAGATAGGGGCTATCCGTCTCGACCAGCAGCCGATCGCGTGGCGCGGCGGCGAAAATGTCGCGCAAGACCCCCGATTTCGGGAACGCCGCGATGCCCGAGATCGAAAGGTAGAATCCGAGGTCCAGCGCCGCGCGCGCCAGCGCCTCCGACGAGGAGAAACAATGCATCACGCAGGAAAACGCCCCCGCGTCATGCTCGTCGGTCAGGATCCGCGCGATGTCGTCGTCGGCGTCGCGCGCATGGACAATCAGCGGCAACCCGGTGCGGCGCGCGGCCTCGATATGGATGCGCAGGCTTTCCTTCTGCGCCTCGGCGCTGTCCGACGTATAGTGGTAGTCCAGCCCCGTCTCGCCGATCCCGACCATCTTGGGATGCGACGCAAGTTCGACAAGCTGGTCCACGCCGGCCATCGGATCCTTGGCGACGCTCATCGGATGGGTCGCTGCGGCCCAGAAGACCGGATCGTAAGCCTCGCTGATTGCACGGATTTTCGGGGCGTCGTGCAGGCGGGTGCAGATCGTCACCATCCGCCGCACCCCGGCATCCACGGCGCGCGCAACCACATCGTCCCGAATGCCGTCGAAATCGGGGAAGTCGAGGTGACAATGGCTGTCGGTCAAAGTGATCATAGAATGCCTTGCGGATCAGGTCCGCAGGATCGCGCGGCCGGTCTCGTCCATCGTCAGGATCGTATCGAGGATGAGCGCCGAAGGGTCAAGGTTGACCGCCGTGCCATGCGCCAGCCGCCCGGCGATCTGCGGCTGCACCTGCGCCCAGGCCCGCCCGGCGGCGGCATCGGGTGCGAACCGTTTCAGCATCCCCGCCTCGCCCCGCGCAGCTTCGGCGTCGGGCGCGATCCCCGCCCCCTGCCGCGCCAACCGCGCCAGAAGCAGGTCGATCAGCCGCACCAGCGCATCGAAGCGCGCCGCGTTGGCGGCCCCGGCAAGGCCATCGGCCAGTTTCAGCAGCCGGGGGCGGTCTATTCCGTCGTCAGCGAAAAGCGCCACGAGGTCGGCATAGATGGCCGGTCCGTCCTCTTGCAGCAGCCGCGCCGCTTCGCCCACCGACCCGGCGGCAAGCTGCGCCAGAACCGGACCGTCGCCGCCCGGATCGAGACCGGCCGCCTTCAGCGCATCGGCCATGTCGGATGCGTTCAGCGGCCCGCATCGCAGCACCCGGCAGCGCGAGCGGATTGTCGGAAGTAGGCGGGCAGGGGCATGGCTGACCAGAAAGAAGACCGTATCGGCAGGCGGTTCTTCCAGCAGCTTGAGGATGGCGTTGGCAGCCTGCACGTTCAACTGATCGGCGCTGTCCACGATGACCGCGCGGCGTCCCCCATCGGCGCTGGACATCTGTAAAAAGGATTTAAGCGCGCGGGCACGGTCCACCGTGATATCGCGGCGCAGCGTCCCGGTGCGGGGATCCGCGCCCGGCCGCAGCAGGAAAAGCCGAGGTTCCGACAAGGCGGCGATGCGCGATGCGACCGGATGATCGTCAGCGATGTCGAGGGTTTCGGCGGATTGCGGGGCCGCCAGCAGGAAGCGCGCCAGCCGCCAGGCAAACGTGGCCTTGCCGACGCCGCGCGGCCCGGTGATCAGCCAGGCATGGTGCAGCCGATCCCCGATGAAGGCCGACAGGAACGCGCGTTCGGCGGTTTGCTGGCCCAGCAACCGGACGGTGTGGCGCGGATGGGGCACACCGGCGACACGGTCGGGTTCGTATTCGACGGGATCAGCCAAGGCTTCGACCCCGGAAAGCGGCAAACACGTCCTGCGCGATAGCATCGGCCGGGCGGTTGCCGTCGATGACCACGATGCGCCGGGGATGACACTTTGCGAGGTCGAGGAAAGCCGCGCGCATGCGGGTCTGCATCGCGGCGCCCATGCTTTCGAACCGCGATTCGCCGCCGCGCGCATCAGCACGGGAAAGGGCCGCGACCGGATCCATGTCCACCAGGAAGGTCAGGTCAGGCTCGGTGCCGATCGTCAGTTCGTGCAGCCGATCCACGGTTTGCCGCAGATCGCCGCGTGTGGTGCCCTGATAGACGCGGGTGCTGTCGGCGAAGCGGTCGCAGATGACGGTCGCGCCGCGATCCAGCGCCGGCCAGACGACGCGCTCCAGGTGGTCGCGGCGGGCGGCGGTGAACAGCAGCAGTTCCGTCTCGGCGGACCAGCGTTCGGCAGGGCCGTTCAGCACCAGCCGGCGGATCTGCTCGGCCCCGTCCGATCCGCCCGGTTCGCGCGTCAGCACAACGTCGCGCCCGGTCCGGCGCAGCGCGTCGGACAAAAGGCGGGCCTGCGTCGTCTTGCCCGATCCGTCGATGCCCTCGAAGCTGACGAACAGGCCGCGGCCGCTCACTCGGCCGGGACCGCGGGCGTCTCGGCGGGCGCGTCGGCGGCACGGTCCCGCAGCGCGCGCGCCATCAGAACCTCGGCCGCCGTGCGCAGATGCGGCACGAACCCGCCGACCGGCACGGCGTTCTCGGCCAGCAGCGGCACTGTCGTATCGGGCAGCCCGGCCAGGCTGATGGTCAGCGTGCCGACTTCCTGACCGGCCTCCAGCGGAGCGGGCAGGGGGTCGAGATAGGTCGCCTCGGCGCTGATGCCGCCCTGTTCCAGCGCGGGGATCAGCAGGGCCGCGTCGCGCGCCGCGACCAGGCCGACGCTGTCGCTTTCGCCCAGCCAGACGGACGCCGTGGCGATGGGCTGCCCCTGCCTGACGACCTGTTTCTGCACGAACTGGCGGAAGGCCCAGTTGACGATGCTTTCGGCTTCCTCGGCGCGGGCCGTGTCGGTGGGCAGGCCGGTAATGACGAAGATGATCCGCCGGTCGCCCTGCGCGGCCGATCCGACAAGACCGTAACCGGCTTCCTGCGTGTGCCCGGTCTTCAGCCCGTCGGCCCCGATGCCAAGCTTGAGCAGCGGGTTGCGGTTGAAGCGGTTCTGCGGCGCGCGGTTGTCCCAGGCGAATTCCTTTTCCGCGAAATAGCCGTAATATTCGGGAAATTCTGTGATCAGCCGCGTCGCGAGAAGCCCCAAATCGTGCATCGACATGCGGTGTTCGGGGGCAGGCCAGCCGGTCGAGTTGACGAAGTGCGAATCGTTCATGCCGAGATCGGCGGCGCGCTGGTTCATCATCCGCGCGAACGCTTCCTCGGATCCGGCCAGCCCCTCGGCCACCACGACGCAGGCATCGTTGCCCGACATGACGACGATGCCCTGGATCAGCTCCTCGACGGTGGGGCGGTCGCGTTCGTTGAGGAACATGGTCGATCCGCCCATCGCGCGCGCGGTGGACGAGACGCCGAACCGCGTGTCCATGTCCACGCGTCCGTCGCGCAACGCCTCGAACAGCATGTTCAGCGTCATCAGCTTGGACATCGACGCGGGCGGCAAGGGCGTTTCGGCGTTCTTGGCCAGCAGAACGGTATCCGTCGTCAGGTCATAGACCCAAGCGGCGGAAGCGCGCGTTTCGAACGCGGCCTGCGCGGGCAGCACGGCCAGCATCAGCGCCAGAACTGGCGCCAGGGCAAGGCGGAGGATCATGGCGTTTCCTTTCGCGATCGGAATGGTTGGGTCTGCCCGCAGGGTCGCGGATTAGCCTTCATCGTCGGCCAGGGTTTCGGTGGTGACGGTATCGGTCGAAACCTCGGCAGGATCAGGCGCTTCGCGGCGCAAGGCGGTGACAATCAGCGGCGCGGGCGCGCCGGCCAGCATTCCCAGCGCATCGGCGGCGTCCGAACTGACCTGGAAGGGCGGGCCGGGATTTTCCCGTTCGCGCCGGAAAAGGGCGCCGTTCACCGATTTGCCCGTTTCGGTATTGCGGATCACCACCCGTTCGGGCGTGGCGACGCCCGGATAGGCAACCCAGGTGCCGCCAAGGGACGGCCGCCCGTCCCAAAGGCCCTGCGCTTCCGCGCGAAAGACATCGGGCGCTTCCACATCGACGGATTGGGTCGCGGCCGTCGCGCGCGGGGTGTCGGCGATTTGCGCGCTGTTTCCGACCGGTTGACAACCCGCGGCAAGCAGCACGATACCCAGGCCGGCAGCCCATGCCTTGCGTCTCGCGCCCCTGCTCTCATCCGTCATCGGTCGTCCCCGCAACTTTCACCCGCCGCATGTCTTACATCGCCCCGTCCACCGCGAAAAGCGGATCCGGGCGGGCGAATTGCGGCGAAAGGCGCGCAGTTCCCTGCCCATATGCGCGTTAGCGTTCACGAGCGTTGCAACGATTCGTGAAGGGTGCTTTGACCGAAGCACCAACATATCGGGAGGAGACCGGCCCTATGGCTGACACCCACACAAGAGCCCGCACAGACGGGTCAGGATACTGGAAGGCGAACCTGCGCCTCATCTATATCTGCCTCGCCATCTGGGCGCTGGTCAGCTTCGGCTTCGGCATCCTGCTGCGCCCGCTGCTGTCGGGCATCCGCATCGGCGGGACGGATCTGGGCTTCTGGTTCGCGCAGCAGGGCAGCATCCTGGTCTTCCTCGCGCTGATCTTCTTCTACGCCTGGCGCATGAACAAGCTCGACCGCGATTTCGGCGTCGAGGAGGAATAAGGCATCATGGATCAGTATACCCTCAACCTGCTGGTCGTGGGCGCCAGTTTCGCGCTTTATATAGGCATCGCCATCTGGGCGCGGGCCGGAACCACGGCCGAATTCTATGCCGCCGGACGCGGCGTGCATCCGGTAATGAACGGCATGGCGACCGCCGCCGACTGGATGTCGGCCGCGTCGTTCATTTCGCTCGCCGGCATCGTCGCCTTCGCGGGCTATCCGGCCAGCGCCTATCTGATGGGCTGGACGGGCGGCTATGTGCTGCTGGCGCTGCTGCTGGCGCCCTATCTGCGCAAATTCGGCAAGTTCACCGTGCCCGAATTCATCGGCGACCGGTTCTACAGTTCGGGCGCGCGTCTGGTGGCGGTGATCTGCCTCATCATCGCGTCCACCACCTATGTCATCGGGCAGATGACCGGCGCGGGCGTCGCCTTTTCGCGCTTTCTGGAAGTGTCGAACGAAACGGGGCTCTATATCGGCGCGGCCATCGTCTTCATGTATGCGGTTCTGGGCGGCATGAAGGGCATCACCTATACGCAGGTGGCGCAGTATGTCGTTCTGATCGTCGCCTATACGATCCCGGCGATCTTCATCTCGCTGCAACTGACCGGCAATCCGCTGCCGCCGCTGGGCCTGTTCAGCGACTACACCCCGACCGGAGAGCCGTTGCTGTCGCGGCTGAACGAAGTGGTGCAGGAGCTGGGCTTCACCTCCTATACTGGGCAGGACGGATCGCCGCTGGCGGTGATGAACATGGTGCTGTTCACGCTGTCGCTGATGATCGGCACGGCAGGCCTGCCGCACGTCATCATCCGCTTCTTCACCGTGCCGCGCGTGGCCGATGCGCGGTGGTCGGCGGGATGGGCGCTGGTCTTCATCGCGCTGCTTTACCTGACCTGCCCCGCCGTGGGCGCGATGGCGCGGCTGAACATCGTCGATACGATCTATCCCAACGGCGTCTCGGCCGAGCCCATCGCCTATGACGAGCGGCCCGACTGGATCCGCAACTGGGAAGTCACCGGCCTCATCAACTACGAGGACAAGAACGGCGACGGCCGGATCGAATACTACAACGAAGCCAACCCCGCCTTTGCCGAAGCGGCCGCTGCGCGCGGCTGGGAGGGCAACGAGCTGACCGTCAACAACGACATCCTGGTGCTGGCCAACCCCGAGATCGCGCAGCTTCCCGGCTGGGTCATCGCGCTGATCGCGGCGGGGGGTCTCGCGGCGGCGCTGTCCACGGCGGCGGGGCTGCTGCTTGCGATCTCGTCGGCGGTCAGCCACGACCTGATCAAGGCGTCGATCAATCCCAACATCTCGGAAAAGGGGGAATTGCTGGCCGCCCGGATCTCGATGGCGGTGGCGATCGCGGTGGCGACGTGGCTGGGCCTGAACCCGCCGGGCTTTGCGGCGCAGACCGTGGCACTGGCCTTCGGGATCGCGGCGGCGACGATCTTCCCGGCCTTGATGATGGGCATCTTTTCCACGCGCATCAACAATTCGGGCGCCGTGGCGGGGATGCTGACCGGCCTGATCTTCACGGTGGTCTACATCTTCCTGCACAAGGGCTGGTTCTTCATCCCCGGCACCAACCAGTTCGAGGATACGCTGACCGGGTCGCTGCTGGGCATCCAGTCCACGGCCATCGGCGCGGTGGGGGCGATCCTGAACTTCATCGTCGCCTTCATCGTGGCGCGCAGCACCAGCCCGACGCCCGAGCATATCAAGGAGCTGGTCGAAAGCGTCCGCGTTCCGCGCGGCGCCGGGGCGGCGACGGCCCACTGACCCAACGATCCCGTCCCCATCCGCCCCGGCGGGTGGGGACCGCAATAGCGGACCGTCCACGATGACCATGCGCGATTTTCTTGCCGATGTGCCGCCGTGGAACCGTCTGCCCGAAGACCGCCTGGCCGATGTCGCCTCGTCGTTCGAGACGCGGCAATTCGCGCCCGGCGATACCGTTTTCCGCATAGGCGAGCCGCTTGACGGACTTTACGTGCTGCGATCCGGCGCGGTCGAGGTGACGGATGCCTCTGGCGCGCGGCTGTCGTCGCTGACCGCAGGCAATACGTTCGGCGAACGCGGATTGATCCGCGACGGCCTTGCCGCCACCACCGTCCATGCGATTGCGCCGACGAAACTGTTGCTGCTGCCCGCCGCCCGGTTCAGGGCGTTGACGGACGGCGATCCGGCCCTGCATGCCTTTTTCAGCCGCCAGCGCGGCGCGCCCGTTCGCCGGCCGGCCTTGGCCGAGACGCGGGTCGAAACGCTGATGACCGCCCGACCCCGGACGATCGCCCCCGATCTGCCGCTTTGCGACGCCGCGCGGCTGATGCGGGACGACCGCATTTCATCGCTGATGGTGGTTGAGGACGGCACTTTGCAAGGCATCCTGACGGTGCGCGACGTGTCCAACCGCGTCGTGGCCGAACGGCTGGATGCCCAGTCCCCCGTCGCGCGCGTGATGACGCGCGATCCCGTGACCCTGCCGCCCGATGCCATCGGGTCGGACGTGCTGCATCTGATGATGGAGCGCGGCATCGGCCATGTGCCCATCGTCGGGGCGGGCGGTCTTGTCGGGATCGTCACCCAGACCGACCTGACCCGGTTTCAGGCCGATACCTCGGCCCAGATCATCGGCGATGCCGCCCATGCGCCCGATACCGAGGCGCTGGCCCGGATCACCGCCCGTATCCCCCAGCTTCTTGCGCAGCTTGTCGCGGCGGGCAGCCGGCACGACACGGTGACGCGGCTGATCACCGACGTTGCCGATGCCGTCACACGCCGCCTGCTGGCCTTGGCCGAGGCCCGGCTGGGCCCGCCCCCGGTGCCTTATCTGTGGCTTGCCTGCGGCAGCCAGGGCCGGCAGGAACAGACGGGCCGGTCGGATCAGGACAACGTGCTGATGCTGTCCGACGACGCGACCGATGCCGACGATTCGTGGTTCGCGGAACTGGCGCGGTTCGTATCCGAAGGGCTGGACCGCTGCGGCTATGTCTTCTGTCCGGGCGACATGATGGCGACCAACCCGCGCTGGCGTCAGCCGGTGCGCGTCTGGCGGCGCTATTTCCAGGGGTGGATCGCCACGCCGGATCCGATGGCGCAGATGCTGGCCTCGGTCATGTTCGACCTGCGCCCCATCGGCGGCGACCGCAGCCTGTTCGCCGGACTTCAGGCCGAAACGCTGGAGGCGGCATCGCGCAATTCGATCTTCGTGGCGCATATGGTGTCCAATTCGCTGTCGCATGCGCCGCCGCTGAACATCTGGCGCGGGCTTGCCACGGTGCGGTCGGGCGAACACCGTGCCCGGATCGACCTGAAGATGAACGGCGTCGTTCCGGTCGTCGACCTGGGCCGTATCTATGCCTTGCGCGGGCGGATCGGCGATGTGGGCACCCGCGCGCGGATCGCCGCCGCGCGCGAGGCGGGGGTCATTTCCGACAGCGGGGGGCGCGATCTTCTGGATGCCTACGACCTGATCGCCGCGACACGGCTGGATCATCAGGCGGCGCAGGTCAGGGCCGGGCAGGCGCCTGACAACTTCATGGCGCCCGCCGATCTGAGCGAGTTCGAGCGCAGCCATCTGCGCGATGCCTTTGTCGTGGTCCGCACGATGCAGGCCGCGGCGGCGCAGGGAAGGGGCATCCCGTGACGCTGCCGACGGCGCCCCGATGATACTGGAGCTTGTCGCCGTGATCACGGCAGGCGTCGGGGCGGGCGGCGTCGTGCTGCTGGTGCGGCGGATCGTGCCGCCTCTGCCGCGCTGGCTGATGCCCGTGGTCGCCGGCGCCGCGATGCTGGCCGTGTCGATTTCGCTGGAATATTCGTGGTTTCCACGGACCGAGGCCGCCCTCCCGCAAGGAGTGGAGGTGGCGAGCCAGCGGCAGAACCGCGCCTTCTGGCGGCCCTGGACCTATGCGGTGCCCTTCGTCGATGGCTTCATCGCGGTGGACCGGGCCGGCATTCTGCGCAACGATGCGGCCGAGGGGCAACGCCTGGCGAACCTCTATGTTTTCGGTCGCTGGACGCCGACCCGCCGGATGCGGGCGGTCTTCGATTGCGCGGGTCGGCGGCGCGCCGATCTGACCTCTGCCGACGCGATGGGCGAGGACGGGATCGTCGCCGAACACGCCTGGCGCAGCCTTGCGCCCGACGATGCGGTGGCGGCAGCGGTCTGCGAAGGGGGATGACATGCGCGCGGGCTTGCGGCTGAGGATTTTCGCCTTCTTCCTTCTGGTCGCCGCCGCCTCGATCGCCGCGGTTGGGCTGGGTGCCTGGCTCGCTTGGCGCCGAATGCCCGAGGCTTTGCCGGCGCTGCTGTCGGCCGGCGCGATGTCGGCATTCGGGATCGCGCTGGTCACGATGCTGGTCTGGCTGCTGTTCGACGAACATGTGGCGAAAGGCGTCACGCGGCTGGCGGCAGGGCTGCGCGCGCGGGCGCATGGCGGGGTGGTCGCGGATCTGGATTCGGGGCCGGTCCGGCATCTGGGGGATCTGGGGCCCGCCGCCGCCGCGATCTGCGCGCAGCTTGCCCAGGCCGAGGCGCGCGCCGCGACCCGCCTTGCGGACCAGACGCGCAGGATGGCAGCCGACAACGCCCATCTGGCCGCGATCCTGTCCGAGATCCCCGTGGCCATCATGGTAGTGGACGAACGGGACCGCATCCGCCTTTACGACCGTCAATGCGTCCATGTCCTCGGCCATGTCTCGGCGCTGTGTCTGGGCCGGTCGGTCCATGACTGGTTCGACCGCGATTCCCTGCGCGCGGCGCTGGAGTTGCTGGACGAACGCAGCTTTGCCGATGTCGATCTGCTGCTGCGCGACGGCCGGACGGTCGTGGCGACGCGGATCCGGCCCGCGGCGCAGGGGCGCGGCTATATGCTGGCGATGGAGGTGGAGGACGACGTCGTCGCCGAACGACCGCTGGTGTTCGAGTTCGACGTCAATGCCGGCCATCTGCGCGGCAGCGTCGGCGAAACGCCGCTGTCGGAACTCGCCTGCGTGATCTTCGACACCGAGACCACCGGCCTCGATACCGCGCGGGACGAGATCGTGCAGATCGGCGCGGTGCGGGTGCTGAACGGGACGGTCGTGCCGGGCGAAAGGTTCGACATGCTGGTCAATCCCGGCCGCCCCATTCCCCCCCTGTCTGCCCGCGTTCACGGCATAACGGACGACATGGTCCGCGACGCGGCCGATGTCGAAACCGCCCTGCGGCGTTTCCATGATTTCGCCCGCGATGCGGTGCTGGTGGCGCATAATGCGCCGTTCGATCTGGCCTTCCTGCGCCGGCGCGAGGAGGGGCTGGGCCTGGCCTTCGACAACCCGGTGCTCGACACGGTGCTTCTGTCGGCGGCCCTGTTCGGACAGGCCGAAACGCATACTTTGGACGCCATCGCCGAGCGTCTGAACGTGCGCATCGACGGTTCTGCCCGGCATACGGCCTTGGGCGATGCGATCGCGACGGCCACTGTCCTGCTGCGACTGATCCCGATGCTGGAAGCGCAGAATATCCGCACCTTCGGCGACGCGGTGACGGCCATGCGCCGTCACGAACGCCTGCTGCCCGACGCAAACCGCCAGGCCGACGCCAAGGCGTGACTAGAAGCGATCCACCGGCAGCTTGAGGTAGCGGTGGCCGTCGGCTTCGGCATCCGGCAAGCGCCCGCCGCGCAGATTGATCTGCAACGCGGCCAGCATCCGGTCGGGCAGGGGCAGCGTCGCGTCGCGCTCCTTCCGGCGGCGGATCCAGTCGGCGCGATCCGTGCCCTCGCGCACATGGATGTTGTTGGCGCGATGGTCTGCCACGCTCGCCTCCCATTCGGGGCGGTGCCGGTCGGACGTGCCGTAATCGTGCCCCACGAACAGACGCGTGTCGTCGGGCAGGGTCAGGATGTTCTGAATGGACTCCCACAACTCGGCCGCATTACCCCCCGGAAAGTCCGTGCGCGACGTGCCCGAATCGGGCTGCATCAGCGTGTCATGCGTGAAGGCCGCATCGCCGCAGACGAAGCTGACAGAGCCCAGCGTATGGCCGGGCGACAGCATCACGCGCAGCGCCAGCGCACCCAGGAGCAGCGTCTCGCCATCCTCCAGCAGGCGGTCGAAGTCGCGATCCGGGTCGAACAGTGTCGGCGCGTTGTAAATCCCGGCCCAGATGCCGGCGATCTGGCGCACCTTTGCGCCGATGGCGTTGGGGGCGCCCGTCCGCTGCCGAAGCAGCGCCGAAGCCATGACGTGATCGGCATGAGGATGTGTGTCGAGGATCCAGCGCACCGATAGACCGTTATCGGCGACGACCTTCAGCACCTGATCGCAGCTTTCGGTCGAAAACGCATAGCTGCCCGGATCGAAATCCCACACGACGTCGATCAGCGCCGCCTCGCGCGATCCGGGGTCGGCGCAGACATACTGGATCGACCCGGTATCGGGTTCGTAGATGCCCCAGACATCCGGGCTGTTTCCACCGCGCGAGGGCGATTTGCGGATGACGGGCTGCTTCAGGTCGTCGTCGGACATCGGGCACCTCTCGGTCTTCGTTCCCGCTCGAAGATGGCCGCCCGGCGACGGTTTTGCCAGCCTGTCCCGGCGTGAACGGGACGAAGGGGCGGTTTCGGCTCTCGGTCGCCATAATTGCGCCGCATTGGGGTGGACATATCGGAGTTCAGCGGACTTTTCCGCGAAAGGGAAGGCGGCATGTCTTTTCGGCCAGTCGATCACCAGGCGCCCCGGCGCCCCGGCCCGGTCCGCAGGTTCCTGCGGGACCGCGACGGATCGGCGACGGTCGAGTTCGTGATCCTGTTTCCGGTCTTCATGACGCTCATGCTGGTCGCCATCGAAAGCGGCGTGACCATGACGCGGCAGATGCTGCTGGAACACGGCGTGGACAGGGCCGTGCGCGAGATCCGGCTGAACATGGTACCGGCGCCGACCGTCGCGGAACTGAAGAAAAGCATCTGCCGGAACGTCAGCGTGATGAGCAATTGCATGGCCGACGTGAAGGTCGAGATGGTCCGCGTCGATCCACGCGACTGGCGCCCCTTGCCGACCACGCCCGATTGTGTCGACCGCGGCGACCCCGACCGCGGCGACCGCACCGTGGTCTTCGGAAAGTCGAACCAGCTGATGCTGTTGCGCGTCTGCGCGCTGTTCGATCCGATCCTGCCCGGATCGTTGCTGGGCCAGAAACTGGTGACGTCCCAAGGGGCGGGTTTTGCCGTGGTCACGCTTTCCGCATTCGTGCTCGAACCGACGGAGACCTGACATGGGACAGGCATGGCGATTGTTGACGGCGGCGCTCGGCCGGTTCGGTCGGTCCACCGATGGCGGCTTCACGATCTTCTCGCTTTACATGTTCGTCCTGATGCTGATTGTCGGCGGTCTGGGCGTCGATTTCATGCGGGTAGAGCGTGACCGGGTCCGGTTGCAGGCGGCGCTCGACCGCGCGGTGCTTGCCGCCGCAGCGATCGACCAGAAGCGCGACCCCGAAACCGTGCTGCGCGACTACATGGCCAAGGCCGGGATGGAACAGCATCTGACCGAGGTGAAGGTCGCCAGCGCGCTGGGCGCAAGGCAGGTTTCGGCGACGGCCAAGCTGATGGAGCGGACCTTCTTCCTCGGGTTGGTCGGTCTCGACACGCTGCCGGTTGTCGCCACGACGACGGCCGAGGAAGCTGTGGATTATCTCGAGGTCGCGCTGGTCCTCGACGTTTCGGGGTCCATGCGGGGGTCGCGGATCAACGACCTGCAAAATGCCGCGCGAAAATTCGTCGAGCTTGTGATGCCGGAAAACCAGGTCGACCCGGCCGATGGCCTGACCGCGATCTCCATCGTGCCCTATGCCACGACCGTCAATGTCGGACGCGACCTGCTGTCGCGGTTCACGGTCAATCGGTTTCACGGCTATTCGAACTGCGTCTTCTTCAAGCCCGAAGTCTTCGCAAAACTCGCCCTGCCGCCGTCGGACGCCATCGACCAGTTGGAACATGTGGCGCTGTCGGGGTCCGATCTGGAACCGCATCCCTCCGGCGGGGGACTTTACAGGATCGCCACGCCGACCTGCCCCCGCGCGGCGCCGACCGGCGGGACAGAAAAGAACGCGATCCTGCCCTGGGCCACTGCTCGGGCGCCGCTGCTGGCCGCGATAAACGGGCTGACGGCCGATGGCCGGACGGGCATCGACATCGGCTTCAGATGGGGAACGGCCCTGGTCGATCCCAGCGTGCGCAGCGCCGTCACCGATACTGTCGCCAAAGATGGCCGGGCGACGCTGCTCAAGGGTTTTCCGCTTTCCTACGATCCCAAGAACGTGTCGAAGGTCGTCGTGCTGATGACCGATGGCGAAATGGTGTCGGACAAGAACCTGAGAAAGGAGCTTCGCGGCGGCGCATCGAACATCTTCTACGATCCCAAGACGAACCGTCATTCGCTGCTGCTGCGGGGCAAGAAGGTCGTGCGCCTCAAGAAAGGCAATCAGGACGACACCCAGCCCGATCTCTGGTATCATATCGAGGCGGGCAAGGGGCCGGTCGATTACCCGGACACGGCCTTGGGCGACAAATGGCGTTGGACGAACACGGATAACGGCACGGGTCCGCATAATGGGCTGAACCGCCTCGATCATCCCGATGTTTTCGACCGCCTGCACCTGGCCAGCGTAAAGGCGATGGTGTTCGAACCCAACAAGTCCTTTTTCTCCAGCGATGAATGGACCATCTACGGGTCCCCTGATGTCAGCTATAACGACAACACGAAAGCGAAGGCGCGGCTGTTGCAGCTTTGTTCCCTGGCAAGAAATCAGGGCATTGCAGTCTACACCATCGCAATGAATGCACCCAGCAAGGATGCCCAAACGCTGATGTCCGATTGTGCGTCCAAGCCCGGCTATTATTTCGACGTGAAGGACCGCGAGATCGAGGAGGCATTTTCCGTCATCGGCCGCCGGATCGCCGAATTGCGGCTGACCAGATGATGACCGGGTTTCTGCGCGACGAATCCGGGACGCTGTCGCTTGAGGCGGTGATCGTCTTTCCGCTGCTGATCTGGGCGACGCTTGGCATGTATGTGTTCTTCGACGCCTTTCGCAGCAGTTCCGACAGCGAACGCGCAGCCTATGCCATTTCCGACATGCTGAGCCGCGAGAAAAGCTATGTGACGCCGGAATACCTCACTGCGCTTCACAACGTGCAGAAGGTTCTGTCGAATGCCCGGTTCGACACCCGCATCCGAACATCGGTCATCGGATGGAACAAGGCCGCGGCGGATTACCAGTTGCGTTGGTCCAAAACCAGCGGATCGCTCGGCGCCCTGCAACAATCCGACCTGCAAGCGGCCACGCTGCGCGCCCGGTTGCCGCTGATCGCGGATGGCGACCAGATGATTCTGCTGGAAACCTTCACCGATTACAGTCCGCCGGTGAATTTTGGGCTGGACCCGATGACGCTGGAAAACTTCGTCGTCGTCCGGCCCAGGCAAACCGCACGGCTTTGCTGGAACTCGCAGAACGACGGGACGTCCGCGACCGAGACCTGTTGAGGGAACCAAATGGAGCGGGCGATGAGATTCGAACTCACGACCCTAACCTTGGCAAGGTTATGCTCTACCCCTGAGCTACGCCCGCATCCTTTTGGTGGGGGCGATGTACAATCCTCCATCGGCGGCTGCAAGGGGGATCTGAGCGACCGCGCCGGAAAACCGATGCAGCGCGGGACCGTATAGTAGACTAGGCCTGCCCCGGCGCGGCCAGCCGGTCGAGGATGGATTGGCGCGTGATCTGGCCGATCACGGCACCGTCCTCGACGACGCCCATCGGCGCGTCGGTTTCCGCCATTTCCGTCATGACCTTGCGGATCACGGTATCGGCCCCGACCGTCAGCGCGGGCTCGGGGCCTTCGACGCGGCGCATCACGTCGCGCGCCGTCAGAACGCCCAGCGGGTTCATATGCGCCACGAATTCGGCGACGTATTCGCTGGCGGGGGCCTGATAGATGTCGCGCGGTGTGCCGTGCTGAACGATGCGACCGCCTTCCATGATGGCGATACGGTCGCCCAGTTTGAAGGCTTCGTCCAGATCGTGACTGACGAAGATCACCGTCCGCCCCAGCTTTCGCTGAAGATCGACCAGTTCGTCCTGCAACCTTGTGCGGATCAGCGGGTCGAGCGCCGAAAACGGCTCGTCCATCAGCAGGATCGGCGCGTCGGTGGCGAAGGCCCGTGCCAGCCCCACGCGCTGCTGCATCCCGCCCGACAGATCGCCCACCTTGCGGTCGGCCCAATCCGCCAGCCCCACCAGGTCGAGCTGTTCGAGAACCTTCTCGCGCCGGGCGCTTTTCTTCATGCCGCCCAGTTCCAGCCCCAACCCGACATTCTGCGCGACCGTGCGCCAGGGCAGCAGGCCGAATTGCTGAAAGACCATCGCGATATGCGACAGTCGCAGGCGCAGCAGCGTCTGCCGGTCGGCATGGGTCACGCTGACCTCGCGCCCGTTCTCGCGCACCCGCACCTCGCCCCGCGTTACGGGGTTGAGGCCGTTGACCGCGCGCAGCAAGGTCGATTTCCCCGATCCCGACAGGCCCATCAGAACCAGCATCTCGCCCTTGGGGACGGCCAGCGAACAATCGTGCACGCCGAGGACCTGGCCGGTTTCCTGCTGGATTTCCGCCCGGTCCTTCCCGGCATCCATCAGCGGCAGCGCGCGGCCCGGATCGTCGCCGAAGACGATGGACACCCGGTCGAATATGACGGCGGGGTCGCTCATTGCTTGCGGTCCGGCACGCGCAGCATGCGGTCCAGCATGATCGCGACAACGACGATCACAAAGCCGCTCTCGAACCCCAAGGCCGTGTTGACGGAGTTCAGCGCGCGCACCACGGGCACGCCCAGACCGTCCGCGCCGACCAGCGCCGCGATGACGACCATCGACAGCGACAGCATGATGGTCTGGTTCAGCCCGGCCATGATCTGGGGCGTCGCGCTTGGCAGTTCGACCTTCCACAAAAGCTGCTTGCGGGTGGCACCGAAGGCCTGCGCCGCCTCGACCAGCGGGCGGGGGGTCGAGGCGATGCCGAGTTGCGTCAGCCTTATGGGGGCGGGCAGCACGAAGATGACGGTGGCGATCAGGCCCGGCACCATGCCGATGCCGAAAAAGACGATGGCCGGGATGAGATAGACAAAGGTCGGCAGCGTCTGCATGAGATCCAGAACCGGACGCATCCATGAATACAGGCGCGGCCTATGGGCCACGGCGATGCCGATCGGAACGCCGACGCCCATGCAGACCACGCAGGCGCTGATGACCAGCGTCAGGCTTTCGGTCGTCTCCTCCCAATACCCCTGATTGATGATGAACAGAAATCCCAGCACCACCAGCAGGCAGGTTGTCCAGCGCCGCTGCAAGACCCAGGTCAGCGCGGTCAGAACGGCGATGACGACGACTGGATGCCACGAGACCGGATAGAGCGGCACATAGCCGTCCGCGCCCGTCAGCCAGCCGATGCCGGGAGGAAGCTGAAGAACGGCCAGCAGGCCGGCGATCAGCGCCTCCATGAAGATCGAGATGGAATCGAAGGCCGCGGCACCTGAATCCTGAAGCCAGTCGAACAGGGTGCGGGCGGTCCTGCCCACGGGGATCTTGTTCTCGGTCAGCCAGTCCATCCGCGCAGAATGACGGCAGCGGCGCGGGATGTGAAGCCATAAGCGCCCGCGGTTGATGACAGGACGCGACCGCGTGCTATCCTTGTCCCCGACCACGCATCGAAGGAGACAGCCATGACGACACGCCGCATGTTTCTAGCCGCTGGGGCGGCTGTCTTGGGCGCAAGTTCCCTTCCGCCCCGGCGAGCGCTGGCGCAGGACGGGCAGGGCGGGGATACCTACGAAACGGATAGCGGCGAGATTGTCGTTCACCCCGTCGAACATGCCAGTTTCGTCATGGAAACGCCCGCCGGGACGATTTTCGTCGATCCGGTCGGCGATGCGGCGCGGTACGACAGGTTCGGCACACCGGACCTGATCCTGATCACGCACGAACATTCCGATCATTACGACCCCGACACGCTGACGACCCTGTCAAACCTCGCAACGCAAATCGTCGCCAATATCGCCGTTTACGACATGCTGCCCGAGGCGCTGAAGGTCGGGGCGCAGAAGCTGGCCAACGGCGACAGCACCGACGTGCTGGGCATGACCGTCGAGGCCGTTCCGGCCTACAACATCACCGAAGGCCGGCTCGACTTCCATCCCGAGGGGCGCGACAATGGCTATGTCCTGAACATCGACGGCCGCCGCGTCTATGTGGCCGGCGACACCGAAGGCACGGACGAGATGCGCGCGCTGGATGACATCTTCATCGCGTTCGTGCCGATGAACCTGCCCTTCACGATGGATGCCGAACAGGCGGCGGATGCGGTGGCCGAGTTCGCGCCGCAATACGTCTATCCCTACCACTATCGCGGCCGTGACAGCGGAACGCAGGATCCGCAGGAATTCGCGCGGATGCTGGCCGACAGGAACAGCGAGGTCGAGGTGCGGCAGGCCGATTGGTATGCCGGCGGCTGACGGGCGGTTCGGGGCTTAGATCGTGCGTTCGGGATAGCAGGCCAGAATGTCGTATCGGGGGCCGTCCGGCATCAGCGTGGACTGAACCAGCGACAGGCCATCGGCAGCGAAAGGACCGAAGGCCGTGTCGCCCCTTGCGGCAAGGAAACGGCCGAGCCGCGCCAAATCGTCGGGCGGCATGTGCCGTGTAAAGCGCGCCAGCGTCACATGCGGGACGAAGCGCCGGTGGGGCAGATCGGCACCCGCCCGTCGCACCAGCGTGGCGACTTTGGCCTGCAAGGCGATCAGGGGCGGGCCGCCGTCGATGACGGCATGCAGCGATCGCGGTGCATCCTGCGGGCCGAACAGGTCCAGCCCTGCCACGCGCAAGCCGAAGGTCGGCGGCGGAAGCATGTCCAGCGCCATGTCGATTTCGGCCAGCAGGTCACGCTGCGCGTCGGCGAGGAACGCCAGCGTCAGATGCATGTCGTCCGCCGGAACGTGCCGGCCCACCGGCAGCAGGCCGGCGATCCGGTCCAGATGGTCCCGCGCGTCTTCGGGCAGGTCGATCGCGACGAAGACGCGCATTGCCTTGCGTCAGACGCCCAGACTGTCGCGCACCGCCGCAAGACCGTCGTCGCCGCCTTCGGTCGTGACGCCGTCCAGCCAGCCGTCCAGCACGTCGGGATTGGCCTTGAGCCACGCCTGTGCCGCGGCGCGCGGTCCCTTTCCTTCATCCAGGATCGCGGCCATGACCTCGTTCTCGAGTTGCAGGGTGAATTCGAGGTTGTTCAGGAACTGCCCGATATTCGGACATTGCTCGGCAAACCCTTGCGACGTGTTCGTATAGACGGTCGCCCCGCCCAGATTGGGGCCGAACCAGTCGTCGCCGCCTTCAAGATAGGTCAGGTCGAACGCGGCGTTCATCGGATGCGGCTCCCACCCAAGGAAGACGACAGGCTGATCCCGGCGATCGGCGCGCGCCACTTGCGCCAGCATGCCCTGTTCGGAACTTTCCACGATCTCGAAATCGCCCAGACCGAAGGCGTCGGCGGCGATCATCTCGATGATCAGGCGGTTTCCGTCATTGCCGGGCTCGATGCCATAAATCTTGCTGTCGAGGGCGTCGCTATGTGCCGCCAGATCTTCGAAACCGTCGATACCCAGCTCTGCCGCCGCCGCGTTGGCGGCCAGCGTGTATTTCGCGCCTTCCAGGTTGGCGCGGACAGTGTCGACGGTGCCGGCTTCGCGGTAGGGGGCGATGTCGGCTTCCATCGTGGGCATCCAGTTGCCCAGAAACACGTCAACGTCGCCCGAGGCGAGCGACGTATAGGTCACGGGCACCGACAGCACTTTGATGTCGGTCTCGTATCCCAGCGCGTCCAGCACCGTCGCCGCGACGGCGGTGGTGGCGGTGATGTCCGTCCAGCCGACATCGGAAAAGACGATCTCCTCGCAATCGGCGGCGGCGGTGCCTGTGCCGGCAGCAAGCGCCAAAGCGGCAATCGTTGAGCGCAGCATATGGTTTCCTTCCCTGTTCATGATTGCCGGCAAAGGTAACAGCAGGCTTGATCGGGTCAACTGCCGGGGGTTTCAGGGGCAGGGCGCCAGTCAACCGGCCGGCAGCGTCCGGTCGCGGCGGATGGTGTAGACAATCGCGGCCAGCGACAGCAGCGATGTGACGGCCATCAGCTCCAGCAGCGGAATGGCCCCGCCGCCGCGTTCCAGCATCGTGGCGGCGAGGGCCGACAGCGCTGCCCCTCCGGCAATGGTGATTGCGCCGCCAAGCCCGCTGGCAGTTCCCGCAAGCTGCGGTCGCACCGACAGCATTCCGGCCGTCGCGTTGGGCAGCACCAGGCCGTTGCCCAGCCCCACGAAAACCATGAACCCGAAGAAGGTTTCCGCCGTTCCGAACCCTGCCAGAAAGACCGCGATCGCGGCCACCATTCCCGCGGATGTCACCAGCGTGCCCGCCAGGATCATCGGATTGATGCCCAGCCGCGCGGAATAACGCCCCGACAGGCCGTTGCCGATCAGATAGCCGATGGCCGGCGCGCCGAAATAGGCGCCCAGCATCGCCGGCGACAGGCCGTAGACGCGGCTGCCGACGAAGGGCGCGCCCCCCAGATAGGCGAAGAACGCGCCGCTGGAAAAGGTCGCCGTCGCGCAATACCCCCAGAAGCGTCGCGATCTCAGAAGCCCCGGATAGTCGGCGATCTGGCTGCGGAACGACACCCGCCGGATCGTCGCCGTTTCACCCATGTCGCGCCAGATCAGCCAGAACGCCACGACCCCGAGCAGTCCCAGTGCGGCAAAGTTCGCCTTCCATCCCAGCGCGTCGTCCAGCACCCCGCCGAGCGCCGGCGCGACCATCGGTGCCACCGACATGCCCATCGTGACCCAGCCGATCATCGACGCCGCCTGCGCCTGCGGAACCATGTCGCGGATCGCGGCACGCGGCAGCACCAGCCCCGCGACGATGACGGCCTGAAGCAGGCGGCAGGCAAGGAACGCCTCGACGCTGGTGGCCAACACGCAACCCGCCGAGGCCAGAACGAAGCCCGCAACGCATGCCAGAAGCACGGGGCGGCGGCCGAACCTGTCCGAGATCGGCCCGATCACCAGTTGCAACAGCGCGTTGACGGCCAGATAGCCCGCGACCGCGATCTGCATGACGCTGTATTCAGTCTCGAAATAGCGCGTCATGTTGGGCAGCGACGGCAGGAACAGGTTCATCGACAGCGCGCCCAGCGACGTGACCAGGATCAGCGTCGCGATGTGGGGCGGCGTGCGCGAATCGAGGAAGCGGGCGGCGGGCGGCTGGACCATCCCGCCGCTCTAGCCCCGCCCCGCCGGCCCGTCCAGCGCCGCCCGCCGGTCTTGCCAACGGCGGAAAGTCCTTTCGCAGGCGGCGCGACATCCCTAACCTGCGCAAAACGACGAGGGACCGCATGAAGGATATTCTTGAGCAGCTCGAGACGCGGCGCGCCGAAGCGCGGGCAGGCGGCGGGCAGGCACGGGTCGATGCGCAGCACGCCAAGGGCAAGCTGACCGCGCGCGAACGGATCGAGGTGCTGCTGGACGAGGGATCGTTCGAGGAATTCGACATGTTCGTCACCCATCGCGCCACCGATTTCGGCATGGCCGAGAACAAGGTCGCGGGCGACGGCGTCGTCACGGGCTGGGGCACGATCAACGGTCGGCAGGTCTATGTCTTCAGTCAAGATTTCACCGTTCTGGGCGGATCGCTGTCCGAGACGCATGCGAACAAGATCTGCAAGATCATGGACATGGCCCTGCAAAACGGCGCTCCGGTCATCGGTCTGAACGATTCGGGCGGCGCGCGCATCCAGGAAGGCGTGGCGTCGCTGGCGGGCTATGCCGAGGTCTTCCAGCGCAACGTGCTGGCCAGCGGCGTGGTGCCGCAGATCAGCGTCATCATGGGGCCTTGCGCGGGCGGGGCCGTCTATTCCCCGGCAATGACCGACTTCATCTTCATGGTGAAGGACAGCAGCTATATGTTCGTGACCGGGCCCGATGTGGTCAAGACCGTCACGAACGAGGTGGTGACGGCCGAGGAGCTGGGCGGCGCCAGCACCCATACGCGCAAGTCCAGTGTCGCGGACGGCGCCTATGAGAACGATGTCGAGACCTTGCTGGAGGTGCGCAGGCTGTTCGACTTCCTGCCGCTGTCCAATCGCCAGAAGCCGCCCGTCAGGCCGTTCTTCGACGCGCCGGGGCGGCTGGACGACAGCCTCGACACGCTGATCCCGGCCAACCCGAACATGCCCTACGACATGAAGGAGCTGATCCTGAAGGTCGCCGACGAAAGCGACTTCTTCGAGATTCAGGCCGATTTCGCCAAGAACATCATCACCGGCTTCATCCGGCTGGAAGGCCGCACCGTCGGCGTCGTGGCGAACCAGCCAATGGTGCTGGCGGGGTGCCTCGACATCGACAGCAGCCGCAAGGCCGCGCGCTTCGTGCGGTTCTGCGACGCGTTCGAGATCCCGATCCTGACGCTGGTGGATGTGCCGGGTTTCCTGCCCGGAACGGGCCAGGAATACGGGGGCGTCATCAAGCACGGTGCCAAGCTGCTCTTTGCCTATGGCGAGGCGACGGTGCCCAAGGTCACGATCATCACCCGCAAGGCCTATGGCGGCGCGTATGACGTCATGGCGTCCAAGCACCTGCGCGGCGATTTCAACTATGCCTGGCCCACGGCGGAAATCGCGGTGATGGGCGCGAAAGGAGCGGTCGAGATCCTTTATCGCAGCGAACTGGGCGACGCCGACAAGATCGCCGCGCGGACGGCGGATTACGAGAAGAACTTTGCCAATCCCTTCAAGGCGGCCGAACGTGGCTTCATCGACGAGGTGATCCTGCCCCATTCCACCCGCCGCCGCGTCTGCCGCGCCTTCGCCGCCCTGCGCGGCAAGCAGCTGAAGAACCCATGGAAAAAGCACGACAACATCCCGCTGTGATGCGGTGGCTGGCGGTGGGTATGCTCGCACTCGCCGTCAGCCAGCATGCGCGCGCCCAGGATGCCGTGCCCGAGGTTCCGTCGGGCCAGCCGCTAAGCTTGCTGGGTATCGTCACGGACGCGCCCGGCGACGGCATCGTCTATCGCTTTCGCTTCCTCGCCCCGTCCTTGCCGGATATCGAAGCGGAACTGGCCCATGACGACATGTTGCATCTGTGCACCGTCTTCGCCCTGCGCCACATTGCGGATCGCGGCGCGGCGCCGGACGAGGTCGTCGTTTCGCTGTCGTCGGAACCCGTCGCCTTCGGCGACACGGCACCGGACGCAGTGCAATATTTCGCGGCCTTCCTGCCGGGTTCCGACAGCTGCACGCCCGACCCGTTCTGAAGCGGCGATCCGATGCAACGATTCCGCGCCTTGCACCCCAGGGGCCGCTTTCCGCGTTGCGTTATTCTGGCGTTGGATTACCAGCGGCATGTCCGTGTCGGACGCGGGGCGAAAGCGCGGCAGCAAGCGTGCGCGGCCCATCAAAGAGGAGACAGAGATGTCGAAGAGCAAAACCATCGTTCTGGGCCTGTGCCTGGTCGCCTTCGCCGCCGGTTGCGCGCGCAAGGCCGAAGAAGTCGTCTATGTCGAACCGGTGCAGCCCATCGCGGCCGAGCCTGTCTATAGCAAGTACTGAGGTCCGCGCCCTTTTAATCAGGGTGTTGCAGAAGGCCGCCGGGCCGCGCATCGTCGCGGCCCGAATACCGTTTGCGGCGATATCGACATGATCAAGCATCGTGGCTTTCCGGGCAGGCTTCCGGGGACCGATTTCCAGTTCACCATCCGTCGCGCGAATCCGCGTGGGGCCACGCCCCTGACCGCCCGCGCCCGGCATGCCGATCGCCGGCCCGCGGACCGGCGCGCGGACGCGGCGTTCCTTGCCGCGCTGATCGACCATTTCGGGTCGGACCCGTTCCCGCGCGGCAATCTCGATGCCGGGCGCCTGTCATGGCTTCTGGGACGCGAGGTCGTGCCGGCATCCGACCCCTTCGATGCGGCCGATTACGAGGCGCTTCTGCGCATCGACATGAACCAGGCACGAACGTCGTTCCCCGAATTGTTCGACGCCCGATAAGACACGGATTTGCTTCGCTTGGCGGTTTTCCGCCCGGATTGCGCGGACTGGAACCCCTGGCGCATGCGCACGTTCGCAAAGGCAACGCAGCTTCAACAATCACGGAGACCCCCGATGTCTATGAAGTTATTCCTTATCGGCGCCCTTTCGGCCGTTACCCTGACGGCCTGCGGAAACACCCCGCTGGAACGCGGCGCGACGGGGGCGGTGGCTGGCGGCGTCGTGGGCGAGGCCGTGTTCGACGAACCGCTGGCCGGTGCGGCTGTCGGCGGCGCGGCGGGTGCGCTGACCAACTGACGACCCGCAATCGCGTATCTTCGGGCGGTCGGCTTGACGCTGGCCGCCCTTTTTCATGGACAACTCATTCGGGCGGGGGCGGTTTCTGATATTGTCCGCCCGGCCCTGCTTGTGGCAAGCATCCCTCAGCGGGGCGAACAGGGATTGACCAGCCATGAAGCTATCACCGGGCGGGTTCGTCCTTGTCGTGCTGATGCTGTCGGCCTGCGCGCCGGCTGCAACCGGTCCGGTCGCCACCGGGCCGGAAGTCTATCCCGGCGATCCGTGCAACGGCGTCGTGCCCCAGCTCTGCCCCCGTTGATCGTCATTCCGAGGTCCGCATGTTCCGCAAGATACTGATCGCCAACCGCGGCGAGATCGCCTGCCGCGTCATCAAGACAGCCCGCCGCATGGGGATCGCGACCGTCGCCGTCTATTCCGACGCCGACCGCAATGCGCTGCATGTGCGCATGGCGGACGAGGCGGTGCATATCGGCCCGGCCCCGGCGAACCAGTCCTATATCGTCATCGACAAGGTGATGGACGCGATCCGGTCCAGCGGTGCGGACGCCGTGCATCCCGGCTATGGCTTTCTGTCCGAGAACCCCAAATTCGCCCAGGCGTTGGATAAGGAAGGCGTCGCGTTCATCGGCCCGCCCGTCAAGGCGATCGAGGCGATGGGCGACAAGATCACGTCGAAGAAGATCGCGGCCGAGGCAGGGGTCAGCACCGTGCCGGGCCATATGGGGCTGATCGCCGACGCCGATGAGGCGGTGCGGATCGCGTCCGGCATCGGCTATCCGGTCATGATCAAGGCCAGCGCGGGCGGGGGCGGCAAGGGCATGCGCATCGCCTGGAACGATTCCGAGGCGCGCGAAGGCTTCCAGTCGTCCAAGAACGAGGCGGCCAATTCCTTCGGCGACGACCGCATCTTCATCGAGAAGTTCGTCACCCAGCCCCGGCATATCGAGATTCAGGTGCTGGCCGACAGCCATGGCACGACGCTTTATCTGGGCGAGCGGGAATGCTCAATCCAGCGCCGCAACCAGAAGGTCATCGAGGAAGCGCCGTCGCCGTTCCTCGATTCCGAGACGCGGCGCGCGATGGGCGAACAGGCCTGCGCGCTTGCCGCCGCCGTCGGCTATACCAGCGCAGGCACCGTCGAGTTCATCGTGGACGGCGAGCGAAATTTCTATTTCCTCGAAATGAACACCCGGTTGCAGGTCGAACATCCCGTCACCGAGTTGATTACCGGCATCGACCTGGTCGAACAGATGATCCGCGTCGCCGCCGGCGAAAAACTGTCCTTCGGGCAGGACGACGTGACGCTGAACGGCTGGGCGATCGAATCGCGGCTCTACGCCGAAGACCCCTATCGCGGCTTTCTGCCGTCCATCGGGCGACTGACGCGCTATCGCCCGCCCGCCGAGGTCGCCACCGAAACCCATGTGGTCCGCAACGATACCGGCGTGACCGAGGGCGGCGAGATCTCGATGTATTACGACCCGATGATCGCCAAGCTGTGCACCTGGGGGCCGGATCGTGCGGCCGCGATCGAGGGGATGCGCGTCGCGCTGGACAGTTTCGAGCTTGAAGGGATCGGCCACAATCTGCCGTTCCTCAGCGCGGTGATGGATCACCCCAAATTCATCGCGGGCGAGGCGACGACCGCCTTTATCGCCGAGGAATACGAAGGCGGGTTCGACGGGGTCGATCTGCCCGAGGACGAGTTGCGCCGCGTCGCCGCCGCCGCCGCCGCCATGAACCGCGTGGACGAAATCCGGCGCGCCCGGATCGAAGGGCGGATGGACAATCACGAACGCCATGTCGGGGCGGACTGGGTGGTGTTCGCCGCTGACCGGGAATTTCCCGTGCGCATTGCCGCCGACAGGGACGGGGCGACCGTGACGTTCGACGACGGCCAGTCTCTGCGCGTGGTGTCCGACTGGCAACCGGGTCAACCCTTGGCGCGGATGGATGTCGGCGGCAAGCCGCTGGTGCTGAAGGTGGCGCCCCGCACCGCGGGCTACCGTGTGCGGACCCGCGGGGCAGATATGTTCGTGCGCGTCCTCAGCCCGCGTCACGCGGCGCTGGCCCGGCTGATGCCGGTGAAGGAAGCCGCCGACACCGCCAAGCTGCTGCTGTGCCCCATGCCGGGCCTTCTGGTGAAGCTGGATGTGGCCGAAGGCGACGAGGTGCAGGAAGGGCAGCCCCTTTGCACCATCGAGGCGATGAAGATGGAAAACATCCTGCGCGCCGAACGCAAGGGCCGGGTCGCCAAGATCAATGCCGGGGCCGGCGATTCGCTGGCGGTGGACGAGGTGATCCTGGAATTCGAGTGACCGGCGCGCAGTCCGCGTCTATTGGTTCGCGTTCTGCTGTTCGCGCAGTTCCTGCTTGCGCAGCGGCATCTTGTCGATGCTGCGCGACAATTCGCGGACGTCCCACGGGAACGGCTTGCGCAGCTCGACCTCGCCGTCCTTGCCGATCAGCACCAGCATGAAGCCGCGCGGCCGCAGCTTGCGCCGCAGGGACGACATCGCGGCGGGATCGGTATCGGTGATGACGACCACGTCGCGGCGCACCAGGTCGTCGGCCCGACCGGCCAGCAGTTCGATCTGCCGCTGGAAGGCCGGATCGGCCGCCGTTTCCGCAAAGACCACGACCGGACGGGCGATCCACATGAAATCGTCCAGGTCGATTTCGACCGATTCCAGCATCACTTTCGGATCCTCGCGCCAGCGATCCACCGGCGCCAGCAGCACCGGCGTTCTGGTCGCGGGGGCATCGCTGGCTTCGGCGGCGACGGTCTGCGCGGTCTCGGGCGCGGGCAGGCCTTGCGCAACTATCGGCGGTGCAGCCAGCATGCCCAGAAGACAGACGACGGAAAAGGCGCGCGATGCAAGGATCATGGCTTGGATATAGGTCGCCGATAGCCGAAAACGAAGAGAGCGCCGCGTCGCGGGATGCGCGCATGGCCGAGCGGACAGCAAGGGGCAGGGAATGCACGACATGGATGGGTGGAAGGCGCTGGCCGAAAAGGAACTGAAAGGCCGCAAGCCGGACGATCTGGTCTGGCATACGGCCGAAGGGATCGACGTGGCCCCGGTTCACGGTCCCGACGATTTGCGCGATCTGCCGCAACTGGGATCGCTGCCGGGCGAGCCGCCCTATACGCGCGGCCCCAAGGCCACGATGTATGCGGGGCGGCCCTGGACGATCCGTCAATATGCGGGCTTCAGCACCGCCGAGGAAAGCAACGCCTTCTATCGCCGCGCCCTGGCGGGCGGACAGCAGGGGGTCAGCGTCGCCTTCGACCTGGCCACGCATCGCGGTTACGACAGCGACCATCCCCGCGTCGAGGGGGATGTCGGCAAGGCGGGCGTCGCCATCGATTCGGTCGAGGACATGAAGATCCTGTTCGACGGCATTCCGCTGGGCGAGATCAGCGTCTCGATGACGATGAACGGCGCGGTGATCCCGATCCTCGCCTCCTTCATCGTCGCCGGAGAGGAGCAGGGCGTGGACCGCGTACGCCTGTCGGGCACGATCCAGAACGACATCCTCAAGGAGTTCATGGTCCGCAATACGTATATCTATCCGCCCGAACCCTCCATGCGGATCGTGGCCGACATCATCGACTATACCGCGCGCGAGATGCCGCGCTTCAATTCGATCAGCATCAGCGGCTATCACATGCAGGAAGCCGGGGCGAACCTGGTGCAGGAACTGGCCTTCACGCTGGCCGACGGCAAGGAATACGTCCGCACCGCCGTTGCCCGCGGCATGGATGTGGACGCTTTCGCCGGGCGGCTGTCGTTCTTCTTCGCCATCGGCATGAACTTCTTCATGGAAGCCGCCAAACTGCGCGCGGCTCGGTTCCTCTGGCACGAGATCATGCAGGAATTTCAGCCGAAGAAACCCGGCAGCAGCGTCCTTCGCACCCATTGTCAGACCAGCGGCGTCAGCCTGGCCGAGCAGGATCCCTATAACAACATCGTGCGCACCGCCTACGAGGCGATGAGCGCGGTTTTGGGCGGCACGCAGTCGCTGCATACCAACAGTTTCGACGAAGCCATCGCGCTGCCGACCGATTTCAGCAGCCGCATCGCCCGCAACACGCAGTTGATCTTGCAAAACGAAACCGGCGTCACCAGGGTCGTCGATCCGCTGGCCGGCAGCTATTACGTCGAGAAACTGACCGCCGATCTGATCGACGCGGCCCGCGAGCTGATGGCCGAGGTGGACGAGCTGGGCGGCATGACCAAGGCCGTCGCCAGCGGCATGCCCAAGCTGCGGATCGAGGAAGCCGCCGCGCGCCGTCAGGCCGCCGTGGATCGGGGCGAGGAGGTGATCGTCGGCGTCAACCGCTTCCGTCTGGAAACCGAGGATGCGCTGGATATCCGCGTGGTGGACAATGCGGGCGTGCGCACGTCGCAGGTGGCCCGGCTGGACCGGATCCGCGCCACCCGCGATCAGGCGGCCTGCGATGCGGCGCTGAAAGCGCTGGAAGAGGGCGCGCGCGGCGAGGCGAACCTGCTCGACCTGGCGGTCGATGCGGCCCGCGCACGGGCGACGGTGGGCGAGATCAGCGATGCGATGGAACGCGCCTTCGGCCGGCACCGCGCCGAGGTGCGAACCCTGTCGGGCGTCTATGGCGCGGCCTATGAAGGCGACGAGGGGTTCGCGCGCATCCAGAAGGATGTCGAGGCATTCGCGGATGAAGAAGGCCGCCGCCCCCGGATGCTGGTCGTCAAGATGGGACAGGACGGGCACGACCGGGGCGCCAAGGTCATCGCCACGGCCTTCGCCGATATCGGCTTCGACGTGGATGTCGGCCCGTTGTTCCAGACCCCCGAGGAAGCGGCCCGCGACGCGGTGGACAACGACGTGCATGTCGTCGGCATTTCCTCGCAGGCTGCCGGGCACCGCACGCTTGCGCCGCGGCTGATCGCCGAACTGAAGGCGGCGGGCGCAGGGGATATCCTGGTCGTGTGCGGCGGCGTCATTCCGGCACAGGACTATGCCTTCCTAAGGGATGCGGGCGTCGCCGCGATCTTCGGGCCGGGCACCAATATTCCCGCTGCCGCGGCCGAGGTTCTGGCGTTGATCCGCTCGGCCCGGCAAACCGCATGACAGCAGGGGCGGCGCTGCGGCTCGATCACCTGGTGGTGACGGCCGCGACCGTGGCCGAAGGCGCGGAGCGGGTCGCGGCGGCGCTTGGCGTGCGTCCCGGTCCGGGCGGTCGCCACGCGGCGATGGGAACGCATAACCTGCTGCTGTCGCTCGGCCCCGCCTGCTATCTGGAGGTCATCGCCGTCGATCCCGACGCACCGGATCCGGGGCGCGCGCGGTGGTTCGACCTCGACCGCCATTCGGGCGCGCCGGCCTTGACCAACTGGGTCGCCGCCTGCGACGATCTGGACGCGGCGCTGGAACATGCCCCGCCCGGTATCGGCGTTCCGATGGATCTTGCGCGCGGCGATCTGCGGTGGCGCATGGCGGTGCCACGCGACGGATGCCTTCCGCTGGACGGCGCGGCGCCGGGCCTGATCGCATGGCGGGGCAGGGGTGCCGCAAGCATCCTGCCCGACACTGGTCTGCGGTTGACGGGGCTGACGGTCGGCCATCCGCGGATCGACGCGCTGCTTGAGGACTGGCCAGCTTTGCGCGGTCTGGCGCAGGTTGTGTTTTCCCGCGGGTCCGTGGGGCTGAGCGCCGAGATCGCGACGCTAGGGGGACGGCGTCTGCTGACGTGATCCGGCCCGAGGATCGGGTGGCGTCCCCGCGCGATTGCGCTAGAAGGCCGCATGAGCATCTGGCAACGCATCGCCGCCGCCATGTCGGCCCTGACCTCGGGCGAGGGGCTGTCGGCCATATTCGACCGGCTGCGCACCCCTCCCGAACGGTCGGTCGCCTTCACCATCGCGGTGATCGGGCTGGGGGCCAAGATGGCCAAGGCCGATGGCCGCGTGACCCGCGACGAGGTGACGGCCTTCCGCGAGGTGTTCCACATCCCCCCCGAGGACGAGGCCGCGGCGGCACGGGTCTTCGACCTTGCCCGGCAGGATGTCGCCGGGTTCGAGGAATACGCGGCGCGTATCCGGGCGATGTATGGCACGGGCAACCGCGCGCTTTGCGATCTGATGGAAGGGCTGTTCCACATCGCCGTGGCCGATGGCACCTATCATCCTGACGAAGACACGTTCCTGTCGCGCGTGCGCGAAATCTTCGGGCTGAGCGAGCGCGAGTTCCGGTCGCTGCGCACCCGGTTCGTCCCCGATGCCCGCCCCGACCCTTGGGAGGTTCTGGGCCTGCCCCCCGACGCGACCGTCGCCCAGGCGCGGGCCGCGTGGCGGCGGATGGTGCGCGAGACCCACCCCGACCGCCTTGCCGCGCGGGGCCTTCCGGCCGAGGCCGTGCGCATGGCCGAACGCCGGCTGATCGCCCTTAACGCCGCGTGGGAGGAGATCGCCGGCAAGGCCGGCTGACGCGGCCCCCTCGACAGGAGGGTGGAAGCGCCTAGATTGAGCGCCATGAAACGCATCCTTCTTGTGCTCGCTCTGGGGGCTGTCGCGTCGCCGCTGGCGGCGCAGCAACCCGGTCCCGACATGCCGCAGCCGGACGACCGTTCGGATATAGACGAAGGGCTTGGCCTTCTGTCCGACGGGGCGCGCCGCCTGCTGCGCGGCCTGATGGGCGAGGTCGAGCCGCAGATGCGCGATCTGGCCGAAGCGCTGAAGGAATGGGATTTCCAGGGTATCACCGTGGACGACCTCAGCCGGTATCACCCGCCCGAGGTTCTGCCGAACGGCGACATCATCATCCGCCGCAAGGAAAAGCTGACGCCGGTGCCGCAGGACATTCCCGAAGGCGGCGAGGTCGAGCTTTAGCGATCAGGGAACGCGGCGGCCGATGTCGTGGGTTGCCTGAAGCGCGGCGGCCAGCGACTTGAAGCGGGCGACGGCCACCTCGCCCATCAGATCACGGGCGCTGTCGGACAACCGCAGTTCCAGATGCCGGCGCTTGGGAAACCAGCGCAATTCGCCCAGATCGTTCGGTTTCTGCGCCGAAAACATGGCGCCGAACCGCATGGCGCGGCCCAGAACCTCGGCCTGCGCAATCTCGGGCTCGGACAGGATGCCGATCATTCCCTCGAACCGCGTGCCCGCGCGGCTGTTCTTATATCGGTGCAACAGGGCCAGCCCCAAAAACACACGCTCGGGGTGGGTCAGGCCGCCCAGATTGGCCCGCGTGGCATTGTCGAAGCAGGCTTCGTGCCGGTAATCGGGATGGGTGCGCCAGCTGACGTCGTGCAGCAGGCAGGCCGCGCGCAGGATGCGGTGGCGGCTTTCGGGCTCTTTCTTGAACAGGGGCGCGACGAATTTGTAGAGCGCGCGGCCAAATCCCGGCATCCGGGCATCCTTGCGCTCGGCAAAGCGGCATGCCTCGATCAGGGGATCGCGGTCGCGCAGATGCTGCGGCATCTGCTGGTAGAGCATGCCTTCGCGGATGCCGTAACTGCTGACGGCGATCTCGCGCGGCTTGAGCTTGCGCACCAGCGTTCCCAGCACCAGGGATGCTAAGGGCACCAGCGCCATTCGCGCCTCGCCGATGCCGGTCTGCGCGCGCAACGCGTCGATGCCGGTCTCGTGAATATGGGCGATGGTGGCGCGGATATCGGCCGGATCCATGCGGTATTCGTGCAGGACATGCAGCGGATAGCCGCGCCGTTCCATGTCGATCCGGCCGATGGCCCGCCACGATCCGCCGACGAGGAACAGCCGCTTGTGGTGCATGCCCATCTCGGCGACCTGCGCGGCGATGGTCTCTTCGATCTCGGCGCGGATGGCCTTCTTGCTGCCCAGCCCCTGAAGCCGCAGCGGACCCAGCCGGGTGCTGACGCGCGCCCCGACCTTGCCCTTGCCGATCTTCGCCAGTTCCATGGAGGATCCGCCGATGTCGCTGACCAGCCCTTCGGCGCCCGGCCAGCCCAGCAGAACGCCCTGCGCGGACAGGCGTGCCTCCTCGCGGCCGTTGACGACCCACATCCGCAGACCCGTCTCGCGCGTGACTTCCGCCCGGAACTCGGGGCCGTCCGACGCCTCGCGCACGGCGGCGGTGGCCACGGCGATGACCGGCGACGCGCCCATGCCGCTGGCCAACTTGGCAAAGCGCCGTAGGGCAGCCAGCGCGCGCGTCCGTCCTTCGGGATCCAGACGGCCCGTGGCGGCAAAGCCGCGCCCGAGGCCGCACATCACCTTTTCGTTGAAGAAATAGGCCGGCGATCGCGCCGCGCCGTCGAAAACCACCAGCCGGACCGAGTTCGATCCGATATCGATGACGCCGACGCGTTCCAGCGCCCGCGCATCGGGATCGTCGAAAAGCGGCCGTCCGAACGGCCCGAAATCATCGGATGCCGCGTCCGGGTCGTGACGGTCGGGGATGTGTTGCGTCATGGTCCCAGGGTCGCGGCCGGTGCGGCGCGACCATGCCGCGACGAGGACCGGGCGTCAACGCGGCATGGGGTCATTCGTCGGAATGGGTCAGGGCGGGCACATCGGATGCGCCGGCCGACCCGCGCCCCGACAGCGAGGGGTTTTCCATGAAGAAGCGATGGCACGAGAAGGCGCGCCCGTCCTCCGGCAACAGCCGCTCGGAACGGCCGTCGGGGGCGAGGATCCAGCTTTGCGCGACATCGGCCATGTTCGCTGCCATGATCTGACTGACGATCTGCGCCTTGACGGTGGGGTTGGTGCATTCGACCAGCGTTTCGACCCTGCGCGCCAGATTGCGGCCCATCCAGTCCGCGCTGGATATATAGACGCGGCACTTCTTCGATGGCAGGGCCTGACCGTTGCCGAAGCACACGATGCGGCTGTGTTCCAGAAAGCGCCCGACGATGGACTTGACGCGGATGTTGTCGCTGAGCCCCGCAATGCCCGGCCGCAGCCCGCAAATGCCGCGGATGACCAGGCTGATCTTCACCCCTGCGCGCCCCGCGTCGTAAAGGGCGTCGATCACATCGGCGTCGATCAGCGCGTTCATCTTGGCCCAGATCGCGGCGGGCCTGCCCGCCTGGGCGTTCGCCGCCTCCTCGGCGATCCGTTCCAGTATCGTCGATTTGAGCGAAATGGGCGAAATTGCCAGATTCTCCAGGCTGGCAGGCTGCGCGTAGCCCGACAGATAGTTGAAGACGCGCGTCGCATCGCGGCCCAGCGCCGGATCGCAGGTGAAGAACGACAGGTCCGTATAGATGCGTGCGGTGATGTGGTGGTAGTTGCCGGTGCCGTAATGGGTGTAGGTGCGCAGGCTGTCCCCTTCGCGGCGCACGACGGTGCTGATCTTGGCATGGGTCTTGAGGTCGATGAAGCCATAGACCACATGCGCGCCCGCGCGTTCCAGCTTGCGCGACTGGCGGATATTGGCGGCTTCGTCGAAGCGCGCTTTCAGCTCGACCAGCGCCGTGACCGATTTTCCAGCCTCGGCCGCGGCGCAAAGGGCGTCCACGATAGGGCTGTCATAGGACGTGCGGTAAAGCGTCTGCTTGATCGCCACGACATCCGGGTCGGCGGCGGCCTGCACCAGAAAACGCACCACCATGTCGAACGTTTCGTAGGGGTGATGCAGCAGCATGTCCTTTTGCCGGATCGCCGCGAACATGTCGCCCGCATGGTCCTGCACCCGTTCGGGGATCCGGGGCAGGAAGGCGGGCCAGAGAAGGTCGGGCCGTTCCTTGAGCACCAGCTCGGACAGGTCAGAAATGCCGATCATGCCCTCGACCTCGACGATCTCGGCCTCGGTCACGGGCAGCTCGGTCATGATGACGCGGCGCAATGCCGGCGGCGCATTGGGCGAAATGGTCAGGCGCACCACCTCGCCCCGGCGGCGACGCTTCAGCGCGACCTCGAACTCGCGCACCAGATCCTCGGCCTCGTCCTCAAGCTCGAGATCGCTGTCGCGCAGGATGCGGAAGGTGCAATGGCCGCGCCGGACATAGCCGGGATAGAGGATGTCGAGGTGAAGCAGCAGCAGGTCTTCCAGCGGCAGGAACCTTTGCTGCCCATCGGGGGATGCCAGCCTGACGAAGCGCGGGATCTGCGCGGGGATCGGCAGCAGGGCGCGCAGCCGCCGCCGGTCGCCCGTCCGTTCCAGTTGCAGCGCCAGCGAAAAGCCGGTGTTGGGAATGAACGGAAAGGGATGCGCGGGGTCGATTGCCAGCGGGGACAGAACCGGAAAGACCTGCGCGATGAAAACGTCGCGCAGATGGGCGCGATCGGCTTCGGTCAGATCCTCGCCATGCAGGATGCAAACGCCCGCCGTCGCCATCTCGGCGCGCAGGTCCGAATAGACGCGCTGCTGGCGCGCCATCAGGTCGCGGGCGTCGCGATTGATCAGGGCCAGTTGCTCCGCCGGCGTCAGCCCGTCGGCGGCGGGCACCGAATTGCCCGCCCGCGCCAGTTCGCGCAGACCCGCGACGCGGACGGTATAGAATTCGTCGAGGTTGTTTGCGCTGATCGACAGGAACCGCAGGCGTTCCAGCAGGGGAACGCGCGCGTTCTCTGCTTCTTCCAGCACACGCCAGTTGAAGGACAGCCAGCTCAGCTCGCGGTTGAAGAACCGCGCCGGGCCGGCGATGTCCTCGCCCTCGGCCGGGGGGACGGGATCGGGGAAGGGCGCGTTCAGGAAATCGGTTGCCGTCATCGCGTCATCCCCCGTCGCCAAGCGCCAGCAAGGCGTCACGCGCCAGCGGAATCGTCACCGGCCGGCGCCGCGCCAGCGACAGCCGGTTCAGCTCGACCGCCAGCGCATGGGCGCGCGCGGCACTTCGGGTCATGCGCGAGACGACGTAATCCGCGACCGCTTCGGTCAGGGGCACCTGCCGGTCGCGCATATGCTTGGCCAGCAGTGCGCGCAACAGCGCGTCATCGGGCGGCGGCAGGGCCACCGCCGTTGCCGATTGCAGGCGGCTGGCCAGATCGGGCAGCGACAGCCCCCAACCCGCGACCGGCCCCCGCCCGGTGAACAGCAGCCTGCCATGGGCCGCCCCCAGCAGGTTATAGAGGTGGAACATCGCCGCCTCGGCCCGGCGCTGCCCGCCGATCAGCGGCACGTCCTCGACGACCAGACGCCGCGCACTGGCCAGCGTCGGCACGTCGAGCCGCGCCAGATCCCGCGCCGCGACGATCACGGCATCGGTGCCCGTCGCCCAGACCTGCGCCAGATGCGACTTGCCCGACGCTTCGGGCCCGGTCAGCGCCAGCCGTCCGCCGGGCCACAGCTTCGGCGTCTCGACCATGGCGACGGTCGCGGCATTGGCGGGCGAGACGACAAAATCTTCGCGTCCGAAGGCGGGCCTGACGGGCAGGTCGAACGCCATCTGCGCGGTCATTTCTCCTCCGGCAGATAGCGCTGCGGCAGCGCGGATCCGTCCGTGACGCCGCGGTAAAGCTCGCTTTCCTTGTAGCGCGCGGTCAGGAACCGCGCGACCACGCCCAAGGCGGCCGCGACCGGCACGGCGACCAGCAGGCCGACGAACCCGAAGACCGCGCCGAAGGCCGACAGCGCGAAAAGCAGCCAGACCGGGTGCAGCCCGACCGATCCGCCGACCAGCTTAGGGGTCAGAATGTTGCCTTCGACGAACTGGCCCGACTGGAAGATCGCCCAGACCAGAACGACCCACAGCCAGTCGCCCCAGAACTGGAACAGCGCAAAGCCGATGGCCAGCACACCGCCGACCAGCGCGCCGACATAGGGAATGAAGGTCAGGAAACCCGCCAGCGCGCCGATGACCAGCCCGAATTGCAACCCCACCGCCATCAGCGCCACGGCGTAATAGATGCCCAGGATCAGACAGACCGTGCCCTGTCCGCGAATGAACCCGGCCAGCGTCTCGTCGATCTGCCCGGCGACATGGCGGATGACCGGCGCATGATCGCGCGGCAGCAGCGCGTCGATCCGCGCGACCAGCCGGTCCCAGTCCAGCAGCATGTAGAAAGCGACGACCGGCACGATGACGAACAGCAGCGCCGCGTTCAGGATGCCGCTGGCCGACGAGATCACCCCTTCGAGAAGCGCGCCGCCCCGCGCCCTGATTCCGTCGCCGAGGCTGACCAGCGACTGGCGCAGCGTCGCCTCAAGATCGTTGAGGCCGGGAAACCTGTCGGCGAGGGCGGGAAACCGCGTGGTCAGCCAAAGCTGGAACTCGGCCAGCAGGGCAGGCGCGGCTTCGGCGACGCGGGCCAGTTGTTCGGCCAGGCTGGCGGCCTGGCTGATCAGCGTGGGAATGACCAGTAGGATCAGCGCCACCAGCAGTACGATGCTGGCCACCGTCATCACCGCGACCGCCAGCACGCGGCTGAGCCCCAGACGTTCCAGCCGGTCGGCGATGGGGTCCAGCAGATAGGCGATGGCCGCGCCCAGCAGGAACGGCACGATCACGTCGCCCAGCCACCACAGCAGGAACAGGAAGACCGCCGCCGCGATCCCCCAGTATTTCAGCTGATCGCGGACAGGCAGGGCCATCTGGCTACTCGGACAGAAGGAAACGCGATCCTTGTCACCCATCGGTCCCATCCGCGCAAGGGCGGCGCGACGACGCGCGCCGGATTGATCCGGGTGCGAAGGGGGCTATGCTTCGATGCTGGATCCAACACGCCGCGAAGGAAGACCGAATGATCCCCGACAATCCCCATCCCGCCATCGCGCGCCATGCGGACGAGGTCGCGCGCGGCGAACTGTCCCGGCGCGAGTTTCTGGCCCGCGCCACGTCGCTGGGCCTGACCGCCGCGGGTGCCTATGGCATGCTGGGCCTTCGGGCGCCCGCCTATGCGCAGGACAGGCAGGACGGCGGCACGCTGCGCATCCAGCAGCAGGTCATGGCGCTGAAGGACCCGCGGCTGTTCGACTGGCCGCAGATGTCGAACGTGACGCGCGGCTGGCTGGAATATCTGGCCGAATACCAGCGCGACGGGTCCATCACGCCCATGCTGCTGGAAAGCTGGGAGGTCAACGAGGACGCGACCGAATACGTCCTGCATCTGCGCCCCGGCATCACCTGGACCAACGGCGATCCGTTCACCGCGGAGGACGTGGCCTTCAACATCCGGCGCTGGTGCGACAAGAGCGTCGAGGGCAATTCGATGGTCAGCCGCATGGCGACGCTGATCGACGAGGCGACCGGCACCGCGCGCGAGGGCGCTATCGAGGTTGCCGACGATATGACGGTGATCCTGCGTCCGGGCATGCCCGACATCACTATCATCGCGGGCTTCACCGACTTTCCCGCGGCCATCGTGCATCAATCGTTCTCGGGCGATCCGCTGGCCTCGCCCATCGGCACCGGACCCTATCTGCCCGAAGCCTACGAGGTGGGACAGCGCGCCGTGCTGGTTCGGAACGCGGATTTTGACTGGTGGGGAACGGATGTGTTCGGCCCCGCGACGCTGGACCGGATCGAGTTTCTGGATTTCGGCCCCGATCAGTCGGCCATCTTCGCGGCGGCGGATGCGGACGAGATCGACATGATCTATGAAAGCGTCGGCGAATTCCGGGAACTGTTCGACGCGCTGGGATGGGAGGAAAGCGAATCCCTGACCGCCGCCACGCTGGTCATCCGCCCCAACCAGGCGGCCGAAGTGAACGGCATGAAGCCCTATGCCGATGTGCGCGTGCGCCGCGCGCTTAGCATGGCGGTCAGCAACGACGTGCTGCTGGAACTGGGCTATTCGGGGAACGGGGTCGTCGCGGCCAATTTCCACGTTGCCCCCATCCACCCCGCCTACGCCGATATCGGCCCCGCCGTCTTCGACCCGGACGCGGCCCTGGCGCTTCTGGAAGAAGCGGGCATGGCCGATTTCGAGCATGAGCTGATTTCGATCGACGATGAGTGGCGGCGCAACACGGCGGACGCGATGGCCGCGCAGCTTCGCGATGCGGGCATCAAGGTCAAGCGCACGATCTTGCCGGGCAGTACCTTCTGGAACGGCTGGACCGGCTTTCCGTTCAGCGTCACCGATTGGGCGCACCGCCCGCTGGGCATCCAGACGCTGGCGCTGGCCTATCGCAGCGGCGAGCCCTGGAACGAGACCGCCTTCTCGAACGCGCGCTTCGACGAACTGGTGGCCGACGCGCTGTCCATCGCCGATGTCGATGCCCGTCGCGAGGTGATGGCCGAGCTGGAGCAGTTGCTGCGCGACGAAGGGGTCGTCACGCAGCCCTACTGGCGCTCGACCTTCCGGCACGCGAAGCCCGGTATCGTGGGTGCCGAACAGCACCCGACCTTCGAGCTGCATCTTTACAGGCTGGGCCTCGCCGCCTGATGCCTGTCGCGCCTGCCCCTACGAAGGGGGCAGGCGCGTATCACCGCTGCGGCGTCACCCGAAGGACGGCACCGTCGTCGTAATCGGTCAGAAGCAGGATGCTGTCGTCACTGTCGATCTCGACATCGCGGATCCGGCCACGATCCTCCAGAAACTTCTCCTCGCCGACGATGCGGTCGCCATCCAGCACCAGCCGCCTGATCCCGCCCGGACGCAGCGAACTGGCGATGACGTCGCCGTTCCAGCCCTCGAACAGATCGCCTTCGTAGAATTGGAAGCCGCCGGGGGCGATGACCGGATCCCAGTAATATTGCGGTTCTCGAAACTGCGGCAGACGCGGCTCGCCGCTGCCGATAGGTTCGCCCGAATAGCGCTGCCCATAGCTGACGACCGGCCAGCCATAATTGGCGCCCTTCTGGATCAGATTCAGCTCGTCCCCACCCTTCGGCCCGTGTTCCAGCGTCCAGAGCTCGTCGGTGCCGGGTCGCATGTCGGCGCCCTGGACGTTGCGATGCCCCAGCGTCCAGATCGTGTCGATGGCATCCTCGACCGTTACGAACGGGTTGTCGGGCAGGGCGGATCCGGTCGGGGTGACGCGGACCACCTTGCCATAGGTCTTGTCGTAATCCTGCGCCCGTTCGCGCGTGGCCAGATCCGACCGTTCGCCCGTCGTGATGAACAGGTTGCCGTCATGCGTGACGATCCGGCTGCCGAAATGCTTGTCGTTCGCATAGGCCGGTTCCTGCACGAAGATGTCGCGCACGTCCGTCAACGCGGTCCGGTCGTCGTTCAGGATGCCGCGCGCCATGGCGGTGGCCGATTCGCCACCATCCATCGGCTTGGCATAGCTGAGAAAGATCAGACCGCTTTCGGCGAAATCCTCGGCCAGCTTCACATCCAGCAGCCCGCCCTGGCCCTGCGACATGACCTCGGGCACGCCGTCCACGGGGGCGTCGCGCAGGGTGCCGTCCGGTTCGATGACCCGCAGGCGGCCCGGCCGCTCGGTCACGAGATAGCCGCCGTCCGGCAGCACCTCGATCCCCCAGGGATGCGACAGGCCGTCGGCCACGGTCTGCACGTCCAGCGTCACGCCGCTGTCCTGTGCCGGGGCGCGCGTCTGGGTGGGCCAGGCGGGTTCGAACTCGGGCACGTTCTTTGGTCCCTGCTCGACGGGCTGGGCCAGCGCGGGGCCGGTCAGCGCCATCGACAGGGCGATGAGGGATAAGCGGGTCATGGATGCTCCTCCTGCATTGACGGAGGGCAATGTGATGCGGTGCAGACGCCTGTCCACCTCAAGCGGTCATGGACCGGGCTGCCGGTAAGGTGGGGCGGTCGATCCCGGTAAGGGCACAATGCCCTGAACCCGACGCTACCTTGCGTAAATCGCGGCCACCCGCGCCACCGCGTCCTCGACGCTCATCTCCTCGCTTTCGCCGGTGCGGCGGTTCGTCAGCTCGACCAGACCGTTGGCGATGCCGCGCGGGCCGACGGTGAGGCGCCAGGGCAGGCCGATCAGGTCCATCGTGGCGAACTTGGCGCCCGCCCGTTCCTCGCGGTCGTCATAGAGCGGATCGAGGCCGTGCGCCTCCAAGGCCGCTTCAATCCCCTCGCAGGCCGTGTCGCAGGCGGCGTCGCCCTGGCGCAGATTGACGATGCCGACATGGAAGGGGGTCACGCCTTCGGGCCAGACGATGCCCTTGTCGTCATGGCTGGCTTCGATGATCGCGCCGACAAGGCGGCTGACGCCGATGCCGTGGCTGCCCATATGCACCGGCACGGCCTGGCCGTCGGCATTGGTGACGGTCGCGCCCATCGCGTCGGAATACTTGGTGCCGAAATAGAAGATCTGCCCAACCTCGATCCCGCGCGCGCTGCGGCGGCGATCTTCGGGAACTTCGGCAAAGATCGCCTCGTCATGCGTTTCGTCCGTGCGCGCATAGCGGGTCGTGAACTCTTCCAACACGGCGGCGCACTGGTCCACGTCGTCATAGTCGATGACGCGGTCGCCGAAGGTCAGATCCGTCACCTCGCTGTCATAGAAAACCTCGGATTCGCCGGTCTCGGCCAGGACAAGAAACTCGTGCGTGTAGTCGCCGCCGATCGGTCCGCCATCGGCGCGCATCGGGATGGCCTTCAGCCCCAGCCGTTCATAGGTCCGCAGATAGCTGACCAGGTGGCGGTTGTAGGCATGCAGCGCGCCCTCTTTTGTGGTGTCGAAGGTATAGCCGTCCTTCATCAGAAACTCGCGCCCCCGCATGACGCCGAAGCGGGGCCGCACCTCGTCGCGGAACTTCCACTGGATATGGTAAAGCGTCAGGGGCAGTTCGCGATAGCTGCTGACGCCCGACCGGAAGATGTCGGTGATCATCTCCTCGTTGGTGGGGCCATACAGCATGTCGCGACCGTGGCGGTCGGAAATCCGCAGCATCTCCTTGCCATAATCGTCATATCGCCCCGATTCCTGCCACAATTCCGCCGGCTGCAGCGTCGGCATCAGCATCGGGATGTGGCCCGCGCGCTGCTGTTCCTCGTGCACGATCCGCTCGATGTTGCGCAGCACGCGATAGCCCAGCGGAAGCCAGGAATAGATGCCGGCCGCTGCCTGACGGATCATGCCCGCGCGCAGCATCAGGCGGTGGCTGACGATCTGCGCCTCGGACGGGGTCTCTTTCAGGACGGGCAGGAAATAGCGGCTCAGGCGCATCGGGATCTCCGGGGTTGGCGTCGGGCTTGGCGTTATCACTCGCGCCAATGCTCCGCCACCCAGGACGAGGGGCGCATGTAGTGGCGCAGATAGCGCGCGGGCGGCTCCGGCCGGTCGGGGGCCATGAGGCCGCGAAGGTGCTGCATCGGCGTGGCCTGCGGATAGGCCGGGCCATAGCGGCCGTCGATGGCGTGCTGCGGATGCAGGCCGCCGGGAAAGATGACGATGCGGGCATCGCGGGGCAGGCGCGGTTCCAGAAAGTAGTTCAACGGAAAGGTCCGGCGGCAATTCTGGCGGAAGTGCCGGACCCAGGCGCGCGGAAAGAAGCGGATGCCGCCCGGCGCGTTGCGCGTGACGAAGCGCTGCTCGAACTCGTAGGCGTCCGCGATGCCCTGCGGATCGGCGGCGAAGGCGGCTTGCATCGGGGCCAGCGCGCCCACGGGGAAGCGAAAGCACGATGTCTGGCCCAAGCGTTCGAACGGGGTCGAATGGTTGCGCGTCAGGACGATGTCGGACGGATCGCCGAACGCGAAGAACGCATCCAGCGACCCGACGATCACCAGGTCGAGGTCCAGAAACAGCACCGGCCCCGTCAGATCGGCAAGCTTCGGCCCCCAAAGCCGCGATTTCGGCCAGATGCCGCGCGAATTGACGGGCAGCGCATAGTCGATGGGCGGCAGCGGCTGCGCGTCCACTTCGGCGCGGAAGCCGGTCGCGTCGTCGCAAAAGCATGTGAAGCGGAAAGGCGGCGTGATGTTGCGCGCCACCATCGCGTAAAGCCTGTTGACGAAGGGCGCGCCGTATTTGCTGCCCCAGTTGATGCAGATCACCTGTTTCATGCGGTCTTCCTAACGCCTGCGCGCTGCCGGGGCGAGGCTTGACCGGACCCGGCGCATCCCCCATGGCTCCCCGGTCCCTAGGCAGGAGGTTCGCCTTGTCCGGTCCCGCCCCGTTCTCGCGCTTCGAATGGCTGATCGCCTGGCGCTATCTGCGCGCCCGGCGCGCCGAGGGCGGCGTCAGCGTGATGACCTGGATCAGCCTGATCGGCATTACCCTGGCGGTCTTCGCGTTGATCGCGACGCTGGCCGTGCGGTCCGGGTTCCGCGAGGAATTCGTCGATACCATCCTGGGGACCAACGCGCATCTGACGGTCTATGCCGTGCCGCATGCGACGCCGGGCGGCGGCACCAGCCGCGTGATCGAGGATCACGTCGCCATGACCGACCGCGTGCGCGCGGTGCCGGGCGTCGTCCACGCCGCCCCGCTGGTCAAGGGACAGGTCATGGCCACCCATCGCGGCGCCAATGCGGGGGTCGAGGTTTATGGCATCGCCCCCGACGATCTGGCCGCCATTCCCCGCATCGCCGACCCGCAGGAAGCCGAAGGCACATTGGCCGATTTCGGCACGGGCGACATTCCGGGCATCGCCATCGGGTCCGGCATCGCGCGCGAACTGAATGTGGGGCTTGGCGATACGCTCAAGCTGATTTCCCCGGACGGGGCGCGCACGGCTTTCGGCACCAGTCCGCGCGTGTCGAACTATCCCATCGTCTATATCTTCACCGCCGGGCGCTGGGACATCGACCGCACCCGCGTCTATATGCCCTTCGACGAGGCACAGGTCTATTTCAACCGCGAAGGCGCCGCCGACGAAATCGAGGTGATGGTCGCCGATCCCGACGACGCCGAGTCCATGGCCCTGCCGATCGCCCAGGCCGCGGGCGACATGGCGCTGGTCTGGACGTGGAAGGATGCCAGCGGCAGCTTCCTGCGCGCGCTCGACATGGAGGACAACGTGATGTTCGTTATCCTGTCGGTGCTGGTGCTGATCGCGGCCATGAACATCGTGTCGGGCCTGATCATGCTGGTCAAGAACAAGGGCCGCGACATCGGCATCCTGCGCACCATTGGCCTGACAGAAGGGTCGATCCTGCGCGTCTTCTTCATCTGCGGGTCGCTGACGGGCGTTGTCGGCACGGCGATGGGCGTGGCGCTGGGCTGCGCCTTTGCGATCTGGATCGACCCCATCTTCGCCATCGTGGACGGGCTGGCGGGCGGCGACGTGTGGGATCCGTCGATACGCGGCATCAGCTTCCTGCCCGCCCGGCTGGAAGCGGGCGACGTGCTGTCTGCGGTCGCGCTGTCGCTGGGTCTGTCCTTCGTCGTCACCATCTTTCCCGCCCGCCGCGCCGCGCGCATGAACCCGGTGGAGGCTTTGCGCTATGAGTGACGCGGTGCTGACGCTGGACGGGATCGAAAAGCGCTACAATCCCGGCGCGCCGTCCGAGGTGACGGTGCTTCGCGGCGCCTCGCTCACCGTCGCGGCGGGCGAGCTTGTGGCGCTCGTCGCGCCCTCCGGCGCGGGCAAATCGACGCTGCTGCACATCGCCGGGCTTCTCGACACGGCCGATGCGGGGCGGGTGCTGCTGGCGGGGCAGGACATGACGCGCCTGTCGGATCGTCGCCGCACGCAGGCGCGGCGGGCGGATATCGGCTTTGTCTATCAGCTCCACCACCTTCTGCCCGAATTCACCGCGGCCGAGAATATCGTGCTGCCGCAGCTTGCCGCCGGTGTGCCGCAGGCCAAAGCCCTCGACCGTGCGCGGATGCTGCTGGACAGCGTCGGACTCGACCGAAGGGCGGGGCATCGTCCGGGCGCGCTTTCGGGGGGCGAACAGCAGCGCGTGGCGGTCTGCCGGGCGCTGGCCAATGCCCCGCGTCTGCTGCTGGCGGACGAGCCGACCGGCAACCTCGACCCCGGCACGTCCGACACCGTCTTCGCCGCCCTGCTGTCGCTGGTGCGCGACACCGGACTGGCCGCGCTGATCGCGACCCACAACCTCGATCTTGCCGCGCGGATGGACCGCACCGTGCGCATGGCGGCCGGCCGCCTGACCTGAGGGTGCCGCCGGGGTTCCGGCACGGCGCGCGATGTCCTATGCAGCGGAAGGGGCCGGGCAGGGCGGGCGCGGCCGCCGCGTCCTGCCGCCCGCCGGAGTGGAGCATGACCAAGGCCGCATCCCCCCGTCTGGGCTGGCTCGACCGGGCGGCGCGATCCTCGCGCGGGGCATGGGATGTGCTCAGGCATCGCGGGCCGGGGCAGATCCAGTTCTGGTTCATCGCGCTTGCCGTCGGCATCGCGGCAGGCTTCGCCGCGCTGTTCTTTCGCAAGGCGATCAACGCGCTTCAGGCGATCCTTTACGGCACGAACGATGTCGATCACATCCACAGCTTCGCGGCGGGATTGCCGTGGTTCTGGGTTCTGGCGGTCCCCATCGGCGGCGGGCTGGTCGTGGGGATGATCCTGCACCTTTTCACGCCGGACGGGCAGGCGCGGTCGGTCGCCCATGTGATCGAGGGATCGGCGCTTTACGAAGGACAGGTCGAGACGAAGGAAGGCATGGCATCGACCGCCGCGTCGCTTGTCACGCTGGCCGCCGGCGGATCGACGGGGCGCGAGGGGCCGGTCGTGCTGCTGGCAGCGGTGATCTGCACCTGGGTCAACCGCATGATTTCCGCCGACGGGATCACCGCGCGCGAATTGCTGGGCTGTGCCGTCGCCGCGGCGGTATCGGCTTCGTTCAACGCCCCCATCGCCGGCGCGCTGTTCGCGATGGAGGTGGTGCTGAGGCACTTCGCCGTCAAATCCTTCGCACCCATCGTCATCGCCAGCGCCGTCGGGACCGTCATCAACCGCGTCGAGTTCGGGGGCCTGACCGAGTTCCGCCTGCCCACCGAGGGGGCGATGGGATTTTACGGCGAGTTGCCGGCGTTCCTCTTGCTGGGGCTGCTTTGCGGGCTGGTCGCGGTGGTTTTCATGCGCGCGATCTTCTGGACGGACGATCTTGGCACCCGCTGGCAAAGGCGGCTGGGCATTCCCCGCTGGCTGCGGCCCGCCATCGCCGGCGCGCTGCTGGGGCTGATCGCGATCTGGTTCCCCCATGTCATCGGCGTGGGCTACGAGACGACGTCGCGCGCGTTGACCGGGCAGCTTCTGTGGTATCAGGCGATTGTCTTCTGCGTCGTCAAGACGGCGGCGGTGGCGATCACCATGGGCGGACGGATGGGCGGCGGGGTCTTTTCGCCGTCGCTGATGGTGGGCGCGCTGACGGGTCTTGCCTTCGGGGCGATCGCGACCGGCATCTTTCCCGACATATCGGGGTCGGGAACGCTTTATGCGCTGGCCGGGATGGGTGCGGTCGCCGGGGCCGTCCTGGGCGCTCCGATCTCCACGACGCTGATCGTGTTCGAGTTGACGGGCGACTGGCAGACCGGGCTGGCGGTCATGGTGGCGGTCAGCATGTCCACCGCGCTGGCGTCTCGGCTGGTCGACCGCAGCTTTTTCCTCAGCCAGTTGGAACGGCGCAAGATCACGCTGTCGAAGGGACCGCAGGCCTATCTTCTGTCCATGTTCCGCGTCGCCAACGTGATGCGCACCTCGGACCATGCCCGTGCAGCCCCGCCGGACGCGTTGTGGGAAGCCATCGAGGAAGGCATATCGGTCGATGGCAACGCGACGCTTGCGACGGCGCTGCCGATCTTCGACGAAACCGGGCGCACGTTCATCCCCGTCGTGCGCCTGGGCGGCCGGGGCGAGGCGCCCGAGATCCTGGGCGCCTTGTTTCACGTGGATGCCCTGCGCGCCTATAACCGCGCGTTGGCCGCGACGGCGGCCGAAGAACATTCGTGACGATCAGATCTCCTCGACCGTCACCTCGTCCTCGACGAAGGCCAGATATCCCTTGATCGCCGCCGCCGCCGGGATTGGATCCTCATAGCTCCAGGCCGCGTCGTCTATGGTCACGCTTTTGGTCTCGATGGAATAATAGCTGGCGTCCCCCTTGTGGGGGCAATGAGTGGTGCTGTCGCTGCGGTCCAGGAAGGCCATGGCGATGTCGTCGCGCGGGAAATAGGCGACGACCGGCAGATTGCCCTCGTGCAGCAGCAAGACAGCCGAAGATTCGCCGATCACGGCACCGCCGGCCCGCACGACCCACTTCCCGCCCGACTTCTCGACCCGGATATAATCCTTCGCCATCGCTCTCTCCTGTTTCGTGGCAGCCTAGCCGAACGGGGCGACGCTGCAAGGCGCCAGTCAGAGAGGTGCCGTCGCCCCGGCCAGCCACTCCACAACCTCGGCGGGCACCAACGCACGCATCTTTTCAGCGATTTCGACATGATAGCCGTCGATCCACGCTGTTTCATCCGCCGACAGCGCCGATGCGTTTATCAATCTGCGGTCGAGCGGCACCCAGGTCAGCGTCTCGAAGGCCAGCATCGCGCGTCCGGCATCGGCGCCGGACAGGTCCGGCGCTTGCTGCACGGCGACGAGGTTCTCGATGCGGATGCCCCATTCGCCGTCGCGGTAATAGCCGGGCTCGTTCGACAGGATCATGCCGGGCCGGAGCGTCGTCTCGCCAATGCGGCTGAGGCGCTGGGGGCCTTCGTGAACGGAGAGATAGACGCCGACGCCATGGCCGGTACCGTGGTCGTAATCCTGACCGGCCATCCACAGGGGCGCGCGCGCCAGGGCGTCCAGATCGCGTCCGGCCAGACCTTTTGGAAACCGCGCGCGGCTGACGGCGATCAGGCCTTGCAGAACGCGGGTATAGGCAGCGATCTGGTCGGCATCGGGGTCGCCGACAGCGATCGTCCGGGTGATGTCCGTGGTGCCGTCCAGATACTGCCCGCCGCTGTCCACCAGCAGCAGATCGCCCGGTTGCAGCGCACGATCGCTGTCGCGGGTGACGCGGTAATGCACGATGGCGCCGTTCGGCCCGGATCCGGCGATGGTATCGAAACTGATGTCGCGCAAGGCGCCCGTCTGTCTGCGAAACTCCTCCAGCTTCGTCACCACGTCGATCTCGGTCAGGCGGGCGCGACCCTGCGCCACCTCGGCCGTGCGCGCATGAAGCCAGCAGAGAAAGCCGCACAGCGCCGCGCCGTCGCGCAGATGCGCAGTGCGGGTGGCGGCCAGTTCGGCATTGGTCTTGACGGCCTTGGGCAGAATGCAGGGATCGTCCCCCTCGGCCACCGCAACGCCATATGCGTTCAGCGTGTCGAGGACGACGAACGGGGCGGTCGCCGGATCGACGTGGACCGGCCCCGAAAGCGTGGCGAGCGCCGCCAGCAGGCCATCCGCCGGCAGGCAATCGACCCCGTCCAGCGTCAGCTGCGCGACCTTTGCCGGATCGACGAACAACCGCACACGCGCCGTATCCGCCTCGATCAGCGCGAAGGACTGGACGACGGGAATGCGGGGGATGTCGTGGCCGCGGATGTTGAGCAACCAGCAGATGCTGTCGGGCAGGGTCAGGACGGCCCATGCGTGACCGGCATCGCGCAGGATACCGGCGATGCGCTGGCGCTTGGCCGCCGCCGTCGCCCCCGCCAGCCTGTCGGGATAGAATTCGGCCTTGCCGCTTGGCGGCGGCGGGCGGTCCGTCCACACGGCATCCAGCGGATTGTCTACCGGCAGAAGCGCGATGTCCCGCGCCTCCAGCGCCTTGTTGAACCGCCGGATCTCGGCCGCGGTATGCAGCCAGGGATCGAACCCGACGCGGCCGCCGGCCTGCAATTCGTGCGCGAGCCATTCCTCGGGCCGGTCACCCGGCAGGTTTCGGATCGCGATTTCGTCCGCGACCTGGGCGCGTCCCTGAATGCGGTAGCGACCGTCGACGAACAGGGCGGTGGCATCGCGGGTGACGACGGCCATACCCGCCGACCCGGTGAACCCCGTCAGCCATTCAAGTCGCGCATCGGCCGGCGCCACATATTCGCCCTGATGCGCGTCGGCACGCGGCACCAGAAACGCATCCAGACCGTCCTGGGCCAGACGGTCACGCAACAGGGCCAGACGCGGCGGCCCCTGTTCGGGGCGCGTGGGGGTGTCGAAGGACTGGAACATGGCGATGACCTCGATCTTTCAGCGGACGCGGCGCATGCCGACGACGCGGGCGCGCTTGCGCGGATCGCTGTCGAAAAGCCCGGCCAGTTGCTCGGTCATGGCGCCTGCCAGTTGCTCGACATCCGTGATCGTGACCGCCCGGTCGTAATAGCGTGTCACGTCGTGGCCGATGCCGATGGCGATCAGTTCGACGGCGCGGCGGCGCTGGACCATGGCGATGACGTCGCGCAGGTGCTTTTCCAGATAGTTGGCGGGATTGACCGACAGCGTGCTGTCGTCCACCGGCGCCCCGTCCGAGATCACCATCAGGATCCGACGCGATTCGGGGCGCGACAGCATCCGCCGATGCGCCCATTCCAGCGCCTCGCCGTCGATATTCTCCTTCAGCAGCCCTTCCTTCATCATCAGGCCCAGATTGGGCCGCGCCCGCCGCCACGGCGCGTCGGCGGATTTGTACACGATGTGCCGCAGATCGTTCAGGCGGCCGGGCTGGGCCGGACGCCCCTCGGCCAGCCAGCGTTCGCGCGACTGGCCGCCCTTCCACGCGCGGGTGGTGAAGCCCAGAATCTCGGTCTTGACCTGACAGCGTTCCAGAGTGCGCGCCAGAATGTCCGCGCAGATTGCCGCGATGCTGATCGGCCGACCCCGCATGGAGCCGGAATTGTCCAGCAGCAGCGTGACGCAGGTATCGCGAAACTCGGTATCCTTCTCGACCTTGAAGGACAGCGGTGTGGTGGGCGACACGACGACGCGCGCGAGACGCCCGGCATCGAGGATGCCTTCTTCGCGATCGAATTCCCAGCTTCGGTTCTGCTTGGCCTGAAGGCGGCGTTGCAACTTGTTGGCCAGACGCCCGACCGCGCCTTTCAGCGGATCGAGTTGCTGGTCCAGATAGGCGCGCAGCCGGTCCAGTTCGGCAGGCTCGGCCAGATCCTCGGCGCGGATTTCCTCGTCAAAGTCCTGGGTGAAGACCTCGTATCCCGGATCGGCCTCGCTGACGGGCGCGGGCGGCGGGGGTTGCAGCGGCGCATCCCCTTCGGGCAGTTCGGTTTCCTCGCCCGACTCGCCTTCGGCCATGTCGTCCATCGAAACTTCGGCCTGCGCGGCGTCCTGCGTCTGGTCCTGGCTGCTCTGGGGTGTCGTCTCGGCTTCCTCGCCCTCGTCCTGATCGCCGCCCTGGTCGGTCTCGTCCTCGGCATCGTCCGGCTGTGCCTGGTCCTCGTCGTCGGGATCCGCGGCATCGGGGTCGTCGCCAAGCTGGTCGCCGTAACCCAGATCGTCGATCACCTGACGCGCGATGCGGGCGAACGCGGCTTGATCGTCCAGGCTTTCGCCTAGGTTGGACAGCGTCTGTCCGGCCTGTCCCTCAAACACCTCGCGCCACAGGCGCATCACGTTGTCGGCCCCCTCGGGCAGCGGCCGCCCGGTGGCGAGCTGGCGGATCATGTAGCCGGCGGCGACCGACAGGGGCGCATCCGCCCGGTCGGTGATCTGCGCATAGCCCTTGCGCGCCGCGTCGGCGCCGATCCGGGCGTCGATGTTGCCCGCGGTGCCCGGCATGGTGCGCGCGCCCATCGCCTCGCACCGGGCCGTTTCCATCGCGTCGTAAAGGTCGCGCGCCATCTGCCCCTGCGGCGCGTATCGCGTGTTGGTCGCGTCATCGTGATAGCGTCTGCGCAGCGCGAAACCGTCCGCCGTCCCGCGCGCCAGCAGCACCTCGTCCCGCGTGACGCGTCGGCTGATCTGCGGCAGGCGCAGGTTGTCGTTCGACAGTCCCGGCGGATCGACGGAATAGGTGACGCCGAGGTCGGGATCGTTCGCCAGAACGCGCGTCGCTTCGGCTAGGGCCTTCTTGAACGGGTCGGCTGGATTGTCGGGCTGGCTGGCCATGGTCGATCCTGTCTGCACTCGCGATCTGTCAATCACAGCGGCGAACCCGCGTCGAGGGTCCGGCATCGGACGGCTGTGCGGGGAACAAAACCCGCCCCCCATTGCATTGACATGTGACTTTCAACTCTGAGGGAGGATGAAACCATGACATCGTTCAACATCAAGGCCCCCGCAACCCTTGCGGCCTCCATTCTGGCGCTTGCGCTGGCTTTGCCCGCCGCGGCGCAGACCACGTCCGACGGAAGCGATAGCGGCGGTTCCAGCGCCACCAGCGGCAGCAGTACGACGACCGACAGCGCCCCGACCGGCAGCACGACAACCGGCGCCACCACGACCGTCGGCGGATCGGCTTCCGACAGCGGCGGATCCTCGCAGACCGACGCGGCTTCTTCGGATGGCGGCACGGGAACGGGCGGGTCCGGCAGCCCGTCTTCGGCAACTGCCGGCGGCTCGTCATCGACTTCCGGCGGGGCACCCTCGGGGAATGGCACCGCCGACAGCCAGAACACGGGCCGCAGCGATACGGCAGCAACCGGCATGGCATCGGACGCCATGCAGAACGACACGATGTCGAATGACACCATGCAGGGCTATTCCGATCCCGGTCAGGATATGACCCGTGATCAGCAAAGGGCCCGCCAGCAACAGGCGATGGCCTTCGAGATGGAGTTGGAGCGGTTCGGGCAGGACGTCTATGAACGTGCCTTCCGCCAAGGTTATCTCCGGGGTGTCGCGGATGCGCGCCGTTCCATGATGCAACAGCAGATGCAGCAGGATCAGGAGCGTCAGATGCGCGGCGATCGTGGTCAACGCAACAACATGCGCCAGCAGTTGCGCGATCAGATGCAGCAGCCCCAGCAGCACGGCCAGATGATGCAAGGACAGCAGCAGGGCCAGATGCAACAGGGCAATCCGCCCATCAGCGGCGAAGTGGCGGCGCGCCCCGGTGGGTCCATCATTGTGTTGCCGGAAGGCGTCGACCCGCAGGCCTTCATCGACCGGCTGATGCGCGACCAGCAGAACCAGTCGAACTGACGTTGCGAGATTTGAAAAAGGGCGGCTCAAGCGGGCCGCCCTAATTTCATTTGCCTACCCCAGGCTGAGGCTGGCGGCGCTTTCCGGCAATTCCTCGTCGAAACAGCGCTGATAGAATTCGGCCACCGTCTCGCGCTCCAACTCGTCGCATTTGTTGAGGAACGTCAGGCGGAACGCATAGCCGACATCGCCGAAGATGTTGGCGTTCTGCGCCCAGGAAATGACCGTGCGCGGCGACATGACGGTCGAAAGGTCGCCGTTCATGAAGGCCGTGCGCGTCAGGTCGGCGACCGTCACCATCTGTCCGACGATCCGCCGACCCTTGTCGGTGTCGTAACCCGGTACCTTGGCCAGCACGATCTCGGCCTCGGCGTCGTGAGGCAGATAATTCAGCGTGGCCACAAGGCTCCACCGATCCATCTGCCCCTGATTGATCTGCTGCGTGCCGTGATAAAGGCCGGTCGTATCGCCCAGACCGACGGTGTTCGACGTGGCGAACAGCCGGAAATAAGGATTGGGATGGATCACCTCGTTCTGGTCCAGCAGCGTCAGCTTGCCGTCCACCTCCAGCACGCGCTGGATGACGAACATCACGTCCGCCCGGCCCGCATCGTATTCGTCGAAAACGATGGCGGTCGGGTTGCGCAGTGCCCAAGGCAGAATGCCTTCCTGGAATTCCGTCACCTGAACGCCGTTCTTCAGCTTGATCGCGTCCTTGCCGATCAGGTCGATCCGGCTGATATGGCTGTCCAGGTTCACGCGCACGCATGGCCAGTTCAATCGCGCGGCCACCTGTTCGATGTGGGTCGACTTGCCGGTGCCGTGATAACCCTGGATCATCACGCGGCGATTATACTGAAACCCGGCGAGAATCGCCATCGTCGTGTCGCGGTCGAAGCGATAGGTCGTGTCGATTTCGGGCACGCGGTCGGTGCGCCTGGAAAAGCCGCTGACCTTCATATCGGTGTCGATGCCGAAGACATCGCGGACGGCGATCTCCCTTGTCGGTTTGGCGTCGATGTCGATTGTGCCGTCGGCCATGAAATCCCTCCGTCGCGCGAAAAGCAGCCGGGTCGCGGCCCCGCTGCGCGTGGTGCAACATATCGCCGGGGTCTGCAAGTTAAAGGGCCAGAGGACGTGGCAACCCCTGCCTCTCAACCTTCACGTCTGTGCGAGCGGACTGCGTTGGGCGGCTAGTGCTGCTATAATGAGGCATCAGACATGAAAGGCTTGCCATGAAACGACGCACCTTCCTTGCCGCGGCCCTGTCGACCGCCGCGCTGCCGACCATCTTGCGCGCCGACGCCTTCGAGGTGACGCGGACCCAGGCCGAGTGGCGCGCGATGCTGTCCGACCTGGAATACAAGGTTATGCGCGAGATGGGAACGGAGCGCGCTTTTACGTCGCCGCTGAACGATGTGAAGGAAGCCGGGGTGTTCAACTGCAAAGGTTGCGACCGCCCGCTCTATTCGTCCGAGGCGAAGTTCGACAGCGGGACGGGTTGGCCCTCGTTCACCGCCGCGCTGCCCGGTGCCGTCGGGACCAAGCCGGACCGTGGCCTGTTCATGACGCGAACCGAAGTCCACTGTGCGCGATGCGGGTCGCATCTGGGGCATGTCTTCGACGACGGCCCGGCCCCTACGGGCAAGCGGCATTGCATCAATGGTGTCAGTCTGACCTTCACGCCGGTGGCAGCCTGACGTATCGCCAGCGTATTGCGGGTTATGCAAGCTCGTTTCGTCGGGGCGGGTTCGCTCCGGCGCGCGCGACTGTCACTGCTGCTGCGCGCACCCCAAGGTCGAGCGCCGCGGCAACCGTGTCACGGTCAAGGTCCGTCAGCCCGCCATCCGTCAGCCGTCCGCCACCATCCAGTGCGGCCAGTATCCCGGCGTTGAACGTGTCGCCCGCGCCGACCGTATCCACCACCGTGGCACGGCGCGAGGGCATGAAGACGCTGTCCCGCCCGAAATAACCAATTGCACCCTTCGCACCTTGGGTGATGCAGACCAGCCGAGGCCCGCGATCAAGCAATTTGCGCGCCAGCACGTCCTGATCGCCCGCGCCTTCCAGCCAATGCAGATCCTCGTCGCTCAGCTTGACGATGGCGGCCTGGCGCAACATGCGGTCCAGCCGGGCGCGATAGGCGGCTTCGTCGCGGATGAAACCGGGGCGGATGTTCGGATCCAGCATTACCGGCACACCGTCTAGGCGGTCGCAAAGCGTCGCGTAAGCCGTGGCGCAGGGTTCGACCGCCAGCGAGATGCCGCCAAAAAACGCGGCCCTTACCCCCGAGAGATCCGGCAGGTCGCCACTGTCCAGCATCCGGCCGGCGGTATTCTCGTCATAGAAGAGATAGGCTGCGTGGCCCTCGCGCAGCGTGACGAAGGCGAGGGTGGTGGGCCGGTCGGACAAAGCGGCGCGCGTCGTGTCGATGCCGTCCCGCGCCAGCGCGTCGGTCAGCATGCGCCCGAACAGATCGGTGGACAGGCCGGAAAAGAACCCGGTCCGTGCCCCCAGCCGTGCCAGCGCGATTGCCGTGTTGAAAACGGATCCGCCCGGATGGGGCGCGAAGGCATCGCCGCCACCCTCGGCCCGCCGGGGCAGCATGTCGATCAGCGCTTCGCCGCAGCACAGGATCATCTCGGTCCCCTAACCGTTCATGGCATAGACATAGCCGACAATCGCCGCGAGGATCAGCCCCGCAACGACCGCCAGCGCGATTTTCCACGTGGAATAGGGACGCTCGCCCTGGACGCGCCCGGTCTGGCCGTTGACGACGAAACGGAAGCTTTGCCCGCGATACTTGTAAGCGGCGACCCAGACCGGCAGCAGGATGTGCTTGAAGGTCACGTCGCGGATGTCGGTGTCGATGGACGTTATGCGTTGCTGATCGCCGCCGATATCGAAGCGCACGTCGCGGGCGATCTGGGCGTCCATCCGTCGACGCGCCTCGGCAAATCCGTCGCGCAGGTCCACCTGATATCCCTCGGCGCCGAACCCCGACAGCCATTCGGGCGCATAGGGGCGCAGGTCGGACAGATCCCAGGGCTCCAGCCCGTCGGTCAGGCCCTTGGGCAGGGTATTGGCGGCAAGCACCAGCACATCGTCGAAAAACCGCGCGACCCGGCCCGCCACCGGCGTCCAGCGGACCTTGGCGACCTGCACGTTCGTCGCCTTGCCGTCGCGGATGACGCGCTGGGTGACGTAATAGATCGTGCCACGCTGGCCGCGATAGGACGATCGGGTCGCCGCGTCGAAGGTCCAGTAGGGCACATAGACGCCCTGCATGCGCCGTCCCTTGCGCGCATAAGCCTGCAACCCGCCCGGCGCGAACCACAACCGGCCCAGCCAGTCGGTCATGGCCCGGCGCGCCGCGGCCTCGTCCAGCGCGAAGGGCAGCAGGCCGCGCGGCTTGATCTGCCGCAACTCGCCCGTGCCTGCGACGAACGGCGTGGCGCAGAAAGGACAATTTCCGGCATGGACCGCTTCGGTCAGACGCAGATCGGCGCCGCAATTGGGACAGTGACTGATGCGGACCGCCTCGGTCTCGGCCAGGGGCAGGGCAGATAACAGCGCCGCCTGAAAATCGAGCTCGCGGATGGCGGCAGGGGCCGGCGGTGTGGCGATGGCGGTATGTTTGCCGCAATGGTCGCACACCATGTCGCCGCTTGCGGGATCGAACCGCATCTCGGACCCGCAGGCATCGCAGGGAAAGCGCCGGTCGGCCCCTGTCATCCCTTGTTCCGCATCCGGGCGACGCGACGGTCTTCCAGCAACTCCATCGCGCGGCCGTGCCAGAAACGGCGGTCGATATGCCCCGCCGACATGCCGCCGAACGGCACATAGGCCGCGACCACGATCGGCCCGTCGCCGTTCCAGGCGTGCCCAGTCAAATCCTCGAACCCCGCGCGCAAGGCTTGGCGCAGGCTGGCGGCATCCGGGGGGATCGGGACGTCCGCGAACCTGCGCGCCAGATCGGTCCAAAGATGCATGTCGCCGCGCAGCCCGTAGGCCGCCGGACCCGGATCGAAGAGATCGCCCAGCATGGTGCCGTTCACAGCCAGCGATGCATCGCGCGCGGCAGCATGGCGCGCAGCGCGCCGTCATGCAGTGCGACGTGACGCCAGACGTGAAAGCCGCCATGCACGATGACGGCGGCCAGCAACGTCAGACCCATGCCGCGCGTCACACCCGTCGCAGGACCGGGATCGGCGCGCAACACGATGACCGCCGCGACGGCCAGCAGCCCGATCAACGCGGCATGGAGCGGAACGAAGGCCCGCCGAACCCAGCCGGACAGCTTGGGACCGGGGCGCGCGGAAATGCCCAGCGTCAGCGCCGCGATCCCCCAAAGGATCGCCACGGCGACAACGCCCCAGCGCGTGACCGGGTTGATGCCCACCAGCAAGACGGCAAGCACCAGCGCAAGCGCGCCCCAGTGCAGCAGCTTGAGCGTCGGACGCCAGAGACGCGCAACGACGGCGACAGGGGCGGCCGGCGACGTGCCGCGGTCGCGCATGTGCCGGGGCATCGTCAATCCCCCTGCCGCGGGGCGGGCGGCGGCGGCGGCATGACGGTAAAGAGCCGCCCCAGATCCGTCTCGTCCGCGCGCATCCAGCCGTCCTGCCCGGCGGTCCAGACCAGCGTTTCGCGGGCAAGACCGCCCTCGGCCGCCATGCGCCCCAGTCGCGCCATGCTGAAAGGCCCCTGCGTCGCGCCGTTCTCGGCGATGTGCCAGACCCGTTCGACGGGTGGCAGGGGCGGCGGCGCAGGCTGCACGGGGCGCGGGCCCCACGGCCCCATCTGCTGCGCCATCGCCATGCCGATCCCGGCACCCAGGCCCGTGCCCATTGCCGACCCTGCGCCGCTGCCCGGCTGGCCCAGCGCCTCGGCCGTCTGGAAGCGCGCATAGCGGTCCAGATCGCCCGCGACGCCCATTCCGGTGCGGCGGTCCATCACGGCCTCGACCGCGGCGGGCAGGCTGATGTTCTCGACGTAAAGCTCGGGGATGGTGACGCCGTATTCGGTCATCGTCGCGGCGATCCGCTCGGCCACCAGTTTGCCCAGATCGGCGGTGTTGGCGGCCATGTCCATCACCGGAATGCCGGACGATGCGATGACGCGGCTGAATTCCTGCACGATGATGTTGCGAAGCTGATAGGTGATTTCGTCCGACGTGAACTCGCCGTCGGTGCCGACGATCTCGGTCAGGAAGCGGGCCGGATCGGTCACTTTCAGCGCATAGGTGCCGAAGGCGCGCACGCGCGTCGGTCCGAATTCGGGGTCGCGCAGGATGACGGGGTTGCGCGTGCCCCATTTGAGGTTGGTGAACCGGTTGGTCGAGACGAAGTAAATCTCGGACTTGAAGGGCGAGCGAAACCCGTGATCCCAGTGTTGAAGCGACGTCATCACCGGCATGTTGTTGGTTTCGAGAAGATAAAGACCGGGCATGAATACGTCGGCCAACTGCCCCTCGTGGATGAAGACGGCCGCCTGACCTTCGCGCACGGTCAGCTTGGCGCCGTACTTGATTTCGTGACCCTGCCTTTCGAACCGCCAGACCAGCGTGTCGCGGGTGTCGTCCGTCCATTCGATGACGTCTATGAACTGGCCGGACAGGAAGTCGAAAATGGACATGGACGTGCCTCCTTTCAGGCGGGCGGGACAACGTTGAGCGGGCCGGCGCGGCCGGCGCGCCGTTCAGACATCGCCGCCCAACAGCTCCAGCGCAATCCCTTGCGCGATGGGGGCCGCCTCGGCGGCGGTCATCCCAGGACGAAGACGGGAATCGTAGAGCATTTTCAGCATCATCTCGTCCATCGGCGTCAGAAGCGCGAATTCCTCGTCGTCGTTGAAGATCGACGGTCTGGCCAGGGGGCTGTCGTTGCTCAGCCCCAGCCCTTGGGCGATTTCCTCGTGAAGGCAGGACAGGCGCAGAAGATCGGGATGCTCGGCCCGCACGATGGCGATGGCGCGCGAATAGCTGCCGCTGTCGGTGCCGTCGAGGGCATAGGCGATGCAGTAATTGGATTGCGGAAGGTCCGTCACCAGACGCAAGGCCGCGTCCGACAGGCCGGGGATCAGGTCGCGCAGACGCGGCGCCAAAGCGCGGCGTTCGTCCTCGTTGACGATGAAGACGTTGAAGTTTCCGGGGCCGTCCGACAGTTGCATCTGGTGCCCCGTCGCGCGGGCAAGGCGCGCGACATAGGCGCGGACCAGCGCGGTGTCGCGCGCCACGACCTCGGGCGCCACCGACGGGCCGAAGTCCAGCGTGACGTTCACGGGCACCGTCCAGCGATGCAGGCGGCTGGCGGTCTGCTTGGCGACAAGCTGTCCGCCCACTTCCGAATATTCGTCGAATAGGGCCACCCGGATGAACGTATCGGCAAGCGTCGCTGCATCGAACGGGGTATCGCGTCCGCCGCCGTCCGTCCGCAGCAATCCCTTGGCCAGCAAAGAGCGTTCGACGCGGGCGTAATACTGCGTCAGCAATTGGCTTGTCGCTGACGGGCCGTTGGCCACCTTGGCCTTTCGCTGGGGCGGCAACGACGGCCGATCCTCGGCGACGACAGGCACGTCTTCGTCGGGCGAAGGGACCGGCGCGCAGGCGACCGTAAGCGCCGCCAGCAGAACGGCCGCCGCAAGGCGACAGACGGCCATGTCAGACCGCGGGTGCAGACGTGGCGGCATCGTCGCCGGTTCCCGCACCGCGCGACCGGGCCGCGCCGAGCGCGGATTTCAGTTCAGCCTCCATCCGCACCAGATCCTCCTCGGCCGCACCGCGGCGCGCGCGTCCCTCGTCGGCGATGCGCAGGCTGTCCTCGATCGTGGCGATCAGTTCGGCATTGGCCGTCTTGACCGCGTCGATGTCGAAGACGCCGCGCTCCATCTCGGTGCGGATGGCCGAATTGGCCTGACGCAGATTGGTGGCGTTGGCGCGCAGCAGGTCGTTCGTCAGATCGTTGGCGCCGCGCACCGCCTCGGCCGCGTCGGCACCGCGCTGGATGGTGACGGCTTGGGCGAGTTGCGTTTCCCAGAGCGGCACGGTGTTCACCAGCGTCGAGTTGATCTTCATCACCAGCGACTTGTCGTTTTCCTGCACCAGCCGGATCGAGGGCAGGGACTGCATCGTCACCTGCCGGGTCAGCCGCAGATCGTGCACGCGTCGTTCCAGATCGTCGCGCGCCGCGCGCAGGTCGCGCAGGATCTGCGCCGCCATCACGCCCTCCTGCTCGGGCGAGGCGGCCAGATGCGCCTCGGCCTCGGGGATCTCGGTGGCGTCGAGGCGGCGCAGCTTCTCCTCGCCGGCGGCGATGTAGAGACCAAGCTCGTCATAGAAGGCCAGCGTCTTGTCATAGAGCCGGTCGAGCGACTTGATGTCCTTGAGCAACCGATGCTCGTGGTTCAGCAATTCGCCGGTGATCTTGTCGATCTGGCCCTGAACCTCTTCGAAGCGGGCGGTCAGGCGGGCCAGCGGCGCCGCGCGTCCCATCAGACGTTCCCAAAGCGTGCGCTTGCCGCGCATGTCCAGTTCCGACACCGAAAAACCGCGTAGCGTCGTCACCATTTGCCGCAGCGCGCCCCCGGCGGGCCCGACATCCTTGTTGCGGACATCCGCCAGCATAGACTGGCTGATCTGCTGCAACTCGGCCTGTGCCGCGCCGCCGAAGGTGACGATGGACTGGGTGTCGTCGATGTCGATCTCGGAGATCCGGCGCTCGATCTGCTGGGCAAGCTGCGGGTCGGCCCGCTCGAACGGGACCACGTCGGCCTGTGGTTCGGGCAGCACGGTGCCCGTCACCTCGTCCACCGCGGCGATGCTGTCGGCTGCCTTGCGTCGCGTCGTCTCGGCCATGTGTCGTTCCTTCCAGTGGCGGTCAGGCGTCGCGCCGGGCGTTGATTTCTTCGCGGTCCAGCCGGTCGCGCAGAACCTCTATCTCGATTTCCAGATCACCGCGATCCTCTGTCAGCATCTTTTGCGTCCGCGTGGCGAAACCGGTCTCCAGATCGTCGAGCAGCGACAGATAGGCGGCCCGCGCCGGCGCGTCGGGCCGGGCGGCGACCAGATCGGCATATTTCACCGTCGCGTCGCGCGCGCCCTGAAGGTAGACGCCCAGCCACCGCCGCGCGCCGGTCAGATCGCGCGGATCGTCCTCGACGGTGCGAAACATGGTGCGCGCGGTGGCGGCGAAGGCGTGCGCGCGGTCGATGACGGTGCGGTCCCCGGTGCGTTCGGCGGCGGCGATCATGTCACGCAGATGCGCTTCGCCTTCGTCGACAACGCGCGCGACGCGGTCGGCCTGCGCGCGGTCGATGTCCTGTCCCTTGTCGCGCAGCGGATCGGCACCGAACGACAGGAAATGCAATGCGGTGCCCAGCACGAAGAAGATGGCCGCGGCAATTGGATTGGCGGCCGCGGCCACGGCAAGGCCCGCACCGGTCAGAAGGCTGCCCAGTATCTTGCGCGGGAGGGCAGGGCGGCGGGCGACGCGGCGGCCGTCGTATGCTTCCTGCGCCCGCACGCCTTCGCGCGTCAGATAGGCCGCCCCCATGAGGATCCCGAATGCCGCAAGATTCAGCGCAAGGCCGACCGGATCCCTGCCGAAGGCCCGCAGAACCAGCGGCGCGGGTGCGAGAAACAGCGCGTTCAGCCGGGCGCCCGACGGCACGGGGCGGCGTCCGGTCCAGTCGCGCCCGACGGGCCGGGAACCTGCCGGCGGAACGTCGGTCGGGCTGTATTTGCCGCCGAAGCGCCGCGCCATCAGGCGCCCCCCCAAAGCGAGACGTAAAGGATCAGCGCCACCAGCAGCACGAACGAGATCTTTGCCATCGCGAATCCCTTTCCATCGCCGCCGCCGGTGCCGCGCAGGTTTCTGACGGCCAGGGCGATGCCAAGGCCCGCGACGCTGACGCAGCCCAGCACCAGAAGAACGAGGACGATGCGCGCCATTGCCGATCCCTGATTGCGGCGTTGCGCGCTATATAAGGCCGCGCATGGGGTCTTGCCAGCGGGCGGGTGTCAGACCCTTCGCGCCACGGCGCTGCGTTCGGCCGTCAATTTGCGCTTGTAGCGGGACTGGATGATCTCGACCACGAACAGCACCGCGACCGAGAAATAGAAGGTCGATTTCGACATCGGCACGATTTCGTAGCCGAAGACATGCAGCGCCAGGGCCTTTGCATCCTCGTGGGCCATGCCCGCCGCTTCCATTCCGTGCACCGCCGCCTGGCCCGCCTCGCCCAGAAGCACGACACCGACGATCAGCAGGACGAACAGGCCAAGGACTTCGTACATGCGGTTCTTCTTCAGAAAATCCGTCACCTTTTCGGCCAGCAGCAGCATGGCCAACCCGCTCAGCACGATGGCGGTGGCGAGGATCGCGAACACATCGCTGATCGCCAGCGCCGACAGCACCGAATCGAACGAGAAGACCAAGTTCATGAACACGATCAGCCCCACGACCTGCGCCGCCGACTTGCCGCTGCCCGCCTTGATGTCGGTGCCCAGATGCTCGATCGACAGCATGTGACTGATTTCCTTGACCGCGGTATACATGATGAACGCGCCGCCGATCAGGAAGACGCAGGTGGCGAAGTTCACGCCGCCGGTCAGGATCCCGTCCCAGTCCATGATGAAGAACGGCTCGTTCAGCAGGTCGATCAGGTGGATCATCACGAACAGCAGCACCACCCGCAGCGCCACGGCGATGACGATGCCCCAGAAGCGCACCGCCTTTTGCTGCGCCACGGGCGCGCGCTGCGATTCGATGGAGATATAAAGCAGGTTGTCGAAGCCCAGCACGGCCTGAAGAAACAATAGCATCACCAGGTTCAGCGCGTTTTCGGCCGTCAGAAGGTCGGTCATCGTCGTCCCTGTTCTTTGGGGAATGGGTCCGTCAGCGCCTGCGGCGCACGGGTTTCGGTTTTGCCTCTGCCCGGGGGGGCGCGTCGCCGCCCTGCCCAAGCTGGTCGCGCAGCACCCGCGCCTTGACCTCCTCGACCTCGCCGGGCTTGAGGTCGTTCAGCCGGAAGGGACCATAGCTGATGCGGATCAGGCGGTTCACGGGCAGGCCGACATGCTCCATCGCGCGGCGCACTTCGCGGTTGCGGCCCTCGCGGATGGCGACGGTGATCCAGGCGTTGGCGCCCTGCTGGCGATCCAGCGTCACGATCATCGGCTGGAACTTCTCGCCCTCTAGCACCAGCCCGCGGCGCAGGGGGGCAAAGACGGCATCCTCGGGTCTGCCATTGACGCGGACGCGGTATTTACGCAGCCAGCCCGTCGAAGGCAGCTCCAGCCGACGCTTGAGCGCGCCGTCATTGGTCAGCAGCAGCAACCCTTCGCTGGTCAAATCCAGCCGTCCGACCGACATCACGCGGGGCAGGTCGGGCGGCAGCGCGTCGAACACCGTGCGGCGGCCCTTTTCGTCCCGCGCGCTTGTCACCAGGCCCGCGGGCTTGTGATAGAGCCACAGACGCGGTTCGTCCGCCGGGGCCAGTTCCGTTCCGTCCACCGCGATTCGGTCGGCATCGGTCACGTTCAGCGCGGGGCCGTCGATGATCCGGCCGTTCACCGCGACGCGGCCTTCGGCGATCAGCCGCTCGGCCTCGCGGCGGCTGGCGCGGCCCGCGCGGGCGATCACCTTGGCGATGCGGTCGCCGGAAGGGGGTGCGGGACTTGTCATCGCACCGGCATAGGGCCAGACCGGCGCCCATGCAATTGACCCCGCACATGGCGATGGCGCTGGATCAGGCGCGCGCCGCAGCCGCCCGCGGCGAAGTGCCGGTCGGCGCGGTCGTCGTCGGCCCGGACGGTCGGGTGTTGGGGCAGGCGGGAAACGCCACCCGCGCGCTGCACGATCCCTCGGCCCATGCCGAGGTTCTGGCGATCCGCGCCGCCTGCCGCACGCTGGAGACTGACCGGCTGCCCGGTTGTGCGCTTTTCGTCACGCTGGAGCCTTGCGCGGCCTGCGCGGGCGTCATCGCCGCGGCCCGCATCGCGCGCCTGATCTACGGCGCGTCGGACCCGAAATCGGGCGGCGTGATGCATGGCGCGCGGGTCTTCAGCCACCCGCAAACGCATCACGTCCCCGAAATCTATGATGGCATCGCCGCGACCGATGCACAGGCGCTGCTGACCGCGTTCTTCGCCGCGCGCCGCTAACGGCGCTGCATCGTCGCGTCGAATTGCCGCCGCAACGCCGTGTCCATATCGGCCATTGTCACCGGCAGGCCCAGATCGACCAGGCTGGTGACGCCATGAGCGCGGATGCCGCAGGGAACGATTCCGTCGAAATGGGTCAAATCCGGTTCGACGTTGATCGACAGGCCGTGAAAGCTGACCCAGCGGCGCAGCTTGATGCCGATGGCGGCGATCTTGTCCTCGGCGGGGCTGCCATCGGGTTGCCGCGGTTTTTCGGGCCGCTCGACCCAGACGCCGACGCGCCCGGCCCGGATCATGCCCGTGACGTTGAACTCGGCCAGCGTTGCGATCACCCAGCGTTCCAGATCGCGCACGAAACACCTGACATCGTGACCCCGCGCGGCCACATCCAGCATGACATAGACGACGCGCTGTCCCGGCCCGTGATAGGTGTATTGGCCGCCACGCCGCACCTCGTGCACCGGAAAGCGGTCCGGCTGCAACAGATCCTCGGGCCGTGCACTGGTTCCTGCGGTGTAAAGCGGCGGATGCTCCAGCAGCCAGATCAGTTCGTCCGCCCGGCCTTCGCGGATGTCGGCGGCGCGCCGTTCCATGACCGAAAGCGCCTCGGCAAAACCTACGGGCGCAGCTTCCGTTCGCCATTCTACCAATGGTTGCTCCTCGGTTGACGCAAGGGCACTTTTTGCGCGGCGATTCCGCCGGACCGTGCTAGGATCGCGCCACGCCTGCACCAGCCATGGGAGATTTTCCAGTGCGTATCCATTTCCTCACCTCCACGATCCTCGCCGCGTCGATCCTTGCGCTGCCCGCGACCCGCGTATCCGCCGATGCGGGCGATTTTGTCGCCGGCGCGATCATCGGCGGCGTCCTGGGCCATGCCGTCCGTCAGCAGCCGCAGCGGCGCGTCTATACGACCAAGCGCAAGACCTATGTCCAGAAGCGTCCGTCGATCCCGGCCACCCAGTCGGGACGCGAGATTCAATCCTCGCTGAACTATTTCGGCTTCGACGCAGGCACGGTGGACGGGCAGTTGGGCCGCAAGTCGCGCAATGCGATTTCGTCCTATCAGTCGTATATGGGCTATGCCGCGACCGGCCAGTTGACGCCGTTCGAGCAGAACCTGCTGGTCTCGTCCTGGACGCGCGCGCAGGCGGGCGGCTATGCGACGCAACAGCTTGCGGCCGCCAGCCCCGACGGCATGCGCGGCCTGCTTCGGACCTGGCGGGCCGAGATGGCGGGCAACCCCACCGGTCCCGCCGCGCCCACCCCGCCCACGGTCATGGCCGCCGCCCCCGTGGCCGCGGCGGCCGTCCCGGCGGCAGCCGCACTTGAGGCCGCGACCGAACTGCCGCTGCCCGAAGCGATCCCCGAGGCCGACGCGACGCTGCCCAACCTTTTCGGCGGAACGCAGACTACGCAGGCATCGCTAGCGTCGCATTGCAACAAGGTCAGCCTGCTGACCTCGGGCAATGGCGGCTTCACGACCCAGGCCGCCATGACCGATGCGGGCTTCGTGATGTCCGAGCAATTCTGCCTTGCCCGGACCTACGCGATCGCCACGGGCGAGGAGCTGACCGCGCGGACCAATGCCAGCCCCGACCAGATATCCCAGCATTGCGCGGCCTATGGCGACCGTCTTGCGCCGATGGTGCAGGCCCTGTCGGTCGCGCCGCGCGACGAGGTGATCCGCCAGACGGCCGCATTCGTGCTGGAGGCCGGCGTGCCGCCCGCCGATCTGGTATCGACCGCGAAGGTGTGCCTGGCCAATGGGTACCGGACCGACGACATGGACGAGGCGCTGGGCTCCGCACTCATCCTCGCCACCTTGGGCGAAAAGGGATATGCTGAGCTGATGGGCCACCATCTGGGGCAGGGCTTCGGCACGTCGCAGCGGGTCGATCTGGCGATGGACTGGTACGAGATGGCCGGGCAGGCCGCCCCGGTCTTCGCCCCCGGTCAGCCCGAGCGCGCGGATCTGATCCGCGCCGCCGCCGCCGAACTGGGCGGCACGCCCGCCGACAAGGTGGTGCCTGTTTCGAGCGATGCCGCTGCCCCGGCCCTTCCGACGCTCGACATCAGCCAATAGCACCTTTCCGCTTGAGAAGCAGGGCGGCCTTCGCTAGAAGCCGCCCTGTCCAAGCCGGGACGTGCGGTCGTGGCGGAATGGTAGACGCGCAGCGTTGAGGTCGCTGTGGGGTAATACCCGTGGAAGTTCGAGTCTTCTCGACCGCACCAGACCCCAGACGATGTCGTGCTGGCTTCGCCGTCCGCACATGACAGCAAATCACCTTTTCCCTCGTATGACACTGCCAGCTCTGGCGACATAGCACGCTGGTGCTTGTGCTGGGGGCGTGTGCAGGCCAGTCACCCATAAGTGTCAGTCGGAAAAACCCGTTTCCGCCTGACGACGGGCTCGTCCCCGCAGTCAGATCGTAAAGCTTCACATAATCGTTCCATTGTGCAAACCGCTGTGCCATTATGCGGAACATCAGGGAGGATGCTGAATGAAATTGTTGATAAAGACGGCTCTCGCCACGACCGCTCTGCTCGCGGCGGCGACATGCGCAACTGCCCAGACGACGCTGTTCTATGGCGAGGCGGGGCCGAACCGGGGCGTTCGCGCGGAAGGCACCAAATGGTTCGTCGACGAGGTTGAAAGGCTGTCGGAGGGCGATGTCACCATTGACGTCAATTGGGGCGGGGCGCTGTTTTCCGAAAAGGCGGCCGTCCAGTCTATCCGCGACGGCGTGGCCGATCTGGGCAGCGTCATCGGCGTCTATTTCCCGCAGGACATGGTGGCCTATGGCTTGGCCGACCTACCGATTCCGAACGACGACGCATGGGTCGGGATGAAGGCCACCGACCGGATCATGCGGACCGATCCGCAGGTCCAGAAGAACCTTGCCGACCAGAACCTTGTCTATATCGGCACCTACACGACCTCGGCTGTGCAGGTCGGCTGCAAGGGCAAGTCGATCAAATCGCTGGACGATCTTGCCGGACTGAAAGTCCGCGGCGTGGGCGCCTATGGCAAGGTGTTCAACGATCTGGGCGCCACGCCCGTCGATATGAGCGTCTACGAAGCGTATCAGGGGCTTGAGACCGGGCTGATCGACTGCACGCAGACCTATCCCTATCTAGTCAAGGCGCTGAAGTTTGACGAGGTCTTCGACAGTTATACCGAGCTGGACTGGGGTCAGATCGGCGCACTGGGCATCATGATGAACAAGGACAGCTTCGACGCGCTGCCGCCCGAAGATCAGCAGGCCATCATGACGGCGGGCGAGGGGCTGGCCGACGAATTCGGCCGTATCCTGACCGCCGCGAACGAGGAATCGGTTCAGATCCTGCGCAACCAGGGCAAGGAGGTGACGAAGATTTCCGACACCGACCGTCAGACGCTGATCGAGGCGAGCCAGCCCTATATCGCCGAGTGGATCGACCGCGCCGACGCGGCCGGGCTGGATGGCGCCGCGATGGTCGAGGAATACAAGTCCCTGATCGACCAGTATGCCCAACAGCGTGACGAGCAGGGCTATCCCTGGGCACCGAAGAACTGATCGTAACGGGGCGGGGCGGCCCTGCCGTCGCCCTGCCTTCCTGTCCCCCTATGCAACGGGACGCCGATCCTTGTCGCAAGAGGCCCGCCCATGAAGGCCATCGAACGCATCATGCTGGAACTGGCGGTCGTATCGACGCTGGCGCTGGCGCTGATGATCACCGGCAACGTCCTGGCGCGCGCGCTGTTCGGATGGACCGTGCCGGATGTCGTGATCATGGTGCGCGAGCTGATGATTCCCACGATTATGCTGCCCCTGGCCGCCGCGACGGCGAACCGGGCGCATATCGCCGTGACCTTCATCACCGACCGGATGTCGCCGGCGATGCGCGGGCGGTTGATCGTCATGGGATGGATCGTCGCGCTGCTGGCGCTGCTGCCGCTGATCTATGCCAGCGCGCGCGACCTTTCCGCGGCGTGGAGTTCGGGCGAATTCTATGACGGGCAACTGGCCCTGCCGCGCTGGCCGATGCGGTTGGTCTTCCTGCTGGGCCTGATCGCGATGTGGGTCCGTCTGGCGATGGTCGCCGTCGCCGATTGGGCTGAATTGCGCCGCACCGGCGCCGTGACCGACCGCCCCCATACCGAAGACGAGGCGATCTGACATGGACGCATCCACCATCGGACTGATCGCCTTCGCATCCGTTCTCGTCCTGCTGGCGCTGCGGGTTCCCATCGCCTTCGTGCTGGCGGGCGTGGCGACGGTCGGCGGGTTTCTGGTCTATTCACTGCGAACCGGCACGTTCACGCCGGAACGTGCGATCAATCCCGTCACGTCCCTAGTGATGAACAGCTTTTTCGAGCTGATCCACTCCTATGACCTGTCGATGATCCCGCTGTTCGTAGCGCTGGGGAACATTGCCTATCGCGCCGGGATCACCACCCGCATCTATGACGCGGCGAATGTCTGGCTGCGGCGCATTCCGGGCGGCGTCGGCGTGGCGTCGGTCATGGGATGCGGGGGCTTTTCCGCGATCTCGGGGTCGTCCATCGCCTGCGCCTCGACCATGGGGCGCATCTGCGTGCCCGAAATGCTGCGGCTGGGTTACGATCCGCGGCTGGCCTCGGCCAGCGTGGCGGCGGGCGGCACGCTGGGTTCGCTGATCCCGCCATCGGTGTTGTTCATCCTATATGGCATTTTCACCGAAACCTCGATCAGCAAGCTGTTTCTGGCGGGGATCCTGCCGGGCCTGCTCAGCCTGGCCGGCTATGTGCTGCTCATCCTGTGGTGGGCGGGCCGCAACCCGGCCGCGGCCCCCGTCGACCCGCAGCCCTTGCAACCGGGCGCGCGGATGGCGGCGGCGCTGGCGGCCTGGCCTGCCTTGTTGCTGTTCCTGGTCATCATCGGCGGCATCTATGGCGGCATCTTCACCGCGACCGAGGCAGCGGCGGTCAGCGTCATACTGACCATTTTGATCGGCTTCGCGCAGCGCACGCTGACACTGGCCACCATGTGGGCCGCGATCCGCGAAAGCCTGATCCAGACGGCGGCCATCTTCCTGATCGCCGCCTGCGCCAAGATCTTCGTGTCGTTCGTGGCGCTGACCGGATCGGCGGGGCTTGTCGTGGCATGGGTCACGGATGCGGGCCTGCCGCCGCTGGGGCTGATGATCGCGATCAGTCTGCTTTACCTGTTGCTGGGCATGTTCCTCGATCCGATCGGGATCATCGTGCTGACGCTGCCCTTCGTCATTCCGCTGGTCGACGGCATGGGACTGGATCTGATCTGGTTCGGCGTCATCGTCGTCAAGCTGCTGGAAATCGGGCTGATCACGCCGCCCGTGGGGCTGAACGTGTTTGTCATCGGCAACGTCGTGCGCGGAGCGATCACGGTCGATCAGATCTTTGCCGGCGTCGTGCGGTTCCTGCTGATCGACCTCGTGGTGCTGGCGGTCCTGATCCTGGTGCCGGCGATCTCGACCTTCATTCCGAACGGCATGTGAGCGCATGATGATCCTGCCGCCCGACGATCCCCGTTTCGCCACCACGCTTGCCCGCGGCCTGTCGGTGCTGCGTGCCTTCCGCCCGACCGATGACGGGCTGAGCAATGCCGAGATCGCGCAGCGCACCGGCCTGCCGAAATCGACCGTGTCGCGGCTGACCTGGACGCTGGGCACGCTGGGCTATTTGACGCAATCGCCGCGCGACGATCGCTTCCGTCCCGGCCCGACGCTGGTGGCGGTGGGGCAGGTCGCGTCGGCGTCGCTGTCGTTTCTGGTGCCTGCGCAGGAGCTGATGGCGCGGCTGGCGGACGAAACCGGCGCGCTGGTCGTGCTGGCGGTGCGCGACGGCACGCGGCTGGTGCTGATCCGCACCTGGCGGCCCGCCCGCGTGTCGTCGATCTGGCTGGAAGTCGGACAGCCGGTCGCGTTGCGGGGCTTTTCGTCGGCCCGCGCCTTCGTGGCGGCGGCGACGCCTGCGGAACTGGCCCGCGTGGCCGCCGAGTTCCCCGCATCCGAGGCCGAGCCGTTCGGTCCGATGCCGCAGGTGCGCAACCGTGCCGGGGCCGAACTGACTGCGCGGGGTTTCGTCTTTACCCCCGGTGGCCCTGACGCCGCCGCGCCCTATAACGCGGTGTCGGTGCCGTTCCGTGGTCCGAACCTGCCCGAGCCGGTGGTTTTCACTTGCGGCGCGCTGCCCGATGCCGCGGATGCCGTCCGTATGGAAACCGAGATCGGCCCGCGCTTGGCCGAAGCCGTCCGGTCGCTGGAACGACTGACCGGCCAGCCCTCCACCCTGTCCCGCAGAGAGGCATGATCATGTCCCAACAATCCCCCGTCCAGTATCGCCGCGACGGCGACATCGCCGTGATCGAGGTGGACAATCCGCCCGTCAACGCGCTGTCCGCCGCCGTGCGCAAGGGGCTGGCCGAGGCGATGACCCGTTTGGCCGGCGATGCCGGGGCGCGCGCGGCGGTGATCTGCTGTAAGGGCCGGACCTTCATCGCGGGTGCGGACATTTCCGAGTTCGGCAAGCCCCCGGTCGAACCCTATCTGCCCGACCTGATCGGCCAGATCGAGGGGGCCGCCAAGCCGGTGATCGCGGCCCTGCACGGCACGGTGCTGGGCGGCGGGCTGGAGGTCGCGCTGGGCGCGCATGGCCGCATCGCGCTGCCCGGCACCCGCATGGGCTTGCCCGAAGTGACGCTGGGCCTTCTGCCCGGCGCGGGCGGCACGCAGCGCCTGCCGCGCGCCGTGGGGGTCGAGGCGGCGCTGGATCTTGTCACGTCGGGCCGCCAGATCAGCGCGGACGAGGCGCTGAAGCTGGGGCTGATCGACACGCTGGCCGAAGGGGACGATCCCCGCGCCGCCGGTCTGGCCGAGGCGCGGCGCTGGCTGGACGAGGGCCGCGCACCCCGCCGGCTGTCGGAAACCGCCGCGCCCGATGCCGACCCGCAGACGCTGGATCGCTGGCGCGCCAGGGTGGCGAAATCGGCGCGCGGGCAAGTGGCGCCGCTGCGCGCACTCGATGTCGTGGCGGACGGTCTGGCGATGCCCTTCGCGGACGGCATGGCGATGGAACGCCAGGCGTTCATGGACCTGATGCGGACGCCCGAACGCGCGGCGATGATCCATGCGTTCTTCGCCGAACGCCGCGCGGCGCAGCAGGACGATCTGGCCGGCGTCAAGCCGCGCAAGGTGGACCGCATCGGCGTCATCGGCGGCGGCACGATGGGGCAGGGGATCGCCGCCTCGGCGCTCATGGCGGGCCTCGATGTGACGCTGGTCGAGCGTGACGATGCCGCGGCGGAAAAGGCGCGCGGCGGCATCGGCAAGATGCTGGACGGGGCCGCCAGGCGCGGCAAGATCGCACAGGACGCGCCCGCCGCGCTGATGGACGGCAGCTTTCGCGCCGTGACCCGCTACGATGCGCTGGCGCAGGCCGATCTGGTCATCGAAGCGGTGTTCGAGAACATGGAGGTCAAGCAGGACGTGTTCCGCACGCTGGACGGCATCTGTCGCCCCGGCGCGGTGCTGGCCACGAACACGTCCTATCTGGACGTCAACCGGATCGCCGATGCGACGGCGCGGCCGCAGGACGTGATCGGGCTGCATTTCTTCTCGCCCGCGCATGTCATGCGCCTGCTCGAGATCGTGGTCGCCGACCGCACCGCGCCCGAGGTCGCGGCGACGGCCTTCGCGCTGGCCAAGCGGATGGGCAAGATCGGCGTGCGTTCGGGGGTCTGCGACGGCTTCATCGGCAACCGGATGCTGTCGACCTATCGCGCGGCGGCCGATCACATGGTGCTGGATGGCGCGTCGCCCTATGACATCGACCGGGCGATGGTCGCTTTCGGTTTTCCGATGGGCCCCTATCAGGTGGGCGATCTGGCCGGGCTGGACATCGGCCACGCCACCCGCCAGCGCAAGGCGGCGACGCGCGATCCGCGCGAACGGGTGCCCGTCTTTGCAGACCGCCTGGTCGAGGCGGGGCGGCTGGGCCGCAAGACCGGGCGCGGCTACTACATTTACGACGACGAGACCCCCGCCGGCCGCCCCGACCCCGAGGTCGAACCGATGCTGGACGGGATCCGCGCCGATCTGGGCATCGCGCCGCGCCAGTTTTCCGACGAGGAGATCCAGTCCCGCTATATGGCGGCGATGGTGAACGAAGGCGCGCGCATCCTGGACGAAGGCATCGCCGCGCGCGCATCCGACATCGACGTGGTGCTGCTGCACGGCTACGGCTTTCCGCGCTGGAAGGGCGGGCCGATGCACTGGGCCGACGCGCAGGGGCTGGACCGCATCGCGGACGATATCGCCCGCTATGCCGAGCACGATGCCTATTTCTGGCAGATCGCCCCCCTGCTGGCGGATCTCGCCGCCAGGGGCGGGCGGTTTGCCGACCTGAACCAGCGAAAGGACGCGAAATGAAGGATGCCGTCATCGTCTCGACCGCGCGCACAGGCATCGGCAAGGCCGCGCGCGGCAGCCTGAACCTGACCCACGGCGCGACCATGGGCGGCCATGTCGCCGCCATGGCCGTCGAACGTGCGGGCATCGACCCCGCATTGATTGAGGACAGCATCTGGGGCTGCGGCTATCCCGAATACGTCACCGGCGGCAACATCGCGCGCCAGATCGTGATCCGCGCGGGCCTGCCCGTCAGCATCGCGGGGGCCACGGTCAACCGCTTCTGCGCATCGGGCCTTCAGGCGCTGGCGATGGGCGCGCATATGGTTCAGCAGGAAGGCGCGGGCGCCATCCTGACCGGCGGCGTGGAATCGATCAGCCTGGTGCAGCCGCCCCCCCGCCTGTCGCGCGAGGCATGGATCGAGGACCACAAGCCCGACCTCTACCTGCCGATGATCGACACCGCCGATATTGTGGCCGCCCGCTACGGCGTCAGCCGCGAACGCCAGGACGAATACGCCCTGCGATCGCAGCAACGCATCGCCGCGGCGCAGAGGGCGGGGCTTTTCGCGGACGAGATCGTGGCGATGGATGTCACGCGCGCCGTCACCGACAAGGCCACGGGCGAGATGCGGCATGAAGTTGTCACGCTGGACGGCGACGAATGCAATCGCCCATCCACCACGCTCGACGCCCTGGCGGCGCTGAAGCCGGTCAAGGGCGAGGGACAGTTCGTCACCGCTGGCAACGCGTCGCAACTGTCGGACGGGGCCGCCGCGCTGGTCGTGATGGACGGCGCGGTAGCGGCGCGCGAGGGCGCGACGCCGCTGGGCGCCTTCCGGGGCTTTGCCGTGGCGGGGTGCGAGCCGGACGAAATGGGCATCGGTCCGGTCTTCGCCGTGCCCCGCCTTCTGGAGCGCGCGGGGCTGTCGGTGGACGACATCGACCTGTGGGAGCTGAACGAGGCGTTCGCCAGCCAGGCCCTCTATTGCCGCGACAGGCTGGGGATCGACCCCGAGCGGTTCAACGTGAACGGCGGGTCCATCGCCATCGGCCATCCGTTCGGCATGACCGGCGCGCGCATGGCGGGCCACATCCTGCTGGAAGGCAGGCGGCGCGGCGCGAAATGGGGCGTCGTCACCATGTGCATCGGCGGCGGCCAGGGTGCCGCCGGCCTGATCGAAATCTTCTGAAAGGAACACGCGATGGACATGAGCTTTTCGCCCGACGATCGGGCCTTCCGCGACGAGGTCCGCCAGTTTCTGAAAGACCGGCTGCCCGCGCGGCTGTCCGACAAGGTCAGGCAGCACCGCGAGCTGACCAAGGCCGAGATGGAGGAATGGCATGCCATCCTTCAGGAAAGGAACTGGCTGGCCGGAAACTGGCCGCGCGAATTCGGCGGATCCGGCTGGACGCCCATTCAGCGCCATATCTTCGAGGAAGAAAGCGCGCTGGCCCATGCGCCCCGCGTCCTGCCGTTCGGCGTCGCCATGCTGGGACCGCTGCTGCAAAAGTTCGGATCGCGCGAACAGCAGGACAGGTTCCTGCCGCGCATTCTGGACGGTCAGGACTGGTGGTGCCAGGGCTATTCCGAACCCGGCGCGGGGTCCGATCTCGCCTCGGTCAAGACGAGTGCGGTGCGCGACGGCGACCACTATGTCGTCAACGGACAGAAGACCTGGACGACGCTGGGCCAGCACGCCAACTGGATCTTCTGCCTGGTGCGAACGGGTCCGGCCGCCAAGCCGCAGGAGGGGATCAGCTTTCTGCTGATCGACATGACCAGCCCCGGCATCACCGTGCGCCCCATCGTCCTGCTGGACGGCACGCCCGAGGTGAACGAGGTGTTCTTCGACAACGTGAAGGTGCCGGTCGAAAACCTGGTGGGCGAGGAAAACAAGGGCTGGACCTATGCCAAGTTCCTGCTGACCCACGAACGCACGAACATCGCGGGCGTCGGTTTCGCCACTTCGGGCCTTGCCGCGCTGAAGCGGATCGCGCGGGCGCAGGTCGCCTACGGCAAGGCGCTGATCGACAACCCGCTTTTCGCCGCGCGTGTGGCCGATGTCGAGATCGAGCTGATGGCGATGTCCACCACCAACCTGCGGATGCTGGCCCAGGCGGCGGCGGGGCATGCGCCGATGGCCGAAAGCTCGATGCTCAAGCTGAAAGGCACGCAGATCCGTCAGGCGATCAACGACCTGACCCGCCGTGCCCTGGGGCCGTGGGCGCTGGTCTTCCCGTCCGAGGCGCTGGAGGGTGCCAACGACACGCCGCCGCCCGGTCCTGCCGAAGCCGCCTGGGCGACGCGGGCCTATCTCAACAACCGCAAGCTGTCGATCTATGGCGGCTCGAACGAAATCCAGCGCGGGATCATCGCCAAATCCCTGCTGGGACTCTGAGGGGATCGCGTCATGGATTTCAGGTTCACCGACGAACAGACGATGCTGGGCGACAGCCTCGCGCGCACGCTGGAACGGGGCGGCGACGCTGCGGCCGTGTTCGAACTGGGCACGGGCGCGGCACTGCTGCCGGAAGAGGCGGGCGGCTTCGGCGGAACCGGACCGGATGTCTTGATGGTCTTCCGCACGCTGGGCTGCGCCGCCGCGGTCACGCCGCTGCTCGACAGCGTCGTTCTGGGGGCCGGGATCCTGGCCGCTGCAGGCGAGGGCGCGCTGGCCGAAGCCGCCTCGACGGGCGGCGCGCGGATCGCCGTGGCGCTGGACGAACCCGGCCAGCGCTATGACGGCACGGTGGCCACGCGTGCCGACCGGGGGCACCTGACGGGCGAAAAGGCCGTGGTCCACGGGGCCGAGGATGCCAGCCATCTGATCGTGCTGGCGACCGATGGCCTTCATCTGGTCGAGGCGGGCGCCGAAGGTCTGGCGATCCGCAGCTATGCGCTGATCGACGGCGCGCGCGCGGCCGAAGTGACGTTGAAGGAAACGCCCGCTCGCCGCTTGGGCGATGCCGCTCTGCTGGATCGGCCGATGGCCGCCGCGATCCTGGCGCTTTGCGCGGACGCGCTGGGGGTGATGGAAACGGCGGTTGCGCTGACCACCGACTATCTCAAGACCCGCAAGCAGTTCGGTCGCGCCATCGGGTCGTTCCAGGCGATCCAGCACCGCATGGCCGACCTGCTGACTGAGGTCGAACAGGCCCGGTCCGCGGTCTGGAACCTGGCCGGGCATCTGGATGCGCCCGACCGCGACCGGCACGTGGCTGCAACGAAATCGCTGGTCGGCCGCGTCGCGCTGCAAGTGGCCGAGGAGACAATCCAGCTTCACGGCGGCATCGGCATGACCGAGGAATACGAACTGGCGCCGCTGGTCCGCCGCCTTCTGGCCGCCGATGCGCGCTTTGGCGACAGCGATCACCATCTGGAACGCTTCATCGTCCTGGGCGCGGCATGAGCGACGGGCCCGGCATCATCGTGGACGAGACCGGAACCCAACGTCTTGTGGGCTATGTGCTGGATGTCGGGCAGCCCGACCGTCTTGCGCGCTGCCGTCTGACGGTGGGCGAAGCGCATACCAACCGGCATGGCGTCCTGCATGGCGGGATAGCGGCCGTGCTGCTGGACAGCGCCTGCGGCGCGACGGCCAGCCTGACGGTGGACGAAACCGGGCGGCAGCCGTTCCTGACGATCTCGTTCCACGTCGATTTCATCGGCGCCGGCAGGCCTGGCGGCGTCACCGCCACGGGCCGCGTCACCGGCGGCGGACGCAGCCTGCTGTTCGTGTCGGGCGATCTAATGCATGACGACGGAACGCTGGTGGCGACCGCATCGGGCGTCTTCAAGCGTGTACCCCCCTCGATCCTGACGGACGTTCCGCGATGACGCGATCCCGCATTCATGGACCCTTCCACGATCAGAGCATCGCCAGCCCGGACGCCCCCGCGTTGCGCGACCACGATGGCCGGCGGATCGCCTATGGCGAACTGGACGCCATCATCGCCGCAATGGCCGCCGATCTGGTCGATCGGGGGCTGCGGCCCGGCGACCGCTTGCTGATCCTGGCCGAGAATTGCGCGGCGCTGATCGCGCTCGTCATGGCCGCGTCGCGGCTCGACGCCGTCGCCGTCCCCGTCAATGCCCGCATGACCGATCACGAATTGCGGCGCATCGCCGGCCATTCCGATCCGCGCCTGACAATCTATCTGACGCATGCCTCCCCCCAGGCACAAAGCCATGCGGGGATCGCGGACGCGCAGGAATGGCACACGCCCCTTGGAACCCTGGCGATCGCCGGGCCGCGCGATGCGTCGGAACCCGACGAGGTCAGGCCCGACGATGGCCAGATCGCCGTCATCCTTTACACGACCGGATCGACGGGCACGCCCAAGGGCGTGATGCTCAGCCATGGCAACCTGCTGTTCGGCGGCCGATCGTCTGCGCGAATACGCCACATGTCGCCGGACGACCTGATCCTCGGGGTGCTGCCGATGACGCATGTGTTCGGGCTGACCTCGATGATGATGGCCAGCGGCATCGCCGGAGCCGAGCTGTGGCTTTTCGCGCGGTTTTCCGCCGCCGCCGTTCTCGATGCGCTCGACGCCGGCGTCAGCGTCATGCCCGCCGTCCCGCAGATGCACGCCCTGATCATGGAGGAGGCGGCGCGGCGCGGTGTCGAGCGCATCGCGCCGGGGCGGTTGCGATACGTCTCGTCCGGGGCCGCGCCGCTCGATCCCGACTGGAAGCGGCGGGCCGAGTCGTTCTATGGCGTCGCCTTGCAGAACGGCTATGGCCTGACCGAAACGACCGCCGGCGTGACGCTGACGACCAATCCGCGCGGCGTGCCGGATGTCAGCGTCGGGCGTGCCCTGCCAGGGGTTGACCTGCGCTTGCGCGATCCCGGTCCCGACGGTGTCGGCGAGATCCTGACACGCGGGCCGCACGTCATGCCCGGCTATTTCCGCAACCCCGAGGCGACGGCGGCGGCGTTTGATGCCGACGGGTTCTTCTGCACAGGCGATCTGGGCCGGCTGGATGAGGCCGGCAACCTGCACATTGCGGGACGCGCGCGCGAACTTATCATCCGCGGCGGCTTCAACGTCTATCCCCCCGAAGTCGAGGCGGCCTTGAACGATCATCCCAAGGTGATCCAGACCGCCGTGATCGGCCGCAAGATCGGCGGCGGCAACGAGGAAATCCTCGCTTTCTGCGAAACCGACGACCCAGCCGGGTTGAGCGAACGCGAATTGCTCGACCATGTCGCCGAACGCCTGTCGCCCTACAAGCGGCCATCGCGGATCGTCGTGACCACCGCCTTGCCGACCTCGCCCAACGGCAAGATCCTCAAGACCGTGCTGGTCGAGACGTTTCGCGACAGTCTGGGGATCGTAGACGACGCCTGACCGGCGGACGCTGCGGCGATGGGATCGGCACGGGCCGATCCTCCCCAGGTGCACCATCAACGGTGAGCGGCCTACCGACCCGCGATCTCGGCCCGCAAGGCCGCGATCGCATCGGGACGGAAGGCCGGCACGTCGCGGGCCAGCGCCGTCAACAGATCCGAAGCGGCGTCTTCCTGCCCATCGGCAGCCAGCACCGTCGCCAGCCGCAAACGGATGTCTGGATCGCGGCCCTGCCGCAGGGTGTCGGCCTGGCGCAACCGTTCCAGCGACGCGGTCTTGTGCCCTTCCTGCCAGTCGATCCATCCCAGCGTGTCGAGGATGGCCGCATTTCCGGGTGCCAAGTCTGCCGCGCGGTCGGCAAGGCTGCGCGCCTCGTCAAGCCGCTGCCCGCGTTCGGCCAGAAACCAGGCCAGTTGATTGAGCGTCGCATGATTGTCCGGCGCGCTTTCCGCCGCCTTGCGGTAATGCCGTTCCGCCGTCTTGTCGTCGCCCAGCGTTTCGGCCACCAACCCCGTACGCAGCAACAGCGTGGCATCGGGCCGGATGGCCGCTGCCTGTTCCAGCCAGGGCAGCGCTTCGGCCAATGCACCCTCGGCCAGATGGCTTTCCGCTAGGGCGAGTGCAGGGGCGGCGAAGCCCGGATCCCGGCGCGCGGCCTCGCGCAACCACTCGCGCTGGTGGGAAACCGGACGCCCCGCATCGCGCGCGGCGGCGAACGCGGCGAAGGCAGCGAACGCGTCGTCGCCATTATCGGCAATGATGGCCAGCCCCTCGTCGGCCAGGTCGGCGTAGCCTGCCAGCCACAGCCAGAGGGGAAGCGCCAGATCGCGCGCGGTCTGCGGTTCAGGTGCCGTCCCGAGGCCGGACAGGTCGATGCCGAAGGCCGGCCCGGCTTGGGCAAGACGCCCCGCATCGCCGGTCGCCAGTCCTGAATAAAGGGCATCGACCGATGGCAGGTCAGTCGCCAGGGGCTCGGCGCCCGAGGCGACGGCGAGGGCGGCCTGCAACGTCCGGGCTGTCGTGCTGTCTGCGTCCAGGGCCGCGATCGCACCGGCGATGTCGCCGCCTTCTGCCACGGTGACGGCTGCCATCAGGGCCGCGCGACCTTGCGACGCGGCGCTGTCACCCTCCAGCATCGCGCGTGCCCCGGCAATGTCCGCCTGGCGTAGCGCGATATCGGTAGCGAGGATCGCCCTGTCGGCAATCGCGGCGCCATGTCGGTCCAGCAACATCGTGGCCCGGTCGAGATCGCCGCCATCTCGGGCCTGGATGACGGATTGGCGCGCGGCCTCGACGTTTCCCGGTTCGGCGGCAAGGCAGATGTCCAGCGCCTTCGCCGCACGGGCGCTGTCCCGCGCCGCGTCCGCGATACGCGCTTCGGTCATGCGGTAAACGCAATTGCGCGGTGCCAACGCGATCGCGGCATTGATAGCGCGTTGCGCGTCCGACATCTGTCCCAGGGCCAGTTCGCTGACGGCAAGGTTGTTCCAATAGGTCGCGCCTTCGGGCGCGGCAGCGACAGCGGCGCTGAACGCATCGGCCGCGCGTTCGGCATCCCCGCGCGCCAGGGCGATGCTGCCCATCACGTTTGCCGCATAGGCGTGTCGGGGTGCGATCCGCAGCGCGTCGCCGATCGCGGCCTCGGCCCCGGCCAGATCGCCGGCGTTCCGGGCGATCAGCGCGCGGGCGATGGCCGTTTCGGGCAGGAACGGATCGGCCTCGGACAACAACGCTTCCGCCATGTCCGTCTGGCCGGCCGCCGCCGCACCCAAGGCTTGCAGCGCGTGCGCCTGGCCCGGCGGGCCGGCTAGCGGAGTCGCATCTGGAAGAAGGGCACGGTCCCGCAGCGCGACGGCGGCCATCTGGGCATCGCGCCCGGCCGTCAGCGCGCCGTCACTCGGCCCGCCTGCGGGCGGGGTCAGGGGCGCCAGGTCGAAGCTGGCGGCGTGCAGAAAGGGGGCGCTGGCCAGCCAGAGGGCGGCGCAAAGCGCGGTGTTCCTGAGGGTCATGATATGGGTTCCGGCAGGGGTGAAGGCCGCCCGGCACTGCCGCGCGACCTTCGTCTTCGTTTAGCCGCGATTGCGCCGACGCATCGCGCCGATCCCCGCCAGCGAGGCGAGCAGCAGAAGCCCCGATGCCGGAAGCGGAACCTGCGGCAGGTCGCCGACGCCGATCAGGTTCAGCGTCGCCGTGGCAGAGGTGCCGTCGGTGAAGTTCGCCAGAACGCTGAACACGTTGTTGCCCAGCGCCAGCCCGAAGCCCGCTGCCGTGAAGTTGCCGAGGATCCCCGCGCCGACATTATAGGTCACGCCCAGCGGATCCGTGATCTGAATCGAATCGATCCCCACCGGCGTGCCGCCCCCGGTGCCGGCGAACGCTGCGATGATGTCGCCGGGATTGCCCGAAAAGTCGAAGAACGTCCCGCCGCCCGCGGCCGCGATCGCCGAAAGCGTCGGCGCATCCGTTCCGGGGAAACCTACCGTATCGACGGTGATGCCCGCCGCAGCAGCAATGGCCGCTGCATTGGTCGCGCTTGTCGAGGACGATTCGCCGTCCGAGATCAGCAGCAGCCGCTGCGCCGATCCGGCAGCGCCGTTGGCGACAAGTTCAGCACGGCCAGTGTTGACCCCGGCAGCCAGATTGGTGCCGCCGGACGCATCGACCGAATTGATGGCCGCTGCGGTCGTCCCGCGCCCGCCTGCGTCGAGCGGCGTCAGGCCCTGAAGCAGAACAGCGTTGGTATCGAATTCGGTCACGGAGATGCGGGCGAAGTCCGGCAGCGCATTGACCAAAGCCAGCGCCGCCTGCTGCTGAAGCTCCTGCCGCGTCGTGTCGTTGACGCCGTCGCCGTCAGTATCGACCCCAGTGCCCATGGAGCCGGACGAATCGAGAACCAGTGCAAGGTCGAGTCCGGTTCCCCCGACCGTACCGCGGGCATTGGCGATCCCTGTCGGCGATACGACAGTGCCCACAGGGAAGGTGGAATTGTCGGGCGGGCTGATCCATGCCACCGATCCAGCCGCGTGAAGCGCGCCTGGGGCGAGGCAGATCGCGGCCGCGATACCCAGCCGCATGTTCCTGAAATAGCGTTCGATCTTCATAATGCCGTTCCCTTTGACAATGGCCCGCCATCCGCGGACTGCTCAAAGGTTAACAGAAGTTAAGAAATCGTCACGCAAAATCTGACGCAAGGTAAACGTGCCGGAAGGAGCCGCCCTCAGGTAAAGTTGCGGCTGTCCTTGATCTGGTCCCAGGCCCAGACGACCTCCTGCAACTGCTCCTCATGTCCACGGTCGCCGCCGTTCATGTCGGGATGCAGCACCTTGATCAGCGCCTTGTAGGTCTTGCGGATCTCGGTCTTCGTCCAATGGTCGCGCGCATCCAGGATCTCGATGGCGCGGCGTTCGGTCGGCGGAAGGCGGCGGGTCGAGCTGCCGTTGCCGCCCCGGCCGGGATTGCGCGTCGCGTTGTCGCCCAGAACCTGATGCGGATCGTCCACGCCCAGCCGGGCCCAGGCGCGCTGTTCGTCGGATCGCTTGCCGAAGGGCTTGGTCGGGCGGCCCCAGACCCGGTCCCGGTCGATCTGGTCCGCGAATTCCTCTTCGGTGGTGCCGTTGAAGAAGTTCCATTTCAGATTGTATTCGCGGACGTGTTCCTTGCAGAACCACAGATACTCGTCCAGGTGATCGGGCGACCGGGGCGCGCGATACTGGCCCTGCTCCTGACATCCCTCATGCTCGCAGACCCGCACCGACGTCTCGAACGCGCCCGACATGCCGCGCTTGCCGCGGGGGTTTTTCTTTTTCGCCGACGAGACGCGGATGTCGAATCCGAATGGATCGCTCTTGGTCATCGGGGGCTCCTTTCCTGCTCGGACGCGACAGTCTACTGGTTTGGCCGGAACAGGGAAGAGGGAGTCGACCGCATGAACGTCGCAGAGGAAATCCGCCGCCGGTTGCAGGCGGCGTTCCAGCCGCGCGAACTGGATGTGCAAGACGATTCAGCCGCCCATCGCGGCCATGCCGGCGCGCCGGAAGAAGGGCAAAGCCACTTCTCGGTCAGGATGCGCGCCGACAGCCTTGCGGGCCAAAGTCGCATCCAGCGCCACCGGGCCGTGCATGCGGCGTTGGGGTCCGACCTCGTGGCACGGGTTCACGCGCTCGCGCTCGACCTCGACGGGTGATCAGCGGTCGGTCGACGGGCCGGGAAAGGGGCGCACTTCGGGCGGCACCCTGCGGTTGGGGGCGCCCAGAGACGCCGATGCGGTTGCCTGACGCCGGTCGATGCTTTGCAATGTCGGCACTGCGCGATCGGGTTCTTCGGGCACGGCGCGCGGGGCGGGCGCGGGCTCGGACGGGACAGGAACCATGTCCGCGTCCTCGATCCAGCGGCGGAAGACCAGCATCGTCTCGTCGCGGGTCTGCCTTGTACCCAGAAACGACCGCCGCGCCTCGACGGGCATCGTCTCGGCACGGTGAAATTCCCATCCCTCGGGCGCCAGGGCGTTCAGCGTATCGGCCAAGGTCCGCGCAAAGCGCTGGTCGATCCGCTTCACGCCCTTGATACGGGCCGGCACACGGGGGGCGGGAACGACCCTGTATTGATAATGCGACATCGGGCCTCACGCTGATCTGGAGGGCGATTCCTAAGCGTTCGGTCCGATTTGGCAAGGCCGCGCGAAAGCGTCCACGCCGGATGGCGGAACATCGCCTGTTCAGCGGCCGTTACGTCACCACAAACAGAGGAGGAACGACAATGCTGCGCAGCCTGATGATCCTTGGCCTGCTGACGACGCTGGGCGCCTGCGCCCAGGGAATGGGAACGACCATGACTTCGGACACCACGATGGCCGAGCCGGTCGAACAAATTGCTGCACCGACCGACGGGTTCGAGAACGAAGTCGGCACCGAATAAGCACCCACGGGGGTCGGCCCCCCGACGCAGCCGGCCCCCTGACCGAAGGAACCCCCATGCGCGCCCTGATCCTGACGACCCTTCTGGCCCTCGCTGCCTGCGCTTCGGCCCCGCCGGACCTGTCCAACACCAGCAAGCAGCCCAACCTCGCCGCCGCCATTGCCCATCCGACCGATGGGTTCTCGCACAGCGACAAGTATTGAGCGGCGGTCCGTTGTCGCGCCTTCACGCAGGACCAGACGCTTACTCGAATCGCGCTTCCCGGCAATCGGACGATCCCCAGGGTTGCCGCCTGCTTTGCCCTGAACAACCATTCCGCGACATAGACTTCAACAATGAACACTTGGCTCCGGCCATCGTCAACTGACCGATAACAGTCTGACAGTATTTAACTATTTTCATCGAACTTCCTGAAATTCCGGCCTGTTTCGCGTATCGCTGGGACAGCAACCAAGGAGGGTTCTATGAAACTGAAAACTGTTCTCGCCACCACGATCGCAGCGGTGACGTTGGCCGGCGCGGCATCTGCCGCTTCGGTGACGTTCGTCAATTCGGACACGTTTGTGTCGAATGGCGGCACCTATACCATCATCGGCACCAATTCGTCCGAAGGCATGGGTCAGCTGTCCTTCCAGTGGAGCAATGGCGGCTTGGGCCACCTCGGCGACGCGACGCCGGCCTTCGCTTATGGCGATTTCACCACGACGGGCGAAACCACGATCCGGTTCGAGGATTATCAGCCCGATTTCGTCAACTTCGCGTCCAGCTTCGCGATCCTGAACCTCGATACGAATACGTTCGTGACCAGCATGGGGTCGTGCACGACTAACGGCGCGCTGTCGGTGATCGACGGCTATACCTGCGACCGTGCATCCGGTCAGAACGGCGACGCGGCCGCCCGGCCCGAAGGCTTCTTCTATGCCGGACTGTCGGCGGGCAACTATCGTATCGCCGTCTACGAACCGAACCGCCCAGAGCGTGGGCAGATCGACTTCGACATCTCGGCCGTTCCGCTGCCGGCCGGCGGTCTGCTGATGCTGGGCGGCATGGGTGCCCTTGCCGCGATGCGTCGCCGCAAGAAATCCTGATTGCAATCTGAAGAATTGATGGGGGCGGTGCCGCAGGGCGCCGCCCCTTTCTTGCGGCTAAAGCCCCAGCCGCTGCGCAACGATGCGATTGACCGCGGCCGGGTTCGCCTTGCCGCCGGTCGCCTTCATCACCTGCCCCACGAACCAGCCCGCCAGCTTGGGGTTCGCCTTGGCCTTTTCGACCTGCGCCGGGTTGTCGGCGATCACCGTATCCACCGCCGTTTCGATTGCGCCGGTATCGGTGACTTGCCGCAGACCGCGTTCCTCGACGATACGCGCGGGATCGCCGCCCTCGACATAGACCGTCTCGAACAGATCCTTGGCGATCTTGCCCGAAATCTCGTCCGACGCGATCAGGCCGATGATGGCGCCAAGCTGATCCGCCGATACCGGGCTGTCGGCAATGGTCCGGTCGTCCTTTTTCAGCCGGCCGAACAATTCGTTGATGACCCAGTTCGCCGTCAGCTTGCCGTCGCGGCCCTTCGCCACCCGCTCGAAATAGAGCGCGCTTTCCACATCGGCGGTCAGCACCCCTGCATCGTATTCCGTCATCCCGTACTCGGCGACGAAACGCGCCTTCTTCGCATCCGGCAATTCGGGCAGCGAGGCCCGGATGCCCTCGACCCATTCCTGCTCGATTTCCAACGGCAACAGGTCCGGGTCGGGAAAATAGCGGTAATCGTGCGCTTCCTCTTTCGACCGCATCGACCGCGTCTCGCCCCGGTCGGGATCGTAAAGCCGGGTTTCCTGCGTGATCGTCCCGCCGTCTTCCAGAATGGCGATCTGGCGGCGGGCCTCGACCTCGATCGCGGCCTGGATGAACCGCATCGAGTTCATGTTCTTGATCTCGCACCGCGTTCCGAGATGCGAAAAATCCTGCGTCTCGCGATAGCGTTCATAGTCGCCGGGGCGGCAGACGCTGACATTGACGTCGGCGCGCAGGTTGCCATTCTGCATGTTGCCGTCGCAGGTACCCAGATAGCGCATGATCTGGCGCAGCTTGGCGACATAGGCCGCCGCTTCCTCGGGGCCACGGATGTCGGGGCGGCTGACGATCTCCATCAGGGCGACGCCGGTGCGGTTTAGATCGACGAAGCTCATCGTCGGATCCATGTCGTGAATGGACTTGCCGGCATCCTGTTCCAGATGGATCCGCTCGATCCGCACCTTGCGGGCGATGCCGGGCGCCATATCGACCAGCACTTCGCCCTCGCCGACGATGGGGTGGTAAAGCTGGCTGATCTGATACCCTTGCGGCAGGTCCGGATAGAAGTAATTCTTGCGGTCGAAAGCGCTGCGCAGGTTGATCGCCGCGTTCAGTCCCAGCCCCGTCTTGACGGCCAATGCGACGCAGCCTTCGTTGATGACCGGAAGCATGCCCGGCATCCCCGCATCCACGAAGGCGACATTGCTGTTCGGCTCGGCCCCGAAGCGGGTCGATGCGCCTGAAAACAGTTTCGCGGCCGAGGCGACCTGGGCGTGAACCTCCAGCCCGATGACCAGCTCCCACTCGCCGGTCGCGCCGGAAATGACCTTGGGCGCAGGGGCGTCATAGGTAAGGTCGAGCATGCGCGCACTCCGTATCTGCAAGGGATTTGCAGCGGTCTAGACGTGTCGCAGGGCAAGGGCAACGGCAGGTTGCGGCGGGGAATTGCCGACCGTCCGCCCGCCGGGTTGTGACAGGGGGGAATCGAAGTATGGTCGCCTTGGCTGCCGAATTGTGGCAGTCTTGCCACAGTGAGCCCGATGAAACGATCCGTTGCCGCCCTGGCGCTGCTGCTGCTTGGCGCCTGTTCCACCCTGTCGCCACAGGCGCAGACGGCCGAAATGCCGGTCATGCGCTGGGATTTCCGCCCCGAATCCGAAGTCTGGACCGCCGAGACGCTGGAAGCCCTGCGCGAACATGGCGCGGCCCTTCCGGCAATGGTCCCGGCCGACTATGCCGAATGGTGCCCTGGCTACAAGGAACAGGATGCCGAACAGCGCGCCGCGTTCTGGGCCGGATTGCTGTCGGCGCTGGCCAAGCATGAAAGCACCTGGAATCCCCGCGCCGTCGGCGGCGGCGGCGCATGGTACGGCCTGGTGCAGATCGACCCGCGCACCGCGCGCGGCTATGGCTGCGAGGCGCGCACCGGCGAGGCGCTGAAGGACGGCGCGGCCAATCTGCGCTGCGCGGTGCGAATCGCCTCGGCTCAGGTGGCGCGGCGCGGTAGCGTCAACACCGGCATGCGCGATTGGGGCCCGTTCCATTCGGCCGACAAGCGGGCCGAGATGAAGGCGTGGACCCGCGCGCAAAGCTACTGCCAGCCGAACGGCAAGGGCAGCGCCTGATGCGTTGGGGCCGTCTTGGGCATCTTGCCGGGGCGGCCCTTCTTTGCGCTGCGACGGCCTGTCCCGCCGCCGGCGACATCCGCCCCCAGCCACGGCCAGCGGCCGAGCCGATCCCCGCGGCGCGTTGGGATCATCGCGCCGAGAGCGAAAGGTGGAGCAGGGCAGTCCTTCATGCCCTCGATACCCACGGCAAGCGCCTGATCGAGGAAACGCCCCGCGATGCCGATGAATGGTGTCCGGGCTACGCCGACGCCGACCGGCCGCAGCGGCGGGCCTTCTGGGTCGGCTTCCTGTCGGCCCTGGCCAAGCACGAAAGCACGTGGAAGCCGAAGGCGGTGGGCGGCGACGGGCGCTGGTATGGGTTGCTGCAAATCCTGCCCGCCACGGCCCGCGGCTATGGCTGCCGGGCGGGCAGCGGGGCAGAGCTGAAGTCCGGCGCCGCGAACCTTGCCTGCGCGGTAAGGATCATGGCACGCACCGTTCCGCGCGACGGCGTGATCGACGCCCGTTCCCCCAGATGGAGCGGTGTGGCCGCCGATTGGGGACCGCTTCGGTCGGAACTGAAGAAGGCCGACATGATCGGTTGGCTGCGCGGTCAGGATTATTGCACCATCGCCGCCAGCCCACGCCCGCGCCTTCGTCCCGAAACGCAGATCGTGGAGGGGCCGCGCCCGGCTTCGCGGCCGATGCGGCTGGCGATCAACGAAGCGGCCGGCGACCCGACCTGAACCCTCAGCGTGTCCAGACCGCCGGCCGGCGGCTGGTATCCAGCAGCGAGACCGACGGCGCATGCCGCCCGCCCAGCGCCAGCGTCGTGCGCTTGGCCAGCTCGATCGCATCCTCGGATCCTTTCGGCATCGACGCGGGCGAGATCGGCTCGCCCACGCTGATGCGATAGGGCTGCCGCGCCTTGTTCAGCAATTCGTGGAACAGCGTGATGTCGCGCAGGGTGGGATGGATCAGGTCGAACAGATAGAACAGCACCGAATTGCGCGCCCGGATGTTCACAGGCACCACGGGCGCGTCGAACTTGCGCGCCAGCATCGCCGCCGAGGTCATCCAGGGCCGTTCGTGCAGTTGCAGGCCGCGCCGTTTGGCCAGACGGCCCGATGGAAAGATGACGCCCAGCCGTTCCTCGGCCATCGCCTTGCGCGTAAAGGCCATCGTCTCGCGCGTCTTGGCATGGGTGCGCTTGTCCAGCCGCCATTCCACCGGCGCGATCAGCGTTCCCATGTTCGGCAGAACCTTGAGGATGTCCGCATTGGCATAGACGAACAGATCGGGCCGCAGCGGGGCCAGCAGATGCCACAGGATCACGCCGTCAGCGATGCCGGTAGGATGGTTCGCGACGACAAGCGCCCGACCGTGACGCGGCACGTTGTCGAGGCCGGTCGCCTGAACGTCCCGTGCCAGCATCGCGGCCATCCGGTTCATCAGCCGCGCGCCGTTCCAGTCGGCCATCTCCTCGGCCAGATCCACGGTGCGCTGATAGCTCAGCATCCGGTGCAGAAGGGGGCGCAGCGCCAGCGCGGTCAGGCCGCCCCGGCCAAGCCACGGGGCACGTTCGAGGATCTGGTCGTCGATCCGCTCTTTCATGCCCACGTCATTCACCATCGGATGGCATCTGCCGCGAAACATGGCGCGGGGCAAGCCGCTCGGCAAGGGCGGGCGGGCGCATGGGCGGCACCGGGCACGATCCCGCCCGATGCCCCGCGATCCGACAGCCGCACCGCCCTGCCGACCGGTCAGGCGGCAGCGTCGCGGCTGCCTTCGACGGCGGAAACGATGGCGTTGCAGAAATCGTCCAGATCGCCCGGATTGCGGCTGGTGATGAAGTTGCCGTCCTGCACCACGGACCGGTCCACCACGTCGGCGCCGGCATTGCGCAGGTCGGTGCGGATCGAGGTATAGCAGGTCATCGTCCTGCCGCGCACCAGATCGGCCTCGATCAGCAGCCAGGGCGCGTGACAGATGGCGGCGACGGTCTTGCCGGCGGATGCGAACGCCTTGATCAGCGTGATCGCTTCGGGCTTGGTGCGCAGGATGTCGGGGTTGATCTGGCCGCCGGGCAGCATGATCGCGTCGTAATCGTCGGCCCTGACATCGGCGACGTTCTTGTCGGCCTCGACCGTATCGCCCCAATGGTCCTGATCCCATCCCTTGATGGCGTCGCCGCCGGGCGATGCGACATGCACCGTGGCCCCCTTGTCGCGTAGCGTTTTCAGCGGCACCAGCAGCTCCGACTGCTCGAACCCGTCCGTCGCCATGATGAGGATCCGTGCGTCCGTTATCTTTGTCATGATCTGTCCTTTCGGTCGATTCCGGCCATCAACCGTCCGTCATTCGACCGGTTCCCGTCAGGCCAGCATCCGCGTCACCATCTCGGTCGTGTCGCGCGACAGGTCGGCCGTGCCCGCGATCCGGCGCAGCGCATCGCCGGCCATCTGGCGGCGGTCCGCGTCATAGCGGCGCCAGGTTTCGAACGCGGTCGTCATGCGCGCCGCCGTCTGCGGATTGACCGGATCCAGCCGGACGATCCAGTCCGCCATCAACGCATATCCCGCCCCGTCCGAGGCATGGAACCCGGCATGGTTGGCCGCCAGGGCCCCGAAGACCGACCGGAAGCGGTTGGGGTTCTTCCAGTCGAAATCGTCGCGCGCGGCCAGCATCGCGGCGACTTGCGGCGCGGTTTCGCCCGGCGCATCCGCCACCTGCATCGCGAACCACTTGTCGATCACCAGCCGGTCCGACGACCAGCGGTCGCGGAAGACCCCAAGCTCGGCCGCGCCCTGACCGATGCGGATCAGCGCCGACAGCGCCGCGACAGTCTCGGTCATATTGTCGGCTTCGGCGAACATCCGCCTTGCGCGTGCCCCGCCATCCAGGCGGGACAGGCGCGACAGGGCGGCGGCGCGCAAGGCCCGGCGTCCCGCATCGGCGGCGTCGGGACTGTAAGGGCCGGGCACCGCCATCGTGTCGAACAACCGCGCCAGATCGCTTTCCATCCGTCGCGCGCCCGCCAGGATCAGCGTTTCGCGCGCGGACCGGATCGCCAGAGGGTCCGGAACGATGTCGGCACCGTGCAGCGTGGCCGCCAGATCGTCCTCGTCCGGCAGGCCAAGCATCAGCGCGCGGAACGCGGGATCGAGCGTGTCGTCGGCAACGACCCGGTTCAGCGCCGAAAGATAACCGGAATCGGGTTCCGCGCGGTCCACGATCGCCCGCGTCACCGTCTCGCGGGCCAGTTCGCGGCCAGCCTCCCACCGCGTGAAGGGATCGGTGTCGTGCGCCAGCAGCACCAGCCTGTCCGCCATGCGTCCTTCGCGCCGCAGGATGACAGGGGCCGAAAAGCCGCGCAGCATCGACACGACAGGCCGCGCATCGTGCCCCGAGGATCGCAGCACAAGCGTTTCGCCCTCCATGACGGCAAGCTGCGTCGCCTGCACCTCGCGGCCGTCGGGATGCAGCACACCCCAGGCCAGCGGGATGACCTGCGGCGCCTTGTCGGGCTGACCGGGCGTCGGTCGCGTCGTCTGACGCAACGTGACCGTCAGCGCGCCGTCGGCAAACGCCTCGTCCATGGTGACGACGGGCGTGCCCGCCTGCGAATACCACCGCGCGAAGGCCGTCAGGTCGCGGCCGGTCGCATCCTCGAACACCGCGAGCCAGTCCTCGATCGTGCAGGCCTGTCCGTCATGCCGGTCGAAATATAGGTCGAGGGCGCGGCGATAGCCGTCCGCGCCGACCAGGTGCCGCAGCATGCGGATGACCTCGGCCCCTTTCTCATAGACCGTGGCCGTATAGAAATTGTTGATCTCGACATAGCTTTCAGGCCGGACGGGATGGGCGAGCGGGCCGGCATCCTCGCGGAACTGACGCGCGCGCAACTGCTGCACATCCGCGATCCGCTGGATGGCATCGCCGCGCATGTCGGCGCTGAACTGTTGATCGCGGAAGACCGTCAGCCCTTCTTTCAGGCAAAGCTGGAACCAGTCGCGGCAGGTGATGCGGTTGCCGGTCCAGTTATGGAAGTATTCATGTGCGATGATCGACTCGATGCGCGCGTAATCCGCATCGGTCGCGGTGTCCGGACTGGCCAGAACATAGCGGCTGTTGAAGATGTTGAGGCCCTTGTTCTCCATCGCGCCCATGTTGAAATCGTCGACGGCGACGATGTTGAACTGATCCAGATCGTATTCGCGGCCATATTCGGTTTCGTCCCAGCGCATCGACCGCTTGAGCGCATCCATCGCGTAGGCGCATTTATCCAAGTCGCCCGGCCGGACCCAGACGTTCAGCACGACCTCTCGTCCCGACATCGTCGTGAACGTGTCCGAATGGGCCACCAGATCGCCGGCGACCAGCGCGAACAGATAGCTGGGCTTCGGCCAGGGGTCGTGCCATTCGGCGAAACCGGCGCCCCTGGCGCCCGGATTTCCGTTCGACAGCAGCACCGGCTGCGATCCCTCGATGCGAACGTCGAAGGGCGCCATCACATCGGGCCGGTCGGGATAGAAGGTGATTCTGCGGAAGCCTTCCGCCTAGCACTGGGTGCAATACATGCCGTTCGACATGTAAAGACCGCTCAGCGCGGTATTCGCGGCCGGGTCTATCCGCACCTCGCATTCCCAGACGAAAGGCTTGTCCGGCACGTCGCAGGTCAGGCCGCCCGGATTCACGCAGGGCGTCACCGGCTTGCCGTCGATCCTCGCCGCGATCAGGGTCAGATGCTCGCCGTCCAGCCGGAACGGCCCGGCAAGTCCCGGCCGGGGCGAGAATGCGATGCGCGAATGAACCCGCGTATCGCCGGGTGACAGCACGAATCGCAGCGATACGGCGTCCACTTTCCACGGCCAGGGGCTGTATTCGGCAAGGTGAACGGCGGCCTGAGCCTCTCTCATCGGAAAAACCTTTGTGGAAATGGGCAACGAACCCGGCAAGACTACGTTATGAACGAAGGGTCCGGGTCTCAAGCCGGACCACCGCAATCTGAGGGGAAAACCGATGTCCGCACCGAAAACCGATCTCGACAAGCAGGAAAAACGGCACAAGACACCGCTGATCGGCATGGGCACGATGGTGCTTGCCGCCCTGCTTCTTCTTCTTGGGCTGATTGCGGTGCTGTTCTTCCGCGGCAACGATCCGGCCGACAATTCGGTCCCGGTCCAGATCGAGGGCGCCCCGGTCCAGGCTCCGGCTGCCACCGACTGACACACAGGCACTTCGGCCATTCGCACAGTCCGGTGTGTCGCCCGTTCATCCCGGCCGGACGATTTGCCCGGCCGGTATTGCAGCCCTTGCCGCAGATACCGTAAGTCGGCACGACTCTGCCGCGCGGCCCTATGGCTGGCGCGCCCGGCGGATACACGGGCAGTCGAGGAATGACGCAGATGACGGATCGCACCGAACGGCATGGATTGCAGGTGGCCACCGAACTGGCCCAATTCGTCGAGGCGCGGGCCTTGCCCGGCACCGGCGTCGAGGCCGAAGCGTTCTGGCGCGGGTTGTCCGACATCGTTCACGATCTGGGGCCGGTCAATCGCGATTTGCTGGATACCCGTGCGCGGATGCAGGCGCAGATCGACGACTGGCATCGCGCGCAGCCCGGTCGGGTATCGGACATGGACGCCTACCGCGGATTCCTGTCCGAAATCGGCTATCTGGTGCCCGAGGGCGACGATTTCGTCATCGACACCGAAGGAACCGACCCCGAGATCGCCAGCGTCGCGGGGCCGCAACTGGTCGTGCCGATCACCAATGCCCGTTATGCGCTGAACGCCGCCAATGCCCGTTGGGGATCGCTCTACGATGCGCTTTACGGCACCGATGCCTTGGGCGACCGTCCGCAGGGGGACGGTTTCGATGCCGAGCGCGGCATGCGGGTGGTGGCGCGCGCGAAGGAGATGCTGGACGACATGGCCCCGCTCGATGCGGGATCGCATCTCGATGTGGACAGCTATCGGGTCGAGGATGGCGCGCTTGTCGCGGGCGGTGCGCGGCTGGCCGATCCGTCGCAATTCGTCGGATGGCGCGGCGATGCGGCCGCGCCCGAGGCGGTGGTTCTGGTCCGCAACGGATTGCATGCCGAGATCCTGATCGACCGGGATCACCATATCGGCAGCACGGACCGCGCGGGCGTTTCCGACATCCTGCTGGAAAGTGCCGTCAGCGCCATCATGGATTGCGAGGACAGCGTGGCCACCGTGGATGCCGTCGACAAGGTGCTGGCCTACGGCAATTGGCTGGGCCTGATGAAAGGCGACCTGACCGAGGAGGTGACGAAGGGCGGCCGCAGCTTCACCCGCCGCCTGTTGCCCGACCGCACCTGCCGGACGGCGGAAGGGACCGTGACGCTGAAGGGCCGCGCGCTGATGCTGGTGCGCAATGTCGGCCATCTGATGACCAATCCCGCGATCCTCGACCGCGACGGCCGCGAGGTGGGCGAAGGGTTGATGGATGCGATGATGACGACGCTGATCGGCATGCACGATCTGCGAAAGGCGGGCGACCAGGCCCGCAACTCCGTCACCGGGGCAATCTACGTCGTGAAGCCGAAGATGCACGGACCCGCAGAAGTCGCGTTTGCCGACGACGTGTTCACGCGCGTCGAGGCCGCGCTGGGGCTGCCGCGCAACACCGTCAAGCTGGGTATCATGGACGAGGAGCGGCGCACCAGCGCCAACCTCAAGGAATGCATCCGCGCCGCCAAAAGCCGCGTGGCCTTCATCAATACGGGCTTTCTGGACCGGACCGGCGACGAAATCCACACCTCGATGGAAGCGGGGCCAATGGTGCGCAAGGGCGACATGCAGGCGACCGCATGGATCAGGGCCTATGAGGAACGCAATGTCGACATCGGCCTGGCCTGCGGGCTGCGGGGCCGCGCGCAGATCGGCAAGGGCATGTGGGCCATGCCCGACCGGATGGCCGACATGCTGGACCAGAAGGTCGCCCATCCCCGCGCCGGCGCCAACACCGCCTGGGTGCCGTCGCCGACCGCCGCCACGCTGCATGCGCTGCACTATCACATCGTCGATGTCGCCGCCCGTCAGGCCGAGATCGCCGCGGGTGGGCCGCGTGCCGGGCTGGAACAGCTGCTGACTATCCCGCTGGCGGGGGGCACGAACTGGTCCGACGCGGAAATCGAGGCCGAGATCGAAAACAACGCCCAGGGCATCCTCGGCTATGTCGTGCGCTGGATCCAGCAGGGGATCGGCGTTTCGAAGGTGCCCGACATCAACGATGTCGGCCTGATGGAAGACCGCGCCACCTGCCGCATCAGCAGTCAGGCGCTGGCCAACTGGCTGCATCACGGTGTCGTCTCGAAGGACCGGGTGATGACGGCGATGCGCAAGATGGCCGAAGTGGTTGACCGCCAGAACGCCAACGATCCGCTCTATCACCCGATGGCCCCCGACTTCGACGGCGCGGCCTTCCGGGCCGCCTGCGATCTGGTCTTCGAAGGGCGCGTCCAGCCTTCGGGCTATACCGAACCCGTGCTTCATCGATATCGGCTGGACCTGAAAGCCGCCTAGAACCCCATCTGACGCCGGCCCAGCGGCGTCAGATCGTCCAACGTGGCCCGCCCCTTGAAATCGACCTCGTAATCCTCGGGCGCGAAGTCGGGCGGCGATCGACCGTCGAGGAACGTCGCCTGCTGCCGGGCCGCATAGGCGCGGTTCTTGCGGCAATCGGGCGACGCGCCGATATAGATGACGTTCGCCCAGTTTTCGGATGCGTTGGCATCCTCGACCGCGTGGATCGTGTCGGTGTGCCACCAGACCGTGTCGCCCGGCATCACCGTCGGAATCGTCACCAGCCCTTCCAGCAATTCGGCATGATGTTCGGCATCGGCCCCCAGTGCACGACCGGGCGCAGCGCCACAGAGATCGTCATCGGCGATGTCGTCTTGCAAGGCCCGCAGCAGCATCCACGGCATCGACAGCACCGTCGGCACTAGTTGCAGCGTACCGCCGCCGGGGCCTTGTTCGGTCAGGCCGGTCCATCCCTGAAACGTACGGAACATGCTGCTGACGGCGGGGCTGGCATATTCTCGTGTCTGGGTGCGGAATGCCGCGCGCCAGGGGTCGTAATCCTGCCAATGTCCTTCGAAAACAGGCGCATAGACCGCCTGAAACGCCGGGTCGCACCAGCGTTCGTAACTGCCCGCATCCATATGCGGCGACAGCCCCAGCGTCGTGTCTCCCGGCGCCCTGCGGCGGGTGCGGTCGGCATAGGTCAGGTCGAGATCGGGGTCGAATTCGGTCCCGGCCGGACCGTCGATCCGCCACAGCCGGTTGAGGAAACGGCGCGTCTCGGCCAGCGATTCGGCCTGACGCGCCATCACTTGCGGGCGCGACCAGTAAAGCCCGAAAATCTGCGGAACGGCATTCTCCAACTGACTGAAATACTTGTCTATTCCTGCCTTCTCGCGGGCCTTCGTCATATAGTCGTTGCGGTCGATATAGGCCCCGATCTCGTCGTTCCATGCATTCGCCTGATCGCGCGTAAAGACGCCGCGAACGATGACGCATCCCTTGCGGAGAATGGCCTGAATGTCGTCGCCGGTCAGCGAACCCGAATGGATGTCGGCATAGGCAATCTCGGGGATGCCGCTGCCGCCGCGCGCGATTTCTTCGCGGATCCCGTCTATTTCGGCTTCGGCGGCCTGACGGAGGGATGCGAAGCTGGCCTTCACGTCCTGCCGATCGCGAAGACGGGCCTTGGCGGCGGCGATATGGGGTTTGGGATCGAACTGCATGGGCGGTCTCCGATGATGAACCGAAGGCAAGCATGCCTGTAAAACCGCGTCAAACCCCGATGGACGTTTGCAAGTGCCGCGCTGTCCTCTATCTTCGGACCATTCGGAAAGGACGACGCATGGGCCGCCCCGTCATCGGGATCATCTCGAACCGCCACCTTATCAACGACGAATATCCCGCGATGGCCGTGGGAACGATGAATTGCGAGGCGGTCGGCCTGGCCGCGGATTGCGTGCCGCTGATGGTCCCGGCCGACCCGTCCGTCACCGCCGTGGCCGATCTGCTGGACGCCTGCGACGGATTCCTTCTGACGGGCGGGCGGCCGAACGTGCATCCGTCCGAATACGGCATCGACGAGACGCCGGCCCACGGTGCGTTCGACCGGCCTCGCGATGCGCTGGTCTTGCCGCTGATCCGCGCCTGCGTCGAGGCGGGACAGCCGTTCCTGGCCATCTGCCGGGGATTTCAAGAGGTTAACGTCGCTCTGGGGGGCACCCTGCATCCCGAGATCCGCGAGATTCCGGGCCGGATGAACCACCGGATGCCGCCCAACGGAACGCTGGCGGAAAAGTTCGCGCTGCGTCATGTCGTCCGGTTCGCGGAAGGCGGGCCGTTTCATGCGTTGCTGGATAGCCGGGAGGTGATGACCAACAGCCTGCACGGGCAGGGCATCGACCGTGCGGCGACGCGGCTGGTGATCGACGGCAGGGCCGAGGACGGGACGCCCGAGGCCGCCTATGTCGATGGGGCGCCGGGATTTACCCTGTCGGTTCAATGGCATCCAGAGTATAGTGCAACCACCGATCCGGTATCGCGGCGGCTGTTCGGGGCATTCGGCGATGCCGCGCGGGAATGGGCGGCGGGTCGCCGGCCGTCCCCGGTCCGGCGGATCGCGTAAGGCCGATGCTGCGGTCGCGGATCAATGCCATCATGGCCGAGGCGGACGAGACGATCCGCCGATTCGGCTTTGTTTTACCGCCCTTGGCCTACTGGACACCCGAGGAATTTCAGCGTCAGCAGGGTCGGGGCCGGATCGTGTCGGCCCGGATGGGATGGGACATTACCGATTACGGGGCGGGCAATTTCGACCGGATGGGGCTGTTCCTGTTCACCCTGCGCAACGGGTCGCTGAACGAGTTACGGCGGGGCGGCGGCATGTGTTATGCCGAAAAGCTGTTGATTTCACGACAGGATCAGCTGAGCCCGATGCATACGCATATCGACAAGGTCGAGGATATCATCAACCGGGGCGGTGCCACGCTGGCGGTGCAGCTTTACGGATCCGGCATGGCCGGCGGGTTCGACGACAACATCGGCGGCATCGTGGAACGCGATGGAATCGCTCATGATTTCGCGCCCGGCGAGGTGCTGCGGCTGGAGCCTGGGCAGTCGGTGACGCTGCGGCCGGGCGATTGGCACGCCTTCTGGGGAGAGGGGGGCGATGTGCTGATCGGAGAGGTATCGACGGTCAATAACGATCTGACGGATAACATTTTTCGCGATTCCATCGGGCGGTTCGCCGCGGTGGAGGAGGATGTCGCGCCGATGCATCTGCTGGTCAGCGATTACGATACTTGGCTTCGGTAGAGGCCGACCGGGCTGCGACCGGAGGTGTGTCGTTAAAGCGATACATCAAAAGCGTCTCTTAAAGTTTCGATATAGAAAGGCGACGAGGTTCATCCGCGCGATACGCGGTGTCCCGACGATGGACCTGTAACGCAGTTGCGGAGGGCCGGCATCGCGGGACGTGCGTTCGCAATAACGATGCCGGGGGGCCGGCGCGGAAGGCGCGGCGGAAGCCCAGTTGTACAATTTGTACATTTCGGCGCCCGAAACGTACAAGTCGCGGGTCGTCAGGTCTGGCCGCCCGAGATCTCGATCGTCTGGCCGTTGATGCTGCCGCTTTGGGAGCCGCAGAGCCAGAGGGCGGCGGCCGCGACCTCGGGCGGTTCGATGAGGCGGCGGTGGCGGTTGGCGTCGGTCATCAGGCGCATGGCCGCGTCCTCGTCCACGCCGGCACGGTCGCGGATCGAGACGACGTTGCGGTCCACGATGGCGGTGCGGACATAGCCGGGGCAGAGCGCGTTGAAGGTCAGGCCGGTGCCGATGTAATCTTCGCTGAGAGCGCGGACCAGGCCGATCATGCCGTGCTTGGACGCGGTATAGGCCGGTGCCCCTTTCAATCCGCGCAGTCCGGCGATGGAACTGACGGCGATCACCCGGCCCCAGTCCAGCCCGTGCATCGAGCGCAGCGATTCACGGATGGTCAGGAACGCGCCGTCGAGATTGGTCGCCATCATCCGCCGCCAGAAGGCGGTGTCGGTGCGGTGCAGCGACCGCCCTTCGGCAATGCCCGCATTGGCCACGCAGATGGCGACGGGGCCGCGCGCGGCGACGGCGGCATCAATGGCCCCCGCGACGCTGTCTTCGTCGGTGACATCCATCACCGCGGGGTGCAGGCCGTCATGGTCCAGCGCCTCGGGCCTGCGTCCGGCGATCGTCACCCGCGCGCCCGCATCCGCCAGCGAGCGGGCGATGGCCAGGCCGATGCCCGTGCCGCCGCCGGTGATGAAGGCGTGTTTTCCTGTCAGATCCGTCATGCCGTCGAGGATGCAGCAGGGTCCGGTCGGATACAATGGCGACACGCACGGCCAAGCAACATTGTTGCCTTGACGATCCCCATGCGGGCAGGTCTGGTACGCGCGACGGCAAGCTGGAGGCGGACCATGACATTCGGCGCGATCGCGGAACGGGCAGAGGACGAGGCGCGCGTGGCGATGACGCCCGCATCGGCCGAGCAGATCCGCAAGCTGGGCCATGACTGCGTGATCGAGGCGGGCGCGGGCAGGCGCGCGGGCTTCGACGACGACGCCTATCGCACCGCGGGGGTCGAGGTGCTGCCCGATGCCGCCGCCGTCCTTGCCAGGGCGGACGTGGTGGCCAAGGTGCGCCCCCCGACCGAGGCCGAGATGGACATGCTGCGCGAGGGGCAGACGCTGATCGCGTTCTTCTATCCGGCCGAGAACGAGGCGTTGATGAAGCGCGCCGCCGAAAGGGGCGCGACGGTTCTGGCGATGGACATGGTGCCGCGCATCAGCCGGGCGCAGAAGATGGACGCGCTGAGTTCGATGGCCAATATCGCGGGCTATCGCGCGGTGATCGAGGCGGGAGCCAATTTCGGCCGCTTCTTCACCGGGCAGGTGACGGCCGCGGGCAAGGTTCCGCCCGCCGAGGTGCTGGTCGTCGGCGCGGGCGTCGCGGGGCTGGCGGCCATCGGCACGGCCACCAGCCTGGGTGCCATCGTGCGCGCCTTCGACGTGCGCCCCGAAGTGGCCGAGCAGATCGAGAGCATGGGGGCGGAGTTCCTGTTCCTGGATTTCGAGGACAACCAGGACGGCAGCGGCACCGGCGGCTATGCCGCGCCGTCCAGCCCCGAATTCCGAGAGGCGCAGCTCAAGCTGTTCCGCGAACAGGCGCCCGAGGTCGATATCGTCATCACCACGGCGCTGATCCCCAACCGCGAGGCGCCCGAGCTTTGGACCGCCGACATGGTGGCGGCGATGAAGCCCGGCAGCGTGATCGTCGATCTGGCGGCCGAGAAGGGCGGCAATTGCAAGCTGACGGTGAAGGGCGAGAAGATCGTCACCGACAACGGCGTGACGATCATCGGCTATACCGACTTTCCCAGCCGCATGGCGGCGCAGGCCAGCACGCTTTATTCCAACAACGTGCGGCACATGATGGCCGACCTGACGCCGGGCAAGGACGGCACGGTCGTTCAGAACATGGACGACGACGTGATCCGGGGCGCCACGATCGCCCATGAGGGCGCGGTGACGTGGCCGCCCCCCAAGCCCAAGGTCGCGGCCATCGCCGCCGCGCCGCGCAAGGCCAAGCCGCGCGACCCGACGCCCGAGGAGAAGCGCGCGCACGAGGTCGCCACCTTCCGCGCGGCGACGAAACGGCAGGTGACGCTGCTGGTCGTGGGCGCGGTGCTGCTGATGATCGTGGGCAACTACGCGCCGCCGTCGTTCATGTCGCACCTGATCGTCTTCGCGCTGGCCTGCTTCGTCGGGTTCCAGGTGATCTGGGGCGTGTCGCATTCGCTGCACACGCCGCTGATGGCGGTGACGAACGCCATTTCGGGCATCATCATCGTCGGCGCGCTGTTGCAGATCGGCGCCGGCAATTTCTGGGTCGTGCTGCTGTCGCTGATCGCGGTGCTGATCGCGTCCATCAATATCGTGGGGGGATTTCTGGTCACGCGCCGGATGCTCGCCATGTTCCAGAAATCCTAGGGGGTCGGTCATGGCACCGGGAATCGGTCTGCAAGCGGCGGCGTATATCGTCGCATCGATCCTGTTCATCCTCAGCCTGGGGGGGTTGAAGGATCAGGAAAGCGCCAAGCGCGCGATCTGGTACGGCATCGCCGGCATGGCGCTGGCGGTGATCGCCACCGTCTTCGGGCCGGGGGTGCAGAACGGGATCCTGATCGTCATCGCCATCGCCGCGGGCAGCTTCGCGGGATGGTACATCGCCGGCAAGGTGCAGATGACCGAGATGCCGCAGCTTGTCGCGGCGCTGCATTCGTTCGTCGGGCTTGCGGCGGTGTTCATCGGGCTGAACGCCGACATCATGCTGGGCACCGTCAACGCGCTGCGCGCCAGCGGGCTGACGCCGGGCGAGGTTTCGCTGACCGGCTTCGGCGAATTGCTGTGGGCCAAGACCTATGTCGAGGTGAACATCCTGCGGGTCGAGGTCTTTCTGGGGATCTTCATCGGCGCCATCACCTTCACCGGGTCGGTGGTGGCCTTCGCCAAGCTGTCGGGGCGCGTGGACGGCAAGCCGCGGCAACTGGCGCTGCCGCCGGGCGGCAACGCCAACCCCTATATCTCGGGTCACTGGCTGAACGTCTGGGCGCTGGCGGCGTGCGTGCTGCTGGGGCTGGCCTATTTCACCGGCGCGGGCCTGTGGACGATGCTGTTGGTCGCGCTGATCGCGGGCTTCATCGGCTGGCATCTGATCATGGGGATCGGCGGGGCGGACATGCCGGTGGTGGTGTCGATGCTGAACTCCTATTCGGGGTGGGCGGCGGCGGCGATCGGCTTCACGCTGGGCAACGACCTGCTGATCGTGACGGGCGCGCTGGTGGGATCGTCGGGCGCGATCCTGTCCTACATCATGTGCCGCGCGATGAACCGCAACTTCGTCAGCGTCATCCTGGGCGGATGGGGCGGCACCAGCGGCCCCGCCATGGCGGTCGAGGGCGAACAGGTCGCGATCGACGCGGCGGGCGTGGCGTCGGCGCTGGAGGATGCCGATTCGGTGGTGATCGTGCCGGGATACGGCATGGCGGTGGCGCAGGCGCAGCAATCGGTCAGCGAACTGGTCCGCCGCCTGCGCGCGGACGGCAAGACCGTGCGCTTCGCCATCCATCCGGTCGCCGGGCGGTTGCCGGGGCACATGAACGTGCTGCTGGCCGAGGCGAAGGTGCCTTACGACATCGTGCTGGAGATGGACGAGATCAACGACGACCTGCCCGATACGGACGTGGTGATCGTCATCGGCAGCAACGACATCGTGAACCCGGCCGCGCAGGACGACCCCAACAGCCCCATCGCCGGGATGCCGGTGCTGGAGGTGTGGAAGGCCAAGCAGGTCTTCGTGTCGAAGCGCGGGCAGGGGACGGGGTATTCGGGGATCGAGAATCCGCTGTTCTACAAGGAGAACACGCGCATGTTCTACGGCGATGCCAAGGCGTCGCTGGATGCGCTGCTGGCGCAGTTGGGGTAGGGGATTTGGCCGCCCTCACAAGAGGTTGAGGGCGAAGCGGGGAACGGGGCGCGCGTTGCACCGTTCGGCTGGCGATGCGGAGGGACGATCCGCAGGCAACCGAACGGAGAGACCGATGAAAAAGCTGACCCTTGCCGCCGCCCTGCTGGGCGCCACCGCGGCCCATGCGCAGGATGGCGGGCTGACCACCGACGACGTCCGCAACTTCCTTAACCCTCTTGCCGACGACGCGCAGCAGGCCGTCGAGAACGGCAACTGGAACGGCGTTCAGGACTGGCTGTCGCAGCATGTGGCCGACGACGCGCCGCTGCATTTCGCCGGCGACGTGATCCTGTCGGGCGGTCCCAGCACGACCTTCACCTCGTCCCTGACGGGCGCCGACCTGAAGGCGTTCGGCCAGGCCGCGCTGATGGGGATGCAGTCGGACCGGCAGGACATGGTCGAGGAGTATTCGCTGGAGGTGCGGGTGATGGACACGTGGCAATTGCCGGACGGCAAGGTGTCGGCGGCGGTCGCGTTCTATGAAAGCGGATCGCTCAACGCTCCCGAGGGGATGGAGGACAGCCCGCTGGCCGGGCCGTTCAGTTCGGCCACGACCTGCGCGCTGCGGATGGGCGGCAGCGCCGACAGCCCGCAGATCGAGCTGGCCAATTGCAAGGTGGATGCCAGCATCTGACCGGCATGACGGCGCGCGGCGGCCCGAGGCTGGACCGCCGCGCGATTGGCGCTAGAGTGTCGGGCAACCCCGAAAGGACGCCATGACCGACGCCGCCCCGCCCGCCCCGTTCGTGCACGACCTGTTCGTCATAGGGGGCGGGGTGAACGGCACCGGCATCGCCCGCGACGCATCGGGCCGCGGCCTGACCGTCGCGCTGGCCGAGATGGGCGATCTGGCGCAGGCCACGTCCAGCGCATCCACCAAGCTGTTCCACGGCGGCCTGCGCTATCTGGAATTCTTCGAGATCGGGCTGGTGAAGAAGGCGCTGGTCGAGCGCGAGACGCTGCTGGAAGCGATGCCGCATATCAGCTGGCCGATGCGCTTCGTGCTGCCCTACAGCCCCGACATGCGGTTCGAGGGCGATACGCCGACCTCGCGGCTGCTGGGCTGGACGATGCCGTGGATGAAGGGCCGCAGGCCCGGCTGGCTGGTGCGGTTCGGCCTGTTGCTTTACGACACGCTGGGCGGGCGGAAATACCTGCCGGGCACCGCGACGCTGCGGCTGGCGGGCACGCCCGAAGGCGCGCCGTTGCAGGACCGGTTCGCCAAGGCGTGGGAATATTCCGATTGCTGGGTCGAGGATGCGCGCCTGGTGGCGCTGAACGCGCGCGACGCGGCCGAACGCGGCGCGCGGATCATGGTGCGCGCCCGCGTCACCGCCGCCGAGCGCGCGGGCGATCACTGGCGCGTCACGGTCGAGCACGAGAGCGGCGCGCAGGAGGAGATCCTGGCGCGCGGCCTGATCAATGCCGGCGGGCCGTGGGTCGAGACCGTGCTGCGCGGCGCGCTGCGGCGCAACACGTCCGAAGGCGTGCGGCTGGTGCGGGGCAGCCACATCGTCACGCGGCGGCTTTTCGATCACGACAAGGCCTATTTCTTTCAGGGCGAGGACGGGCGGATCATCTTCGCCATTCCCTATGAGGGCGATTTCACGCTGATCGGCACCACCGACAAGGACCACGGCGACGATCCGTCGCGCCCGGCCGTCTGCACCGACGAGGAGGCCGATTACCTGTGCCGTTTCGCCAGCGGCTATCTGAAACGTCCGGTCACGCGCGCAGATGTCGTCTGGACCTATTCCGGCGTGCGGCCGCTTTACGACGACGGGGCCAAATCGGCGACGGCGGCGACGCGGGACTATGTGCTCAGCCTCGATGCGGGGCCGGCGACCGATGGCGGCGCGGGCAGCGAGCCGCCGCTACTGAGCGTCTTCGGCGGCAAGATCACCACCTATCGCAAGCTGGCCGAACAGGCGCTGGCCCGGCTGCGGCCGTTCTATCCGGCCATGACGGGCGACTGGACCGCCGGTGTCGCCTTGCCCGGCGGCGATTTCGAGGTGCAGGGCGGATACGACCGGCTGGTGGGCGAACTGAAGGCGGCGCATCCGTTTCTGGAGGACGCCCATACAAGGCGGCTGGTGCGCGCCTATGGCACCGATGCCGCGCGGATCTGCGAAGGGGCTGTCCGGCCCGAGGATCTGGGACGCCGCTTCATGCCGCTGCTGACCGAGGCCGAGGTGCGCTGGCTGATGCGTCATGAATTCGCCCGCACCGCCGAGGATGTCGTCTGGCGCCGCACCAAGCTGGGCCTGCGCATGGACGAGGGGCAGATCGCGGCGCTGGAACGGTGGATGCAGGGCGCCATGGCGATGGCGGCGGAATAGCCTTTCATCTTTCCACAAATACCCATCCCCGGCAGATGCCCCGCGGCGGGGGTTGAGGTCGGGCGCGGGCCCCGTCACTCTGCGGGGCAAAAGGGGGGATCATGGGCCACATACTTGCCATCGACCAGGGCACCACGTCGAGCCGCGCCATGATCTTCGGCCCCGATATGGGGATCGTGGCCAGCGCGCAGGAGGAGTTCGCCCAGCATTATCCGCGCTCGGGCTGGGTCGAGCACGATCCGTCGGATCTGTGGTCCACCACCGCCGCCACCTGCCGCGCGGCGATCGAGAAGGCGGGGCTGGCGCCCGACGACATCGCGGCCATCGGCATCACCAACCAGCGCGAGACGACGGTGGTCTGGGACCGCGAGACCGGCCGCCCCGTCCACAACGCGATCGTCTGGCAGGACCGCCGCACCGCGCCGCTTTGCGACCGGCTGCGCGATGCGGGGCACGAGGAGACGGTAACGAAGCGGACCGGCCTTCTGCTGGATCCGTATTTCAGCGGCACCAAGCTGGCGTGGATCCTCGATCATGTCGATGGCGCGCGCGACCGGGCGCGGCGGGGCGAGCTGCTGTTCGGGACGGTGGATACCTGGCTGATCTGGAAGCTGACGGGCGGGGCGGCGCATGTGACGGATGCTACCAACGCCTGCCGCACGCTGCTTTACGACATCCACAAGGGCCGCTGGTCCACGACCATGGCGGGGTTGCTGGACATCCCCATGCAGATGCTGCCCGAAATCCGCGACTGCGCGTCGGATTTCGGCATGACGCGGCCCGATCTTTTCGGGCGGCCGATCCCGGTTCTGGGGGTGGCGGGCGACCAGCAGGCGGCGACGCTGGGGCAGGCGTGCTTTCGCCCCGGCATGCTGAAATCGACCTATGGGACGGGGTGCTTCGCGCTGCTGAACACGGGCGAAGCACCGGTGGCGTCGGGCAACCGTCTGCTGACGACGGTGGCTTACCAGCTTGACGGCAAGCGGACCTTCGCGCTGGAAGGGTCGATCTTCATCGCGGGGGCCGTGGTGCAATGGCTGCGCGACGGGCTGAAGATCATCCGCAGCGCGGCGGAAACGCATCCCCTGGCCGAACGCGCCGATCCGGGGCAGGACGTGGTGCTGGTGCCGGCCTTCACCGGGCTTGGCGCGCCCTATTGGGACGCCGATTGCCGGGGCGCGATCTATGGCCTGACGCGCGGCACCGGCCCCGAGGAGCTGGCGCGCGCGGCGCTGGAATCGGTCGGATACCAGACCCGCGACCTGCTGGAGGCGATGCATGCCGACTGGGACGGGACGGACACGGGCGCGGCGGCGACGTTGCGCGTCGATGGCGGGATGAGCGCCAGCGACTGGGCGATGCAGTTCCTGTCGGACATCATCGGCGCGCCGGTGGACCGGCCGCGGGTGCTGGAAACGACGGCGCTGGGGGCGGCGTGGCTGGCGGGGATGCGCGCGGGGATCTGGCCCGACATGGACGGGTTCGCGGAAAAATGGGCCATCGACCGCACCTTCCGCCCGGCGATGGACGACGACGTGCGCGCGGCGAAATACGCCCGCTGGGGCCGTGCGGTGCGCGCGACGATGGCGGTCTGATGCCGCGCCCCGCTTGCGCAACCGGCGCGAGTGCACATCTTGCGGCCACGGGCGGGCGACACTAAGACTCTGGCAACCGCCGTGTGGTATCCCCCGTGCCGGCGAAACCGAGGCAAGAGATGCACAATCCGACAGACTATTTCACCGCGAATCTCGTGCCGATGGTGGTCGAACAGACCAGCCGGGGCGAACGCGCCTATGACATCTTCAGCCGTCTGCTGAAGGAACGGATCATCTTCGTTAACGGCCCGATCCATGACGGCATGAGCCAGTTGATCGTGGCGCAGCTTCTGCATCTGGAAGCGGAGAATCCGAAAAAGGAAATCTCGATGTACATCAACAGCCCCGGCGGAAGCGTCGTGGCGGGGATGAGCATCTATGACACGATGCAGTATATCCGGCCCAAGGTCAGCACGCTGGTCTGCGGGCTGGCGGCGTCGATGGGGTCGGTGATCGCCGTGGGCGGCGAGAAGGGGATGCGGTTCGCGCTGCCCAATGCCGAGTTTCTGGTGCACCAGCCCTCGGGCGGGGCGCAGGGCACGGCGGCGGACATCCTGATTTCGGCCAAGTCGATCGAGAACACGCGCGAACGGATGTATCGGCTTTACGTCAAGCATACAGGTCAGGATTACGAAGAAGTGCAGCGCGCGCTGGACCGCGACAAGTGGATGATGCCCGAAGAGGCGCTGGAATGGGGCCATATCGACCAGATCGTCGAGAACCGCCCCCGGACCGAGGACTAGACGCCCTTTCGCCGCTCGCAGGGATGTGGTCGGCGGACAGGGGATTTGCGATTGCGGCGGGAAAAGCGCTTCCCTACGTTAAGGAACAGGCAGACCGCAGGGTCCGGCAACCGGCCGCACCCGCCAGGGAGAGGGGCCATGCGCCCCCGAAGGACAAGCGATGGCGAGCAATTCGGGCGACAGCAAGAACACCCTTTACTGTTCCTTCTGCGGCAAGAGCCAGCACGAGGTTCGCAAGCTGATCGCGGGGCCGACGGTGTTCATCTGCGACGAATGCGTCGAGCTTTGCATGGACATCATCCGCGAGGAAACCAAGGCGACCGGCATCAAGTCGGGCGACGGCGTGCCGACCCCGCGCGAAATCTGCGACGTGCTGGACGATTACGTGATCGGCCAGATGCACGCCAAGCGGGTTCTGTCGGTGGCGGTTCACAACCATTACAAGCGGCTGAACCAGGCGGGCAAGTCGGACATCGAACTGGCCAAGTCGAACATCCTGCTGATCGGGCCGACCGGCTGCGGCAAGACCTTGCTGGCGCAGACGCTGGCGCGGATCTTGGACGTGCCGTTCACGATGGCGGACGCCACCACGCTGACCGAGGCGGGCTATGTCGGCGAGGATGTGGAGAACATCATCCTCAAGCTGTTGCAGGCCAGCGAATACAACGTGGAACGCGCCCAGCGCGGCATCGTCTATATCGACGAGGTCGACAAGATCACGCGCAAGTCGGACAATCCGTCGATCACCCGCGACGTGTCGGGCGAGGGCGTGCAGCAGGCGCTGCTGAAGATCATGGAGGGCACGGTCGCCAGCGTTCCGCCGCAGGGCGGGCGCAAGCATCCGCAGCAGGAATTCCTGCAAGTCGATACGACGAACATCCTGTTCGTCTGCGGCGGCGCCTTCGCGGGGCTGGACCGGATCATCGCGCAGCGCGGCAAGGGCAGCTCGATGGGGTTCGGCGCCGAGGTGAAGGCCCCCGACGAGAAGTCCATCGGCGACTTCTTCAAGGAGCTGGAGCCGGAGGATCTGCTGAAATTCGGGCTGATCCCCGAATTCGTCGGCCGTCTGCCAGTGATCGCCACGCTGGAAGATCTGGACGAGGACGCGCTGGTGACGATCCTGACCAAGCCGAAGAACGCGCTGGTCAAGCAATACCAGCGCCTGTTCGAGCTGGAGGATACCAAGCTGACCTTTACCGAGGATGCGCTGACGGCCATCGCCAAGCGGGCCATCCAGCGCAAGACCGGCGCGCGCGGCCTGCGGTCGATCATGGAGGATATCCTGCTCGATACCATGTTCGAGCTGCCCGGCCAGACCAGCGTCGAGGAGGTCGTGGTGAATGTCGAGGCGGTCACGAGCGACGCCAAGCCGCTGCTGATCCATTCGGAAAAGTCGCAGAAGGGCGCGGCGACGGCGGGCTGACGGCTGACTGACGGCTGACTGACCGCTGACTGACGGGGGGGCGGTCGCTTCGGCCCGGCTGGCGACGGCGTCACGCTCGGCGTTTGGCGGGCCGGTCCGGCAGGGTATGGCCGTCGGCCCAGGCCCGCGCCGCGGCGAGATCGTCCCTGTCCTCGCAGTCTTTCATACGGCGTCCCAGCAGGATTAGCCCCTGATGAAGCTGGGCGATGTGGGGGTCTGCGTCGTGAGCCGCCGGATTGCGGTTGTCCAGCAGGCGACAGATGGCCTTGACGGTATCGGCGAAGTTCAGCGCCGGATCGTCCGGCACGAAAACGCCGGGCAAGGGCGATGCCGTCAGTTTCACCGCGACCCCGCACAGGTCCGGGCCGAGCGGCGCGATATGACGCAAGGTGCTGTCCGGGTCGGAGCGGTCCTTTCGCACCAGCGCGTGATAGCGGGCGGCGAAGCTGCGCATCGTGGTGGTCGTCTGAAGGATGTCCAGGATGAAGCTGACCGCGAGCGTCAGCACGACCATGCCGTTCACCGCCGCCACCATCGACAGGACATCCCACCAGCCGTTCGTGACCTTGGCCGTCGATGCCCCCAGCGTGGACAGGGCCGAGCCGGTGAACGCGACGGTCTGCACCAGATTGGCGGGGTCGCCCGACTGCGCCGAGACAAGCGAGGCGCCGGCCAGATACATCAGCGTATAGCCGAGCAGGTGCAGCGCGATCCACGTTCCGGCGATCGCGGTCAGGATGCCGGGACCGAGAAGGCCGCGCAGCGACGGCCTGCCGCGCCGTTCGGCCGCGATGACGAGGCGTCCCCCGGTCTTCCACAACGCGCGGGCAATGCGGTGGCTGATGAAGCCCAGCCCGTCCAGACTGATCGTGGTGCGCAGGAAATCGAAGAAGGCGAACGCCACGGTCAGGGCGCCGAGCGCGAAGACGAGGACTTCGATCATGCGTCAGAATTTCCGGCTGCCGTCCTTACGGGGGCTTGAACGGCGCGGCGGGCGCGATGTTCCGGTCGCGCGGGGGTGGCGGGACTGGACGCGGGGCGCGCGATCGGCCATATCCGGCGCAACCGACCGGAGGCCGAGATGGGTATTCTGCACAAGCTGCTGGGCGCGGTGACCTGGTGGAACGGCGCGACGCTGAACACGCGGCTGTGGTCCTGGCGCAAGGGCACGCGCGTCGGCGAGGACGAGATGGGCAACACCTTCTATCAGACGAAGGACGGACAGCGGCGCTGGGTCATCTATAACGGTCTGTCCGAGGCCAGCCGCATCGGTCCCGAATGGCACGGCTGGCTGCACCATACCTGGGACGAGCCGCCGACGACGGCGCCGGTGCTGCGCAAGGCGTGGGAAAAGCCGCATCTGCCGAACCTGACGGGGACGGATCTGGCCTATGCGCCCGAGGGATCGCTGCGCCGCGTCGATCCGGTCGTTCGCAAGGATTACGAGGCGTGGACGCCCGAATGATCCGCGCGCTGGCCGCATCGCTGGCGCTGGGCGGCCTGCTGGCTTTGCCGGCGGGGGCGCAGCAATACGACGACGAACCGGACGAGAACGCGCCGCCGGTCCAGATCTTTCCCGATGTCGATGCCGCGGTGGCCGGGCAGGTGGCCGAGGCGCCCGCGGCGATCCTGCGCGGGCTGGACAAGCGGGTGGGCGACGTGACGGATCTGGCGCTGGCCAAGGGCGACACGGTGGCGCTGGGCCGGTTGCAGGTGACGCTGGGCGAATGCCGCTATCCGCGCGACAACCCGTCGGGCGACGCATTCGCCTATCTGGTGATCCGGCAGGCGGGCGAGGACCGGCCGGTATTCCAGGGATGGATGATCGCGTCGGCCCCGGCGCTGAGCGCGCTGGAGCATCCGCGCTATGACATCTGGGTCATGCGCTGCACCACCTGACAGGCGGGCGGCAGCGGGCCGGGAAGGATGGAGACGGGCAGGGCCAGCGCGCGCGAAAGGCGGCGGCGGTATTCGGCGCGGGGAATCTCGACCGCCCCGAGACTGGCCAGATGCGGAGTCAGGAACTGCGTGTCGAACAGCGCGAAACCCGACCGGCACAGCAGGTCGACCAGCCAGACCAGCGCCGCCTTGGACGCGTCGGTGCGGCGCGAGAACATCGATTCGCCGAAGAACGCGCCGCCCTGCGCGATGCCGAAGATGCCGCCCGCCAGCGCGCCGTCCTGCCAGATTTCGACGGAATGGGCGTGGCCGTCGCGCGCGAGCGCCAGATAGAGGTCGGCCAGCGGCGCGTTGATCCATGTTTCGTCCCGGTCCGCGCAGCCGGCGAGGGTGCCGGCGAAATCGCCGTTCAGCGTCGCGGTGAAGCTGCCGCGGCGCAACCGGCGGCGCAGGCTGCGCGACAGATGCAGGTTGTCGAGCGGCACGATGCCCCGGCGGCGCGGATCGACCCAGAACAGGTTGGGATCGTCGCGCGCCTCGGCCATCGGAAAGATGCCCTGGGCATAGGCCCGCAGCAGATGCGCGGGCCCCAGCGGCATCATTGCAGATGCGTCTGCAACCAATGTTCGAGCCAGTGGATGTCGTAATCGCCGCGCAGGATCGCCGGATCGTCCAGCAGCGCGGCGAAAAGCGGCAGCGTGGTATCGACGCCATCGACGATCAGCTCGCCCAGCGCGCGGGACAGGCGGGCCAGCGCCTCGGGGCGGTCGCGGCCGTGCACGATCAGCTTGCCGATCAGGCTGTCGTAATAGGGCGGGATGCGATAGCCGTCGTAAAGCGCGCTGTCCATCCGCACGCCAAGGCCGCCCGGCGCGTGATACTGGCTGATGCGGCCCGGCGAGGGCGAGAATTTCGGCAGTTTCTCGGCGTTGATCCGCACCTCGATGGCATGGCCGTTCAGCGTCAGGTCGTCCTGCGTGAAGGACATCGGCAGGCCGGCGGCGACGCGGATCTGTTCGCGCACCAGATCGACGCCGAACACCGCCTCGGTCACGGGGTGTTCGACCTGAAGGCGGGTATTCATCTCGATGAAATAGAATTCCCCGTCTTCATAGAGAAATTCGATGGTGCCGGCGCCCGAATAGCCGATGCGCGCCACGGCGTCGGCGCAGGTGGCGCCGATGCGGGCGCGCTGTTCGGGGGTGATCGAGGGGCCGGGCGCTTCTTCCAGCACCTTCTGGTGCCGCCGCTGAAGCGAGCAGTCGCGTTCGCCCAGATGCACCGCGCGGCCCTTGCCGTCGCCGAAAACCTGAACCTCGATGTGGCGGGGGGCGCCGAGGTATTTCTCGATATAGACCTCGTCGTTGCCGAAGGCGGCCTTGGCCTCGGCCCGCGCGGTCTGGAAGGCGCTTTCCATCTCGTCCGCGGTGCGGGCCAGCTTCATGCCGCGCCCGCCGCCGCCCGCCGTCGCCTTGACGATGACCGGATAGCCGATGTCGGCGCCGATGCGCCGCGCGGCGTCGAGGTCGGGCACGCCGCCCTCGCTGCCCGGAACGCAAGGCACGCCCAGCTTGCGCATCGTGTCCTTGGCGGTGATCTTGTCGCCCATGATGCGGATATGTTCGGCCGAGGGGCCGATGAAGGTCAGCTGGTGATCCTCGACGATCTGCACAAAGCTGGCGTTTTCGGACAGGAAGCCGTAGCCGGGATGGATGGCCTGCGCGCCCGTTATCTCGCATGCCGAGATGATGGCGGGGAAGGACAGATAGCTTTGCGCGGCGGGCGCGGGACCGATGCAGACCGATTCGTCGGCCATGCGGACATGCATCGCATCGGCGTCGGCGGTGGAATGGACGGCGACGCTGCGGATACCCATTTCGCGCGCGGCGCGGATGACGCGCAACGCGATCTCGCCTCGATTGGCGACCAGGATCTTGTCGAACATGCGGCCTACTCGACGATCATCAGGGGGGCGCCGAATTCGACCGGCGCGCCGTCCTCGATCAGGATGCGGCGCACGGTGCCGGCGCGGGGGGCGGGGATGTGGTTCATCGTCTTCATCGCCTCGACGATCATCAGGGTCTGGCCCTCGGCCACGGTATCGCCGGGCTTGACGAAGGCGGGCGCGCCGGGTTCGGGCGACATGTAGGCCGTGCCGACCATCGGCGAGGTGACGGCGCCGGGCAGCGCCGCCGGATCCTCGGTCGCCGGTCGGGGACGCGCGGCGGCGGCGGGCGCCTGCGGGGCCGCGGCGGGCAGGGCGGCGGGCGGCGGGGCCGGAGGCGCGACCGCGACGCCGCCGCGGCTGACGCGCACGTCGAGGCTGTCATCGGCGCCGTATTCCCGCTTGACGCGCAGTTCGGTCAGATCGTTCTCGCGCAGAAGCTCCGCCAGGGCCTGAATGAAGGCCACATCGGATTTGTGCGGGGTGTCGGTCATGCCATCCTCGTTCCAGCGCGTTGAACCGCCCGTATAGGGCAGGTGCCGCAAGGTGGAAAGTGGCATGGGCGGCGCGAATTTTACCGTTTGATAAAAAGCCGGGCTGTGCAAGTCTGGCGCTATCAGCGGAGGAGCGAGGCCGATGAACGATGCCAGCCGGATGCCGGGATTGCGGGCGGGACGCCTGAGCCCCGAGATCTATGCCCTGAACTTCTCGGACGCGTATCCGCCGCTGGACCGGCACGAGGCGCTGGTGGCGGCGGACCGATGCTATTTCTGCCACGACGCGCCCTGCGTGACCGCCTGCCCGACCGAGATCGACATTCCGCTGTTCATCCGCCAGATCGCCACCGGCACGCCCGAGGCCGCGGCGAAGACGATCTTCGATCAGAACATCCTGGGCGGCATGTGCGCGCGCGTCTGCCCGACCGAGACCCTGTGCGAGGAAGCCTGCGTGCGCGAGCTGGCGGAAGGCAAGCCGGTGCGCATCGGCGCGTTGCAACGCCATGCGACCGACACGCTGATGGCGCGCGGCGTGCATCCATTCGTGCGCGCGGCGCCGACGGGGCGGCAGGTGGCGGTGGTGGGCGCGGGGCCCGCCGGGCTGGCCTGCGCGCACCGGCTGGCGCTGCACGGTCACGCGGTGACGCTGTTCGAGGCGCGGCCCAAGGCGGGCGGGCTGAACGAATACGGCATCGCCAGCTACAAGACCGTGGACGGCTTCGCGCAGGCCGAGGTGGAGTGGCTGATGCAAATCGGCGGCATCGGGATCGAGACCGGGCGGATGCTGGGGCGCGACCTGTCGCTGGAGACGCTGCGCGAAGAGTTCGACGCGGTGTTTCTGGGGCTGGGTCTGCCGGCCGCCTATGCGCTGGAGGGCGCGGCGCAGGCGGGCGTGCGCGCGGCGGTGGATTTCATCGCCGACCTGCGGCAGGCCGACGATCTGTCCGCGCTGCCCGTGGGGCGCGACGTGGTGGTGATCGGCGGCGGCATGACCGCCATCGACGCCGCCGTGCAGGCGCGCCTGCTGGGGGCCGAGCATGTCACCATCGTCTATCGGCGCGGGCCGGACCGGATGCCCGCCTCGGTCAAGGAGCAGCGGCACGCGACGGCCAGGGGCGTGCGCATCCTGCATAACGCGCAGCCGGTGGCGGTTCTGGGCGAGGGCCGTGCAACCGGCGTGGAGTTCGCGTATACTGCGGAAACGGACGGCAGGCTGGCCCCGACGGGCGAGACCTTCGTGCTGAAGGCCGACCAGGTGCTGCTGGCGATCGGCCAGTGGCTGGAAGACGCGCCGGACGGGCTGGAACGGGACGGCGCGCGGCTGCGCACCGATGCGCGCGGACGCACCACGATGGCGGGCGTCTGGGCGGGCGGCGATTGCGTGGCGGGCAATGCCGGACTGACCGTGGCGGCCGTGGCGCAGGGACGCGACGCGGCCGAGGATATTCACACCGCGCTGGGCGCGGGGAAGGACACCCGATGAAGAAGCCGATGCGCAAGCCGCCGAGCGCCGAGACCACCGACAAGCGCGATGCCGATGCGCTGGCCCGCGTCCACGACATGACCGAGCCCGAGCGGATCCGCGCGCTGATGGCCAATGCCCGCCGCCTGAACGTGCCCGAGGTCTACAACGCCGCGTTCCGGCGGCTGGTCGATGTCCAGTCCGAGGCCGAGCCGGGCACCGTCGCGCACGATTTCTGGCGCACCGTCCATGCCTTCGAGCAGATGCTGAAGGAGGAACGCGGCAAGACCATCCGCCTGACCCGCACGCGCCAGAAGATTGCCCGCGTGGGCGAGGTGCGCACGCTGGCCGATTTCGCCGATGCCACGAAGGAAACCCAAGGCTTCGAGATGCTGATTGCGCGGCAGATGCCCGAGCTGACCGGCGAGGCGATCATCCTGCGCCATCCGGACGATTTCGACGACAAGACCCGCGATGCCGCGGCAGCGCGGCTGAGTTCCGCCGGTGTCGATCCGGCCCAGTTCACCCCAGCCTGACCGGAGGTCCAGCATGGCCGATCTTGCGACCAACTTCGTCGGCATCCGCAGCCCGAACCCGTTCTGGCTGGCCAGCGCACCGCCGACCGACAAGGAATACAACGTCGTGCGGGCCTTCCGCGCGGGTTGGGGCGGCGTGGTGTGGAAGACGCTGGGGCTGGATCCGCATATCGTCAACGTGAACGGGCCGCGCTATGGCGTCGTTTACGGGGCCGACCGGCGGGTACTGGGGCTGAACAATATCGAGTTGATCACCGACCGCCCGCTGGACGTGAACCTGCGCGAGATCAAGAAGGTCAAGCGCGACTGGCCCGACCGCGCGATGGTCGTGTCGCTGATGGTGCCCTGCGAGGAATGGGCCTGGAAACAGATCCTGCCGCTGGTCGAGGAGACAGGCGCGGACGGCATCGAGCTGAATTTCGGCTGCCCCCACGGGATGAGCGAGCGCGGCATGGGCAGCGCCGTGGGGCAGGTGCCCGAATATATCGAGATGGTCACGCGCTGGTGCAAACAGAACACGCGGATGCCGGTTCTGGTCAAGCTGACGCCGAACATCACCGATGTGCGCTATCCCGCGCGGGCGGCGAAGGCCGGGGGCGCGGACGGCGTGAGCCTGATCAACACGATCAGCTCGATCACGTCGGTGAACCTCGACGATTGGAGCCCCGAGCCAAGCATCGACGGCAAGGGCAGTCACGGCGGCTATTGCGGACCGGCGGTCAAGCCCATCGCGCTGAACATGGTGGCCGAGATCGCGCGCGACGCAGAAACGCTCGGCCTGCCGATCAGCGGCATCGGCGGGGTGACGACATGGCGCGACGCGGCCGAGTTCATCGCACTGGGCGCGGGATCGGTGCAGGTCTGCACGGCGGCGATGACCTATGGCTTCAAGATCGTGCAGGAAATGGTGTCGGGTCTGTCGCAGTATCTGGACGAGAAGGGCATGAGCCTGGACGATCTGCGCGGGCGGGCGGTGCCCAACGTGACCGACTGGCGATATCTGAACCTGAATTATGTCACCAAGGCGCGGATCGACCAGGACCTGTGCATCAAGTGCGGGCGCTGCTATGCCGCCTGCGAGGACACGTCGCATCAGGCCATCGGCATCGGTCCGGGCCGCACGTTCGAGGTGATCGACGCGGAATGCGTGGCCTGCAACCTGTGCGTCAATGTCTGCCCGGTCGAGAACTGCATCTCGATGATCGAGCTGGAACCGGGCGTCACCGATCCGCGCACCGGTCTTGTGGTGCGCGACGAGTACGCCAACTGGACGCAGCACCCCAACAACCCCGCCGCCGCGGCGGCGGAGTAGGGGCGCCCGCTTCAGGCCGTGCGGTCCATGACCGGCGGCGCGGGCGGGCGGCTGTCGGCGGGGCCGTGCGCCAGCGGATCGTAGGGCGATGTCTTGCCGTCGGGAACGATGCGCGGCGCTGCCGGCCCTGCGATGCGGTCGAAAAGGGTATCGACGCGGATCGCTTCGCGCGTGCGTTCGGCGGCAAGGCGGGCCGCCGCGTCTTCGTCCTGTGCGGCCTGCATCAGGACGATGGCGGATGCCAGCGCCTCGCGATCCACGGCAGGCGCAGGCGCCAGCGGTCCCTCGTCCGCTGAAGTCGCGGTTGTCACGACCGGAGAAGTAGGCGCGGCCGGCGGGGCGGTGTTCGTCGCCGCTGCGGGCGGTGCCGCCGGGGCGACCGGATCGACGGGCCGCGTTTCGGCCGGGGCGGTGCTTGCCGGGGCCTGCGCCACCGGATCCTTGGCGGCGGGCGGCTGGGGCTTGGGTTCGGGTCGGGGTTCGGGCTTGGGCTGCGGCGGTTGCTGCGCGGCACCGAAGGGCGGACGCGGACGGAAAAGGCCGCCGAATATGTTCGAGAACATGATTCCTCCTGACGCCCCCACGCGGCACAATCCTAGCATGGCGCGCATCGCCGCAAAGCGGTTTGCGGGAAACTGGCTTGCGGGGCGTTAGGGTTAACGCGCGGGGGTCAGCGCGCCGCGATAGAGCGCGTCGAGAAAGTCGCGCGCCTGGATCCAGTGTTCGTCCGATTCGGGCCGCAACACGCCGCGCACCTGCACGTCGAAATCCGCATAATGCTGGGTGGTCGCCCAGATCGAGAAGATCAGGTGCCGCCCGTCGAGCGGCGCCAGACGGCCCCCGCGCGACCAGTCGTCGATCAGCGCGGCCTTTTCCAGCACTAGATCGCGCAACTCGCCCTCGATCCGGTCGAGAAAGCGCGGCGCGCCGGACAGGATTTCACCGGCGAAAAGGCGGCTTTCGCGGGGCAGGCGGCGCGACATGTCGAGTTTGCGGCGCATGTAGCCCAGAATCTCGTCCACCGGATCGCCGTGCGGGTCCAGCGCGCGCAGCGGCGCCAGCCAGTCGGCCAGAAGTCGGGTCAGCAGGCCGGTATAGATCGCTTCCTTGGACGCGAAATAGTAAAGCAGGTTCGGCTTGCTGAGGCCCGCCTGCGCGGCGATGGCGTCGAGCGTGGCGCCGGCGAAACCCTGCCGCGAGAAGACATCGAGCGCGGCATCCAGGATGGCGGCATGGTTGCGCTTCTGGATGCGCGTCACGGGGCCGTCGCCGGTCACGCGAAGGGGCCGGCGGGACGGAAAGGGGGACGCCTTGACTGCATAGGACGCTCTGCTAGCGTCGATCTGACCAGGCGGTCAAACATTTTGACCGCGCAGGCAACATGCGGACGGATCCAATGGCTGCACCCGGCGAGAACCTTCAGATCGACGGTGCGCGGCTTTGGGACAGTCTGATGGAAATGGCGAAGATCGGCCCCGGCGTGGCGGGCGGCAACAACCGCCAGACGCTGACCGATGCCGATGCCGAAGGACGCGCGCTGTTTCGCGACTGGTGCGAGGCGGCGGGGCTGACGATGGGGCTGGACCGGATGGGCAACATGTTCGCCCGGCGCGAAGGGACCGATCCCGACGCGCTGCCGGTCTATATGGGCAGCCATCTGGATACCCAGCCGACGGGCGGCAAGTATGACGGCGTGCTGGGCGTGCTGGGCGCGCTGGAAGTGATGCGGTCGCTGAACGATCTGAGGATCCGCACGCGCCATCCCATCGTCGCGGTGAACTTCACCAACGAGGAAGGCACCCGGTTCGCGCCGGCGATGCTGTCCTCGGGTGTGTTCGCGGGCGTGCATGACGAGGATTGGGCCTATGCGCGCAAGGACGCCAGGGGGCTGACCTTCGGCGACGAATTGAAGCGGATCGGCTGGCAGGGCGACGAGGAGACGGGCGCGCGGAAGATGCACGCGTTCTTCGAGCTGCATATCGAGCAGGGGCCTATCCTGGAAGCCGAGGGCAAGGATATCGGCGTGGTCACGCACGGGCAGGGCCTGTCGTGGATGCAGCTGACGATCACGGGGCGCGAGGCGCATACCGGATCGACGCCGATGCCGATGCGGCGCGATGCGGGGCTGGGCATGGCGCGGGTGCTGGACCTGGTCAACGAGATCGCGCTGAGCCACGCGCCCGATGCGGTGGGCGCGGCGGGGCAGATCGACGTCTATCCCAATTCGCGCAACGTGATACCGGGCCGCGCGGTTTTCACCGTCGATTTCCGTTCACCCGATATCAACGTGATCGCCGATATGGAACGGCGGCTGGACGAGGGCGCGCGGCGAATCTGCGCCGCAATGGGGTTGGAGGTGGAGATGGAGAAGGTCGGCGGGTTCGACCCGGTGGCCTTTGACGAGGGGTGCGTGGCGGCGGTGCGCGCGGCGGCCGACCGGCTGGGGCTGAGCCATCGCAACCTCGTTTCCGGGGCGGGGCACGATGCGTGCTGGATCAACCGCGTGGCCCCGGCGGCAATGATCATGACGCCGTGCAAGAACGGGCTGAGCCATAACGAGGCCGAGGAGATCAGCGAAAGCTGGGCCACCGCCGGCGCGAACGTGTTGTTTCATGCGGTCGTCGAGACCGCGCAGATCGTGGAGGAGGACGCCTGATGGCGTTGAGGACAATCGCGCTGACGGTGCTGGCGCTGCCGCTGGCGGCCTGCGCCGTGCCGGGGCAGACGGGCTTCGGTCCGGGTTACGACAGCGACAGGGGCTTCGCGTCGGCCTTTCGCCGGGCGCCGCCGCAACCGTCGCCCGCCGCGTTGGCGGCGCTGCCCGCGGGCATGAACCCCGACTTCCTGATCAAGGGCGGCGACGGGTGCTATCTGATAGCGCTGGAACAGGGCGATCCGCCGATGGGGGTGCCGCTGCTGAATTCGGCGGGCGTGCAGGTCTGCGATGTCTGAGCGCACGGTCATCAAGGGCGGCACGATCGTCACCGCCGACCTGACCTATGACGCGGATGTCGCCATCGAGGACGGGCATATCGTCGAGATCGGGCCGGATCTGTCGGGGGGGCGGGTGCTGGACGCGTCGGGATGCCTGGTGATGCCCGGCGGGATCGACCCGCATACCCATCTGGAAATGCCGTTCATGGGCACCTATTCCAGCGACGATTTCGAATCGGGCACGCGCGCGGCATTGGCGGGCGGCACGACGATGGTGGTCGATTTCGCGCTGCCCAGCCCCGGACAGGGGCTGCTGGACGCGTTGCAGATGTGGGACAACAAATCGACCCGCGCGAATTGCGACTACAGTTTTCACATGGCGATCACCTGGTGGGGCCAGCAGGTCTTCGACGAGATGGAAACCGTCGTGCGCGACCGCGGCATCAACACGTTCAAGCATTTCATGGCCTACAAGGGCGCGCTGATGGTGCAGGACGACGAGATGTTCGCGTCGTTCCGGCGCTGCGCCGAACTGGGCGCGCTGCCACTGGTCCATGCCGAGAACGGCGATGTGGTGGCGGATCTGTCCGCGCGTCTGCTGGCCGAAGGCAATGACGGGCCAGAGGGCCACGCCTATTCCCGCCCCCCGCAGGTCGAGGGCGAGGCGACGAACCGCGCCATCATGATCGCCGACATGGCGGGCGTGCCCCTCTATGTCGTGCACACATCCTGCGAGGAAAGCCACGAGGCGATCCGCCGGGCGCGCGCGCAGGGCAAGCGCGTCTGGGGCGAGCCGCTGATCCAGCACCTGACGCTGGACGAATCCGAATATTTCGACAAGGACTGGGACCATGCCGCGCGGCGGGTCATGTCGCCGCCCTTCCGCAACAAGGCGCATCAGGACAGTCTGTGGGCCGGATTGCAGGCCGGATCGCTGAGTGTGGTGGCCACCGACCATTGCGCCTTCACCACCCAGCAGAAACGCACCGGGATCGGGGATTTCACCAAGATCCCGAACGGCACCGGCGGGCTGGAGGACCGGATGCCGATGCTGTGGACGCATGGGGTGCGCACCGGACGCCTGACGCCGCAGGAATTCGTGGCCGTGACCAGCACCAATATCGCGAAGATCCTCAACATCTATCCGAAGAAGGGGGCGGTGCTGGTTGGCGCCGACGCCGATCTGGTGGTGTGGGATCCGGCGAAGGAGAAGACGATCACCGCGGGCTCGCAGCAAAGTTCGATTGATTACAACGTGTTCGAGGGCAAGCATGTGACCGGCCTGCCGCGCTATACGCTGACGCGCGGCGCGGTCGCCGTCGATGATGGCGAGATCCGCACGCAGGAAGGCCACGGCCGCTTCGTCCCCCGCCCCGCCAACGGACCGGTGAACCGCGCGCTGTCGTCCTGGAAGGAACTGACCGCGCCGAGGAAGGTGGAACGGTCGGGTATCCCGGCGAGCGGGGTTTGATGAACGGAGATCTTCGCTTGGTTCGATGTCGGTCGATACAGGAATGCAAGCCGATAATATTTTCAGATATCGGCGTCTTTCTCCAAAGTTTTGCACATCTCGAAGTTGTGCTGGATGATCTTTTCTGTCTAGCGGGAGATGTATTGGGGGCTCGAAATATCAGACGCTGCTATCCGACGAACTTCGTAGAGAAAATTGACCTGTTAACTAGAATTACAGAGTTAACGAACAAGCACGAAAGATGTTGTAGGGCAGTACCCAGTACTTTGCATATTCCCGCATTGTCTTCTGCAAATAGACTTCGAAATATACTTGCCCATGGAATCATCAGGGATGTCGTGCGTGGGTCCAATGGCTACTGTATTCTAGTAGATAAGATATCTCGTCCACAGAGGGTTAGTGCGACGAGGCAGGAGTTGATCTGGAGGAGAGAAGAGGCTTGGCGACATGAACTAGTATCGGAACTTCTAATATTCAAGAATTTTTTGGAAGCCATGGCTATCATTAGGAGTGCTGTCTTTTCTTGCTCAAAAGGTTGGCCCAATTATGTATTAGTCGCCCCTGAGAATTTGATGGTCAGCTACTTTTCTGCGGAAGAGATCTTTCGGACTAATAGCATGTTGCTAGGTCTGGATGCCGATGGTTGTTGAGGCTCGTCGGCTCGACCTCACCTTCCAGACAGCCGACGGGCCGGTTCAGGCGTTGTCGGATGTGTCGCTCGATATTCGGGCGGGCGATTTCGTGTCGTTCATCGGGCCTTCGGGCTGTGGAAAGACGACGTTCCTGCGGGTGATCGCGGGGCTGGAGGAGGCGACGGGCGGCAGCGTCAGCGTCAACGGGATGACCCCAGACGAGGCGCGGCGCGCGCGGGCCTATGGCTATGTCTTTCAGGCGGCGGGGCTTTATCCGTGGCGGACCATCGGGCGCAACGTCAAGCTGCCGCTGGAGATCATGGGCTTCGACCGGGCCGAGCAGGATCGGCGGATGCGCGACGTGCTGCGTCTGGTCGAACTGGAAGGGTTCGAGCGCAAGTATCCCTGGCAATTGTCGGGCGGCATGCAGCAACGCGCCAGCATCGCCCGCGCGCTGGCCTTCGATGCGGCCCTGCTGCTGATGGACGAACCCTTCGGCGCGCTGGACGAGATCGTGCGCGACCGGCTGAACGAGCAGTTGCTGGACCTCTGGGCGCGGACGGGAAAGACGATCTGCTTCGTGACCCATTCCATCCCCGAGGCGGTCTACCTGAGCACTCGGATCGTCGTCATGTCGCCGCGTCCGGGCCGCATTGCCGATGTGATCGACAGTCCGCTGCCGCGCGAGAGGCCGCTGGACATCCGCGACAGCGCCGCCTTCATCGAAGTGGCGCACCGGGTGCGCGAGGGGCTGCGCGCGGGGATGGGCGACGATGTCTGACCCGCCGCTGGCCGCGCCGGGCGCCGGAACGGGCCGGTCGGGGCGCGTCGGGCTGCTGGTCTGGCGGATCAGCGGCGCGGCGGGACCGGTTTTGGCCGTCATCCTGGCGCTGCTGGCGATCTGGTATGCGGCGACGGTCTGGCTGAACGCGCAATGGGTTCTGGATCAGGCCGCGCGCGCCGACCGGATGGCGGGGTTCGGCGACATCCTGCGCGGTACGCTGAACCAGGAGCGTCCCGTCCTGCCCGCGCCCCATCAGGTGGCGGCCGAGCTGTGGAACACGGTTGCGCTGCAACCCGTCACCTCGCGCCGCAGCCTTGTCTGGCACGCCTGGGTGACGCTGAGCGCGACGTTGACGGGGTTCGGCATCGGGACGGTGCTGGGGATCGCGCTGGCCATCGGCATCGTCCATAACCGCGCGATGGACATGAGCGTGATGCCCTGGGCCATCGCGTCGCAGACCATTCCGATCCTGGCCATCGCGCCGATGATCATCGTGGTGCTGAACTCGGTCGGGGTGCAGGGGCTGTTGCCCAAGGCGATCATCAGCGCCTATCTGTCGTTCTTTCCGGTGGTGGTCGGGATGGTCACGGGGCTGCGGTCGCCGGATGCGGCGCAACTGGACCTGATGCGCACCTATTCGGCGAGCCGCGCGCAGACGCTGTGGAAGCTGCGGTTTCCGGCCTCGCTGCCCTATCTATTTGCATCGTTGAAAGTGGGCGTCGCGGCGTCGCTGGTGGGGGCGATCGTGGGCGAATTGCCGACCGGGGCCGTGCGGGGCCTGGGCGCGCGGCTGCTGTCGGGCAGCTATTACGGGCAGACGGTGCAGATATGGGCGGCGCTGCTGATGGCCGCCTTCTGCGCCGCGCTGCTGGTCGGGCTGATCGGGCTTATCCAGCGGCTGACGCTGGGCCGCATGGGGCTGGCGCGTTGAGCGGCGCGGCATCGTTGGGCGTCGTGCTGGCGGTCTGGCTGGGGGCGTGGTGGGCCAATGCGCGCCTGTCGGCGGCGCGGGGACGGGTGCCGCGCCTGCTGGTTCCGGCAATCTTCGGTCTGACGCTGCTGGTGCTTTGGGAACTGACGGTGCGCCTGTTCGGCGTGCCGGGGGTGATCCTGCCGCCGCCTTCGGCCATCGGCGCGCGGATCGCGGATTCGGCCGACATCCTGTGGACCGACTTCGTGCAGACCTTCGTGAAGGGCGCGCTGTCGGGCTATGTCATCGGTTGCGGCGCGGCGCTGCTGACGGCGGTGGCCATCGACCGCTCGGCGTTCCTAAAACGCGGATTGCTGCCGGTGGGCAATTTTATCGCGGCGCTGCCCATCGTGGGCACGGCGCCGATCCTGGTGATGTGGTTCGGCTTCGACTGGCAGAGCAAGGCGGCGGTCGTGGTGGTGATGGTGTTCTTTCCGGTGCTGGTGAACACCGTGGCGGGGCTGGCGGCGGCGGACGCGATGCAGCGCGACCTGATGCGGACCTATGGGGCAAGCTGGGGGCAGGCGCTGATCAAGCTGCGGCTGCCGGCGGCGATGCCGTTCATCTTCAACGGGCTGAAGATCGCGACGACGCTGGCGCTGATCGGCGCCATTGTGGCGGAATTCTTCGGCTCGCCGACGCGTGGAATGGGATTTCGCATCTCGACCGCCGTCGGACAGCTTGCGCTGGATCTGGTCTGGGCCGAGATTGCGGTGGCGGCCGTCGCGGGCTCGGTCTTCTACGGGGCGGTGGCGGCCGTCGAACGGGGGGTGACGTTCTGGCATCCCTCGCAACGAAAACGAAACGGTTCGCGGGGAGGATGACGACATGAGACATCTGACGATTCTGACGGCGGCTCTGGGGCTGGCCGGGGCGGCGCAGGCGCAGGACGACCTGACGCTGCAATTGAAATGGGTCACGCAGGCCCAGTTCGCGGGCTATTACGTGGCGAAGGACAAGGGGTTTTACGACGAGGTCGGGCTGGACGTGACGATCCGGCCTGGCGGTCCCGACATCGCGCCGACGCAGGTTCTGGCAGGGGGCGGCGCGGATGTGGTCGTGGAATGGATGCCCGCGGCCCTGGCCGCGCGCGAGAAGGGCCTGCCGCTGGTCAACATTGCCCAGCCTTTCAACGCGTCGGGCATGATGCTGACCTGCCTCAAGGAAAGCGGCGTCGAAAGCCCCGAGGACTTTCCGGGCCGCACGCTGGGCGTGTGGTTCTTCGGCAACGAATATCCGTTCCTGTCGTGGATGAGCCAGCTTGGCATCCCGACCGAGGGCGGCGCGGACGGGGTCGAGGTGTTGAAACAGGGATTCAACGTCGATCCGCTGCTGCAAAAGCAGGCCGACTGCATCTCGACCATGACCTACAACGAATACTGGCAGGTGATCGACGCGGGCCTGACCGAGGACGATCTGGTGACGTTCCGATACGAGGATCAGGGCGTCGCCACGCTGGAGGACGGCCTTTACGTCACCGAGGAGACGCTGGCCGAGCCGGGGATGAAGGACGTTCTGGCGCGGTTCGTCGCGGCATCCATGAAGGGCTGGAAATACGCCGAGGAAAATCCCGACGAGGCGGCCGAAATCGTGCTGGAGAACGATGAAACCGGCGCGCAGACCGAGAAGCATCAGAAGCGGATGATGCGCGAGGTGTCGAAGCTGACCGCCGGATCGGACGGCACACTGGATCCGGCGGCGTATCGGCGCACGGTCGAGTCGCTGCTGTCGGGCGGGTCCGATCCGGTCATTACCGCCGATCCGGGCGACGGCGCCTGGACGCATGAGATCACCGACATGGCGGCGGACCTGTGATCGATGGGCCGGGACGGCACGCGGCCGGTCCCGGCCCTTCGGGAATGACGGAGCCGGAGGACGCCGATGCGCGCCGAGCCGTAGCGCCGGTGATCTGCTATCCGACCGACGCGCTGCCCCAGCCGGATATGGGCCGGACGGTGTGGCTGCGGGACAATCCGGCGACGACGGCATCGGTGACGGTGCCGCCGCGTGACGGGCGGGCGATACGGGTGCCGGCGGGCCATGTGCTGCGCATCGTCTGCCCCGAAGGACCGCAGGTCGGCGATCTGAACCTGTTCGCTGCCGACGATCTGAACGAACGGTTCTACAGCGGCAAGACGCGGGCGCTGCACGGAACGCATGTCGGCATCGGCGACAGGCTGTGGTCGTGTTTGCCCTATCTGCGCCCAATGGCGACGGTCGTGGGGGACAGCCTGGCCTGGTATGGCGTGGATGACTGGGGCGGGCGGGTGCATGACGTGATCGGCACGCGCTGCGACCCCTATACCGGGCGGCTGCTGGGCGGCGGGGATTATCATCATTGCTGCCACTCGAACCTGACGCGGGCACTGGCGGATGCGACGGGTTTGCCTCTGTCGCAGGCGGAGCTTTCGGTGCACGATGTGCTTAACGTCTTCATGTGCACCGGCTTCACGCGCGAGGACGGGCGTTATTTCATGAAGGCCAGCCCGGTGCGGGCGGGCGATCGGCTGGACCTGCTGGCCGAGATCGACCTTCTGGCGGTGCTGAGCGCCTGTCCGGGCGGCGATTGCGGCACGGTTCATTCCAGCGATGCGGCGCGATGCCACCCCTTGCGGATGGACGTTCTGGCACCGCCGGGCGGTCCGCCGGCCGGTTGGCAGCGGCCCGAAACCAGTGGATACGATCGCAGCCACGGGCGCGGTTGATACGAAAAAGGCGGGCCGAAGCCCGCCTTTTGCGTCGTGATGGGTCGGTAGGGGCTTACTGATAAGCCTCCATCGCCTCCATCTCGTCCTCGCTCATGTCCACATAGACCCGCAGTTCGCCGCCGTTTTCCATCTGCTGCACCGACAGGTCTTCCATCGCAATTGCGACGGGCTTGGCACCGAGGCCGAGGAAACCGCCCACATCGACGACCGCCCGGTCGAGATCGCCATCGGCGGTCATCACCAGATCGCCCACTTCGCCGACACGGCGGTCGTTGGCGTCATAGACGCTGGCCCCGGTCAGGGTCGCCGTGTCGATATCGGTATAGGGCACGACGATGAAGCCGCTGCGCGCCGTCAGGGGCGACATGGCGCGGTCCGCGGGTGCGGTGCCATCGGTCACGACCAGAGCGGACGCGTCGGCATTGGCGTCCGTTTCCATCGCGGCGGCATCCGCTTCCTCGATGTTCACCTGCGCGTCCTGCTGGGTCACGTTGACATCGGCACCTTCGGCGGATTCGACGTTCACGACCGGTTCGGCATCCTCGACGCGGATATCCGCCTCGCCGCCGCCTTCGACGTTCACGTCGGCTTCGGCCTGATCAACGATGACGCGGGCCTGTTCGGCTTCATCGACGTTCACCTGCGCCTCGGCTTCCTCGATGCGAATGTCCGGCTCGCTTTCGTTCACGACGATGCGCGGTTCGGGCCGCACGAAGCGGATGACCGGCTGCGGCTGCTCGACGCTGACACGGGGTTCGGTCGTTTCCACGTCGACATCGGGTTCCGGCATGCGGATCGTGACGATGGGCTCGGGGATGTTGACGGTGACGACCGGCTGGGCCTGCTCGACCGTGATGACCGGCGCGCGCTGCTGCACGGTGACGACAGGCTTCTGCTGGGTCACGGTGATTTCGGGCTGCGGCTGTTCGACGGTCACTTCGGGCGCGGCCTGATCGACGCTGACGACCGGATCGTCCACTTCGACGGACACGCTGGGATCGGCCTGTTCGACGACGATTTGGCCGCCCATCGTGTCGGCGGTCGTGGTGCCCACGCTGTCGACTTCGACCTCGGCGGTGCCGTCACTGTCGATGTCGGTGGGGGTGTCCTGGGCGATGGCGCCGGTGGACAGGGTCAGCGCCGCGGCCGAGCCGAGAAGAAAGGCCTTGATGGTCATGTGGTTCTCCCGTGTTAGGTTCTGGGCCATCAAGGGCGCAGGACGGGAAATGGTTCCAGAAAACCTCTCGCACGGTCAATTTTTAGGGAAATTCGATTGGCCAGGCGCCGTTGACGGCAGTTTTCGGCCTGCGCCCGCCGACACGATGGCGGACGCAGGCAGGTCGATCAGCCGCGGTTCATGCGGTGTTCGATCAGATCGCCCACGACTTCGGGGTCGGACAGGGTGGATGTGTCGCCCAGCGCGTCGAATTCGTTCTCGGCCACCTTGCGCAGGATGCGGCGCATGATCTTGCCCGACCGGGTCTTGGGCAGACCCGGCGCCCACTGGATCAGATCGGGCTTGGCGATCGGCCCGATCTCGCTGCGGACCCAGTCGCTGAGTTCCTTGCGCAGCTCTTCGGTCGGTTCGACGCCGTTCATCAGGGTGACATAAGCATAGATGCCCTGGCCCTTGACGGGATGGGGATAGCCCACGACGGCGGCCTCGCTGACGGCCTCGTGCGCGACAAGCGCGCTTTCGACCTCGGCCGTGCCCATGCGGTGGCCGGACACGTTAATGACGTCGTCGACGCGGCCGGTGATCCAGTAATACCCGTCCGCGTCGCGGCGGCATCCGTCGCCGGTGAAGTAGTAGCCCTTGTATTGCTGGAAATACGTCGCCTCGAACCGGTCGTGATCGCCCCAGACGGTGCGCATCTGACCCGGCCAGCTATCGGCGATGCAAAGCACGCCTTCGGCTTCGGGAGTATCGATGACCTTGCCGGATTCGGCCTCGAGGACCACCGGCCTGATGCCGAAGAAGGGCAGCGTCGCGCTGCCGGGCTTGGTCGGGATGGCGCCGGGCAGGGGGGTCAGCAGGTGGCCGCCGGTTTCCGTCTGCCACCAGGTATCGACGATGGGGATCCGGCCCTTGCCGATCTTGTCGTTGTACCAGTTCCAGGCCTCGGGATTGATCGGTTCGCCCACCGTGCCCAGCACCTTGAGCGACGACAGATCGTAGGGTTGCACGAAATCGTCGCCCTTGCCGATCAGCGCCCGGATCGCGGTGGGGGCGGTATAGAACTGGTTGACCTTGTGCTTCTCGCAAACCTGCCAGAACCGGCCGGCGTCGGGCCAGGTCGGCACGCCCTCGAACATCACGGTGGTCGCGCCGTTGGCCAGCGGACCGTAGACGATATAGCTGTGGCCCGTCACCCAGCCCACATCGGCGGTGCACCAGAACACGTCGCCGTCGTGATAGTCGAAGACGTATTTGTGCGTCATCGCGGCATAGGACAGATAGCCGCCGCTGGTATGCACGACGCCCTTGGGCTGGCCGGTCGAGCCGGACGTATAGAGGATGAACAGCGGATCCTCGGCGCCCATCTCCTCGGGGTCGCAGGTATCGTCGACCTCGGCCTCCATCTCGTGCAGCCAGAAGTCGAGCCCCTGCCGCCAGGCGATCTGCTGGCCGGTGCGCTTGACGACCAGGCATTTCACGTCGTCGGTGTCGTGCAGCAGGGCCTTGTTGACGTTGTCCTTAAGGTTGGTCACGCGGCCCCCGCGCGGCGCCCCGTCCGAGGTGATGACCACCTTGGCGTCGCAGCCATTCACCCGCGCGCCCAGTGCATCGGGCGAGAAGCCGGCAAAGACGATGGAATGGATCGCGCCGATCCGCGCGCAGGCCAGCATGGCATAGGCCGCCTGCGGGATCATCGGCAGGTAGATGACGACGCGGTCGCCGCGCTTGACGCCCATCTTCTTCAGCACGTTGGCCATCTTGCAGACATGGCTGTGCAGTTGCTGATAGGTGATGTGCTGCGCGCCGCCGCCTTCGGTGGCATCGGGATCGTCGGGTTCGAAGATGATGGCGGTCTGCGATCCGCGGGTGGCCAGATGCCGGTCGATGCAATTGGCCGCGACGTTCAGCGTCCCGTCCTCGAACCATTTGATATGGACATTGCCGAAGTCGAAGCTGGTATCCTTCACCTTGGTGAAGGGCCTGATCCAGTCAATGTTCTTTCCGTGCTCGGCCCAGAAGCCGGCCGGATCCTCGATGCTTTGGCGATACATCCGGTCATAGGCGGCGCGGTCCACATGGGCCTGGGCGGCAAAGTCGTCGCTGGGCGGATAGGTGGCGTCTGTCATGATAAGCACTCTCCCTCGGCTGGGCGGATATTCGGCCCGCGTTCCGGCATTGTCGAGCATGTCTTGCCGCGGAAACCGGGTTTCGTTCAGATTTTCGTAACGGGGATGCGCCATCAAGGGCCCGTGTTGCTGCCAGGATCGCCCCGCCCATGACCGACCAGTCGCCGCTGCGCCGAAAGATCGGCGAAGGGCGGCGCGCCGACGCGCCGCCGCCGCTCAGCCCCGAACGGATCTGGGGCCGCGCGGTCGTGCACGGGCTGAACGATTCCATCGGGCTGGCGGCGGTGGCCGAGGATGCCGCGACGGATCGCCTGTTTCCCGCGGCGGCCGCCGCGCTTGTCGTGCCGGGGGCGCTGGCGGTCCTGCTGGACGGACCGGACGGCTGGGGGCTGGCGGTGCTGGATCCCGGCTTTCTTGCCGCGGTGATCGAACAGCAGACGATGGCGCGGGTCGGCACCCGGCCGGTCGACAGCCGCCCCGTCACCGCGCTGGATGCGGCGATGGCGGCCGATCCGCTGGACCGCATCCTTGCCGCGCAGGAGGTTTTGGCCGCCGACCTGACGGGGCTGGAAATGAGGCGCGGCTATCGCTTCGCGACCCGGATCGAGGATCCGCGCGAAATCGGATTGCGCCTGGCCGAGACCGCGCATCGCCGGGTCCGCATCGGCCTCGCGCTGGGCGGCGGCGCGCGTCACGGGCATCTCGACATCGTGCTGCCCGAACCGCCCCCGCGATCCGCGCCGGGCTTGCCCCCGTCGAACTGGCCCGACCGGCTGCAAACGCGGGTGATGGGGGCCGAGGTCGGGCTGACCGCGCGGCTGGCCTCGATCAGCCTGTCGGCCGGCGAGATCACCGATCTGCGGGTCGGTCAGGTGCTGACCCTGCCGCGCAGCGCGCTGGGGCGCGTGCAGGTCACGACCGGCATCGGCGAGGTGGTGGCGGAGGGCCGGCTGGGGCAATCGGACGGACGGAAGGCGGTTCGGATCGTCGGGCAGGCGACGGGCGAGGTCTCGATGGATGGCGAGGGGGGATAGCGTCGAAGCGGACAGGCGGATCCGTAGGGGCGCGCCGGACTGGCTTTCAACACGCACCCGCATCAGTCCATGCCAATCAGCGCCGCGTCATCCCGGTGCCCGCTGGTCGATCTGCGCGGCGAGGGGGCGGATGTCATAGCCGCTCTGCGCGGCGGCGGTCACGATGGCGTCCGTCGGCATCGTTCCGGCCATCGCCAGCGCCCATGCGACGGTCGAGCGGGTGCCCGAGCGGCAATAGGCCAGCACCTTGGTCCCGGCATCGGCGACACGGCGTTGCGCGGCGATGTTGTCTTCGGTCATGGCCCCGTTGACGATGGGGTTCGCGTGAAGGCGCAGGCCCTCGGCCTCGGCGGCCCGGCCCATCGCGGCGAACGACAGATCGGCATCGACCTCGTCATCGGGGCGATTGCAGAGGATGTCGGTGAAGCCCGCTTCGCGCAGGGCCGGCATCTGCGCCGGGTCGATCTGCGGCGAGACGGCGAAATCGGGGGTGAGATAGCGGATGTCCATAAATCGGTTTCCTTGGCCTCGGGGCGGAAGGTTGGCGGCGGTCGTGCGGGTCACGGGGCGAGGAATATGCCGGCCATCACCACCAGCAGTCCCAGCAGCGACAGCATCAGCGCACCGAGGTTCCAGGCCACCAGCCGCTGCAACCGCGCCCGCAGCGCCACGTCGTCCAGCCGGGCGCGGCGCGCGCGCGCGGCCTGCACGATGCACCACATCAGCCCCGCCAGACCCGCCAGCGACAGGCAGACGCCGACCCAGACCAGAACCGCCATTCGATATTCCCGTATTCGTCAGCGACGTGCTTAGCGCGGATCGTGCGGGATCGTCCATCGTGCCGATGCCGCTTGCGCGGCGAAGGGGCCGGCCATAGGAGAGGCGCCCACGGACAGGACGAAAGGTGCGGACATGGCGGAACCCCAGGTGATCGACGACGGCTATGGCGTCACGGCCGAGGAGCTGCGTCAGTTCATCGAGCGATACGAACGGCTGGAGCAGGAAAAGAAGGACATCGCCGACGCCCAGAAAGAGGTGATGGCCGAAGCCAAGGGCCGCGGATACGACACCAAGGTTCTGCGCAAGATCATCGCCCTGCGCCGCCGCGACAAGGACGACATCGCCGAGGAGGAGGCGGTGCTGGAGATGTACAAGGCCGCGCTGGGCATGCTGTGACGGGCCATTCGCCGAACCTTGCCTTGCCGTGCGGCGGGCGGTAAGTCCCGTCGCGCGAAAGGGCGCCGGCCGGTGTAGCTCAGCTGGTAGAGCAGCGGTTTTGTAAACCGAAGGTCGGGGGTTCGAACCCCTCCACCGGCACCATGCCGATGACGATGCCGCAGGGTGCCCAGCCGCCGTTCTTCGAGAATGGCGAATTCATGCCGGCGCCCCGTTTCGGACGCGCCCGATGGCCAGTTAAGTATCCGAATCACGGGGAATCGGAAAGTTGAGAGATACCGCCACACGCCGGAACGCGTTCTATGTCCTGCTTCTCGCTTTCGTCGCCTTCGGTGGAATCGTCGATTATTACGTCTGGGGGTCTGCAGGGCTTGTCGCTTTGAATGATTTCACCCAGATGGTGGGGATCATCGCCCTGTGCATTCTTTGGCTGCGCGCCGACGCGTCCGTCCGCGACCGGCCCGCAACCCGCCTGAGCGTGATCGCGACGATACTGTTCCCGCCGGCCGGCACGACGATCCATCTGTTTCAGAGCCGCAGCAAGCTGTTTGCCTTCGGCGCTGCGCTGCTCTTCTGGACCGGCGTGTTCATGGCCTTCTTCGCCGGCGATATCGCAGGTTCCTGGATCGTAGACGTTCCGACGACCGTGGCTCTGGGCGAATAGCGCCCGGCAGAGCGGCCCTACGTTTCCGTCGGCGCCGCCCGAAAACCTTAACCGCGATTGCCGGCGAAGCGTTCCGCCCATTCGGCGGCCTGGTCATCCGTTATCTTGTCGAAAAGGTTCTCGGGCACGTCGAAGGAATGACCGGGTTCCAGCCGGGCAAGTGCGGCGTGCAGGTCGTCGGGCCAGTCGCGGTCCGTGCGCAGCGCGGCGGTCAGGCGGTCGGCGGCATCGGGAATGAACGGCGCGGACAGGACGGCGTAGAGGCGGATCAGGTTCAGCGCCATGCGGACGATGGCGGCGGCGCGGTCGGGATCGGTCTTGATCGCCGTCCAGGGGGCGGCGGCCTGAAGGTATTCGTTGCCGGCCACCCAGATCGCGCGCAGTTCGGCCGCCGCCTTGCGGATCTCGATGGCGTCCATGGCACGTTGATAAGCGGCGAGCCGGGTCTGCAAATCGGCGATCAGCGCGGCCTCGGCCGGGCCAAAGGGGCCGCCGTCAGGCACGGCCTCTCCGAATTTCGAGCGGCAGAACTTGGTGACGCGGCTCACGAAGTTGCCCAGAACGTCCGCCAGATCCTTGTTCACCGACGACTGGAAGTTGTCCCAGGTGAATTCAGTATCCGACGATTCGGGCGAATGGGACAGCAGCCACCAGCGCCAATAATCGGCCGGCAGGATCGACAGCGCCTGATCCATGAAGACGCCGCGCCCCTGACTGGTCGAGAATTGGCCGCCGTCATAGGTCAGGTAGTTGAACGCCTTGATGTAATCGACCAGCTTCCAGGGCTCGGCCCCGTCGAAATTGGCGCCCATGATGGTGACGGGAAAAGACAGCGTGTGGAACGGCACGTTGTCCTTGCCCATGAACTGCACATAGCGCACGTCCTGCGCGCCCTTGTCGGTACGCCACCAGCGTTCCCACTCGGCGTCGGGCAGACCGTTCGCGTCGGCCCATTCGGCGGCGCAGGCGATGTATTCGATGGGCGCGTCGAACCAGACATAGAAGACCTTGCCTTCCATCCCCGGCCACGGCTCGGTCCCCTTGCGCACGGGCACGCCCCAGTCGAGATCGCGGGTGATCCCGCGATCCTGCAAACCCGCGCCGTCGTCCAGCCACTTGCGCGCGATCGAGGTCGTCAGGACCGGCCAGTCGGTCTTGCTGTCGATCCAGTCGCGCAGGCGGTCGCGCATGGCGCTTTGGCGCAGATAGAGGTGCTTGGTCCGCCGTTCTTCCAGGTCGGTCGAGCCCGAGATGGCGCTGCGCGGGTCGATCAGGTCGGTCGGGTCGAGCTGCTTGGTGCAGTTTTCGCACTGGTCGCCCCGCGCGCGGTCATAGCCGCAATTCGGGCAAGTCCCCTCGATGTAACGGTCGGGCAGGAAGCGGTGGTCGGCATGGGAATAGATCTGCGTTTCCTCGCGTTCCTCGATCAGGCCGGCGGCGTCCAGACGGCCGGCGAAATGCTGGGTCAGCGCATGGTTCTGCGGGCTGGACGACCGGCCGAACCTGTCGAACGACAGCCTAAAGCCGTCCGACAGATCCTTTTGCACCTGCCACATTTCGGCGCAGTATTCGGCCACGGGCTTGCCCGCCTTGGCGGCGGCCAGTTCGGCGGGCGTGCCGTGTTCGTCGGTGGCGCAGAGAAACAGAACCTCGGCCCCCCGCGCGCGCTGATAGCGGGCGTAAAGATCGGCAGGAAGCTGGCTGCCCACCAGATTGCCCAGATGCTTGATCCCGTTGATATAGGGAATGGCCGAGGTGATGAGGATGCGCGTCATGTGGCCGCCTTCTGCCGGGTGTCGCGCCGTTCCTATGCAAGGCCCGCGCGACATTCCAGCGCCAAGCGGCCGTCAGGGGGCGGTATAGCCGCCATCGACCAGGTGATAGCTGCCGGTGATGAACGACGCGGCATCCGACAGCAGGAAGCAGGTCAGCGCCGACACTTCCTCGGACGTGCCCAGCCGCCCGATCGGGTGCAGGGCGGTCAGGCCGGCATAGCGGTCCTCGGGAAGCGCGGACAGAAGCGGCGTGTCGATGAAGCCCGGCCCGACCACGTTGATACGCACGCCGCGCTGGCCGTATTCGATGGCGGCGCTGCGCGTCAGGCCGATCAGCGCGTGCTTGGCCGCGACATAGGCGGCGCTTTCGGCGATGCCGACGCTGGACAGGATCGACCCCATGTTGACGATGGATCCGCCGCCCGATTCCTCGATCCGGGGCAGGGCGAAGCGCATGCCGTAGAAGACGCCGTTAAGGTTGATGTCGATGACCTGCCGCCAGCCGTCCAGCGGATACTCTCCGACGATGGCCTGCGGTCCGCCGATGCCCGCGTTGTTGACCAGGTGATGCAGCGCGCCGGTGCGATCCATCGCCAGCGCCACCATCTCCGCGACCGAATCGGCATCAGCCGTATCGACGCGGCACGACAGCGCGCCGTTGCCGATCTCGTCCGCGACGCTGCGCGCCTTGTCCGCGTCCAGATCCGCCGCAACGACCCGCGCGCCGCGCTGCGCCAGATCCCGCGCGATGGCGGCACCGATCCCCGATGCGGCGCCCGTGACGATGGCCGTCCGTCCGTCGAACTTGTGCATGTCGATACATCCCATGATTATGGCGGTCATGGCGCCAGCATGGGCACGGACGGCCGACCGGTCCTTGATCGCGATCAACCTTCAGCGGCGCATCACCTCCAGCACGGTTCCGGTGCGGCGATCCACGCGATAGATTTCGCGCCCGACGCGGTAATAAAGCCAGCCGTCGCGCGCCGGCGGCAGGCCGAGATATTCGGTGCCGGTGACGGTCATGTGACGGTCTGTCGGAAGCGTATCGCCCACCGCGAACGCCGTGGGCCGGGGCGGAACGCGCAGCCATTTGCCGGCCTTCCCCGACGAAAGCGGCGTCGCGCATCCGGCCCCGGTTGCCGCCGTCGCACAGGCGGCGGCAGGGACGGGCGGCGATGCCATCAGCGCCGCGAGCAGGATCGCCAAGGTCTTCGGCATCGTCATGGACGGGCAATCGCCGCCCCTGAGGTCGGGTTCCCTCAGGCGTCGAGATCCACCCAGACAGGAACGTGATCGCTGGGTTTTTCGCGCGCGCGCAGATCCTTCTCGATCCAGGCGGCTTGCAGAAGGTCCGCGGCCTGGGGCGTCAGCAGGTGGTGGTCGATGCGGATCCCGAGATTGCGGTCCCAGGCGCCGGCCTGATAGTCCCAGAAACTGTAATGCCCCGCGCCCGGGTCGACCGCGCGGAAGGCGTCGGTCAGTCCCAAATTGACCAGCCGCCGGAACGCATCGCGCGTCGCGGGAAGCCCCAGCGCGTCGTCGCGCCATGCCTCGGGCCGGGCCGCGTCGTCGTCCTGCGGGATCACGTTGTAATCGCCGCAGATCGTCGCCGGCTCCTCGGTTTGCAGGATGTCGTGAACGCGGGCCTGAAGGCGGGCCATCCATGCCAGCTTGTAGTCGTATTTCGGCCCCGGCGCCGGGTTGCCGTTGGGCAGATACAGCCCGCAGATCCGCACCGGCCGCGCGCCCATCGCCGTCGCCTCGATCCAGCGGGCCTGTTCGTCGTCGGGATCGCCCGGCAGGCCGCGGGTCACATCCTCCAGCGGCAGCCGCGACAGGATGGCGACGCCGTTGAAACCCTTCTGGCCATGCGTCTCGACGGTGTAGCCCAGATCCTCGATCTGTTCGCGCGGAAAGGCCTGATCGACCGACTTGATCTCTTGCAGGACGGCGACATCCGGCGCGCTGTCGCGCAGCCAGTCGGTCAGGACCGGAAGGCGGGCCTTGATGCCGTTGATGTTGAACGTCGCGATCTTCATGGCGTCTTGGTGACGGGGCAGGACGCGAAAGGCAAGGGACCGCGCCTGCCTTCATCTTTCTTCAAATACCCATGCGACGCCCGTTACGGGCACGCGGGTCACATGGAAAAGCTGGTTCCGCATCCGCAGGACGACGCGGCGTTCGGGTTGTCGATGACGAACCGCGCGCCGATCAGCTCGTCCGAAAAGTCGATCACCGCGCCCGCCAGAAACGGCAGCGACACGGAATCGACCAGGACCTTCTGGCCGTCCTTTTCCAGCACAAGGTCGTCGTCTTCGGGGGCGTCGAGCTTGATCTCGTATTGAAATCCCGAACAGCCGCCGCCCTCGACCGCGACACGCAGGGCCTGGCCCTGGGCGGCGGCGTCGATCTCGGCCAGACGCTCGAACGCGCGATCGGTGACTTTGGGGGGCAGGTTCATGGTGCGTTCCCGTATGACAGGCGGCACGGGGAATATATGGCTGGGGCCTTGCAACGACAAGTGAGGCGCCATGCAGGCGATCTATGCCGCGCGGCCCGAGGACAGCCGCGGGCGGCTTCATCCAGAGGAAGAAAGCGCCTTTCGCAGCGCCTTTCGCAGCGCCTTCCAGCGCGACCGCGACCGCATCATCCATTCCAGCGCGTTCCGGCGGCTCAAGCACAAGACGCAGGTCTTCGTCGAGCACGAGGGCGATTATTTCCGCACCCGGCTGACCCATTCGATCGAGGTCGCGCAGGTCGCCCGCACCGTTGCCGGCGTTCTGGGTCTCAACGGCGAGCTGACCGAGGCCGTCGCGCTGGCGCACGATCTGGGCCATCCGCCTTTCGGCCATACGGGCGAGGAAGCGCTGTCGGAGCTGATGGCGCCCTATGGCGGGTTCGATCACAACGCGCAGGCGATCCGCATCGTTACGTCGCTCGAACGCCATTATGCGGGATTCGACGGGCTGAACTTGACATGGGAGACGCTGGAGGGCATCGCCAAGCATAACGGCCCCGTCACCGGCACCGTGCCCTATGCCTTGGCCGAATATGATGCGCGGCACGATCTGGAACTGGGCAGCCATGCCAGCGCCGAGGCGCAGGTCGCCGCGCTGGCCGACGACATCGCCTATAACAACCACGACCTGCATGACGGTCTGCGGGCCGAGCTGTTCGGCACCGCCGATCTGGCCGCGCTGCCGGTCCTGGATGCCTGTTTCGCGCGTGTGGACGCCGAATGGCCGGACCTCGACCTTTACCGCCGGCGGCACGAGGCGCTGCGCCGCTTTTTCGGCGTGCTGGTCGAGGACGTGATCGGTTCCGCCCGCGCGGCGCTGGCCGATCTGAATCCGCGATCCCCGCAGGACATCAGAATGGCGGGGCATCCGGTTGTTCGCTTCTCGGACGACCTTTGGCGCGACTTGCAGACGATCCGGCAGTTCCTGTTCCAGCGGATGTATCGCGCGCCCAGCGTCGTGGTGATGCGCGAACGGGTGGGCGCCGTGGTGCGCGACCTCTTTCCGCTTTACATGGCGCGGCCCGACCTTCTGCCGCGACAATGGCGCCGGGATGTGGACGCGGCCGCGGACGAAACCGCGCTGGCGCGGATCGTTGCCGACTATATCGCGGGCATGACCGACAGGTTCGCGTTGCAACAGCACGACAGATTGCTGGGCTGAGGGTTGGCGGTCATTCGGGTCCGTGCTAATTGCCACCCGCCTGGGATAGGGGACACGAATGGCAACGGAACTGGCCGGCGCTCTCAGCCCGGTGACGGCGATCGCGCTTGTGGGCGCGCTGGGCGTCGGGTCGCAATGGCTGGCCTGGCGGCTGCGGATGCCGGCCATCGTGCTGATGCTGCTGGCGGGTCTGCTGGCGGGGCCGGTGACGGGCGTCTTCGACCCCGAACGCGATATCGGGCCGATCTACAAGCCGCTGATCTCGCTCGCCGTCGCGGTGATCCTGTTCGAGGGGGGTCTGACGCTGAACTTCCACACCCTGCGCGACGCGACGCAGGGGGTGCGGCGGCTGATCTTCATCGGCGCGCCGCTGGGATGGCTGACCAGTGCGCTGGCCCTGCGATGGGGCGCGGGGCTGAGCTGGGAATCCTCGGCCGTGTTCGGCGGCATCATGATCGTCACCGGCCCCACCGTTATCGCGCCGCTGCTGCGCACCGCACGCCTGTCGCGCCGCCCCGCCGCGTTGCTGCAATGGGAGGCGATCGCCAACGATCCGCTGGGCGCGCTGGCCGCCGTCCTGGCATTCGAGGCGGTGCTGGTGCTGCGCACCGCCGAGACGTGGTTCGAAGCCGCCGTCGATCTGGGGACGGGCATCGGCGTCGCGACGCTGATCGGCGCGGCGGGGGGCTATGGCGTGACCTGGGCCTATCGGCGCGCGCGGGTGCCCGAATTCATGAAGGTGCCGGTGCTGTTCGCGGTGCTGCTGGTCGTCTTCGCCGTCGCGAACGAGGTTCTGCACGAATCGGGCCTGCTGTCGGTGACGATCATGGGGATCGTCATCGCCAACGCCAACCTTCCCGCCTACGAGGAACTGCGCCGCTTCAAGGAACATGCGACGGTCCTGCTGGTCTCGGGGGTGTTCATCCTGCTGGCGGCGTCGCTGGATTTCTCGGCGCTGGCCGCTCTCGACTGGCGGGCGGCGCTGTTCGTGGCGGCGGTCGTGCTGATCGCGCGGCCCGTGACGGTGCTGGTCGCGCTGGCCAGCACGACGCTGCCCTGGAAGGAACGCGCGCTGGTGGCTTTCACCGGGCCGCGCGGCGTGGTGCTGGTCGCCGTGGCGGGCCTGTTCGGCGACCGTCTGCTGGGTCTGGGCGTCGCGGACGGCGCGCTGATCGGACCGCTGGCCTTCGTGCTGGTGGCGGCGACGGTAGTGTTGCACGGCTTCACGCTGGGCCCCTTCGCGCGGGCGATGGGGCTGCTAGCGGCGGAATCGCCGGGGGTGTTGATCGTCGGCGGCAATTACTGGTCGTCGGGGTTGGCCGAGGCGCTGAAGCGCGCCGATGTGGACGTGCTTGTCACCGACCCCAATCGCGGCCATCTGCGGCGCGCCCGCGATGCGGGTATCCCGACCTTCTTCGGCGACGTGCTGAGCGAGGCGGCCGAGTTGCGCATCGAGATCGCGGGCTTCAAGACCGTGATCGCCACCACCGACAACGACGCCTACAACACCCTGGTCGCCACCGAACTGGCGCCCGAATTCGGCCGCGAGAACATCTATCAGGTGGCACGGGAAAAGGCGGCCTTCGCGCGTCATGCGCTGCCCGCATCGCTGGGCGGGCGCAATTTCGCGGGCGAGGCGACCTATAACGAGCTGAACCGGCTGATGTGGAAGGGCTGGACCTTCCGCATCACCCGCCTGACCGAGGAATACGGCATGGCCGAATGGCGCGCGAAGCGGCCCGAGGCCAAGTTGCTGGGTTTCATCGACACGGACGGAGAGATTTTCTTCGTATCCGAGGACGACGAGGTGAAGACCGATCCGGGCGTTCGGCTGGTGTCGATGCTGCCGCCCGAGGAAGCGCAGCGCGACGATGCCGAAAAGAAGGCCGACCCCGCCAAGGAGGGCGATATCGTGCCCGACGACAAGGACAAGGCCGCCGCGACTGCCCCCGACGCGATGGCGGGAATCCCCGAAGGCCGGCCGGGCGGACGCCACATGCCGGGCTGAGGGCCGCGTTGACCCCGCAGGCAGGCGGGACTAGAGGACGGCCAGTTGCAGGATGGTCGCATGAACGTATTTTCGGAAATCCGTGGCGCTGTGCTGGCGGCGCTGGACGGCATGATGCAGGACGGCGACCTGCCGGCCGGGCTGACGCTGGACGCGGTCGCGGTCGAGCCGCCGCGCGACGCCGCGCATGGCGACATGGCCACGAACGCGGCGATGGTTCTGGCCAAGCCCGCCGGATCGCCGCCGCGCGCCATCGCCGAGGCGCTGGCCGCGCGCCTTTCGGACGATCCGCGCATCGCCGAGGTGCAGGTGGCGGGGCCCGGTTTCCTGAACCTGTCGCTGTCGCGCGATGTCTGGACGGGCATCGTCGCGCATATCCTGAGCGATCCCGATTTCGGCCGGTCGGATATGGGGCAGGGCGCGCGGGTCAACGTCGAGTTCGTCAGCACCAACCCGACCGGACCGCTGCATGTCGGCCATGTCCGCGGCGCCGTCTTCGGCGACGCGCTGGCATCGCTGCTGGACTTCGCCGGCTGGGATGTGACGCGCGAATACTACATCAACGATGGCGGCGCGCAGGTCGATGTGCTGGCGCGGTCGGTCTATCTGCGGTATTTGCAGGCGTTCGGCCGCGACGTGGATTTTCCCGAAGGCACCTATCCGGGCGATTACCTGGTCGAGGTCGGCCAGGCACTGAAGGACAAGGTCGGGGATATCTGGCTGGACCGGGACGAGGACGTGTGGCTGGCCGAGCTGCGGCAGTTCGCGACCGACGCGATGATGGATCTGATCCGCGCCGATCTGGCCGCGCTGGGCGTGACCATGGACCGTTTCTTTTCGGAAAAGTCGCTTTATGGATCGGGCCGGATCGAGGATGCGCTGGAGGCGCTGGACGAAAAGGGCCTGATCTATCGCGGCACGCTGGAGCCGCCTAAGGGCAAGCTGCCCGAGGACTGGGAGCCGCGCGAACAGACGCTGTTCCGGTCCACCGCGCATGGCGACGACGTGGATCGGCCCGTGCGCAAGTCCGACGGCGGCTGGACCTATTTCGCGCCCGACATCGCGTATCATTACGACAAGATCGAACGCGGCTTCGATCAGTTGATCGACGTGTTCGGGGCCGATCACGGCGGTTACGTCAAGCGGATGAAGGCCGCCGTCAGCGCGCTGTCGGACGGCGCCGTGCCGCTGGACGTGAAGCTGTGCCAGCTTGTGCGGCTTTACAAGAACGGCGAGCCCTTCAAGATGTCCAAGCGCGCCGGCAACTTCGTGACCTTGCGCGATGTGGTGGACGAGGTCGGGCCGGACGTGACGCGGTTCACCATGCTGACCCGCAAGAACGACGCGCCGCTGGATTTCGACTTCGCCAAGGCGGTCGAGCAGTCCAAGGACAACCCGGTTTTCTACGTCCAGTACGCCCATGCCCGCATCCGCAGCGTCATGCGCAAGGTCGGCGATCTGCAACCCGCCACGCCGGCGCTGGACGATCCGGCGGAACTGGCCGTGGCGCGCAAGCTGGCCGAATGGCCGCGTCTGGTCGAGATAGCGGCGCGCACGCACGAACCGCATCGCATCGCCTTCTATCTTTACGACCTTGCCAGCGAGTTTCACACCTTGTGGAACCGCGGCAACGAGGATCATGGTTTACGTTTCGTTCAGGAGGGTGACACCGAAGCCACAGCGGCCAAGATTGGCCTGCCGCTGGCCGTTTCCGTTGTCATCGCGGCCGGTTTGCGTATTCTTGGCGTGACCCCCGCCGAAGAAATGCGCTGATCTCGACATCGGTGCCGCGGCGGATACGGGTCCGGGCAGAAACGTTGAGGATCGTCGTGCGGCACCTGCCTTGGTGCGGCGGCGTCATGGGGCAAGAATGACCGAATTTGATTACGAGGCCGACGATGCGTTCGTCGCCAGCCAGACGGCGCGCGGGGGCCGGATGCAGCGGATGGCCAGCCTGTCCGGCGGCATCGTCTCGATCGCGCTGATTGCCGGTTTGGGCGTCTGGGGTTACAAGCTGATGGTGCGCGACGTGACGGGCATCCCGGTGATCCTGGCGCTGGAAGGTCCGGTGCGGATCCAGCCCGAGGATCCGGGCGGCGATCAGGCGGCGCATCAGGGTCTGGCCGTCAACGAAATTCCCGCCGTGGGCATCGCCGGCGCCACCGCCGAGGCCGTGCATCTGGCCCCGCCCGCGCCGCCGCTGGCCGACGACGATGTCGCGATGGGCGAGCTTGTGGCCGAAGCTGACGAAGTGCCGCCTGTCGAGATGCCGCTGTCCGACATCGCGCCCGAGTCGGTTTTGGGCGACCTGATCGAGGAAGGCATGGACGAGGGCATCGCCGAAGCGCCGTCGATCGTCGCGGAAATCATCCCCGCGCCCGAGGAGGCTGTGGAACCCGAGGTCGTGGAGATTGTCGAGGCCAAGCCCGAGGCGGACGACGCCACGGCCATCGACCGCGCCGTGGCCGAGGCGCTGGGCGCGACGCTGGATCTTGCGGATCTGGCCGAAGAAACGGCGGTGCCCCCGGCGGCCCTGGCCGTTCCGAGTGCTGCGATCCTCGAACGCTCGCCCCGGCCGATGATGCGGTCCTCGGCGGTGCGGGTGGCGGCGCTGTCGGGCGCGGGCATGGCGCAGGGCGTCCTTTCCGCCCCGCTGTCGGGCGCGGTCGAGGTCAGCCTGACCGAACTTCCGCCGGGCACCGGTCTGGCCCAGCTCGGCGCCTATCCCGACGAGGATACGGCGCGCGCGCAATGGGGTATGATCGGCAGCCGCTTCGAGGAGTATTTCGTCGGCAAGCGCCGGGTGATCCAGCGTGCCGAGTCGGGCGGTCAGGTCTTCTATCGCCTGCGTGCCGAAGGGTTCGCCGATCTGGCCGATGCCCGGCGGTTCTGTGCCGCGCTGCTGGCCGAACAGGCCGATTGCATCCCGGTCGAACTGCGCTGATCCCATGACCGGCGCGGCCTGTATCCTGGGATGCGCCGGGCCTCTCCTTTCGCGGGACGAGCGGGCCTTTTTTCGGGACGCGCGGCCCTGGGGCTTCATCCTTTTCGCGCGCAATGTCGCGGATCCGGCACAGCTGACCCGTCTGACCGCCGATCTGCGCGAGACCGTGGGTCGGGACGCGCCGGTGCTGGTCGATCAGGAGGGCGGCCGGGTGCAGCGGCTGCGTCCGCCCTATTGGCGCGACTGGCCAGCGCCGCTGGATGCTGCGGAAAGCGCCGCCGATCCCGTCCGCACGATGTGGCTGCGCGGCCGGCTGCTGGCGCACGAGTTGCGGGCGGTGGGGATCGACGCCAATTGCGCGCCCTGCTGCGACATCGCGCGGTTCGATACCCATCCGTTCCTGCGCAACCGCTGTCTGGGGACGGATGCCGACAGTGTTGCGGCACGTGCTTGTGCGATGGCCGAGGGGCTGCTGGCCGGCGGCGTTCTGCCGATCCTCAAGCACATTCCGGGCCATGGGCGCGCCACCGCCGACAGCCATCACGCGCTGCCGGTCGTGACGCTGGGTATTGATGCCTTGGCCGAGGATTTCGCCCCGTTTCGTGCCCTGCGCGACATGCCGATGGCGATGACCGCGCATGTCCGGTATGCCGCGCTCGACAATGCGCCCGGCACCGTGTCCGAACCCGTGATCGACCTTGTCCGCAACCGCATCGGGTTCGACGGTCTGCTGATGACCGACGATCTGTCGATGAACGCGCTGGGCGGGACCATCGCCGAAAGGGCCGCGCGCGCCATCGCCGCCGGTTGCGACATTGCCCTGCACTGCAACGGCGATAGGGCCGAAGCGGCGGCTTGCGTGGCGGGAGCCGGCGCGCTGTCGCCGGCGGCGACGCGCCGTGCCGATGCCGCGCTGGCCCGCCGCCAAAATTCGGCCGAGGTTGACATCGCCGCGCTCGAGGCCGAGCTTGCCGGGCATGGGCGCGCAAGGCCGGATGACCCCGATCGCTGAGGCGGATGCTTCCGAACGGCTGGCCGCCGAAGCGTTGATCGTCGATGTGGACGGCTGGGAAGGTCCGCTCGACCTGCTGCTGACGCTGGCGCGGTCGCAGAAGGTCGATCTGCGGCAGATCAGCGTTCTGGCCCTGGCGCGGCAATACCTCGATTTCGTCGAGACGGCGCGCGGCCTGCGGATCGAGCTTGCGGCGGATTATCTGGTGATGGCGGCCTGGCTGGCCTATCTCAAGTCCCGCCTGCTTTTGCCGCCCGACCCGAAAGAGGACGGTCCGTCCGGCGACGCGCTTGCCGCGCAGCTGGCGCTTCAGCTTCGCCGTCTGGAGGTGATGCGCGAGGCTGCGGCGCGGCTGATGGCGCGCGACAGGCTGGGGCGCGACGTATTCCCGCGCGGCGTCCCGCAGCCGCTGGAACGGGTCCGCCGGGTGCGCCGTACCGCGACGCTGCTGGAACTGCTGCAGGCTTATGCGCGCCTTCGCACGAAGGATGAGTTCCGTCCGTTGGTCATGGACCGCGAGGCGATGATGAGCATGGAGGAAGCGTTGGACAGGCTGCGCCCGATGACGCGGTTCGCCGGAACGTGGACGGACCTGTCCGCCTATCTGCCCCAAGGCTGGATCGGCGATCCGGCGCGGCGACGATCCGCGATGGCCAGCCACTTCGCCGCGTCGCTGGAACTGGCCAAGGCCGGCGCGATCAGCATAAGGCAGACCGCCGTCTTCGGCCCGGTCGAGATTCGGCGGCGCGGCGATGAATGAGCCTGCGCTTTTCCCTGCGCCGCCCCTGACCGAACAGGAACGGATGGTCGAAGCGATCCTGTTCGCCAGCGCGGCGCCGGTGACGGTGGCGGAACTCAACGCGCGGATGCCGCATGGCTGCGATGCGGCGGCGGCGCTGAAGTTGCTGGAACGCCGCTATGCAGGGCGCGGCGTGCGGCTGGTGCAGGTGGGGGCTGCCTGGGCCATGCGGACGGCGCCGGACCTCGGGCACCTCATGCGGCGCGAGACGGTCGAGACGCGTAGACTGGGCCGCGCTGCGATCGAGACGCTGGCCATCGTCGCCTATCACCAGCCCGTCACGCGCGCCGGGATCGAGCAGATCCGCGGCGTCAGCACCGGGCGGGGAACGCTGGATCAACTGCTGGAACTGGGCTGGATCAGGCTGGGGCCGCGGCGCGACACGCCCGGCCGTCCCGTGACCTTCGTGACGACGGACGGTTTTCTGGATCATTTCGGCCTGTCCTCGCCGCGCGATCTGCCGGGGCTGCGCGATCTGCGCGCGGCGGGATTGCTGGATCAGCCGCCGTCGGAGGAGCCTAGCAAGGTCCAGGACGGGCTGTTCGACGGCGATGCGATGCCATGAGGGATCCGCGCGCGTTCCTGACGGCGCTTTTCGATGCCGCGGTCAGGGCCGCCGATCCGGCGCGTGCGCTGGCGGCCCATCTGCCGGACCGGCCCGAGGGGCGCACCGTGGTCATCGGCGCGGGGAAGGGGGCCGCGCAGATGGCCGCGGCGTTCGAGGCGCTGTGGGACGGCCCGCTGACCGGCGTGGTCGCAACGCGCCACGGTCATGCCGTGCCGACCGACCGTATTCGGGTGATCGAGGCGGCGCATCCGGTGCCGGACGTGGCCGGTCTGTCGGCCAGCCGGGCGCTGGTCGATGCGGTGACGGGGCTGGGGCGCGACGATCTGGTGGTGGCGCTGATCTGCGGCGGCGGATCGTCGCTGCTGGCCGCACCTGCGCCAGGCCTGACGCTGGCGGACGAACAGGCGCTGAACGCCGTCCTTTTGTCTTCGGGCGCGCCCATCGGGGTGATGAACGCGGTGCGCAAGATGTGCAGCACGGTCAAGGGCGGGCGGCTGGCGGCCCTGGCCTGTCCCGCGCGCGTCGTCAGCCTGATCGTGTCGGACGTGCCGGGCGACGATCCCGCGCAGGTCGCCAGCGGTCCGACCGTGCCGGACGCCATCCGCCTTGCGGATGCGCGTGCGATGATCCGGGCGCGGGGACTGGCATTGCCGCCTGCGATCATGGCGCATCTGGACCGTGCCGAAGAACCGCCCTTGCCCGGCGATCCGGTCTTCGCGCGCAACGAGGTGCGCATCGTCGCATCGGCCCGCGTCTCGCTCGAGGCGGCGGCGCGCACGGCCGAGGCGCGTGGTATCCGGGCGGTCATCCTGTCGGACGCCATCGAGGGCGAGGCGCGGGACGTGGCGTTGGTCCATGCCGCGATCGCGCGAGAAGCGGCGTTGCGCGGCCGCCCTTTCGCTCCGCCGGTGGTCATGCTGTCGGGGGGCGAGACGACCGTGACACTGGGCGGGCAGACGGGGCGTGGCGGGCGGAACGGCACCTTCGCGCTGGCATTCGCGCTTGCCGTCGAGGGACAGGGCGGGATCGCGGCGCTGGCCGCCGATACCGACGGCATCGACGGGTCCGAGGACAATGCCGGCGCCTTCGTGGACGGTGGCAGCGCGGGACGGATGCGGGCGGCGGGGGTCGATCCTGCCCTTTGTCTTGCCGCGCACGATTCCTGGGCGGCGCATGACGCGGCGGGCGGGCTGTTCGTGACCGGGCCGACCGGAACCAACGTCAACGATTTCCGTGCGATCCTTGTCCGGGGGATGGATGATGCGTCGGCCTGACATCGAAAAGCTTTGTGGTTGATCGGTTTGCGGTCAGGATGTCGACACAAACGGCGATTCGACGCCGGACCGCGGAAAGCGGACGAACGGGGAGGACGACCATGAACGCGATCGCGAGGGGACTGAAGGTATCGACGGCAATCCTGGCGCTGACGGCGGGTATTGCCGCCGCGCAGGATGTCGAGGTGCTGCATTGGTGGACGGCGGGCGGCGAGGCTGCGGCGCTGAACGTGCTGAAGGAGGATCTGGCGGCGCAGGGCATCGGCTGGGAAGACATGCCGGTCGCGGGCGGCGGGGGCGAGCAGGCGATGACGGTGCTGCGGGCGCGCGTCACCTCGGGCAATTCGCCCACGGCCGTGCAGATGCTGGGCTTCGACATCACCGATTGGGCCAGGGAGGGCGCGCTGGCCAACCTCAACCCCGTGGCCGAGGAGAACGGCTGGGAACCTGTCGTGCCGGACGCGATCAAGGCGTTTTCCAAGTATGACGGCGAATGGATCGCCGCCCCCGTCAACGTCCATTCGACGAATTGGGTCTGGGCCAATGCCGACGTGCTGGAGGAGAACGGGATCGAGCAGCCCGAGACGTGGGACGAGTTCGTGACTGCGATGGAAACCCTGCAAGAGGCCGGCATCACGCCGCTGGCACATGGCGGCCAGCCCTGGCAGGACGCGACGCTGTTCGACGCGGTGGTGCTGTCGACGGGCGGCGGCGATTTCTACAAGGCGGCGCTGATCGACCTCGATCCCGAGGCGCTCAATTCCGATACGATGGTCGAAGCGTTCGAGCGGATGGCGACGCTGCGGGGATTCGTCGACGACAACTTCTCGGGGCGGGACTGGAACCTGGCTTCGGCCATGGTCATCAACGGCGAGGCCGGGTTCCAGATGATGGGGGACTGGGCCAAGGGCGAGTTTCTGGGCGCCGGAATGACCGAGGGGGAGGATTTCCTCTGCTTCCGGTTCCCCGGCACCCAGGGCAGCGTCACCTTCAATGCCGACCAGTTCGCCATGTTCGACCAGGGCGGCGAAGTCAGCCCCCAGCAGGCAGCATTCGCCCAGGCGGTCATGTCGCCCGAATTTCAGGTAGCGTTCAACGTGGTGAAGGGGTCAGTCCCCGCACGCACCGATGTCAGCGACGAGGAATTCGGCGCCTGCGGCAAGAAGGGCATGGCGGATCTGGCGCAGGCGGCCGCGGACGGCACGCTTTACGGGTCGATGGCGCATGGCTATGCGGTGCCGGCATCGGTGAAGAACGCGATCTTCGACGTGGTGACGGCGCATTTCAACGGCGAATTCGATGCGCAGACGGCGGCCGAGGAACTGGCCACGGCGGTCGAGATCGCCCAGTGACGGCCCGCGTCCCGGTCGCGATCCGGCCGGGCGCGGCCTTCCTCCCGCGTTTCTGCACATGAACGCGGCCCGGCACCGGCCCGACCGGCTGACCCGGCTTCAATCGCTGGTGCCGGGCCTGATGCTGGCGCCGTCAGCGGCGCTGGTTCTTCTGTTCGTCTACGGATTCATCCTGTTCACGATCTACCTGTCCTTCACCGACAGCCGCATCCTGCCCAGCTACGACTGGATCGGGCTCGAGAATTACTCCAAGCTGTTCCGGCTGTCGCACTGGACGACGGCGGTGGTTAATCTCGGTGTCTTCGCCGCGCTTTACATGGCGTTCTCGACGGCGATCGGGTTGATGCTGGCGATCTTCCTCGATCAGAAGATCCGCGGCGAAGGGGTGCTGCGGCCGATCTATCTGTATCCGATGGCGCTGTCCTTCATCGTCACGGGTACCGCGTGGAAGTGGTTTCTGGATCCGGGCATCGGACTGGAACACACCATGCATCTTTGGGGGTGGGAAAGCTTTCGCTTCGGCTGGATCAAGGACCGCGACTTCGCCATCTACACCGTGGTCATCGCGGCGGTCTGGCAGACCAGCGGTTTCGTCATGGCGATGTTCCTGGCGGGCCTGCGGGGCATCGACGGCGAGATCCTGAAAGCCGCGCAGATGGACGGCGCCAACAGCTGGAACCTCTATCGCCGGATCATCCTGCCGCAGCTGCGCCCGGCCTTCCTGTCGGCCTTCGTCATCCTGGCGCATCTCGCGGTCAAGTCCTATGACCTGGTGATCGCGCTGACGGGGGGCGGGCCGGGACGGGCGACCGAGCTGCCGGCGACGTTCATGTATTCGTATACGTTCAGCCGCAACCAGATGGGCATCGGCGCGGCGTCGGCTGTCATCATGTTGATGACCATCGCGGCGATCATGGTGCCCTATCTTTACGCCGAACTGCGCGAGAAGAAGGCATGACCGTCGAAGGCGCCAGCCGCACCGGCCATGCGGCCCGCGCGCTGATCTATCTGGTGCTGCTGCTGTTCGCGCTGTTCTACTTGCTGCCCTTCGGCATCATGGTGATCAACTCGCTCAAGCCGCTGTCCGAGATCACCGGCGGCAACATGATGGCGCTGCCCCGGACCTGGACGCTGGAGCCCTGGCGCGCCGCCTGGTCCACCGCGCAGATCGGCGTCTCGCCCACCGGGCTGGCGCCCTATTTCTGGAACTCGATCAAAATGGCGGTGCCCGCGGTGGCGCTGTCCACGATCTTCGGGGCGGTAAACGGCTATGTGCTGACCAAGTGGCGGTTCAGGGGCGATACGCTGATCTTCGGGTTGATGCTGTTTTCGTGCTTCATCCCGTTCCAGATCGTGCTGATCCCGATGGCACGGTCGCTGGGGATCCTCGGGCTGGCCGGGACGACGCCGGGGCTGGTGCTGGTGCATTTCGTCTATGGCATCGGTTTCACAACACTGTATTTCCGTAACTATTACGCCGCCTTCCCGACCGAACTGGTGCGCGCCGCGATGATCGACGGCGCGGGGTTCTTCCGCATCTTCTGGCGCATCCTGCTGCCGTCATCGGGCCCGATCATCGCGGTCAGCGTCATCTGGCAGATCACCAACATCTGGAACGACTTCCTGTTCGGGACCAGTTTCGCCGACTTCGACAGCCAGCCGGTGACGGTGGCGCTGAACAACCTGGTCAATTCCTCCACCGGGGTGAAGGAATACAACGTGCATTTCGCCGGGGCGATCTATGCCGCGCTGCCGACGCTGCTGGTCTATGTCGTCGCCGGGCGGTACTTCGTGCGCGGGCTGATGTCCGGTTCGGTCAAGGGATAGGGCATGGGCTTTCTGAGCATCGACAACGTCACCAAGTCCTATGGCGCGGTCCGTGTTCTGCACGGCGTGGATATCGAGGTGGAGGAGGGCGAGTTTCTGGTCCTCGTCGGCCCGTCGGGCTGCGGCAAGTCCACGCTGCTCAACATGATCGCGGGGCTCGAGGAGATCAGTTCGGGCGAGATCCGCATCCGCGACAGGGTGATGAACGGCGTCCATCCCAGCCGCCGCAACATCGCGATGGTGTTCCAATCCTACGCGCTTTACCCCAACATGAGCGTGGCGAAGAACATCACCTTCGGGCTGGAAATGCACGGCACCCCCAAGGACCAGCGCGAGGCGGCGCTGGCGCGGGTCGCCGGGATGCTTCAGATCGAAAACCTGCTGGATCGCAAGCCGGCGGCTTTGTCGGGCGGCCAGAGGCAGCGTGTGGCGATGGGGCGGGCGCTGGTGCGCGACCCGGACGTGTTCCTGTTCGACGAACCGCTGTCGAACCTCGACGCCAAGCTGCGCGTCGATATGCGAACCGAGATCAAGAAGCTGCATGCGCGGCTGGGCACCACCATCGTCTATGTCACCCATGACCAGATCGAGGCGATGACCCTGTCCACCCGCATTGCGGTGATGAGCGGCGGGCATATCCAGCAACTGGGCACCCCGCGCCAGATCTACGACGATCCGGCCAACATCTTCGTCGCCGCCTTCATGGGGTCGCCGTCGATGAACCTTCTGCCGGCGCGGCTGCATGTCTCGGGGCAGGGTGCGGTGGCCGAGATCGCGGATGCCGAGGGCGCGCCGCTGCGACTGCCCGTGCGCGGGAACTTCGCAGGATGGGACGGCCGGGCGGTCGTTCTGGGCATCCGGCCCGAGGCGCTGACCGATCCGGGCGGGGCGGACCGCGCGGCGCGCGACGTGGTGGCGCTGCGCAATCGCATCGACGTGACCGAACCCGCCGGCGCCGACACTTTCGTCACAACGACATTGGCGGGCCGCGATGTGATCGGGCGCCTGCGCGCCGATGCCGAGGTTCGCGCGGGCCAGATTGCCGATCTGGCGGTGAACATGGACAAGGCGGTGCTGTTCGATCCCGAAACCGAACTGCGGATCGGCTGACCTAGTAGAACTGCTTGCCCAGCTTCAGCCGCTGACCCTGATAATTCGACTTCAGCGCCGCCCCGTAAAGCGCATCGGGCCGTTCAGTCATGCGTTCGTAGACCAGACGGCCGACGATCTGGCCGTGTTCCAGCACGAACGGCGCTTCGTGACAGCGCACTTCCAGCACGCCGCGCGATCCGGTGCCGCCCGCTGCCGAATGACCGAAGCCCGGATCGAAAAAGCCTGCATAGTGAACGCGAAATTCGCCCGCGACTGCCAGATAGGGGGCCATTTCCGCCGCATGATCGGGCGGTATCGTGACTGATTCGCGGCTGACGAGGATATAGAACGCCCCCGGATCGAGGATCAGCCTTTCGCGGTCCGCAGGCAGCGCGTCCCAGAAATCGGCCGCCTTATAGGCGCCGATCCGGCCCAGATCGACGACGCCCGTATGCGGCCGCGCGCGATAGCCGACAGGGCCATCGCGCGGCGCCAGATCGACGGAAAACCCCAGACCGTCCTCGATCACCGGCGCGGTATCGACCAGTCCTTCGGCATCGTGCAGCGCGCGCAGCTCGCTATCGTCCAGAACCGCGCTGCCGCGTCGGAAACGGATCTGGTTCAGCGCCATGCCCGGTCGCACGAGCACCGAAAAGGACCGGGGGCAGATCTCGGCATAAAGCGGGCCGCGATAGCCGGGCGGAACGCGGTCGAACTCGGTCCCGCCATCGGTGATCGTCCGCGTCAGCAGATCCAGCCGCCCGGTCGAGGATTTGGCGTTGGCCACCGCGCGCAGATCGCCGGGCAGATCGAGCCGTTCCTGCAGGGGCACGACATAGACGCAGCCCTTTTCCAGCACCGCGCCGGACTCGAGGTCGATTTGGTGCATGGAAAATTCACGCAACCTGTCCGTCACTGCCTGCCCGCCTCCGGCAAGAAACGATGCGCGCACGCGATAGGCGCAGCTTCCCAGCCGCAGGTCGAGCGATGCGGGCTGGATCTGCGTGTCGGTGATGGGGGGGTCGGCGGCGATGCTGCCGTCAGCGACAAGGGAACGGATCGCCTGACACGGCAGGACGCCGGCGTTCACGGATGCCTCGGGGAAGGCAATCGGTCGTTGGTCGGGCTAGCAGGACTTGAACCTGCGACCTTCCGTCCCCCAGACGGACGCGCTACCAGGCTGCGCCATAGCCCGACTGCCGCTGCTTTTAGCGAACCTGCCGGCAGTGGCAAGCCCGGATCGACCCGGCGCGCGGCTGCGGTCATTGCGGGGCGTCCCGCAGCATTGCCCGCTCCAAAGCGCGTGCCCGGTCGAGCGTCCGTTCCAACAGGTCTGACGATGCGCACCGATCCTGCTTGCGCAGTCGCAGCAGTGCGGCGATCGGGAGGGGTCGCTCGGGGTGCGGCGCCGGGCCTGCATCGGACGGCCCCCTGGCGTTGTCGAACGTCCGTGTCCTTTCGCCGGATCGCGTCGGCCCGACGGCCGGGCGGACATGCAGATGCACCACGCTGTCGCCGTCCTGGTCTGGAATGGGCCGTCCATCGACACCGTCGAGGGCAGGCGACAGGGACGCCACGCGCCGGACGCCTTCCTCGCGCAACAGCTTCTGAACACCCCGAATGGTCAGGCCGTCATCGTGCAGCAGCCGCTTGATCCCGCCAAGCAGCTCCATGTCGGCGGGCCGGTAATAGCGGCGTCCCCCCGCGCGCTTGACCGGCTTGATCTGCGTGAACCGCGATTCCCAGAAGCGCAGGACATGGGTGGGCACGTCCAGCCATTCGGCAACCTCGCTTATGGTGCGGAACGCTTCGGGGGATTTCGCCATTCCGCTAGCGCTTGTTACCGCCGGCCACGCGATCCTTCATCAAATGCGACGGACGGAATGTCAGCACACGGCGGGGGTGTATCGGCACCTCTTCGCCGGTCTTGGGATTGCGACCGATCCGGGCGGCCTTTTCGCGGACCGAGAATGTTCCGAAAGACGAAATCTTGACCGTTTCGCCATTCGCCAATGCGTCCGACACGTGCATCAGAACCGATTCGACCAGTTGGGCGGATTCGTTGCGGCTGAGGCCCACCTCGCCATGGACGGCCTCGCTCAGATCCATGCGTGTAAGTGTCTTGCCCGCCATTGCCGTCCCCCAATGAACTTTACTATCCCGAAAAGATGCAGGCCGACGATTTCAATGTCAATGTCAATGGTTTGTCGGTCCTAGCGCAAGCAATGGATGAGCGGGCGTCAGCCTGTCACCAACGCAGGACGACCGATCCCCAGGCCAGCCCGCCGCCGATCGCCTCGGTTACGACGATCTGGCCGGGGCGGATCTGGCCGCGCGCCTTGGCCACCGACAGCGCCAGCGGGATCGACGCGGCCGAGGTATTGCCGTGATCCTGGACCGTGACGACGACACGGTCCATCCCCACCCCCATGCGCTGCGCGGTGGCACGGATGATCCGCAGGTTCGCCTGATGCGGCACGATCCAGTCCACATCTTCGGCGCCCAACCCCGCCTTGCCCAGTGCCGCATGCGCGGTCGCGGCCAGCTTCTCGACCGCGTGGCGAAAGACCTCGCGCCCCTCCATCCGCAGATGGCCGGTGCTTTGGGTCGAAACGCCGCCATCCACATAAAGGATGTCGCGGTGGCGTCCGTCGCTGTTCAGATCGACGGCGAGGATGCCGCGATCCGTGTCGTCGGCCGCCTCCAGCACCAAGGCGCCGGCCCCGTCCCCGAAAAGGACGCAGGTGCCGCGGTCGGTCCAGTCGAGGATCCGGCTGAAGGTTTCAGCGCCGATCACCAGGATCCGGCGCGCCTGTCCGCTGGCGATCAGCGCATTGGCGGTGGACAGCGCATAGACGAATCCTGCGCAGACCGCCTGGATGTCGAAAGCGAACCCATGCGTCAGCCCGAGGGCGGATTGCACCATCGTCGCCGCGCTGGGAAAGGTCAGGTCCGGGGTCGAGGTGGCGACGATGATGGCGTCGATGTCGTCGGCCGCCAGTCCCGCATCGGCCAGCGCCGCCTGCGCCGCCCGCGCCGCGAGGTCCGAGGTGGTCTGCCCGTCCGCCGCGAAGTGACGGCGTTCGATCCCGGTGCGCGACCGGATCCAGTCGTCGGTCGTATCGAGCCGCTGCTCGAATTCGGCATTCTCGACCACGCGCTCGGGCAGGTAATGGCCGACGCCCGCCACGACGGCGCGGGGCAGGGACAAAGCGTTCATGCCGCGCCTCCGATCCGGTTGTCGGAACCGTCTTCGGCGCGCATGGCATTGGCCGCCGCGACCCGCGCCGCGACGCGGTCGTTGAACCCCGATTCCGCCAGACGGAATGCCAGCTTGATCGCCGCCGAAATGCCGGTCGCGTCGGCCGAGCCATGGCTTTTCACCACCGTTCCGCTAAGACCCAGGAATACGCCGCCATTGACCTGCCTCGGGTCGATCCGCTTTTGCAGCCGGCGCAGCGATGTCAGCGCCAGCACGGCGGCAAGCCGCGACAGCGACGAATAGCGGAAGGCCTGTCCCAGAAGGTCGCGGATCAGCGTGGCGGTGCCTTCGCCGGTCTTCAGCGCCACGTTGCCGGTAAATCCGTCGGTCACGATCACATCCACCCGGTCGCTGGGAATGTCGCCGCCTTCGACGAAGCCCACGAAATCGAAATTGGCACGCGGGGCGATGCGCGCGATCAGGTCGTGCGCGACCTTCAATTCGGCGCGGCCCTTATGCTCCTCGGTGCCGACATTCAGCAGCCCGACGCGCGGCCTGTCCAGCCCAAGCCCGGCCTTCGCATAGGATGCCCCCATCAGCGCGTATTGCAGCAGATCGTCCTGATCGGCGCGGATGTCGGCGCCCACGTCCAGCATGACGTTGAAGCCCCCCGCGTTGCGCGATGGCCAGAGGCAGGCAATGGCGGGGCGATTGACCCCCTCGATCCGGCGCAGACGGATGGTGCTGATCGCCATCAGCGCGCCGGTATTCCCGCAACTGACCGCGACCGAAGCCTCGCCCGCGCGGACGGCCTCGACGCAGGACCACATCGACGTGTCCTTGCCCTTGCGCAGCACCTGGCTGGGTTTGTCGGTCATCGCGACGATGCCGGGCGCATCGCGGATCTCTGTCCGGTCGGACAGCCCGGCGCGGTCGATCAACGGACGCAGTTCCGATGCCGGGCCGTGCAGGATGAAGGCGACGCCGCGGTTCTTGTCCGCGGCCTTCGCCATTCCCGCCACCACGGCCGCGGCGCCCTTGTCGCCGCCCATCGCATCCACCGACAGGACGACGCGGTCGGGCCCGGAACCGGCAGTCGGGGTCATCGCGCCCTCCGGCGAAAAGCCTTCAGGCCGCGTCGTCGTCGAGGTCGATTTCGTCGGTCTGCGCCACGACTTCACGTTCGGCATAGTGGCCGCAAGCGCCGCAGACATGGTGCGGACGTTTCAGTTCGCCGCAATTGGGACATTCGGCCGGGTTGGCGGGCGTCAGTGCGTCATGGGCACGGCGCATGTTGCGGCGCGACCGGGTAACTTTGTTCTGCGGGACAGCCATGATGTGACCTTGCTTGTGGACGGGCCGCTGGCCCGATCTAGTGGGCGGGCCGCTGGCCCGAGGGATCAAGGGCCGCGGCCCTGCGGAAGATGCAGGCCAGGGCCTGGGGTATCGGTGTGGCGCGGCAATACGCCCCCCGGCCCGAGGGTTCAAGCCCGCCGGTCCAGACGCGTCACATATCGCCCCGTGCCGATGCTGGCAAGTCGCGCGGGCCTGTATTACGCACGGCCGGAAACCCTTTGCAAGGCTGCCCCCATGCCGCTGATCTTCGACCCCCCGTCGCCGCCCACCCTGCCTGTCGAGGGGCTGGGCGATCTGCCCGTCGGGCGCATTTTCTGCGTCGGGCGCAACTATGCCGCCCATGCCGCCGAGATGGGCAACGAGGTGGACCGCGACGCCCCGTTCTATTTCACCAAGTCGCCATCCAGCGTCCTGCGCACCGGACGGACGCTGCCCTATCCGCCGGGAACGCAGGATCTGCACCACGAGGTCGAGCTGGTCGTTGCCATCGGCGCGCCGGTCTTCAAGGGGCTGGGCGGCAAGGACGCGGTGCTGGCCTATGGTGTCGGGCTGGACATGACGCGCCGCGATCTTCAGGCAGCCGCCAAGGAAGGGCGCAAACCTTGGGATCTGGGCAAGGATTTCGAAGGGTCGGCCGTGCTGGCGCCGATGGTCCCCGCCTCCGAGGTCGTGGGCATCGGCGGCCAGATGATCACGCTGTCGGTCAACGGGCAGGAAAGGCAATCGGCCCTTCTGTCCGACATGGTCTGGTCCGTTTCGGATATCGTCGATCACCTGTCGCAGTTCTATCGTCTGCGGCCGGGTGATCTGATCATGACGGGAACGCCGGCGGGCGTCGGCGCCGTCATTCCGGGCGACCGTCTGGAGGGCCGGATCGAGGGGCTGCCGCCCGTCACGGTCGAGATCGGCGCGCCCGAGTGACCGAAAACCGGGCGGGACAGACAACGGACAGGCGCTTGCCAGACGGTCGGACCCATATATAGTCGCGGCAGAAGCGACCCGACGCGGCCTGGCCTGCGCCCCGCGGCGGACCGGACCCGACGGGTGCAGCGCGAGGACCGACCCGATGCAAGGCGACTTCAGAACCAGCTTCGTGCGCGAACCGACAAGCCTGAGGCATCATCCGGCACTGGTGCTGAATGCCGATTACCGCCCGCTCAGCTATTATCCCCTGTCGCTCTGGCCCTGGCAGGATGCGATCAAGGCCGCGTGGTTGGACCGGGTGCAGATCGTCGCGGAATACGACCAGTTCGTGCATTCGCCCACGACCCGCATCCGCATTCCATCGGTCGTGGTGCTGCGCGATTACGTCAAGCCGCAAAAGCGCGTGGCCTTCACCCGCTTCAACCTGTTCCTGCGCGACGAATTCTGCTGCCAGTATTGCCGCAGCACCGGCGATCTGACGTTCGACCATGTCGTGCCGCGGTCGAGCGGCGGCAGGACGAGCTGGACGAATGTCGTCGCCGCCTGCGCGCGCTGCAATCTGGCCAAGGGCGCGCGGGCGCTGGCGCAGTGCCAGATGTCGCTGCAACGCCCGCCGCGCGAGCCGGGGGCGGAGGAGTTGAAGAATATCGGCCGGCGCTTTCCGCCGAACCATCTGCACCAAAGCTGGACGGATTTCCTTTACTGGGATGCGGAACTGGAAGCGTGACGCGACCCGAAAGAGGGGCAGGCGCCGGCGACTGGACAGCCCGCGGCGTGTGACCTACCCCTCGGGACCGCACTAGAAGGATCCAATGCATGGTCAGCCGCGTCATTCCCGTCGATCCGTTCGACCTTGTCATATTCGGCGGCACCGGCGATCTTGCGCGCCGCAAGATCATCCCGGCCCTCTATCGCCGGTTCATCGCCGGCCAGATGCCGCCCGAGGCGCGAATCATCGGCGCGGCCCGCGGCGATCTGGACGATGCGGCCTATCGCGACCAGATGCGCGGCGCGCTGGCCGAGTTTCTGTCGGGCGATCTGAACGCGGATGACGTGTCGGCGTTCCTCGATCGGCTGCACTTCGTGTCCATCGATGCGACCGGCGATGCGGGCTGGTCCGACCTGCGCGACCTGATGCGCGACGATGTGATCCGGGCCTTCTACTTCTCGGTCGCGCCCAGCCTTTTCGGCGCCCTGGCGCAAAAGCTCCACGATCAGGACATTGCCGGGCCGCAATCCCGGATCGTGGTCGAGAAGCCGTTCGGCCGCAACCTGAAGACGGCGAAAGCCCTGAACGAAACGCTGGCCCGGCATTTCGACGAGACGCAGATTTATCGGATCGACCATTATCTGGGCAAGGAGACGGTCCAGAACCTGATGGCCGTGCGCTTCGGCAACGTGTTGTTCGAACCGCTGTGGAACGCGCAATACGTCGATCACATCCAGATCACCGTGGCCGAGACCGTGGGCGTCTCGGGGCGCGGCGCGTTCTACGACCAGGCGGGCGCCATGCGCGACATGGTGCAGAACCACATGATGCAGCTTTTGTGCCTCATCGCGATGGAGCCGCCCAGCCGGTTCGAACCGGACGCCGTGCGCGACGAAAAGCTGAAGGTCATCCGCGCGCTCGACCCCGTGCCGTCCGACGACATCGTGCGGGGACAGTATGCGGGGACGGACGACATTCCGTCCTATCGGCAGGATGTGGAAAACCCCGACAGCCAGACCGAAAGCTTCGTCGCCATGAAGGTCGGGATTTCCAACTGGCGGTGGGCGGGAACGCCGTTCTATCTGCGCACGGGCAAGCGCCTGCGCGCCCGCGCATCCGAGATCGCGGTGGTTTTCAAGGATGCGCCCCATTCCATCTTCGGCGAGGAGGCCGGGCGTCACCGGAACATCCTGACCATCCGCCTGCAACCCAACGAGGGGATGATGCTGGGCGTGACCATCAAGGAACCCGGACCGGGGGGCATGCGTCTGGTGGATGTGCCGCTGGACATGACCTTCGCGGATGCGCTCGGCCCCGAGGGCGAGCATGTGCCCGACGCCTACGAGCGGCTGGTCATGGACGTGATCCGGGGCAACCAGACCCTGTTCATGCGCGGCGACGAGGTCGAGGCGGCCTGGGCCTGGACCGATCCGCTGGTCGATGCGTGGGAAGCCCGCGACGAACGGCCCGCCTTGTACGAACCCGGATCCTCGGGGCCGGAAGAAGCGCAGATCCTCATGCACCGCGCCAACCGGCGCTGGCGCGAGATCAAGGAATGATGCGATGAAGCTGATCGAATATCCCGATGCCGAGATGATGATGATGCGGGTGGCGGACATCCTGGCCTCCGAAATCTCGGGCACGCTGGCGGCGCACGACCGCGCCACGCTGGCCGTGCCGGGCGGTTCGACGCCGGGGCCGGTCTTCGACATCCTGTCGGGCATCCGGCTGCCCTGGGACCGGGTGCATGTGATGTTGACCGACGAACGGCAGGTGCCCGCCGATCATCCGCGCAGCAACGAACGCCTGCTGCGCGAACGCCTTCTGCGCGACCGTGCCGCCGCGGCGACCTTCGTGCCGCTCGACCCCGCTAACCCCGAGGCGCTGGCGGATGAATTGCCGCTGTCGATCCTGCTGCTCGGAATGGGGGCGGATAGCCACACCGCATCGCTTTTCCCGCGCTCGCCCCAGCTTGAGGCGACACTTGCCGACGATGCGCCGCCGGTGATGCGGATCGACCCGCCCGAAGGTCTGGAAGGGCGCGTCACGCTGACCGGCCCCGTCCTGCGCGGTGCGATGCGCTGTCATGTGCTGATCACCGGCGATGCAAAGCGGGCGGCGCTGGATACGGCGCTGGACGCCGACCCGCTGGATGCGCCCATCGCCGTTGTGCTGGATCAGGCCAACGTGCATTGGGCGCGGTCATGAGCGTCGGGGCCGCCATGTGGGACGACCTGCGCAACCGCGCAGAGGGCGTCCGCGACCGCCGTATCGCCGGGTTGCTGAACGAGGACCGCGCCAGGGACTTCGCCGTCGAAGCCTGCGGGCTGCATTTCGATTATGCGAAAACCAATATTGACGCCGAAACGCGCGATTTTCTGATCGGGATGACCGAAGCGGCCGGTCTGGCCGCCGCCCGCGACGCGATGTTCGCGGGCCGCCCCATCAACGACACCGAAGGCCGCGCCGTGCTGCATACCGCCTTGCGCAACCTCGACGGCGGGCGGGTGATGGTCGCGGGGCAGGACGTGATGCCGCGGGTTCTGGGAACGCTGGCGCGCATGGAAGGGTTCGCGCGGTCGGTGCGGGAAGGACCGTTCCGGGGGCAGGGCGGGCGCATCACGGATGTGGTCAATATCGGGATTGGCGGGTCCGATCTGGGGCCGGCGATGGCGGTCCAGGCGCTGGCACCCTGGCATGACGGTCCGCGCTGCCATTTCGTCAGCAACGTGGATGGCGCGCATATCGCCGATATCCTGCGTCCCCTCGACCCCGGTACGACGCTGGTCGTCGTCGCATCCAAGACATTCACCACCGCCGAGACGATGACCAACGCGGAAACGGCGAAGGCATGGATGGCGCAGGATGTCCGCGACCCGACGGCGCAGTTTGTCGCGCTGAGTTCGGCGCCCGACCGCACGTCGGCTTTCGGCATCCCCGAAACGCGTGTCTTCGGGTTCGAGGATTGGGTCGGCGGGCGCTATTCCATGTGGGGGCCGATCGGTTTGTCGCTGATGCTGGCCGTCGGCACCGAAGCGTTCCGCGCATTCCTGCGCGGCGCCGCCGAGATGGACCGCCATTTTCGCGCGGCCGACCCGGTCGGGAACATGCCGGTCATGCTGGCCCTGACGGGCATCTGGCACAATCAGGGCTGCGGCTATGCCACCCGCGCGGTGCTGCCCTACGAGCAGCGCCTGGCGCGATTGCCGGCCTATCTTCAGCAGCTCGAAATGGAAAGCAACGGCAAGCGCGTGTCGATGGACGGGCGGCCGCTGAATGTGGATAGCGGGCCGGTGGTCTGGGGCGAGCCGGGAACCAACGGGCAGCATGCCTTCTATCAGCTGATCCACCAGGGCACGCGGATCGTGCCGTGCGAATTCATGGTCGGCGCGCGCGGCTTCGAGGAGGAACTGACGCATCAGCATCGCCTGCTGATCGCCAATTGTCTGGCGCAGGCCGAGGCGCTGATGCAGGGCCGCACCCTGGACGAGGCGAAGGCGCAGCTTTCGGGCCGGTACGAGGGTGCCGAACTGGACCGTCAGGCCGCGCACCGCGTCTTTCCGGGGAACCGGCCTTCGGTCATGCTGCTTTACGACCGGCTGACTCCGGACGTGCTGGGCGCGATCGTGGCGCTTTACGAGCACCGTGTGTTCGTCGAGGGCGTGCTGCTGGGCATCAACAGCTTCGATCAATGGGGGGTCGAACTGGGCAAGGAGCTTGCCCGCTCGCTCGAACCCGTCATCGCCGGCGAGGCGGACGCGGCGGACAAGGACGCGTCCACCGCCGCGCTGGTCAGGTGGCTTCGCCGGCACGGCGCCTGATGCCCGTGCCGGCGAGGGCCGCTCAGAGCAGGGCGCGCACCTTGTCGGCCATCGCTTCGGGCGTGATCCCGAACCGTTCATACAACGACGTGCCGGGGGCCGACGCGCCGAAACCGCGCATGCCGACAAAGGCGGCCTTCGCCTCGCGTCCCCGTTCACCCAGAAGCCAGCGATCCCAGCCCATCGGCGACGCGGCCTCGACCGCGACGCGGACCGGGCCGGCGGGCAGGACGCGGCGACGATAGGTTTCGTCCTGCGCCTCGAACAGATCCCAGCTTGGCATCGACACCACCCGCACGCCTATTCCGTCCGCTTGCAGCAGATCGCGCGCGCCCATTGCAACGGCGACTTCGCTGCCCGTCGCCAGCAGGATCGCCTGGCGCTTGCCGTCCGCGTCAGCCAGCACGTAAGCCCCCTGCGCGACGAGGTTCTTCGTCTTGTGTTCCGTGCGCAGGGTCGGCAGTCCCTGCCGGCTGAGGGCGAGGACGGACGGGCGCGCGGCGGTCAGGGCGATTTCCCAAGCCTCGGCCGTCTCGACCCCGTCGCAGGGGCGGAACACGTGCAGGTTCGGCGTGGCGCGCAGCATCGCCAGATGTTCGACCGGCTGGTGCGTCGGACCGTCTTCGCCCAGTCCGATGCTGTCATGGGTCATCACATGAACGACGGGCGCACCCATCAACGCGCCGATGCGAATGGCGCCGCGTGAATAATCCGAAAAGCACATGAACGTGCCGCCATAGGGCCGCAGCCCGCCATGCAGGGCCAGCCCGTTCATCGCCGCGGCCATGCCGTGTTCGCGGATGCCGTAATGCAGATAGCGGCCCTTCCGGTCCTCGGCCGAGAAGATGCCCAGATCCGGGGTCAATGTGTTGTTCGATCCGGTCAGGTCCGCCGATCCGCCGATGGTCTCGGGCATGATCGGGTTCACGACCTCGAGCACGGTTTCCGAACTTGCCCGCGTAGCCACCTTGGGCGCGGTTTCGGAAAGCTGCTTCTTCAGTGCGCGGATCGTCGCCGTCAGCTTGCGCGGCGGCTCACCGGTCTGCATCCGGTCGAAAAGGGCGCGCGACTTGCCGCCCAGGGCTTCGACACGGTCTTCCCATTCGCGCCGGGCGGGGGCCCCGCGACGACCCTGCTCCTCCCACCAGGCCTTGATGTCCTGCGGGATCTCGAACGGGGCGCTCGGCCAGCGATAGGCGCGGCGCGCCTCCTCGATCAGCCGGTCGTCCGTCAGTGCGCCGTGACCCTTGCCCGTATCCTGCGCCGAAGTGCCCAGCGCGATATGCGTCTTGCAGGCGATCATCGACGGGTGATCGTCGGCCTTGGCCGCCTCGATGGCGTCGTGGATGGCATCGGGATCGTGGCCGTCGATGGATTGCACATGCCAGCCGGATGCGGCGAACCGCGCCGCCTGGTCGGTGCTGTCGGTCAGGCTGACGCGGCCGTCGATGGTGATGTCGTTATCGTCGAAGAACACCGTAAGATGTCCCAGCCGCAGGTGTCCGGCCAGCGCCAGTGCTTCCTGGCTGAGACCTTCCATCAGACAGCCGTCGCCGGCGAATACCCAGGTGCGGTGATCGACGATCTTCGACCCGAACCGCGCGCGCAGGTTTTCCTCGGCGATGGCGAAGCCCACGGACGCGCCGATGCCCTGGCCCAGCGGGCCGGTCGTCGTCTCGATCCCCTTGGCATGGCCGTATTCGGGATGACCGGCCGTCTTCGAGCCCCATTGGCGGAAATTGCGGATTTCCTCCAGTGTCATGTCCTCATAGCCGGTGAGGTGGAGCAGCGCATACAGCAGCATGGACCCGTGGCCGGCCGACAGGATGAACCGGTCGCGGTCGGCCCAATCGGGATGCGACGCGTCGAACTTCAGATGCCGCGAAAACAGCACCGTCGCCACATCCGCCATGCCCATCGGCATGCCGGTATGGCCCGAATTAGCCGCCTTGACCGCATCCATGGCCAGAAAGCGGATGGCGGCGGCGCGCATCCAGTGGTCGGGATGCGCGTTGCGCAGATCGTCGAGGTCCATCGGCAGGTCCTTCCGTAAGGGTCGGCGGGGTGATAGCAGGCATGGAGGCGATATCAAGCGCGCCGCAGGGCGATGCACCGTCAGGGTGCCAATCGCCGCGCGCCGCGGCCTAGACTGCCAAACGCGAATCGCCTGTAGGCGCCGACAGAGAGGATTCGATGCACGACATCGCAGAACTGCAACGCCGGCTTGCCCATGCGCTGGACAGGATCGGCACGGGACTGGACGGCCTTCGACGGGACGAGCCCGCGCAGCCCGATACCAACCCCGAATTGGAGGCGCTGAGGGCAGAGCTGGAGGCGGAACGGGCGACGACGGCGCAGCTTGAGGAACGTCTGCGCGCGGCACGGAGCCGTCATGACGAACAGAACGCCGCGTCGCAGTCCGAGGTGGAACGCATCGGCAAGCTGCTCGCGGTGATGGAGGAAGACCGCCAGAGCCTGCGCGCCGCCAACGAAGCGCTTCGCAACAGCAATCAGGCGCTGCGTGAAGCGAATGCCGAAGGATTGTCCGACCCGCATCTGGTGAATACCGCGATCCTGACCGAACTCGACGCGCTGCGCACCGTGCGCAGCAGCGACCGGGCGGAACTGGACGGGATCATCGCCGCCCTTGCGCCAGTGCTTCAGGACGGAACCGAGGGGAGAACAGACAATGCCTGACGTGACCGTAACGATCGGGGGCCGCGATTATCAGGTCGTCTGCCAGCCGGGCGAAGAACATTACCTGCACGGCGCGGCGTCGATGCTGGATGCCGAGGCGGTGACGCTGGCGCAGCAGATCGGACGCCTGCCCGAAGCCCGCATGTTGCTGATGGCGGGATTGATGCTGGCCGACCGCACGGCGGGGATGGAGGAACAGTTGCGTCAGCGCGATGCGCGGATTTCGGAACTGGAACGCGCGGTGCTGGCGATGCGCAACGCACCGCCGCCGAAACCCGAACGGGTCGAGGTGCCGGTAATCCCGGCACCCGTCCTCGATTCGATGGCCGAACTCGCCGCCCGCGCCGAAGCGCTGGCCGACAGGGTCGAGGAAACCGGCGCCGCCTGACGGCGCCGGCCCGTTGCCGGTCAGGCGTTCGCGGCCCGGATCTTGTCGGCCGCGTCTTTGTCGAAGGCGACGCCCTTGTCCGCCAGAAGCGTATCCAGCTCGCCCGACAATGTCATCTCGGTCACGATATCGCAGCCGCCGACGAATTCGCCTTTCACGTAAAGCTGCGGAATCGTGGGCCAGTCCGAGAATTCCTTGATCCCCTGTCGAATGCCCTCGTCAGCCAGCACATTCACATCGCGATACTCGACGCCCATATAGTTGAGCACGCCAGCGACCTTGCTGGAAAAGCCGCATTGCGGCATCGCGCTGGTGCCCTTCATGAAAAGCACCACGTCGTTTGCATCGACGATCTGCCGGATTTCCGCCTGCGCGGTGGCCGTATCGGTCATCTTGTCCTGTCCTTGTCTGCTGGCACGAAAAGCCGTGCATATTCCTGTGGGTCGCGCGGCACGGTATAGTCGCGCGATTGTCCGCCCCCGCCGCCGCCCGAGAAGTATTCCGACCGCAGCCGGTGATGTCCCCGCCCCGGCACGCTTCCGCGTCCCCTGCCACGTTCCGCGCGCACGACCCAGAAAGCCCGCGCCAGAAGGATGGCCAGGATCGCCGCGCCGATCGCCGTGGCAAGGCCGCCGATCATTCCGGGGCCCGCGTCGTCAGGGCCAGCGCATGCAACTCGCCCGCGGGACCGTCCATCTTGCCCTTCAACGCGGCATAGACGGCGCGCTGCTGCTGCACGCGGTTCTGGCCCCTGAAGCTGGGATCGACGACTTCGGCGGCATAGTGGTTGCCGTCGCCCGCAAGGTCGGTGATCGTCACCTCTGCCTGCGGAAAGGATGCGCGGAT
>NZ_AMGO01000008.1 GCF_000299575.1 Oceaniovalibus guishaninsula JLT2003
AGATCAAAACCCGCTGCTTCCAGGTTGCGCTGGAGATTGATGCGCAGTTCCTCGAGATTACCATTCCCTTCGCAATTGGCGAAGAGGCGGTCGATATCGAGGGAGCACTGACCCTTTGCCAGAATCGCCTCTGCCCAAGTGAAGCAGAGGTCCGGGTCAATCGACATCCAAGTGCTAGTCTGAGCTCGTTTTTGCGAAAATGGTCCTGACCGAGCCCGCCACCTTCCTTCATGCCTGTGAGCGGCTCGGCGTGATCGAGGAGCCGCTCACCCCGTCCTGGCAGCGTCGCATCGCCTTCGCCTTCCTGTTTCCGCAGCGCTGAGATCCGACCATGGCCACCCTCGTTCTCGGCGGCGCTGGCGCCGCCATTGGCAGCAGCATTGGCGGCGCGATCCTCGGCGTCAGCGCCGCGACCATCGGCGGCTTCATCGGCTCTGTCGTCGACAGCTGGATCATCTCGTCGCTGGCGCCGACGCAGCGCATCGAGGGCGCGCGGCTCGACACGCTGCGCATCACCTCGGCCACCGAGGGCGCGGTCATCCCGCGGCTCTATGGCCGGATGCGGATGGGTGGCAACATCATCTGGGCGACCGACTTCCGCGAGGAAACGAAGACCACCACGCAGGGCGGCGGCAAGGGTGGCCGAAGCGCTTCAGCTCCAGCGCGGCTGGCGTTCCGGCGCTGGTGGTCGTGCCCACCATCTCGCCCTGCGCCACCAAGCGAGCCGTAGCGGTCAGCAAGCCGGACCGCTGCATCTGCCAGGTGATCTGGTCGAGCACGCAGCCGGAATACATGACGTAGCGCGGCACCTCTGGCATGCCGGTCTCAATGGAGAGGCTCGGTAGCGTCCAGGCACCGGACTGGAACTCGTGCGTCCAGGGGCCGGTGCCGGTGGTGGTCGGCGCCCCGAAGGCGGCCTTCAGCCAGAAGCCGAAGGCCTCCGCGTCAAGCGGCACGACGACGTCGCCGTCGGCCGTCACCGCGTCCTTGATCGGTGCCAGTGGGTCGCGGCCGTAGCCGAGAAGCTCGGAGTTCAAGAGCGGCTGCTCGGCGCCGAGCGTGGTGCTGGCGAAAGGCATCTTCGTGAAGCCGCCTGCTGGCGGCGTGCCATAGGTGGTCTCGAACGCAAGCGCCATCTGCGCCCGCGCCCCTTGGGCTCGTGCCATGGTGTTCTCCTGTTGTAGGGTTTGGTCAGGCCAGTGGATCGGCCGTGGTGTAGTATAGAATGACCGGGATCACGGCCGCCTTCAGGCTGGATGCGCCTTCGACCGGCAGATCGACCGGCCTCGGCGCTTCCGCCTCGACCCAATCGCAGAGCCCGCCCAGCGTCCGGTCGGCGGCGAGTGCAGCGCCTATACTGGCGGTCAGCGCGTCGAATGCGGCGTCACGGGCGGTGCCCTGCACGACCGCCTCGATTTCGGCGCGATGCTGGTAGTGGTAGGCGAGCGGCGAGAGCGTGACCTCCGGCTCCCCCGGATCGCCATCCCGCAGGATCAGTAGCCCTCCGGCTGGCACGCGCTCGGGCAGCACCTCGCCGCGCAGGGTGGTGGCTGATAACACCGAAAGCCGCGCGTGCAGCGCGGCGAGGATGGTTTCGCGTGGCGTGGGCATTGATGTAAGAAGGTCTCCGCAGGGTGCTGAGTTTTTCTTCGCGCTGGTATTCTCGAGAGCAAAGGCAACGCGCCATGACAACATCCGCAAGAGAATTTCTAATTGACTGCGAAATTGCGCTCGAAATGCTTGAGGAAGTAGAAGACCTTAGGCGTTGGCGAGTCCTATGGGCCGGTTCAGTGGCGCTATTGAGGGCTGTGGGTCACGTTCTCAAGAAAGTCGATGGCGCAGATCCTCGCATCGGCCTCGCGGTCGATCAGAGATATCGGATCTGGGTGTCTGAACGACAAGAAAATGCTATTTTTTGGGATTTCATTGAGGAAGAACGGAACAACGTTCTGAAAGAGTATCAATTTGGCGTGTCGCTTGATACTGAAATCCCTCTACTGGTCCAGTCGGACACCCCGGATGGCGAAACCGAACGCGGAGTTTTCCAACTTGGCGAGAATCTTTATCGCCCGCTCCTGACCGGACACGGCGAAGGCGAAGATGCACGCGACGTGTATCGTGAGGCTTTGGATTGGTGGCAGCGCGAGTTAACGACTATCGAAGAGCTGTTGAACCGGAGCTAGATTTCTAGGTCCGCTTTGCCGTTCGGCATTTTTCAGCTTCGCCCCTCCACCCAGTTCGCCACGATCAGCCCCGGCACGCTGTCCAACGCCCGGTCGGCATCCCTTGCAAGATCCAGCCGCTTCGGGAGCTTGCCGGCAGGACGCTGATCCACTGCGGCGACAAGCTGGGCAGCTGCGATTTCTCGAAGGCGAAATCCAGCAGACAGCCTCACCCGGGGCTTCCCGTGAAAGTCGTAGACGAGGAAATCCCCTGCCTCCCGACCAGATGACCGCCGCCGAGCGCCGCGCCGAGCTCTGCGGCCTGCTGGCACTCGGGCTGGTTCGGTTGCTCGGGCAGGATGGGCGCGAAGTATCTGACAATACTGGAGAACGTTGCCTACACTATCCCGACGACCAATGCCGTCATGCAACTCCAACTCACCGGAGAAACGCATGATGAAGTCCGATCCCATCCCCGCGCGCCTGGCCGCGCTGAAGTACATGTCCGTCCCCCAGTTGAAGTCGGAGTGGCAGACGATCTTTGCCACACCGGCACCGAATAACAGCCGGGCGTTCCTTGAGAGCCGGTTGGCCTACCGCATCCAGGAACTGACGTATGGCGGTCCTGATCGGGAAACCCGGCGCATGCTGGACCTGCTGGCCGACGAGGTCAGCGGCACCCCGACACGCAAGAGCCAGATCGCCGATCCTCGCAATCCCGTGGTTGGCACGAGGCTGATCCGCGAATGGAACGGGGTCGAGCACACGATCACGGTCTTGCGGGATGGGTTCGAGTGGCAGGGGCGACCGTACAAATCTTTGTCGGCGATTGCGCGGGCGATCACCGGGACACGCTGGAATGGCTACCGCTTCTTCGGGTTGCGCGAACGAAAGCGGGGGAATGATTGATGGATCACCGTGACGTCCGAGGGGCTGGTCATCGATGTCCGGACCGACGGCGTCTCGGGCGTCATGCGCGACATGATGGCCCCACGAAAAAAGGTGGCGGCGGAATGATGAAACCCGACGAGTCCATCCAGATCTTCGTGCCGCTCAAGGTCCGCAAGCAGAACGGGCGGCCGAAGATCATGCCGCCCGCCACCTATCTGCCCAGCGAAGACCGGACGCAGGATCCGCATATCCTGCGCGCAATTGGCCGGGCGTGGGGCTGGCGGCGACGCATGGAGGCTGGCGAATTCAACACAGTCACCGATCTGGCGAAAGCCGTGGGGCTGGCCGAACGCCATGTCAGCCGACAGCTGCGGCTCGCCTACCTTGCGCCGGGGGTTCTCAGGCGCTTGATCTACAAGCGCGAGGTGCCCGCCGTGACCCTGTTGAAACTGACCGATGTCGCGGCCCTGCCATGGCATGAACAGCCGGAGCGGGTGTTCGACTGAGGCTCAGTGAAAGCTCGCCTGAAACGTCGTCGCGGTCAGGGAGACATGCGCGTCCAGCGGCGGATGCAACTCGAACGCCTTCGGCTCGCGTGAGAAGTTCCAGAGCCGGAACAGACGCCATTCCGACCTGCGCTCCTCGGCCACGGCCAGTTCGTTGCGGGTGATGTAGAAGGGCGTGCGCTCCCATCCGTTCGTCGTCTTGACCTCGATAAGCCGGGCGAGCCCGTCCGGGGCGAAACTCGCAATGTCGTAGCCCGCGCCATCGCCATCCTCCTCCGACACCCAGCGTACCTTGCGCGCCAGATCGTCCCGTCCTGCCGTCCGCAATGCCGCCCGTTCATGCGCGAGAACGCGTTCCTCGCCAGCGCGGCCAAGGGCGCGGTTGCGCTCGTCCCGGCCCGCCACGTCGAACTTGCGGGCGATGTGCAGCATCTGGTCCAGTTCCTGCGGCGGCGGCTGGTTCGACAGTGTGGGCGGCGGCCCGATCCAGATCTGCGCCGCCTCGCGCAGGCCAGCGGCGGGTGGCAGCCCAGGTTGGCGCCCGAGCCAGGCCGGGTTCAGCGCTAGCCACCGCGCCACGGCATCCACCAAAGTCATCTGGAAGTTGAACGCGGGCTTGTAGCCGGGGATCCAGTCCTCGCCGAGCCCCTTCAGCACCGCACTGATGTTCTGGTGCTTGAACTCGACAGACCCCTCGGACCGGTCGTTCAGCAGCGGCAGCAACGCGCGGCGGTGTTCGGCCTTGCTGTAGCGGCGCCCGGTGATGTCGTCGGCCAGCATCGCGAAGTAATCCGCGACGATCAGGTCGTTCTCTTCATCCGTCCAAGGCCCGTTCGACATTGCGCCAGGCTATGGGCGCGAAGTCTGTTTGTCATCAGAGACTTCCGGCAGGGTCCTGGCTCGCTTCGGACGCTTCCGCCGGACTTGGGGATCGGCCGCCACGGAGCCGTCCTTCTGACCGCCCTGCGTCTTCGTGTCAGTCTCCGTCACCGGATTATCTCGCGAACGGGGCGAACCCATGAACGCGGCAACCCATTGGAAATGCGAGGATGTTCCACGCCGTCCCGCCGCCGTCGAGGGGCGCTCGAAGAGAGACGCAGGCCATTCGGAGACCCATTCGGCGTCAAGCGCCCAGTCTCCGAAGGGCGGGTAGCCCTGCCAACGCCCTTTGAAACAAAAGAAAAAGGCCCCAATCGGGGCCATTGGACGCATTCAGTATCTGAAT
>NZ_AMGO01000009.1 GCF_000299575.1 Oceaniovalibus guishaninsula JLT2003
CCCAAGCCTTTCCTGCGCTTCTGCTTCCCGCCCGCGTGGATGACCTCCGACCCGACATCACGTTGCGCGCAGTCGATGCCTTGTTCTCCCGCACCTGCGTCATCGACACGGACACGCCAGACGCGCATGAGGGATGCTACTCGCTTATCCGCCTAAAGGAGAGCGACCCGGCAATTGTCCGCCTGTTTCTGAGAGTCCTAGAAGAAAGCTTCTGCACCACGAGCCCGCCAACCACCAACGCCGAGATTGCCGCTCGTATACAGCAAGTTGCGGCACTTTTCAGCCGGATCGAAGACAATACTCGTGATCTTATTGGCCTCTGGGGCGAGCTTACTGTTATCGCCCATGCACAGAACACCGACGCCGCAGTACAGTCCTGGAGTACTCGCAAAACTGCCAAGTATGATTTTGTTGCAGAGCACTTCGTACTGGACGTGAAGACCACATTAAAATCTGTTCCGCAGCATCGATTTTCGCTTGATCAACTTCGACCATCGGGCTCATTTGAAGCCTATATCGCTTCACTCTGTGTGATCGAAGTGCAAAGCGGACAAACGGTTGCCGAGCTTATGGAGACACTCGCGGCCAGGATTTCAGATAATGAACTGCGCAGCGCTTTCTTGATTCAGTGCCTCACCAAGGGTGGCCGCGACTTGTACCGCAGTGATTTGGCCCTTCAGACCTACCCGGACAACGCTTCACTGAGCATCTTTCGGGCAGAGGAAATCCCTGTGCCGCACGTGCGTGCGAGTGACCCAATTGAAAACATTCGCTTTGACGTTGATCTTTCAGAAATCGTACCGCTACCAGATCAATACCGCACATCAATTCTGAGGTTTGAGCTTACCGAGTGATTTCCCAAGACATCAGCGTGTCTCGACGGAAGATCTTTAGCCTGTCATTGGCAACAAAACCAAGGCTTTATTCATCATTTCATCTCTCCATCTCGACGCGGCCGTGCCGGATTCAGAGGACAAGGCCGTCTAGTGCTCCAGCGCGTATGCCAGGCCTTTACCAAGGTAAGATTACGTCGAGATACGAGATACCCGCCGTTTCAACCATTCGTGCAGGTCTTCGACAAACCGCAACGCGTGCGCCAGACGGTCGGCCCGGCGCTCCAAGTGGCTGGCGGTTGATGGCCTTCTCGATGGCGCCGAGTGCCGCGGTGCGCTTGATTTTTCATGATCTGGCATATCCGCTTGTGGTTCGTCAGCGGCTCGCCTCTGGCGCAAAGAAATGTCCGTCAGAGAGCTCCAGAAGCAGAGGACGGTACCTGCTATGACCTGAGAAGCTTCGATGCCAGTCGCGCCAGGCCCAATCGCGACCCCAATCCAAGCACTTTCGAAGGCTAGTATTTTTTTGTTGTTGTTCAATTACTTGAAGAAAATGCACCAAATCCACGCAGTCATGAGGTCCGGAGAATGTCGACCCTGAGAGACCGCTTCCAGGCCACCTGGCGCCGGGGCCAGTGCTCAGCCCCATCGGCATAACCCTCGAAAACAACGGAAAAATCCGGCCGCAGCCGGATCGGGAGAAAGCTTTCGCGAGGGCAA
>NZ_AMGO01000010.1 GCF_000299575.1 Oceaniovalibus guishaninsula JLT2003
TTCATGAAGGTGGAGGTCGACTGAATCGTTGCGTGGATGACCCTGCGGGTTATGGCGGCGCGGAGCTCCGGGTCGTCGATCTCGTCGTCGGTGCCGAGCCGTCGGTAGGCGGCGCGATAGCGCCGCGAAAGGATCGCGAAGCCCACGGTCTTGTCGATCTCGTCGGCCGTCTGGATGGGACTGTTGACCCACAGGCGCGGGAATGCGGCTGAGGCAAGGTTCGGCCGCACCCACGCGATAGGGAGGACTAAGGTTCGCGGAAGTCCAGCTCTGTAGTGCTTCCCGCGGCATCAGGTGAGGGTGCATCCCGCGCCACTCGGTGAAACTCTCCGAAAACTGCGCCTGCTTCTCTCGGATGCGGTCGATCGGCGTATCTTTCCTGAAACCGATGACTGCCCATTCGAACCTGCCGCGAGGATTTCCTCGCGGAAGATGTGCGGCACGACCCGGGCCATCTGCCCCTCCCTCTCGCCTACGAGCGTGAGCTTGCCTCTCGGGATCATCCACCTGAGACAGGCAAGGGACACCGCTTCCGTATAGGTATCGCGTGTCATAACGCCACCGAGGGCGTTCCGGCTGTCGCGCTCGTGCTTCACGAAGTTGAACCAGTGATCGCGCAGGTGCTCGATCTCGTCTGCCCGAGTGCTGGCCGCCTGCGTCGCCATGTAGGCCTCTGGCGATGGCCCTTCTCCGGCAGCATCGAATGCCTAGGCGGTCCGGCCCCACGAAGTGGCGCAGGCGCTTCTTTGCAGCGGAGAAGAGCGCCGGCTCGTTGAACCGCACCGTCGGCCGCTGGAAGTGGAGCAGCGGCGCGGTGAAGGTGCCTTTCGAGTTCCGATACTGCTTGCGAAGCGTCGAGCCCCGAGCGACGCCGAAATAGGCGTCCTCGATGACCTCGAGCGGGTCGACGGTCGGATCGAAATCCACATCGCGGCGGAAGACATGGCCTGACCGGATGTCAGCGCCGACCGGGCAGTTCAGCTGCGTGATCTTTCGGTCGATCTTCGTCTGCCAGTTCACGCCGACGGCGATCTCGTCTTGGGCGATGCGGGTGTGGGTGTATGGCTTGCCGTCCTTGATGCGCTGGCGTTCGACGCGCTTTCGCCAATCCGCGAGGTGCGCCCGTTCGCAGGCCAGGAGGGTCCGCTCCAGCCAGAAGATGCGATCATAGAGCCTTGGCATTCCCGGCACCGTTTCGCCTCTCGGTGTCCGCAGAATGCGGCGGATATCGTGAAGACCGGTGCCGTTGGCCAGCAGGGACAGGATCTCGATCTTCTCGTTGGGCTTCTTCCGGCGACGATGTTCGCTGGAGACCGTGAAACGGGCGCCAGGCAGTCCCTTGCAGGACTTGTGGATCACCCTGATGGAGCGTGCCCGGGGCACCGCCCCCTTCTCGTGTCCGACCTTTCTCGACGGCTTTCCGTTGGCGCCGTTGGAGATGAACTCCTCGGGTTTCTTTAGACAGGCGGTGCCGCAGTAGGGCCCCTCCAAGGCGCCGTTCTGGGCCCATAGTCGATGTCGCTCCTCTTCGTAGGCTTCGTTCGACAGCAGCCTCGTCTGGACGCCACACTCCGAGTTGCCCCGGAGATGCTGACAGATCAGGACACGACCGTCGTTCCAAGCACGAGGATCACCTGCGAACTCGAACGCGTCCGTCTCTCGATGGAGGTTGCTGCCGCTCTCGGCGTCGATCTTGCAGCGACCGACGCCACGCGCGATCGTGCGGTCGGCCATGGCCGCTTTCAGCCGCTTCTCAGCCGCACCACGCCCGATGAAGGCGCGCCTTGTCGGTGCCGGTTCGATTCCGTAGTTCCCGCAATCGGGATCGCCGCAGCAGTTGAGATTTGTATTGCCCCGAGACGCGAGGCTATACTTGCGCGAGCATGAGGTTCTCGAGGCGCTTCACCTTGTCCGGTCCTTTCGTCCGTTTCTGGGTCAAGAGCTCGCGCACCTCCAAGATTGGTCGGTCTGGCCAATGACGAAATCAGGCGGGCGCAAGAGAGCGCTCGCCGCGGGACGTTCGGACTTCCCGCGATTCCGCCTGTGATGGCGGAAAAATCAGACGTGATTAGGGCGGAAAAACAAAAGCCTGCCGACCTATCGGTAGGCAGGCTGACAGGGCGCGTGTCCTACAGTGCGGAATGGCTCCGGTTCTGCCCCGGCCGTTTTCGTTCGCGGCACCGAAAGCGGCAACGAAAAAGGCCCCGGACATCGCTGTCCGGGGCCTTTCGCGGTCGGATAGGCCGGTCAGGCGGCCTTGGCCAGGTTCCGCAGGACGTAGTGCAGCACGCCGCCGTTCTCGACATATTCGATCTCGATCCCGGTATCGATCCGGGACTTCAGCTCGATCTCCTTCGTGCTGCCGTCGGCATAGGTGATCGTGCAGGGCACCAGCGCGCCGGGCCGCATGTCGCCTTCCAGCCCGGCGATGTCGATGGTCTCGTCGCCCGTCAGCTCCAGCGTCTTGCGCGTGTCGCCGCCGGTGAACTCGAACGGGATGACGCCCATGCCGACCAGGTTCGAGCGGTGGATCCGCTCATAGCTTTCGGCGATCACCGCCTTGACGCCCAACAGCGCCGTGCCCTTGGCCGCCCAGTCGCGCGACGATCCGGCGCCGTATTGCTCGCCCGCGACGATCACCAGCGGAACGCCCTTGTCCTGCCACGCCATCGCCGCATCGTAGATCGACGTCTGCTCGCCGTCCGGCCCCTTGGTATAGCCGCCTTCGACCCCGTCCAGCATCTCGTTGCGGATGCGGATGTTGGCGAAGGTGCCGCGCATCATCACCTCGTGGTTGCCGCGGCGCGATCCATAGCTGTTGAATTCACGCGGCTGCACCTGCCGTTCGGTCAGATACTTGCCGGCAGGCGTGGTTTCCTTGAACGAACCGGCCGGGCTGATGTGATCGGTCGTCACCATGTCGCCCAGCAGCGCCAGGATGCGCGCGCCCTTCACGTCGCTGATCGTGCCCGGATCCTTGTCCATGTTCTGAAAATAGGGCGGGTTCTGGACATAGGTGCTGCCCGAGGGCCAGTCATAGGTCTGGCTGTCAGTCGTTTCGACCGCGCGCCACTTCTCGTCGCCCTTGAAGACATCGGCGTATTTCGACTGGAACGCCTCACGCGTGACCGTCGCCTCGACCAGTTCGGCGATCTCGGCCTGGCTGGGCCACAGATCCTTGAGATAGACGTCGTTGCCGTCGCGGTCCTGACCCAGCGGATCGCGGGTGATGTCGACGTTCATGTCGCCCACCAGCGCATAGGCCACGACCAGCGGCGGCGAGGCGAGGTAGTTCGCGCGCACGTCCGGGCTGATGCGGCCCTCGAAGTTGCGGTTGCCCGACAGGACGCTGACCGCGATCAGATCGTTGTCGGCAATGCACTTGCTGATCTCGGGCTCCAGCGGGCCGGAATTGCCGATGCAGGTCGTGCAGCCATAGCCCACAAGGTTGAAGCCGATGGCGTCCAGATCGTCTTGCAGGCCGGCGGCCTCCAGATAGGCGCTGACGACCTGACTGCCGGGTGCCAGCGATGTCTTCACCCACGGCTTGCGGTCCAGCCCGCGTTCGCGCGCCTTTCGGGCCACCAGCCCGGCGCCGATCATCACGTAAGGGTTCGACGTGTTGGTGCAGGACGTGATCGACGCAATCACGATGGACCCGTCATGCATCTGATAGGGCTTGCCGCCGGGCACGGGCACGAAACCGCGGCGATGATGGCCCTCGTCGCCGGGGATTTCCTCGGGTTCGGGCTGTCCGCCCTCGGCCTCCCAGCGATGCTCGGCCCGCGGGCTGGCATCCTTGCCGCTGCGGATGCCTTCGACATACTTGACGAAATCGCTGGCCGCATTGACCAGCGGAATATGGTCCTGCGGGCGCTTCGGGCCGCTGATCGCCGGCACCACCGTCGCCATGTCAAGTTCCAGCGTCGAGGTATAGACAGGCTCGTATCCCGCATCGCGCCACATGCCGTTGGTCTTGGCATAGGCTTCGACCAGCGCCAGCGTCGCCTCGTCCCGGCCGGTCTGCCGCAGATAGCGGATCGTCTCGGCGTCGATCGGGAAGAACCCGCAGGTCGCCCCGTATTCGGGCGCCATGTTGCCGATGGTGGCGCGGTCGGCAAGCGGCACGTTGTCCAGACCGTCGCCGTAGAATTCGACGAACTTGCCCACCACGCCGTGCTTGCGCAGCATCTCGACGACCTTCAGCACCAGATCTGTGGCGGTCGTGCCCTCGGGCATGGCCCCGGTCAGCTTGAAGCCCACGACCTCGGGGATCAGCATGGAAATCGGCTGACCCAGCATCGCCGCCTCGGCCTCGATCCCACCGACGCCCCATCCCAGCACCGCCGCGCCGTTCACCATCGTGGTGTGGCTATCGGTGCCGACCAGCGTGTCGGGATAGGCGACCGTCGCGCCGTTCTGATCGGTGTCCGACCAGACCGTGCGCGCCAGGTATTCAAGGTTCACCTGATGGCAGATGCCGGTGCCGGGCGGCACGACGCGGAAGTTGTTGAACGCCTTCTGCCCCCATTTCAGGAACACATAGCGTTCCATGTTCCGCTCGTATTCGCGATCCACATTGACCTGAAAGGCGCGGGGATTGCCGAATTCGTCGATCATCACCGAATGGTCGATGACCAGATCGACAGGGTTCAGCGGATTGATCTTCTGCGCGTCGCCCCCCAGCGCCACGATCCCGTCGCGCATCGCCGCCAGATCGACCACGGCCGGAACGCCGGTGAAATCCTGCATCAGCACGCGGGCCGGGCGATAGGCGATCTCGCGCGTGGACGTGCCGCCGTCCTGCGCCCATTGCGCGAAGGCCTTGATGTCGTCGCCCGTGACCGTGTTGCCGTCCTCGAACCGCAGCAGATTTTCCAGCACGACCTTCAGCGCGATGGGCAGCCGGTCGAAATCGCCCAGGCCCGCCTCGGTGGCCGCGGCGATGGAATAATAGGCGTAATCCTGCCCCCCGGCGGTCAGCGACCGGCGGGTGCGGGCGGTATCCTGTCCGACCTCGATTGGCATTGCGATCTCCTCGATTGGGTGGCGGCGCTTGTCTGCCATGTGCCCCAAAGACCCGACGTAATCAAGGGGCCGGGGCGCCCTTTGCATGCAACAGTATGCAAATTGCCGGCCCGTGCGCATCGCAAAACCTTGATTGGTCCGCCGGGCGGGGGTTTCGTAGCACGGTCCCGAGCCGACCGTTCCAGCGAGTGCCGAAATGTCCCCTTTCGTCGTCCCGACCGTGCTTTGCGCCGCCCTTCTTGCCGGTGGCGCCCCGGCTGCGGCGGGCGACGACCCGGTGGTGATCGAGCTTTTCACCTCGCAGGGCTGCGCCTCCTGCCCGCCGGCCGACGCGCTTCTGGCGCAGCTTGCCGATCGCGACGATCTGCTGCCGCTGGCCCTGCATGTCGATTACTGGGATTATATCGGCTGGAAGGACCGGTTCGCCGACCCTGCCTTCACCGCCCGACAGAAGGAATACGCGCGATCCATGGGCGCGCGCACGGTCTACACGCCGCAGATGGTCGTCGGCGGCTCGGACCAGATCGTCGGGTCGCAGCCGCTGGACCTTTCTGCCGCGATCAAGGCGCACAAGGGCCGCCCGGATCTGGTGTCGCTGGAAACGGCGCAGGCGGATGGTTCGGTCCGCATCGACGCGGCCCTACGGCCGGGGGTCGGAACGCCGGAACCCATGCTGGTGCATCTGGTCGAATACGCGCCCAGCCGCACCGTTCTGGTACTGGCGGGCGAGAATGCGGGCCATACCCTGACCTATCGCAATATCGTCCAGAGCTGGCGGAAGCTGGCGGAATGGGACGGGCGCGCGCCGCTGACCGTCGACACCGACGTGACGCCGCCCGCCGCGGTGATCGTGCAACTGGCGGGGCAGGGGCGCGTCGTGGCCAGCGCGCGGCTGGACTGACGCCCGATCAACGCGCCGCCTGCAACGCCGCCGCGCGCCGGGTGGCCCCGCGTTCGGGTTTCCAGCGGCGATGGATCCAGAACCACTGGTCCATGTGACCCCGCACCGCCGTCTCGACGCTGTCGTTGATCGCCTGCGTCATCGCCACCGGATCCCCGGCCGGTATCGGCGCTTCCAGCCTCACCTCGAAGCTCAGCCCGTCCGCCTGCCGCAAGCCGTAGCAGGGGATGACGATCGCGCCGTAACGCACCGCCCATTCGCAGGCCGACACGGCGGTCGGGGCGGGCTTGCCGAAGAACGTCACCGGCGCGCCGTTCGACGCATAGACATCCGTGAGAATGCCGATGATCCCGCCCTCCGCCAGATGCCGAACGAAGCCCGTGATCCCCTTGCGCGTTGCGGGGAACAGCGGCTCGCCGATCGCGGCCAGCGCGGCGACGTAATGCGTGTTGAACGCCCGGTTGCGCATCTCGCGGTATAGCCCGCCCAACTCAAAGCCGCTGTAAAGCAGCGCCGCGCGCAGCGCGTCGAAATTGCCCAGATGCGCCGTGACCAGCACCACCGGACGGCCCTCGGCCCGTGCGGCACGCAGCGCGGGCAGGCCGGGACCGGACAGCGGCGATCGCTGGACCCGATCCTTGAACTCGCCGCCCGAATAGATCTCGATCAGCGTCCGGCCCACATTGTCGGGGACACGCCGGACCAGCCGCTCGACCTCGGACCGGGGAAGGTCGGGACAGACATGCGCAAGGTTCGCCCGGATACGTTTGCGCCAGCCCGCAAGCGGCGCGATGCCATAGGCGGCGATCCATCCCATCGCCGGCACCCGCCACGGATAGGGCAGCGCCAGCGCCAGCCCGAGCACGGTTCGGATCGCACGGTCCTGAATCCGGTCGTTAAACGAAGGGCGATCCGCATCGCCAGGGGAATGGTGCGCAGCCATGACGTCACGGGGTCTAGGCGCGCGGCTTGCAGGGATCAAGCCGGCGCGGCGCCAATCCCCTCCGTCGCAGGATCGCGCCGACTGGACGGCGACGAAACGAAGGGCGATCCGCATCGCCAGGGAAATGGTGCGCAGCCATGACGTCACGGGGTCTAGGCGCGCCGCTTGCCGGGATCAAGCCGGCGCAACGCCGATCCCGTCCGTCGCAGGATCGCGCCGACTGGATGGGGGCAAGTCGAGGCGACAGCGATCGGGGCCATCGCAAAATCGCGCGATCACCAGCGCCATCCGCGCCGCCCGATGCAGCAGACGGGCGGCGAAGCGGTGCGCGGGATTGCCCACAGGCGCCCATCGCTGTCTTGCCAGCCGATTTGCGGGCCTCAGACGCCTTCTCGCCAATCGGCGGGAAAGCACCTTTTCACGGGCCGACCCCTTCCTCCAAGCCTCCTGCCCGCTATCGCCTTAAGCCTCGTCGCTGCTGCGCAACGTGATCTCGCCGCGCCCGGCTGCCTCGCGGATGGCCGCGACGATGGCGTTCTGGGCGGCCTCGTTCTCGCGCGCATCGGGCTTCTCGCGCTCGGCGGCTTCCTCGCGCAGCGCATCCGCCAGCCGGGTCGAGATGTTGGCCAGCAGAAATTCCACCGCCGCGGTTGTGCGGTCGTCGGCGCCCGCGATGACGGTGCGCAACATGTCGGGATCCGCCGCTCGGGCGGCGGCGGGGGCGTCCAGCGGGCGCAACCGGTCGGGAATATCCTCGAACGTGAAGATCGCGCGCCGGATTTGGCGGGCAAGGTCCGCGTCGTCGGCGTCCAGCCCCGCCAGCACGTCCTCGCGCGTGACGGCCGGCGATTCGTTGAGGATCGCGCCCAGCCGTTCGACCGCCGCCGCCGGAAAGGCGCGCACCGGCTCGGCCTTCAGTTCGGCGGCCAGCGCCAGACCGATCCGCCGCACGGCATCGGGCGCGATGTCCGACGTTTCGGATACGGCAAGCGTCAGACGCCGCGCCTTCTGGCCGGGCAGACGGCCCAGCAGTTCGGCGGCATGCGCCACCTTCAGTTTCGACAGGATCACCGCGGCGATCTCGGGGCTTTCCCGGTCGATCAGCGGCAGCAGCCGGTCGGCATCCATCGCCGCGATGGCCTCCCAGGGGTCGTCGGTCCAGATGGCGCCGGCCTGACGCCGCAGCCGCGCCGCCATCTCGGGGCTGATCGCGCCTTCCAGAAGTTCCAGCGTCCCCTCGATGCCGCCGGGAAAGGCCAGCCCGATCGAATCGAGCTCCTCGGCGAATTCCTCGACCACGGCGCGCATCGTCACCCGGTCGATATAGCGCATCTGGCACATCTGCGTGGTCAGTTCCGCCTGCAACGGTTCGGGCAGCTTCGACAGCGGCAGTTGCGCGCCTTCGGCCAGCAGCAGCCGCACCACGATGGCGGCCTTCTGGCGCCGCGTCAGCGGTGCGCCCTGCGGCGGCCGGTTTGCAAGCTGGCCGCGCGGGGCCAGGGCGATGTCGGTGGTCATGTCGTCTCCGCTGCCGTGGCGTCCCATCGGGTCTAGCAGCGGGGCGTTAACGGCGGCTTGACGTGCGCCGGACGTTTGCGGACCGGCGGCGGCATTCGCCCCGCCGGTCCATCGGTATCAGCTGTTCACGACCGGCTGGCAGGTGCCGGTGGCGGCATCCAGCGCCGTGCCCTCGGCGCAGGCCTTGGCGGTGGTCTGCTTCATCCAGTTGCACCCTTCGGCCAGCGCCAGCGACGGCGCCAGCATCACGGCGATTGCGAGTATGGTCGATTTCATCGGCTTCTCCTCGTTGGCGTGTGCGTTGGCATCCTAGCATGACCCGAGGGAAAGTCATATGCCCCGGTTGCGTCAAATCGCGCGGTCAGGCCTCGCCGAACACCCGCGCGAAGATCGTGTCGACGTGGCGGGTGTGCTGGTCCAGGTCGAACGCCGCGGCGATCCCGTCCTCGCCCAGCGCCGCGCCCACATCGGGATCGGCCAGCAGCTCGGTGCGGAAATCGGCGTCCTGTTCCCAGACCTTCATCGCGTTGCGCTGCACCATCGCATAGGCATCCTCGCGGCTGATGCCGGCCTGGGTCAGCGCCAGAAGCACCCTCTGCGACATTACCAACCCGCGATAGCGGTCGAGATTTTCGCGCATCCGGTCGGGATAGATCAACAGCTGGTCCACCACCTGCGTCAACCGTGCCAGCGCGAAATCCAGCGTGATCGTCGCATCGGGGGCGATGCCGCGTTCCACCGACGAATGCGAAATGTCGCGCTCGTGCCAGAGCGTCACGTTCTCCAGCGCCGGAATCACCGCCATCCGCACCAGCCGCGCCAGCCCGGTCAGGTTCTCGGTCAGCACCGGATTGCGCTTGTGCGGCATCGCGCTCGACCCTTTCTGGCCGGGCGAGAAATATTCCTCGGCCTCCAGCACCTCGGTCCGCTGCATGTGCCGGATCTCGGTCGCGACGTTCTCGATCCCCGACGCGGTGACGGCCAGCGCGGCGAAGAACGCGGCATGCCGGTCGCGGGGGATGACCTGCGTGCTGATCGGCTCGGGTCGCAGACCCAGCTTCGCGCAGACGTGCTCCTCCACCCGCGGGTCGATATTGGCAAAGGTGCCGACCGCCCCCGACAGCGCGCCGGTCGCCACCTCCTCGCGCGCGGTTCTCAGGCGGCGCAGGTTGCGGTCCATCTCGGCGTAGAAACGCGCGAAGGTCAGGCCCATCGTCGTCGGCTCGGCATGAATGCCGTGGCTGCGCCCGATCCGCAGCGTCGTCCTGTGCTCGAAGGCGCGGCGGCGCAGCGCGGCCAGCAGCCCTTCCATATCGGCGATCAGGATGTCGGCGGCGCGCGTCAACTGCACGTTCAGCGTCGTGTCCAGCACGTCGGAACTGGTCATGCCCTGATGCACGAACCGCGCCGCATCGGCGCCCACGATCTCCGACAGATGCGTCAGGAACGCGATGACGTCGTGCTTCGTCACCGCCTCGATCTCGTCGATGCGCCGGATGTCGAAGGTCGCGTCCTTGGCCTTCCAGACGGCATCGGCGTTTTCGCGCGGGATGGAGCCCAGATCGGCCATCGCGTCGCCGGCATGGGCCTCGATCTCGAACCAGATGCGGAACTTCGTCTCGGGCGACCAGATCGCCACCATGTCGGGCCGGGAATAGCGGGGGATCATCGCGCGCCTCTTTCGTTGGGACGGGTGCCGTCTAGACCGCGCGGGCCGGCGCAACAAGTTCGCCCGCGATCCGCGCTTGCCGTGCGCGCGGCGCTGCGGCACAACATCGGGCGATCAGCAGAAGGATTTGCAGCGCATGAACACGGTGATGACGGACAGGGTATTGGCAGAGACGGTCGCGCCGCGTCTGGGCGCGTCGTCGCGGCTGCGTCAGGCGGCGCTGGTGGCGCTGGGGATCACGGCGCTGGTGGCGACGGCAAAGGTGCAGGTGCCGGTGCCGGGCAGCCCGGTGGCCATCGGCATGGGGACCTTCGCCGTCCTTTGCATCGGCGCGGCCTACGGACCGCGTCTGGGTCTGACGACGATCCTGGGCTACATGCTTCTGGGCCTCGTCGGCATGGACGTGTTCCAGTCGTCCACCGCCGATCTCAACGGCATCGCCTACATGACCGGCAGCACCGGCGGCTATCTGCTGGGCTATGTGCTGGCGACCGCGGTGCTGGGGCTGTTCGCGCGGGCGGGCTGGGATCGCAGCGTCGGCCGGATGGCCGTGGCGATGGTCGCGGGCAACGTGGCGATCTACGTGCCCGGATTGCTGTGGCTCGGCACGCTTTACGGTTGGGACCAGCCGATCATCGCCTGGGGCCTGACGCCGTTCCTTCTGGGCGACGCGATCAAGCTGGCGCTGGCGGCGCTGCTTCTTCCCGCCCTGTGGAAGATGGTCGGCAGCGCCAGGCGGTGAAACGCGAAACGGGCAGGGGGATCCTGCCCGTTTCATCTTCGTCTTGGGCCGTCCCGCTCAGAAGCCATAGACGGCGCGCCGCGCGATCCGGTCGGCGTCGCCGGGATAGATGTCGAGATCCAGCGCGGTATCGACCGGCAGGGATCGCAATTCGTTCAACGTGCGGCGATAGGCGCTGCGCTTGCGCGCGTTCTCGCGGAAACGGGTGATGATGGCCATCATGTCATCCTCTCGAAAGCAGGGGCGCAGGATTCGTCCTGCCGCCCCTACCTGCGCATCCCGTTAGCGCCTTACAATCCCCATGATCGCGGGCCTGCCATGCGGATGCTGCAATGCGGCATCCGCCCAATCCGGCGTCAGATCAGCTTGCCCATCGCCACGGCCGTGTCGGCCATGCGGTTCGAGAAGCCCCATTCGTTGTCGTACCAGGTCAGGATGCGGCACATCGTCCCTTCCATCACCTTGGTCTGGTCGGTGGCGAAGATCGACGAATGTGGGTCGTGGTTGAAATCGCTGCTGACCAGCTTTTCGTCGGTATAACCCAGAATGCCCTTCAGCTTGCCGTTCGCGGCATCGCGGATCAGGCCGTTGATCTCGTCCACGCTGGTGTCGCGCGCGGCGGTGAAGGTCAGATCCACCACCGACACGTTCGGCGTCGGCACCCGGATCGCCACGCCGTCCAGCTTGCCGTTCAGGTCGGGCAGCACCAGACCCACCGCCTTGGCCGCCCCGGTCGAGGTCGGGATCATCGACAGCGCCGCGGCCCGCGCGCGATAGAGATCCTTGTGCATCGTGTCCAGCGTCGGCTGGTCGCCGGTATAGGAATGGATCGTGGTCATGAAACCGCGCACGATGCCGATGCCTTCGTGCAGGACCGATGCCACCGGCGCCAGGCAGTTGGTCGTGCAGGACGCGTTCGACACGATGACATCGTCCGCCGTCAGCGTGTCGTCGTTGACGCCATAGACGATGGTCTTCTCGGCGCCCGACGCAGCGGACAGCGGGGCCGAGATCAGCACGCGGCTGGCGCCGTTGTCCAGATGCGCGCGCGCCTTGTCGGGCGAGGTGAAGATGCCGGTGCATTCCAGCACGATGTCCACATCGCCCCAGGGCAGGTCGGCGGGGTTCCGCTCGGCGCTGACCTTGATGGGGCCGCGGCCCACGTCGATCGTGTCGCCGCTGACCTTCACCTCGGCCGGAAAGCGGCCGTGCACGCTGTCATAACGCAGCAGATGGGCGTTCGTCTCGACCGGGCCCAGATCGTTGATCGCGATCACCTCGATATCGGTGCGGCCCGATTCCACGATACCGCGCAGGACGTTGCGTCCGATCCGGCCGAACCCGTTGATGGCAACCTTGACTGTCATGACGAAACCCTTTCCACCGCGCCCCGGCGGGGCGCTTCCGCCCGCTTGAAAGACAATTCCGCCCACGGCGTCAACAGACGGAACGCAGGTTAGCGCCAGCACCGCCCCCGGACGGCCCCCGACGGACGGCGTGCGCTATTCCGCCGCGACCGCCGCGTCGCCGCCCGGCACATAGTTCAGGATCGGCGCCAGCCAGCGTTCCGCCTCTGCCGGGTCCATGCCCTTGCGCGCGGCGTAATCCACGACCTGATCGCGCTCCACCTTGCCGACCCCGAAATAATAGCTTTCGGGATGCCCGATATAGAGGCCCGATACCGTGCTGCCGGGCCACATCGCCATGCTTTCGGTCAGCCGCACGCCGGTGGCGGCTTCGGCATCCAGCAGCGCGAACAGCGTCCGCTTCTCGGTATGATCGGGCTGCGCGGGATAGCCCGGCGCGGGGCGGATCCCCTTGTAGGGTTCGGCGGTCAGATCGTCGGGCGCGAAATCCTCGTCGGGCGAAGTGCCCCACAGCTCGCGCCGCACGCGGGCATGCAGCATCTCGGCCATCGCCTCGGCGATGCGGTCGGCCAGCGCCTTGACCAGAATGGCGGAATAATCGTCCCCCGCCTCCTCGAAGCGGCGCGCGACGGCGGCTTCCTCGGGCCCGGCGGTTACGACAAACCCGCCGATCCAGTCCGGCGCCGCGCCCACCGGCGCCACGAAATCCGACAGCGCCAGATTGGGGCGCGGCCCGCGCTTGACGGTCTGCTGGCGCAACGTGTGCAATACCGCCAGTTCCGCGTCGCGGCCGTCATCGGCAAAGACCCGGATGTCGTCGCCCACCGCGTTGGCGGGCCAGAACCCGACCACCGCGCGCGGCCCGAACCAGCGTTCTGCCACGATCCGGTCCAGCATGGCGCGGGCATCGGCGAACAGCGCGCGCGCCGCCTCGCCCTGCGCCTCGTCCTCCAGGATGCGGGGATAGACGCCCTTCAGCTCCCAGGCACGGAAGAACGGCGTCCAGTCGATATACGTCGCAATCTCGGCCAGATCCCAGTCGTCGATGACCCGCGTTCCGGCGAATGTCGGACGGGCGGGCGCATAGGCGTCCCAGTCGAGCTTCAGCGCGTTGTCGCGCGCGGCCTGCAAGGGCAGGCGGGACTTCGCCGCCTCGCCGCGCGCGTGCTTGTCGGCTACATCCGCGTATTCGGCCCGGATCGCGGCGACGAAACCGGCCTTGTTGTCTGGGCTCAGCAGGTTCGACACCACGCCCACCGCGCGGCTGGCATCGTTGACATGCACCGTCTGTCCCCGGCCATAGCCGGGCGCGATCTTGACGGCGGTATGCACCTTCGACGTTGTGGCCCCGCCGATCAGCAGCGGAATGTCGAAGCCCTCGCGCTCCATCTCGGCGGCCAGATGCACCATCTCAACCAGGGACGGCGTGATGAGGCCCGACAGCCCGATCGCATCCACCTTCTCGCGCCGCGCGGTTTCCAGGATCTTCTGCGGCGGCACCATCACGCCCAGATCGATGATCTCGTAATTGTTGCAGGCCAGAACGACGCCGACGATGTTCTTGCCGATATCGTGCACGTCGCCCTTGACCGTCGCCATCAGGATCCGGCCCGCATTCTCGCGGGCGGCGGCCCCCGACAGGCGCTTTTCTTCTTCCATGTAGGGCAGCAGCAGCGCCACGGCCTGCTTCATCACCCGCGCCGACTTGACCACCTGCGGCAGAAACATCTTGCCCGCGCCGAACAGGTCGCCGACCACGTTCATCCCCGCCATCAGCGGGCCCTCGATCACGTCCAGCGGGCGGCGCGCCGCCTGCCGCGCGGCTTCGGTATCGGCGTCGATGAACTCGGTGATGCCGTTGACCAGCGCGTGTTCGATCCGCTTCTCGACGGGCCAGTCGCGCCAGGCCAGATCGCGCACGCGCTCCTCGCGCTTGCCGTCGCCGCGAAACCGCTCGGCCAGATCCAGCAGCCGTTCGGTCGCGTCGGCGCGGCGGTTCAGCACCACGTCCTCGCAGGCCTCGCGCAATTCGGGGTCGATCTGGTCATAGACCGCCAGTTGCCCGGCATTGACGATGCCCATATCCATCCCCGCCGCGATGGCGTAATACAGGAATACCGCGTGCATCGCCTCGCGCACCGGCTCGTTGCCGCGGAAGCTGAAGGACAGGTTCGACACCCCGCCCGACACGTGGACATGCGGCAGGTTCGCCCGGATCCAGCGCGTGGCCTCGATGAAATCGACGCCGTAATTGTCGTGCTCGGGGATGCCGGTCGCGACGGCAAAGATGTTGGGATCGAAGATGATGTCCTGCGGCGGAAAGCCCACCTCGTCCACCAGGATGCGATAGGCGCGCGCGCAGATCTCGGTCTTGCGGGCGCAGGTATCGGCCTGGCCCTGCTCGTCGAAGGCCATCACGACCACGGCGGCGCCATAGGCCAGGCACAGCTCGGCCTGCTCGCGGAACTGCGCCTCGCCTTCCTTCATGCTGATGGAATTGACCACCGGCTTGCCCTGCACGCATTGCAGGCCCGCCTCGATTACCTCCCACTTGGAACTGTCGATCATCACCGGAACGCGGGCGATGTCGGGTTCGGCCGCCAGCAGGTTCAGGAACTCGATCATCACCGCCTTCGAATCGATCAGCCCCTCGTCCATGTTGATGTCGATGATCTGGGCGCCGTTCTCGACCTGATCGCGCGCCACTTCCAGCGCGGCGGCATAGTCGCGGTTGGTGATCAGCTTGCGAAACCGCGCCGATCCGGTGACGTTCGTCCGCTCGCCGATATTCACGAACGGGATCTCGGGCGTCAGGACGAACGGCTCCAGCCCCGACAGACGCAGCAGGCGGTCAGTCATGGCCGGGCACCTTTCTCGGGGCATGGCCGGCGACGGCCTCGGCCATGGCGCGGATATGGTCGGGCGTCGTGCCGCAGCAACCGCCGACGATGTTGACCAGCCCCGCCTGCGCGAAATCGCCGATCTGCGCGGCCGTCTCGTCGGGGCCCTCGTCGTATTGACCGAAGGCGTTGGGCAGGCCCGCATTGGGATAGGCGCAGGTCAGCGTCTCGGCGATGCCCGAAATCTCGGCCATGTGGGGGCGCATCGCCGCCGCGCCCAGCGCGCAGTTCAGGCCGATGGAAAATGGCCGCGCATGGCGCACCGAATGCCAGAAGGCCGTCGGCGTCTGCCCCGACAGCGTGCGTCCCGACGCGTCCGTGATGGTGCCGGAAATCATCACCGGCAGCCGCCTGCCATGCGCCGCGAACGCCTCGAAACAGGCGAAGATCGCGGCCTTGGCGTTCAGCGTGTCGAAGATCGTCTCGATCAGGATCAGATCCGCCCCGCCCGCGATCAGCGCGGCGATCTGCTGGCCGTAGGCGGCGCGCAGATCGTCGAAGCTGACGGCGCGAAAGCCCGGATCGTTCACGTCGGGGCTCAGCGACGCGGTGCGGTTGGTCGGCCCCACCGCCCCTGCGACAAAGCGCGGCCGCCCGTCGATGGCGGTCGCGCGGTCTACGGCGCGGCGGGCCGCGCGCACGGCCGCCACGTTCAGATCCTCCACCGCCGCGCCCAGCCCGTAATCGGCCTGCGCGATGGTCGTGGACGAAAAGGTGTTCGTCTCGACGATATCCGCCCCGGCCATGGCGAACTCGAAATGGATGGCCTCGATCGCGTCGGGCTGGGTCAGCGACAGCAGGTCGTTGTTGCCCTTCTGCGGCAGGTCGGTCGGATGCGGGCAGGCGACGCCGCCCGACCGCCCGGCATAGGCATCCTCGTCCAGCCCCAGCCGCTGAATCATCGTCCCCATCGCGCCGTCCAGCAGCACGATCCGCTGCCGCGCCAGCGTCTCGATGGCCGCGAACGTGTCGGAACGGGGCAGGCGGAAGGTCTTCATGGCAGCTCCTTGCGCGTCGGACGGTGACTGCCGCACTTAACGCGCCCGGCACCCGATATCAAACTCATATCCCGCACCAGGATCATGAGGATCGCTCATCACACGCCAGGACAATACCGCAGCGCCTGAAGGTCCTGTTCGCCGCTGCCCGCCAATTCGCGCTTGCCATTCCGCCGTCACGCGGGTTCCTTCCGCGCGATGCCGGGGGTCGTCCCGCAAGCCTGAAAAGAAGTGGACCCATGAAGTCGATCGACGAAAAGCTGCAACCGATCCTGCGCACCGTTCTGCACCGCAACGCCGGCGAGACCGAGTTTCACCAGGCCGTCCACGAGGTGCTGGAAAGCCTGGGCCGCGTCGTCACCAAGCATCCCGAATATGCCGACGAGGCGCTTATCGAACGCATCTGCGAGCCCGAACGGCAGATCATCTTCCGCGTGCCGTGGATCGACGACAACGGCGACGTGCAAATCAACCGCGGCTTTAGGGTGCAGTTCAACTCGGCGCTCGGTCCCTACAAGGGCGGGCTGCGCTTCCATCCGTCGGTCAATGTCGGGATCATCAAGTTCCTGGGCTTCGAGCAGACGTTCAAGAACGCGCTGACCGGCCTGCCCATCGGCGGCGGCAAGGGCGGGTCCGACTTCAATCCGCGCGGCCGGTCGGATCGCGAGATCATGCGCTTCTGCCAGTCCTTCATGGTCGAGCTTCACCGCCATATCGGCGAATATATCGACGTGCCCGCGGGCGATATCGGCGTCGGCGGGCGCGAGATCGGCTATATGTTCGGCATGTACAAGCGCCTGACCAACAAGTACGAGGCGGGCGTGCTGACCGGCAAGGGGCTGTCCTATGGCGGATCGCGCGCCCGCAAGGAGGCGACGGGCTTCGGCTGCGCCTATTTCGTGCAGCGTATGCTGGAAACGCGCGGCCAGTCGTTCGATGGCAAGCGCTGCGTCGTGTCGGGGTCGGGCAACGTCGCCATCTACGCCATGCAGAAGGTGCTGTCCTTCGGCGGCACCGTCGTCGCCTTCTCGGATTCGGACGGCTATGTGGTGGACGAGGCCGGCATCGACCTCGACCTGCTGAAGGACGTCAAGGAACAGCGCCGCGAACGCGTGTCCGAATACGTCGCCCGGCGCGGCAACGGCGCGCGCTATGTCAAGGACGGCTCGATCTGGGACGTGCCCTGCGACGTGGCCCTGCCTTGCGCCACGCAGAACGAACTGTCCGGCCCGGACGCGGAAACGCTGGTCGCCAACGGCGTGCTCGCCGTGGGCGAGGGGGCCAACATGCCCTGCAAGCCCGAAGCCGTCCGCGTCTTTCAAAAGGCGGGCGTCCTTTTCGCGCCGGGCAAGGCCGCCAATGCCGGCGGCGTCGCCACCTCGGCGCTGGAAATGCAGCAGAACGCCAGCCGCGACAGCTGGTCGTTCGAAAAGACCGAGGACCGGCTGGCGGGCATCATGCACAACATCCACGACGCCTGCGCCGACACCGCCGTCGAATACGGCGCGCCGGGCGACTACGTTCTTGGCGCCAACATCGCCGGTTTCGTCCGCGTGGCCGAGGCGATGCGCGCCATGGGCGTCATCTGACCCGCCGCTTACCGGCACGGGGCAGGCCGTGCTAGGCTTGCCCGGACATAACGCGGAAAGGACACCGGATGAAGCTGATGCGCGTGGGCGACAGGGGGGCCGAACGTCCCGCCATGCTGGACGGGGCGGGGCGCATCCGCGACCTGTCAGATATCGTGGACGACATCGCCGGCGACGTGCTGGGCAAGGCGGGGCTGGACCGACTGCGCTCGGTCGATCCGGCCGGCCTGCCCGAGATCGCCGCCGACACCCGCATCGGCCCCTGCGTCGCGCGGACCGGCAAGATGGTCTGCATCGGCCTCAACTATTCCGACCATGCCGCCGAAACGGGCGCCGAGGTGCCGCGCGAACCCATCCTGTTCATGAAGGCCACATCTGCCATCTGCGGGCCGAACGACACCGTGCTCATCCCGCGCAATTCCGCCAAGACCGATTGGGAGGTCGAGCTTGGCGTCGTCATCGGCACACGCGCGGCCTACGTGGACGAGGACGCGGCGATGGATCACGTCGCGGGCTATTGCATCGTCAACGATGTCAGCGAACGTGCCTTCCAGACCGAACGCGGCGGCCAGTGGACCAAGGGCAAAAGCGCTGATACATTCGGCCCTGTCGGTCCCTGGCTGGTCACGCGCGACGAGGTGGCGGATCCGCAGGCGCTGGCCCTCTGGCTGGACGTGGATGGACAGCGGATGCAGGACGGCACGACCGCCACGATGGTCTTCGGCGTGCGCCATCTGGTGCATTACGTCAGCCAATTCATGACGCTGGAACCGGGCGACATCCTCTCGACCGGCACGCCGCCGGGCGTCGGCATGGGCAAGAACCCCCCCGTCTATCTGCGCGCCGGCCAGACGATGCGGCTGGGCGTCGAGGGGCTGGGCGAACAGCGACAGACGGTCGGGCAGGCCTGACTACTGCTCCCACCGGGGGTCGCGCTTGTCCAGAAAGGCAGCGATCCCCTCGGCCGTGTCCGTATCCTGCATGTTCGCCACCATCACCGCACCCGTATGGGCATAGGCATCGGCCAGCCCCATCTGGGCCTGTTCGTAGAAGGCGCGCTTGCCGATCCGCACCGCGCTGGACAGTTTCGCCGCAACCTGCCGCGCCAGATCCAGCGCCGCTTCGTCCAGTTCGTCCTCGCGGGCGACGCGGTTGACCAGCCCCAAAGCCTGCGCCTCGACCGCGCTGATCAGCCGTCCGGTCGTCAGCATCTCGAACGCGGCCTTGCGCGGCATCGCGCGCGTCAGCGCCACCATCGGCGTCGAGCAGAACAGCCCGATATTCACCCCGTTCACCCCGAACCGCGCGCTGTCGGCCGCCACCGCCATGTCGCAGCTCGCGACAAGCTGACAGCCCGCCGCCACGGCGACGCCGTGGACCTGCGCGATCACCGGCTGCGGCAGGCGCTGAAGGCGCTGCATCACGTCCGCGCAGCGGTCGAACAGATCGCGCCACGCGGCCGTGCCGCCATCCGGCGCCTGCCGCGCGGCCTGCATCTGCCGCAGGTCGTGCCCCGCGCAAAACGCCCGCCCCGCGCCGCGCAGCACCACCGCGCGGATGGTCCGGTCCGCTTCCAGCGCGTCCAGCGCCTGCGCCAGCGCGGCCAGCATCTCGTCGCTCAGCGCGTTCAGCCTTTCGGGCGCGTTCAGCGTCAGCACCGCCACCGCGCCGTCGTCGCTACGTTCCAGGATTGCCATCTTGCCCCCGCCTGCCGCCTTTGCCAAACCCTAGCGGGCGCAGGGCAGGGGGACCAGCATGACGATGGCGATGGACGAAGCCGCGCTGACGGCGTTCCTGCGCGACCAGTTTCCGCAGGTCGCCGACGATTTCGCGATCGAACGGACGGACGGCGAAGCGCTGGTCGTGCGGCTGGCCGTGTCCGACAAGCACCTGCGCCCCGGCGGCACCGTGTCGGGACCGACGATGTTCGCGCTGGCCGATGTGGCGATCTATCTGGCGATCCTGGCGCGGATCGGTCCGGTCGCGCTGGCGGTGACGACGAATTGCAGCATCGACTTCATGCGCAAGCCCCGCAACGGCGCCGACCTGCGCGCCACGGCGCGGCTGCTGAAACTGGGGCGCGTGCTGGCCGTGGGCGACGTGCTGCTGCATTCGGACGGTCTGGCCGATCCCGTCGCGCGCGCCTCGCTGACCTACTCCATCCCCGCCGACCGACCCGCCGTCAGGTGAAGCGGTTGTCGCGCGGAAATCCGCGCGGCGCCATCCGCCCGGCGCTCGCCCGCTTGCCGATCCAGTCGGAAAGGTCGGTCTCGGTCCGGGTGCGTCCGGCGGGATCCTTCCACGACAGCCCCTCGGCCAGAACGAAGGTCGTGGCATCCGACAGGCCGCCATCCTTGTAGGATTGCAGCCTCACCCCCTTGCCGCGTCCCAGCTCGGGCAGATCCGACAGCGCAAAGACCAGCACCTTGCGGTTCTCGCCCACCACCGCGACGTGATCGCCTCGCACGGGCCGCGCCAGTGCCGCGACGGCAGGCGCGCGCACGTTCAGCACCTGACGGCCGGTCCGCGTCTGCGCCACCGCCTCGTCCTCGGGCAGCACGAACCCGTCCCCGGCGCTCGACGCGACCAGCAGCCTGCCGCCCGGACGATGCACCCGCAGATCGACGATCTGCGCCTCGTTGGGCAGATCGACCATCAGGCGCACCGGCTCGCCCATACCGCGCCCGCCGGGCAGGGAACTGGCCGCGATGGTATAGAACCGCCCCGTGCTGCCCATCAGCAACAGCCGGTCGGTCGTCTCGGCGTGAAAGGCGAAGCGCGGGCCGTCGCCGCCCTTGAACTTCAGCTCGCGGGTCAGGTCGATATGGCCGGTCATCGCCCGGATCCAGCCCATCGCCGAACAGATGACGGTGATCGGCTCGCGGTCGATCATCGCCTCGATGGGCAGGTCGGGCGTGTCGGCGGCATCCGCAAAGGCGGTCAGCCGCTCGCCGCGCGGATGGGCGCGGCCGAACTGGCGCCGCGTCTCCGTCAGTTGCGCGGCGATGGCGCGCCATTGCAGGCCGTTGTCTCCCAGCAGCTCCAGCAGCGCGCGGCGCTCGTCGGCCAGCGCGTCGCGTTCGCGGCGCAGCTCCATCTCCTCCAACCGGCGCAGGGCGCGCAAGCGCATGTTCAGGATCGCCTCGGCCTGAACCTCGCTCAGGCCCGAAGGGGCGGGGCGGGGCGGCTGGTAATCGGCCTCGGTCGCGGCGCGGGGCGGCACGGCCTCCCAGTCCTGCGCCATCAGCGCGGCCTTGGGATCGTCGTCGTAGCGGATGATCTCGATCACCCGGTCGAGGTTCAGGAATGCGACGATGAAGCCTTCCAGAACCTCCAGCCGGTGATCGATTCGCCCCAGCCGGAACCGCGAGCGACGCAGCAGAACCTCGCGCCGATGGTCGAGGAAGGCGCGCAGCACCTCTTTCAGCGAACAGACGCGCGGTGTGCGGCCGTCGATCAGCACGTTCATGTTCATGGCGAACCGCGTTTCCAGATCGGTCTGGCGGAACAGCATGTTCATCAGCACCTGCGGATCGACGCTGCGCGCGCGCGGCTCCAGGATCAGGCGCACGTCCTCGGCGCTTTCGTCGCGCACATCGGCCAGGATCGGCAGCTTCTTCGATTGCACGATCTCGGCGATCTTCTCGATCAGGCGGGATTTGGGCACCTGATAGGGGATCTCGGTCACGACGATCTGCCACTGGCCGCGTCCCAGATCCTCCACCTCCCATTTCGCGCGCAGCCGGAAACTGCCGCGCCCGGTGCGATAGGTCTCGGCCATGCTCTGCGCGTCCTCGACCACGACGCCGCCGGTGGGGAAATCCGGGCCCTTGACGAAATCCAGCAACTTGTCGTCGGGACAATCCGGCTTGCGGATCATCAGCAGGCAGGCATCGACCAGCTCGGCGATGTTGTGGGGCGGGATGTTGGTGGCCATGCCCACCGCGATGCCCGACGATCCGTTGGCCAGCAGGTTGGGGAACGCCGCGGGCAGCACGACAGGCTCGGTCAGGGTGCCGTCGTAATTGTCGCGGAAATCCACCGCGTCTTCCGACAGGCCGTCCAGCAGCGCCTCGGCGGCGGCCGTCATGCGCGCTTCGGTGTATCGGCTGGCGGCGGGGTTGTCGCCGTCGATATTGCCAAAATTGCCCTGACCGTCCACCAGCGGATAGCGGACGTTGAAATCCTGCGCCAGCCGCGCCATCGCGTCATAGATCGCGGCGTCGCCGTGCGGGTGGTAATTGCCCATCACGTCGCCGGAAATCTTGGCCGACTTGCGAAACCCCCCCGTCGATCCCAGCCGCAATTCCCGCATCGCGTAAAGGATGCGCCGATGCACCGGCTTCAGCCCGTCGCGCGCGTCGGGCAGGGCGCGGTGCATGATCGTGGACAGCGCATAGGTCAGATACCGCTCGCCGATGGCGCGGCGCAGGGACTCGGTGAACTCGCCGGGGGCGGCGTCCGTCGCGTCGGGATTGTCGGTCATGCCGCCCCGATACCGCCCCGCGCCGCACGGGTAAATGCCGCAAATCGGACTTGTGTTGAACTTTTCCGGCACTTGAGCGGTTTTTCCGCCGACACATCCCACGCCCCCTTGACGGAGCACGACCGAAATGATGATCCGACTGACCTCCCTGCTGGTTGCAGGTCTCGGCCTGACGATGCTGATCGCGGGCGAAAACCCGGCCGAGGGCGATCCCCCCGCCGCCACCCGCACCGCCTTCGATCCCGCCGGCGTGCGCATCGGCACCGAAGCCGCCGATGCCGTGCTGTTCGACGATCCGGCCGCCATCGAACGCGCCGTTGCCGCCGTGACAGTCCCGGCGGCAGCCGTCCCTTCGCAGGCCGCGACGCCCGATTACTGGGTGGTCACGGGCAACCGCGTCAACCTGCGCGGCGGCCCGTCCACGTCGGACGCCATCGTCGGACAGGTCGGCGAAGGCCAGCGCGCCGAGGTTCTGGAACGCACCGACAGCGGGTGGCTGCGCATCCGCACCGAAGGCAGCGCGACCGACGCCTGGATCTTCGGCCGCTTCCTTCAGCGTCAGGTCTGACCCCGCCTTGCCAAAGCCACAGCCGCGCGACATGACGGCGCATGGCGGGACGCTCGATCCTCATCACCGGCTGTTCGTCGGGCATCGGCTATGACGCGGCCCATGCGCTGCATCGTCGCGGCTGGCGCGTCTTCGCCGCCTGCCGGTCCGCTGCCGATTGCGCGCGTCTGGCGGGCGAGGGACTGCATTCCGTCCGCCTCGACTATGCCAACCACGCGACCATCGACGCGGCCCTCGGTCACGTCCTGACGCAGACCGGCGGCACGCTTGACGCGCTGTTCAACAACGGCGCCTTCGCCTGTCCGGGCGCGGTCGAGGATCTGCCGGTCGAGGCGCTGCGCGCGGTGTTCGAAACTAATTTCTTCGGCTGGCACGCCCTGACCCGCGCCGTCATCCCGGTGATGCGCGCGCAGGGGCACGGACGCATCGTCAACTGCTCGTCGGTGCTGGGCTTCGTGCCGATGCGCTGGCGCGGCGCCTATGTGGCCAGCAAATACGCGCTGGAAGGGCTGACCGACACGCTGCGGCTGGAAATGCGCGACACGCCCATCCGCATCGTGTCGCTGCAACCGGGGCCGATCACGACGCGCATCCGCCAGAACTCGATCCCGCATTTCGAACGCTGGATCGACTGGCGCGCATCGCCCCGCCGCGCGCAATACGAATCGTCCCTCCTGGCGCGGCTCTATACCGACCGCGACAAGCCCGACCGCTTCGAACTGCCGCCCTCGGCGGTCACGGCGGCGCTGGTCCATGCGCTGGAGTCGCGCCGCCCCCGGCCGCGCTACCGCATCACCACGCCCACGCGCTTCATCGCCTTCTGGCGCCGCGTCCTGCCGGCCAGCACGCTCGACCGGTTTCTCGCCCGCGCGCCCTGACCCCTCGCCTTTCCGCGCCCGTCTGCTATGTCGGCCGTGACAACCCGAAAGGAGCGGCATGGCCAGCGATCCCCTGTTCATCGTCGTCGCGCTCGCCGTGCTGGGCGTCGCGGCGATCCTGCTGTTCGGCATCGGCAGCTTCGGCCGGGGGGGCGAATTCAACCGCCGCAACGCCAACCGGATCATGCGCTGGCGCATTTACGCGCAGGCGGGCGCGGTGGCGCTGATCCTTCTGTTCGTCTTTCTGCGCCGCGCCGGAGGCTGATCATGGTCGTGCTCAACCGCATCTATACCCGCACCGGCGATGCCGGGCAGACGGCGCTCGGTAACGGCGCGCGCGTGGACAAGCACGCCCCCCGCGTCGCGGCCTACGGCACCGTGGACGAAGCCAACGCCACCTTCGGCATGGCCCGCCTGCATGCCACGGGCGACATGGCCGGGCGCATCGCCGCGATCCAGAACGACATGTTCGATCTGGGCGCCGACCTCTGCCGCCCCGACATGGACCGCGACGCCGATGCGGACTACCCGCCGCTGCGCATGGCGGGCGCGCAGGTGGACCGGCTGGAAGCGGAAATCGACGCGATGAACGACGCGCTGAAACCCCTGCGCAGCTTCATCCTGCCCGGCGGATCGGCGCTGGCCGCGCATCTGCACCTTTGCCGCACGGTGGTGCGCCGCGCCGAACGCCTGACGGTCGAACTGGCCGGGACCGAACCCGTGAACGAGGCCGCGATCCGCTATCTCAACCGCCTGTCCGACTGGTGCTTCTGCGCCGCGCGCATCGCCAACGACGACGGCGGCGCCGACGTGCTGTGGGTGCCGGGCGCGAACCGTTAGGGCAGGGACCGCGCGCACCGGCAGATTGCCCCTGTTTTCCCGCAAACGACCGCGCTAGGTCTGTGCGGACAGCAAAGGAGAAGTCCGCATGAAGGTGCTCGTACCCGTCAAGCGCGTCATCGACTACAACGTGAAGGTCCGCGTCAAGGCGGATGGCAGCGGTGTCGATCTGGCGAACGTCAAGATGTCCATGAACCCCTTCGACGAGATCGCCGTCGAGGAAGCGATCCGCCTGCGCGAAAAGGGCGCCGCCGACGAGGTCGTCGCCGTCAGCATCGGCGTCAAGCAGGCGACCGAGACGTTGCGCACCGCGCTGGCGATGGGCGCCGACCGCGCCGTCCTGATCGTCGCCGCCGACGACCCTGCGACCGACATCGAACCGCTGGCCGTGGCCAAGCTGCTCAAGGCCGTGATCGACGCCGAGGCGCCGGGCTTGGTGCTGTGCGGCAAGCAGGCCATCGACAACGACATGAACGCCACCGGCCAGATGCTGTCGGCGCTTCTGGGCTGGTCGCAGGCCACCTTCGCCAGCAAGGTCGAGATCGAGGGCGACCATGCCCTCGTCACGCGCGAGGTCGATGGCGGCCTGCAAACGATCCGCGTCAGGATGCCCGCCGTGGTCAGCGTCGATCTGCGCCTGAACGAGCCGCGCTATGCGTCGCTGCCCAACATCATGAAGGCCAAGAAGAAGCCGCTGGAAGAAAAGACGCCCGCCGATTACGGCGTCGATGTCTCGCCCCGGCTGGAAGTGGTCAAGACGGTGGAACCGGCCGCGCGCAAGGCGGGCATCATGGTGAAATCGGTCGATGAACTGGTCGACAAGCTGAAAAACGAAGCGGGGGTGATCTGATGGCTGTGCTGCTTCTGGCCGAGGTGACGGACGGCGAACTGAACATGGACGCGACCGCCAAGGCGGTGACGGCTGCCGCCATGCTGGGCGATGTGACGCTGCTTTGCGCGGGTGCGTCGGCCGCGGACGCCGCGCAGGCGGCCGCGACGATCGAGGGCGTGACGACCGTGCTGGTGGCCGAGGATCCGTCGCTGGGCCATCGTCTGGCCGAACCCGTCGCCGCGCTGATGGCCGGTCTGGCGGGCGATTACACCCACATCTCCGCCCCCGCCACCACCGACGCCAAAAACATCCTGCCGCGTGTGGCGGCCCTGCTCGACGTGATGATCCTGACCGACGTGTCGGGCATCGTGGACGCCGACACGTTCGAGCGTCCGATCTATGCCGGCAACGCCGTCCAGACGGTGAAATCGCGCGACGCCACCAAGGTGCTGACCATCCGCACCTCGACCTTCGACGCCGCCGGCACCGGCGGATCCGCCGAGATCCGGCAGATCGACGTGCCCGCGCCGCAGGGCCTGTCCGAATGGGTCGAGGACAAGGTGGCCGCCAGCGACCGCCCCGAACTGACCAGCGCCGGGCGCGTCGTCTCGGGCGGCCGCGGCATCGGCAGCCAGGAGGATTTCGCCATCATCGAGAAGCTGGCCGACAAGCTGGGCGCCGCCATCGGCGCCAGCCGCGCCGCGGTCGATTCGGGCTATGCCCCCAACGACTGGCAGGTCGGCCAGACCGGCAAGGTCGTGGCGCCCGAACTCTATGTCGCCGTCGGCATCTCGGGCGCGATCCAGCACCTCGCGGGGATGAAGGACAGCAAGATCATCGTCGCCATCAACAAGGACGAGGAAGCGCCGATCTTCCAGGTCGCCGATTACGGCCTGGTCGGCGACCTGTTCCAGCTTGTGCCCGAACTGACCGAAAAGCTCTGACCCCTTCCCGGCGGCGCTTCGGTGCCGCCGGTCGCCACCCGGTCGGCGCCGGTCCGCCCTGCGGATAAACGCCCCATTTCTCGACCGTCCCCCGTATGCCGGAACGCAGCGCCGCCAAGACGGCTACCCCGACCGACCGCTTTGCACGCGTTACGCTTTGGTCGAGCGGTCAGCGAACATAGCCAAGCCGCTCGTCACGGCAATCACGGCCGCACCCATCCAAGGCCGCTGCCCCCACCGACCATTTTGAACGCGTTGCGCTCCAATCGGGCGGTCAGCGGACGTAGCCAAGCCGTTCGCCAGGGCGCTCACGCAAACACCGCCGCACCCACCCGTGGCGACATCGGGTTCGGGGTCCACCGCCACCCTTCTCAACAGCCAAGGCCGGCAGCGCCGACTGGCGGGCCCGGTCATCCGGCCCGGTCCCGGTCCGCAGGGATCGCCTCGCCCGCATTGGGCGGCATTGTGACCGACAATCCGCCAGCCCGCCTCCGACCGAACGGCCAAAGCACCTCCGTCACGCCACCTTGGCAAAGCCCCCGACACGAACCCGCCGCCGCACACGCCCCGATCCAAGACCGGCCCCCACAAGCGGCCGCCTCCCCGCGTCGACCTGCGCCGCTTCCCCCTGCAACCGTCCGCCTTGGACCGGCTCACCCCGCCCGCTGCACCCCCATCGCATCCTCGCGCGCCAGGATCGGCGCCACGACCCCTGCCAGCGCGTCCGCCGCGCGGTCGTGCAGATCCGCGCCGGGCAGGGCATTGCGGGCCCGCGTGGTGCCGTCGGCATGCACTTGTCCACGCAGGTCGCGCCGTCCGAAAGGATCGTCCCAGACCTCGGCCAGCCCGGCCGTTCCGCGCCGCACCGTGTCCAGCATCGCGCGCGTCACGAACAGCGGATCGCCCTCGACCGCGTCGCCGCCATCGTCAGGCGGGCGGCTGCCCATCCACAACAGCACCGCAGGCCGTCCCAGTGCCGCGCAAAGCGCCAGCATCCGCGCCGGCCACAGGCTCTGCAACTCGTCCCGCACCGCCGAAAAGCGCCGGGGCGATTCCGCGTGCAGCGCCTTCAGCATGTGCCGCACGAAGACATGTCCCGAAAAGTCGGTGCGCGGATAAAGCCGGCGCAGCGCGTCGGTCTGCCGGATCACCCGGTCGTTGCGCCGCGCATGCAGGCTGTAGAGCCCGTTCGACAGCAGATGCGCGCCGGTGATCTGCACCACGACCAGCCGCGCGGTCCGCGCTATCGCCAGCACCGCCTCGTCCGCCGCCAGCGCGTCGATCCCCGCATGCGCGGCACCCAGATTGACCACCGGCACGCCGATCCGCCGTTCCAGCAGTTCGGGCCAGGGCAGGGCGACGTTGGCGCCGAACGTCTCGGACCCGCCCAATGCCGCGACATGGCCGCCGACGACGACCCGCGCCGGTCCCCGGAAGGTCAGCCGCGACGCGCCATAGCGGCAGGGCACGATTTCCGCCGTGCCGCCCTTTCTTCGCACTCGTTCCAAAGCCCGACCGCCCGTTGCCCTCGACAGCCGCCACCCTGGCAAAAGGAAGTTCCCGATTCGCTAAAGCGCCAATTCGTCGAACATTGTCGGCGCCGCGGCTTGCATCGGCGAAGGCGCGGCGCATAAGGTCGCGCGGCAATCGGGGGACAGAAATGGATATCAGAACCGTCGGAATCATCGGCGCGGGCCAGATGGGCAACGGCATCGCCCATGTCTTCGCGCTGTCGGGCTACGACGTTCTGCTGACCGACGTGAACGAGGCCGCGCTGAAGCGCGCGGTCGAGCTGGTCGAGGGCAATCTCGGCCGCCAGGTCACGCGCGAAAAGATCAGCGCCGAGGATCGCGATGCCGCCCTGGCGCGCATCAGGACCACTTCGCAACTGGCCGATCTCGGTCAGAGCGATCTGGTGATCGAGGCCGCGACCGAGCGCGAATCCGTCAAGGACGCCATCTTCGCCGAGCTTGTGCCCCATCTCAAACCCGACACGATCCTGACCTCCAACACCTCGTCCATCTCGATCACGCGGCTGGCCAGCCGCACCGACCGGCCCGAGAAATTCATGGGCTTCCACTTCATGAACCCCGTCCCGGTGATGAGTCTGGTCGAGCTGATCCGCGGCATCGCCACCGACGAGGAAACCTATCGCCTGCTGCTCGACGTGGTCGAACGGCTGGGCAAGACCGCCGCCGTGGCCGAGGATTTTCCCGCCTTCATCGTCAACCGCGTGCTGATGCCGATGATCAACGAAGCGGTCTATGTCCTTTACGAAGGCGTCGGCAACGTGCTGTCCATCGACAAGGCGATGAAGCTCGGCACCAATCACCCGATGGGGCCGCTGGAACTGGCCGATTTCATCGGGCTGGACACCTGTCTCGCCATCATGAACGTGCTGCATGACGGGCTGGCCGACACCAAATATCGCCCGTGCCCCCTGTTGACCAAGTATGTCGAGGCGGGGTGGCTCGGCCGCAAGACGCAGCGCGGCTTTTACGATTACCGCGGCGACGTCCCCAAACCCACCCGCTAGGTCAGTCGATGACGCCCGTGCGGCGCATCCGGCGGGCATAGAGCCACAGCAGGATCGCCGCGACGCAGGCCCCCAGCATGACCGCGATGCCGCCCTGTCCCGCGACCGCGCCCAGCGACGGGATCGAGAACGCGATCATCCACACCGTCAACACGACCGTCGCGATGGCCGACACCGCCAGCAGCAGCGGCGCGAAGGCGGCGCGCGCCGCCATCAGGACGATGCCCAGCAGCCCGCCCCAGACGGCGATGCCCCAGGCGCCCTCGACCCAGGCCGGCAGCGTCTCGACGAACATCCGCTCGCCTGCATCCAGCGGGCCGGTCCAGAACCCCGCGCCGTATTGCGTCACCAGATAATCGAAGCATCCGAACAGATGCCACAGCCCGCCCAGAAACACGACAGGCCAGAAATGCCACGGGGGTTGCCGCATCGTCCTCTCCTTCGTCACGGCCTGCAATCTGGCCCGGATCGGGCCGGGGTTCCAGTGCAATCGCATGTCTTTGCAGGGTTGCAAGGCTGGTGCGGGTGGTCGGACTCGAACCGACACTCCTTGCGGAAAGGGTGTTTGAGACCCTCGCGTCTACCATTCCGCCACACCCGCCCGTCGCCGTCAGGCAGCCGCCCGCCGGTAGCGCGGATCGGCCGACCGGGGATCCAGCCCCGGACGGCGGCGGTCTAGCGCCCCGCGCGCCCAAGGGAAAGACCCAATCGCGTCAGAGGGCGGGCGTTCCGAACGTATCGCACCGGCGCAAGTCGCCGCTGTCATAGCCGCGGGCGAACCAGCGCTGGCGCTGCGCGCTGGTGCCGTGGGTGAACGTCTCGGGGCGCGGCACCCGGCCCGCCTGCTGCTGAAGCCGGTCGTCCCCGATCTGCCGCGCCGCGTTCATCGCCTCGCCCACGTCGCCGGGGTCCAGCGTGCCGAACCTGTCCTGCTGGTGGCGCGCCCAGATGCCCGCATAGCAATCGGCCTGCAACTCGACCCGGACGGATACCGCATTGGCGTCGCCGCCGCGCGCGCCCGACGCCTCGGTCCGCGACAGCGTGCCCAGCACGTTCTGCACGTGATGGCCCACCTCGTGCGCGACGACATAGGCCTGCGCGAAATCGCCCCCGGCCCCCAATTGCCGCTGCATCACCGCAAAGAACTGCGTGTCCAGATACACCTTGCCGTCCGCCGGGCAATAGAACGGCCCCGTCGCCATCGACGCCCCGCCGCAGGCGCTGCTTGTCGCGCCGCTGAACAGCACCAGCACCGGGGCGGGATATTCGGCGCCCAGCTGGTCGGCGAAGACGACCGACCAGACCCGTTCGGTGTCGCGCAGCACGACCGACACGAACTGCGCGGCCTCCTCGTCGGCGGGGCCGATCGGGCGCTGCGCCTGCGGTCCCGCATCGTCCAGCAGCGGCGTCAGATCGACGCCCAGGAACCAGCCCACCGCCACGACGGCCAGCACCGCCAGACCGCCGCCACCGCCCAGCGCGACGCCGCCCCGGCCGCGCCCGCCGCGGCGGCGATCCTCGATGTTGCGGCTGCCCTGCCGCCCGCGCCATTGCATCCCGGTTGTCCTCTCGTCCTTGTGCACGCCGCTGCCGCCGGTCCGCTTGACCCCGCGCGCCGCCCATGCTGCATGACCCCGTCAGCGAACGGAGCCGCCATGATCCTCGCCACAACGAACCCGCCGTCAAGCGATGCCCGCGAAGCCGCCCGCCGCCTGATGCTGCTGGCCGCGACCGGATCGGTGGCGCTGCTGGCGGGGGCCTACACGTTTCAGGCGATGGGCTATGCGCCCTGCGCCATCTGCTATTGGCAACGCTGGCCGCACATGCTGGCGGCCCTGCTGGGGATCGTCGCCATCTTCCGTCCCGCCCGCCTCGTCGCGGCGGCGGGCGGGCTGGCGGCGGCGGCGACGGGCGGCATCGGCGTCTATCACACCGGCGTCGAACGCGGCTGGTGGGCCGGACCGTCCTCGTGCACGGGGGGCGGTTCGCTTTCGGGCCTCAGCGGCGCGGACCTGCTGGCGACCGACATCGCGGGCCGGGTCGTCATGTGCGATCAGGCCGCATGGACCTTCGCCGGCCTGTCGATGGCATCGTGGAACGCGGTCTTCTCGTTCGCGCTGGCCGCGCTCTGGGTTCTCGCCGCCCGCCGCGCCGCCTAGGACGCGATGCCGCTGCGGCGACGCCACGCCGCCCAGTCTTCGGGCGTGTCCAGATCCAGCACCGCCCGCGCGTCCGCCAGCGGCAGCAGCCCGACCCGTTCGTTGCGCAACAGCCCGCGCGCGCCCGTGTCGCCCCGCAGCGCCGCGATGGCGGGATACAGCCTGCGCGGCAGCACCACCGGCTGACCGGGCCGCCCGTCGCACGTCGCCGCGCGCATCGCCGCGTCGGGCGGTCCCGCCATCCACGCATCGGCCAAAGCGCGCAGATCGTCGGCGGCGATCTCGGGCATGTCGGCGGGCAGCACCATCAGCGCCGGGAACGCTTGGGCGGCGGCGACAGCCGCGCGCAGCGACGCCGCCATCCCCTCGGACGCATCGACCCCGATGCAGCGGATCGCCGATCCGCGCAGGGCCGCGCGGCGCGGCGGCGCGTCAGGGGGCAGGGTGGCGATGCCCGCCAGCCCCGCCGCGGCGATCCGGTCCGCCAGCACCCGCAGCAGCGGCACGCCGCCGACCGTCTCCAGCAGCTTGTCGCGCCCGCCCATGCGCGACGACGCGCCCGCCGCCAGCAGCGCGACCAGCGGCGCGGTCACTTCTCGGGCAACAGCCCGCGCGGCGCGAAGCGCAGCACCAGCAACAGCACGACCCCCATCGTCAGCAGCCGCATATGCGCCGCCGCGTCCTGAAGATGCGTCCGCAGCGCGCTGGTCTCGGGCAGGCCGGCGGTGATCGTCTGCATCAGCCACAGGCCCACGGGTTCAACCTGCACCCACAGGAACCAGATCAGGAACCCGCCCAGCACCGCGCCGTAATTGTTGCCCGACCCGCCGACGATCACCATCACCCAGACCAGGAAGGTGAACCGCAGCGGCTGATAGGCGGTCGGCACAAGCTGGCCGTCCAGCGTCGTCATCATCGCGCCCGCCAGCCCCAGCACCGCGCTGCCCAGGATAAAGATCTGCAAATGCCGGCGCGTCACGTCCTTGCCCATCGCCTCGGCCGCGACCTCGTTGTCGCGGATGGCGCGCATCATCCGCCCCCAGGGCGATTTCAGCGCCATCTGCGACAGCCACAGAAGGATCCCCAGCACCGCCAGGAACAGCGCCATGTATCCCAGCTTGACGGCGATGGACGACGCGATCACCGGATCGGCGCCCAGCGCGCCCACGCCTTCGACGAACGCGGCGGATTCCTGCAAGTCGATCTCGTAGGGGACGGGGCGGGGCAGGCCGATCACGTTCTTCACGCCGCGCGACAGCCAGTCCTCGTTCTTCAGCACCGCGATGATGATCTCGGCGATGCCCAGCGTGGCGATCGCCAGATAGTCCGACCGCAGCCCCAAGGCCACCTTGCCGATGGCCCAGGCCGCCGCCGCCGCCAGCAGCCCGCCCACCGGCCAGGCCAGCAAAATCGGCAGCCCCAGTCCGCCGAGGTATCCGCTGACCGCCGGATCGACCGCCTCGATCGCGCTTGCGGCCGGGTCATAGACGGCGCGGAACGCGAAGAACCCGCCGATCAGCAGTACCGTCATCGCCAGCGTCCGCGCGGTGCCCGGCGCCATCCGCTTCCAGACCAGCGCCGCCGCCGCGATGACGCCCGCGCCCAGCGCCAGGGCCGCCAGCAGACGCGCGCCGCCCGCTTGCCACGCCTCGGCCACGGGCGGCATGCCGATCAGCACGGCGGCCAGCCCGCCCAAGGCCACGAACCCCATCACCCCGATGTTGAACAGCCCGGCATAGCCCCACTGCATGTTCACGCCCAGCGCCATGATCGCGCTGACCAGCCCCATATTGACGATGCCCAGGGCGACGTTCCAGCTTTGCATCACGCCGCTCAGCACGATCAGCGCGGCCACCAGCGCGAAAAGCCAAACCCCCCTCATCCCGATTTCCCCCTGAACAACCCCGTCGGCCGGAACAGCAGCACGATCACCAGGATGGCGAAGCTGACCGCGAACTTGTAGTCGGTGCCCAGCAACTGCACCAACCCGTCCGGCCCCCACCCGTCGGGCAGCAGATAGACCAGCACCTTCTTGAACGCATAGGTCACGGTCACTTCGGAAAACGCGATGACGAAGCCGCCGACGATGGCGCCCACCGGGCTACCCAGGCCGCCGACGATGGCGCTGGCGAAGATCGGCAGCAGAAGCTGGAAATAGGTGAAAGGCTTGAACGACTTGTCCAGCCCGTAAAGCGTGCCCGCCACCGTCGCCAGTGCCGCCACGATGATCCAGGTGATGGCGACGACGCGCTCGGGGCTGATGCCCGACAGCAGCGCCAGATCCTCGTTGTCGGCAAAGGCGCGCATCGACTTGCCGGTGCGCGTGCGGTTGAGGAACCAGAACAGCAGCGCCACCACGATCACCGCCGTGATCAGCGTGATCGCCTGCGAGGTGCGCAGCGTCAGCGCCTCCTGCAATCCGGTCGCCTCGCGGAACTCGCGCGCCGACAGCACGAAGCGCGCGCCGTCGTCGAAACTCTGGTCGTCCACCCCGATGATGAACCGCACCACGCCGTTATAGATGAACATCAGGCCCGTGCTGACGATGACCAGGATCACCGGCGCCGCCTTCTGCCGCCGGTAGAACCGATAGACCGCCCGATCCGTCAGCAGCACCAGCGCCGCCGCCCCGAAGATGCCGACCGGCATCGCCAGCAGCGCCGTCGGCACCGGACCCAGCGACAGCCCCGCGCCCTGCAATGCCCATGTGACCAGGATCGTCACCATCGTGCCGAACGCCATCGTGTCGCCATGCGCGAAGTTGGAGAACCGCAGGATCGCATAGATCAGCGTCACCCCCAACGCCCCCAGCGCCAGTTGCGCGCCATAGGCGCTGGCCGGAATGACCACGAAGTTCATCAGCGCCACGAAGGCGTTCAGCAGGTCCATAGGGCCGTCCGTCCTGTCGCGATCCTGTCCATCATCCCCCCAGGAAACTCCGCCGCACGTCGTCGTCGGCCAGCAGGTCCGCGCCGGTGCCGGTGAAGGCGTTCGATCCCTGCACCAGCACATAGCCCTTGTCGGCGATCTCCAGCGCCTGACGGGCGTTCTGCTCGACCATCAGGATGCTGATGCCGGTGCGGGCGACCTCAATGATGCGGTCGAACAGCTCGTCCATGACGATGGGCGACACACCCGCGGTCGGCTCGTCCAGCATCAGCACGCGCGGCTGCGTCATCAGCGCGCGGCCCACGGCGACCTGCTGGCGCTGCCCGCCCGAAAGCTCGCCCGCCGCCTGCCGGCGCTTGTCCTTCAGGATCGGGAACAGGTCATAGACCTGCGCCATCGTCCCCCGGATGTCGTCGCGTCGCAGGAACGCGCCCATCTCCAGGTTCTCCTCGACCGTCATCGAGGTGAAGATGTTGCTGGTCTGCGGCACGAAGGCCATGCCGCGCGCCACCCGGTCCTGCGGGCTCAGCGCGGTGATGTCCTCGCCCTCCAGCCGCACGGCGCCGCCGCGAAGATCCAGCATCCCGAACACCGCCTTCATCGCCGTGGACTTCCCCGCGCCGTTCGGCCCGACGATCACCGCGATCTCGCCCGGATCGACGCCGATGGTGCAGTCGTGCAGGATGTCGGCGCCCTTGCCATAGCCACCGGTCATCCGCTCGCCGATCAGGAACGGCGCGGTATCGTCGCGGGGCAGAGGATGCACGCCCGAGGCGGTCCCGACCCGCATCGTGCCGCCGCCCGGACGGGTGATCGACCGGTCCTTGTTGCCGCGATCCCCGTAACCCGAGCCGCTCATGCGGGCCTCCGTCGCGACTTGTACGTTTGGGGGCCTGAACTGGACATCTTGTACATCTCAGGACGCCTTGTTCTTCAGTCCGGTGCCCAGATAGGCCTCGATCACGCGCTCGTCGGCCTTGATCTCGTCGATGGTGCCCTGGGTCAGGACGCGCCCCTCGGCCATGACGATGACCGTCTCGCACAGCCGCCCGATGAAATCCATGTCATGCTCGATCATGCAGAAGGTATAGCCCCGCTCGCGGTTCAGCCGCAGGATCGCGTCGCCGACCGTGCCCAGCAACGTGCGGTTCACGCCCGCGCCCACCTCGTCCAGAAACACCACCTTGGCGTCCACCATCATCGTGCGGCCCAGTTCCAGCAGCTTCTTCTGCCCGCCCGAAAGATTACCGGCGCGTTCCTCTTTCAGGTGATCTATGGTCAGGAATTCAAGGACTTCATCGGCCTTCTTCAACAACGCCGCTTCTTCCTGGCGGATCCGCGCGCGATGGAACCAGGCGTTCCAAAGCGTCTCGCCCGACTGGCGGGCGGGCACCATCATCAGGTTCTCGCGCACCGTCATCGACGCGAATTCATGCGCGATCTGAAAGGTCCGCAGCAACCCGCGGTGGAAAAGATCATGCGGCGGCAAGCCGGTAATATCCTCGCCGTCCATCGTCACGCGGCCGCTGGTCGGGGAAAGAACGCCGGCTATGACGTTGAAAAGCGTCGTCTTTCCCGCACCGTTGGGTCCGACGAGTCCGGTGATGGAACCGGTTGCAATTTCAAGGGTTGCGCCATCGACGGCACGGAAACCGCCAAAGTGCTTGTGAACGTCCGAAACGACGATCATGTCCCTAACTCCCAGGCACGGAACGACCTGTCCCCGGTCGGCAGCGGCCAAAACGTCGTCAAAGGCAGCCCGGTGGATCCTTCCGCCGGGCTGTTTTTCATGTCAGCGGAAGGTGACGGTCTCGTACTCGCCGTCCTTCACGACATATTCGCGATAGTTTCCAGCGGCTTCGCCCGCGCCGATCAGCTCGACATTGGTGGCGCCGACATAATCCACGTCGCCCCCGTCGGCTAGGATCTGCATCGCCTTGCCCAGCTCGCCCGGCAGGATCGGCTCGCCCGGCGCGTTGGCCACTTCCATCACCTTGGACTTGTATTCGTTGGCATCCGTGGATCCCGCCGCCTGCATCGCCATCGCCAGCAACGCCATCGCGTCATAGCTTTCGCGGGTATAGGTGCTTTCGGCGTCGATCTGGGCTTCGTCCGCGAGGGTTTGGAATGCACTGGTGCCTTCCCCTTCCGACCACGGCACCGCGCCGAAGCTGCCGTCCATGGCCGCGCCGACATCGTCCAGCAGCGACTGCATGTACATCCCGTCCGCCAGCATGAAGCGGTCGAAGCTGCCCGCATCCAGCGCCGAGCGGATGATTCCCTTGCCGCCCTGGTCGCCATAGCCCAGCACCACCAGAACGTCGCCGCCCGCGCTGTCCAGCGCGCCGATCTCGGCCGAGTAATCCGCCTTGCCGTCCTCGTGCGGCGCGTTCAGCGTCACGGTGCCGCCCTGCGCCTCGAACGACTGGATGAAGGCATCGGACAGGCCCTTGCCGTAATCGTTGTTGGTATAGGTCACGGCGACCGTATCGATGTCCTGATCGGCCAGAATCTGCGCCAGAACCTCGCCCTGGCGGGCGTCGCTGGGCGACGTGCGGAAGAACAGGTCGTTGTCGTCCGCGCTGCTCAGCCCCGGCGAGGTGGCCGAGGGCGAGATCATCGCGATGCCGTTCGGAACCGCCACATTGGCCAGGACGGCGCCCGTCACGCCCGAACAATCGGCGCCCATGATCGCGGCGACACCGTCCGACGTGACCATCCGCTCGGCGGCGGCGGTGGCGGCGGCGCTGTCGATGCAGGTGCTGTCGGCGCGTACCGCTTCCAGCATCCGGCCGCCCAGAATGCCGCCCGCCTCGTTGATCTGGGAAATCGCCATCTCGGCGCTGGCCGTCATGCCGGGCACGATGGATTCGATCGGTCCGGTATAGCCCAGCAGGATGCCGATCTTGACCGGCCCCGCATCCTGCGCGGCGGCGGCGGTCGCGATGGCGGAAATGGCGGTCGCGGATAGCAGCTTCTTCATTGTCGTCTCCCTGTCGCCCGGTTCGGGTCATCTTCTTCGATCCGAACTCTAGGCAGCGCGCAATCAAAAGAAAAGACCTGCATTAACGGCGCTCACCCGTCCGCGCGCGTCCGCGACAGGCGTGTGCCGAACGGCGTGGTGCCGAAGGCCACCCTGTAGCAGCGCGAGAAATGCGAGGGCGAGGCGAAACCGCAGGCGAGCCCCACATTGATGACGCTCAAATCCGTCTGCGCCAGCAGGTTGCGCGCCCGTTCCAGCCGCAGGTCCAGATAATACCGCGCGGGCGAGCGTCCCAGATGCCGCCGGAACAGCCGTTCGATTTGCCGCGCGCTCAGCCCCGCCTGCTGCGCCAGCAGGGCGGGGCTGACCGGCTCCTCGATCCGGGCCTCCATCGCGGCGATTACCGCCGCCAGGCGCGGGGGCATGCCGCCGGGCCGTCGTGTCGCCGCCCGCGCCTCATTTCCGCTGGCTTCGGGCAGCGCCAGACGGCCTGCGACCGCGCGTGCCAGATCCTCGCCGTGATCCTGTGCCAGAAGGCGCAGCATCAGATGCGCCGCCGCCGCGCCGGCCCCCGCGCTCAGCCGGTTGCCGTCCTGCACGAAAGGCGCGCGCGCCAGCGTGACATCGGCGAATTCCTCGGCGAAGGCATCGGCGAGAGCAGGGTCGATGGCCGCCTCGCGCCCCTCCAGCAGCCCGGCGCGCGCCAGCACCCAGACACCTGTTCCCAGACCGCCCATTCGCAGACCGCGCCGCGCCTCGCGCCGCAGCCAGCTGATCATGCGCCGCCCCGTCGCCCGTGCGATGCCGGGGCCGCCGCAGATCAGCACCGTTTCGCCGCGCGCAAGATCGCGCAGATCGCCGTCCGGCGTCACCGTCACGCCTTCGCTCGATACCACGGCCCCGCCTTCGCCGATCAGCGTCCAGCCCGGCGCATCGGCGCGGATCGCCGCCGCCAGCCGCAGCACCTCCAGCGCGGCGGCAAGGGTCAGCAGCGAAAACCCCGGCATCGGGACAAGGACGAACCGCACCGTCCGCGGCAGGCCATCCGCACTCGCCCCCTTTCGGACATCGCCCATCGCCGCACACCCCCGCACCGACACGATCCTCCGATTACCCCATCGCCGCGCGGTCCGCATCGGCGGTTTTCATCGGCGGTTTTCATCGGCTGGGGGCGCCCCTATAAGAATACGGCACAAGAAGGAGCGCGGACATGGCACAATGGCAGAAAACCGGATGGCGCGACCGTCCGCGCGTGCAGATGCCCGACTATACCGATGCGGACGCCCTGCATGCCGTCGAAAGCCGCCTGTCGCGCTTTCCGCCGCTGGTCTTCGCCGGCGAGGCGCGGCGCCTGCGGCGCGAACTGGCCGCCGTCAGCCGGGGCGAGGCGTTCTTGCTTCAGGGCGGCGATTGCGCCGAAAGTTTCGCCGAATTCAGCGCCGACACCATCCGCGACACGTTCAAGGTGATGCTTCAGATGGCGATGGTGCTGACCTATGGCGCCAAGGTTCCGACCGTGAAGGTCGGGCGCATGGCCGGCCAGTTCGCCAAGCCGCGCAGCGCGCCCACCGAAACCGTCGGCGACGTCGAATTGCCCAGCTATCGCGGCGACATCGTGAACGGCTTCGACTTCACGGCCAAGGCGCGCATCCCCGATCCCGCCCGCATGCTCGAAGCCTATACGCAGGCCGCCGCCACGCTGAACCTGCTGCGCGCTTTTTCCACCGGCGGTTTCGCCGATGTCGCGCGCGTCCATGCCTGGACGCTGGGCTTCACCGATGACGACGAGGCGGAAAAATACCGCGACATCGCCAACCGCATTCAGGATTCGCTCGATTTCATGGCGGCGGCGGGGCTGACGGCCGAAACCGCGCACGAACTCGGCAAGGTCGATTTCTATACCAGCCACGAGGCGCTGCTGCTGGAATACGAGGAGGCGCTGTGCCGCGTCGACAGCACCAGCGGCCAGACCATCGCCGGCAGCGGCCACCTGATCTGGATCGGCGACCGCACCCGCCAGCCCGACGGCGCGCATGTCGAATTCTGCCGCGGCGTCGCCAATCCCATCGGCCTGAAATGCGGCCCCTCGATCACGACGGACGATCTGCGGCGGTTGATCGACATTCTGAACCCCGCGAACGAACCCGGCCGGCTGACGCTGATCGCCCGGTTCGGCGCTGGCAAGGTCGGCGATCATCTGCCGCGCCTCATCCGCTGCGTCGAGGAGGCGGGCGCCGATGTCGTCTGGTCCTGCGATCCGATGCACGGCAACACGATCAAGTCCGCGTCGGGCTACAAGACCCGGCCGTTCGATTCGGTGCTGCGCGAGGTGCAGGAGTTTTTCGCCGTGCATGCCGCCGAAGGCACCGTGCCGGGCGGCGTTCATTTCGAGATGACGGGCAAGGACGTGACCGAATGCACCGGCGGCGTCCGCGCGGTCAGCGACGAGGATCTGTCGGACCGCTATCACACCGCCTGCGATCCGCGCCTCAATGCCAGCCAGGCGCTGGAACTGGCCTTCCTCGTGGCCGAGGAACTGGGCAGCCGCCGCACATCGCGCCCGCAGCTCGCCTCGGCGCTTTGACGGCGGCGCTCAGGCGCTGTGAACCAGATGCAGCGACGCGCGCCGGCGGGCCACGGCGCGGGCTGCATCCGCTTCGGCGAACGGATCGCCGTCCGTCGATTCGGCTTCGTCGCGGTCGCCATAGCCGATTAGCGTGCGCCGGTCCTGCGCCGAGATCGTGAACCGCTGCGGCGCCCGGCCCGGCGCCGCGTCGCTGTCGAGGCAGCCGATGGCGCTGACCACCGCGCCGTCGCGCCCCCGCAGCGGCAGCATCAGCAACCGGCCCTTGACCCGGCCGAACAGCCCCGCCCGCGGCCCCGTCAGCGTCAGTTCGATCCGCGCCGGTTCGGCAAAGACCGCCTCGACCGCGTCGGCCAGCGCGGCGCGCGCATCGGGCACGAAGAACGCGCTCAGCGGCATGCCGCGCACGTCCATCCCCATCAGGTCGGCCAGATGCGCGCCGCCCAGCCGCAACCGGCACACGCCCGGCGCGATCCGTTCCACCATGAACACCCGGTCGAGGATGGCGGCGATGCCGCGCGGATCCATGTCGGCCCGCTGCGGCATGATGCGGCCGTCGCAGCGCGCCTGCCAGAAGCGCGACAGCAGCGCCAGCGGATCGCCCGTCGGGGCCAGATGCCCGTCGACCAGCGATACGACATGACCCGCGCCGGCCACCGTGTCGGAACCGATATTCATCTCGCCTGTCTCCGTCTCTCCGCCGGCCCACGCGGTTGTGAGCGGTCCGGGCCTCTGCTAACCGACGCCATGCCGGGGCAGGGGCCGTCGTCGAACAGGATATAGCACGACGGATATCCGAATTCCGTAGCATTTGAAACGAAGGGTTAACCTGATGATTCAAGGCGGGGATCCGGGCGGTCCTGTCTCGATGACCGGATTCGCCACGCGGCAGGGCGAAAACGATGGCTGGCGTTGGGTCTGGGACATGCGCGGCGTGAACGGCCGCGGGCTCGACCTGCGCTTCCGCCTTCCCGACTGGATCGAGGGGCTGGAAGCGGTCCTGCGTCCGCTGGCGCAGGGGGCACTGGCGCGCGGCAACGTCCAGATCGCCCTGCGCATCCACCCCCAGGCCGATTCGGACGGCCCCGATACCGGGACGATCCAGCGCGCGCTGGACCGGATCGCGGCGGTGGAGGACGCGGCCATGGCGCGCGGCGTGGCGCTGGCCCCCTGCCGCGCGATCGACGTGCTGAACCTGCGCACCGCGACAGCGCCCGACGCCGCCGATCCCGCGCCGCTTCGGGACGCCTTGGCGGCGCAGTTCCGGGACGACGTTCTGCCCGCCTTCGCGCAGGCCCGCCGCGCCGAGGGGCGGGCGCTGGCGGCGGTCCTGTCGGGCCAGATCGACGCCATCGCCGCGCTGGTCGAACGGGCCGGCACCCTTGCCGCGTCCCGTTTGGCGCGCGCCCCCGCCGAGATGCAGGCGGCGCTGGACCGGATCGGCGCCGCGGCGCCCGATCCCGACCGTCTGGCGCAGGAGCTGGCGCTGCTGGCCGTCAAGGCCGACGTGACCGAGGAGATCGACCGCCTGCGCGCCCATGTCGATGCCGCGCGCCTGCTTCTGGCCGAATCCGGGCCGGTCGGCCGCAAGCTGGATTTCCTGACCCAGGAACTCAACCGCGAGGCCAACACCCTGTGCGCCAAGGCGCAGGATGCGGAACTCGCCACGGTCGGGCTGGACCTGAAGACGGTCATCGACCGGATGCGCGAACAGGTGCAGAATGTCGAATGATCCCGTCCCGCCGACCCCCGCCCGGCGCGGGCTGCTCATCATCCTCAGCTCGCCCTCGGGGGCGGGCAAGACGACGCTGGCGCGTCGGCTGATGGCCTGGGATCCGGGGCTGCGCTTTTCCGTCTCGGCCACCACCCGCCCCCCGCGCGCGGGCGAGGTCGAGGGTCGCGAATATTTCTTCCGCGACCGCGCCGCCTTCATGGCGATGGTCGCCGCCGGGCAGATGCTGGAACATGCCGAGGTTTTCGGCGAACTCTACGGCTCGCCCGCGCTGCCGGTCGAGGAGGCGACGCTGGCGGGCCGGGACGTGCTGTTCGACGTGGACTGGCAGGGCGGGCAGCAGATCCGCAACTCGATGCTGGGCAAGCATACACTGTCGATCTTCATCCTGCCGCCCTCGATCCCCGAACTGGAACGCCGCCTGCGCGCGCGCGGTCAGGACAGCGACGCCGTCATCGCCGCCCGCATGCGCAAAAGCCGCGACGAGATCAGCCATTGGCCCGAATACGATTACGTCCTCGTGAACGACGATCTGGACAGGACCGAGAAAAAGCTGAAAACAATCGTCAGCGCCGAACGGATGCGCATTTCCCAGCAGCCCGGCCTCGTCGAGGTCGTCCGCCACCTCAACCGCGAATTCGAGGCCAGACAATGACCGTTTATGCCCTTGGCGACCTGACCCCCATGCTCGACCCCGGCGGCACGACCTGGGTGGCGCCCGGCGCCCATGTCATCGGCAAGGTGATCCTGGGCGCGCGTGTGTCGATCTGGTTCGGCGCGGCGCTGCGCGGCGACAACGAACCGATCGAGGTGGGCGAAGGCACGAACATCCAGGAAAACTGCGTCCTGCATACCGATATGGGCTTTCCGCTGACCATCGGCCCCGATTGCACCATCGGCCACAAGGCGATGCTGCACGGCTGCACCATCGGGCGCGCGTCGCTGGTCGGCATGGGCGCCACCGTGCTGAACGGCGCGGTCATCGGCGACAAATGCCTGATCGGCGCGGGGGCGCTGGTGACGGAAGGCAAGCGCATCCCCGACGGATCGCTGGTCGTCGGCGCGCCGGGCAAGGTGGTGCGTCAGCTCGACGATGCGGCGATCGAGGCGCTGCATGCCTCGGCCCTGCATTACCAGCAGGCCGCCGCGCGTTTCCGCGACACCCTGACCGCGCTGGACTGAGGCACTGATGACCGACACCCTCGTCCGCCGCACGCCATGGCCCGAAAGCGCCAGCCGGGCCGTCGTGACCCCGCTGCAACCGTCCGTCGTCTATGCCGCCGAAAGCCCCGACGCGCTGGACGACCAGTATGAAGGCCGCGCGCCGGGCTATGCCTATGCGCGCGAAGGGCATCCCAACGCCGATGTCCTGGCCGCCAAGATCGACGCGATGGAGGGGCTGTCGGGCGGCTTCGTCACCGGCTCGGGCATGGCGGCGGTCGCGGCGGCGGCGATGGGCATTCTTCGGGCCGGCGATCACATCCTGGGCGCGAATCAGCTTTACGGCCGGTCGCTGCGGATGATGTCCACCGAATTGCCGCGCATGGGCGTGATGACCGGCCTCGCCGATCCGACCGACGCCGCCGCGATGGCCGCCGCGATCCGCCCCGAGACGCGCATGATCCTGATCGAGATCGTGTCGAACCCGACCCTGCGCGTCGCCGATCTGCACGGCATCGCCGCGCTGGCCCGAGACCGGGGCATCCTGCTGGCGGTGGACAACACCTTCACCACGCCCCGCGCGATCCGCCCGGCGGATCACGGCGCCGATATCGTCATCCATTCGGTGACGAAGCTGCTGGCGGGCCATTCGGACGCCACGCTGGGCTATGTCGCGGCGCGCGATCCCGCGACCAACGACCGGATGCGCGGCTTCGCCACCACGCTGGGTCTGACGGCCAGTCCTTTCGATTGCTGGCTGGCCGAACGCGGGCTCTATTCCTTCGATCTGCGCTATGACCGGGCCGAGGAAAACGCCCGCATCCTCGCCGACCGTCTGGACGGCCTGCCGGGGATGCGCCGCGTGCTTTATCCCGGCCGCGCCGACCATCCCGACCGCGACCGCGCCGCCGCCCTGCTGGGCACGCGCACCGGTAACATGGTCACGTTCGAGATCGACGGCGGGCGAGACGCGGCGAACCGCCTCGTGCGGGCGGCGCGCAACATCGCCTTCGCGCCGACACTGGGGGATATCGGCACCACGCTCAGCCATCCGGCCACTTCTTCGCACCGCGCGCTGTCGCCCGAGGACCGCGCCGCCCTGGGCCTGTCCGAAGGATCGTTCCGCGTCTCGGTCGGGGTGGAACCTGCCGATCTGCTCTGCGCCGAGTTCGAGGCCGCGATCCGCGCCGCGGCGTCCTGACGGCGCGGGCGGATCAGGCCACGCGCACCGCCTGCGCGGCGGTCACGGTGACGATGTCCATGCGCAGCCCCGGAAAGGCCAGCCGCAATTCGCTCAGCACCATGTCGGGCCGGGGCAGGGGCGCCGAGACGATCCGCAGCATCCCGCGATACCCCCGATGATGCAGGAACCGCGCGACATCGAACGAATCGAATCCCCTGGAAAACAGGGGGGCCACCACGATGTCGGGCATGTCGTCCGACCAGATATCGCAGATGCCGGGAAAATCCGCCTCGCTTATGTCGGCGCGGGCGGAACAGGTTCTGGCGCCCGCATGCCGATCCTCCGCAGTTCCGACCAGAAGGACGGCTGGCAGACGATCTGAATGGCAAATGCGACAGTCCATGCTGTTCCCCACATCTTCGGCAACAATCCGCTTACAGAAGATCGCGCGCCGCCGTCAAATGTTTCCCCGCAAGATGACGTCGCGTCCACCCGACAAAGACCGGCGGCGGTTCGATTTCACCCCGAATTTACGGTCCGTCGCGCGGCGGTTGCGATGCGTGGGGCGCAGGGGCAGAGTGTGCGCATGACCGACAGTCGCCCCGGACGCCCGATGACCCCTGCCACGTTACTCGCCGCGCTCGCCCTGACGGCGGCCGCCACCGGCGCGGCCATCGCGCAGGGCCGCGATCAGGTGCAGATCGCCGGATCCTCGACCGTGCTGCCCTATGCCACCATCGTCGCCGAGGCGTTCGGCGAGAATTTCGACTTTCCCACCCCCGTCGTCCAATCGGGCGGATCGTCCGCGGGGCTCAAGCTGTTCTGCGAGGGGCTGGGCGAACACACCGTCGACATCGCCAATGCCAGCCGCCCGATCCGCCCGGCGGAAATCGCCGCCTGCGCCGCCAACGGCGTGACCGACATCATCGAGGTCCGCTTCGGCTATGACGGCATCGTTCTGGCCAGCCTGACGGACGGCCCCGACTTCACCGCGTTCCAGCCCGCCGACTGGTATCGCGCGCTGGCCGAAACGGTGCCGGTGGACGGGCGGCTTGTCCCGAACCCGAACGCGCGCTGGTCGCAGGTCGATCCGGGCCTGCCCGACGTGCCGATCACCGCCTTCATCCCCGGCACCAAGCACGGCACGCGCGAGGTGTTCGAGGAAAAGCTGATCCTTCAGGGCTGCCGCGACAGCGGCGCGCTGGCGGACATGCTGGCCGCCGGGATGGACGAGGATGCCGCCGAATCGGCCTGCATGGCGATCCGCAAGGACGGTCGCGCCGTTGACATCGACGGCGACTATACCGAAACGCTGGCCCGCATCCAGTCGAACCCCGAAGGCATCGGCGTCTTCGGCCTGTCGTTCTTCGAAAACAACGCCGACAAGCTGAAGGTCGCGACCATAGGCGGCGTCGAACCCACCGCGCGATCCGTGGCCGAAGGCGCCTATCCAGTGTCGCGCCCGCTGTTCTTCTACGTCAAGAAGGCGCATGTCGGCGCCATTCCGGGCCTCAGGGAATACACCGAATTCTTCCTGTCGGATCAAGTCGCGGGGCCGGGCGGGCCGCTGGCGCGCTATGGCCTGGTGCCCGACCCAGAACTGGCCGCGACGCGCCGCGCGGTGCAGGACGAGAAGACGATGTGACATCCGCCCGCCGGTCGTGCTAGGGGCCGCGCGAATGGCACCGCGAACGACATCATGCCGCTGATCTGGCTTCTGGTCCTGCTGGGCCTTCTGGCGGCGGCGGGCTTCGTGGCCGGGCGCCGGCGCGCGCTGGCTTCGGCGGGCGGCGACGGGCGGGGCCTGCATTCCTTGCCGGTCTATTACGGCGCCAACGTAGTGCTGTCGGCGCTGATCCCGTCCTTGACCCTGCTGGCGGTGTGGACGCTGCTGCAACCGCCGCTGCTGGAGGCGTGGATCGCCCCCTCGATCCCCGACAGCGCCATCCCCCCCGCCTCGGATCGCGCGCTGATCATGAACGACGTGCGCCGCATCGCCGGCGGGCTCGACGCGCTGGCGGCCCAGGGGCGGCCCGTCGCCGCGCCTTCGGACCTGCGCGCCGAACTGGGGCGCGTCGGCGTGCCGGTGATCGGCGACATCGCCCCCCCGGTGCTGGCCGCCGCCGAA
>NZ_AMGO01000011.1 GCF_000299575.1 Oceaniovalibus guishaninsula JLT2003
GCGCTGGTCAAGCCCCTGCGCAAGCTGCGCGACGGCGAAACCGTGGTCTTCTCGCCCGACCTGTCGGCCACGGTCGAGGGGCGGGGCGAGGGGGCGGCGCTGCTGCGCTTCAACCTGGCGGGCGACGATTTCGACGCCGCGCTGGATGCGGCGGGCGCGATGCCGCTGCCGCCCTACATCGCCTCGAAACGCGCCGCCGACGCGCAGGACCGCACCGATTACCAGACGATCTGGGCCGCCCGCGCGGGCGCCGTCGCCGCGCCCACCGCCTCGCTGCATTTCGATGACGCGCTGCTGGCCGCCGTGCGCGCGCGCGGCGTGGATCTGACGCATGTGACGCTGCATGTCGGCGCGGGCACGTTCCTGCCCGTGAAGGTGGACGATGTCAGCCAGCACCGCATGCACGCCGAATGGGGCGAGGTGACGGCGGATGCCGCCGCCCGGATCGCCGCGACCCGCGCTTCGGGCGGTCGCGTGATCCCGGTCGGCACCACCGCGCTGCGCCTGATCGAAAGCGCCGCGGCGCGGGGGGCCATCGCGCCCTTTCGCGGCCAGACCGACATCTTCATCCGCCCCGGCCATGTCTTTCGCGTCGTCGACGGGCTGATGACCAATTTCCACCTGCCGAAATCCACGCTGATGATGCTGGTCTCGGCGCTGATGGGGGTGGATCGGATGCGCCGCGTCTATGCCCATGCCGTCGCGCGCGAGTATCGGTTCTTCAGCTATGGCGACGCGTCGCTGCTGCTGCCCGACGCCGACGGCGCGCGCGGCTGAATTGCGCGATTGCGCCGCGCCCCCGCACCCGGTACGGGCGCGGCAAAGGAGACGGCGATGTTCAAGGTGCTGACCGGCGGATGGGCGCTGTTTCTGGGCATGGGGTTCCTGATGGTCGGGAACGGCATGCAGGGCACGCTTCTGGGCGTGCGCGGCGCGATCGAGGGATTCTCGACCGGCGAGATGTCGGTCATCATGTCGGCCTATTTCGTGGGCTTTCTGGGCGGATCGCGCCTGGCGCCCGAAATGATCCGCCGCGTCGGCCATATCCGCGTCTTCGCCGCGCTGGCCAGCTTCATCTCGGCGGTGCTGATCCTCTATCCGTCGATCACCGACCCCCTGGCCTGGACGCTGCTGCGGGTGCTGATCGGGTTCTGCTTTTCCGGCGTCTACGTCACGGCGGAATCGTGGCTGAACAACGCCGCCACGAACGAAACGCGCGGGCAGGCCCTGTCGGTCTACATGATCGTGCAGATGCTGGGCATCATCGCCGCGCAGGCGCTGCTGGTGACGGGCGATCCGTCGGGCTTCGTGCTGTTCGTCATCCCCTCGGTGCTGGTGTCGCTGTCCTTCGCGCCGATCCTTCTGTCGGTCGCCCCCACGCCCCCCTTCGCCGCCGCCAAACCGATGAGCCTGCGGCGGCTGTTCCGCTCGTCGCCGCTGGGCTGCATGGGGATGCTGCTGACGGGCGGCGTCTATTCGGCGCAGTTCGGCATGGCGTCGGTCTATGGCGCGCTTCTGGGGCTTTCGGTGGCCGAGATCGCGCTTTTCGTCGGCGCGATCTATGCGGGCGGGCTGCTGTTCCAGTATCCCATCGGCTGGATGTCGGACCGGCTGGACCGCCGCAAGCTGGTCCTGGCCGCGTCGGTCGCGGCGCTGGCGGTGTCGGTGCTGGCCGCGCTGGTGCCCGAACCGTCGCTGACCCTGCTGATGGCGGCGGGATTCGTGCTGGGCGGCATGACCAACCCGATCTACTCGCTGCTCATCGCGCATACCAACGACTATCTGGCGAACGAGGACATGGCCGGCGCGTCGGGCGGGCTGATCTTCATCAACGGCATCGGCGCCATTGCCGGGCCGCTGATCATCGGCGTTCTGCTGGAATGGCTGGGCCCGCCCGGATTCTGGGCGTTTCTGGGGCTGATGATGGGGTGCCTGGCCGCCTATGCCGGCTGGCGGATGACCCGCCGGCCGACCGCCGACGAAACCACCGCCTTCGTCGCCATGACCCCCGCCAGCACCGCCGTCGCGACCGAGGCCGCGCAGGAATGGGCGCAGGAAAAGACCGAAAACGCCGGGGCTTGAAGGCTTGCCCTCGCGCGGCGCGCGGCGCAAGCTGTCCCCGAATGCGAGGAGATGGATCATGCCCCGTCCCGACGATGTGCTGCGCTTCTGGCTGGACGAGGTCGGACCGGACGGCTGGTATGTCGCCGACGACGCCCTCGACGCCACCATCCGCGACGGCTTCGGCGCGCTGGTGGACCGGGCCGCCGATGGCGGGCATTGCGACTGGGCGACGACCCCCCGCACGGCGCTGGCCTATCTGGTCGTCGCGGACCAGTTTTCCCGCAACGTCCATCGCGGCGACGGGCGCGCCTATGCCGCCGACCGCTGGGCGCGCGCCATCGCCAAGCTGGCGCTGCGGCTGGGCTGGGACATGGCCGTGCCCGAGCCCGGACGGCAGTTCTTCTATCTGCCGCTGATGCACGCCGAAAGCCTTCAGGACCAGGAACGCGGCGTGCGCCTCATTCTGCTGCGGATGCCGCGGACCGGCGCGCAGAACCTGCTGCATGCCCGCGCCCATCGCGAGGTGATCCGCCGCTTCGGCCGCTTCCCGCACCGCAACGCGGATCTGGGCCGTGCAACCACCGCCGCCGAAGCCGCGTTCCTCGACCAGGGCGGATATGGCGGCGTCGTGCGCCGCTTGCAGGAGGGTTGAAATGAAAAGCATGTGGACATGGACGGCGGTGCTGCTGGTGGGACTGGCGATCGTGGTGATCTATCCGTTCCTCAGCACCAGCGTCGCCGCCGACATCGACACGCCCGGCGTCTATCCCCAATGGGTGATCCCGGTCGGCTATTTCCTGATGCTGATCGGCGCGGGCGGTCTGGTGGTCGCCTGGATGGCGCGGCGCGCGCGCTGAGGGTCCGCCCCGCATCCCGCCAGTGACCCGCGATCGCACCGACTGGCCGCTGGTGGCGATGCTGTTCGTCGCGGGCCTGCTGGCCGCCGCGCAGTTCAGCAAGGTGTCGCTGTCGCTGGCCGAACTCGGCCGCGCCTACGAACGCGCGCCCGAATCGCTGGCGCATCTGGTGTCCATCGTCGGGCTGGTGGGCATCGCCTTCGGCGTCGTCGCGGGGTCGTTCGTCGCGGCTTTGGGCGCGCGGCGGGTGTTGCTGGGCTGCCTCGTCCTCGGCGGCGCGCTGTCCCTGGCCGAAGCCGCGCTGCCCGCCATCGGCTGGATGACCGCCCTGCGCGTCGCCGAGGGCGCGTCGCATCTGGGTCTGGTCATCGCCGGCCCGACGCTGATGGCCGGCGCGGCGGGCGACCGGGACCGGCCCGTGGCGATGGCGATCTGGGCCACCTTCTTCGGCGTGTCCTTCGGTCTGACGGCGCTGCTGCTGCCTCCGGTCCTGTCCGCCGGCGGCCTGCGGCTGATGTTCGTGCTGCACGGCGTGGGGCTGCTGGCCATCGCGGCGATCCTTGCGCCGATGCTGCCCCGCCAGCGGCGCGCGGCGCTGCACTTCGACCCGGTCCGCATGCACCGCGCGATCTATGGCACCGCGCATCTGGGCGCGCCGGGGCTGGGGTTCGTCTTCTATACGCTGATGTTCGTGGCGCTCATCACCTTCGTGCCGGGGCTTCTGGGGCGTCCGGGCCTGGCCGCGTCGCTGCCGATCCTCAGCCTGGCGGGGACGTTCGGCGCGGGCTGGATCGCGCGCCGCATCGCGCCCGATCTGGTGATGGCGGCGGGGTTCGCGGGCACGGCCCTGCTGGCGCTGGCGCTCTGGTCGGGGATCGACGCCGCGATCTGGCCGCTCTTCGCCGCGATGGGGCTGGTGCCGGGCGGCGCCTTCGCGCTGATCCCGTATCTGAACGCCACCGCGTCCGACCGCGCGCTGGCCACGGGCGGCATCGCGCAGATGGGCAATGCCGGCACGACATTCGGCACGCCGTTCTTCGCGCTGCTGCTGTCCCTGGGCGGTTTTCCCGCAGCCTGCGCCGGTCTGGCCGCCCTTGCCGTGGCCGGATTGGCCACCGTGCTGCTGCTGCGCCGCGCGACGCAACGCACCCGGTCACGTCTCGCGTGATCGTTCCTCATCCGTTCCCGTTCGCCATTGGAGATTGCGCCTCCTGCCGCTATGTAACGCGCATTGGTTAAGGGGTGGCTTATGGCCGAGCTGAAGAACATCGAGGTGCGCGGCGCGCGCGAGCATAACCTCAAGAATATCGACGTCGATATCCCGCGCGACAAGCTGGTGGTCATCACCGGGCTGTCGGGGTCGGGCAAGTCCAGCCTGGCCTTCGACACGATCTATGCCGAGGGCCAGCGCCGCTATGTCGAATCGCTGTCGGCCTATGCGCGCCAGTTCCTCGACATGATGCAGAAACCCGATGTCGACCATATCAGCGGCCTGTCGCCCGCCATCAGCATCGAACAGAAGACGACCAGCAAGAATCCCCGCTCGACCGTCGGCACGGTGACGGAGATCTACGACTACATGCGCCTTTTGTTCGCGCGCGTCGGCACGCCCTATTCGCCCGCCACCGGCCTGCCCATCGAGGCGCAGCAGGTGCAGGACATGGTGGACAGGGTGATGGCCATGCCCGAAGACACGCGCGGCTATCTGCTGGCGCCCATCGTCCGCGACCGCAAGGGCGAATACCGCAAGGAGTTTCTGGAGCTTCGCAAACAGGGCTTCCAGCGCGTCAAGGTGGACGGGCAGTTTCACGAACTGGACGACGCGCCGACGCTCGACAAGAAGTTACGCCACGACATCGACGTGGTGGTGGACCGTCTGGTCGTGCGCGAGGGGCTGGAAACGCGGCTGGCCGACAGCTTCCGCACCGCGCTCGACCTGGCCGACGGCATCGCCATCCTCGAAACCGCCGTTCCCGAAGGGCAGGAGCCCGAGCGTTTCACCTTCAGCGAAAAGTTCGCGTGCCCGGTCAGCGGCTTCACCATCCCCGAGATCGAGCCGCGGCTTTTCAGCTTCAACGCGCCGTTCGGGGCCTGTCCGGTCTGCGACGGTCTGGGGGTCGAGCTGTTCTTCGACGAACGGCTGGTCGTGCCCGACATGAACCTGAAGATCTCGGACGGTGCGCTGGCGCCGTGGCGCAAGGGCAAGTCCCCCTATTTCCTGCAAACGATCGAGGCGATCGCCAAGCACTACAAGTTTCCCCAATCCGCCAAATGGAAGGATCTGCCCGAAGACGTGCAACGCGTCTTCCTGTACGGATCGGGGAAGGAAGAAATCGCCTTCCGCTATGACGAGGGCGGGCGCGTCTATCAGGTCAGCCGCCCGTTCGAGGGCGTGATCCCCAACATGGAACGCCGCTATCGCGAAACCGACAGCGCCTGGATCCGCGAGGAATTCGAGCGCTATCAAAACAACCGCCCCTGCGGCGCCTGCAACGGCTTCCGCCTCCGCCCCGAGGCGCTGGCCGTCAGGATAGCGGGCCTGCATGTCGGGCAGGTGGTGCAGATGTCCATTCGCGAGGCCGCCGCCTGGTGCAAGGCCGTCCCCGAAACCCTGACCGTGCAGAAGAACGAGATCGCCCGCGCCATCCTGAAGGAGATCCGCGAGCGGCTGGGCTTTCTGAACAATGTCGGGCTGGAATACCTGACGCTTGCGCGCAACGCCGGAACGCTCTCGGGCGGGGAATCGCAGCGCATCCGCCTGGCCAGCCAGATCGGGTCGGGTCTGACGGGGGTGCTCTATGTTCTGGACGAACCCAGCATCGGCCTGCACCAGCGTGACAACGACCGGCTGCTGACGACGCTCAAGAACCTGCGCGACGCGGGCAACACCGTGATCGTGGTCGAGCACGACGAGGAGGCGATCCGAGAGGCCGATTATGTCTTCGACATCGGCCCCGGCGCGGGCGTCCACGGGGGCCGCGTCGTGGCGCACGGAACTCCGACGGAAATCCTACAGGATTCTCACAGCCTGACCGGCGATTATCTCGCCGGCCGCCGCGGCATCCCGGTGCCCGCGACGCGCCGCAAGGGCAATAAGAAGTCGGTGAAGGTCGTCAACGCCACCGGCAACAACCTGCAAAACGTCACCGTCGATTTCCCCCTGCGAAAATTCGTTTGCGTGACGGGGGTTAGCGGTGGCGGCAAATCCACCTTGACCATCGAGACGCTGTTCAAGACCGCCTCCATGCGCCTCAACGGCGCGCGCCAGACCCCCGCGCCGTGCGAGACGATCAAGGGGCTGGAACATCTCGACAAGGTCATCGACATCGACCAGCGCCCCATCGGCCGAACTCCACGTTCGAATCCAGCCACTTACACCGGGGCCTTCACCCCGATCCGCGACTGGTTCGCGGGCCTGCCCGAAGCCAAGGCGCGCGGCTACAAGCCCGGCCGGTTCAGCTTCAACGTCAAGGGCGGCCGCTGCGAAGCCTGCCAGGGCGACGGCGTCATCAAGATCGAAATGCATTTCCTTCCAGACGTTTACGTCACCTGCGAAACCTGCAAGGGCCAGCGCTATAACCGCGAGACGCTGGAAATCCGCTTCAAGGGCAAGAGCATAGCCGACGTTCTCGACATGACGGTCGAGGACGCGCAGGAATTCTTCAAGGCCGTGCCGTCCATCCGCGAAAAGATGGACGCCCTGATGCGCGTCGGTCTTGGCTACATCAAGGTCGGCCAGCAAGCCACGACGCTTTCGGGCGGCGAGGCCCAGCGCGTGAAGCTGAGCAAGGAACTGGCCAAGCGTTCCACCGGCCGCACGCTCTATATCCTGGACGAGCCGACGACCGGTCTGCACTTCGAGGACGTGAAGAAGCTGTTGGAAGTGTTGCATGAATTGGTCGAGGCGGGCAATTCGATGATCGTCATCGAACACAATCTCGACGTGATCAAGACCGCGGACTGGCTGATCGACATCGGCCCCGAAGGCGGCGATGGCGGCGGCCGGGTCGTGGCGACCGGCACCCCCGAACAGGTCGCCCAGGTCGAGGCCAGCCATACCGGCCGCTACCTTCGTCCGATGCTCGAACCGCGCAAGGTGGCCGCGGAGTAGGAGTTGCCCGGCGCGGCCCCATGACTGCGCCGGACAGGGGCCAAGCTATTGCTGCCCCTTGTAGATTGCCACCAGCCGGTCGAACATCGCCATCGCCTCGGACCGTTCGCGCTGGAAGCTGTTGCGCCCGATGATCGACCCGTTGCCGCCGCCGTCGCGGATGGCGCGGGCATCGTCATAGACCGCATCCTCGCCCTTCTTGGCCCCGCCCGAGAACACGACGATCCGCCGCCCGTTGAACGCCGACCGCATGCATTCCGCCACCCGCGCCGCCTGGGTCGAAATGTCGATCTGCTGCTCCTCGAAGACCTTCCTGGCCTCCTTCAGCTCCAGATGGTCGGTGGACAGCTTGATCTTGATGATATGCGCGCCCAGCAACGCCGCGATCTGCGCGGCATAGGCGGCAATGTCCACCGCAGTCTCGCCGTCCTTGCTGATCGCCTCGCCGCGCGGGTAGGACCAGATGACGGTGGGCAGGCCCAGGCTGGCCGCCTCGCGCCGCATCTCGGCGATCTCCTCGAACATGTCGAGCGCCATGTCCGAACCGGGATAGATGGTGAAGCCGATCGCCGCGCAACCCAGCCGCAGCGCGTCCTCGACGGTGCCGGTGATCGCCTGGTTCTTGCCCGCGGTATCCGACATCAGCGAATTGGCCGAGTTCACCTTGAGGATCGTGGGGATCTGCCCTGCGAACGTGTCCGCGCCCGCCTCCAGCATGCCCAGAGGGGCCGCATAGGCGTTCAGCCCCGCGTCGATGGCCAGCTGATAATGGTAATGCGGATCGTAGGCAGGCGGGTTCGGGGCGAAGGTGCGCGCCGGTCCGTGCTCGAACCCCTGATCGACGGGCAAGATGATCATCTTGCCGGTGCCCTTCAGCCGCCCGGTCATCAGCATCTGGCAAAGCCTGGCCTTCACGCCGGGCGTCTCGCCCTCGTAATTGGCAAGGATCTTGCGGACGGTGGTCGAGGCTTTCATGGCGATCTCCTGTCAGATGTCGCCAATGCGATAGGCATGGGCGGCCCTGGGCGCAATCGGTTTGGCGCTAACGGCCGCGCGGAATGTCGACTGCTATCGCGCGCCGAACCGCGCCGGCAGATCCCGGCTCAGCCAGTTATCCAGCGCGTCGCGTGCGGCGCGGGCCCTGGCCTCGTCCCAGGCGGCGCGCCCCGCCTCGTCCGCGCGCGCGGCCCGCGCCTCGACGGCGTCCAGCAGGCCGCGCGATTCGCCATCGCCCGCCGCCGCGCCCAGCGTCGCCCAGTAAAGCGCGCGCTCGTAATCGCGGCGCGCGCCCGACCCGCTGAGGGCATCGGCGGCGGCGTCGCGGATTTGCGCCAGCGTTTCGGGCGCGGCAGGCGGTTCGGCCCCGTCGCGCTGCAAGTCGAGGATGCGGGCGAAGGACAGATCCGCCTCGATCCGGTCCAGCAGCGTCGGGGCGCCATCGGCCCCCAGCGTTCCGGCATCCAGCGCGCGGCGATAGGCGGCGGCGGCGTCCTCCTTTGCCAGTGCCTCGGCCAGCAGAAGCGCCGTTTCGCCGTCCGTCCCGGCCTCGGGCCCCGACAGCAGCGCGATTGCGGCGGCGAGGTTGCGCGGCGCGCCGGTGCCGGTGGCCAGCGCGCGCCCGACGCGCAGCCGGTCCTCGGGCGAAAGTGCCGCGGCCCCGTCGCCCAGCGCCTGCCGCAGCAGATCGGCGGGAATTGCCGCGCGCGCCTGTCGCGGCGCAAGGTCGGCCAGGGGTTCCAGATCGTCGAAGGCGCGGCGCGGATCGCGTTCATAGGCGGCGAAATCCAGACGGCGGCTTTCAGCAGGATCGAACCCCGTCTCGACGACCATGGATCGGGGATCGTCCAGGAATTGCGGCCAGATCGCGGTTACGCTGTCGGCGAAATCCTGTTGCGCGGCGTTCAGCGGCGCGCCCGCGTTCAGCTCTGTCAGCCCCTGCCGCAGCACCGCGCCCAGTGTCGCCGCGCCCGTCGCGTCGTCGGCGAAGGCGGGCGGCAGGAATTGCCGCGCCATGTCCCAGCCGCCCAGATTCTCGATACGGATACTGCCCGAGGACAGATCGGCGACCAGGTCCGGTTCGGCCTCGGGGTCGTCCGATCCATCCCGAACCGAGACATAGGCGAAATCGGCCGACGCCTCGATCGCGGCCACACCGTCGATCTGCGCGAACAGCGTCGCGTCGGCGCTGGCCGATGGCAGGTCGTAATCCAGATCGACCGCCAGCCGCGGCACGAAAAGCGGGCCGAGGTCCATCGTCTCCGGCAGAACGCGGGCAGGGGGCGGCAGGCAGGTCAGCGGCACCGTCACGCCGCCCGCCTCGATCCGCGCGCGCAGACGGTCGGGCCGCGCAAAGCCGCCCGTGCGGAGCACCAGCCGGTCCGCCGCGATCCGGCAATCTTCGGCATCGGCATGATCCAGCGGCGGACGCAGCGACACGTCCGTCAGCGTCGCGGTGCCAGCCCGCAGATCGACGGCAAGGGCCGAATAGGTCAGATCGACCTGACTGCGCAGCGCCACGATGCCGGTCTGGATCAATTGCTGCGCCACGCGGTCGGGCGCCAGCAGTTCGGCCCAGCCCAACGGACCCTCCTGCGCGATCAGGGTGCCCGGCAGCAGGATCGTGGCGATGGCAAGGCGTTTCATCACGGGCTCCGTTCGGATTGGCGGCCCATGAAACGCGGCCCTCGCAGCGCGCGCAAGTCCGTTCAGCCCAAGGCCGCGACGCCCGGCAAGGTCTTGCCTTCCATCCATTCCAGAAACGCGCCGCCCGCCGACGAGACATAGGTGAAGTCCTGCGCGACGCCCGCCTTGTTCAGCGCGGCGACGGTATCGCCGCCGCCCGCCACCGATACCAGCCGTCCGTCCCGCGTCAGCCGCGCGGCTTCCTTGGCGGCGGCATTCGTGGCCGCGTCGAAGGGCGGGATCTCGAACGCGCCGAGCGGGCCGTTCCAGATCAGCGTGCGGCATTCGCCCATCGCCTCGCGGATCCGCGCCACGCTTTGCGGTCCCGCATCTAGGATCATCGCATCCTCGGGGCAGGCATCGGCGGGCAGGGTGCGGCTTTCGGCGTTGGCGCGGAACTCGGCCGCGACGACGACGTCCTCGGGCAGCAGGATGCGGCAACCGGCCTCGTCCGCCTTCATCACGATCTCGCGGGCCGTCTTCGCCATGTCGTGCTCGGCCAGCGACCGCCCGACATCCAGCCCCTGCGCGGCCAGAAACGTGTTGGCCATGCCGCCGCCGATCACCAGAACATCGACCTTGCGCACCAGGTTGCCCAGCAGGTCCAGCTTGGTCGATACCTTGGCGCCGCCCACGACCGCCATCACCGGCCGGTCGGGCCGACCCAAGGCACGGTCCAGCGCGGCAAGCTCCTCGGCCATCAGCAACCCCGCGCAGGACGGCAGCAGCCGCGCGACACCCTCGGTCGAGCCATGCGCGCGATGCGCGGCCGAGAATGCGTCGTTGCAATAGACGTCGCCCAATGCGGCCAGGTCGCGGGCGAACGCCGGATCGTTGGCTTCCTCGCCCTCGTGAAAGCGGGTGTTTTCCAGCAGCAGCACATCGCCCGCATCCATCGCCGCGACCGCCTGGCGGGCGGCATCGCCGATGCAATCCTCGGCAAAGGCGACGGACCGTTCCAGCGCCCGTTCCAGCGCCGGCACGATCTGGCGCAGCGACATGTCAGGCACGCGCCTGCCCTTGGGCCGGCCGAAATGCGCCAGCAGCACCGGCTCGCCGCCCGCATCCAGGATGGCCTCGACAGTGGGCACGATCCGCTCGATCCGGGTGGCGTCGGTGACGCGCCCGTCCTCGACCGGCACGTTCAGATCGACGCGGACCAGCACCGTCTTGCCGTTCAGGTCCATCTCGTCCAGCGTTTTCCAGGCCATCGCCGTCTCCATCCTCGGGTGGGCCGTTCATCGCCCAAGGCCGGCCCTTGCGCAAGGTTTCGCCTTTTCCTTCGCCGCGTCCCTGCCTACGTTGACCGCGACCCGGAAAACAGGAGGGCCGCATGGCCGAGATCAAGGATCCCGAGAACACGATCATCATCGAGCTGAAGGACGGCCCCGTCACGGTCGAGCTTCTGCCCGATGTCGCGCCCAAGCATGTCGAGCGGATGAAGACCCTTGCGCGCGCCGGCGCCTACGACAACGTGGTCTTCCACCGCGTCATCGACGGCTTCATGGCGCAGACGGGCGACGTGCGGAACGGCAATGCCGAGAAGGACTTCAACATCCGCAGCGCGGGCACCGGCGGGTCCGACCATCCCGACCTTCCGGCCGAGTTCAGCAAGCTGCCGCACGACCGGGGCACCATCGGCGCCGCGCGCTCGTCCAGCCCCAATTCGGCCAATTCGCAGTTCTTCATCAACTTCGCCGACAACAACTTCCTCAACGGTCAATACACCGTCTATGGCCGTGTCATCGACGGGATGGAGCATGTGGACAAGATCGCGCGGGGCGAACCGCCCGCCGATCCCGACCGCATGCTCAGCGTCAAGGTGGCCGCCGATGCTTAAGCTTGCCACAGCGCTCAGCCTCGTCGCCGCCCCCGCCTTCGCCGTCGGTCTGAACCTCGAGATCGCGGGCGAGGCGGACGGCACCATCGCCATCGAGCTTTTCGACGATGCCGCCCCCGCCCATGTCGAGCGGATCACCACGCTGGCCGAACGCGGCGCCTATGACGGCGTGGTCTTTCACCGCGTGATCGACGGGTTCATGGCCCAGACCGGCGACGTGCAATACGGCCGCATGGGTCAGGACATGCGCCTTGCGGGCACGGGCGGTTCGGACCTGCCCGACCTGCCGGCCGAGTTTTCCGATCGCCCGTTCGAACGCGGCACGGTCGGCATGGCCCGCTCGTCCGATCCCGACAGCGCCAATTCGCAGTTCTTCATCATGTTCGACGATGCCCCGCATCTGGACGGGCAGTATACCGTCGTCGGCAAGGTGACGGACGGGCTGGACGTGCTGGACGCGATCAAGCGCGGCGAAGGCGCGAACGGCGCCGTCATCGGCCAGCCCGACATGATCGAAAGCGCGACCGTCACCGACTGACGCCGCTTCAGGTGCCGCAGAAGGTCGCCGTCACCTCCTCGCCCGGCCGGGGCGGGGCGGCGAAGACCGGATCGTCCTGGAACGGCCGCGTCACGGCGGCCAGCAACGCGTCGAAGAAGGACAGATCGCCGTCCACCGCGGCGGCGATCGCTGCCTCGACATGGTGGTTGCGCGGGATGACCGCCGGGTTGACGGGATCGGCCTCGCGGCGGTCGGACCAGCGGGCGGCCCAGGCATCGAACGGGGCAGGGTCCGCGAACCCGGCCCGTGCCGTTCCGTCCGTCAGCCCCCGGAAGGTCAGCGTGAAATCCGCGCCTTGCGCCGCCATCGTGCCCAGCAGCGTCTGGATCAGGTCGGCATCGCCCGGATCGGGCGTAACCAGCCCCAGCTTGGCCCGAAACACCCCAAGCCAGGCGTCCCCGAACCGCGCGGGAAAGCTGTTGACCATCTCGGTCGCGCGGGGGATCCCGGCCTCGCCGCCCATCAGCGGCAGCAGGGCCGATGCGAACTGCGCCAGGTTCCACACGGCGACGGTCGGCTGCGCGGCATAGGCATAGCGGCCGAACCGGTCGATGGACGAAAACACCGTATCGGGGTGATAGGCGTCCATGAAGGCGCACGGCCCATAATCTATCGTCTCGCCCGAGACGGCCATGTTGTCGGTGTTCATCACCCCGTGGATGAACCCCAGCCCCATCCATCCCGCGATCAGCCGCGCCTGCGCGTCGATCACCGCATCCAGCAGGCCCCACGCATCGCCCGCCTGCGGATGAAGCCGCGCGATGACGTGATCGGTCAGCGCCGCCAGCCCGTCGGTGTCGTTGCGCGATGCCAAATATTCATAGGTGCCGACGCGCACATGGCTGCGCGCCACGCGGGTCAGCACCGCGCCGGGCAGGGGCCGTTCGCGCAGCACCGTTTCGCCGGTCGCCACCGCCGCCAGCGCGCGCGTCGTGGGGATGCCCAGCGCGTGCATCGCCTCGCTGACCAGATATTCGCGCAGCACCGGGCCCAACCAGGCGCGTCCGTCGCCACCCCGGCTCCACGGGGTGCGGCCCGCGCCCTTCAGCACGATGTCGCGGCCCGCCGCCTCGCCCAGAAGCACCGCGCGGCCGTCGCCCAGTTGCGGCGACCAGCCGCCGAACTGATGGCCCGCATAGGCCTGCGCGATGGGAAGCGTGCCCTCGGGCACAAGGTTGCCCGCCAGGATCTGCAACGCCTCGTCCCCGCGCAGCCAGCCGGGCGGCAGCCCCAGCTCGGCCGCCAGCGCGTCGTTCGCAGCCAGAAGGCGTGGCGCGGCGACGGGTGTGGGCGCGGTGTGAGACCACATCCGGCCGGGCAGGTCGGCATAGCGGCTGACGGTGATCGGTGCGTTCTGCATGGAACTTCTTTCGCTGGCGCCTTTCAACATGGGTCGCGCGCAACCGGGCAGCAAGTGGGCGCGCCGTCCTTCGGCAGATCGTCCGGAAATGCCCCGATCCGCAGGGCGACCTTTGTGCGCACTTCTTCCATTGTCGCAATGAGGCGGTTGACATGCACCGGAAGGACGGACGCTTCGGGGTCGTAGCGCAGAAGCAGATAGTCGCGCCGCCCTGTCATCGCGCGCAGATCCGCACGGGTCTTCTTGCGAAGGACCAGTCCCGTTTCTGACGCCAGGTCGAACATGCGCGCAACATTGTGCAGGCATGCCCGGATGTCGCCAGGATCGTGGCCGCAGCTCCGCAGCCAGGCGTTAAGATATAGCTCGATCGCATGCAGCGCGCAGTAGCGCGCGGGAAACCGGGCCAGCGGCCTTCCGCGCGCGCTGCCCTGCAACAACAGCAGGGCGGACGCCCGATAGGCCTCCGCAAGATCGAAGATCGCGGCGGACGATGCCATGCTGCCCGGATAGGGGAGTGGAGAATGGACGTTCACCGCACCAGAACGCATCCTGACGCGGCATATTTAAGGCAGGCGGGCCAGCCGTTCGGACAGCAGCGCGAAGAACCGTTCGTCGTCCACGCCGCCGACGAACAGGGCGTTGCGCGGACGGTCGGTGATCTGCCACCAGTCGGCCACCGTCATGCCCAGCGTCAGATCCGACCGCGTCTCGATCTCGACGTTGATCTGGCGTCCGGCGAACAGATCCGGCTCCAGCAGCCAGGCGATGACCGTGGGGTCGTGCAGCGGCGCGCCGTCGCTGCCGTATTTGGCCTTGTCGAAGCGCTCGAAGAAGTCGGTCATCTCGGCCACGGCGATGCCGGCGCGGGTGCCCAGCGCGCGGAACGCGTCGTTGCGCGCCTTCGTCACCAGCACCTTGTGCGTCGCGTCCAGCGGCAGGACCGTGATCGGCGCGCCGCAGCCGAAGACCACGGCCGCCGCTTCGGGATCGACGAAGATGTTGAACTCGGCCGCGGGGGTGATGTTGCCCACCTCGAAATAGGCGCCCCCCATCAGCACGATGCGCGCGATGCGGCCGGCGATGTCGGGCGCCATCCGCAGTGCCATGGCGATATTGGTCAGCGGCCCCAACGCGCACAGGGTGACGCTGCCCTCCGGCTCGGCGCGCAGCGTCCGCACGATGAAGTCCACGCCGTGCATGTCCTGCAACGGCATCGCCGGATCGGGCAGCACCGGCCCGTCCAGCCCCGTGCGCCCGTGCACATGCTCGGCCGTGACCAGCGGGCGCAGCATCGGCCGGTCGCACCCCGCGAAGACGGCGATGTCGGGCCGCCCGGCCAGTTCGCACACGATCCGCGCGTTTTTCTGCGTCAGCGCCAGCGGCACGTTGCCCGCCACCGCCGTCACCCCCAGAACCTCGATCTCGGGCGAGGCGAGCGCCAGCAGGATCGCCACCGCGTCGTCCTGCCCCGGATCGGTGTCGATGACGATCCGCGTCGTCATCGCGTGATTGCCTGAAGGATGCGCGCCCAGCTTCGCATGCCCTTGTGAAAGCTCTCCATGTCGTATTTCTCGTTCGGGGAATGGATGCGGTCGTCGTCGCGCCCGAACCCGACCAACATCGAATCCATCCCCAGCAATTCGTTGAAATGTCCCGCGATGGGGATGGATCCGCCTGCGCCCACGAACGCCGCGTCGTTCGGCCATTCGTCGCTCAGCGCCCGGCGCGCGGCCTCGAATGCCGGGTCGTCGATGCGCATCCGGCTGGCCCGCGACGCGCCGTGATCGGCGAAGGTCGCGCGGCAATCGGGCGGCAGCATGCCCCGCACCATGTCGCGGAACGCCGCCCGGATTGCCTGCGGATCCTGATCGCCGACCAGACGAAAGCTGATCTTGGCGCGCGCCTGGGCGGGCAGCACCGTCTTGAAGCCCGCACCCGCATAGCCGCCCGCGATGCCGTTGACCTCGCAGGTCGGGCGCGACCAGATCATCTCCAGCGGATCGCGGCCCGTCTCGCCCGCGGGATGCGACAGCCCGACCGATCCCAGGAACGCCGCCGCGTCGAAACCCAGCCCCTGCCATTGCGCGCGGATGTCGTCGGGCAATTCCGTCACGCCGTCGTAGAAACCGGGCACCGTCACGCGGCCCTGATCGTCGTGCAGGGCGGCGACGATGCGCGCCAGAACGCGGATCGGGTTCGCCGCCAGCCCGCCGAACTGCCCCGAATGCAGGTCCTTGTCGGCAGCGTGGATCGTCACTTCCTGCCCCAGGATGCCGCGCAGTTGCGTGGTGATGGCGGGCGTGTCGCGGTCGAACATGCCGGTATCGCAGATCAGCGCCAGATCGGCGCGCAATTCGTCCGCGTTCCGTTCCAGGAACGGCACCAGCGACGGCGATCCCGATTCCTCCTCGCCCTCGAACAGGAACGTCAGCCGGGCGGGCAGGGTGCCGTGCACCGCCTTCCAGGCGCGGCAGGCTTCGACGAAGGTCATCAACTGCCCCTTGTCGTCCGCGGCCCCCCGTCCGCGGATGACCCGGCCTTGCGGCGTCTCCTCGATCGCCGCGTCGAACGGGTCGCGGTCCCACAGGTCCAGCGGATCGACAGGCTGCACGTCGTAATGGCCGTAAAACAGCAGCGGCCGGCCGGTCCCGCCGCCATGCGCCACGACCATCGGATGCCCGTCCGTCGGGCGCACCGACGCGTCCAGCCCCATCCCCGACAGCTCGGCCGCCAGCCAGTCCGCCGCCGCGCGGCAGTCGGCGGCATGGGCGGGGTCGGTGGACACGGACGGGATCGCGATGAAACGCAGCAGCCGGTCGGCAGCTTGCGCAAGATCCGCGTCGATGCGGGACAGGACGGCGTCGAGGGACATGGAAAAGGCTCCGGCAGGGATGCGCCGAACCTTATCGCCGCCCCGCGCGGTGTCCAGCCGTCCGGGCGTTTGCGCCAGATCAAAGACGGGGTGCCCATGAAAGTGCCAATTGCACCTGTCACTTTGGCCCGTTTCGCGCTATCTGACCCCCTGAGACGAGAATGAGGCCCGGTTGTGAATTATGAAGCCAGCATCGACGCCGCTCTTCAGCGCCTGCACGACGAGGGCCGCTATCGCACCTTCATCGACATAGAGCGGCGGCGCGGGGCCTATCCCCACGCGGTCTGGCGCCGGCCCGACGGAACGGAACGGCCCGTCACCGTCTGGTGCGGCAACGACTATCTGGGCATGGGCCAGCATCCCGTGGTGCTGGCGGCGATGCACGACGCGCTCGACGCGACGGGCGCGGGGTCGGGCGGCACGCGCAACATTTCGGGCACCACGGTGCATCACAAGCGGCTCGAGGCCGAACTGGCGGATCTGCACCGCAAGGAAGCGGCCCTGCTGTTCACCAGCGCCTATATCGCCAACGACGCCACATTGTCGACGCTGCCGAAACTGTTTCCCGGCCTCGTCATCTATTCCGACAGTCTCAACCATGCCTCGATGATCGAGGGGGTGCGCCGCAACGGCGGCGCCAAGCGCATCTTCCGCCACAACGACCTCGACCATCTGCGCGAACTGCTCGCCGCCGAGGATCCGGCCCTTCCCAAGCTTATCGCGTTCGAATCCGTCTATTCGATGGACGGCGACTTCGCGCCCATCGCGGCGATCTGCGATCTGGCGCAGGAATTCGGCGCGCTGACCTATCTCGACGAGGTTCACGCCGTCGGCATGTATGGCCCCCGCGGCGGCGGCGTGGCCGAGCGCGACGGCCTGACGGGGCGTATCGACATCATCAACGGCACGCTTGCCAAAGCCTATGGAGTGATGGGCGGCTATATCGCGTCGTCGGCGAAATTGTGCGACGCGATAAGGTCTTACGCGCCGGGCTTCATCTTCACGACATCGCTGCCGCCGGCCGTGGCGGCGGGGGCCGCGGCCTCTGTCCGGCACCTCAAGACCGACCGCGACCTGCGCGACCGCCACCAGACCGCCGCCCGGACGCTGAAGATGCGGCTCAAGGGGATGGGCCTGCCGCTGATCGACCACGGCAGCCATATCGTGCCGGTGCATGTCGGAAATCCGGTGCATTGCAAGAAGCTCAGCGACCTGCTGCTCGACGATTACGGCATCTATGTCCAGCCGATCAACTTCCCCACCGTGCCGCGCGGGACCGAACGGCTGCGCTTCACGCCGTCGCCGGTGCATGGCCCCCTGGAAACTGAAAAGCTGATCCGCGCGATGGATGCGCTTTGGTCGCATTGTGCGCTGAATCGCGCCGAACAAAGCGCCTGAACGCAATTTGCCCGTGTGCACCGGCCCTTGGGTCGTGTAACTCTCATCGCAAATGAACGACCCGATCCGAATCGGAAACCGCTGGGCGGCAGGGTTCGGACAAGGGTTCGCGAGGCAGCGCGAGGGGCGAGCGGAATGATCGGGCGTTTCCGTCACAAGGAAACGAGGACCGTCGAAGAACCGACGGAAATCGTTCGCGGTTTTGACGATTACGACCTGCGGCTGGGCGATGTCATGCGCGGCGAACGGGCGACTTTGGGTAAGTCGCTGCTGGACGTGCAGCGCGAACTCAAGATCAAGGCCACCTATATCGCCGCGATCGAGAATGCCGATCCGTCCGCCTTCGAAACCCCCGGCTTCATCGCGGGCTATGTGCGGTCCTATGCGCGCTATCTCGAACTCGATCCCGACTGGGCCTATCGCGCCTTCTGCACCGAAGGCGATTTCGCCACCGCGCACGGCATGTCGCCCGCCGCGTCGTCGCGCCGCGCCGAACCCGCGCGCGTGACCGGCATGCGCGGCGATCCCTTCGCGGGCAGGGGAACGGGCTTCGTTCCGCCCTCGGAAAGCATGCTGTCGCGGGTGCAGCCCGGCGCCATCGGCTCGACCGCGGTGCTGCTGGGGCTGATCGCCCTGCTGGGATATGGCGGCTATTCGGTTCTGAACGAGGTGCAGAAGGTGCGCTTCGTGCCCGTCGAACAGGTGCCGCAGGTGGTGGCCGAACTCGACCCGCTCGATGCCGTGCGCCAGCCCGATCTCGATACGCCGGACGATCCCGGTATCGCGCCCGCCGCGTCCGACGGGTTCGAACGGCTCTACCGGCCCCAGGCGCTCGACGTGCCGATCCTGGTGGCGCGGGACGGTCCCATCGGCGCGCTTCGGGCCGACCGGCCCAGTGCGCTGGTCCGCGGTCCCGATGCCGCCGCCGATGCCGCTCGCACCGTCCTGGCCGCCGCCACCGACGCGGTCCCCGATACGTCCGACACCCCCGCCGATGCCGGCGCCGTGCAGGTGGTCGCGCAGGCCGTGCCCGACGTCGTGCTGATGGCCGTCCGCCCGTCCTGGGTGCGCGTCAAGGCCGCCGACGGCACGGTGCTATACGAACAGATCATGAAGGAGGGCGACCGTTTCGTCCTGCCCGCCACGGAAAAGCCCGCCACCCTGCGGACCGGCGAATCGGGCGCCATCTATTTCGCCGTGAACGGCACCGCCTACGGTCCCGCCGGCGGCAACGGGCAAGTGACCGGCAACCTCGCCCTCGACGCGGAAAGCCTGACGCAGACCTACCGCGTCGCGGATATGGAGGCCGACGCCGCCCTGGCCCGCGTGGTGGCCGAACTGCGATCCACCCCCGACACGCCGCCCGGAATCGCCGCCCCGTCCGAGTGAGGCGGTTGCGCGCCCGCGCCCGCGGCATACATTAGCCCCATTCCCGACCGGAGCCGCTTCATGTCGCTGAACGCCGTGCGTCCCTGGCGCAACATCCACCGCCGCAAGTCGCGCCGGATCATGGTCGGCACCGTCCCCGTGGGGGGCGACGCGCCGATCTCGGTCCAGACGATGACCAACACCGATACCGGCGACGCCGCCGCCACCATCGCCCAGGTCGTCGCCTGCGCCGAGGCGGGCGCCGACATCGTGCGCGTGTCCTGTCCCGATACCGACGCGACCCGCGCCCTGCGCGAAATCGTCCGCGAAAGCCCCGTCCCCATCGTCGCCGACATCCACTTCCACTACAAACGCGCGATCGAGGCGGCCGAGGCGGGCGCGGCCTGCCTGCGGATCAATCCCGGCAATATCGGCAGCGACGACCGCGTGCGCGAGGTGATCCGCGCCGCGAAGGACCACGGCTGTTCCATCCGCATCGGCGTCAACGCGGGCTCGCTCGAACGGGATCTGCTGGAAAAATACGGCGAACCCTGTCCCGAGGCGATGGTCGAATCCGGCCTGCGCCACATCGCCATCCTGCAAGACAACGATTTCCACGAATTCAAGATCAGCGCCAAGGCGTCCGACGTGTTCCTGTCCGCCGCCGCCTATCAGGCGCTGGCCGACGCTACCGACGCGCCCATCCACCTTGGCATCACCGAGGCGGGCAGCCTCAACGCCGGCACCGTCAAATCCGCCATCGGTCTGGGCAACCTTCTGTGGATGGGCGTCGGCGACACGTTGCGCGTCTCGCTGTCGGCCGATCCGGTTGAGGAAGTGCGCGTCGGCTACGAGATCCTCAAGGCGCTGGGGCTGCGGCATCGTGGCGTGAACATCATCTCGTGCCCGTCCTGCGCACGGCAGGGCTTCGACGTGATCCGCACCGTCGAGGCGCTGGAGGAACGGCTGGCCCATATCAAGACGCCGATGTCGCTGTCGATCATCGGCTGCGTCGTCAACGGTCCGGGCGAGGCGCTGATGACCGATGTGGGCTTCACCGGCGGCGGCAAGGATTCGGGCATGGTCTATCTGGCCGGCCGCCAGCATCACAAGCTGGGCAATGCCGGCATGATCGACCATATCGTCGATCTGGTCGAAAAGAAGGCCGCCGAGATCGAGGCGCAGACAGCCCTCGCTGCCGAATAGGCGCTAGTCGTCCTTCATCGCGTCGCGCAGGCCGGCGAAGGGGCGGGTATCCTCGTCGCGCATCGGCGCCGTTCCCGGTTCGGCATGCAGCACCTGACCGATCTCGGCACCCGGCGCGCGGGGGAATGCCGGCACGGCCAGCGCCAGCGCCTCGAACAGCACCTCGTCGAGATCCAGCGCCGCCGGAAGTGGCTCCTGCGTCACGTCCTGCGGCATCTCGACCTCGCCGCCGGGGGCGGCCGTGTCCATTTCGGCCAGATAGGTCCGCTCGACCGTGTCGTCGATCCGCGTCGTCACCGGCGCCAGCGTGATGCCGCAGGGTTGCACCACGGTCGCGCCCAGATCGGCCCGCAAGGTCCAGTCGCGCCGGCCGTGTGGCGTCAGCGTGCCCCGGAACCGCAGCTTGCGCAGCGCGTCCAGTCCCAGCGCGTCCGCCATCGCGGCGCGGGCCTCGGCATCCGGCTCGATCTCGAACTGCCGCTCGGTCCGGCGGGACGTATCGTCGAGACGCACAAGCGTCTTCCGCATCATGGCATCACCCGTTCTTGAACTTCCTGTCCCTCATCATGTAGTCCGCATGAAGGGCGGGGGAAACCGCGGCAAGGGGGCAGGCATGGCACGCGCATCGCGACTGACGCTGGGGGCGCTGCTGATCGTCCTGGCGGGCTGCACCACGCTTTACCGCAACCACGGCTATGTCCCGACCGACGACCAGCTTGCGCTGGTGCAGATCGGCGATAGCCAGCAGACGGTCGCCGATACCGTGGGCCGTCCCGTGGCGACCGGGGTGCTGGACGACAGCGGCTGGTATTTCGTCCGCTCGCGCTGGCGCGACTACGCCTGGCAGGCCCCGGTCGAGGTTGACCGCGAAGTCGTCGCCATCAGCTTCACGCCGCAGGGCACCGTCAGCAATGTCGAACGGTTCGGGCTTCAGCAGGGCCGCGTCGTGCCGCTGTCGCGCCGCGTCACGGAAAGCAACGTGCAGGGCGTCGGCTTCCTTCAACAGCTTTTCCGCAACGTCGGCAACTTCAATCCCGCCGATTTCCTCGATGGCGGCGACCGCTAGGTCAGGCGCCGCCGGTGGCCGGATCGAAGGTCAGCGCCACGCCGTTGATGCAATAGCGCAGGCCGGTCGGCTGCGGCCCGTCGGGAAAGACATGGCCCAGATGCGCCTCGCACCGCGCGCAATGCACTTCCGTCCGCTTCATGAAGAACTTGCGATCCTCGCTCGTCTCCACGTTGGCGGGATCGGCGGGCTGCCAGAAGGACGGCCAGCCGGTGCCGCTGTCGAACTTGGCCGCCTGGTCGAAAACCGGCAACCCGCAGCAGACGCAGTTGAACGTGCCCGGTTCCTTGGGAAAATCCTCGTGCGTGCCGGCGCGCTCGGTGCCGTGCTTGCGCGTCACCTTGTAGGCTTCGTCGCTCAACTCGGCGCGCCACTCGGCATCGGTCTTTTCGATCTTCTGCATGGGTCGTCCTTTCGGGTATCCGCGCCGTTCCGTCACGGCGCGCTGGCTGTGCCGAATCTAGGGCGTCCGCGCCGCCATCCAAGGCCGCGGCCGTGACCGCGCCCGGCACGATGCGCTACCGGGTCCGGCACGCGGCGGATGCGCGCGACCGGGCCGCCTGCCTCGATCTGCGCCGCACCGTCTTTCCCGCCGACCGGGCCGCCGCCGATCCCCTGGACGCTCTTTTCGCGCATGTGCTGGTCGAGGACGGGCAGGGCCGCGTCGTCTGCACCTTCCGCCATATCGTCCATCCCTCGGGCGGCGATGTCCATCGCGGCTATTGCGGCGGTCTTTACGCGCTCGACGCGCTGGCGCGGCAGCCCGGCCCGATGATCGAACTGGGGCGCTTCTGCATCCGCCCCGGCCCCGACGCGCCCGACATCCTGCGGCTGGCCTGGGGGTGGCTCGCGCGGCTGGTGGACGACAGCGGCGCGGCGATGCTGTTCGGCTGCGCGTCGTTTCCGGGCGCCGATCCGGCGGCGCACCGCGCGGCGCTCGGGCATCTTTACCGCCGCCACCGCGCACCCCCCGACTGGCGGCCGGGCAGGCGGGCCGGTCGCATTGTGGAACTGGCCCCGCTGGCGCGCGAGGGCGCGGACGCGATGGCGGGAATGCCCCCGCTGCTGCGGTCCTATCTGGCGATGGGCGGACGCGCCGGGGACCATGCGGTGATCGACGCCGCGATGGATACGCTGCACGTCTTCGTGGGCGTGCCCGTGGCCGGCATCCCGCCCGCCCGCGCGCGCCTGCTGCGTGCCCTGGCCGGCGCCTGCGACGGTCATTGACGCGGGCCGGGCCGCCGCATACCTCGCGCGTCATGGCGCGCACACCGATCCTACAGCTATCCGACGTTTCTCTTACATTCGGCGGAACCCCCGTTTTCGCGGATCTGAACCTGGTGGTTCAGCCCGGAGACCGCGTGGCGCTGGTCGGGCGCAACGGGTCCGGCAAGTCAACCTTGATGAAGGTGATGGCCGGTCTGGTCGAACCCGATGCCGGTCAGCGCGCCCTGCCGCCCGGCATCCATGTCGGCTACATGGAGCAGGAGCCGACGATGCAAGGCTTTGCCACGCTTGGGGATTTCGCGTCCTCAAGGCTCGACCCCGCCGAGGCATGGCGTGTCGAGGCGGTGGCCGAAGGTCTGCAATTCGACCTTGCCGCCGACCCCGCCACCGCCTCGGGCGGGGAACGCCGCCGCGCCGCGCTGGCCAAGCTGCTGGCCGAGGCGCCCGAACTGATGCTGCTGGACGAACCCACCAACCACCTCGACATTTCCGCCATCGCTTGGCTCGAAAACGAACTTACGACCACCCGAACCGCCTATGTTCTGATAAGCCACGACCGCACTTTTCTCAGGAATCTGACCCGCGCGACGCTCTGGATCGACCGCGGACAGGTGCGCCGTCAGGAAAAGGGGTTCGACGCCTTCGAGGATTGGCGCGACGCCGTCTGGGACGAGGAAGACACCCAGCGCCACAAGCTCGACCGCAAGATCAAGGCCGAAGGCCGCTGGGCCGTCGAGGGGATCAGCGCCCGCCGCAAACGCAACCAGGGCCGCCTGCGCGCTTTGGCCGCCATGCGCGAAGACCGCGCGTCGATGGTTCGGCGCCAGGGCACCGCGGCGATGGATCTGGAAGCCGGCGCACGATCCGGCAAGCGGGTGATCGAGGCGCGCAACATCTCGAAATCCTACGGCGGCCGGGTGATCGTCGCGCCCTTTTCGCTGCGCGTCCAACGGAGCGAACGAGTGGCGTTCGTCGGCCCGAACGGCGCGGGAAAGACCACCTTGCTGAGGATGCTGACCGGCCTTGAGGCCCCCGACACGGGCGAGGTCGTGTTGGGCACCAATCTGGAAATGGCCGTGTTCGATCAGACCCGCGCGCAGCTCGACCCCGAAATGTCGCTGTGGGACAGCCTGACGGGAACGCCCGAAATGCGGGTGTCGGGGGCGGCCGATCAGGTCATGGTGCGTGGCCAGCCGCGCCATGTCGTCGGATACCTCAAGGATTTCCTGTTCACCGAAGCGCAGGCGCGGGCGCCGGTGCGGTCGCTTTCAGGAGGCGAGAAGGCGCGCCTGCTGCTGGCGCGGATCATGGCGCGGCAAAGCAATCTGCTGGTTCTGGACGAGCCGACGAACGATCTGGACCTAGAAACGCTGGATCTGATGCAAGACCTGCTGGGCGATTATGACGGCACGGTGTTGCTTGTCAGCCACGACCGGGACTTCCTCGATCGCGTGGCGACGACCACTCTGGCCTTCGAAGGGGGCGGGCGCGTGATCGCCTATGCCGGCGGGTGGAGCGATTATCAGGCCCAGCGAACCGAGGCGCCGCCGGTAACGCCCGCGCGGTCCGAGGCCCCGCAGCCCGCACGCACCAGGACCAGCGGTCCTGCGGCATCGTCGCTCAGCTTCACGGAACGGCACCGGCTGGAATCCCTGCCGGCCGAGATTGCGCGGCTTGAGGCGGAGATTTTCAAACTGGAAACGCTTTTGGCCGATCCCGGCCTGTTCTCGCGCGAGCCCGTCAAGTTCGCCAAGGCGACCGAGGCCCTGACCGCACGGCAGAAAGCCCTGTCCTTGGCCGAGGACGAGTGGCTGGCGCTGGAGGAGCGCGCGGGCGCCTGATCTCACACCGCCCTCGCGGCTTCGTGACGGCGGTTCGTTGCCGTCAAACCCGCTATGCGTCTGGCGGGACTATCATTCACGAAGGGCGCGGCCTAGGTCGGTGGCAGCAGGCAGGCGCTGCCGCCTGCCCGAGAACGGAAGGAACGAGACATGAAACTATTCGCAATCGGATCGACCGCGCTGGCGGGTCTGATGATCGCCACCGCGTCGCAGGCCGGCGGCCTTGCCCCCGCGCAGCCCGAGCCCGTCGTTGCCGTCGCCGCGCCCGTCGTCGCCTTCGGCCGCGACTGGACCGGCGCCTATGGCGGTCTGTCGCTGGGCTATGGCAACGTCAATGCCAGCACCGGCAACGACGATGTGCTGGGTCTGACGAACGCGCTGGATGAAGCCGATGGCGCCATCGGCGGTATCTTCGCAGGCTACCAGTACGATTTCGGCACCTTCGTGCTGGGCGGTGAAATCGACCTGAACGCAGCCAATCTGGACTATGACGGCACCGACCTGTCCGTCGATCAGGTTCACCGCGTGAAACTGCGTGCGGGCTACGATGCGGGCAAGTGGCTGCCCTATGCCACCGTCGGCGCGGCCTATGCCAAAGCGAAGAACGGCGACGATCTCAGCGATACCGGCGTCGCATACGGTGTGGGCGTCGATTATGCCGTGACCGACCGGGTTCTGGTCGGCGGCGAGTTCCTGCGTCACGACTGGGACGATTTCGACGGCACCGACATTGACGTCAGCGCCAACACGATCCAGGCGCGGGTTGCGCTGCGCTTCTGAACGACGCCATTCGCGTTAGGGGGTCCGGCCAGGCCGGGCCCCTTGCCGTCCGGGGCGCGCGGCGCTAGACCGGCGCCATGAAGACCTGTCGCAGCATCTTTCCCATCTGACCCTGCCGCGGCGGTCCGGTCTTCTTGCCTTGCGTCCCACCGAGCCGACCGCCCTTCATAAAGGACGGCGCGACCCCATGACCCCCATCAGGCTGACCAACACCGCATCGCGCCGCAAGGTCGCGCTGGATCCGATCGACCCCGCGAATGTGCGCGTCTATGCGTGCGGCCCGACCGTCTACGACCGCGCGCATCTGGGCAATGCCCGTGCCGCCGTGGTGTTCGATGTCCTCTACCGGCTGCTGCGGCATCGGTATGGTGCGGACCATGTGACCTATGTGCGCAACATCACCGACGTGGACGACAAGATAAATGCCCGCGCGGCCGAGACCGGGCGCCCCATCGCCGAGATCACCGACGAGACGACGCGCTGGTATCTGGACGACATGGCGGCGCTGAACGTGCTGCCGCCCGACCACATGCCGCGCGCCACCGCCTATGTCCCGCAGATGATCGCGATGATCGAGACGCTGATCGCCAGGGGCCATGCCTATGAAGCGCAGGGCCATGTGCTGTTCGCGGTGGCGAGCTATGCGCAATACGGGGCGCTGTCGGGCCGCACGGTCGAGGACATGAAGGCTGGCGCGCGTGTCGAGGTGGCCCCCTACAAGCGCGACCCGATGGATTTCGTGCTCTGGAAACCGTCGTCCCCGGACCTGCCCGGTTGGGACAGCCCGTGGGGCAGGGGGCGGCCCGGCTGGCACATCGAATGCTCGGCCATGAGCGCGGAATTGCTGGGCGCGCATTTCGACATTCATGCGGGCGGCGGCGACCTGATCTTCCCCCACCACGAGAACGAGATCGCGCAAAGCGTCTGCGCCCATGAAGGCACGCCGATGGCGAATGTGTGGCTGCACAACGAGATGCTGCAAGTCGAGGGGCGCAAGATGTCCAAGAGCCTCGGCAATTTCTTCACCGTGCGCGATCTGCTGGAGGACGGGGTGCCGGGCGAGGTGATCCGCTTCGTTCTGCTGTCCACGCATTACCGCAAGCCGATGGACTGGACGGAAGATCGCGTGGCCGAGGCGGAAGCGACCTTGCGCCGCTGGCAGGATCTCGCCGCGGGCTGCGACGCCAGCGACGACGTTACGGCCGTTGCCGACGCACTGGCGGACGATCTGAACACGCCGGGTGCCATTGCGGCCCTCCACCGGCTGGCCAATGAGGGTGACGGCGCAAGGCTGAAGGCGGGCGCGTCGCTTCTGGGTCTGATGCAGCGCGGCTTGCCCGAGGTCGACGTTCCGGTGGACAGCGCCCTTATCGAGCGTCTTCTGGGCGAGCGGCGCAGTGCCCGGACTGCCCGGAACTTCGCCCGCGCGGACGCGATCCGCGCCGCGTTCGATGCGGCGGGGGTCCAGTTGCAGGACCGGCCCGACGGTCCGACCGAATGGAAGGTCAAGGCAGGCTTCGATCCCGTCCCGTTGAAGGCGCTGTCGTGACCGAGCGTCTGACGATCTACGACACGACGCTGCGCGACGGGCAGCAGACGCAGGGCGTGCAGTTTTCGGCGGCCGAAAAACGGCGGATCGCCGCGATGCTGGACGCGCTCGGCGTCGATTACATCGAAGGCGGCTGGCCCGGAGCGAACCCGACCGACAGCGCGTTTTTCGACGCCCTGCCGCCGACCCGCGCGACGATGACGGCCTTCGGCATGACGCGGCGCCAAGGACGGTCGGCTGCCAACGACGACGTTCTGGCCGCGGTGCTGAACGCCGGAACGCCGGCCGTCTGCCTTGTCGGCAAGACCCACGATTTCCACGTCCGCGCGGCCCTCGGCATCGAACTGGCCGAGAATGTCGAGAACATCGCCGCCTCGGTCGCCCATTGCGTCGGCAAGGACCGCGAGACGCTGTTCGATGCCGAGCACTTCTTCGACGGGTGGTTGTCGGACAGGGGCCATGCGCTGGATTGCCTCCACGCGGCGCTGCAAGCCGGCGCGCGCTGGATCGTGCTGTGCGACACCAATGGCGGCACGATGCCCGGCAGGATCGGCGACATCGTGGCCGCGGTGATCGCGGCGGGCATTCCGGGCGACCGGCTGGGCATCCACACGCATGACGATGCCGGATGCGCCGTGGCCGGATCGCTGGCGGCGATCGAGGCCGGCGCGCGGCAGGTGCAGGGCACGCTGAACGGTCTTGGCGAACGCTGCGGCAATGCCAGCCTGACGACGCTGATCCCCACGCTGGCGCTGAAATACGCCGACCGCGTCACGACGGGCGTGCCCGCCGATGCGCTGACCGGGCTGACCCGCACATCGCGCGCGCTGGACGACATCCTCAACCGGGTGCCGGTGGCGTCGCGCCCCTATGTCGGCGGATCGGCCTTTGCGCACAAGGCGGGGCTGCATGCCAGCGCCGTGGCCAAGAACCCTGCGCTTTACGAACATGTCGATCCGGCCCAGGTCGGCAACACCCGCATCGTGCCCATGTCGAACCAGGCGGGCCAGTCGAACCTGATCGCGCGGCTGGCGGATATGGGACTGGCCGTCGAGAAGGGCGATCCGGCTCTGGCGCGGATCCTCGACGCGGTAAAGGCGCGCGAGGCCGAAGGCTATTCCTATGACACGGCACAGGCCAGTTTCGAGCTGATGGCGCGCCGCGAGCTGGGGCGCCTGCCGCGCTTCTTCGAGGTGAAGCGCTATCGCGTGACGATCGAGCGGCGCAAGGACAAGCGCGATCGCATGGTGTCGCTGTCCGAGGCGGTCGTCGTCGTCAAGATCGGCGGCACCAAGACGCTGTCGGTCAGCGAGTCGATGGATGCGGGCGGCGGCGACCGCGGCCCGGTCAACGCGCTGGCCAAGGCATTGGCGAAGGATCTGGGGCCGTATCAGGCCCATATCGACGATATGCGGCTGGTGGATTTCAAGGTCCGCATCACCCAGGGCGGAACCGAGGCCGTGACCCGCGTCATTATCGAGCACGCCGACGGCGAAGGGCGGCGCTGGTCCACCGTCGGGGTGTCGCCCAACATCGTCGATGCCAGCTTCGAGGCGCTGCTGGACGGTATCCAGTGGAAATTGATCCGTGACGGCGCGACCCCCGCATGAGCGTGCAGGCCTGTGCCGAGATCGTCCGAAACGGCGATCCCGACCGGTTCCTGGCGACGATGGCGGCGCCGCCTGCGGCACGGACGATCCTGTTTCCGCTTTACGCCTTCAACGTCGAGGTCACGCGTGCCCCCTGGGTGACGAAAGAACCGATGCTGGCGCAGATGCGGCTGCAATGGTGGCGCGACCTTCTGGGCGGACCGCGATCCGCGAAGGATCCTGCGCGGCACGAAGTCGCCGCTGCGCTGGGTTTCCTCGATGCCGGATCAGCGGCCCTGCTGGACGGGCTGATCGACGCAAGGCACTGGGACATCGGCACCGATCCGCATGCAGACGACGCGGCGCTGGATGCCTACCTCGACGCGACGGCGGGCAATCTGGCCTGGACGGCTGCCCGTTCGCTGGGGGCGGTCGAGGAAGACGCCGTGCGCAGGCTGGCCCGTGCGGCGGGACTTGCCCGCTATCTCGCCGCCCTTCCCGCGCTGAAGGCGGCGGGCAAGCGTCCGCTGACCGATGACAGCCCCGAGACGGTGCGCGGCCTTGCGCGACGGTATCTGGGGGACATGCCGCGTGCGCGGTCACTGTCGCGGCCGGCGCGCATCGCCACGTTGGAAACGTGGCAGGCGCGGCCGCTGCTGACGGCAATCCTGCGCGATCCCGCCCGCGTGGAACGGGGCGCGGTCGGACTATCCGAAGGCGGCAAACGCCTGCGTCTGCTGGCCGCGTCCGTCTAGGCCGTCTGGCGCGGCCTGAGCCAGAGCCAGATCAGCGCGCCGCCCGCGAGCGCCAGAAACGGCGCCATCGCGATGTTCACCGCGTTCCAGCCATCGACCGGCGTTCCGCCCGAGCAGTTCATCAGACCGCCCGACGCGATCGACGCCAGCGCGACGCAACCCATGACGATGGCGTCGTTCATGCCCTGAAGCCGCCCGCGTTCCTCGGGCCGCTGGGCCGAGGCCAGCATCGACGTGGCGCCGATGAAGCCGAAGTTCCAGCCGACGCCGAGAAGGATCAGCGCCAGATAGAAATTCGGCAGATCCACCCCGGACAACCCGGCGATGCCGGACGCGGCCAGGATCGCCAGACCCAGCCCAAGGATACGCTCGACCCCGAAACGGGCGATGAGGTGGCCGGTGAAAAAGCTGGGCACATACATCGCGAGGACGTGAAACGACACGACATCCGCCGCATCCGCCTTGTCGAACCCGCACCCCACGACGGCCAGCGGCGTCGAGGTCATCACGAGGTTCATCAGCGCATAGGAGACCATGGCGCAGATGATGGCCACCGCGATGCGCGGCGTGCGCAACAGCTCGCCCCGGCTGCGGCCGATGGGCGCGTCGGCCGCGGGCGCCGGTGGCCTCGGAATGCGCAGCCCCAGAAACAGCAGCGATCCGACGAGGTTGATGGCGATCACCGCAAGATAGGTGCCAAGGAACGGCACCACCATCGCATCCGCCGTCACCTTGACCAGTTGCGGCCCGATGATCGCGCTGATCAGCCCGCCGGCAAGGACATAGCTGATCGCCTTGGGCCGGAAGGCATCCGACGCCGTGTCCGCTGCCGCGAAGCGATAGAAGCCCTGCGCGCTCAGGTAAAGGCCGGTGAAAAGCGAGCCAAGAAGGAAGATCGGAAAGCTGGCCGTCATCAGTCCCCAGGCGCCGATCAGCGCCCCCAGCGATCCGCCCGCCGTGCCGCAAAGAAAGCCCGCGCGCCGCCCATAGCGCTGCATGATCGCCGATAGCGGCTGCGCCGACAGCATCGAGCCGACGATGATCATCGAGATCGGCAAGGTCGCAAAGCAGACATTCGCGGCCAGCGATTGCCCCGCGAGGCCGCCGATGACGAAGATCATCGGCATCTGTGCGCCCAGAAACCCTTGCGCCGCGACGAGGATCGCGACATTGCGGCGGGCATGGCGGGCGGTTCGGGCGGCGTCGAGGTTGGTCATCGCCTTGCCATAGGCCGTCGCGGCGACGTTGGGAAGGGTGGCGGCAACCCTGCGGGACAGGCCATGGACGAACGGATCATCACCGGCGAGGCGTGCATTGCCGAAGGGGCGGATTGGCTTGTCCGGGTCGAACCGCGCTTCGGCCCTGTCCTGGCGGCGACCGGCCCCTGGCCGCTGCGCCTGCGTCCGGGCGGCTATCCGGCGCTGGTCGATGCCATCGTCAGCCAGCAGGTCAGCGTCGCCGCCGCTGCCGCCATCGCAGCGCGGGTGCGCGAGGCGGGATTTCACGACCCGGCCATCGCCCGACTCGCCGATGACGACGCCTTGCGCGCCTGCGGCCTCAGCCGCCCCAAGGCCCGCTATGTCAAGGCGCTGGCCGGGGCCGGTATCGACTTCGACGCGCTGGATCGCGCGCCCACCGACGAGGTGATCGCGCGTCTGGTCGCGGTGCCGGGCATCGGCGTGTGGACGGCCGAGATTTACGCGCTGTTTTCGCTGGGGCGTGCCGACGCCTTTCCGGCAGGCGATCTGGCCTTGCAGGAAGCGGCGCGGTTGCTGTTCGACCTGCCCGACCGTCCGCGCGACCGCGCGCTGCGCCAGCTTGCCGAGGGCTGGCGTCCCTGGCGGGGCGTTGCGGCCCGCGCGCTCTGGGCCTACTACCGTGTCGCGAAGGACCGGGAGGGCACGCTTTGACACGCATTCTGAAGGCCGGCCGCAGGGGGGCGCAGAAGGGCAGCGCGCGGCAGGCCGTCATCTTCCTGCACGGCTATGGCGCCAACGGCGCCGACCTGATGGGCCTGGCCGACCCGTTGGCGCCCCATATGCCCGGCACCGTCTTTCTGGCACCCGACGCACCCGAACGCTGTGCCGGGGCGCCGATGGGATTTCAGTGGTTTCCCATCCCCTGGATCGACGGGTCGGATCCCGCCACAGCGGAAGAAGGCATGGACCGCGCGGCGCGTGATCTCGACGCCTATCTCGACGCGGTGCTCGAGGATGAGGGGCTGACCGACGACCGGCTGGTGCTGATGGGATTCTCGCAAGGCACGATGATGGCGCTCGACGTGGCGCCGCGCCGGCCGCGGCCCGTCGCCTGCGTCGTCGGTTTTTCCGGGCGGCTGCTGCGGGCCGACGCGCTGGAAGGGCATGTCGTCAGCCGGGCGCCGATCCTGCTGGTGCATGGCGATCAGGATCAGGTCGTCCCGCCCGAATCGCTGCCCGAAGCCGCGCAGGCGCTTCAGGCGGCAGGCTTCGACGTCTTCGCCCATATCAGCAAGGGAACCGCTCACGGCATCGCCCCCGACGGGCTGAGCGTGGCGCTGGCCTTTATCCGGTCGCACCTGAGCCTTTCAGACGAAGCGCAGACCGGCACACGTTAAGCGCCCGGTAATGCCGTTGTGACACGGTGTGACCTGTTGCCCCGGTGAAACTTGGGGGCAGGTTGTATCAGGGGGAATGGCAAATGGCTTGCGATCCGGCTTTGCAGGGGGCATGGCCCTTTGATACCGCTAACCTTGCAGTTGGTCCCGAACCGGACCGGAACAGTGAACCCATGATGACCGCCACGCCTGCCGTTCGCGTCGACAAGGACGAATTCCGCGCAGCCGTTCTGCGACACCTGACCTATTCGCTGGGCAAGGATGCGGATCATGCGCAGATCACCGACTGGCGGCTGGCGTTCAGTTTCGCCGTCCGCGACCGGATCGTCGATCCCTGGTTCGCGTCCACCCGTGCCAGCTATGCCGCGCAGGCCAAGCGGGTTTATTACCTGTCGATGGAATTTCTGATCGGGCGCCTGCTCGAGGACGCGATCATCAATCTGGGACTGCGCGATGTCGCAGGCGAAGTTTTCGCTGATCTTGGCGTCGATTTCGAAACGCTGCTCGAGGACGAGCCGGACGCCGCGCTGGGCAATGGCGGGCTGGGAAGGCTGGCGGCCTGTTTCCTCGAATCCCTGTCCACCCTCGGCGTGCCGGCCTATGGCTATGGCATCCGCTACGAACACGGGTTGTTCCGGCAGAGTTTCGACAAGGGCCGCCAGATCGAGACGCCCGAGGATTGGCTGCACCAGCGTCACGTCTGGGAATTCGAACGTCCCGAGGCGGCGTTCCGCATCGGGTTCGGCGGCAACGTCGCCCTGGCCGGTCAGGGGGCCGTCTGGACGCCCGCGGAAACGGTGGTCGCCAGTGCCTTCGACACGCCGGTCATCGGGTGGCAGGGGCGGTGGGCGAATACCCTGCGTCTTTGGGCGGCCGAACCGGAACATGGCTTCGACCTCGCCAGGTTCAATCAGGGCGACTATGCCGGCGCGGCGGCACCCGAGGCTGCGGCGCGCACCATCAGCCGGGTGCTGTATCCCGACGACACGACCGATGGCGGCAAGCGACTGCGGCTGAAGCAGGAATATTTCTTCACCGCCGCCTCCCTGCGCGATATCCTGCGGCGGTTCGACAGCGAATACAACGACCTGCGGCTGTTGCCGCGCAAGGTCGCGATCCAGCTCAACGACACGCACCCTGCAATTGCCGGGCCAGAACTTGTCCGTCTGCTGCACGACGAAAAGGGCATGGCTCTGGACGAGGCGATCGCGACGGCGCGCGGATGCCTGAGCTATACGAACCACACGCTGTTGCCCGAAGCCTTGGAACGGTGGTCGGAATCCCTGATGGGCGATCTTCTGCCCCGTCATCTGCAACTGATCGAGCGGATCGATGCAGCCCACGCCAAGGACCATCCGACGCGGTCCGTCACCATGATCGGCGGCGGCGACGTGCTGATGGGACCGCTGGCTTTCGGCATGGCGCATCGGGTGAACGGCGTTTCGGGACTGCATACCGATCTGATGAAGAAGACCGTGTTCGCCGAACTTCACCGGCTTCACCCCGAGCGCATCGTCAACCAGACCAACGGCGTCACGCCCCGGCGCTGGCTGCTGGCCGCCAACCCGCGTCTGTCGGGTCTGATCACCGAAGCCATCGGCGACGGCTGGATCGACGATCTGGAACGGCTGGCCGATCTGGAACCGATGGCGGACGATGCCGGTTTCCGCGCCGCCTTTGCCGCGGTCAAGCGCGCGAACAAGGAAGATCTGGCGACCTTCCTCGCTCAGGGGGGTGCGGAAGTCGATCCGGCGGGGATGTTCGATATTCAGATCAAGCGCATCCACGAATACAAGCGCCAGCACCTCAACATCCTGGAAACCATCGCCCTGTGGCAGGAGATGCGGGACGATCCGCATGCCGACTGGGTGCCGCGCGTCAAGATTTTCGGCGGCAAGGCGGCGCCGGGTTACTTTTTCGCCAAGGAGATCATTCACCTGATCAACGCGGTGTCGGAAACGCTCAATTCCGACCCGGTCACATCGCACCTGCTGCGGGTCGTCTATCCGGCGAACTACAACGTCAGCCTGGCCGAGCGGCTGATCCCCGCCGCCGAACTGTCCGAACAGATTTCCACCGCCGGCAAGGAAGCGTCGGGCACCGGCAACATGAAATTCGCCCTGAACGGTGCACTGACCATCGGCACCCTCGACGGTGCGAATGTCGAGATCCGCGATCTGGTCGGGGCCGAGAACTTCTTCCTGTTCGGCATGGATGCCGCCGCGGTGGAAGATCGCCGCAAGATCGCCGGACATGCGGACCACGCCATCGCCGCCGATTCCCGGCTGGCACGGGCGCTGGCGGCCATTCGCGACGGTGTATTCTCGCGCGACGATTCCCGGCGGTTCGCAGGCATCGCCGACAATATCGCGGGCGAGGATAAATTCCTGGTTGCCTCCGACTTCACCGATTACTGGCGTGCACAACGCGAGGTCGAGCAGGCCTATCGCGATCAGGATGGCTGGAACCGCGCGGCGGTGCTGAACACCGCCCGATCCGGGTGGTTCTCGTCCGACCGGACGATCCGGGGCTATATGGCTGAGATCTGGGACGCACCAGGGATCGCGGCGGAATAGCGGATTGGATGGCAAGTCCGTAATGCAACCTGGCGTTGATCGAGGGCGGGTCCGGGGCGGAGCTGTCCATCATCTGGGAGGAAACCGCTTTACCGTCGCTGAACGTCCTTTAACCTGTCCCCAAGAAGAACGGCCTTTCAGCATGTTTGCGTGAAGGTCGCCAAGAGGCAGGGGACATCATGACCGACCGACCGAATGCGCGGCTTTCGTCACGAACGGTGGCGTTCGTGCTGGCGGGCGGGCGCGGCAGCCGATTGAAGCAACTGACCGACACGCGGGCCAAGCCCGCCGTCTATTTCGGGGGCAAATCGCGAATCGTCGATTTCGCGCTGAGCAACGCGCTGAATTCCGGCATCCGCAAGATGGCGATCGCCACCCAGTATAAGGCACACAGCCTGATCCGGCACTGCCAGCGCGGCTGGTCCTTCTTTCGCGCCGAACGGAACGAATTTCTGGACATCCTGCCGGCCAGCCAGCGCGTTAGCGAGGACAAGTGGTATGTCGGCACCGCCGATGCCGTTACCCAGAACATCGACATCGTGGACAGCTACAATATCGACTACATTCTGGTTCTGGCCGGCGACCACATCTACAAGATGGATTACGAGGTCATGCTGGCCGAGCATGTGGCAACGAATGCCGATGTGACGGTGGGGTGCCTGACGGTGCCGCGATCCGAAGCGTCGGCATTCGGCGTCATGGCCGTGGATGACGACCTGCGCATCACGTCCTTTCTGGAAAAGCCCGCCGATCCGCCGGGAATGCCGGGCGACGACAACCGGACTTTGGCCAGTATGGGGATCTACGTCTTCAAATGGTCCTATCTGCGTGAATTGTTGATGGCGGACGAAAGCGACCTGGACAGCCGACACGACTTCGGCGGCGACATCATCCCGTGGATCGTTCGGCACGGGCATGCGCAGGCGCACCGGTTCAGCGACAGTTGCGTGCGCCATTCGGTGGAAGCGCCGGTCTATTGGCGCGACGTTGGGACTGTCGATGCCTTCTGGAAGGCGAATATCGACCTGACGGATTTCACCCCCGAACTCGATCTATGGGACCGCAACTGGCCGATCTGGACCTATTCGGAAAGCGTGCCGCCCGCCAAATTCGTCCATGACGAGGCCGACAGGCGGGGGGTCGCCATATCGTCCCTGGTCGCCGGAGGTTGCATCGTTTCGGGGACAGAAATCCGCAATTCCCTTTTGTTCACGCAAGTGCATACCAATTCGTTCGCGCAGCTCGACCGTTCGGTGCTGTTGCCTTACGTCCGCGTCGGGCGGCATGCGAACCTGACGCGCTGCGTGGTGGATGCCGGGGTCGTCATTCCCGAGGGGCTGGTCGTCGGCCGCGACCGCGAAGCCGACGCGCGCTTTTTCGAGGTCAGCGATACCGGTGTCACGCTGATCACGCAGCCGATGGTCGATGCCTGGTCGGCCGGCCGCTGATGCGGGTTCTGTCGGTGGCTTCCGAATGTGCGCCGCTGGTCAAGACCGGCGGGCTTGCCGATGTCGTCGGCGCACTTCCGGCGGCACTGGCGGATTTCGGCGTCGACATGCGGGTCATGCTGCCCGGATACCGTCCCGTCATGCACCTCCTGAACGATGCGCATGTAATCTGGCAGGATCCGGCGTTGTTTGGGGGGGCGGCCCGCGTGCTGGAAGGCCGTGCCGGGGGGCTGGACGTTCTGATCGTCGATGCGCCGCATCTCTTCGACAGGCCGGGCGGGCCCTATCTGGACGAGGACTGGCGCGACTGGCCCGATAACATCGACCGGTTCGCCGCCCTTTGCCGCGCGGCCGAAGCGATTGCCGCCGGGCAGTGGCATGACTGGCAGCCCGAGATCGTTCATTGTCATGATTGGCAGGCAGGTCTGCTGCCCTATTTCCTGAAGCAATCGCATGTGCCTGTGCCATCGGTCCTGACCGTTCACAATATCGCCTTCAACGGATCGACCGCTGCGGACGCGGTGCGGCGGCTTGGGCTGGACGCGGCCGACTTTCACCCGGACGGCTATGAATTCTGGGGTCAGGTCAGCACGTTGAAGGCCGGGTTGGTCTGGGCCGACGCGATCACCACCGTCAGCCCGACCTATGCGAAAGAGCTGACGACGCCACAATTCGGCCTCGGGCTGGAGGGCGTCATTCGGGCGCGTGAGGGCGATCTGACTGGCATCCTGAACGGTATCGACACCGAAACCTGGGATCCGTCCCGCGACGCCCATGTCGTGCAATTCGATACTGCCGAGGGGAAGCGCCGTGCGACCCGCGCGCTGAAAGAGGAGCTGGGTCTGCCGCCCGGCGAGGGGCCGCTTGCTGTCGTGGTCTCGCGGCTGAGCGCGCAGAAGGGCCTGGACCTTCTGCTTGAGGCCTTGCCGGGTTTTCTCGATCGCGGCGGAATGCTGGCGCTTCTGGGTTCCGGCGAGCCGGCGCTGGAACAAGGCTGGCGCGACGCAGCCCGACAGCATCCGGGCGTCGCGGTGCGGATCGGCTATGACGAAGCGTTGGCCCACCGGATGATGGCGGGGGGCGAGGCGGTGCTGGTGCCGTCGCGGTTCGAACCTTGCGGACTGACGCAGCTTTACGGTCTGCGCTACGGGGCCGTCCCGGTCGTGGCCAGAACCGGCGGACTGGCCGACACGGTGATCCACGCGAATGCCGCCGCGCTTGCGACGGGGGTCGCGACGGGCATCGTGCACGATCCGGGCTCCGTTGCCGCGCTTTCCGGTGCCCTCGAAACGCTTGCAGACCTTTATGCCGACCGGGATGGGTGGACTTCGATAATCCGGCGCGCGATGAGCCATCCGGTCGGATGGGACGGATCGGCCGAACGGTATGCGGCCCTCTATCGGTCATTGTCGTCATCCCGCACCGAGTGAGCGGAGTGACATTGCAATGGAACCCGGGCGGCTGACGTCCATTGGCTGGCGCGGGGTCGGGCCTGCGGAACGGTGGAGCGGTGATTGATGGCTGATGTTATGACCCCAGAAGAAAGGGACGATGTGAGATTTGCCAGTTTCCGCCACGAGGTATTGCGTATGCTGGGCCGGGCATGAGTGGCGCATCGGCAAGCGGCGACGATCCCCGCGACGCCCTGGCAGCCGCTCTCGGGATACTGCCGGAATACGAGGACCAGACCGGCAAGACGCATCGCCTGTCACCGGCCACCCGCGATGCGTTGCTGGCCGCGATGGGGCAGCCGATCGACCATGCGGGTGCCCACGAGGCGGTGAAAAGGCGGACGGTGGACGATGCCGCGCGCCCGCTACCCGAATGGAAAGTCGTCGAAGCCGACCTGCCGCTGATTCTCGAGGGTCTTCGGACGCGTCGCTGGCGGCTGGAAACCGAAAACGGCGATGTTCGAGACGGCGAGGGGCCTGAAATAGGGGCGTTAGCCGTCGGCATCCATGCGCTCGATGTTGCAGGGTCGCGCTGCTGGCTGCTGTCCGCGCCGAAGTCCCTGCCTGAGCCGCCCCGCACCTGGGGCGTGACATTGCCGCTTTACGGGCTGGGACAGGGAAGCCGCATCGGCACCTATGCCGATCTGGGGCGGATGGCCGCCATGCTGGCCGAAACTGGTGCGGATTTCGTCGGCGTCAATCCGATCCACGCGGGCTTCTTCACCGATCCGGCGACATTCAGCCCCTATTCGCCCGCGCACCGCGCACATTTGTCGACCATGTATCTCGATGCCGGCCAGAAGGATGTCGCAGGCGACACGATCGACTATGCCGCCGGTGTGCCCGACCGTCTGAGGGCGCTTTCCGACGAATGGAACCGTCAGGGCAGCCCCGATGCGCCGGAAGACTGGACCCGCCGGCAGGGTTCGGGACTGGAGCAGTTCGTTCTGCATCAGGCCTTATCCGAGGCATTCGGCGGCTACTGGCCCGACTGGCCCGAGGCGCTGCACGATCCGAAGGGCGCGGCGGCGCAGGCATTCGCCGAAGACCACGCGGACGATCTGCGACGGCACCGGTGGCTGCAATGGCGTGCGGATCGGGCGTTGGGGGACGCCCAGCAGGCTGCACTCGACGCCGGAATGCGGTTCGGTCTTTACCTCGATCTTGCTGTCGGAACGCATCCGGCCGGGGCCGAGACCTGGGCGCAGCCCGATCTTTTCGCGCGCAACGTCAGCCTTGGGGCCCCGCCTGACTTCTTCTCGTCCGCCGGGCAAAGCTGGGGTCTTGCGCCGCTGCGCCCGGACGTTCTGGCGCGCGACGGGTTCCGGCCGCTGGCCGCGATCCTGCGTCGGCAGCTCGCCCATGCTCGTCTGTTGCGGATCGACCACGTCCTCGGGTTCGAGCGGGCCTTCTGGGTGCCCGACGGCGGCGAGGTGCCGGGCGCCTATGTTCAGATGCCCAAGGAGGCGATGCTAGCCGTCATCCGTATCGAGGCCGCGCGCGCCGGTGCCGCCGTGGTCGGCGAGGATCTGGGAAATATTCCGCAAGGATTGCAGAACGACCTGACTGAAAGCGGCATCCTGGGATGCCGTGTGGTGATGTTCGAGCAGGACTGGGACACCGGCCGTCCGCAGTTTCGGCCGGCATCGGATTATGCACGGGCGGCGCTGACGTCCTTCGGAACCCACGACCTGCCGACATGGGAGGGTTGGAAGCGCGGCCGCGACATCGAATGGCGGGAACAGCTTGGTGTGATGGACGCGGCAGGCGCGGCGAAGGCCAAGGAACAGCGCCGCGCCGAAGTCGACGCATTGATCGACATGCTGGGCAGCGACGATGCCGATACGATGCATGCCTTCCTGGCGAAAACGCCATCGCGCTTGGTCGCCGTGCAGGGCGAGGATGTGCTGAACCGGATGGAGCAGCCCAACCTGCCCGGCACGGTGGACACGCATCCGAACTGGCGTCGCCCCCTCGGCGTGACGCCGGACGATCCCGGTTGGCGCGCGGCCTTGGCACGCATATCGGCAGCCATGCGCGATGCCGGAAGACAGGAGTCCTGATTTGACGATCCTCACGATACCCACCCAGCCGATCGACGGGCAGAATCCCGGAACCAGCGGGCTGCGCAAGAAGACACGCGTCTTCATGGGCCCGCATTATCTGGAGAATTTCGTTCAGTCCGTATTCGACGCCATCGGCGGGCTTGCGGGCAAGACGCTGGTGCTGGGCGGGGACGGGCGCTATTTCAACGACAGGGCCGTGCAGGTCATCCTGCGCATGGCCGCCGCCAGTGGCGCTGCTCGGGTGATCGTCGGACAGCGCGGATTGCTGAGCACGCCTGCCGCGTCGCATCTGATCCGCGACAGGCAGGCCGATGGCGGTCTGATCCTGTCGGCCAGCCATAATCCCGGCGGTCAGGACGAGGATTTCGGCGTGAAGTTCAACACGTCGAACGGCGGCCCCGCCCCCGAAGATGTGACGCGGCGCATCCATGACGCCACCAGATCAATCGCCGACTATCGTATCATGGAGGCGCAGGATGTCGATCTGACGACAGCCGGCACCGTCAAGCTGGATGACATGACGGTCGAGGTTGTTGATCCGGTGCACGATTACGCGCTGTTGATGGAGCGGCTTTTCGACTTCGATGCGATCCGGCGGTTGCTGGACGGCGGCTTTCGCCTGACCTTCGATGCGATGCATGCGGTGACCGGACCCTACGCGAAGCGTATCCTCGAAGGCATACTGGGCGCGCCCGAAGGCAGCGTCGTCAATGCGGTACCCCTGCCGGATTTCGGGGGGGGGCATCCCGACCCCAACCCGATCTGGGCGCGCGATCTCGTCGGGCGCATGATGGCCGACGACGCGCCTAATTTCGGTGCCGCCAGCGACGGCGACGGCGACCGCAACATGATCATGGGTCGCGGCATCTGGGTCAGCCCTTCGGATTCGCTGGCGGTCCTGGCGGCCAACGCGCATCTGGCGCCGGCCTATGCGGACGGGCTGGCCGGTGTCGCGCGGTCGATGCCCACCAGCCGCGCCCTCGACCGTGTCGCGGCGGCGCGGAATCTGCCCTGCTACGAGACGCCGACGGGCTGGAAATTCTTCGGCAACCTGCTGGATGACGGTCGCATCACCCTGTGCGGCGAGGAGAGTGCGGGGACAGGCAGCGATCATGTGCGCGAGAAAGACGGGCTTTGGGCCGTTTTGCTGTGGCTGAACGTCCTTGCGAAGACGAGACAATCCGTTGCCGACCTGATGCAGGCGCATTGGACGGAATTCGGCCGCAACTACTATAGCCGGCACGATTACGAAGCTGTCGATGCCACCGCTGCCGCCAGGATGCTGGACGAGTTGCGGGGGCGTCTGGCAGACCTTCCCGGCACGATCGTAGCTGGCCGGCATATCGACAGCGCGGACGAATTTGCCTATCACGACCCGGTGGACGGTTCCGTTGCCCAAGGTCAGGGGATCAGGATCGTCTTCGACGGCGGCGGGCGCATCGTCATGCGGCTGTCGGGCACGGGCACGGCGGGGGCCACGTTGCGCGTCTATCTGGAGGACGCGACCGACGATCCCGAGCGCCTGAACCTCGACCCGCAAGAGGCGCTGGCGGACATGATCGCCGCTGCTCAAGAAATTGCGGGCATCACCCGCCACACTGGGCGCGATCAGCCAGATATTCGCGCCTGAACCTATGGAAAGGACCGGATGCTGCTCAAGGACCGCGTCACCGCCGATATTGAAACCGCGCGCAATCTGGCGCTGACCTGCCAGAAGGCGCTGACATCGGCCGAGACGGCCTTCGATGCGCATCGCAGTATCGCCCGGATGATGGGGGGGCATCCGTCGGGCGAGGTCGCGACCTTCGGATTCTGGACACCGGAATTACTGGACCATCGCATCCCGGACGGGGACGTGTTTCTGGAGGTTCTCGCGCCCGAAGAGCCGTTGGACCTCACCCGTGCCCATTCCCGCGTCGTCTTCCAGCGGGCCTATCTTCCCGTCGCGCGGTTCGAAGCGCACACATTCGCGGCCGTCCGCGGCATGCGGGCGGGGACGCGCAAGCACGGCGGCGATTTCTATGCGCTGGTCTGGCGCGACGCGCAGGACAAGTGGCACCGGATCCTCGATCCGCTGGCCGCGTCGCTGCCCTTCGGCGTGATGGCCCCGGCCGAGCTTTACGCGACGGACGACATGCTGGCGGCGCGCGGCGATGGCGATTACTTCCGCGCGCTGGCGCGGAACGGCACCCCTCACAAGTTTTCGGCCCCGACGAACATCCTGCAAATCCACGTGCCGACCGCGACGGCAGGCGGCACGCTGGCCAGTCTGACCCGCCATTTCCAGCGCCTGGGCGACCGTGTTTCCGCCGGGCTGCCCCTCGATCCGTTCGACGAGATCTATCTTGGCTACGATGCGGTTCAGCTTCTGCCGGTGGAGCCGACCACCGTTCACGAGGCCGGGCCGGAATTCTGGACCGAAGAACCCGATGCCGATGCCGATCGCGTAACCGTCAGCCTGACGCGTCCCGATACGACGAACTGGGGCTACGACATCGTCATCGCCGGCATGGCCACGGTCAATCCCGTCCTTCTGGAAAGCGGCCGGCCGGATGAACTGGTCGATCTGGCTGCTGTCCTGCATAATTTCCCGTCGCGGCCGAAAATGCTGATCCTCGATGTAGTGTTCGGTCACTCCGACAATCAGGGACTGCGCGCGTTGAATCCGCACTTCTTCGCAGGGCCGAACATGTATGGCCAGAACCTCGATTACCGCAATCCAGCGGTGCGCGCGATCCTGCTGGAAATGCAGCGCCGCAAGGTCGATTTCGGCGCCGATGGCATCAGGGTCGATGGGGCGCAGGATTTCAAATGGTGGGATCCGTCCACCCAGACGATGGAGCATGACGACGAGTATCTGTCGGAAATGTCCGCGATGGTTCAGCACGCGGCCGGCGTCCCTTATCGCCCGTGGTTCGTCTTCGAGGACGGACGTCCGTGGCCGCAGGAGGATTGGGAGCTGAGTTCTACCTATCGTGCCGTGATCGCCAATCAGGGGGACGCGGACGTCTTTCAGTGGGGGCCGCTGACATTCGCGCATAACACGCCGTTCATCTATGGCTATTGGCTGGGCAAGTGGTGGCGTATCCGCGAGATGCTGGAAGTCGGCGCGAACTGGATCAGCGGCACCGCGAACCACGACACCCTGCGGCGCGGAACCCAGGTAAATCCCAAGCTGAACATCAATACGCGGCTTGGCGAAACGCGCATGGAGATCCTGGAGAAGGCCTATGACAATCCGGCGGTATCCCTGCTGACCTACGCGGCGCTTCCCGGTGTTCCAATGGATTTTCTGAACGCGACGGCGCGGGCGAACTGGGGGTTCATCCGCAATCAGGACGACCGCTATGGCGTCAAGGTCGTCGCGGAGGAAGCGATCAGCCTGAAATGGCAGGTCGATGAATATGCATATTCCATTCCCGCAAATTTCCGCCGCCTGAAGGAACTGGGGTTCGAGACGCGTGCCGACCTTGCGCGGTTCCTGGAATTCCTGCCGGCGCTGGTCGAGGTGACGGAATACGACGTCGATCACATCGTTCGGCTGCTGAACGGGGTCGAACCGCCGCTGGCCGGCCCGGAAACATACACCGTCGCCGCGCTCAAGGGGATCGCGCGGGCCTGGATGGACGACATGCACGAATATTGCAACGTGGCCTCGACCGTCTCGCAACTCGATCCCGGACAGACGCGGTTCATGCTGAATTTGCGAAATTTCCGGCGTCGGAACGGCTGGTTGAGGGACAACCTGAAGACCGATGACCATTTCGACTATCTTCGCCCGGTCGATGGAAAGACGATCTTCGTCTCGCACCGCCGCGGCCCGGATAGCGAGGTGTTTGCGATCACCCATATGGAAGGTGCCGAAACCGCGCCTTTCGATCCGCTGAAGCTGCCGATTGACGGGTTGCGGGGGGCAGGGTGGCAATGCGTGCTGCGGACACCCGGCCTGCCGCCGGATTATACGGCCGGTCCCATCGTGCTGCGCGACAGCACCGGCCTGATCTTTGAACGGCAAGGAGTAGCGGCATGAAACGCATCGGTCCCGTCGAAAGGTTCGTGCCACTGTGTGCGGTGACGCTGCTGATGGCGCTGTCGTTATGGGGCGCGCTGACGGGGATCGGTTGGCTTTGGGCAGGCGTCGTCGTCTTCGGCGCTCTGACAGGGCTTGGGGTTTTCGACCTTTTGCAGGACCGGCATTCGATCCTGCGGAACTATCCGGTCATCGGTCATTTCCGGTTCATGTTCGAAACCATCCGCCCCGAGATCCGGCAGTATTTGATCGAAAGCGATCAGGACGAGGAACCGTTCAGCCGCGAAGCGCGATCCATCGTCTATCAGCGCGCCAAGAACGAGGAATCGGCACGGCCTTTCGGCACCAAGCAGAACGTCTATGAAGGCGGTTATGCCTGGATGACCCATTCGATCGCGCCGACGCATCTGGATCGTCATGATTTCCAGGTGCGGATCGGCGGGCCGGATTGTCGTCAGCCCTATGATGCATCGCTATACAATATTTCGGCCATGTCCTTCGGATCGCTTTCGGCCAATGCGATATCGGCGCTGAACAGGGGGGCCGCGATGGGCGGCTTCTATCACGATACCGGCGAAGGAGGCATCAGCCGGTATCACAAATCGGGCGGCGGCGATCTGGTGTGGGAACTCGGGTCGGGGTATTTCGGAGCATGTTCGGAGCCTGGGACTTTTGATCCCGAGATCTTTGCCGAGAAGGCTGTGGATCCGCAGATCAAGATGATCGAGATCAAGCTGAGTCAAGGCGCCAAACCCGGTCACGGCGGAATGCTGCCAGCGGCGAAGATCACGCGCGAGATCGCCGAGGCGCGGGGCGTTCCGATGGGACAGGACTGCGTTTCGCCAGCGGGGCATTCGGCCTTCTCGACTCCGATCGAGCTTTGCCGCTTCATCGCGCAACTGCGCGAATTGTCAGGCGGCAAGCCGGTGGGATTCAAGTTGTGCATCGGGCATCGGCGAGAATTCATGTGCATTGTCAAAGCAATGCTGGAAACGGGGATCGCTCCGGACTTCATCGTTGTCGATGGCACCGAGGGCGGCACCGGCGCGGCACCGCTGGAATTCGCGAACCATGTCGGCATGCCGCTGACCGAAGGGCTGACATTTGTGAACAATACCTTGCGCGGTGCCGGGCTGCGCGACCGGATCCGCATCGGGGCTGCCGGCAAGCTGATCCACGCCTTCGATATCGCGCGTGCGCTGGCACTGGGGGCGGACTGGTGCAATTCGGCGCGGGGCTTCATGTTTTCGGTCGGATGCATCCAGGCGCAGGCATGCCATACCAATACCTGCCCTACGGGGGTGGCGACGCAGGATCCGCTGCGCCAGCGCGCCTTGGTCGTTCCCGACAAGGCCGTGCGTGTCGCCAATTTCCACCGCAACACCATGCGTGCCCTGGCGGAAATGGCCGCCGCCGCCGGATTGGACGATCCGCGCTCGTTCATGCCGCATCACTTCATGCGCCGCGAAACGGACGGGGAAATGGTGTCGGGCAGCAAGGCTTGGGGCTACCTGCCGGTGAATTTTCTGATCGACCGGCAGGATGTCGGGGACGGGTATCTTCAGCGATGGGATCGCGCCAGCGCACACACGTTTCAGCCGCCGGAACCCGCCGGCAAGATCGTCAAGAAAGGCGAGATGCGGCGGCAAGCGGCCGAGTGACCGTCAGCCGGCACGCTGGCCCGTTCGCAAGCCGCGCAGATGCATGGCGCATCCTGTCAAGGCCGCATAATCGTCATCGACGGCCCAGACGGCGAACGCTTCCATGAACGTCGCAAAGCGTCCTTTCGCTCGCATCGCCGTTTCGAAACCGAAACGATCGAGATAGGGCACCATGGCCCGCGCGACGCCCCCGATCAGATAAATTCCGCCATAGGGCAGATGCAGCAATGCCAGATCGCCGGTCACGCGCCCGAGGCCCTGAACGAAGATGCGGACCGCTTCCGCGGCCAGCGGGTCGCTGCCATCTTCCATCGCCGTCATGATCGCTGCGGCCTTCTTTTCCGCGCCCCCGCTGCGCCAGGCATAGATGCGTTCCAGTCCGGGACCGGACAGCACATCCTCGACCGCCGGAAAGCCCTGTTGCGCCTCGATATGGCGGGACAGCTCCCAATCCTCCTCAGTCAGGACCGGGAAACCGGCATGGCCTGCTTCGCAGGGGGGAACATAACGGCCGGTTTCCGTGCGAAAGACCGGAACGGCATTGAAGCCTGTGCCGACGCCGATGACCAGCTTGGCGTTATGGTCGCCCGCCCTGGGGCCGCGCACGAGCGGCAACAGGTTTTGGGGTGCGATATGATCCATCGCATGACCCTGCGCTTGCAGATCGTTGAGGATCGCGACGGTTTCGGCACGCGTGGCGCGCGCCAATTGGTCACGGTCGAAGACCCAGCCGACATTGGTAAGCCGACCGACCCCGTCCATGACCGGACCCGCCATCGCGATGCAGGCGCCGGCGCAATCGGGATTGCCCTGTTCGGCCATGAATTGGCCGATGACGTCCCCAAGACCGGACGCGTCGGCATTGCGATAGCGCGTCACGGTATCCTGCTGGACAACACCGTCGAGCGCGAGCGCCGCGCGGGTATTGGTGCCGCCGACATCGGCGACGACGGAATAAAGGTCGGGGGGCAGCATCGGCCTAGCGCTGCAAGGCGCGGGCCAGCGCGTGATAGGATGCCTTTGGCGTGCGTTTGAACGTATCGAAATCGACATGGACGATGCCGAACCGTGGGTCGTAACCCAACGACCATTCGAAATTGTCGAGCAGGGACCACACGAAATATCCCTTGACCGGGATTCCTTCGTCGGCGGCCTGCTTCACCTTGGCCATGTGGGCGTTCAAGTAGTCGATGCGGCGGGCATCGTTGATGTCCCCGTCCTTGATCCGGTCTGGCGCGGCCATTCCGTTTTCCGTCACATAGAGGGGCAGACCGCGGGTATAGCCTTCGTGGATGCGCCGCAGGAAAGCATGCAGCCCTTCGGGAAAAATCTCCCAGCCGAGCTGCGTTTTCGGCAACGGCCCCGGCACTTCATGATGATGCGGCCAGGGGCCATCGTCGGGCGCGATCATCTTGCGGGTGTAGTAGTTGATCCCGAACCAGTCGAGCGGTGCGCCGATGGTGTCGAAGTCGTCCTGCCAACCCTTGGGCATATGGGGGCCGAGCCCTTCGAGAACGTCGGCTGGATAGGATTTGTTGAAAAGTCCCGACAGGAAGAAGCGGTTGTAATACCCGTCATAAAGCGTTGCGGCCCTCGCGGCCTCTGCCGACCCGTCGGCGGGCGTCGCATATTCAAAGTTGCAGACGGCACCGATGTTCGACATGCCCAGCCCGCGCATCGTCTCGACCGCGCGGCCATGCGCCAGAAGGACGTGGTGCATCGACCGGGCGGTGGCGCGGATGTCGCGCAGGCCCGGCGCGTGCTGGCCTGCGAAATGACTCAACCACGACACGCACCAAGGCTCGTTGATCGGGGCGGCGGACCACAGGCGATCGCCGATGCGGCCCATGATGAGTTCGGTGTAATCGGCAAACCAGTCGGCGATGTCGCGATTGCGCCACCCGCCGAGATCGGCAAGAGGTTGCGGCAATTCCCAGTGATAGAGTGTGGCGGCCGGCTTGATCCCCCGTTCAAGCAGTCCGTCCACCAGCCGGTCATAGAAGTCGAGCCCCTCGGCATTTGGCGTGCCCCTGCCTTCGGGCAGAACCCGCGCCCATGATGTCGAAAAGCGGTAGACGTCGAAATTGGCGTCACGCAGCAGGTCCAGATCCTCGGGCCACCGGTTCAAATGGTCGCAGGCCCGGTCGCCGTTCTGCGCTCCGACGACGTTTCCCGGCGTTGCCGCGAAGCTGTCCCAATGGGTCTTGCCCGCACCGCCCTGGGCATGTCCTTCGATCTGATAGCTCGACGTCGCAGCGCCGAAAACGAAGCCCTCGGGGAAGTCGACGCGGTTCAGAAACAGGTCTTTGCGGGGGGGCATTGGCATCTCCGGCGGGCATGGTCAGGCCAAGCGTAGGCGCGCGGCCATCAGACCGCAAGCCGCTGCCAAATGCCGCATCGCAGCAAGAGGCTTGGCAGATTTGTCTGGGATGCCAGCGTGTTTGCAAGCGTTGTTGACTTCAAGGCGGGCATGGGAAACGCTCGACCCGGAAGATGGTGTGCGGGCCGGCCCGCGACACCGCAAATCGGAAGCGCCGGCACCGACCGGCGCGGAGGGAGGTTCGAGAATGCAAAGAACGCTATACGCAAGTGTCGCCGCACTGGCGCTGGGAACGGGGTTTGCCGCCGCGCAGGACCTGATTTTCCCGGTCGGCGAGGGCGCCTTCAACTGGGACAGCTATCAGCAATTTTCCGACGCCACCGATCTGAGCGGCCAGACGTTGGACATTACCGGCCCCTGGACGGGCGAGGACAACGATCTTTTCACTTCGGTCATCGCCTATTTCGAGGAAGCGACCGGCGCGGAGGTCAATTATTCCGGGTCCGACAGTTTCGAGCAGGATATCGTCATCTCGACCCGGTCCAATTCGGCGCCGAACATCGCGGTTATTCCGCAGCCCGGACTGGTCGGCGATCTGGCATCCGAGGGATATCTGACGCCGCTCGCCCCCGAGACGACCGACTGGATCGTCGAGAATTATGCCGCGGGTCAATCCTGGGCCGATCTTGCCACGTTCGAGGGCCAGGATGGCCAGACGCAGCTTTACGCGTTTCCTTACAAGATCGACGTGAAATCGCTGGTCTGGTACGTGCCCGAACAGTTCGAGGAAGCCGGCTACGACGTCCCCGAGACACTGGAAGAACTCAAGCAGCTCAACGATCAGATCGTCGCGGATGGCGGAACACCGTGGTGCATCGGTTTGGGGTCCGGTGCCGCGACCGGCTGGCCCGCGACCGACTGGGTCGAGGACATGATGCTGCGGATCAATCCGCCAGAAATCTATGACCAGTGGGTGTCGAACGACATTCCGTTCGACGATCCGCAAGTCGTCGCCGCGATCGAGGAATACGGCCAGTTCGCCCGCAACGACAATTACGTGAGCGGGGGATCGTCCTCGGTCGCCAACACCGACTTCCGCGACGCGCCTGCGGGACTCTTCGAGTTTCCTCCGCAATGCTACATGCTGAAGCAGGCGACGTTCATCCCCACCTTCTTCCCCGAGGGAACGGAAGTCGGGACCGATGTGGATTTCTTCTATTTCCCCGCATCGGCGGAAAAGGATCTGGGCAAGCCGGTGCTCGGGGCGGGGACGATGTTCACCATCACCAAGGACAGCGACGCGGCCCAGGCGTTCATCGAGTTCCTGAAGACCCCCATCGCGCATGAATTGTGGATGGCACAGTCGGGTTTTCTGACGCCCTACAAAGACGCCAACACGGACGTGTTTCCATCCGATTCGCAGCGGAACATGAACGACATCCTGACCAGCGCGACGACGTTCCGCTTCGACGGATCCGACCTTATGCCAAGCGAGATCGGGGCCGGTGCGTTCTGGACGGGAATGGTCGATTACACGACCGGCGCTGATGCGCAAACGGTTGCAAGCCAGATCCAGTCCCGTTGGGAACAACTGAAATAGCATTGGTGCAGACCCTGCGCAGGATGTGACGTTCTGCGCAGGGCGAACCGAATGGCCCCAAGGGCCGGTTTCGTCAGTCTGAAAGGGTTCTACATGCCGGTGATCGTTCAGGGCCTGCTGACCATCGTGATCGGGGTCGGCGGCTGCATCGGCTATTTCTATCTGTCGAACCTGTTGCTCGACAAGGTCATCTTCCCTGCAAAGGGCGAGAACGCCGGAAGAAACATCAATCGCGCGAACCAAATTCGCCCGTGGCTGTTCCTGTTTCCCGCAATATTCGCGTTGGGGCTCTACCTCGTCTATCCGGTGGTCGGATCGTTCTGGCGGTCGCTTTATGGCCGCAGCCCGTCGGATTGGGTCGGCTTCGACAATTACGTCCAGCTTGCCGCCAGCAACGAATTCCAGCAGGCATTTTTCAACAATCTGCTTTGGGTGATCGTCGTGCCGGCCATGGCGACCTTCCTCGGTCTGCTGGTCGCGCAACTGACCGACAAGCTGAGCTGGGGGAACATCGCCAAGTCGCTGATCTTCATGCCGATGGCGATCAGCTTCGTCGGCGCCTCGCTGATCTGGAAGTTCGTTTATGCCAACGATGCCGATATCGGCCTTATAAACGCAATTCGGGCGTCCCTGGGCTTCGGCAACCCCATCGACGTGATGCAGATCCCATTCTGGAACAACTTTTTCCTGATGGTCATCCTGATCTGGATTCAGACCGGGTTCGCCATGGTCATCCTGTCGGCGGCCTTGCGCGGAATCCCCGAGGAGACGATCGAGGCAGCGATCCTCGACGGGGCGAATCCCTGGCAGTTATTCTTTAGAATCAAGGTTCCGCAAATCATGGGCACGATCGTCGTTGTCTGGACGACGATCACCATTCTTGTGCTTAAGGTGTTCGACATCGTCTACACGATGACGGGCGGAAATTTCGGAACCGAGATCCTTCCAAGTTACATGATGGACTTCATGTTCCGCGACGATGGACGCGCCACGGCCGTCGCCTTCATCATCATGATCGTCGTGCTGCCGGTGATGATCTGGAACATCGTTCAGGCCCGTAAGGAGATGCGCTGAGATGGACAATATCGCAGGGCATAAAAGCGGCCTCTCGTGGGTGACGAACATTTCCGTCGTCGTGCTGGTCGTTTTGTGGCTGATACCGACCGTCGGACTTTTCGTATCGTCGTTCCGCGAACGGGACCAGATCAGCGTCAGCGGCTGGTGGCAGGCCCCGTTCAGCGTGGAATTGACCTATAGAACCCGCGGAGACGGCGAGGTGCGTCCGGTCGATGGCGGCTATGTCATGGAAGGCAACATTTTCGATACGGGCGAGGTGCGAAGCAGCTTCGAAGGCGGCGCGAGCACGGTATCGGCCTTCGGCGACAGGGGCGTGGCGCCCGCCGAATACCCGGCGGGAACGGTCGCGGAGATCGGCGACGGCGAGACGCTTCAGGTGAATGCCGACGGGACGTATATCTATACTTCGGTCGAGGAACCGGGCAATCGCGGCCCTCGGGTCTATTTCGAAGCCGAAACGCCACCGCAATTCACGCTCGACAATTACCGGAACGTGCTGACGGCCGATGGCATGGATCGGGCCTTCATCAACACGCTGACAGTGACGATTCCGGCCACCGTCATCCCGATCCTCATTGCCGCGTTCGCCGCCTATGCCTTGGCATGGATGGACTTTCCCGGCCGCGGTCTGCTGATCGCGCTGGTCGTGGGATTGCTGGTCGTTCCCCTGCAACTGGCCCTGGTGCCGATGTTGAACCTGCATCAAAGGCTGGGTATCGGCCAGTCCTTCCTGGGCATCTGGCTGGCGCATACGGGCTTCGGTCTGCCCTTGGCTGTCTATCTGCTGCGCAATTACATGGTCGGCCTTCCGCGTGACATCATCGAGAGCGCCAAGGTGGACGGGGCGACCGATTTCCAGCTTTTCGTGAAGATCATTCTGCCGCTGTCCTTTCCTGCACTCGCTGCCTTCGCGATCTTCCAGTTCCTCTGGACTTGGAACGATCTGCTGGTGGCCAAGGTGTTTCTGCCGTCCGACGATGCCAGCAAGGTCATGACGGTGAAGATCGCCGACGACCTTCTGGGCAGCCGCGGGGGCGATTGGGGTATTCTTGCGACGGCGGCGTTCGTGTCGATCGCGGTGCCACTTGTCGTATTCTTCACGATGCAGCGCTTTCTGGTGCGCGGCCTGCTTGCCGGGTCCGTGAAATAGAAGCGTAACTGGGGGTAAGGTCACATGGCCGATCTGAAACTGACTGAAGTGGCCAAGTCCTATGGCTCTGTCGACGTGCTCAAGCATATCAACCTCGACATCGCGCGTGGAGAGTTGATCGTGTTCGTCGGTCCCTCGGGATGCGGCAAATCGACATTGCTGCGCATGATTGCGGGACTGGAAAAGATAACCGGCGGGGAGTTGCAGATCGACGGTCGTGTGGTGAACAACGTGCCCCCCGCCCAGCGGGGAATTGCCATGGTTTTTCAGTCCTATGCGCTTTACCCGCATATGACCGTGCGGGACAACATGGCGTTCGCTTTGAAGATTGCCAAGAAAAGCAAGGACGAGATCGAGGCCGCAATTTCCAAGGCCGCCCGTATCCTTCAACTCGAACCGTATCTCGATCGCCTTCCCAAGGCGCTGTCGGGCGGCCAGCGCCAGCGGGTCGCCATCGGCCGAAGCATCGTGCGTGATCCGAAGGTGTATCTTTTCGACGAACCGCTATCGAATCTGGACGCGGCTTTGCGTGTCGCCACCCGGATCGAGATTGCGCAACTGAAAGAGGCGATGCCCGACAGCACGATGATCTACGTCACGCACGATCAGGTCGAGGCGATGACGCTGGCCTCGCGCATCGTGGTGTTGGCCGGCGGCGGGATCAGTCAGGTCGGCACGCCGCTCGACCTATACGAGCGGCCCGAGAACGAGTTCGTGGCCCAGTTCATCGGCAGCCCAGCCATGAACCTGCTGCCGGGGCGGATCACCGGAACTGGGCGACAGACGGCCATCGCCATGTCGAACGGCGGAACCGCGCTGTCGGACTATCCGTCGACCGATGCGGATATGGGGGCGGAAGTGAAGGTCGGCGTCCGCCCCGAGGATTTTCGCGCCGCCGACGAGGGTGGCGCGCACATCTTCGCCGGCCGCGTGGACATCACCGAAGCGTTGGGCGAAGTCACGTTGCTTTATTTCGAGACTGGCGAATCGACCGACACCGAAAAGGGGGATGCCGCCGTCATCGCCAAATTGGGAGGCACCCATTCCAACCTCCGGGGGCATGAGGTCAGGCTGACGGCAGAGCCGGGAAAGGTTCACGTCTTCCGCGACGGCAAATCGCTGCTCTATCGTGACGGCAAACTGACCGCGCCCGAGGCTATTCCCGCGGAATAGGCGGCGGACATTAACCGTTCTTTCGGTTTTGCCGGCCATCAATCTTGCATGCGGATTATTTGGAACGAGTTGGGGCGGCAGGAATGGGGCGATGCCGTCGGCGCGGCCTGTCTGGCCCAGCAGTGGGATTACGGGACAGTCGCCTGCCGGTTGGGCGCAAGGGTTGCGCGGGCGCGTATCTGCGCCGGAGCCGAGACGCTCGGCTACGCGCAGGTCATCCTTCGTCGCTTCGGACCGCTTCGTCTCGCCTGGATGGGACATGGGCCAGTATGGTGCGACAGTTCCGATCCCGATCCTGACGCGCTGCGTTACCTCGCCGCCTCGCTTCGGCAAGGGGGGCGGTCGATCCTGATCGGCGCCGCCGGTGATCTGGACGCGCCCGGTCTGCGATGCGGCATGTCCCACATGGGCGCGAGCGTGGATCTGTTGGACGATCCGTCGGCGTTACGCGCGGCTCTGAACGGCAAATGGCGCAACCGCCTGGTTGCCGCGGAACGGGCCGGACTGGACGTGCGCGTGCATCGCTACTGCCCGGACTGGTTGGTTCAGGCCGAACTCGCGCAGCGGCGATCCATGAAATACAAGGCATTGCCGCCTGTCTGGTTGAAGTGCTGGAGCCGCGTTGCCCCTGCGGGGACCGTTTCCTTCGCAGCACAGTCCGGCGATCAGCCTGTGGCCGGAATTTGTCTTCTCATGCATGGCACGTCCGCCACATGGCATATCGGCTGGTCAGGGCCGGACGGTCGTCGCAGATCGGCGATGAACCTGCTGCTCTGGTCCGCGATGCTTTGGCTGCGTGAAGCGGGCATCGTGCGGCTTGATCTTGGTTCCTGCGATCCTGTCGCCGCGCCGGGACTTGCGCATTTCAAAGAGGGCCTGCCGATCCGGCATCGCCCTTCCGTTCCAACACGTCTGCTTTTAGACGGTTTTCTCGCGCGACCTGTGCCGCCCGGCCGGGCAGGATACGCAGCCGCGTCATGAAAGCGGTGCTGTTATCTTTCCGGCCGCTCTGTCATATCGTCGCCCCAAACAGGAGAGGCGAGAGATGGACATTCGCGAAGCCCTGACCTTCGACGACGTATTGCTGGTTCCGGCGGCGTCCAGCGTATTGCCGTCCACTGCCGATACCCGGACCCAGGTAACGCGCACGATCCGCATGAACATCCCGCTGCTCAGCAGCGCAATGGATACCGTGACCGAGGCGCGGATGGCCATTGCCATGGCGCAGTCGGGCGGTATCGGCGTCATCCATCGCAACCTGTCGGTCGAGGAGCAGGCGCAGGAAGTCCGGCGCGTCAAGCGGTTCGAGAGCGGTATCGTCTATAATCCCATCACCCTGTCGCCGACGCAGACGCTTGCCGACGCGAAAGACTTGCAGGATCGCTATCGCGTCACCGGATTTCCGGTCGTGGACGGCGCGGGGCGCGTCGTGGGGATCGTCACCAACCGCGACATGCGTTTTGCTAGCGACGATGCCACGCCCGTCTCGGCTATGATGACATCTGACAATCTGGCCGTGCTGCACGAACCGGCCGATCTAGACGAAGCCAAGGCGATGATGAAGGCCCGCCGGATCGAGAAGCTGCTGGTCACGGATGGCCACGGCAAGCTGACGGGTCTTCTGACCCTCAAGGACACCGAACAGGCGGTTCTCAATCCCGCGGCTTGCAAGGACGGTTTGGGCCGCCTGCGCGTGGGGGCGGCCAGCACTGTCGGCGATGCGGGCTTCGAACGCTCGGCCGCGCTGATCGATGCCGGGGTGGACATCGTGGTCATCGACACGGCGCACGGTCATTCCGAGGGGGTAGGGCACGCCGTCGAACGGGCCAAGCGGCTGTCTAATGAGGTTCAGATCGTCGCTGGCAATATCGCGACCGCCGAAGGCGCGCGGGCGCTGATCGGTTCGGGCGCCGATGCCGTGAAGGTCGGTATCGGACCCGGTTCGATCTGCACGACGCGCATGGTGGCCGGCGTCGGCGTGCCGCAGCTGACCGCGATCATGGATGCCGTGTCGGGCGCGGGGGACGTGCCCGTGATCGCCGATGGCGGCATCAAGTTTTCGGGCGATTTCGCCAAGGCGATCGCGGCAGGCGCATCCTGCGCGATGATCGGCAGCATGATCGCCGGGACCGACGAAAGCCCCGGCGACGTCATTCTGTATCAGGGGCGCAGCTTCAAGGCGTATCGCGGCATGGGCAGTCTCGGGGCGATGGCCCGCGGGTCGGCCGACAGGTATTTCCAGAAGGACGCCGCGTCGGACAAGCTGGTGCCCGAAGGCGTCGAAGGGCAGGTGCCCTACAAGGGCGCGACCGGCGCGGTTCTGCACCAGCTGGTCGGCGGGTTGCGCGCGGCCATGGGCTATACCGGCTGCGCGACCATCGCCGAGATGCGCCGCAATTGCCGGTTCGTCCGCATCACCAACGCGGGCCTGCGGGAAAGCCATGTCCACGACGTGCAGATCGTTCGGGAATCGCCCAATTATCGAGGTGCCTGAATGCCTGGTGTCCGGTCAGATACGGACGAGGTGATTGTCCCAGGCGCGCTCTGTTGCGCGCAGGGGTTGCAGGCGGTTGTCTGCGATACGCGATAGGCCGCCCAGACCGTCCGTAGCGGTAAATCCAATCTCTGCCGGACTTACGCCGCAGATATCCGGTCGCTCGATCTTGCCGATATAAGCGCCGTTTCCGTCGAACAGCGCCGCCAGCCCACCGCGCGGGCAGGTGATCGCAACGCTTTGGCCTTGCGCCGATGCGGCGACGCTGCCCGCATAGCCCTGGACACGGGATGCCACGGGGCCCGGCAAGTCGCAAAGAACCGGCTTGTGTCCCATCCGGTGCAGGCCCAGCAGCGGTGGCATGATGTCGCCGTCGCCTTCCCATTGCATCGCGAGGGCCACGGTGCCGTCATCGGCGATGGCCAGATGACGGATCGAGTTCTTGCGCAGGTCGGAATCAAGCTCGACCCGGTCGATCACACCGCCCGTGGGCGCCAGATAGCTGAGGCTCGGCCGCATCGTGTCGATGTTCAGCTTTGTGCGGTCATCATCCGGCGCGACGACGATCCCGCCATTGGCGACGACGATCACTTCGCGGCCGGGCAGGCGCAAGATCTCGTGCGGACCGATCCCGCCGGACGCGATCCAACCGGACCTCGCATAGCCCGAATCGACGTCCCAGAACCCGATTTGGCCGATCCCGGTCGCATCCTCAATCTCGGCCGTGTAGAGCGTCGTCGCGTCGAGAGAATACGTGCCGTGACCGCTGAAGTGATGGCCTTCCGGCGCGGCTAGGCGATGCAGAACCGTCCCGCGGGCACAATCGATGACCAGGGCATAGGTGCCGGGACGGCGCGCAAAGGCCACGGCCTGCGCGCGAACGGGATGACCCGCAGCGGCATGACCGCGCGCGGGTAGGGGGATACGGAGCGTATCCTGTCCCTGGGCCGTCAGACCGAACAGCGCAAAGGTGCCATCAGGTTCGCGTGCCGCGGCCAGATAATCGGGCGATCCGACCTCGGCCCATCCGGCGGCAGGCAGGGCGGCTGTCGCGGCAAGCGTGGCAAGGAACCGGCGGCGGCTGGTCATTCTCAATCTCCATCGGCCGAATTGAAGCCCGCCGAGACCCCCAAGGCCGGGCCCAGTTCCATCAGCGCCGTCTCGCGCGCATCGCGAACGGCTTGTTGAAGAACCTCGACCCGCAGCCGTCCGGTAGGATCGACGACCGCCCCGAAGACCGGATCGTCCAGCGTGTCGGCCAGATCCATGGCGCGCGAGAATGCCGCATCCGTTCGGGGCGTTCCGCTGTCCGCCAGTGCATCCGCTAGACCCGACAAGGCGCGCAGCGAAAGAATCACATTGCGCTGGCTGCGCCCTGCACGCCAGCTTTCGGCGCGGGCGGGGCGGGGCCGTTCGAACGTGCCCATCGGCCGGCCGAGGCGCTGATCGGCGATGAATTCTAGCCCGGTCAGAAGCGCGGTGAACAGCGTCTGCCGCGCCTCGCGTTCGCTGAGAAAGACATCGTTGCCCGGATCGCCGGCGTGACGCAAGGCGTCGGCATAACCGTTCTGCCACTCGTCCTCGATGCTGGCGGCCATTGCGGCAAGGTCGGTCGTCAGGGCGCGCAGCAGGGCGCATCCATAAGCGCCATTATCGTCGAATTGCGGATCGTAAAGGAGCAATTCCAGCGCATACAATCCTCGTGCCGCGACGGACAGGGTCGCCGTGCCTTCGGGCGTGTCGATGACCGGATCCCGAGCAATCAGAAGATCGGCCAACGTCCGGGCCGTCGCGCCCCGCGTGTCGGGCCAGAAGGCTATGGCAGTAGCCCGCCCCTCGGCCTCGGCGGGGCCGAAGCGCAGATGCCCGACACCGAGCCAGGCATCCATCGCACCATTCCAGTCGGGACGGATAGCCGCAGCGGTGCAGTCATTCATCGCGGTCTGCCGCAGGGCAGCCGTCGCATCGCTAAAGGCGGCATAGCCGGGCAGGATTTGGTCGTCGATCGCCTGCTCGACCCCGGCGGCGACGGAACCGGCCGCAATCGCAAGGCCGATGGTGAAGGCGACGGCGTATTTCATAGCGACTCCAGAAACCGGATCAGCGCGGCCCGGTCGGCAACGGACATCTCGACGACAGCATCGCGCGCAGCCTCGGCTTCGCCGCCATGCCAGAGAACCGCTTCTAGCAACGACCGCGCGCGTCCGTCATGCAGGTAATAGGTATGGCCGCTGACCTGTTCCGTCAGGCCGATTCCCCAAAGCGGCGCGGTGCGCCATTCGCGACCCGATGCGCGCCCTTCGGGGCGATTGTCGGCCAGTCCCGGTCCCATGTCATGCAACAGCAGATCGGTATATGGCCAAATCAGCTGAAAGCTTTGTTCGGGCTGATCGCCGAGGCGGTCGGTCACGTGTTTGGGCGTGTGACAGCCGGTGCAGCCGACCGTATGGAACATTTCCTTGCCGCGCAGAACCTGGGGATCGTCCACGTCGCGCCGCTGCGGCACCGCGAGGTTGCGCGAGTAGAAGGTCACGAAATCCAGCCCTTCGGTCCCGATCTCGGTGCCTTCCGGCGTGCCGGTGTTGCCGTTGGGGGCAGCCAGACATTCGGCCTGTTCTTCGGTACAATCGCCGGACGGTGCCGGAAATATCGGCGACGAGATCCCGATATCGCCGGCAAAGGCGCTGGCGGATTGTTCGCGGATCGTCGGCGCCCCGGCCTTCAACCCGAACCGCCCCAGCATCGGGCGATCGAACTCGAACGACCAGACGATTTGCGCACGCCCGGAAATGCCGTCGCCGTCCGCATCGTCGGGGTCGGCCTGCGCCAGAATATCGGCGGCGGGGATCGCTTCCAGCAGGCCAAGCCCGATCATCTGCGGGGCGACACGGGGGCTGAGCATCGCGCCATCCGCAAGGGGGCCATACCCCAGATCCTCGGCTGTATAGACAGGGCTTCGCAGCATCGCCGTCTCGCCGCCCGAAAGCGGCACCTCGATCTCGTCATACGCGATGCCAAGGCGATATTCGGCCGGATGGCCCTGCAAGGCAAAGTCCTGCAATTGCCCGCCATAGACGGGATCGGGTGCCGTGCGTTCGCTGCTGTCGCCAAGACTGAGAAGGAAGGCATCGAGCGCGTCGATATCTGCGGTGTCCGGTGCCGGGACCGACACACGCAGGAACATCGACACCGCATCGTCGTCCGGCCCTTCCGGCGGATGGCCGCGACCGTCCTTCAGATGACAGCTTTGACAACCGCGCGAATTGTAAAGCGGCCCGAGACCGTCGGAAACCTGCGTCGAGGACGGCGCAGAAACCCAGAGCTTACGAAAAAGACCGTTGCCGACCTTGAAATCCAGCTCCCGCTCGAACGGCATGTTCGCCGATGACAGCGAAAAGGCGTCGGCGTCGTTGCGGACGGGGACGGTCGCAGCGCCGCCGCCATTGGCCTCGAACGGTTCGGCCTCGTCAAATTGCGTCGCGGGCGACGTGACATCCGCAACACGCCGCGCCTCATCCGCCGTGCGCGGGATGACGTCGAGATGCGGACGCGTCAGGTCGACGTCATGATGTCCTGCATCGCCCGCACCGACAGCCGCCGCGCATCCCAGCGCGGCGACGGTCAGCATCGGCATGGCTTTCTTCATCGTCATTTCCGGTCCGGCGAACGTAGCCTATTGAAACACCGCATCAGGCGCGTCGAGCGAATCCGAACCCTCGACCTCGATAGCGCCGAGGTCGAGCGCGGCGACAGCGCGTTCGATCGCGCGGGTCTGGGCCACCAGCGCATCGACCGCATCCATCACCAGCTTTTCACCTTCGGCATTCCCGCGCGCAAGCATCATGTCATAGGCCATGCCATCGTTCGCCGCATCGCGGACCCGGTCGAGCGCTTCCACCGACGCGTCGAGCCTTTCGCGCAGTTGGGCATCGACCTGCGGATCGGCGGCGGCGACCAGATCGGAGGGCGAGGGGCCGGATACGACGCTGCCATCCATTCGGGTATAGCTGGCCAGATAGGCGTTCTGCATCCCAACTCCGTCATAATAATGGCTTTCATGCGTGTTGTCGGAAAAGCAGTCGTGCTCTTCCTCGGGATCGTTCAGCAGGACGCCAAGCTTCATCCGCTCACCGGCAAGTTCGCCGTAGGACAACGACCCCATCCCGGTCAGGATCGCCGCCATCCCGGCCTCTTCGTCCGCCGTCAAATCTGCGCGCGCGGCACCGTTAGCGCCCCAGGCCCTCGCCATTTCGTCCAGATCGTCAACCAGCAGATCCGTCACCACGCGCAGATAGTCTGCCCGACGGTCGCAATTGCCATTGGTGCAGTCGTCGCCCGATGCGTAATCGGTCCAGGGCCGGTCGCCCGCGCCCGCATCGGTTCCGTTCAGATCCTGACCCCAGAGCAGAAATTCGATGGCGTGATATCCTGTGGCGACATTCGCCTCGACTCCGTCCGCCTCCTGCAACACGTCTTGCAGCAGGTCCGGCGTGATCCGGGACGCATCGACGGTCCGGCCCGACAACTGGAATTGCGGGTTGGCGATGACGTTGAGCGCCGCATACTCGTTCTCGTCCGTAGCGCCGCCATAGGTCGGATCGACATAGTCGATCAACCCTTCGTCCAGCGGCCAGGCATTCACGCGCCCTTCCCATTCATCCACCATCGGATTGCCGAAACGATAGACTTCGGTCTGCATGTAGGGAATACGCGCCTCGCGCCAGGCGGTGCGGGCCGCGTCCAGACCCTCGGCGGACGGCGCGTCAATAAATTTGTGTATCGCTGTCTGAAGCTGTCGCGCCGCATCTCGGCTGTCGGCATACTTCGCGGCGGCGATATCGGCATAGGTTTCGAGAACGTCCGATCGTTCGACGGCAAAAGCGGGCAGGGCGACGAGCGCACTGGTGGCGACGGCGGCGGCAAGGGTTCTGGTCATTCGCAATCCTCTCAATGGGTATAGTCGGTCGGTCGGGGACGGTGTGTCGGGGCCGGGCCGCTTCGGGACAGGCAAAGGAATGTCTGCGCCAGCGACTCGGCCAGGCAGATGGCGGACCAGGCCGCGTGACCTGTCAGCAGGGTGCTGGCAAAAAGCAAGGCGTCGTCGCGGTCCTGGGCGGCAGCCGCCCCGATCATGTGGGCGAACGCACTTTCATCCGCCCCGACGCAGCGGCAACCCTGCCGGTGGTGCATCAGCGGACGGCGGCACTGACCGACCACAAGGCGCATCAGATCGTCGAAATCTGACACGGCGTCGCGACCCCGATCCTTGCCCATGACGTGTTCGAAGTCGGCTTTGACGGCGGCCCTGCCGATATCGCCGTCGCACCACGCCCGCAGATAGAGCACGGCCGCCCGTTCGATCATGGGCAACGCGCCAAGTTCCGCGACGGGCGCCGCACCGCGTGCCGTCGGCGCCGAAGGGTCGAAGTCGTGGCGTGCCTTCATCGTGTCGTTTCCCGAATATGTCCGGTCGAAGAACGAAAGGATCCCGAACCCTTCCCTGCATAACTGATTGGTTGACTAAAATAGTCAGAGATGTCAATCGCGGTTTCGGCGCGGTTCTTGCGACTTGGCAAAGTATGCCGGGCGGTCGCGTCCTAGATCGCCATTGTCGCTATCACTTGTCGGAGATGGAACATGAAGGCACAGGGCACGGCCGCGCTGTCGCGGGCATGGACGGGACCGGCGCTTTTGTCCTTCGGCTTTCGTCCGTTCTTCCTGTTGTCGGCCGCATGGGCCGCGTTGGCGATGGCCGTATGGATTGTCATGCTTGCCGGGCGCCTCGACCCCCCGCCCCATTTCGATCCGATCTCCTGGCACGCGCACGAATTTCTCTTCGGCTATCTTGGCGGCGTGGTTGCGGGGTTCTTGTTGACCGCGGTGCCGAACTGGACGGGGCGCCTTCCGGTGGTAGGGTGGAACCTGGGGTTGCTGGCGCTGCTCTGGCTTGCCGGACGGGCGGCGGTCGCCGGGGCCTTCGATCTGAGCCTCCCTGCGGTCGCTGTCGTCGATCTGGCTTTCCCCTTGATCCTGGGCGGCGTCATCCTGCGCGAGATCGTCGCCGGGAAGAACTGGCGCAACTTGCCGGTCCTGGCCTTGCTGACGGTTTTCGCCATCGCGAACGGCATCTTCTATTGCGAGGCGGCGATGGGGCAGTTTGCAGCGCAGGGCTATGGTCTGCGACTAGGGCTGGCGACGGGTCTGGTGATGATCGCCCTGATCGGCGGCAGGATCGTGCCGTCCTTCACGCGCAACTGGCTGGTCAAGCGCGGATCGGACCGTCTGCCTGTCCCGCCGATGCAGCGTTTCGACAAGATCGTCCTGCTCGTGACCATTGCCGCCCTCCTGCTTTGGGTTCTGCTGCCGCACGAGCGTTCGACCGCTGCCGCGTTGCTGCTGCTGGGCGTGCTGCATGCGGCGCGGTTGTCGCGATGGCAAGGGCGGGCGACGCTGGCCGAGCCGTTGCTGACTATCCTTCATATCGGCTATGCGTTCGTGCCTTTGGGGGCTGTTGCGATGGCGGCAGCCATCTGGTGGCCCCAGTTTGCCGGCGAAGCGGCGGCGCAGCATCTGTGGATGGCCGGCGGCATCGGCACGATGACCCTGGCCGTGATGACGCGTGCGACGCTGGGCCATTCGGGACGCGACCTGCATGCGGGGCCGGGCACGGTGGCCATCTATGGCGCCCTGATCGTCGCCGTCATCGCACGGGTGGCCGCGCCAGGTTTCCTCGAGTTTCAGGTCAGTCTGCACATCGTCGCTGGACTGGCCTGGATCGCGTCCTTCGGCGGGTTTGCGCTGCTTTACGGTCCTCTCCTCCTGCTGCCGAAAGAAGGATGAGCCGATGGGCTGGGCGGGTTTCGCCGCGGCTTTCGTCGCGTTTTTCGTCGTGCATTCGGTGCCGCTGCGACCGCCGGTGCGAGGCAGGTTGACGCACATCTTGGGGCAGAGGGGCTTTACGCTGATCTACTCGATCCTGTCGCTCGCTGTCCTCATCTGGTTGATAATCGCGGCGGGCAGGGCGCCGTGGATCCCTTTCTGGTATCCGGCCAGCTGGCAGCCGTGGGTGCCGATGGCCGGCATGGCACTGGCCTGCGTGATCCTGGCCGTGGCACTGGGACGACCGAACCCGTTTTCCTTCGGCGGTCCTTCGGCGGGGTTCGACCCGCAGCATCCGGGTGTCGTCAGATGGATGCGGCATCCGGTATTGTGGGCGCTGGCGCTTTGGGCCGGGTCGCATCTGGTGGCCAACGGCGATCTGGCGCACATCGTCCTGTTCGGCACCTTCGCGGTCTTTGCGATTCTTGGCCAACGCATCATCGACCGCCGCGGAAAACGCGCGATGGGAAACGAATGGGACGTCTTGCACAGACGGGCAAAGGCCGCATCGCTGTTCGCGCCGATTTCGTGGCCCGGCGCGATCCTTCGTATTTTGATGGGGTTGATCGTATGGGCGGCCCTTGTCCTTCTCCATCCCGTCGTGATCGGCGTATCGCCCTTGCCGTGGTAAACGCCGTTGCGTTCAGTTTCGCGACAGCGGATAGAGACCGAAGCAGGAAGGCGGGCAATGGCAGGGGACTGTCAAAACGGCAAAGCGGTTGACGCACGAGGTCGCGTATGATGCGAGCCGCTATACTTGTCGCTGCGGTCATGACAGCCTGTCAGGCGGATGATCTCCAAACCGTCGAGGACGTACCAGGCCCTGACCGCATCGCGCGCGAGAAGGCCATGTGCGAGGCGCGCGGCGGTCGATGGGGACCGGGCGGGAAGGGCGCATTGGTGTGCTATACGCTTACGAAGGACGCCAATCGCAGCTGTTCCCAGCAATCGGAATGCGAGGGCCTGTGTCTTGCGCGATCGCGGACCTGTACGCCCGTCACGCCCGTTTTCGGTTGCAACGAAATCCTGCTGGCAGGCGGAACGCAGGCGACCTTGTGCCGAGACTGATCCTTCTGACCCTGCTGTTGTTGGCGGCATGCGGTGGCGAGCGCGCGGCCCCCGTAACGACCGACCGCGATCCGTCAGCCCCTTTCGCATCCATCGCCTCGTTCGATCCGGTCCGGTTCGGGGGCCGGTGGTATGAGGTCGCGGCATTCCCTTCAGTTGCCGCTATCGCTTGTCTATCGTCGTGGACGGAGTATACCCCGCGGCCGGACGGAACGCTCGGCCTTGGGCGGTTCTGTCGCAGCGCCGACGGATCCGTGACGCAGACCGCAGGGCGCGCGATTCCGGTCGGTCCCGGTCGGCTGTCGGTCACATTCGCCGGTGACGATGGGCAGCCAGCAACGTGGTGGGTGCTTTGGGTCGATGAAGGATACCGGACCGCCGTGATCGGGACGCAGTCTGGACGCGGCGCCTGGGTCTTGAACCGCGACCCGAATGCGCCAGCCGACCGTCTGGCGGCGGCGCGGGAAATTCTGGACTTTTACGGCTACGATCCGTCGCGACTGCGGCAGGCCGAATGACGACGACACGTCATTCCGCCGCCTTCAGACAGAACCCCTGTGCCACGCGATCCGACGGGATGACGGGGTAATCTCCCGAAAAGCAGGCATCGCAATGTTGCGGCGATGCGTTGTTGCGGCCCTGCGCTTCGCCCGTCGCGCGGTAAAGCCCGTTTAGCGAGATAAACCGCAGCGAATCCACGCCCAGATGCGCGCACATCTCTTCCTCGGACATGGACGAGGCCAGCAGCTTGTCGCGATCCGGCGTATCGACCCCGTAGAAGCAGGGCCAGGCGGTCGGAGGGCTGGCGATGCGGAAGTGGACCTCGGCTGCGCCTGCATCCAGAACCATCTCGCGAATCTTGATGCTGGTGGTTCCCCGCACGACCGAATCGTCCACCAGCACGACGCGCTTGCCGCGGATGAGGGCGCGGTTGACGTTCAACTTCAGCCGGACGCCCATGTTGCGGATCTGCTCGGTCGGCTCGATGAAGGTTCGACCCATATACTGGTTGCGGATGATCCCCATCGCATAGGGGATCCCCGATTCCTGACTGTAGCCGATGGCCGCGGGGGTGCCGCTGTCGGGGACGGGGCAGACCAGATCGGCCTCCACCGGCGCCTCGCGGGCCAGTTCCACCCCGATGGCGCGCCGGGTCTCATAGACCGACCGGCCGCCCAGAATCGAATCGGGGCGGCTGAAATAGACGTGCTCGAAAATGCAGAAACGGGGCTTTTGCGGTGCGAAGGGGCGGTGGCTGGCAACCTCGCCATTCTCGATCACCACCATCTCGCCCGGTTCGATCTCGCGGACGAAAGCCGCGCCGATGATGTCGAGCGCGCAGGTCTCGGAACTCAACACCCATCCGCACCCGTCGAGCCGCCCCAGAACCAGGGGCCGCACACCCAGGGGATCGCGGACGCCGATCAATTTGGTCCGCGTCATCGCCACGATGGAAAACGCGCCCTCGACCCGCCGCAGGGCGTCCTGCATCCGGTCCGGCACCTTGCGTTGCAGGGACCGCGCCATCAGGTGAATGATGCATTCGCTGTCGCTGGCGGATTGAAAGATCGACCCGGCTCCGATCAACTCCCGCCGCAGCGCGTCCGCATTGGTGATGTTCCCGTTATGCGCGATGGCCGCGCCGCCCATGCTGAATTCGCCGAAGAAGGGCTGCACGTCGCGCAATTGCGTCGTGCCCTTGGCACCCGTCGTTGAATAGCGCACATGCCCGATCGCCAGCGGTCCGGGCAACGTCTCCATCAGCGACGCTTTGGTGAAATTGTCACGCACATAGCCCATGCGCCTGGCCGAATTGAACCCTGCGGTCGCGTCGTGGCTGACGATGCCGCCCGCTTCCTGCCCGCGATGCTGAAGCGCATGCAATCCCAGCGCGACGAAGTTCGCGGCATCCGCGACGCCGGAGACGCCGAACACGCCGCATTCCTCGTGCAGCTTGTCGTCGTCGAAAGGATGGGCGAAGGGCCTGGCGCGCATGGCATGCTCCTGGGGCGGTCGTCATCCTCTAGGGTCAAAAAGCCCCCGTGTCACGCGAATGCACCTTCACCGCGACGTGACCGGGCGTTGATTGCCTTGTAAGGGGGCGGCTGGCACCTTGCAGGCCAGAACAATAAACGCGGAGACGAGGAATGAGCAGCAAGATCGACCGGCGGGGATTGTTGATCGGGACGGGCGCCGCCCTGTTTGCGCCAGCCATCGCGTTCGGCGCTCCCCAGACGCCTTCGAACCTGCCCGAAACGTCGCGGCACAACATGTCGGCCTTTGCGATGCAGCGTTGGGAAGACCACTTCGACAATGTGGACCGGGTGACGCTGGTGGCCGATACCGGCGCGCGGGCGCTGCATTACTGGGCGGCCGGTGGCGGCGATTACCGGCTTTATCCGACATCCGTTCCCATGAGCGAGGAACTGACCCGCCGCGGCTATAGCGAGATCGTGCGCAAGCGCGAAGGCCCCGACTGGCGCCCGACCGCCAGCATGAAGGAACGCGATCCGTGGTTGCCCGACTACATGCCGCCGGGGCCGGGCAACCCCTTGGGAACGCACGCCATGTATCTCGATTGGCCGGCATATCTGATCCACGGCACACACGACACGCGCAAGATCGGACGCCGGTCGTCGTCCGGCTGCATCGGCCTTTACAACGAGAAGATCGCCGAGCTTTTCGCCATCACGCCAGTCGGCGCGCAGGTGCGCCTGATCTGACCGAATAGCGTGCCTGCGCCTTCAGGCGGCGCAGGCACCGACAAGCTGTTCGTAACGCAGAACGATCCAGCCCGGCGCATCGTCGGGAATTGCGCCGTCGATCCGATCCTGGCTGCGCGAGAATATGGCGGCGGTGCGGCTGTCATCGACCATGGGGATGCGGCCCGTGACCATCGCCCGGTCGTAGACGATCAACGCCACCGCGACCAACAGCACACCGCGCGCGACCCCGAAGAGAAAACCCGCCCCCTGATCCACCGGCCCCAGGGCCGAATCGCGGATCGCGCCCGAAAGCAGCGGCGTGAAGATCGACACGACGACCAGGGCCACGGCAAAGACCAGCGCGAACGCGGCGATGATGCCCAATTCACAACTGTCGTTCAGAAACCCGCCCACGACCGGCAATTCGCCCACCAGCGGGCGGACAGTCGCGGCGAAGACGAACGCGACCATCGCCGCGACGATCCACCCGACGATCGCCATGCCCTCGCGCACGAAGCCGCGCGAATAGGCCAGGATGGCCGATATGACGATCACCGCGATCACCAGACCGTCGATCAGCGTGAAAGAATTCATCCTGCGTTCCTATCAGCCGGCGCCGAACATGTCGCCGACAAGCGTGGCCAGATCGGGGAAGGGGCGCAGCACGATTGCAGCGCCGGCTTCGCCTGCCAGCTCGGCCCGGCCGGGCAACGGCGCGATTGCGGTGGTGAAACCAAGTTTCGCGGCTTCTTTCAACCGCAATTCCGTCTGGCTGGCGGGACGCAGCCCACCCGACAGGCTGATCTCGCCGAACACGACCGACTGGGGCGGCAGCGCCACATCCTCGCGCGCCGAAAGCAGCGCGCATGCGACCGCCAGGTCCGCGGCGGGTTCGCGGACGCGCAGACCGCCCGCCACGTTCAGGTAGACGTCGAGCCCGGCGAACGGCACCGCGCAGCGGGCCTCGAGAACGGCAAGGATCATCGCCAGCCGCCCGCCATCCCAGCCCACGGCCGACCGACGCGGCTGACTGTGCGGGGTAGGGGCGACCAACGCCTGCATCTCGCACAAGACCGGGCGCGACCCCTCGATCCCGGCGAACACCGCGGATCCGGGCTGGGGCGACTGGCTGTCGGTCAGAAACAGCGCAGACGGATTGGCGACCTCGGCCAGCCCCGCGCCCGTCATCTCGAACACCCCGATCTCGTCCGCGGGACCGAAGCGGTTCTTCACGGCACGCAGAATGCGGAATTGATGGCCGCGCTCGCCCTCGAAATAGAGGACCGTGTCGACCATATGCTCGACCACGCGGGGCCCGGCGATCTGGCCTTCCTTGGTGACATGCCCCACAAGAATGACCGACGTTCCCTGCCGCTTGGCAAAGGCCGTCAGCTCGTGGGCCGCCGCGCGCACCTGACTGACGCTGCCGGGGGCGCTGTCGACATTGTCGGCCCACATGGTCTGAATGGAATCGATGATCGCCAGATCGGGTTTCTCCGCTTCCAGCGTCGTCAGAATGTCGCGCAAGGCGGTTTCCGCCGCCAATCGCACCGGCGCGTCGCCGAGGCCCAACCGTTGTGCGCGCATACGGATTTGTGCCGCCGCTTCCTCGCCCGAGACATAGATGCAACGCAGCCCGTTCGCGGCAAAGGCGGCCGCGGCCTGCAACAGCAGCGTGGACTTGCCGATGCCCGGATCGCCGCCGACCAGAATGGCGCTGGCAGGCACCAGACCGCCGCCCAGCACACGGTCGAGTTCGTCCAGGCCGCTGCGGCTGCGCGGTGGGGGCGCTTCGGCGGCGGCCAGATCGGTCAGCACCATGCCCTTGCCGCGCCGTGCCCCAAGCGATTTCGACGCCGGCCCGACGCTGAGCGGCGTTTCCTCGACAATCGTATTCCAGGCGCCGCAATCGTCGCAGCGACCGGACCACTTGCCATGCGCGGCCCCGCAGACCGTGCAGACATAGTTCAGTGATTTCGCCATGCGATCCTCTTGCCGCGATGCGGGGCGGCGGGCAAGCGCCGCAGCCGGGTCACGCGGCGTAATGCCGTTCGTAACGATGGCCCAGCGAGGTGAGGATTTCGTAGCCGATCGTCCCGGCAAGGTCGGCCAGCGCGTCGATGCCCTGATGTTCGCAAAGCATCTCCAGCGTGTCCGGCACTTCGTCCAGATCGGTCACGTCCACGGTCAGCAGATCCATCGAGACGCGGCCGATAATGGGGCAGGCCGTCGCGCCGGCATAAACCTTGGCGGAACCGCTTTGGCCTATCGCCCTTGGCAAGCCATCGGCATAACCCGACGCCAAGGTCGCGACGCGCGAGGGACGGTCGGCGTGCCAGGCGTTGCCATAGCCGACGCTTTCCCCAACCGCGACATCGCGCTGTTGCACCACGGGCAGGGACAACCGGACGGCCGGAACGGCGTCTGCATAAGGCAATCCGCCGTAAAGCCCGATACCGGGGCGGATCATGTCGAAATGCCACGCCCGGCCCAGCAACGCCCCACCCGTCGCCGCAAGCGATCGGGGGGCATTCAGACCTTCGGTCATCTCGACGAAGGTCCGCAGTTGTGCGGCGTTCGCGGAATGGTCCGGTTCGTCAGCGCTGGCCAGATGGCTGATGGCCAGACGCGGGCCGTTCCCATCGACAAGGTCGCGCAGACCCCGCCAGTCGTCCGGTTCAAGCCCCAGACGGTTCATGCCGGTATCGAGTTGCACGCCGAATGCCGCCCGCGGCAGAAGGCGGAAATGCCGTTCGACCTGCTCGGGCGAGTTCAGCAGCGGGATCAGGTCGGCGTCCCGAATTGCGGCCGCATCGCCGTTCATGTGTCCCGCAAAGACGTAAATGTCCGGCCCCGGTCCAAGGGCCTTGCGCAGGGCTGCCCCTTCCTCGGCGACGGCGACGAAGAAATCGCGTGCCCCCGCCTGCGCCAGTGCAGGGGCGACCCGGCTTGCCCCCAGCCCGTAGGCGTCGGCCTTGACCACGGCACCCGTGCGGCAGGACCCGCCGCCAAGCGCATCGAGCGCGCGCCAGTTCGCCGCTATGGCGGCAAGGTCTATGGTCAGCGATCCGGTGGCCAATCGTCAGAAGCTCACATCGCCGGCGCTGCCCTGCTGCCAGGGCTGCACCAGATTGCCGAACCGCGTGAACCGTCCTTCAAAGCTCAAATCGACGCTGCCGATGGGGCCGTGGCGCTGCTTGCCGATGACGACTTCCGCGCGCCCGTGCAGACGTTCCATCTCCTGCTGCCAGTTGGCGATCTTTTCAAGTTCGTGATCGCCCGGTTTCTCGCGTTCCTTGTAGTATTCTTCCCGGAACACGAACATCACGACATCCGCGTCCTGCTCGATCGACCCCGATTCGCGCAGGTCGCTGAGTTGCGGGCGCTTGTCCTCGCGGTTCTCGACCTGGCGGCTGAGCTGCGACAATGCGACCACGGGAATATCGAGCTCCTTGGCGATGGCCTTGAGTCCTTGGGTGATCTCGCTGATCTCGTTCACGCGATTCTCGTTCCGGCCGGTGCCGCGAACCAGTTGCAGATAATCGACGAACAGCACGTCCAGCCCGTGTTCGCGCTTCAGCCGCCGGGCGCGGGCGGCAAGCTGGCTGATCGGCAGGGCCGGGGTGTCGTCGATATAAAGCGGACAGGCTTCGAGCGACTTCGCGGCCTCGACGAAACGGCGAAACTCGGCCTCGTTCATGTCGCCGCGCCGGATTTGCTCGCTGGGAACCTCGGACGCTTCGGAAAGGATGCGCGCGGCAAGCTGCTCGGCGCTCATCTCGAGCGAATAGAAGCCGACGACGCCGCCATCCACCGCGCCCTCGGTCCCGTCCGGCCGGGTGCCCCGGCGATAGGCTTTGGCGATGTTGAACGCGATGTTGGTCGCCAGCGACGTCTTGCCCATCGACGGCCGCCCGGCAAGGATCAGCAGGTCGGACTTGTGCAGCCCGCCCAACTTCCTGTCGAGATCGACCAGACCCGTCGAGATACCCGCCAGCCCGCCCTCGCGCTGATAGGCCGCGTTGGCGACATTCACCGCATCGGTGACGGCGCGCAGGAACGACTGAAAGCCCTGGCTGCCCTTGCCGGCCTCGGCCAGCTTGTAGAGTTCCTGTTCGGCAGCGACGATCTGATCGCGCGGTTCCGACAGCACATCAACGCGCGCGGCCTTGGCGGCGATGTCGCGGCCCACGTCGATCAGCTTGCGCCGGATCGCCAGATCATAGACCGTCTGCGCATAGTCCCGCGCGGCATAGCTGCTGATCGCGGAACCGGCCAGCCGCACCAGATACGATGCGCCGCCCAGTTCCTGCAAACCCGGTTCGTCCTGCAGAAACGCCTTGAGCGTGACCGGAGAGGCCAACGCGTTCACCGCGATTCGGGCTGCCGCGACCTCGAAGATGCGGGCATGGACGGGATGATAGAAATGCGTCTCGTTCAGGATGGCCGCAACGCGGTCGTAGATGTCGTTGTTGGTCAGGATCGCGCCCAGAAGCTGCGCTTCGGCCTCGATATTGTGGGGCAGGTCGGGAAGCGCGTCCTCGGTGGATGCGCCCGGTCCGCCCGGCATGAAACGTGCCACCTCGCTCATCCGCCTGCCCCTCGTCTGCCCGCCTTGGGCATAGCGCCCCCTGGGCCGGGGGATCAATGCGCAATCGTGCCGGTCGTGTCGTCGGGACTGCCGAAACGTGGCGTGACCCATCGCCGCGCGGTCTGGCGGGTCTATCCGCTGGCGGCGCGCCAGCCTTCCGGATCGCGCAGGAAATCCTCCACGGCGGCCAGCGTTTCCGCGTCGAAACTTCCCCGCCGCCGCGCCTCCGCCAGAACGTCCCACCATGTGCACAGGTGATGCAGCGTGACCTCATGCGCCGAGAGCGTCGGAATGGTCTGCGGAAAGATGCCGTAGTAGAAGATCACCGCCGTATGGGCGCAGGTCGCGCCGGTGTCGCGGATCGCGTCCACAAAAGAAAGCTTGCTGCCGCCGTCCGTCGCCAGATCCTCGACCAGCAGAACGCGCTCGCCCTCGCTCATGCGACCCTCGATGCGGGCATTGCGGCCATAGCCTTTCGGCTTCTTGCGCACATAAGTCATCGGCAGCGCCATTCGTTCGGCCACCAGCGCCGCGAAGGGAATCCCGGCCGTCTCGCCGCCGGCGATGTTGTCGAACGCTTCGAACCCCGCGTCGCGCATGACCGTCAGCGTCAGGAAATCCATCAGCACCGACCGGACGCGCGGATAGGAAATGAGCCGCCGGCAATCGACATAAGTGGGTGCCTTCTGGCCGCTGGCGAAGGTATAAGGGTCGGCGGCATTGAAGGCGACGGCCCCGACCTCGAGCAGCATGCCGGCGCTGAGGCGCGCAATCTCCTCGCGGGTGGGAAAGCTGGCCGGGATCATGGTGCGCATCCTTCTTCGGCGACGCGCCAGCCGATCGCGCGGCCGGGATCGAACACCGTCAACGGCCCGTCATCCGTTTCCACGTTGGCAAGCAGTGTCGGCGCCTTACGTTCCAGCGTCAGCGTCCCGGTATTGAGCGGTAGGCCGTAGAATCGCGCGCCATGCTCGGACGCGAAGCCTTCCAGCCGGTCGAGCGCGCCTTCCGCGTCGAACAGATCCGCCAGCAGCGGCATGGCGACGGGCGCGGTAAAGCAACCCGCGCAGCCGCAGGGCTGCAACTTCGCCGCGTCCACATGCGGGGCGCTGTCGGTGCCCAGAAAGAACGAGCTGTCGCCCGACAGCGCGGCTTCGACCAAGGCGCGGCGATGCGTTTCGCGCTTTAGGACCGGCAGGCAATAGTAGTGCGGCCGTATCCCGCCCGCCAGCATATGGTTGCGGTTCAGCACCAGGTGATGAACCGTGATCGTCGCGCCCAGATCGTCGCCGCCGGATCGCACGTACTCGACCGCATCGCGCGTCGTGACATGCTCCATCACCACGCGAAGGCCGGGGATCTGCCGGCGGAGGGGATCGAGAACGCGGTCGATGAACGCGGCCTCGCGGTCGAATATATCGACATCGCTATCGACGACCTCGCCGTGGACACAAAGCGGCAGGCCGATCTGCGCCATGTTTTCCAGTACGCGCATGACCTTGCCCATGTCGCGCACGCCGCTTGCGGAATTGGTGGTCGCGCCGGCGGGATACAGCTTGACCGCTATGATCAGGCCGATCTCGGCGGCGGCCCGCACGTCGCGGGGCTGGGTTTCTTCCGTCAGATAGAGGGTCATCAGAGGCCGGAAACCCGATCCGCGCGGATTGGCGGCGAGGATCCGGTCCCGGTAATCGGCGGCGTCCGCTGCGGTGACGACCGGGGGCACAAGGTTCGGCATGACAAGCGCGCGGGCGAACTGGGTCGCGGTATGCGGCAGAACCGCGCGCATGACAGCGCCGTCGCGCAGGTGCAGGTGCCAGTCGTCGGGGCGGCGAAGCGTCAGTCTGTCCATGATCCGCCTCTAGCAAGGCCGGCGAAGAACCGCCAGTGGCGGGGTCTGACAAGGACCGATCCGGCCGGGCAACAGAAAAGTGCGGGTCCGAGGGTGGACGTCGCGCATCCAGTCACTACCCTATTCTAAAGGAAAGCGGCGCTCGGCGCCCCGGCATTCTTCGAGGACGACATGAAAAAGCTCATCGACCTGCTGATCGAAGCGCTCGACGCGCTGGCACCCCGTCCGGCCCCACAGCCGCGTCCGATTCCCGTCCCGACAAGGTCCGCATCGCGCCGTTGACGGACCCGGCCGACCGGGCGGTGTCGAAAGTGCAGTCCATTGACGACGTGCAGGCGTTGCTGGCCGGGCAAGATTATATCTGCGGACGGTCGCTGGCCACCGTCACGTTTCTTGCGCTTCGGCTTGGCCGACCGTTGTTTCTGGAGGGCGAGGCGGGGACCGGCAAGACCGAGATCGCGCGGGCGCTGGCCAATGCGCTTGGGCGGCGGCTTATCCGTCTGCAATGTTACGAAGGGCTCGATTCGTCGAGCGCGGTCTACGAATGGAACTTCGCGGGGCAGATGATTGCCATCAGGGCGGCGGAAGTCAGCGGAATGACCGACCGCGACGCGCTGCGGTCCGAATTGTTCACCGAGGATTATCTGATCGCGCGTCCGCTGCTGGAAGCGCTGCGCCCCCAGCCGGGCGGCGCGCCCGTTCTGCTGATCGACGAGATCGACCGCACCGACGCCCCCTTCGAGGCGTTCTTGCTGGAGGCGCTGTCCGATTTCGCCGTCACCATTCCCGAACTCGGCACGATCCGCGCGCCCGAGCCGCCGATTGTCGTCCTGACATCGAATCGCACCCGCGAAGTCCATGATGCACTGAAGCGCCGCTGCCTCTATCACTGGGTGGACTACCCTGACTTCGACCGCGAGATCGCCATCCTGCGTGCCCGCGCGCCCGAGGCATCCGAGAGCCTGAGCCGCGAAATCGTCGCCTTCGTCCAAGCGCTGCGCGCCGAGGATCTGTTCAAACGCCCCGGCGTGGCAGAAACGATCGACTGGGCCCGATGCCTTCTGGCGCTGGACATGATGGAACTCAGCCCGCAGGTCATCGCCGACACGCTGGGTGCGATACTGAAATATCAAGACGATATCCAGCGCCTGCAAGGGGCCGAGGCCACGAAGCTGCTGGATCAGGTGCGCCGGAAGCTGACGGGATGACAGATTGTCGCCCGCCTGCGGATCGCGCACTCGACTTGCCGGACGACCCCAAGCTGATGCAGAATATCGTCTGGTTCGCGCGTGCGCTTCGCAAGGCCGGCATTCCCATAGGTCCGGGCCGCGTTCTGACCGCCCTGCGCGCGGTCGCCGTGGCCGGTTTCAGCGACAGGCGGGACTTCTATCATGTCTTGGCCTCCTGCTTCATCGGCCGGGCCGAGCATCGCGCGATCTACGATCAGATTTTCCGGCTTTACTGGCGCGATCCCCGTTATGTCGAACATATGATGGCGTTGCTCGTGCCATCCGTCCGCGGCACGCAGGATCAGCGGAGAGCACAGCCCGCCGAAAGACGCGCGGCCGAGGCGCTGCTCGACGGGGCGGCCGCCGACCCGCCGCTGCCCGTAGCGGACGACGAGGCGCTGATCGAGATCGACGCACGCGGCACGCAATCCGACACCGAGCGCCTGCGGCATCTGGATTTCGAACAGATGTCGGTGGCTGAAATGACCCGTGCCAAGGCTGTCATCGCCCGGATGGCGATGCCAGTCCGCCCCCTTCCGTCACGGCGCGGCGTGCCGGATCCGCGCGGCAACCGGCCGGACTGGCCTGCGACGATGCGGGCGGCGGCCCGCACGGCGGGCGAATTGCGGCAGCTTCGTCATCGGCGCGTCGGCACGCGGATGCCCTCGCTGGTCGCCATCTGCGACATATCGGGTTCCATGTCGGTCTACAGCCGCTTTATCCTGCATTTCCTGCATGCGATGGCCAATCGTCCGCAACCCGGCTGGTCGCAGATCCACGCCTTCACGTTCGGGACACGCCTGACCAACATCACTCGCCATCTGCGTCACCGTGACGTCGATGCCGCGCTTGCCGCAGCGGGGGCCGAGGCACAGGATTGGGAAGGCGGCACGCGCATCGGCGCCTGCCTCACCGCGTTCAACAGGGACTGGTCGCGCCGGATCATGGGGCAGGGGGCGGTCGTGCTGCTGATCACTGACGGGTTGGAGCGGGGCGATTCCGTGCTGCTGGGCCGGGCCACCGAACGCCTGCATCTGTCCGCCCGCCGGCTGATATGGGTCAACCCCCTGCTACGCTTCGATGCTTTCGCACCGCGTGCCGCCGGTATCGCGGCCATGCTGCCGCATATAGACAGCCTGCGCGCCGGTCACGACATCGCGTCCCTTGAAGGGCTTGCCGAAGCATTATGTAGCCCGCACGATAACGGCGACAAAGCGCGTCTGCTCGCCCTTGTGTGAAGGAACGAAAATGTCGTCCTTTCGTTTGGCAGACGCCCCTGCCTTGAAGGACGCCCCATGCGACAGACGCTGAAAACGACGACCGCCCTGCTGGCCAGCCTTGCCCTGATCGTGCCCTTGCCGGTCGTCGCGCAGGATGCCACGAGCGAAGAAACGGTTGTCTGCCCCGAAGGCACCGAGGATTGCGCACCGACCGGCGGGGCCGATGCGGAGCCTTCAAATGGCGATGCGGACAGCGATGGGGTGGAGGAGCCGACACCCGAGGCAGCCGGTGAACCATCGACGGAAACGCCGATTGAGGCGCAAGCGGAGCCAGCCGAGCCTGCTGGCGATCCCGCCGACCCGACCGAAGGGTCGGAAAGCGAAGAAACACCTGCCGACGAGGACGGCGCGGCAGAGGTTGAGACCGAACAGGAGGAAAGCAGCGAGGCGGTCGTCCCTCCGGCCGAGGATCAAGGCGGAGTGGCACCGGCTGGGTCCGACGAAGGTAGCTTGCCCGTAGAGGACGCGGCTGCCGAGGAAGCGTCCGATCAGGAGGCCGAGACACCGCCTCCCGCGCAGGATGCCAGCGAAGCGCAGGATGGGCCAGACGCCGACGCCAACGAACAGACGGATAACGTAGTCGCTGACGACGCTGCGACATCGGACGCGGAAACAGGCGAGACGTCTACCGATCAGGATCCTGCACCGACTCAACCCGATACGCCAGAGGCAGAGCCTGATGCCGCATCCGCGGCTCCTGCCGACGAAGCTGCCACCGCCTTGCCAATGGAGGACGCGACCGGAACGGAACCCGATGCCGATGACGAACAGACCGAAACAATCGCCGACAAGAATGGTGATGAGGAGCCAGTCGAAACCCCGCAGGCCGCCGCGGTAGCGGCCGACAGCGATTCGGCGGGGGATGTAGAGACCGAAGTCATCGCGGAAGACGATGTCAGAACCTCGGACCAAGACTTCGCCACCGCGATCAGCAACGACGAAGACGCCGACGACGATGACGATGGCCTGTCCAATCTGGAGAAGGCGCTCTTGCTGGGGGCTGGGGCCGTCGCGGTGGGCGCATTGCTCAGCAACAACCGCCAGGTCGTGGCCAGGTCCGATGACCGGATCGTGGTCAGTGATCCCACGGGCGGCTATCAGTTGCTCAAGGACGACAATGCGCTTCTGCGCCAACCCGGCAATGAAGTGCGGACCGAGACGTTCGACGACGGATCGACCCGCACGACCATCACGCGCGAGGACGGCAGCCGCATCGTGACGATCCGCGACAACGAGTTGCGCGTCCTTCAGCGCAGCCGGATCGCGCCGGACGGCACCGAGACGCTGCTGATCGACGATACCGCCGAAACGCGGCCGGTCAATCGCGCCGCGTTGACTGCGACGGCAGCAGCCCCGTCCTCCGACTATCGCCCGGAAGACCTAGAAGGTCTGCGCAGTGCATTGGCGGAACAGGGCGTGTTCGACCGGTCCTATTCCTTGAGCCAGGTTCGCCGCATCGCCGAAGTGCGCCGTCAGGTTCCCGCCGTCGATCTGGACAACATCACGTTCCAGACCGCATCGGCCGCGATCACGCCGGAACAGGCGGACGAGTTGGCATCCCTCGGCAGGTTCATCAGGGACAGTATCGAGGATGACCCCTCGCAAGTCTTTCTTGTCGAGGGCCATACCGATGCGGTCGGCGATGCGGCCTATAACCTCGCCTTGTCGGACCGCCGGGCCGAATCGGTGGCGCTTGCCCTGACCGAGTATTTCAATGTTCCGCCCGAGAACCTTGTAGTGCAGGGATATGGCGAACAGTTTCTGAGGATCGACACCCAGGAAGCCGAACGGGCCAACCGGCGTGCGACGATCCGGAACATCACACCCTTGTTGCGGACCGCCAGGAACGATTGACGCGCAGCGCCATGAACGCATCCGACCATGACGACATTCCCGCGATTGCATTGGCTTGGCATCGCGCGGGGCAGGGCGCCGCCCTTGCCACCGTGGTGGAAACATGGGGGTCGGCCCCCCGCCCGGTGGGCAGTCAGCTTGCGGTTTCGGCGGACGGAAAGATTGCCGGTTCAGTCTCGGGCGGATGCGTCGAAGGTGCGGTGATCGCGCAGGCGTTCGAGTCCATTGCCGAGGGCGGCAGCACGATACTGGAATTCGGCGTCGCCGACGAGACAGCCTTCGCCGTCGGCCTGGCCTGCGGCGGGACCATTCGGATCCTCGTGGAACCTGTCCGCGAGGGAGACTTTGCGCCCGAGCTTCTGAAGCAACTGGTCGCATTCAGGGCGGATCGGCAGCCGGTGGCCTATATGATCGATCCATCGGACTGGTCGCGTCGGTTGATCGGCCCCGAGGCTTTTCCAGACCGCTTTCGCCTGGATCGGTCGGGCTTCGACGACGAAGGGCGGTTCATTTGCATCCACAACGTGCCCCTGCGGTTGAACGTGATCGGCGCGGTTCATGTTGCCCAACCCTTGCTCAAGATGGCAGATTTGCTGGGCTATGACTGCACGTTGATCGACCCCCGGTCGGCCTTCGCGACGGCAGAACGGTTTCCCGACCGCCGTCTGCTGGTCGATTGGCCCGAAGATGCATTGAAGGATATCGCCATCGACGCTCGCAGCGCAGTCGTTACGCTTTCCCACGATCCCAAGATCGACGACCCGGCATTGGCTGCGGCCTTGCGGTCGGATGCGTTCTATATCGGCGCGCTCGGTTCGGCCAGGACACACACGCTAAGATTGAAACGCCTGCGCTCGGCCGGCTTCGACGATGCGGATCTCTCGCGGATCAACGGCCCTGTCGGTCTGCCCATCGGCGCACGGTCGCCTGCGGAAATCGCGGTGTCGATCGTCGCGCAGATGACTGCAAGGTTGCGTCAGGGTTGATTGCACAACCAGTCTGAATCGAAAAGGCCCGCCGGTAAGGCGGGCCGCCAACAATCGTTAGGTTCAGCGGGTGGGTCCGATCAGCATGACCATCTGCCGGCCTTCCATCTTCGGGAAATTCTCGACCTTGCCAAGTTCCTTGGTATCTTCGGCCACCCGTTCCAGCAAATCGCGGCCAAGGTTCTGGTGCGCCATCTCGCGGCCACGGAAGCGCAACGTGATCTTCACCTTGTCGCCCGCTTCCAGGAATTTGAAGACATTGCGCATCTTGACATCGTAATCGTGGGTGTCTGTGTTCGGGCGGAACTTGACTTCCTTGATGTCGATCGTCTTCTGCTTCTTGCGCGCTTCGGCCTCGCGCTTCTGGTTTTCGTACTTGAACTTGCCGAAATCCATGATCTTGCAGACCGGCGGCGTCGCGTTAGGCGAGATCTCGACCAGGTCCAGACCGGCGGCTTCGGCCAGTTCCATGGCGCGATCGGGACTGACCACGCCGACATTTTCGCCATCGGCGCCGATCAGGCGGATTTCATGGGCCCTGATGCGTCCATTGACGCGAGGGCCGGTGTCACGCACCGGGGGCGCGTTATGAGGTCTGCGAGCGATGGGGGTCGTCCTTTCAATAACTTTGCCTGCCGTTATCTAGCCCTGCCGGCAGGCCCGTTCAAGCGGATCCGCGCCTGTATCGACGGGCACGGGGAACCGGCACCCACGCCGACCGTTGCCCTGCCGAAGCAAGGAAATGAATTGGAAGGAGTCTGCAATGGCTGGACGACTTGTATCCGTAATCGCCTTCGTGGCGGCGGGAAGCCTGGTCTCGGGATGCTGGGACGACGATGACGAGGTGACAGTAGCCGAAACCGATACCGGCGTTGCGGAAGTGACGACGGAGGCCCCGGTTGCCGCGGTCGAGGATTCGGCCGAGGTGGTGGTCGTCGAAGAACCCGCGGAAGTGGCGGCGGTTGAACCTGTCGAGGAAGAACCGCCTATCACCGCAAACCCTGCCGCGATCGACGCCGACGAGAATGTCGACACCGACAGCGAAGCCACTTTGGTCCAGATCGAGCCGGTCGAAGATGCGGCCGATACGTCTGCCGACGAGAGCGAGGCGGATGTGCAGATTGTGGACATCGGCACCGACGATGCGACGGATACGAGCGAGGGCGGTCTGGTCGACTATCTGACGCCCGAAACCTTCGACTACGAGGAAGTCGTCGCGCAGGTGAATGCCTCGGACCTCGATGCCGGGCAGAAGGAAGAACTGATCGACCGTCTGCGCGAGGCTCGGGAAAATCCCGACGACCTCGCCATCCTGTTGACCGAAATGCGGACGGCGCTCGGGATCGATTCCTAACCGACGAACGCCTTTTCGACGACATACTCCGCGGGGTCGCTGTTGGCGCCCTCGCGGAGGCCGAAACCTTCGAGGATCTCCTTGAGGTCGGTGTTCAGACCGATGGACCCGCATACCATGGCGCGGTCGGTCTCGGGATCAATCTCAGGAACGCCCAGATCCTCGAATACTTTTCCCGAACGCAGCAGGTCGGTTATCCGTCCCATACGGGCGCTCTGTCCACGCGTCGTGGTCGGGTAATACCGCAGCTTGCCGCCGACCAACTCGCCGATCAGCGGGTCGCCCGGCAAACCGTCCACAAGCTGCCGTCCGTAGGCCAGATCCTCGGGATCGCGGCAGGTATGGGTCAGAATGACCTCGTCGTATTTTTCCCATGTCTCGGGTTCGCGCAGAAGCGATGCGAACGGCGCGATGCCCGTGCCGGTCGCGAAGAACCAAAGACGCTTGCCGGGGATCAGCGCGTCATGCACCAGCGTGCCAACGGGTTTGGGCCGCAGGATGATCTGGTCGCCCGGCCGGATGTGCTGAAGGCGGCTGGTCAGCGGTCCGTCCTGAACCTTGATCGAATAGAATTCCAGCTCGTCGTCCCATGCGGGGCTGGCGATGGAATAGGCACGCAGCAGCGGCCGCCCGTCCTCTTTCATTAGCCCCAGCATCACGAATTCTCCCGACCGGAAGCGCAGACTGTTGGGTCGCGTCACGCGGAACGAAAAGAGGCTGTCGGTCCAGTGGGTGACTGACGTGACAGTCTGCGCGTCAGGCAATGTCGGTTGAATGGCGGGCTGAAGTTCTGGGGCGATCACGGGCGTCAACCTTGTCATGGCATCCTTGCGGGCTTGCGCCCGTCCTCTTTCTAACGGTCGGGGACTGGAAACTGAAGGCGATCAGCCGCGCAGCATGGCGCGATAATCGCATTGCCGCCAATCGGCGCAGGCAAGCCATTGGTCCTGCGGCTGTCGTGCAGCAAGCTGATCGGAGATTTCGACCTCGTCGAACCCGCAGCGACGCGCCATCGCGAACTGATCGGCGAGGACGTGACCCGCTGCGCGCAACCGCCCCGAAAATCCCCGTCTCCGCAGGTCCGAGGCCAACGTGAAACCGCGGCCATCCGAGAACGACGGAATGACGATCCGAATCGCCGGGACGGACCCGAGATCGGGCAACGATGCCAGGTCGCTGTCCGTCGAAAGGTCGATCATCTCGCCGGCATCGTCCGGCCCGAAACCCTCGTCGGTCACAATCACGCTCATGCCGGTTCTCCTTTGGTCGGCGGCTGACGAACGGCGCGTCCGCCCACGAAGTGGATACCGCATTCGACCTTGTTGATACCCCGCCAACGCCCGGCCCGGTCGTCTTCGCCTTCGGCGACGCGCGTGGTGCAGGGCATGCACCCGATGGATTTGTAACCGCGACTGACAAGCGGATGGCGAGGCAGCCGGTTGTTGATCAGATAATCGCTCACATCCTCACGCGACCAGTGCGCCAACGGATTCACCTTGATACGCCCGTCGCTGTCGGCTTCGAAAAATTCGAGCGCCTTTCGTTCGGCGCCCTGAAACCGCTTGCGCCCGGTAATCCATGCATCGAAAGGGGCCAGCGCGCGGGCCAGCGGCTCGGCCTTGCGCAGCACGCAGCATGCGTCGGGGTCGGTGCGATGCAACAGACCGTCGGCGTCACGCTCCAGCATCGCCGCGCGGTCGGGGCGGATGCGGCGAATGTCCGTCAGCCCAAGCTGGCGCGCCACGGTGGACTGATAGTCCAGCGTTTCGGGGAACAGCATCTCGGTGTCCAGAAACACGACCGGGACGCTGCGATCCGCGACGGCCAGCAGGTGCAGAAGAACGACGGATTCGGCCCCGAAGGACGAAATCAGCACGATCTGTCCGACCTGCGGGTCGGACAGGGCATGCTTGAGAACCGCGCTTGCCGAATGATGGGCATAGCGCGCATTGAGTTCCGCCGCGCGTTCGGCCGCAGTGGAGAGGGGGGCTTCAAGCGGCATCGGCGCGCTCCGTTTGATAAATCGCGGCCTTGAACGGTGCCATTCCCAGACGACGGTAGACATCGAGGAATGTCTCGTCCCTCGTCCGGCGTAGTTCCAGATAGGCCAGGATCAGCCGTTCGACGGCCGGCACCACCTCGTCATAGGCGAATCCCGGCCCCGTCCGGTCGCCAAGCGCCATTGTCTCGGTGCCGTCGCCGCCAAGCGTGATCTGGTAGGTCTCGACGCCAGCCCGATCGAGGCCGAGGATGCCGATATGGCCGACATGATGGTGGCCGCACGCGTTGATGCAGCCCGAGATCTTGATCTTCAGTGCGCCGACCTCATGCTCGATCTTCAGCGCCTCCAGCCGCAATGCGATGGATTGGGCGACAGGAATGGAACGGGCCGTCGCCAGGGCGCAATAATCCATGCCGGGGCATGCGATGATGTCGGAGGCTAGCCCGATATTCGCCGTCGCCAGCCCGGCCGCCTTCAGTGCGGCATGGACGGCCGGCAGATCGCCCTTGTGGACATGGGGCAGAATCACGTTCTGCTCATGGCTGATCCGCAGCTCCGAATGGCCGTGGCGTTCGGCAAGATCGGCAAGAACCTCCATCTGTTCGGCGCTGGCATCGCCGGGCGTGGCACCGGGGGCCTTCAGACTGACCGAGACGATGGCATGTTCGGGATCGCGGTGGGGCGTCAGATTGGTGTCGGCCCAGCTGCGATAGACAGGGTCGGCGGCATAGGCGCGATCATGCGCGCCAACGGGTCCGTGCCGCAGGTCGGGCAGCGCGAACTGCGCTTCGATCGCGGCCAGAATCTGTTGATCGACCCCCGTAAATTCCGGGCGAATCGCCGCAAAACGGTCTTCCACCAAACGGGTTATCTCTTCGATACCGTGCTCGTGGACCGCAATCTTGATGCGGGCCTTGAACTTGTTGTCGCGCCGGCCAAGCAAGTTGTAGACGCCCAGAATCGCCTCGACGTAAGGCAGCAGGTCCTCGCGCGGCAGGAAATCACGGATCACCTTGCCGATCATCGGGGTGCGCCCCAGGCCGCCGCCGACGATGACCTCGAATCCCGGCTGGCCGTTCTGCACAATCATGCGCAATCCGATATCGTGCGCCCTCGTCACGGCGCGGTCCGTCGGGCTGCCGGTGATCGCGATCTTGAACTTGCGGGGAAGGAACTGAAATTCGGGGTGGTCCGTGGACCATTGCCGCAGCAATTCGGCCACCGGGCGGGGATCGGCGATTTCGTCCGCGGCGGCACCGGCGAAATGGTCGGCGGTGACGTTTCGGATGGTGTTGCCGCTGGTCTGAATGCAATGCATCCCGACATCGGCCAGCGCATCCAGAATATCGGGCACATCGGTCAGCTGAGGCCAGTTGAACTGAATGTTCTGACGCGTGGTGAAGTGCCCATAGCCCTTGTCCCATCGCCGCGCGATCATCGCAAGCTGACGCATCTGGCGGGACGAGACCGTTCCATATGGAATGGCCACCCGCAGCATGTAGGCATGCAGTTGCAGGTAGAGACCGTTCATCAGACGCAGCGGCTTGAACTCGTCCTCGGTCAGCGACCCGTCGATGCGACGCGCGACCTGACCGCGAAACTGGGCCACGCGCCTTCTGACGAAGGCTTCGTCGAAATCTGTGTAGGCATACATAAGATTATCCTTCGGCCTGCTTGCCGTGAAAGCGGTTGGATGGGCCGCGCGTGCGGAACTCCTCGCGGAAGTGCACGGGTCTGGGGCCATCATGGCCGGGCGCCGCATCCGTCAGATAAGCGCCGACGACTTCGTGGGGCCGGCTTTGCGCATGCAGCAGACGCATCTGGGCATGTGCCTCATCCTCGATCAACTCGGCCTCGGCCATATCGGTCGACCAGGTATCGTCCTCGGTCAGCCAGACGGCGTCGCCTGCCAGAAGCCTGTTTGCGGTGACGACCTTGGGGGTGTAACGGCGGGTCATATCGCGGCCTCCAGTGCGGGGATTGCTGCTGTTTCGTGCGAAGTCCGCGGTGCCAATCCCAGCAGGACCAAAGCCGGTCCATCGAGGGCCGCGTCGCGCAGCACCGGTTCCATCTGGGCCAGCGTCGTTGCGATGATGCGGGCATCGGGGCGCGACGCATTCTCGATTGCCGTGACCGGGGTGGCGGGATCCGCCCCGTGCATCAGCAGCCGGCCCTGGATGTATCGGGCCGCGCGCTTGCCCATATAGATCGCCGCTACCTCGTCCTTGCGGGCAAGCGCCGCCCAGTCGTGATCGGCGAAGCCTCGGGTATCGTGCCCGGTCATCAACCGGACCGACCCGTTCCGTCCACGCCGCGTCAGGCTTTGGCCGATGGCGGCCACGGCCGCGCTGGCGGCGGTGATGCCAGGCACGATGGTATAGTCGATGCCGGCCGCGACGACGGCCTCGATTTCCTCGTCCAGCCGCCCGAACACAGTCGGATCGCCCGATTTCAGTCGCACGACCTGCAACCCTTTGGCCGCAAAATCGACGATCATCGCGTCGATTGCCGATTGCGGCGTCGCCGGACCGAAGCCTTCCTTGCCGACATCGACGATGCGCGCCTCACGGCGGGCCAGCTCCAGGATCGCAGCCGGGACCAGCCGGTCGTGAACCACCACATCCGCCCAGTCCAGCGCGTGCCGCGCCTTCATGGTCAGCAGGTCCGGGTCGCCTGGTCCGGCACCGACGAAATGCACATGGCCCGTCGCGCCCCGCCGCGCGATATGCCGGTCGAGAAGACGGGACAGCGCCTTGTCCAGATCCGCAGCTGCCGCGATTGCGGCCGGTCCCGCGCGATCGTACCATTCCGCCCAGAAGTCCCGCCGCGCCCGGCCGTGGGGCAGTGCCGCCGCCCGGTCCCTGAACCGCTTGCCCGCCTCTGCCAGCGATCCCAGCGACGAGGGCAGTCGTTCTTCCATATCGCGCTTGATCGCGCGGGCGAGGACAGGCGCAGCGCCCTCGGTGCCAATCGCCACCGTGACGGGATCGCGGTCGACGATGGCGGGAGTGATGAACGCGCTGTCGGTCAGGTTGTCGACGATATTGACCAGCGCGCCATCGGCACGGGCAATTGCGGCCGTGCGGGCATCTTCCGCCGCATCCTCGTCGGCGGCATAGAACAACGTCGCGCAGACCGCATCGCCGGGCGCCATCGCGCGGTCGATCAGCGTCAACCGCTTCGCTGCCGCCCAAGCCCTGATTTCGGGCGCCGGATCCGTTGCGAAGACAGTCAGCCGCGCCTCGGTCTTCAGCAGCAGACGCAGCTTCGCCAACGCCGCATCGCCACCACCCGAAAGCACCACGCGGCGGCCCGCAAGGTTCACGTAGATCGGAAAATGCTGCATTCTGCGCTCCCTCTGTGGGAGGGAACATAGAATTATATTCCGCTTTCGGGGAGGTGCTGGCAGAGATAAGGAACATCAGACCAGACATCCCGCAAATGCAGGTTGTATGTTCGGGTTTCAAGGAGCAGAGCAGATGACCGTCCGCCTCGACGACCTCGATCGAAAAATCCTGCGTGCGATCCAACGCGACGCCAGCCAGTCGCTCGATGACATCGCCCGCGAAGTAGGGTCGTCCAAGACGCCGGTCTGGTCGCGGATCCGCAAGCTGCGCGGGGCGGGCATCGTCGGGCGGCAGACGGTCATCCTGGACGCCGAGGCACTGGGCTTCGAAGCCTGCTTTTTCGTGCTGATCCGCACATCCGAACACGACGCCGACTGGCAGTCGCGATTTCTGGAAACGCTTCAGGCCCGCCCCGAAGTGCAGGAAGCGCACCGGCTTGCAGGGGATATCGACTATATCCTGAAGGTGCGCGTTGCCAATGCGCGGGCCTATGATGCATTCTATCAGTCGCTGATCCGGCAGGTCCGCATCCACAACGTCACCGCGCTGCTGTCGATGGAAGAGCTGAAAAGCACGACCGATCTGCCGCTGTGACGGTCCCGCGCCCTTTGCGCCCCCGCAAACTGTGATCGGTTTGTCGCTTCAACTCGGCCGACCGATGCCTTAGATACTGACGGCGAACAACGATAACGGTCGCCGGACGCCCGGCGGCCCGCCGCAACAGGGAGAGACCCGCATGCTCAACAATATCGGCCTTCCCGGCCTTCTGCTGATCGCCGTCGTTGTGCTGGTCCTTTTCGGACGCGGCAAGATTTCATCGCTTATGGGCGAAGTCGGCAAGGGGATCACGGCCTTCAAGCGCGGCGTGAGCGACAGCAGCGCCGATGACCGCGACGAGCAGCGCGCGGCCAGCGCGCGCGAGATTTCCGCGCCCGAGCACGGCGATGCGACCCCGCCGGGCCCCGCGACCGCGCATGTGAAGCCCGACGCCCGCCTCGACCCCGAGACGCGCAAGGGCTGACAGCGCCCGGAGGGCCCGCCGCATGTTCGATATCGGCATGAGCGAACTGCTGGTGATCGGTGTCGTGTCGCTGATTGTCGTCGGCCCGAAAGACCTGCCCGGCATGTTCCGCACGCTTGGGCGTTTTACCGGCAAGATGCGCGGCATGGCGCGCGAATTCCAGCGCGCGATGGACGATGCGGCGGACGAGGCCGGCGTCAAGGACATCCAGCGCGATCTCAAGGGCCTGACCAGTCCCAAGAAGCTGGGGCTCGACCGGCTGAACGAGGCGGCCGAGCGGTTCGAGAAGTGGGATCCGGGATTGTCGAAACCGGTCAAGCCCAAGCACGGGCCGGAAACGGCGGCGCTTGCGCAAAGCCAGTCGGAACGGCGCAAGTCGGCGCAGGACTTCGTAGACAGTCTTGCCGATGAAGGCGCGCGCACCGGCGATGCCGCGTCCTATCTGGCTCAAACCGCCGAGCCGGCCAAACCCGCCGGCGAAAAGGCGCGCACGCCCCTGTCCGGGCCTGTCCCCTCGGAGACCGAGACGTGAGCGCCCAGGACGAGATCGACGACAGCTCGGCCCCGCTTATCGAACATCTGGCCGAACTGCGCACGCGCCTGATCCGGTCGGTCCTCGCCTTCGTGGTGGCGATGATCGCCTGTTTCACCGTGGCCGAACCGATCCTGAACTTTCTCGCTCAGCCCATTGCCGATGTGCTGCGCACGCGCGGCGAAAATCCGCAGCTTATCTTTACCGCCCCGCAGGAAAAGTTTTTCGTCCTGATCCGCATCTCGGTCATCGGCGGCTTCGCCCTGTCGTTCCCCGTCATCGCGCATCAGCTTTGGCGGTTCGTGGCCCCCGGCCTCTATAAAAGCGAACGGAACGCCTTTCTTCCGTTCATCGTCTCGTCCCCGCTTCTATTCCTGCTGGGGGCGGCCTTCGCCCATTTCATCGTCACGCCGCTGGCGATGAACTTCTTCATCGGCTTTTCCGACGCGATCCCCGCGCTTGTCGACATCTTGTCGGGGCAGGGGCTGGACGAAATCGTCGTGCTGCCCGAGACGCAGGAATTGCGCACCGTCTTTCTGGGTTCCGTGCGCGAATCCCTCGATCTGTCGCTGAAATTCATCTTGGCATTCGGGCTGTGCTTCCAATTGCCGGTGCTGCTGACGCTGATGGGCAAGGCCGGGTTGGTCAGCGCGCGGGGTCTGCGGGATGTGCGCAAATACGCGATCGTCGGCATTCTGGTTCTTGCCGCGCTGGTGACGCCGCCCGATGTGGTGACGCAGATCATCCTGTTCACTGTCGTCTACGCCCTTTACGAGGTGTCGATCTTCCTTGTCGCGCGGGTCGAGAGGAAGCGCACCGAAGAACTGCGCGCCGAAGGCATCCTTGGTGAGGATGAAGAGCTTTACGATTATTCCGATGACCTGCCCGGCGACGTTCCGCCCGAAGACGGCACCAAGCGTCCGTGACCCCGCTCGACCGGATTGCCTTGGCGCTGGAAAGGCTGGCGCCCCCGCCGGCTCCCGCGCCCGATTTCGATGCCGCCGATGCCTTCGTCTGGCACGTCGCACCCGACCGGCTGTGCCCCGTGGCTCGCGTCAACCGGGTCGAACTGCCGCTTCTCGTTGGGATCGACCGGGCACGCGACACGCTGCTGGCCAATACCCGGCAGTTTGCGCGCGGCCTTCCAGCGAACAACGCGCTGCTCTGGGGCGCGCGGGGCATGGGCAAGTCGTCGCTGGTCAAGGCCGTCCATGCCGACGTGCTCAGACATCACCCGCTGAAACTGGTCGAACTTCAGCGCGAAGACCTGCCGAGTGTCGGGCGGCTCATGGCGCTGCTTCGGCAAACGTCCCACAGGGTCGTGCTGTTTTGCGACGATCTGTCCTTCTCGCAGGATGACGAGCATTACAAGTCGCTCAAGGCTGTGTTGGATGGCGGGGTCGAAGGGCGTCCGGCGAACGTACTGCTTTATGCGACCTCGAACCGCCGCCACCTCATGCCGCGCGACATGATCGAGAACGAGCGCGGTTCGGCGATCGCCCCATCCGAGGCGGTGGAGGAAAAAGTCTCGCTGTCCGACCGCTTCGGTCTGTGGCTGGGCTTCCATCCCTGCGACCAGGCGACCTATCTCGCGATGATCCGCGGCTATTGCGATTCCTACGGGATCGAGATCGACGAAACCGCGCTTCGCGCCGAAGCGATCGAGTGGCAGGCGACGCGCGGCGCACGGTCCGGTCGCGTGGCCTGGCAGTTCTTCACCGATCTGGCCGGACGGCGCGGCATCGCATTGGATGCCGCCTGAACCGCAATCCGCGCCGCTTCATTCGAGATAGCCGACCGGATCGACGCTTTCGAAGCCTTCCCGCACTTCGAAGTGCAGCGATGGCGTCGCCGTGTCGCGGATGCGGGCAATGGTCTGACCGCGCCTGACGCTGTCGCCCTTGTTGACCTCGATATCGTCCACACCGGCATAGACCGTCAGGATATTGCCGGGATGGCGCAACACGAGAATGGGCACCTGATCGGTATCGCGGGTTATGGCCGCCACGGTTCCGCCGTCAGCGGCCTTCACAGCGCTGCCCGCCGGGGCGGAAATGTCGATACCGTCGTTCTTGCCCTTGGAATAGGGACGGATGATCGGCCCCGCCACCGGGAACACGAACTTGCCTTCGGACTGGGCGGTCTGCTGCTTGCCCAAGTCTGGCGATGGCGGCGTGTCCTTGGGCGGCGCGCCGGCCACCTCGTCGCGTTCGGGCAGCGGTTTGGCGGCAGATGGCGGCACAGGCGCGACGCTGCCGGCTCCGGGCGGCGTTTCGCGGACAGGGGCGGGGCTGGCGACCGGGATCAACAGATACTGCCCTTCGCGCACCGCCATATCCGGGCCGAGTCCGTTCCATTCGGCAAGCGCCTGTGCCGGAACGTCATAAAGCCGGGCGATGGTGAACGCGGTCTCGCCGCGTCCGACCTTGTGGCGGACAGGTTCCGCCCCGGTCTGCGGGGCAGCCGCCGTGCGCTGCGGAACGGGCTGGGCCGCGGGCGTCTCGAGCGGCGTCGAAGTGATCGTCTGCGCGGAACGGGTCGGTCCGGCCATCACGGTGCCGGTCGCGGACGAGGGTTCGGTCACACGCCGGGGCAGGGCCACCACCTCGCCCTGGCGCAGGGCGACAGTGGCGGGAAGGCCGTTATAGCGGGCGATTTCATCCGCAGGCAGTCCGACGCGACCGGCTATCGTCGCCACCGTGTCGCCCCTGTTGGCGACCGCGACCTGATAGTTCGGATAGGAGATGACCCCGCGGCGGTCGGGGGTCGGCCGGCTGTCCACGCGCCGCGCCACCGCATCGGACGTATCGAAGGCGTTGGCGATGTTGCCGCGCAGGTCCCAGTCGAAGCCCTGTCCCGGTTCATTGCAACCGGCGAGGATCAGAAGCGCGACCGCCCCTGCCGACAGGGGCGAACTGCGCCGAAGGGCGGTCTTGGATGCCATCTGCTCGTCCTTTGTGCTTTCCGGCGGCGGCCTTCTGTGGGCCGTTCGCCGCGTCCGTCGCCGTCAATCGCGCCCCATGCCTTCCAGCAAGGGAACGAACCGCACCGGCCGCAATTCCTCGTAGTCATACCCTTCGGCAGTGCGCGTCACCTTGATCAAGGTCTGCACCGCGTCGGACTGGCCGACCGGCAGCACCATGATACCGCCCACCCGCAATTCCGCCAAGAGCGGACCGGGCGGATCCTCGGAAGCGGCGGCGACGAGAATGCGGTCGAACGGCGCCTGATCCGGCAGGCCGCGGCTTCCGTCCGCCGCGAAGGCGGTGATGTTGGTCAGGCCCGTGGCCTCGAACACTTCTCGGGCCTCGCGGACGAGGCGGCGATGCCGGTCCACCGTATAGACCCGCCGCGCGAGATGCGACAGGATCGCCGCCTGATATCCCGACCCTGTCCCCACTTCGAGGACCTTGTGGCGCGGATGCACGTCGAGCGCCTGCGTCATCAGGGCGACGACTGACGGCTGGCTGATCGTCTGGCCGCAGGCGATGGGCAGCGGCATGTCCTCATAGGCGCGGTCGGCGAAGATACCGCGAACGAAATTGCCGCGATCGACCTTCTCCATCGCCGCCAGCACGCGCGCATCCAGCACGCCACGCGACCGTAGCGTATAAAGAAACTGCATCCGGGCTTCGGCGTCGAAGCTCATTCGAACGCCTTTGACAGCGATGCCAGCGCGGCGCGGTCGGTCAGATCGGCGCGCATGGGCGTGACGGAAATGCGGTTGTCGAGGTTGACCGCGGCGTCGGTTCCCGGTGCCGTCGCGACCTGCTGATCGCCCCCCCGGATCCACAGAAACCGCCGCCCGGCAGGCGATACATGCGATTCGGTAGTGAACGCCGTGCCCGGTCTGAACCCTTGGGCCGCGGCGGACAATCCCCTGACGTCACCGGCAGGGCACGGCGGAAAGTTGACGTTCCAGAACAGGCGATACCCGTCATCTTCGGTCCTCGGCATCGTGTCGAGAATCGCGCGGACCGTCCGCACGCCCCACCGGCCCGCCGCCTCGAACGGGTCGGGCGCGCGGCCATTGGCGGGGCCGAAGAATTGCGACAGGGCGATTGCGGGAATGCCTTGCAGCGCGGCCTCCATCGCGCCGCCGACAGTGCCGGAATAGAGGACATTCTCGGCCGCGTTGTTGCCCCGGTTGACGCCCGACAGCACAAGGTCGGGACGTGCAGGAAGGATGTCGTGAAGGGCGGCCAGGACGCAATCGGCCGGCGAGCCTTCGGCGGCCCAGCGGCGCGGCGCAAGCTCGGCGATCATCATCGGATGGGTATAGCTGATGCAATGACCCACGCCCGACTGCTCGAACGCGGGCGCGACCGTCCAGACCTCGCCGTCCGGTCCGGCAATCTCGGCGGCGATCCGATCCAGCACTTCGAGACCGGGCGCGTTGATGCCGTCGTCATTGGTGATCAGAATGCGCAAGGCCGGCCCCCTTTTGACGCCTCAATAGGCGACCGGCCCGAGCACGGCAAGCTTGGCCGGTCAGTCTGGGATTGCCAGAAGTCGCCGGGCTTCCGCCAGCGGATCGGCCAGCGCCGTGCGATCCTCGCCCGGAAAGAACCGGGCACGCGTCGCCGTCGGCATGGGGCGGGGGGAAAGTACATCGACCCTCGGTCCGGTGTTCGCGGTCTCGGCGGCCCAGGACCGGACGAGTGCCATCTGGGCGGCCTTGCTCGCACCATAATGACCGAAGAACTTCTGGCCGGCGCGGGGATCGTCGAAAAAGACTGCTCGGCCCGTCTTTGCCGCCCGCAGCAGCGGCTCGACCATCGGAATCAACATCGCTGTCGCGGTTGCATTGACCGCGACCGACTTGTTCCAGTCCTTGATGTCGAGATGCCCCGCCGGAGCGAGCGGTCCGGCATGGATGGCCGTATGCAGCCAGAGATCGACATGCCCCCAGCGTTCGTGGATGTCGCGGCACATATGCGCCATCGCGTCCCTGTCGGTCACGTCGAGAGGGGCCAGCGTGGCCGCGCCGTTTACATCCCGGATCCGATCGTCGAGATCTTCGAGACCGCCGGTCGTGCGGGCAACGGCGACGATGTGATGCGTCGGGGCGAGCGCGAGCGCAAGCGCGGCCCCCAGCCCTCGCGATGCACCGGTGACAAGGGCGATCTGCGACATGCGCGCCGTTTGGGACGGAACCGCGGCGGCGTCAAGCCGAGAGGGCGGCCGTCAGCGAAGCGCGGCGTTGGCGATGGCGATATCTTCGTCGTCGTTTCGAAAGAACGGGATTCGGTCGGGCGGCGACAGATCGGGCAGGCGCGTCGCGATCTCGGCCAGCGCCACCGTCGTGATGAACGGCAGATCGAGCTTGCGTGCCTCGGCGATGGGCACCCAGTGTAGATGGCCCAGCTCCTCGCTCGCGGCATCGAAATCGTCGGGATCGGTTTGCAGGTTCGCCGCGTCGGTCACGAAGAAGCGGGCGTCGAAGCGCCGGGGCCGGCCAGGCGGGGTGATCGCGCGAAACACATATGTCAGCCGCGCGGCATCGGGTAGGAACCCGCGCGCGGCGAAGCCCGTCCAGTCCGGCGGCGGATCGGCCCAGTCGCCGGGTTGCCCGAGGATCTGTCCGGTCTCCTCCCACAACTCGCGGATGGCGGCGGCGGCCAGCGCATGGGGCGACGCTTCGCCGGGCAGAACCAGCCGCTCGGCGCAGACATTCGGCAAGGGCCGGGCAAGCGCGATGTCGTGATCGCCCGGATCGACCGCGCCGCCCGGAAAGACGTATTTCGATGGCATGAACACCGCCGAAAGCCCGCGCTGCCCCATCAGGACACGCGGCAACGGACCGGCGGGATCGCGGATGACGACGATGGTTGCGGCGTCGCGGATGCGGTCTGCCGCCAGATCGGTCATGCCCTGAAGCCGTGCATGCGGCGCGCCCACTGGAACGCCACCAGCATTCCCTTGATCCGCGGCAGCAAATATAGCGACAGGGCGACGCAGCCCAGCGTGAAGATCCCCGCCAGCACGATCGGTTCGGGCCGGAAGCGGACGAACACCAGATGCAGCAGCGGCGCCATCAGATGCCCCACAAGCAGGATGGTCAGATAGGCAGGTCCGTCATCCGCGCGCGCATGGCGGAAATTCTCGCCACAGACCGTGCATTCGTCGCGCAGCTTGAGGTATCCCAGCATCATCGGACCCGCCCCACAACTCGGACAGCGCCGGTGCAGCCCGCGCAGCAGGGCAGGTCGCAATTCCCGTTCCCGGCGTTCGGGGTCAGACCGTAAAAGCGGATCGGCGCCAGCAGGATCGGTGGGAATGTCGGGCATCGAAGACTCCGGAGGCGGTTGCCGGAATGTAGGGCAAGACTGCATGCAGGAACAGGCCCGGCACGGATTACGCGGTGTCGCGTCGCAACGGCGCTTCATCGGCGGCAGTCCGGGACGGCTTCTGCGCATCGGCGATGGCGGCAAGAACCACCCTGTTGCGCCCGGCGCGCTTGGCCTCGTAAAGCGCGACATCCGCGGCATCCAGCGCGCGCTGCGGCGCAACCGGGCCGCCCATCGCGCAGGTCGCCCCGATGCTGACGCTGACGGGAAGGGTTCTGCCGTCGGGCAATATCGCGGGCCTGTCCGCGATGGCCAGACGCAGCCGCTCTGCCGCCAAGGCGGTTTCGGAAGGCGACGTGTCGGACAGGGCCACCAGAAACTCCTCGCCGCCGATGCGCGCGATCAGATCGACGTCGCGGATGTTGTCCGATAGCTGCCGCGCCACGTCGCTCAGCACAGCATCGCCGGCCGCGTGCCCGTGTCTGTCGTTCACCGCCTTGAAGCGGTCGATATCCAGGATCAGGACGCCGTATCCCCGCCCTTCCAGACGGGGACGCGCGGCCAGTTCCGCCAGATGATGAAGCGCATAGCGACGGTTATAAAGACCCGTAAGCGAATCCCGCGCGGCCATCGCAAGGCCTGCATCGACCGTAGCGCGCAATCTGTCCGCGTCGCGCTTCAGCCGGACCTGTCGGGCAATCCGCAGCGCCAGTTCCTGCGGGTCCGCATCCGTCTCGAACAGATCGCTCGCCCCCAGATCGAGGGCGCGTCCCGCATAGGTCCGGTCGTCCTGGTCGTATCCGATTAGAATGGCGGACCGGCGGGTTTGCGGACGCGACCGCAACTCGGACAGCAGCCACAGCATTTCGTCCGCCGGGGCGGTGTCGGCCAGCACGACGACATCGGGCGGCGCGCGATCGTCCCCAAGCGACAGCGCCCCGGACGACGGGATGACGGCGATGTCGTGCTGCAAGCGATGGCGCAATGCGTCGGCGGTCGCGGCGGACTCCTCCGAACTGCCGATGAACGCGATCCGCGCAGGGGCGTCGAACGATCCGGCCGCTTCCGAAAAGCCCAGCCGCGAGGCCGTCATGTCCCTGCGCCGCAGTTCTCCGCGCGTTTCCGCCGCCCGCAGGACCGAGCGCAGGTTGGCGAGAAGCCACGCGCGGTCGGAGGGGCGGGAAATCAGGGTCGCCGCACCCGCTTCCAGCGCTGCCAGCCGTGCATCGGGCGTCTGCGTCGCCCCGATCAGGATGACCGGCAGATCCGCGTTCCCGGCGGTCTTGACGATACGGCGGCAAAGTTCCGTCCCGCTCATGTCGGGAAGGTCCTGCGCGGCGATCACAAGGTCCGGCGCCGCGGCAGCGATGTCTTTCATCGCCGTCGCGCCATCCGCCACCGCATGCACGTCATAGCACGCGTTCCCCAGGGCGGACCGGAGGGCGATCCGGTTGATCGCAAGGTCATCGACGATAAGAATGCGCCTCGACATGCGGGATCCGTTGCAAAAGGGACGACCTTCGACCGTATCTTGCGGCCGATGCTTTACCAATCTGACATAAGCCTTAAGAAAACCTTTCGCAAAATCGGGGTTGGTAACGATGCGGCGCGAATCTGCCGAAACGGTCGCGGTCGAGGCGCTGGCCTGGATCGCATCGGACGACGATGTCCTGTCCGAATTCATGGGTGCCACCGGTTCCGACCCTGCCGACATTCGGCAGCGCGCCGGCGACGCCGAGTTCTTGGGCGCCGTCCTCGATTTTCTGCTGATGCAGGATCGGTGGATCGAAGGGTTCTGCGACAGGAACGGATACGCCTATGACGTTCCGGGTCGCGCGCGCGCTGTTCTGCCGGGCGGCGATCTGCCCCACTGGACCTGAGCCGCCGGTAACCGAACCTTAAAGTCCGACGACTAGCGTGGGGCCGTCTTGGTCGCGCGGTAATTGGCATGCACGGATTGGTGAACAGGTCGCTACAGGGTTTTTTGCAGGACACCTATGGCGACGAGGTCTGGCGCGACATCGCACGGCGGTCCGCACCCGACCTGACCGGGTTCGAGCCGATGATGGAATACGAAGATGCGCTGACCCACGATGTGATCGCGGCGGCCTGCCGCGCCTTGTCAAAGACGCAGCCGGACCTGCTGGAAGATCTGGGAACGTATCTGGTGTCGCATCCGAACATGTCGCGTGTGCGTCGCCTCATGCGCTATGGCGGCGACGATTTCCGGGCGTTTCTCCATTCGCTCGACGACCTGCCCGAACGGGCGCGTCTGATCCTTCCCGACGCGCCATTTCCGGGGCTTCGGCTGACGGATATGGGGTCGGGTATCTACCGGCTGACATGCCGCGGTGGCATGCCGGGGGTCGAGCATGTGGTGATGGGAATCATCCGCGCGATGGCCGACGATTACGGCGCGCTCGTGGTCCTCGATTGGGCGGAAACCGCCGACGGCGGGCCCGATAGCGCCACGATAGACATTCACATGCCCGCCGACCGCTTTCACGAGGGGCGCGCCTTTGCGCTGACCGACGGGCTGGCGTCATGATGGCCGATATGGACCGGCGCGACGTCATCGACCGTGTCGCCATACCGCGGAAAGACGATGATTTGCTGTTGGGACGCCACGGGCTCGACCTGCTGATGCCGATGCATGCCATGATCGATCCGGAGGGGCGGATCGTTCACATCGGCCCGAGCCTGTCGCGCTTGGCCGGCAATCGACCGCTTGTTAACCGAAAACTGACAGACTGCTTTTCATTCAACCGCCCCCAGACTGTCCGCGGACCGGCGGATCTGCACGGGATCGGCGGTCATCGCCTCGACCTTGCTTTCCGCGACGGGCGCGCGGTGCGGCTTCGGGGCGTGGCGGCGCCGCTGGCCGGGGCGGGGGGGCTGGTTCTGAACCTGTCCCTCGGCCTGCGCGAATTGGCCGATCTAGGCGGCGCGGGTCTGACCTGCACCGATTTCAGCGCGACGGACATGACCGTGGACATGCTCTATCTGATCGAGGGCAAGAATGCGGCGATGACCGAATCGCAGCGGCTGATCATGCGCCTGAACGGGGCGCGGCAGATGGCCGAGAAGCAGGCATTCACCGATACGCTGACCGGCCTGGGAAACCGCCGCGCCCTCGACCGGGCCTTGGCCGACCTTGTTGCCGCAGGCATTCCCTTCGCCCTTTGCAACGTGGATCTCGACTATTTCAAGCAGGTGAACGACCGCCACGGGCATGCCGCTGGCGACGAGGTGCTGAAGGCGGTGGCCCATGTGCTGACCGACGTGACCCGCGACAGGGATCTGGTCGCGCGGACGGGCGGCGACGAATTCGTGATTCTCTTCCGCAACCTGGTGGATCCGGCAATCATCGACCGGATCGCGCGGCGCCTCATCGTCGGCGTGGAACAACCGATCACCGTCGGGGACGCGACCTGTCGCATCTCGGCGTCGATGGGGACGGCCCTGTCAACGGCATACGACGTGGCCGACCCCGTGCAGATGATGGCGGATGCCGACCTGGCGCTCTATGCATCCAAGAGGGCCGGGCGTTCGCGGCACGCGGTCTTCGATGCGTGCCTGCATGTCCCGCCATCCGAGTAGATTGCCGGCAAGGCGGCCGGAGGGTCAGATCACAGCCCGATGACCGCGCTGGCTTCGGGCCGCGCATCAGGAATCAATGCGCGCCGCCATAAGGGCGATTGCCTGCTGATAGACCGAGGCGGCGTTCCAGGCCTGGATGACGGCATAGTTCGGCTGGCCCGGCTGATAGCCTTGGCCGGGCCGCCAGCCCTTGCCGCGCAGATAATTCGCCGTGGAAGCCAGGGCGTCCACCTCGCGGGTCAAGTCGACCCGGCCATCGCCGTCGCCGTCCACCCCATAGCGCAGCACGTTGTCCGGCAGAAACTGCGTATGCCCCAATTCGCCATGACGCGCGCCGACGGTCTGGGCCGAAATCCAGCCGCGATCCACCATGATCAGCGCGGCAAGGGCATGGGGCGTGAAGAAATCCGAACGTCGGCAATCATAGGCGAGGGTCGCGATGGACGAGACGACGTTGCTGTCCCCCATGAAGCGGCCGAACCCCGTTTCCATGCCGTGAATGGCGATCAGCACACCGGCCGGAACGCCGTATCGCTGTTCCAGCGCGTCATAAAGCCCCGGATTCGCCGCCTTGCGCTGTCGCCCCTGCGCGACAATGGTGTCGGCGCCCCGAACCTGAAGAAACTTGTCCAGCGAATAGCGAAAGCTTTTCTGATTGCGATCGGCGTTGATCGTTCCCTGGGCATAGCGGGAATTGGCGAGGGCCTGCAAACCCCGCTGCCCGACGCCGACGGCGGCGGCCTCCTGCGCGAAGGCGGCCTTCCAGGCGTCATAGCCGGCGGCGGTATTGCCGCATTGCGCCGCCTGGGCGCCTGTTGTCGTCAGGGCAAGCAAGAGGGCCGCGCGCAGCAGCGTCAGCGATCGGGTCATGGAAAGCTCCGGGCATCGTACAGGTTCGATGCCGAATGTAGCGGGGATCGCCAATAAACCAAGCGGCTTGCGCGGACGCGCCAATTGCGCCGACACGCCTGTTACCCAAGCGCGGCATGCGTTAGGGGCATCGCATGCCGATTTTCGATATCGAAACTGTTCGATGACCTTCGCACCTGACTCTCTCGATGCGTTTCGCAGGGCCGCGTTCGACGACATCATCGACGTGCGGTCGCCGTCGGAATATGCCGAGGATCACGTTCCGGGGGCGATCAGCCTGCCGGTCCTCGACGATGCGGAACGGGCCCGTATCGGCACGATCTACGTTCGGCAAAGTGCGTTTCTGGCGCGCAAGCTGGGGGCGGCCTTGGTCGCCCGCAATGCCGCAGCCCATATCGAGGGGCCGCTCGCCGATCGTGACGGGGGCTGGCGGCCTCTGGTCTATTGCTGGCGCGGCGGGCAACGGTCCCGGTCGTTCGCTTCCATCCTCGACCAGATCGGCTGGCGCGTTGCGGTCCTCGAGGGGGGCTATCGCACCTACCGGGCGCTGGTGCGCCAGGCGCTATACGAGGCAGAGTTTCCCGCGCCCGTCATCCTGCTGGACGGCTACACGGGAACGGCCAAGACCGAACTTCTGCACCTGGTCGCGCAAAGAGATGTGCAAATCCTCGACCTTGAAGGCATGGCGCGGCATCGCGGGTCGGTCTTCGGCGGTCGTCCTGCCGATCAGCCGTCGCAAAAGGCGTTCGAATCGCAACTTGCGGAACAAGTGGCGTTGCTCGATCCCGCCCGGCCTGTCCTGATCGAGGCGGAAAGCAGCAAGATCGGCGCCCGCGTGATCCCGCCGCGCTTGTGGCAAGCGATGCGCGCCGCGCCGCGATTGACGGTCGCGGCGCCCGCTGCCGCGCGGGCCGCCTATCTGGCCGGGGCCTATGCCGATATCGCGGCGGATGGTGCCGTGCTGGACCGTATCCTTGTATCGCTGACACCCCTTCAGGGCCGCGACCGGATCGCGGCCTGGCGCGATCTGGCCCAGACCGGCCGTGTCGTGCAGTTGGCCGAGGCGCTGATCGTCCACCATTACGATCCGCGCTATGCCGCCCAACGCGACCGTGCGGCGAAGGGACACACGACGACGCTCGAGACGCCCGGCCTCGATCCCGACGCCCTTGACCGTCTGGCGGACAGGATCGCGACCGAGATGCGCCGGTTCTAGACGATTTCGATCCCGGTATCGGGTTCTGTCAACGCGCCGATTATCGCGGCCCTGGCATCGACTTTTTGCAACTCGGCCAGCAGGTCCGTTGCCCGATCCGACGCGACGGCCGCCAGCAGGCCACCGGCTGTCTGCGGATCGAAAAGAATCTCGGCCTCCGCCCGGTCCCGCAGGATCAACGGACCGGCCGATGCGCGGTTCGCACGGTGCAGGGTGGACCGTATGCCTTGGCGCAGCAATTCCGCCGCCCCGTCCAGCATCGGCAGCCGGTCGAGAACGATCCGCGCCCCCGTGCCCGATGCTAGGCAAAGCGCTGACAGATGGCCCTCCAAGCCAAACCCCGTCACGTCGGTCATCGCATGGGCGTGCCGCAGAATTTTCGCCGTGACAATCTGGGGCGTCGCCATGGTTCTGAACGCCTGCTCGACCCACGTGCCGCGCGCCTGCGTCGCCATCTCGGCCGCAAGGATGACACCCGTTCCCAACGGCCGCGTCAGGATCAACGCGTCACCCACTTTGCCGCCATCCAGTCCGACCGCCTCGCCTTCAAGCAGCCCCGTCACCGTCAGACCATAGGCCGCTTCCGGCCCCGTGGCGGTGTGTCCACCGACAATCGCCGCGCCGGATCCGGTCAGGGTAGCGGCGGCTTCGGCCATGATTTCGGCCAGAGTGCGTTCTTCCAGGCGGGGCGAAAGGCGCGGCAGGGTCAGGGTCAGCAAAACGGAATGCGGCACGGCGCCCATGGCAAGGCAGTCGTTGACCGCGTGAGTCGCCGCAATCCGCATCATCAGTGCGGGGTCGTCCGTCACCGGACGAAGCTGGTCAACGGTCAGCACCTGTAGCCGGTCGCCGACCCGGATCACCGCGGCGTCGTCGCCGATGCCTTTGACGACAGACCCGCCGATGTCGGGCAATTGTGCCAGCGCCGCGGTCAACGCGCCGCGTCCGACCTTTGCCGCACAGCCGCCGCAAGGGGCCTGCCCGTCTGCCAGCGCCGTCAACCCGGCCGCACGCATCCGGGGCAGGGCCAGCGCGTCCATCCGCGGCAGGACGGAGAGCTTTCGCATGAACTTGCGGTCGATCCGGTCCTTCCAGCGCCACAGCAAAGTCCCCTGCAGTCGAAGACCCGCCTTGTCGGCGACCGCCGCCTTCCGGCCGGTCGATATCAGTTTGAGGTAGTCCCGCTGGGGCCGATAGCGGCGCATCCTTCCGTTTTCGGCCAAGGCAACCCGCAGGTTGTGATGCAGGATAGGCGCCTGCCGCACGGCGAATACGCCCGCCTTGGGACGCGGCGCATGGGTCATGTGCGCGCAATCGCCCGCGGCGAAGATCGCCGGGTCGTTCACGGATCGCAGGGTGGCATCGACCGCGACAAAGCCCTGGTGAAGCGTCAGCCCGGTTTCGCCCAGCCAATCATGCGGCCGTGCCCCCGCGGCCCCCGTCACGAAGGCGGCGGGAAAGCGACGGCCATCCGTCAGAATCACCGCGTCCTCCGTGATGCGTTCGACACTCGCCTTCTCGATCAGCGCGATGTTCTGTTTCGTCAGCTCGGCCCGCAGGGCGCGTTCGGCCCCGTGCCCGACGCCCGCCAGCGCGCGGCCCGCGTCGAGAACGGTCAGCGGTCCGTCCGGTCCCGCGCCGTGCCGCATCGCCATCGCCAATTCCGCCCCGGCGACGCCGCCGCCGATCACCGCGATGCCGCGACGGGCCAGCGACGGATCGTCCTTCAGAGCCGCCAGATGCTTATCCCACCGCGCCGCGAAGGGGCCGAGCGGCTTGGCGGGCACCCCATGTTCGGCAAAGCCCGGAAGGTCCGGCATGTCCGAATGGATGCCGATATCAAGCGATGCGACATCGTAGCCGACAATCCTGTCCCCGAGGATCGTGTCCTCGACCGCGATCTGGCGTTCGGCCCGGTCGATCCCCGTGGCCCGTCCGAACACGATCCGCGCACCGGCGAACCGGGCAAGCCGCACCAGGTCGATATCCAGAGTGTCGCGGTCGTAGTGGCCCGCGACATGGCCCGGCAGCATCCCGGTATAGGGCGTCGTCGCCGCGGGATTGACCAGCGTCACCCGCGCGCCCGGCAGGGGGGTCATTCCCCAACGGCGCAGCAGCAGGGCATGGGCGTGCCCACCGCCGACAAGGACGAGGTCACGGGTCTGGGGCAGGTCGGGCTGGCGCATGGCACGCTCCTAGCCCAGGGCGCGGGGACGGACCAGCCGCCCTGCCGAAGGCGCGGTCATTCGTATCCGGTCATCTCCAGATATCCCGCGCCATCGTGAGACCCCTCGAATGTCACCGGTCCTTCCCAATAGGGAAACGCCAGCGGCATCCATGCCTGCTCGTTGAGAGCGGCCAGTCGAATGTCGAGACCCTTCTGCGCCAGCCTCAGCCGCCACGCGACGGGGACCCGACGCCCTGCGACGGTGACATGGCGTCGGGGATCGGCCTGAAACGCCCCGTCGGGCATCGGATGCGGCGTTCCGTCGGCGTCGATCCAGGTCGCGGCCGTGAAGTCGGACGTCCCGCGCAGTCGGAATCCCATCAGTTTCTCGCCCGCGCCCAGATGCAGGGAAAACCAGTCCCACCCCGTCTGCCCCGCTTCCAGCGGTTGCGACGACCATTCCCGGTCGAGCCATGCGCGCCCGGTAACGGCGCGCGGCCCATCCGGGAAAAGCAGGTTGCCTTCCACCCGATAGAACGGCTGCGAATAATAGTGGCTCGCCTGACCCGCCGCCGATTTCACCGAATAGCCGCCGATGCCCTGCGCGACGAAAGGGCCGCTTGCCGCCAAGGTCAGGTCATAACCGAAATCGGGGCCCGTGGCCTGCATCCGTACCGATGACAGCGACGGACCGGCCATCCGCCATTCGTCGATCCAGGCGGCAAACGGTTCCGCGACGACCCCGGCCTGTCCGATTCCACCCCGCGCCAGCCGCTCCGCCGCGAAGTGGCGGTCTGGCAGCGTCAACCCCGCGTGGCCCATCCAGGCCTGCGGCGTCTGCCAACCCGTGACCGGCCCTTCGGGCGCAAGGGCCGAGCGGAAAAGCGTCCATTGCACGCCGCAGGGCGTGCCATCCGCCAAAGCCAGGTTCGCGGTCACATACCACCATTCGATGCGGAAGGACGGATGCGGGCCGTGATCGCGCGGAAAGCGGAACCTGTAATCGGGGTCCGGCTGTGCGAAATCGCCCGCCGACCGGCCAAGCCCGGCGAAACCCTGCGTCCAGGCGGGCGGCGCAGCCAAGGTGGCGGCCCCACCCAGCACCAAGGCCCGCCTGCGTTTGTCGAAGGACCAGCGATCATCGTTCATTCGCGAAAACCCCCAGAAGGCGCGATGGCGGGATCCGTGACAGCTGCAACGCGGGCGGCAGACTCGCCAGCGCCGCCGCAAGCAGCGACAGACCCCCAAGCCAGATCCAGTCCGATGGGAAGACGTGCATTGGCAGCCGCCAGCCGAAGGCCTGCACGTTGATGACCGCCAGCAGTACGAAAGCCAGCAGCAGACCAACCGGCAGCGCGACGATCAGCGTCAGAAACGCCAGCAGCAGGGCGCGCAGAAGTTCCAGCAGCGCCAGCCTGCGCCGCGTCAGTCCCAGCGCCCAGACCGGTGCAAGCTGCGGCAGGCGCATGGTGGCCAGCGTCAACAGCGACGTGAGAATCGCAAGTCCGGCAACCGAAAGCGTCAGCACGTTCAGCGCCGCAGTCACGGTGAACGTCCGCTCGAACACGTCGAGCGAGAATTGCTTGAGGCTGGCCTGATCGACCATGTTGTCGGGCGGCAGGCCGAACTCGTCGATCAGCGCCTGTCTGAGGCCGGCCACCGCCCCTTCGGGAACGCGCAGGCCGAAGCGCAATTCGGGCGCCTGGGGGAACATGCGGTCGAACGAGGCCAGACCCACCAGCACCTGCGCCAGCGGGTTGCCGTAATCGCTGTAAACCCCGGCAACCGGCGCGTCCCAGTCGCCGGGCAGCGTCACGCGACTGCCGGGCCACAAGCCGTCGCGCCGGGCCAGTTGTTCGTTCACCAGAACGGCTTGCCCCGCGGCCACCCGGTCCCAGACATCCGGCCCCGCCGCGATCAACGGCCAGTTATCGCGATAGGTCGGATCGTCGGCCACGCCATAGATTTCGCCCGGTGCGTCGCCGATGCGGATATCGACGCTCTTGATCGGCAGGATCGCGGTCGTGCGCGGCGCCAGAAAGGCTAGCAAATCCGCCGCCTGAGCCTCGGTTTTGGCGGTGACATAAAGTTCGGAGGCAAGCCGCTGATCCAGCCAGCCCGTAAAGGTCAGCCGGAAGGACGACACCATCGTGCCGACGCCGATATTCGCGGCCAGCGCCAGCAGCAGCGCCATCAGGGCGAGGCTGAGGCCGGGAAGCTGCTGGCGCGTATCCGCCCAGAACCATTCCCCCATCGGACCCCGGCTGAAACGCGCAAGCCCCGCCAGCGCCGCATGCAGCAGCGGCGGCAAAAGAAGTGCCGCGGCCACCAGCAACGCGCCCAGAAGGACGAAGCCGCCCACCAGCCCCGAGGGCGTCAGCGCCAGTGCGATTGCAACCGCGACCAGCGCCATCGCGGCCGCGACCTGCCAGCGCAACGCCGCGACGCTGGCGCGGGCCCAGGCGCGCGGTTGCGCCGGGGCAAGCAACGGCAGTCGCGCGACCTGCCACAACGACCCCGCCGCCGACAGGGCGGTACCCGCGACCGCGATGCCGATGCCGGTTGCCCACCAGCTGGGGCGGAGGGTCAGTGTGCCCTGAACCTCGGCCCCGTAAAGCCCGCGCAACGTAGCGGCCACATCGGGCAGAAGCATCGTCGCCACCAGCCAGCCCAAAGCGACGCCGATGGCGCCCGCGATCAGCGCCAGCACCGTCAGCTCGGCCATCAGCAGGGCCAGCAGGATGCCCCGCGTCAGCCCCAGGGCGCGCAGGGTGCGAAAGACCGGGCGCCGCTGTTCGAATGCCAGGCCGACCGCGCCGCGCACGATGAACAGACCGACAGCGAAGCTGAGCAGCCCGAACGCCGTCAGGTTCAGGTGAAAGCTGTCGGTCAGCGCGGCGATGTCGGCGCCGCTCTCCGGCGCGCGCCGTTCCAGCTCGGGCGCGATCCGGTCCAGCGGGGGTGCGCCCAGGGCCGGTTTTCCGGTCAGCACCAGCCGCGATATGCGGCCGTCCAGTCCCAGCAGACGTTGCGCCACGCCGATATCGGCATAGGCGATGCCGGGTGCGACGCTCTCGAGCGGTATCGCGGGCGGCAGGTCGGCACCATCCAGCCGCTCGGCCGTCTCTGGCGCGACCAGAAGACGGCCCTCGGACCCGATGAAATCCTGCCCGGTCGCGGCATCGCCCGTGCCCTGTGGAAGATCGTCCCGCGGCAGGGTGAAGGGATCGACGCCCACCAGCCGCAGCGCGCCGCCGGGCAGCGGAAGCCGCCCCTCGATCAGGGGCGAGACCGGCCAGCCGGCACGGCGCAGCGCCAGATAGGTATCCTGCGCGATCGTATCGCCGTCACGTGGCAGAAGCGTCGCGCGCGGCGGCCCGGCCAGAACGCCCGCCGCGCGGTCATAGCTGGCGCGCGCCTCGGCATTGATGGCCTGCACCCCTGACCAGAGCGCGGTCGCCGTCGCCAGTCCCAGCATCAGCGTCAGCAACTGGAACGGCCTTCGCATCCAATGCGACAGCAACGCTTGCAGGCCCGCGCCGATCATCGGGCGACCGCCTTGCCGTCTTCCAGAAGCAGCCTGCGATCCATCCGCGAGGCCAGGCGCTGCGAATGGGTGACGGTCAGCAGGGCCGCGCCGGTTTCGGCCACCAGGTCCAGCATCAGCGCCAGAACGGCCGCACCGCTTTTTTCGTCCAGATTGCCCGTCGGCTCGTCCGCCAGCACAAGCCGCGGTCGCGCGGCCAGCGTGCGCCCGATGGCCACCCGCTGCTGCTGCCCGCCCGACAATTGTTCGGGATACTTCGCCAGATGCGGCGTCAACCCCAGACGGTCGGCCAGCGCCGCGTTCCAGTCCCTGTCCGACACGCCCGCCAGACGTGCCTGGAAAGAGATGTTCGCGGCCACGTTCAAGGACGGGATCAGGTTGAACTGCTGGAAAACGACGCCGACAAGGGTTCGCCGTATCCGCGCACGCTCGCCGTCGCCCAGCGGGGTCAGGTCCGTCCCTTCCAGCACGATCCGCCCCCCGTCCGCCGTATCGAGCCCGCCGACAAGATGCAGCAACGTCGATTTGCCCGAACCCGACTCCCCCGTCAGCGCCAATGTCTCTCCCGCCATCAGCGTCAACGACACGCCGCGCAGAACGGCCACCGGGCCGTCGGCGCCAGGATAGGATTTCGTGACATCGACGACGTTCAGCAACCGCCCCTCCCTCGATCCATCGGCCGATACGCGGCCACGAGGCCCGCCATATAGGGCGCCTGCCTCAAAGATCGTGCGGCCGTCCGTCCCATGTCTTGAACACACCGGTTGTCGCAACCGTCAGGGCATCGAACCGTGCCGCCAGTCCGGCAGCCGACTGGCGCGTCGTGATCGCCGCATCCGGACCGCCCATGTCGGTCCGCACCCAACCCGGATGATAGATGCCGACGGCCACGCCGTCGGCGGCCAGTTCGATCGCCAGATTGCGTCCCAGATTGATCGCCGCCGCCTTGGACGCGCGGTAGATCAGCCGCCCGCCGCCCGCATGGGTCGAACTGCCGAGCTGACTGGACAGGATGGCGATTTTGCCCTCGGCCTCGCGCAGCGACGGCAATACCGCCTGAACGGCCAGGAACACGCCCATGACGTTTACGGCAAAGGTCTCGGCCCACATTGCCGCAGGATAGCCGTGATCCAGCGTTTCGTTCCGGCCGGGCAGGATACCCGCATTGCACACCAGAAGGTCCAGGGGCTGCCCGGCCAGCCGATCATGCAAGGCTTCGAACTGCTCGGGCTGCCTGACATCGAGCGGGATCTGACCAGGCAGCGGACGGCGCGCCGTGCCTATCACCGCGTCGCCGCGTGCTGCGAACAGATCGGCCAACTCGGCGCCGATTCCACGGCTCGCTCCCACGATCAGGACGCGCATCGCCTGCCTCCTCAATTCGTCCGCGATTTGGGGATGAAGGGCAGGGGGGCCACCGGAACGCCGTCCTCGATCAATCCGCGCAGCGCGGTCGGCCGCGCTTCGCCATAGATGCTGCGATGCGGACGCTCACCTTCGTGAATGGCCCGCGCCTCGGTGGCGAAGTCCGCCCCGACATAGGTGGCTTCCCTTTCGATCCGGCGGCGCAGGGCGGCCAGGGGATGCTCGGGCGGGGCGGCGGCACTGGCGTCGCCCGCGACCCTCGGGGCCATCAGCGCCTTGACGATCCCGGTATCGCCGCATTCCGGACAAGCAATCCGGCCACCCCGCAACAGCGCCTCGAAGGCGTCGCCGGACTGAAACCAGCTGTCGAAACTGTGATCGGCGGCGCATTTCAAGGCGTATCGGATCATCGGCATTTCCGTCCAGGAACGGTGCAGATAGGCATCCGCCGTCATCGCTGCAATCGTTGCTTCACCGGCTGGTGCACGGTGGAACGAAGTCCCGCAGGAGAACGGCAAGTTCGGGTAACGCGACAAGTTGCGATGCCTTGCGCGGCGAAACCCAGCGTCTTTCGCGCTCGGCCGCTTCGGGCCAGTCGTCGTGCACTCGGTCCACCCTCAACGGGAACAGGGCAACGATGCAAGGCAGGGCAGGGCCATCGTCCATCACCTTCGTATAGGGGAAGAAGCCGACGCACCGGTCATCCATGCGGCCTTCGACGCCCGCCTCCTCGAACGCTTCTGTCGCGGCAGCCTGGGCCGGGGTCGCCCCGCTGATCGGCCAACCTTTGGGCACCATCCAACGCCGCGTCGTGCGCGTCGTCACCAGGCAAAGACGCAGCCTGTCCTGTCGCATCCGCCAGCAGATCGCGCCGAATTGCGTCCTCACATCGCGTTTGCGGGTGGGGGCGATGCGCAAGGCGGCGCTCATGCCCCGTTCGCCGATCATCTCGTCCGGTCCTGCCCTGTCGGTGAACGTCATGCGTCCAATTCTTTTCATTATAACAACGATAGTGCGTTATTGCGTCGAAGCAACATAGTGCGCGCCACGAATTGACGGCCTGTCGGCAAGACATATCTCGACAGGATGAACAAAGTCTTCACGCTTTCCCACCGCCCGACAGGTCTTCGCCGCGCATGACCGCGCGGTTCATAGGATCCGAAATCTATCGCGGGTCCAGCTATGGCGGGTCGCACCCTCTGCGCATCCCGCGCGTCTCGACCGTCATGGATCTGGCGCGCGCCCTGGGATGGCTGCCACCCGACCGTTATCTGACGTCGCCGCGCGCCAAGCCCACGGCCCTCGCCGCCTGGCACGACCCGGCCTATCTGACCGCGCTTCAACAGGCCGAACGCCAAGGCGGCGTCGATCCGGCAAGCACCGCGCGATTCGGATTGGGAACGGCCGCCAATCCCGTCTATCCCGAGGTCTTTCGCAGGCCGGCGACAGCGGCGGGCGGATCGCTGCTGGCCGCGCATCTGCTGCGCGACGGCGGAATCGTCCACAATCCTGGCGGCGGCACCCATCACGGCATGCCGGACCGCGCCAACGGATTCTGCTATCTCAACGATCCGGCACTGGCGATCCTCGCCTTCCGGCGTCAGGGCCTGTCCCGTATCGCCTATGTCGATATTGACGCCCATCACTGCGACGGGGTCGAACACGGTTTTGCCGACGATCCCGATATCCTGTTGGTTTCGGTGCACGAGGAACGGCGCTGGCCCTTCACCGGCGCGCTGGAAGATCGCGGCGCGGGCAACGTCTGGAACATGCCGGTGCCGCGCGGTCTGAACGATACCGAAATGGCGTCGATCGCGCAGGCCCTCATCCTGCCCCGCGTACAGGCTTTCAGGCCAGAGGCGCTGATCGTGCAATGCGGGGCGGATGCCCTTCTGGAAGATCCGCTGTCGCGTCTCGCCTTGTCGAACCGGGCACACCTCGATCTGCTTCGCGATCTGATGCCGCTGGCACCGCGCCTGCTGGTCCTGGGCGGCGGCGGCTACAACCCCTGGAGCGTCGGGCGCCTGTGGACGGCCGTCTGGGGCCTGCTGAGCGGTGCCGACCTGCCCAATCGTTTGCCCGCACGGGCGCAGGCCGTGCTCGGCGCGCTCGACTGGCAGAAGGCGGGGCGCAGACAGATGCCCCAGCCTTACCTCACCCGGACCCTCCTCGACGAACCCCGCCCCGGCCCCGTTCGTGACGAGGTGACGGCGCGCCTCGACATCCTCGCCGCGCGCGCGGCGGTGTGGGTCTAGGACGCCGTTCCGCGCGACAGGGCGGCCACGCCGGTCCGCGCGACCTCGACCAGCCCGAGGGGACGCATGAGTTCGGCGAAGGCCTCCACCTTCTCGGGCGTTCCGGTGATCTCGAACACGAAGCTCGTCAACGTGCTGTCGACCACGTTGGCGCGGAAAATGTCCGCAAGACGCATCGCCTCGACCCGCTTGTCGCCCGTTCCCGCCACCTTGAACAACGCGAGTTCCCGCTCGACCGTGGCCCCCTCGACGGTCAGGTCGTGCACGTCGTGCACCGGCACGATCCGGCCGAGCTGCGCCTTGATCTGCTCGATGACGGCAGGCGTTCCGGTGGTGACGATGGTAATGCGGCTGGTATGGCCGGCCTTGTCGATCTCGGCCACGGTCAGGCTTTCGATGTTGTAGCCGCGCCCCGAAAACAGCCCGATCACCCGCGCCAGCACGCCCGCCTCGTTGTCGACGAGGACCGCCAGAGTATGCGTCTCGACGATATCGGAATGGGGGTCGCGCAGGTCGTAGGCCGAATGGCTGGACGATCCGCGCTTCAACTTCAATTGAGACATCCGGCCCTCTTCATCTTTCCGCAAATACCTCGGGGTCCGGGGCGGCGCCCCGGTCCGTCGGTTCAGACCAGAACCGCGCCCACCGCCGTGACGCCGCCCTGCAACCCGGCATTAGCCAGCAGCATCTCGTTATGCGGCTTGCCCGAGGGGATCATCGGGAAACAGTTCTCGTGCTTCTCGACCAGACAATCGAACAGGACCGGCCCGTCATGCGCGATCATCTCGCGGATGGCGTCGTCCAGATCGGCCGGGTCCGAACATTTGATGCCCTTCGCGCCGAACGCTTCGGCCAGCTTGACGAAATCGGGCAGTGCCTCGGACCAGCTATGCGAATACCGCTCGCCGTGCAGCAGTTCCTGCCATTGGCGCACCATGCCCAGTCGTTCGTTGTTGAGGATGAACTGCTTGACCGGCAGGCGATACTGAATCGCCGTGCCCAGCTCCTGCATGTTCATCAGCCACGACGCCTCGCCCGCGACGTTGATGACCAGCGCGCCCGGATGCGCCATCTGCACGCCGATGCTGGCCGGATGGCCGTACCCCATCGTCCCCAGACCGCCCGAGGTCATCCAGCGGTTCGGTTCCTCGAAATCCAGATACTGCGCCGCCCACATCTGATGCTGCCCGACCTCGGTGCAGATATAGCGGTCGTGCCCACGGGTCAGCGCTTCCAGCCGCTTCATCGCATGCTGGGGCTTGATCGCCTTGTCGGACTGCCGGAACGCCAGGCAATCGACCTTGCGCCACTCGCCGATCTGCCCCCACCACTTCTTCAGGGCCGCCTTGTCGGTGCGCGATCCCATGCCGCGCCACACCTCCAGCAGGTCTTCCAGCACCGACGCGACATCGCCCACGATGGGCATGTCGACATGGATCACCTTGTTGATGCTGCTGGGGTCGATGTCGATATGCGCCTTGCGCGACCGGGGGCTGAAATCCTCGACCCGTCCGGTGATGCGGTCGTCGAACCGCGCGCCGATATTGATCATCAGGTCGCAGCCATGCATGGCCAGATTGGCCTCGTAAAGTCCGTGCATGCCCAGCATTCCCAGCCATGCCTCGCCCGAGGCGGGATAGGCGCCCAGACCCATCAGCGTCGAGGTGACGGGAAATCCCGTCTCAGCCGCCAGCTCGCGCAGAAGCTGGCTGGCGCGCGGCCCCGAATTGATGACCCCCCCGCCGGTATAGAGGATCGGGCGCTTGGCCGTCTGCATCGCTTCGGCCAGCAGTGCAATCGTCTCGGGGTCGCCCTCGATGCGCGGGTTGTAGCGATGCGTCGGCGCACGGTCCTTGGGCTGGTAGGATCCGCTGGCGAACTGCACGTCCTTGGGAATATCGACCAGGACCGGGCCGGGCCGGCCGCTGACGGCTACATGAAACGCCTCGTGGATGGTGGCGGCCAGGCGGTCCGTCTCCTTCACCAGCCAGTTGTGCTTGGTGCAGGGGCGGGTGATGCCGACCGTGTCGGCTTCCTGGAAGGCATCGTTGCCGATCATGAAGGTCGGGACCTGGCCGGTCAGCACGACGATGGGAATGCTGTCCATCAGCGCATCCGTCAGCCCGGTTACGGCATTGGTGGCGCCGGGCCCGGACGTCACCAGACAGACGCCCGGCTTTCCGGTCGATCTGGCATAGCCCTCGGCTGCATGCACGGCGGCCTGTTCGTGACGCACCAGGACATGACGGATATCGTTCTGCTGAAAGATCTCGTCATAGATCGGCAGGACCGCGCCGCCGGGATAGCCGAAGACCACGTCGACGCCCTGATCCTTCAGCGCCTGCACCACCATCTGCGCCCCGGTCATCTGTCTGGTCATCGTCCCGTCCTCATACACGAATGTGTCGCGATGAAGGCTCGTCGAAGGGCCTCTCACGCACGTTCGACGGTTATTCCGTAGACCGGGCGGGGTCAACCGACGTCATAGTGTTTTATATCTCTGGCATAAGCAGCAAGGAAACATTATTGCGTGATCGCATTGATGCGACCTTGCGGCGCGCCCTGCCGGAACGAGTGTGCGGCAGGCGACGTTCGCTGATTGGCCAGAACGGAGGAACGAATGGCGCGCAAGACCCGAGCCCGCATAACGCCCGGAGCGGCAGCCATCAGGGACGGATCCCGGCCCGCCCAAAACCCCAAGAACGCCGGTCGCGGACGCGGCGCGACGAGTCCAACCCAGATTCCCGCGAAGGGCTGGAAGGACATCGCCCTGCGCGTGAAGGACGAAATCACTCGTGACCGCGTCGGCCTGGTCGCGGCCGGCGTGGCGTTCTACGGCCTGTTGGCCATCTTTCCGGGCATCGCCGCCGTCATGGCCATCGCCGGTTTGATCGTCGATCCGCAAGAGGTCGTGGCGCAGATGGACCAGTTGACGCAGATCCTGCCTGCGCAGGCGGCCGAGATCATCATCGGGCAGGCGCGCGACGTGGCTGCCGGCGGCGGCGGCGGGCTGGGGCTGGCGGCCATCGTCGGCATCCTGATCGCCATCTATTCGTCGTCCAAGGGCCTCGGCTCGCTCATGCAGGGCATGAACATCGCCTATGACGAAGAAGAAGACCGCGGGTTCGTCATGTATCAGGTGACGAAACTGGCCCTGACGCTGGGCGTCATCGTCGGCCTGCTTCTGGCCATCGCCGTGGCGGTGGGGTTGCCGCTGATCCTGTCGTTCCTGCCGCTTCAGAACTTCACCCAGACTGTCGTTCTGGTACTGCGCTGGCCGCTGCTGATGCTGATCGCGGCAACCGGGCTTGCCATCTCCTATCGTTACGGCCCGTCGCGCGACGCGCCGAAATGGCGCTGGATCACGCCGGGAGCGGGCATCGCCTGCATCCTGTGGGTCGTGGGCACGGGCGCCTTCGCGATCTATGTCCGCAACTTCGCCAACTACAACGAAACCTTCGGTGCGTTGGGCGGTGTCATCGTGCTGCTGATGTGGCTGTGGCTGTCGGCCTATATCGTCCTTCTGGGGGCCGAGATCGACAGCGAGATGGAAGCGCAGACGCGGCACGACAGCACGGTCGGGAAAAGCCAGCCGATGGGCCAGCGCGGGGCGGTCAAGGCCGACAACCTGGGGCCGGCGACCGACTGACGGCTCAGCCGCGCGCCACCGAATCGGGCAGGTCGATCCGCGCGACCTGTTCGGCAATCGGCTCGGCCGTCCGGGGCCGGCCGATTTCGGTTTGCGCGGCCGGGTCCCTCAACGCCCGCCATGCCCCGCCGACATAGATTTCCAGCGCGTCGAACTGAGCCTTGTATCCCATCTTGGCGCTGCCCGGCACCCAATAGCCCAGATAGACGAAGGGCAGCCCCGCCTCGCGCGCGATCTCGATGTGATCGAGGATGGCATGGGTGCCCAGCGAATCCCCGCGCCGGTCGGGATCGTAGAACGAATAGACCATGCTCAGCCCGTCATCGAGAAGGTCTGTCAGGCACACGGCAGCCAGATCTGTCCCGCCATCCCCATCCCGCGCGGTATACTCGACGACCCGGCTGCGGATCGGCGTTTCCTCGATCATCGCGGCGAATTCGAAGATGTCCATATCGGCCATGCCCCCGTCGGCATGGCGGCTGTCCAGATAGCGGCGGAACAGCGCGAACTGATCCTCGGTGGCCCACGGCGCGCTGAACCGGCGCGTCAGCGGCGCGTTGCGGCGCATCACGCGCTTCTGGGTCCGGGAGGGCCGAAAGTCGGCGACGCGGATGCGGGCGGAAAGGCAGGATGCGCATTCCGCGCAGGCCGGACGATAGAGCACGTTCTGGCTTCGCCGGAATCCCTGCTTGCTCAGCGCGTCGTTCAGCAATTCCGCCGTATCGCCCTGCAGGGCGGTGAACAGCTTGCGCTCGGTCCGGCCGGCCAGATAGGGGCAGGGCTGGGCGGCGGTCACATAGAATTGCGGCGCGATCGGCAGGCTGTGTCGCATGGCTCCCCACGGCGTTCCCGGCAAAAGCCTAGCAACGCCGCCTGCGCCCGCCAAGCCCCCGCGCGCGGGGCCAGATCTGTCAGTCATCGGCAGCGCGATTGATCATCGCGGTGCCCAGTGCAAGATCGACCAGACCCTGCCCGCGCGGCGTGATCAGCATCAACGCGACAGAGATCAGCTGCGCCGGGAAGAACGCCATCGCGGCGGTATAGAGGGCGGTGTGCAGAAAGGCGGTGATCGGATCCAGCCGCTGTCCGCGCAGATCGCGCAACTCGATCGACAGGGCCCGCATGCCCCATGTCGCCGAGCCTCGCGCCAGTGTCACCCAGCGATAGGCTATCCCGATCACCAGGAAGAACACCGGAAAGTAGAAGATCGCGGTGAACAGCGTCAGCGGCATCAGCACCAGCGACAACAGGGCGATCAGCGTGAAATCCAGCACCCATGCCAGAAGACGCTTGGTCGGCACGCTGTCATAGAAGGCGGCGTGCAGGGTCGGGTCGGGAAGGCCGATGGCGGTCATGGTCTTGTCCTGCATGAATGGCGGCCCACCCTTCGGGGCAGGCCGGGTCGATATGGGAACGGAACGGTCAGGCGTCCACCGCTTCGTCGTCCTGACGCTGCGATTTGCGGGCACGGTCGCTCATGAACTGGTCGAACTCGGCCTTGTCCTTGGCGTCGCGCAGCCGTTCGAGGAAGGCCTGGAACGCGTCCTGTTCCTCCTCCAACCGCCGCAGGGTCTCGGCGCGGTAGGCATCGAAAGCCGAGTTGCCGGTCGAACGGGTCATGGCTAATCCGCTCCGGGCACGCATGCGGCATCCTTTCGACATCGAGAATTTCCTTCCCCAGAGCATGTAGGCCAGGATGGCCAGACCGACGGGCCAGAACAGGATGAAGCCCAGCACCATCGCGGCGATCCAGGCGCCCTTGCCTCGTTCGTCCATCCAGCTTTCCGCGCGAACGAACCAGTTCGGCCGGGATTGCGGCAGATCGGCATAAGTGGTCATCGTCATGGTCCTTCCCATGTTAAAGCGTTTCACATTTCCGAAATGGGTGCCGCCGGGTTTCCCGTCAAGCGGCATGTGAAAGTTATTTACATCAGGCGGGCGGTCGCGTGCGCTTGACCCTGCCAAGGGCCTAGTCTCACCCTGGTCCATGACCTTCGCCGACCGCATCACCCGCCTGCCGCGTCCGCACGAACCCGACCGCGCAAAGGACGCCCTTGCATCCTGCCCGTCCATGCCGTCGCCGCTTGGCGACCTTCTAGTCGGCGCCGCGGGATCGTCGCCGCATCTGGCCGACCTGATCCGCCGCGAAGCGCAGTGGATAGCCGCAGCGCTTCAGGATGCGCCCGAGCGCGCGCTGCGATCCGCTCTGGACGATCTGCGCGCCGCCGACGACCGCGAACTGGCCGCCGCGCTGCGTCTGGCCAAGCGCCGGATCGGTCTGCTGACGGCCTTGGCCGACCTGGCAGGCGTCTGGCCGCTGAAGGATGTGACCGGCGCGCTGACCGGGTTGGCCGACCTTGCCGTCGCGCGCGCCGTCACGCGCGAGGTGGGGATCGAGATCGCACGCGGACGGTTGCCGGGGCAGGGACCGGACGACGTTGCCACGGCAGGGGGCCTGTTTGTGCTGGCCATGGGCAAGATGGGCGCGAATGAACTGAACTACTCGTCCGATATCGACCTCATCTGCCTTTTCGACGACGAGCGCTATGCGCCGGGCGACGTGGCGACGGTCCGCTCGGTCTTCGTCAAGGCGGTCCGGCGCGCGATGGCGCTGCTTAGCGATACGGGACCGGACGGGTATGTCTTTCGCACCGACCTGCGCCTGCGGCCCGATCCCGGCGTCACGCCCATCGTGATGAGCGCCTCCGGCGCGGAAAGCTATTACGAACAGCTGGGCCGCACATGGGAACGCGCCGCCCACATCAAGGCGCGGCCCTGCGCGGGCGACATTGCCGCCGGAATGGCCTATCTCGACCGCCTGCGGCCCTTCGTATGGCGGCGGCATCTGGATTTCGCCGCCATCCGCGACGCCCACGACATGCGTTTGCGCATCCGCGACCATCGCGGGCTGCACGGCCCCCTGGTTCTTGAAGGGCACGACATGAAGCTGGGCCGGGGCGGCATCCGCGAGATCGAGTTTTTCACCCAGACGCGGCAGATCATCGCGGGCGGCCGCGATCCGTCGCTGCGTGTGTCGCAGACGGTCGCGGGGCTTGAACGGTTGCGGGATGCGGGCTGGATCGGCGCCGATACCTGCACGACGCTGATCGCGGATTACCGTGCCCATCGCGAGGTGGAGCACCGCCTTCAGATGATCGCCGATGCCCAGACCCATGCGCTTCCGACCAATTCTGCCGGGTTCGAGCGTCTGGCCGCGCTGATGGGCACCGACACCCGGTTGCTGCGAGGCGAGGTCGGCGATCGCCTTGCACGGGTTGAGCGGCTTACCGAAAGCTTCTTCGCGCCTGACCGCCCTTCGGACGGGATGCCAGACCTCACCGACGAACAGCGCGCTGTCATCGCAAGGTGGCGCGCGCTGCCGCTGTTGCGGTCCGAACGGGCGCTCGACATCTTCGACCGCATCCTGCCCCGGATGATGACGGCGCTTCTGGCGACCCCGAGGCCCGACCAGGCCCTGATGGCCTTCGACGGCTTCCTTGCCGGTCTGCCCGCCGGCGTGCAGCTTTTCTCGCTGTTCGAGGCGAACCCGCACCTGACCGACCTCATCGCCGACATTGCCGGCACGTCGCCGCAACTGGCGCAATATCTGGGCCGCAATTCCGCCGTTCTGGACGCGGTCATCGGCGGCAGCTTCTTCGACCCGTGGCGCGACGACGATCACCTTGCCGCGCGGCTGGATCGGCGGATCGCCAAGGCCGCCGATTACGAGGCCCGGCTGGACGAAACGCGGCGCTGGCAGCGTGACTGGCACTTCCGCATCGGCGTCCACCACCTGCGCGGACTGATCGACGGCGCGCAGGCCTCCCATCAGTATGCCGCGCTGGCGCGGACGGTGCTGCAAGCGCTCTGGCCCATGGTCGTGGCCGAGTTCGCCGCGCGCCACGGGCCGCCGCCGGGCCGGGGGGCCGCCGTGGTAGCCATGGGGTCGCTGGGGGCCGGGCGATTGACGGCGCGATCCGACCTCGACCTCATCGTCGTCTACGATCCTGCCGACACCGAGGCGTCCGACGGGCGCAAGCCGCTGGCGGTGCGTCCCTATTACGCGCGTCTGACGCAGGCGCTGGTGACGGCGCTGTCGGCGCCCATGGCGGCGGGGCGGCTATACGAGGTCGATATGCGCCTGCGTCCCTCGGGCCAGCAGGGGCCGGTCGCCACATCCCTGACATCGTTCGAGACCTATCAGCGCAACGATGCCTGGACATGGGAACATCTGGCCCTCACCCGCGCGCATCCCGTCGCGGGCGAGCCCCCGGTCATGGCAGAGATAGAGCGAATCCGAACCGCCATCCTGACCGCGCCGCACGACACGCTGAAGATCCGGCATGATTTGGCGGACATGCGCGCGCGCCTGCGATCCGCCAAAGCCGCCGACGAGACTAAGTCCGGGCCGGGCCGATTGCAGGATATCGAACTTGCCGCAACGGCCCTGGGGCTGCTGACCGGCTGTCCCGCGCGCGCTGTAGCGGCCCAGCTTGCGGCGGGCCGACGGGACGGTCTGCTGACGCCATCCGAATACGGCGATTTGGTCGCGGCGCACGATCACCTGACCGCGATCCGCATGGTCGAACGCCTGCTGGGTGCGGACAGTCTGGACCCCGAAAGCCTGGGGGCCGCCGGTCAGGCATTCCTGATGCGCGAGACGGCGACGGACGATCCCGACACGCTTCGCGCCAGAACCGGCAGGCTTGTCCAGGCCGCCGCATCCGTTATCGACCGGCTTTTCCGCGACATCTAGACTCCGGTCAATCCGGCCGCCTCGCGCGCCAGGGCGGTGATCCCGTCCCAGTCACCGGCGCGGATCCGATCCTCGGGCGCCACCCAGCTTCCGCCGACACACAGAACGTTGGACAGCGTCAGATAGTCGCGCGCATTGCCCAGTCCGATGCCGCCTGTCGGACAGAACCGGATGCGTGGAAGGGGCGCGCCGATCGCCCTCAACGCGGCAGCGCCGCCCGAGGCTTCGGCGGGAAAGAACTTCTGCACGGTATAGCCGCGTTCCAGAAGGGCCATCGCTTCGGTCGCGGTCGCGGCGCCCGGCAGCATCGGCAGCCCGGCTTCTTCGGCGGCGTCCAGCAGGGACGGCGTGGCACCGGGCGAGACGCCGAAACGTGCCCCGGCCTCGCAGGCCCTCGCCACATCGTCGGGACCGAGCAGCGTGCCTGCCCCGACGCAGCCGCCCGGTTCGCGCGCCATCTCGGCGATAACCTCGAGCGCTGCCGGGGTTCGCAGGGTGACTTCCAAAGCGGGCAGGCCGCCGGCGATCAACGCACGGGCCAGGGACCGGGCATCCGCCGGATCGTTGACGACCAGAACGGGAATGACAGGGGCCAGGCGGCAGATCTCCTCGGTCCGCCGGGACGCTTCATCGGGGGTCATGGGACGTTCCTTTTCGCATACAGAACAGGGGCTTATACGACGACGCTCGCCCCCTCGCTGGCAGGACCGACCGTGCGGCGAAAGACCTCGAACAATTCCCGTCCAAGCCCGTGAGCGGTGCCCGACAGGTCGGCCGCTACCGGATCGCGGCTGTCCAGATCGACCCCCAGAACGTCGATCGTGCCGCGCTCTCCATCCACGCGCACCTTGTCGCCGTCGCGCAGTCGTGCGATCGGGCCGCCATCCGCCGCCTCGGGCGACAGGTGGATCGCCGCGGGAACCTTGCCGCTTGCGCCCGACATGCGGCCATCCGTGACCAGCGCGACCCGCAGGCCGCGGTCCTGCAACACCGTCAGCACCGGCGTCAGCGAATGAAGTTCGGGCATGCCGTTCGCCTTGGGGCCCTGAAAGCGCACGACGACGACAGTATCTTCGGTGAACTCGCCGTGGCGGAAGGCATCCTTGACGGCCTCTTGCGAATGAAAGATGCGCGCCGGTGCCTCGATCACGCGCCGGTCCGGGGCAACTGCGCTGACCTTCATCGCGCAACGTCCCAGATTCCCCGACAGATCGGCCAGGCCGCCGGTCTTCTGGAACGGGTCCGATACCGGCCTGACGATCTTGTCGTTGAACGTCCGGCGATCCCCCGTCCGCCAGGCCACCGTTTCGCCGTCCAACACCGGTTCCTTCGTATAATCCTGCAAACTCTCGCCAGCGACGGTCAGCGTGTCGTCATGCAGCAACCCGGCATCCAGCAATTCGCCGATCAGATAGGCAAGGCCACCCGCCGCATGAAAGTGGTTCACGTCGGCCAGACCGTTCGGATAGACCTTGGCCAGAAGCGGCACGACAGCCGATATATCGGCGAAATCCTGCAAATCCAGAATGATACCGGCCGCTTTTGCCATGGCGGGCAAATGGATGATCAGGTTGGTGGATCCCCCCGTCGCCATCAGTCCTACGATGCCGTTGACGAAGGCGCGTTCGTCCAGCACCCGGCAGGCCGGACGGTAATCGTTGCCAAGGGCCGTGATCTGCGCGGCACGTTCCACCCCGGCAATGGTCAGTGCGTCGCGCAAGGGCGTGTTCGGATTGACGAAACTGGCGCCCGGCAGATGCAGGCCCATGAACTCCATCAGCATCTGGTTGGTATTCGCGGTTCCGTAGAAGGTGCAGGTGCCCGGTCCGTGATAGGACGCCATTTCGGCCTCCATCAGCTTGTCGCGGCCGACCTCTCCGGCGGCGAATTGCTGCCGCACCCGCGACTTTTCGTCGTTGGGCAATCCGCTCGTCATCGGTCCGGCCGGCAGAAACACCGCCGGGATGTGCCCGAAGGTCGCGGCGGCGATGACGAGGCCCGGCACGATCTTGTCGCAGACGCCAAGGTAAAGCGCCGCGTCGAAGACATCGTGCGACAATCCCACACCGGCCGCCAAGGCGATGACATCGCGCGAGAAAAGCGACAGCTCCATCCCCGGCTGTCCCTGGGTGACGCCATCGCACATCGCCGGAACGCCCCCGGCAACCTGTGCCGTTGCGCCCGTGCGGCGCGCGGCCTCGCGGATCAGGGCCGGAAACCGTTCGAACGGCTGATGTGCGCTGAGCATATCGTTATAGGCGGTCACGATGCCAAGGTTGGGCTGCGACCCGGTGGCCAGCTTGTCCTGATCGGCGCCGGCGGCCGCATAGGCATGCGCCTGGTTGCCGCAAGTGAGGTGCGCCCGTTTCGGCCCTTCGCCGGCCGCGCGCTGCATCCGATCCAGATAGGCGTCGCGCGTCGGTCTGCTGCGCTCGACGATACGGGCCGTAACGGTGGCAATGGTCTGGTCGAGAGGCATGTCCGTCTCCGATCTGTGCAGCCGATGTCCTAGCACGGAGCAGCTAGCGCTACCAGCGAGTGCCTTCCCATTGTCGGTCGGCCGGTCTAGGAAACGTGCATGACCCAACCGCGTTCCGATCTGCCTGTCGTCCGCCTTCGCCCCAAGGCCAATGCCCGCGCGATAAGGCACGGGGCCCCTTGGGTTTTCGCGGACGAACTGGTGGTGGACCGCCGGACCGGGAAGTTGCCGGGCGGCACGATCGCGCTTCTGGAGGATGCGGATCGCAACGCCATGGGCGTCGTGGCCGTCAACCCGGCGTCGAAGATCATTGCGCGGATGCTCGACCGCAATCCGCAGGCAACCATCGACACGAGCTGGTTCGCCGGGCGGATCGCCCGCGCGCTGGATCATCGCGAACGGCTGTACGAGCGGCCCTTCTATCGCCTGATCCATGCCGAGGCGGACGGGTTGCCCGGCGTCGTGGTGGACCGTTTCGGCGATGCGCTGGCTGTTCAGCCGAACGCAGCCTGGGCCGATAACATGCTGGAAACGCTTGTCGATGCCTTGCAGGCCGTGACGGGCGCAGGGGTCTTTGTCAAGAATGCGGGGGGGCGGACGCGGGCGCTGGAAGGGTTAGACGATCGGTCGGACGTGATCCGCGGCAGCGTGGGCGGGCCGGTGGCGGTGCCGATGAACGGCGCCGTCTATCTGGCGGATCTGACCGGCGGACAGAAGACCGGGCTGTTCTTCGACCAGCGCGAGAATCACGCCTTCGCCGCAAGGCTGGCGCGGGGGCAGAAGGTGCTGGATGTGTTCAGCCATGTCGGTGGATTTGCCCTTGCCATGCTTGCGGGCGGTGCGGAAAATGCTTTGGCCGTCGATGCTTCCGCACCGGCCTTGGCCTTGGCGTCCGAGGGCGCCGAACGCAGCGGGACCGGCACCCGGTTCGGGACGCGCCAGGGCGATGCGTTCGCGGTGATGGAAGGACTGGCGCGCGAGGGGGCGCGGTTTGGGGTCGTCGTGTGCGATCCGCCCGCCTTCGCACCGGCCAAGCCCGCGCGGGAAGCGGGGCTGCGCGCCTATGAGCGGGTGGCGCGCATGGCGGCGGGGCTGGTGGCGGATGGCGGCTATCTCTGCCTTTGTTCCTGCTCGCATGCCGTTGATATGACGGCCTTCCGTGACGCATCCGCGCGGGGGATCGGCCGTGCCGGGCGGGTGTCGCAACTGGTGCATTCGGGGTCGGCCGGGCCGGATCATCCGGTGCTGCCGCAACTGGCGGAAAGCGGATATCTCAAGTCGCTGTTCTTTCGGCTGTGAGGGCCGTTCTGGATGCCTGCGTCCTGTTCCCGACGGTTTTGCGTGAAATATTGATAGGTTGCGCGGCGGAAGGAATGTATCGCCCCGCCTGGTCGGCCCGCATTCTGGAGGAATGGGCGCGGGCCACGGTCAGGCTGGGACCGGGTGCCGAGCCTGTCGCGCGGGCCGAGATCGCGCTGTTGCAGGCCGCATGGCCGGGGGCTTCTTTCATGGCGGATCAGGACGTTATGGACCGTCTTTCACTTCCCGATCCGAACGATGTGCATGTGCTGGCGACGGCCGTCGCGGCGTCGGCGGATGTCATCGTGACGTTCAACGCGCACGACTTTCCGCGGGCGACACTGGCGGCCGAGGGGATCGAGCGTCTGTCCCCGGATCAGTTTCTGCTGGCATTTCAGCGTGTTGTGCCGAATGCTGTGCAAGAGGTCGTGGGGCGTGTGCATGGCAAGGCCGAGCGGTTGTCGGGCGAGGCGCTTCCCTTGCGGGGTCTGCTGAAGCGGACGAAATTACCGAAGCTGGCCAAGGCGTTAGCTGCCTAGCCACTTTCTTTCATTGGCTTCGATGGCGGCGATGCGGTTGTCGGTGGCCGGGTGGCTCATCATCCAAGCGGGCACCGCGCCGCGTTGCCCTGTCAGGGTTTCCAGCTTACGGAACAAGGACTTCTGGTGCGACGTTCCGATACCGGATTTGAGCAGCAAAGCTGAGGCGTAGGTGTCGGCTTCGTATTCGTCGGACCGGCTGAGCCGCGCGGCGAGGAGCGAGGCGATGCCGTTGGCGATCAGGATGCCGATACCGGGAAGAAAACGGCTTAGAATCATGGCCATAGCGGTCCGAAGGGCATTCTGGCCCGAGAAGTCGATCATCCGGCGCCGTGAATGGCCGAGCGCCACATGGCCGAGTTCATGGGCGATGACGGTCGCCAATTCTTCTGCCGTTACAACGCCTTGGCGATACTTGTCGTAGAAGCCGCGGGTGATGAAGATGCGGCCATCGGGGGCGGCGAGGCCGTTCACCGGATCGATTTCGTAGATATGGACCTTGATCGTGGCGAGATCCAGCGCCTCAGCCATGCGGTCGGTCAGCTTTTTCAGTTTGCCGTCAGCGAGTTGCGTGGATTTCCCGTCGAGTTCCTGCTTGGTGCGCCAGACCGAGAAGCGGTACATGGCGACGGCGTAAAGAATGGCCAGCAGGATCGGCGTGAACTTGAGCATGCCAGAGATATGGGGTGCGCGAGGGGCCGCTCAAGCGGCGGCCCCTGCGTGAGATGTACAATTTGTACAATTCAGGACGCGAAACGTACAAGTCGGCGTCGGATCGGTGCCGATGTCAGGCGAGGCGCGCATCCATCGTGATGGTCGGGCCGGCCAGCGCCTTGGAGACCGGGCATCCTTCCTTGGCGGCCTTGGCGGCGTCCATGAATTTCGATTCGTCCGCGCCCGGAATGCTGGCCGTCACGTCGAGGTGGATTTTCGAGATCTCGAACCCGCCCTCGACCTGGTCGAGCTGGACGGTCGCCTTGGTGTCGATGCTGTCGGGGGTCAGATCGTGATCGCCCAGGATGTTCGACAGCGCCATCGAGAAGCAGGCGGCGTGGGCGGCGGCGATCAGTTCCTCGGGGTTGGTATGGTGCCCCTCGCCGAAGCGGGAGTTGAAGCCATAACGCTGCTTGTCGAGCGCGCCCGTCTCGGTCGAGATCGTGCCTTTGCCTTCCTTCAGCGAGCCTTCCCAGTGGGCGGATCCGGTCTTCTTGGGCATGGGGTATCCTTTCGTGGTTCGGGGCGAGAACGTGCGAGGGAAGGAGGTGTTCCCTTCCCCCGGCAGGTCAGCCCAGAACCTTCATGCCCCGCGTCAGGCCGTCGAGGGTCATCGGCACCATGCGTCCTTCGCCGGTGATGGCGCGGATCATCGCGGTGCTTTGGGTATGGGGCCAATATCGTTCGGGGACGGGGTTGATCCAGAGATGCGCCGGCCAGTGATCGAAGGCGCGGCGCAGCCAGGTTTCGCCCGATTCGGCGTTCCAGTGTTCGTTGGCACCGCCGGGCATCGCCACTTCGTAAGGGGACATGGCGGCGTCGCCGACGAAGATGCACCGCCAGTCGGGACCGTAGGTGTTCAGCACGTCCCAGGTGGGGATCTGCGCGTCCCAGCGGCGGCGATTGTCGCGCCAGACGCCTTCGTAGAGGCAGTTGTGGAAGTAGTAGTATTCGAGGTGCCGAAACTCGGACCTGGCGGCCGAAAACAGGTCGGACACGGTGGTGACGTGATCGTCCATGCTGCCGCCCACGTCGAGAAAAAGCAGCACCCGCACGGCATTGCGGCGTTCGGGGCGGGTCTTCACGTCGATGAAGCCCTGATGCGCGCTGGAGCGGATCGTAGCGGGCAGGTCGAGTTCGTGCACCGCCCCTTCGCGCGCCCAGCGGCGCAGACGGCGCAGCGCGACCTTGATCGTGCGTGTGCCCAGTTCGCGGGTGTCGTCGAAATCGCGAAACTCGCGCTTGTCCCAGACCTTGACCCCGCGGCGGTGGCGGCTGGCATCCTGACCGATCCGCACGCCTTCGGGGTTGTAGCCGTAGGCGCCGAAAGGCGAGGTGCCGGCGGTGCCGATCCATTTGCTGCCGCCCTGGTGGCGGCCCTGCTGGTCGCGCAGACGCTGGCGCAGCGTGTCCATCAGCTTGTCGAAGCCGCCGAGCGCCTGGATCTCGGCCCGTTCTTCAGGCGTGAGGTGCTTTTCGGCCATCTTGCGCAGCCAATCCTCGGGCAGGTCGAGCGCGTTCAGGATTTCGGCGGGGGGGATCGCCTCGACGCCGGCGAAGGCTTCGGCGAAGGCGCGGTCGAAGCGGTCGATGCGGGATTCGTCCTTCACCAGCGCCGTGCGGGCGAGGAAGTAGAACCCGTCCACGTCGTAGGTGACGAGGTTGGCGCGCATCAGCGACAGGAAATCCAGAAACTCGCGCAGGGAAACCTGGACGCGGTGGCGGCGCAGCGTGTCGAAGAAGGGCAGGAACATTCACAGCATCCGTTCGAGGATCACCGTCAGGATAAGCCCGAGAAGCGCGCCGGCAATGGCGGCGGCGGCGGCCCATTGCGCCATGTCGAGGCGGTTGCCCTGACGCTTGCGGGCGGTAAGCGCGCCCCAGAGCGCGCCGATGACGATGCCGGCCAGAACGATCATGCGGCGGTCTCCTTGCGGTAACGGGGAGAGATCGAGGCGATTTCGGCGGCGCGCAGAAGCACCTCGTCGCCGGGGCCGAAGCCGTAGCTCGCCCATCCCAGCGCCTCGCGCCGCAGGGCCGCGGCGTCGGCGGGACGGTCGAGAAGGACCAGCGCCTCGGATTTGAGGATCAGCAGGGTGGCCAGAAGGGCGGCGTTCTGCGCGGCGATGGCGGCGTCGGTGCTGGCATCGACGATGGCGACGGTGCCCTGCGGCTGCCCGGCGGCCAGCGCGAAGGCCGCAAGCTGCATGGCGACATGGGCTTCGTGGATGCGGGTTTCGGGCGACGCGGCATAAAGGGACGCCGCGCGCAGGAAACTGGCGAGCGCCAGATCGGGATTGCGGCCCAGCGACAGGCGGCCGAGCGCGAATTGCGCGAAGCCCGCGCGGTTGTCGGTCCAGCCCGCGTTCTCGGCGATGCGGACGGCGCGGCGGGCGGCGGCCTGGCGGCTGCGGTCGCTCCCATGCGGGCCGAGCGCACGTTCCATCGCGGCGATCCAGGCGCGCGGGGTGAGCGCGCGCGGATTGGCGGCCACGCGCCGGCCAGCGGGGTTGATGCGCGCCATGATGCCGGGCAGGGCGCGCGCCACCGCCGCGCGGTCCATCCCCGAGCGCAGTTCGGGCGCGTAGGTCGCGCGCAGGATCAGCATGTCGAAGCCGGTCAGCACGGTATGGAAATTGTCGTCGTTGAAGACGCTGTCGGTCAGGCGATAGAGGTCGTTGAGCGGGCCGAGGGACTGGGCGATCTCCTCGTGCAGGCAATCGCGGGTTTCCTGCGGGGACACGTCGCGGGGGATGAAGATGGCGACGCGGCGGCGTTCGGTCAGCGTCGTCCAGTCGGTCGCCGCGCCGCGCGGATCGCTGCGGAACTCGGCCCAGGACGCGACGCGCGGCACGACGAAGCAGGCGGCCTGCGGCACGGCGCGCTGCAATTCGGCGCGCGGGACGATTTCGACGTTGATGGCGGCGGGGCGGTCGGCGGGGACGCGCGCGATGGCGATGCGCGCCTCGGTCCGCAGCCGGGTCAGCAGACGGCCGAGATCGGGTTCCAGACCCGGCGGCGCGTCGCCCAGGACGCGCAGGGTGATCGGCCCCTCGAACCGGGTGAAGACCGGCAGCGCGCGCCCCGATTCGAGCTGGAAGGACAGATCGAGGAAGTCGGCCGCGATGTCCGCGTTGGCGCGGGTGGGCGGCAGCGCGCGGGACGCGGCGAAGACCTTCATCGGCGGCAGCGCCATGGCGGGGACCGACAGCCGCGCTACGGGCTGGGCCGCGGGCGCGCATCCCGTCAGCGCAAGCGTCAGGCACAAGGCGAGGCGGCGCAGAAGTCCTGCGGGACGGTCGGAGAATCTCATCGCAGGCTCCGGGCGGGGTTCGGCGGCATTTTGGCGATATGCGCGGGGGAATGATAGGGTGCCCGGCAGGGTTTCGGACGGGCGCGACGGGATCGGGATTGAAGTTTGTACGCCATTGGCGTATATGAGCGGGACGGGAAGGAAGCCGGATGAAGATCCAGTGCGTCGCGTCGCCCACGGTCTATGCCGATGCGGCCCATCGCGGGATGAGCGAGGAGGATCTGGCCGATCTGATCGTGCGGCTGATCTGGGATCCGAGTGCCGGGCGGCGGGACGGCGACGGGTTTCTGTGGCTGGAGTGGCGCGGCGTGCGGGCGAAATACGCGCTGAACGAAACGGGGGGCGACGTGACGATCCTGCTTTATCGCCTGCATCCGGTGGAGGCGCCGGTCGCCGACAGATCGCGCGCGGTGGCCTTCGTGAAGGAATTGTCGGTGGGCATTCTGCGCGACTGGATCAAGCGCAAGTTGCAGCAAGCGAGGGGCGAATGACGGACAAGAGCTATGCCGATATGACCGAGGCCGAAAGGGACGCGCAGGCCGAAACGGCGATTGCCGGGCATCTGGACGGCAGCGCGCCGCTGGAGGTTCTGGGCGAGCGCGAGATCGCGCTGGTCGATGTGCGGGCCTTGCGCGCGCGGCTGGGGCTGACGCAGGACCGTTTCGCGCGGCGGTTCGGATTTTCCACCGCCGCCGTGCGCAACTGGGAGCAGTCGCGCCGCTGGCCGGACCGGTCGGCGCGCATCCTGCTGCGGATGATCGAGCTGGAACCCGAGAAGGTCGCGCGGATCGCCCGCGAAGCGTGAGTTGCGGGCGGCGGATTCGGGTATTTGGGGAAAGATGAAAGGGCGCGGTCAGCCGCGCCCGCGCGCCATGAAGGCCAGCCGTTCGAACAGATGCACGTCCTGTTCGGTCTTGAGCAGCGCGCCGTGCAGGCGGGGCAGGGCCGATGTGCCCTTCTGGCGCAGATCCTCGGCCGTCAGATCCTCGGCCAGAAGCAGCTTGAGCCAGTCGAGCACTTCGGAGGTCGAGGGCTTCTTCTTCAGGCCCGGCTGGTCGCGCAGTTCCAGAAATTGCGTCAGCGCGGTGGTCAGCAGCGCGTCCTTGATGCCCGGATGATGGACGGCGACGATCCTTTTCAGCGTCTCCATGTCCGGGAAGCGGATGTAGTGGAAGAAACAGCGGCGCAGGAAGGCGTCGGGCAGTTCCTTTTCGTTGTTGGACGTGATGATGACGATGGGGCGCTGGCGGGCGCGGATCGTCTGGCCGGTCTCGTAGACGTGAAACTCCATCCGGTCGAGTTCCTGCAACAGGTCGTTCGGAAACTCGATATCGGCCTTGTCGATCTCGTCGATGAGCAGGACGGTGCGCGTGTCGGCGACGAACGCCTCCCATAGCTTGCCGGGGCGGATGTAATTGGCGACGTCGTGCACGCGCGCATCGCCCAGTTGTGAATCGCGCAAGCGGCTGACGGCGTCGTATTCGTAAAGCCCCTGCTGCGCGCGGGTGGTCGATTTGACGTGCCATTCGATCATCGGCAGGTCGAGCGCTGCGGCCACCTGCCGGGCGAGTTCGGTCTTGCCGGTGCCCGGTTCGCCCTTGACCAGAAGCGGGCGTTCGAGGGCGATCGCGGCATTGACCGCGACGGTCAGATCCTGCGTCGCGACATAGCTGTCGGTCGATGTGAATTGCATTGGAAATCAGCCATCTGGGGGGCGGGGTCGCGGCCGACATTAGGGCTTGGCGGATCCGTCCGCAACCGCACATATCGCGCGTGACACCGCCCGGCCCATGCCGTAAGGGGCGCGCAGGGAAACGCCACAGGGACATGCCGGGCCGGGCCCTTCGCCCAGCCCGTCACGGGGAGAGAGCGACATGAGCAATATGAGGGTCACGGGCTTTTCGGCGGACGAATATCGCCCGCGCGACGACGAGCCTTTCATGAACCCGCGCCAGAAGGAATATTTCCGGCGCAAGCTGATCGACTGGCGGGCCGATCTGCTGGACGAGAGCAAGACCACGATCACCGGGTTGCAGGACGGCACGCGCAACATCCCCGACGTGGCCGACCGCGCCAGCGAGGAGACCGACCGCGCGCTGGAGCTTCGCACCCGCGACCGGCAGCGCAAGCTGGTCGCCAAGATCGACGCGGCGCTGCGGCGGATCGAGAACGGCGAATACGGCTATTGCGAGGTGACGGGAGAGCCGATTTCGCTGAAGCGGCTGGATGCGCGCCCCATCGCCACGCTGAGCCTGGAGGCGCAGGAGCGGCACGAGCGGCGCGAGAAGGTGCATCGCGACGACTGATCGCCGGCGGGAACGGGTGGGGCACCGGGGGACCGGTGCCTTTTTCATTGGGGGTGCGGCGATGCGGGTGGCGGTGCTGGGCGGCGGGATCGGCGGGCTGGCGGCGGCGCTGGCCTTTGCGCGGCGGGGCCATGACGTCGCGGTGTTCGAGCGCGCGCCGGACCTGACGGAAGTGGGCGCGGGGTTGCAGATCAGCCCCAACGGCATGGCGGTGCTGCGCGCGCTGGGCGTGGGCGATGCGATTGCTACCGCGGGGCTGCGCAGCGCGGCGGTGGTGCTGCGCGATGGGCCGTCGGGGCGGCTTGTGCTGCGGATGGATCTGGCGGGACGGGACTTCCTGCTGATGCACCGCGCCGACCTGATCGGGGTGCTGGCGGATGCCGCGCGCGCGGCGGGCGTGGCGCTGCGGCTGGGGCGCGCGGTGCGCGCGGTGGGGACCGACGGCCGGGTGGATGGCGAGGCGTTCGATCTGGTGGCGGCGGCGGACGGGCTGCATTCGGTGGCGCGGGGGGTGCTGAACGGGCCGGCCCATCCGTTCTTCACCGGGCAGGTGGCGTGGCGCGCGACGGTGCCGGGGGACGCGGCGCGCGAGGCGGTGGTGCGGATGGGGCCGGGGCGGCATCTGGTCGCCTATCCGCTGCGGGGCGGGACGGTGAACCTGGTGGGCGTCGAGGAACGGCGCGACTGGACCGCCGAGGGTTGGCACCATGCGGGCGACCCGGACGCGTTCCGCGCGGCCTTTGCCGGCTTCGGCGAGGCGCGCGATCTGCTGGGCCGCGTCGATGGCGTGAACCTCTGGGGGCTGTTCCGGCATGAGGTGGCGCAGATATGGCAGGCAGGGCGGCTGGCGCTGCTGGGCGATGCCGCGCATCCGACGCTGCCGTTTCTGGCGCAGGGGGCCAATCTGGCGCTGGAGGATGCCTGGGTGCTGGCCGCGCAGGCGGACGACCTGCCGCGCTATCAGGCTTTGCGGCGGCCCCGCGCGGTGCGCGCCATTGCCGCCGCGAACGCCAATGCGCGCAACTATCACCTGCGCGGCCCGGCGCGGCTGGCGGCGCATGCGGCCCTGCGGATGGCGCCGGGGACGCTGATGCTGCGGCGGCTGGACTGGCTTTACGGCTGCGACGTGACGCGGGGCTAGTCTTCGGCGGTCGCCTCGGCGCGGCTTTTGCCGGTGACGTCCTGCGCCAGGGTGGCGGCCATGAAGCGGTCGAGATCGCCGTCGAGCACGCCCTGGGTGTCGGACGTTTCGACCTGGGTGCGCAGATCCTTGACCATCTGGTAGGGTTGCAGGACGTAGGAGCGGATCTGGTTGCCCCAGCCGGCATCGCCCTTGGCCTCGTGCGCGGCGTTGATGTCGGCGTTCCGGCGGTCGAGTTCCATCTGGTAGAGCCGCGATTTCAGCGCCTTCATGGCGATGTCGCGGTTCTGGTGCTGGGACTTTTCCGAGGATGTGACGACGATGCCGGTGGGGATGTGGGTGATGCGCACCGCCGAATCCGTGGTGTTGACGTGCTGGCCGCCCGCGCCCGAGGACCGGTAGGTGTCGAGGCGGATGTCGGAGGGGTTGACCTCGATCTCGATATTGTCGTCCACCACGGGATAGACCCAGACGCTGCTGAACGAGGTATGGCGGCGCGCGGCGCTGTCATAGGGGCTGATGCGGACCAGGCGATGCACGCCGGATTCGGATTTCAGCCAACCATAGGCGTTGTGGCCGCTGATCTTGTAGGCGGCGGACTTGATGCCCGCCTCCTCGCCCGGAGATTCGGACTGAAGCTCGACCTTGTAGCCCTTCTTTTCCGCCCAGCGGACATACATCCGCGCCAGCATCGCGGCCCAGTCGCAGGATTCGGTGCCGCCCGCGCCCGAGTTGATTTCGAGGAAGGTGTCGTTGGCGTCCGCTTCGCCGTTCAGAAGCGCCTCGATCTCGGCCTCGGCGGCGCGGTCGCGCAGGCCGCGAAGGGCCGCTTCGGCCTCGGCCACGATGTCGGCGTCGCCCTCGGCCTCGCCCAGCGCGATCAGCTCGACATTGTCGTCGAGTTCGCGGGTCATGGTGCGGTAGCGGTCCATCGCATCCACCAGCGTCTGGCGGTCGCGCATCAGCTTCTGCGCGGTGTCGGGATCGTCCCAGAGCGCGGGATCCTCGACGCGGGCGTCAAACTCCTCCAGCCGGTGCGCGGCGGTCGGCCAGTCCATCCGCTGGGCGAGCAGGTCGAGCGACTTGCGGATGGCGGCGGTGACGGTCTGGATTTCGGCGCGCATGGGGGATCCTTGCTGTGGTCTTGCGATGTAACCTTGCGGGGGAAGGGGGCAAGGGAGGGGTGCCGCCCGGCGCGCGCGGGGTTAAAGTCAAAGGCAGGGAGGATCGCCATGAAACACACCGTCGTCTTCGACTGCGAGTTCCTGACCGCCGGAGGGGCGCCTTCGCGCTTCTGGTGCGGGCCGTATGACCCTGATCCGGTCGTTGCCCAGATCGGGGCGGTGAAATTGGGGCTGGAACCAGACTTTCCACTGATCGAGACGCTGCGCCTTTACGTCGTTCCGCACGATCGGCATGGCAAGCGCGTGGCACTGGAACCATTCTTCACCAAGTTGACGGGAATCGCGGAGGACCATGTCGAGCGCGAAGGGCTGCGGTTGGGCGACGCGCTTGGACAGGTCAGCGGTTTTGCCTCGGGCGCGCGTCTATGGTCGTGGGGCAAGGACGAGTTCAACATGGTGGCGATCAGCTGTTACGTCGAGGACGTTCCGCCGCCGATTCCCGCTGCGCAGTTCGGGAATGCGTGCCACCTTCTGCTGAAGGCCGGGATGCCCTATGAGGATTTGGAGAAGACCCGCAGCGACCGGCTGGCCGACCATTTCGGCATCGCGCATCCGCCGCTTCGGGGGCATGATGCGCTGGATGACGCCCTGTCGGTCGCCTATGTGCTTCGAAGCTTCCTGAGAAGCGGGACGTTGCAGTCCTTTGACTTCGAGTGACAGCGGGGCGTCCCCGATCCGCCCCTAATACAACCCGCCCGAGGACATCGAGCCGAACGTGGCCTTGCGGCCCGGAATGACGGCCGTGCCGCCGCCGCCCGAACGGACCTGCTGGGCGCCGCCCGATTGCTGGTAGAGCGGCAGGTTGGCGCCCATCGCGAAGCCGCCATCGTAGGCCACGCCGAAGAGCGGCTCTTCGCCAAGGCGGAAATACTCGGCGACCACGTTGTCGCCGGTGGCGTCGTCGGACAGCCGCGCGCCGGTGAAGCGGTCGATGTTGATGAAGCGGCCGCCGGGCGGGATGCGGAACGGGCCGCCGCCGTATTTCGCCGTCGCCGCCTTCATGAAGCTGTTGAAGACCGGCGCGCAAAGCCCGCCGCCCGAACCCGACCGGCCCATCGGACGCGGACGGTCGTAGCCGATATAGCACCCCGCCGCGATGTTCGAGGTGAAGCCGACGAACCATGCATCCTTTTCGTCGTTCGTGGTGCCGGTCTTGCCGGCGGTGGGCACGCCGAGGTCGATCTTGCCGCGCGCGGTGCCGCGTTCGACCACGCCCTTGAGCATCGAGGTGAGCTGATAGGCGGTGATGGCGTTCATCACCTGATCGTTCTCGGACACGATCTGCGGTCCCTTGCCGGGCGGCAGCGAGGGCAGCAGGCAATCGACGCAGGTGCGCCTGTCGTGGCGATAGACGGTCTTGCCATAGCGGTCCTGCACGCGGTCCACCAGCGTCGGTTCCACCCGTTCGCCGCCATTGGCGAACATCGCGTAAGCCGCGACCATCTTGTAGAGCGTCGTTTCCTCGGCCCCCAGCGAATTGGCCAGATACCGGCCCATATTGTCGTAGACGCCGAAGCGTTCGGCGTAGCGCGCGACGGTGTCCATGCCCATCTCCTCGGCCAGACGGACGGTCATCAGGTTGCGCGACTGTTCGATCCCGGTGCGCAGCGGCGTGGGGCCGTAGAAGCGGTTGGAATAATTCTTGGGTCGCCAGAGGCCCTGCGGCGTGTTCACCTCGATCGGGGCATCGACGACGATGGTGGCCGGCGTGAAGCCCGAATCGAGCGCGGCGGCATAGACGAAGGGCTTGAAGGCCGAACCGGGCTGGCGGGTGGCCTGCGTGGCGCGGTTGAAGACCGAATGCTGATAGCTGAAGCCGCCCTGCATCGCCAGAACGCGCCCGGTATGCACATCCATCGCCATGAACGCGCCCTGGACGGCGGGCACCTGCCGCAGCGTCCAGCGGATGAAGGCGCCGTCCTCGTCGGCGGTCATGGCGCGGACATGGACGACATCGCCCACCGACAGGATCGCGTCCATCGGCTTGCCGGTCCATTCCACGTCCTTCGCGGGCACGACCGGATCGGGGTCGCCCTCGGCCCAGCCCTCGATGCCGAGTCTCGCCTCGCCGCCCTCGATCCCCAGCACGACGGCGGGGAACCATTCGTTCTCCAGATGGATGTCGCGGGCGATCTCGGTCTCGGCCAGCGCCTCGCGCCAGTTGTCCAGCTGCTCGGGCGGGATGGTCTTGCCCGATCCGCGCCAGCGGCCCAGGCCCCGGTCGTATTGTTCCAGCGCGCGGCGCAGCGCCTCGGCGGCGTCGTCCTGAAGGTCGGGGTCGATGGTGGCGCGCACGGCAAGGCCACCGCCCAGAAACTCGCCCTCGCCGTAATCGCGGCTGAGCTGGCGGCGGATTTCGTCGGTGAAGTAGTCGCGGGGCGGCAGGGCGGATTTGAAACTGTCGATCTGGCCGCCCTGCACGGTGTCGAGGGGGGCCGCGATGGCGGCCTCGTAGGCGGCCCGGTCGAGATAGCCGTTGTCGCGCATCTGGCCCAGGACGTAGTTGCGCCGTTCGATCGCGCGGTCGCGGGCGCGCACGGGGTGATAGGTGCTGGGCGCCTTGGGCAGCGCCGCCAGATACGCGGCCTCGGCCGGGGTCAGGTCGGCGAGGGGCTTGTTGAAATAGGTCTGCGCGGCGGCGGCGACGCCGAAGCTGTTCTGGCCCAGAAAGATCTCGTTCATGTAGAGTTCGAGGATCTTCTCCTTGCTCAGCGTGTCCTCGATCCGGCTGGCGAGGATCAGTTCCTTAACCTTGCGCTCGGCCGAGCGTTCGCCGCCCAGAAGGAAGTTCTTCATCACCTGCTGGGTGATGGTCGAGGCGCCGCGCACCGCGCCGCCGCGCGCGGCGTCCACCGCCGCCGACAGCATCCCCATCGGGTCGTAGCCCTGATGCTGATAGAAGGTCTTGTCCTCGGCCGAGATGAAGGCCGCCTTGACCAGATCGGGGATCTCTTCGGCCGGGACGAAGAGGCGGCGCTCGGTGGCGAATTCGTCGATGATGCGGCCTTCGCCCGAATAGATGCGGCTGACCGTGGGGGGCTGGTACTGGGCGAGCTGGTCGGTATCGGGCAGGTCGCGCCCATACATCCAGAACACCCCGCCGATGGTCAGCGCGGCAAAGAGCGCGCCGATGGTCACGAGCGAGAAGATGCCGCCGAGGATCGACAGGACGAAGCGGATCATGTGGGGCCCCCAAAGGCGCTGCCCTGTCCGGGCACCGGACGCGGTTTATAGGGCAGGGCGGGGTCTGCGTCAAAACCGGCGGGGGCGGAAAGGCGCCGGGTGACGGCCTTGTGAGGGGCGGTCAGCGGTCGGCGTGCCAGTCGGTCAGGCGGCGCAGGCCCTCGCGCATGCGTTCGGTGCTGCCGGCATAGGAGAGCCGCATCCACGACGCGCCGCGGGTCGGGTCGAAGTCGAGGCCGGGCGTCACCGCGACGCGGGCGCGGTCGAGGATTTCGCGCGACAGCGCCAGCGAATCCGGCCCCAGCGCCGAGGTGTCGGCATAGATGTAGAAGGCCCCGTCGGGGGGTGCGATGCGGTCGAACCCGGCGGCGGGCAGCCCCGCCAGCAACAGATCGCGGTTGGCGGCATAGACGGCGCGGTGCGCGTTCAGTTCGTCCGCGCAGTCGAACGCAGCCAGCGCAGCGATCTGGCTGGCATGGACGGGGCAGATGAACATGTTCTGCGCCAGCCGCTCGACCCGGCGGACGTGATCCGGCGGCACGATCATCCAGCCGATCCGCCAGCCGGTCATCGAGAAGTATTTCGAGAAGGAATTGATGACATAGACGTCGTCGGTCAGTTCAAGCGCCGACGTGGCGCGCGTGCCGTAGTCGATGCCGTGATAGATCTCGTCCGCCACCACGGCGATGCCGCGATCCCGCGCGGCGTCCAGCAGCCCGCCCAAAGCCGCGCGGTCCAACATGGTGCCCGCCGGATTGCCGGGCGAGGCGAGGATGAGGCCCGCCAGATCACCGGGCAGGGTATCGGGGACGGGCTGCATCCGGTGTTCCAGATGCGTCTCGATCCCCACGGCGCGCAGCGACAGCGCCTTGAGGATGTGGCGATAGCTGGGATAGCCGGGCAGGCCGAGGCCCACGCGGTCGCCGGCGTCGAAAAGCGCGGTGAAGGCCAGCAGGAAGCCCGCCGAGGCGCCCGAGGTGACGACGACGCGCGCCGGATCCAGATCGACGCCATACCAGTCGGCGTAATGGCGCGCGATGCGCGCGCGCAGTTCGGGCAGGCCCAGCGCGACCGTATAGCCCAGAGGCCCCGACGCCATCGCGCGCACCAGCGCGTCGCGCGCGCCCTGCGGCGCGGGGGTGGCGGGCTGGCCCACCTCCATGTGCACGATGTCGCAACCTTGCGCGTCGGCGGCGCGCGCGGCCTCCATCACGTCCATGACGATGAAGGCGTCCACGTCGCCGCGCGAGGATTGTCGCATGGGGGTTCTCCGCAATTCAGGCCCGTCCTGCCGCGCCCGGCGGGCGGGGTCAACCGATCACGATCGGGCCATCGCGCTTGCGCGCGGGCGCCATCGCGGGAATGGTGCCGCGACCCATTCGCCGGAGCGTCCCATGCTGAAAGCCCTGCCCCTTGCCCTGCTGGCGTTTGCCGCGCCCGCGGCCGCCGATATCGCCGCCATGACCGATGCCGAGCGCGAGACGTTCCGCGCCGAGGTGCGCGATTACCTGATGGAAAACCCCGAAGTGCTGATGGAGGCGATCGGCGTGCTGGAAACGCGGCAGGCCGAGGCGCAGGCGGCGGGCGACAGCCAGATCGTCGCCGCCAACAGGGACGCGCTGACCGGCGACGGCCATTCGTGGGTCGGCGGCAACCCCGAGGGCGACCTGACGGTGGTGGAGTTCATGGATTACCGCTGCGGCTATTGCCGTCGGGCGGCGCCGGAAGTGGCCGAGCTGCTGGAAAGCGACGGCAATATCCGGCTGATCGTCAAGGAGTTTCCCATTCTCGGCGAGCAATCGGTGCTGGCCAGCCGCTTCGCCATCGCGACGCTGCGCGAGGCGGGCGATGCGGCCTACGAGACGGTGCACGACGCGCTGATCGCCCTGCGCGGCGACGTGACGCCCGAGGCGCTGGCCGATGTCGCGCGCGCGGCCGATCTGGACGCGCAGGCGATCCTGGCGGGCATGGACGATGCCGAGGTGGATCGCATCATCACCGAGAATCACGCGCTGGCGCAGGCGCTGGCGATCAACGGCACGCCGAGCTTCGTCATCGGCGACCAGCTTGTGCGCGGCTATGTGCCGCTGGAGGCGATGCAGCAAATCGTCGAGGCCGAGCGCGAGGGCTGATGCGGGGGAACCGGACGGGCCGTCCGCGATTGGGCGGCATGCCCGGACTGACATCGTGAGCGCATCGGACGAAGCGAAAAAGAACGGAAGCGCCACCGAATCCGAGGAGGAGGAGGCGTCCGTCAACGAGGCGGGCCGCCTGACGGCCCGGCTGATCTATGAGGTCGTGCGCCGCGACGGCCTGGACGAGATGTCGCGCCCGGTGATGTCGCTGACCTTCTCGGCGCTGGCCGCGGGAATCCTCATCGCTTTCTCTGTCCTGGGCGAGGCGGTGTTCAGGACGCATCTGCCCGAGCATGCCGCCTGGAGCGGGCTGGTGCAGAGCCTGGGCTATTCGTTCGGCTTCGTTCTGGTGATTCTGGGGCGGATGCAGCTTTTCACCGAAAACACCATCAGCACCGTCCTGCCGCTGATGGCCGGACCGTCGCGGCACTATTTCATCTGCACCGCGCGGCTTTGGGCGATCGTGCTGTCGTGCAACGTTGCGGGCTGCTTCGTCGCGGCGCTGTTCATCGCCTATTCGGGCGGGGTGTCCGACGATCTGGTGGCGGCCGTGCGCGCCATTTCCGAACATGCGACCAGCATTTCGGGCTGGACCGCCTTCGCCAGGGCGATCCCCGCGGGCGTGCTGATCGCCGCCTTGGTCTGGATGTTGCCCGCGCTGCCGCATAACGGGCTGCTGCTGATCGTGATGTTCACCTGGCTGATCTCGGTCGGGGATTTCGCCCATGTGGTCGCCGGGTCGGTCGAGATGGCCTTTCTGATGGTGACGGGGCATCTGGGCGTGGCGGAGGGATTCGTGGGGTTCTGGCTGCCGGTTCTGGCGGGGAACTTCGCCGGCGGAACGGCGGTGTTCACGCTGATCACCTGGGCGCAGGTCAAGTCCGAGGTACGCGACGACGCGTAACGCGCGCTTTTCAAGCGGTCGCGGCTGTCCTACCGTCGCGGGGCCGCAACCCCGGAGAGTGCCTTCATGTTCGACGCATCCATGACCTTCGATCTGGGCGAGGACGTGAACGCCCTGCGCGAGACCGTGCATCGCTGGGCGCAGGAGCGGGTGAAGCCCATCGCCGGCGAGATCGACCGCACCAACGATTTTCCTGCGGATCTGTGGCCAGAGATGGGCGATCTGGGGCTGCTGGGCATCACCGTGCCCGAGGAATACGGCGGCGCGGGGATGGGCTATCTGGCGCATGTCGTCGCCGTCGAGGAGATCGCCCGCGCCAGCGCCAGCGTGTCGCTGAGCTATGGCGCGCATTCCAACCTGTGCGTGAACCAGATCGCGCTGAACGGCACCGACGCGCAGCGGCAGCGTTACCTGCCGCCGCTGGTCGCGGGGCGGCATGTCGGCGCGCTGGCCATGTCGGAAGCGGGGGCCGGATCGGACGTGGTGGGCATGAAGCTGCGCGCGGAAAAGCGCAACGATCACTACCGCCTGTCGGGCACGAAATACTGGATCACCAACGGCGCCGAGGCGGAAACGCTGGTCGTCTATGCCAAGACCGACCCCGAGGCGGGCAGCCGCGGCATCACCGCCTTCCTGATCGAGAAGTCGATGACCGGCTTCACGCAATCGGCGCATTTCGACAAGCTGGGGATGCGCGGATCGAACACGGCCGAGCTGATCTTCGACGACGTGGAGGTGCCCTTCGACAACGTGCTGGGCACCGAGGGCGGCGGCGTGAAGGTGCTGATGTCGGGGCTGGATTACGAACGCGTGGTGCTGTCGGGCATCGGCACGGGCCTGATGGCGGCCTGTCTGGACGAGGTGATGCCCTATATCGCCGAGCGGCGGCAATTCGGGCAGCCGGTGGGATCGTTCCAGTTGATGCAGGGCAAGATCGCCGACATGTATGTCGCGATGAACACCGCGCGGGCCTATGTCTATGAGGTCGCGCGCGCCTGCGACGCGGGCCGCGTCACCCGCCAGGACGCCGCCGCCTGCGTGCTTTACGCCAGCGAGAAGGCGATGGAGGTCGCGCATCAGGCGGTGCAGGCGCTGGGCGGCGCGGGGTTCATGAACGACGTGGCCGTCAGCCGCATGTTCCGCGACGCCAAGCTGATGGAGATCGGCGCCGGCACCAGCGAGATCCGGCGCATGCTGATCGGGCGCGAGCTGATGGGGGCGATGCGGTGAGAAGGGCGGCTTGATCTGGCGGGTCCTGTTGTGTCTTGCGGTTCCGGCGGCGGTCGCGGGCTGGGCCTGGGGACGCCTGCCGGACGAGGGCGACGCGATCCGCGCGGTGGCGCAGCGCCATGTCGCCGCGATGGCGGCGGCGGGGCAGGGGGCGGCCGAAACCGATTGCGTCGGGCGGCCCGGATCGGGGCCGGGCGTCTGGATCGCCGTGATCTGCCGGTCGGGCGCGGGTGCCGCGCGCATTTATCGTCTGGACCGGCGCGGACGCATCCTGCCGCCGGGCGCGCCGTCGGCATGACGCCGCAGCGCTTGCCGGTGCGCGACAGCCCCACTAGGCTGCGGCGGATGGCAGGCAGGAACGGGACCGCAGGGTGAAGCTAGGCTCGACCATCGTGACCGGCGGGGCGGAGTTCGCCGCCAACCGCGCGCATCACCTGGCGCTGATCGACCGCGTGGGCGATGCCGCCCGGCAGGCGGCGGAAGGCGGCGGCGAGCGGGCGCGCGACCGGCATACGAAACGCGGCAAGCTGCTGCCGCGCGACCGGATCGCGGGGCTGCTGGACCCCGGATCGCCGTTTCTGGAAATCGGCGCGACCGCCGCGCACGGGATGTACGACGGCGCCGCCCCCGGCGCGGGCGTCATCGCCGGGGTGGGTCGCGTGCAGGGCCGCGACGTGATGGTGGTGTGCAACGACGCCACCGTGAAGGGCGGCACCTATTTCCCGATGAGCGTGAAAAAGCATCTGCGCGCGCAGGAGATCGCCGAGGAATGCCGGTTGCCCTGTCTCTATCTGGTCGATTCGGGCGGCGCCAACCTGCCCCAGCAGGACGAGGTTTTCCCCGACCGCGACCATTTCGGGCGCATCTTTTACAACCAGGCGCGGATGAGCGCCAAGGGCATCGCGCAGATCGCGGTCGTCATGGGGTCGTGCACGGCGGGGGGCGCCTATGTGCCCGCGATGTCGGACGTGACGATCATCGTGCGCGATCAGGGCACGATCTTTCTGGCCGGCCCGCCGCTGGTCCGCGCGGCCACGGGCGAGGTCGTGACGGCCGAGGATCTGGGCGGCGGCGACGTGCATACGCGGCTGTCGGGCGTGGCCGATTATCTGGCCGAGGACGACGCGCATGCGCTGGCGCTGGCGCGGCAGGCGGTGGCGTCGCTGGGCCGGGACGCCGGTGCGGCGGTGGACCGGCGCAACCCCGAACCGCCCGCCTATGACCCCGAGGAGATCCTGGGGATCGTGCCCGCGCAGCTGACGGCGCCCTATGACGTGCGCGAGGTGATCGCGCGGATGGTGGACGGCAGCCGGTTCGACGAGTTCAAGGCGCGGTTCGGCTATACGCTGGTGACGGGCTTCGCGCATCTGGCGGGCATTCCCTGCGGGATCGTGGCCAATAACGGCGTGCTGTTCAGCGAGGCGGCGCAGAAGGGCGCGCATTTCGTCGAGCTGTGTTCGCAGCGGTCCATCCCGCTGGTCTTCTTGCAGAACATCACGGGCTTCATGGTCGGACGCCGGTACGAGAACGAGGGCATCGCGCGACACGGCGCCAAGATGGTGACGGCGGTGGCGACGACGGCGGTGCCCAAGGTGACGATGGTGATCGGCGGCAGTTTCGGGGCGGGCAATTACGGCATGGCGGGACGCGCCTATCAGCCGCGGTTCATGTGGTCGTGGCCTGGCAGCCGCATTTCCGTCATGGGGGGCCCGCAGGCGGCGGGGGTGCTGGCCACCGTGCGCCGCGACGCGATGGAGGCGCGCGGCGAGCCCTGGTCCGAGGCGGACGAGGCGGCGTTCCGCGCGCCCATCGTCGCGCAGTTCGAGGAGCAGTCCGATCCGCTCTATGCCTCGGCGCGGCTTTGGGACGACGGCATCGTCGATCCGCGCAAGGCCCGCGACGTGCTGGCCCTGTCGCTGCGCGCCGCCCTGAACGCCCCAATCGAGGAGACGCGGTTCGGCGTCTTTCGGATGTGAGCGGGGCCGACGTCATGGAACGGCTGGCCAGCGCTTATCCGGGTGCCGAAACCTTCACCTTCGGGGACGGTCCCGACCTTTGCGCCGCGTTGCTGGCGGCGGCCCGGTCGGGCGCCAAGACCGCGACCTGCGGCGCGCTGCGCGATTTCGAGGCGGGCGAACCGATGCCGGTCGTCGGACGCCGAGACATCGCGCTGGACCGGGACGGAACGCCTGCGCTGGTGATCGAGACGACCGAAGTCACCCTTGTGCGCTTTCGCGACGTGCCCGAGGGAATTGCCCTGGCCGAGGGCGAGGGCACGTTCGAGGAGTGGCGCATGGGACACGAGAGGTTCTTCGCGCGCAACGGCGGATACGACCCGGAAATGATGCTGGTCTGCGAGCGGTTCCGGCTGTTGGAGGATCTCGATGCACGGTGACGCCCCGATGTTCGACCGCATCCTGATCGCCAACCGGGGCGAGATCGCGTGCCGGGTCGTCGCCACCTGCCGCCGGATGGGGGTCGAGACGGTCGCGGTCTATTCCGACGCCGATGCGGGCGCGCGGCATGTCGCGATGGCCGACCGCGCGGTGCATATCGGCGGCCCTGCGCCCGCCGACAGCTATCTGCGCGGCGACCGGATCATCGCGGCCGCGCTGGAAACCGGCGCGCAGGCGATCCATCCCGGTTACGGCTTCCTGTCTGAGAACCCCGATTTCGTCGAGGCCGTGGTGAAGGCCGGGCTGGTCTTCATCGGACCGTCCGCTGATGCGATCCGGGCGATGGGCCTGAAGGATGCGGCCAAGGCGCGCGTGGCCGATGCGGGCGTGCCGGTCGTGCCGGGCTATCACGGTCGCGACCAGGCCGATGTGCGTCTGGCGCAGGAAGCCGCCGGGATCGGCTGGCCGGTGCTGATCAAGGCGGTGGCGGGCGGCGGCGGCAAGGGCATGCGTCTGGTCGAGCGCGAGGCCGATTTCCCCGACGCGCTGCGCGCCGCGCGGGCCGAGGCGAAGGGCGCCTTCGGCAACGACGCGGTGCTGGTCGAGAAGTTCATCGCCGCGCCGCGCCATATCGAGGTGCAGATCTTCGGCGACGGCACGCGGGCCGTGCATCTGTTCGAGCGGGATTGTTCGCTTCAGCGCCGCCACCAGAAGGTGATCGAGGAGGCCCCGGCCCCCGGCATGACGGACGAGATGCGTGCGGCGATGGGCGACGCGGCAGTGCGCGCGGCCGAGGCCATCGGCTATGCCGGCGCGGGCACGGTCGAGTTCATCGTGGACGGGTCCGACGGGCTGCGGCCCGACCGGTTCTGGTTCATGGAGATGAACACGCGCTTGCAGGTCGAGCATCCGGTCACGGAAGCCATCACCGGCGTCGATCTGGTCGAATGGCAGTTGCGCGTCGCGGCCGGGGCGCCGCTGCCGGTGGCGCAGGCGGATCTGGCCATCGACGGCCACGCCTTCGAGGCGCGGCTTTATGCCGAGGACGTGCCGGCGGGGTTCCTGCCCGCCACCGGCACGCTGACGCATCTGGCCTTTCCCGACGACGCGCGCGCCGATACCGGCGTGCGGGCGGGCGACACGATCAGCCCCTGGTACGATCCGATGATCGCCAAGATCGTCGTGCACGGACCGGACCGGGCGCAGGCGCTGGCGCGGCTGCGGCGGGCGCTGGCGGCGACGCAGGTGGCCGGGTCGGTCACGAACCTCGCCTTCCTGCGCGCGCTGGCCGCGCATGAGGGGTTCGCGCGGGGCGAGGTCGAGACCGGGCTGATCGCGCGGGATCTGGACGATCTGACGCGCGAGGTCGCGCCCGCGCCCCGCGACCTGGCGGCGGCGGCGCTTCTGGCGGCGGGGCTGACGGCGGGGCTGGACGCCACGGCCCCGTTCGAGGGGTTTTACCTTTGGTCGCCGCTGACGCACCGGGTGCATCTGGACGAACGCGCGGTCGCGCTGACGCCCGCCGATAACGGGTGGCACGTTTCGGGCGACGGCTGGCAGGTGCTGGCGCGGCGCGCGGCGGGCGGCTGGCGGATCGACGGACGGGACGCGCCGCCGGCGGTGCGGCACGGCGCGACGGTGACGGTCTTCGGCGAGGCGACGCATGCCTTCGCCGTCCCCGATCCGCTGGACCGCGCAGGCGCGGCGGGGGCAGGGGCGGGCACGATCGAGGCGCCGATGCCGGGGCTGGTGCGCAAGGTGCATGTGGGACCGGGCGACGACGTGACGGCGGGCGATCCGCTGGCCGTGCTGGAGGCGATGAAGATGGAACACGTGCTGCGCGCCGCCCGCGACGGCAGGGTGGCCGAGGTGCTGGCGACGGAAGGCGCGCAGGTCGATGCGGGGACGGTGCTGATCGTGCTGGAGGACGAGGAATGATCGTGCTGCATCATTGCCACGAGACCCGCTCGATGCGGGTTCTGTGGCTGCTTCACGAGCTGGAGGTCGAGTTCCAGGTTCGGGTGCGGCCCTTCGACCGGTCGCTGCGCGATCCCGAATACCTGTCGCTCAGCCCCGCCGGGCGCGTGCCCGCACTGGAGATCGACGGCGAGACGTTGTGGGAATCGGGCGCCATCATGGAAGTGCTGTGCGAGCGGTTCGCCGAACGCGGGCTGGGGCGGCCGCCGGGCGACATCGACCGGCCCGACTGGCTGGTCTGGTTGCATTTCGCGGAAACGGTCAGCCAGCATTCCGCCGCGCTGACCCAGCAGCACATCGCGCTGCGCGAGGATGCCATGCGCTCGCCGGTCATCATGCGGCTGGAGGCCGCGCGGCTGCGCAAATGCTATGCCGCGATCGAGGCGCGGCTGAGCACGCCGGTCGAGAACCGCGAGCATCTGCTGACCAGCGGCTTTTCGGCCGCCGACATCGCCGTGGGGCAGGCCGTCTATATGGCGCGGCATTTCGCGGCGCTGGACGATTTCCCCGAAACCGCGCGGTGGTATGCGCAGATCACCCAGCGGCCGGCCTTTCTGGCCTCTCTGCCGCCAGAAGGGGCGGAGCGGCTCTTCGCGCGCGACTTCTATCCGGCCTGGGACAGATGAGCCGCCCGGTCCAGATCGTCGAGGTCGGCCCCCGCGACGGATTGCAGAACGAGCCGGGGATCATCCCGACCGCCGCCAAGATCGCGCTGATCGACGCGCTGGCCGATGCCGGGTTGCGGCGGATCGAGGCGGCGTCGTTCGTGTCGCCGCGCTGGGTGCCGCAGATGGCCGATGGCGCCGACGTGCTGGCCGGCATCGCGCGGCGGCCGGGCGTCGTCTATTCGGCGCTGGTGCCCAATCTGCGCGGTCTGGAAGCCGCGCGCGCGGCGGGCGCGGACGAGGTCGCGGTCTTCGCCAGCGCGTCCGAAGGGTTCAGCCGGGCCAACCTGAACTGCACCATCGCCGAATCGCTGGACCGCTTCGCGCCGGTGCTGGACGCGGCGGACAGGCCGGTGCGCGGCTATGTCAGTTGCGTGACCGACTGCCCGTTCGACGGCCCGGTGGCGCCCGAGGCGGTGGCCAAGGTCGCGCGGGCGCTTTTCGACATGGGCTGTTTCGAGGTGTCGCTGGGCGACACGCTGGGCCGGGGCACGCCCGACCGGGTGGGCGCGATGCTGGATGCGGTGCTGGACGCGGTGCCGGCCGAGGCGCTGGCGGGGCATTTCCACGATACGGGCGGTCTGGCGCTGCGCAATGTCGAGGAGGCGCTGGAACGCGGCGTGCGGGTCTTCGACGCGTCGGCCGGGGGGCTGGGGGGATGTCCCTATGCGCCGGGCGCGGCGGGCAACCTTGCGACCGAGGCGCTGGTGGCGCGGCTGGAGGCGCTGGGATTCGCCACCGGCGTCGATGCGGCGCTGCTGGACCGGGCGGCGGGAATGGCGCGCGGAATGAAGGGGGCGAAAGATGGACACGATCGCGGTTGAGCGCGACGCGCGCGGCGTGGCGACGGTGACGCTGGCGCGGCCCGAAAAGCGCAACGCCCTGTCGGCGGCGATGATCGCCGAGCTGCACGCGGCGGCGACCGATCTGGGCGGCGACGCATCGGTCCGCGCGGTGGTGCTGACGGGGCAGGGCGCGGCCTTTTGCGCGGGGGGCGATCTGGACTGGATGCGCCGGCAGATGGGCGCCGATGCCGCCACCCGCGCATCCGAGGCCGGGGCGCTGGCCGCGATGCTGGGCGCCTGGGACGCGCTGCGGCGTCCGGTGATCGGGCGCGTGCAGGGCGCGGCGCTGGGCGGCGGCGTCGGGCTGGCCTGCATTTGCGACGTGGCGGTGGCGTCGGACGAGGCGACCTTCGGGCTGACCGAGGTGCGGCTGGGGCTGATCCCGGCGACGATCGGCCCCTATGTCGTGGCGCGGATGGGGCTGGCGCGGGCGCGCGAGGTGTTCTTTTCAGGCCGGACCTTCGGGGCGGACGAGGCGGTGCGGCTGGGGATCGTCGCGCGCGCAGTGCCGGCGGCGGATCTGGACGCGGTGGTCGAGGCCGAGGTCGCGCCCTATCTGAAGGCCGCGCCGGGGGCCGTCGCCGCGGCCAAGACGCTGGCGCGGCGGCTGGGCGGGGCCGCGTCGGACGCCGATGTGCGCGCCAGCATCGACGCGCTGGTCGCCGCCTGGGAAGGGGACGAGGCACCGCAAGGCGTCGCCGCGTTCTTCGACCGCCGCCCGCCGCCCTGGGCCGGGTGAACCCGGCCGTTGACCCCGGATGCCCAGGGGATTAGACCCGCCACGATACCCGACCCGGAGAGTTGCGCATGGATGTCGCCTTCGTCTCGATCGACGCGATGCTGTCGCGCGATTACCTGCCGATCCTGATCCTGCTGGACATGGCCGTGGCGCTGGGCGCGATCCTGGTGCTGGCCGCGGTGATCCTGGCCGTCCGCAGCCCCGACCCCGAGAAGGTCAGCGCCTACGAATGCGGGTTCAACGCCTTCGACGACGCGCGGATGAAATTCGACGTGCGGTTCTATCTGGTCTCGATCCTGTTCATCATCTTCGATCTGGAAATCGCGTTCCTGTTCCCGTGGGCGGTGTCGTTCTGGGCGATGACGGATCTGGCGTTCTGGTCGATGATGGTGTTCCTGACCGTGCTGACCATCGGCTTCGCCTATGAATGGAAGAAAGGCGCGCTCGACTGGGAATAGGCTGCGACCGGGTGGCGCGGCCGCGTTGACCGCACCCTGCGCAACGACTAGCTGAACGTCAAAGTGCCCGTTCGCGGCATTTTCGGAAGGACGATATGACATGACCGTCATGACGGGCACCAACACCGCCGGGTTCGACCGCGAGGTCACGACGCAGGCCCTGAACAAGGACTTGCAGGACAAGGGCTTCATCGTCACCACGACCGAGGACATCATCAACTGGGCGCGCACCGGGTCGCTGCACTGGATGACGTTCGGTCTGGCCTGCTGCGCGGTCGAGATGATGCATACCTCGATGCCGCGCTATGACGCCGAACGGTTCGGCGTGGCCCCGCGCGCCAGCCCGCGCCAGTCGGACGTGATGATCGTGGCCGGAACGCTGACCAACAAGATGGCCCCGGCGCTGCGCAAGGTCTATGACCAGATGCCCGAGCCGCGCTATGTCATCTCGATGGGTTCGTGCGCCAATGGCGGCGGCTATTACCATTACAGCTATAGCGTCGTGCGCGGCTGCGACCGGATCGTGCCGGTGGACATCTATGTGCCCGGCTGCCCCCCGACCGCCGAGGCGCTGCTTTACGGAATCATGCAGTTGCAGCGCAAGATCCGCCGCACCGGCACCATCCGGCGCTAGCCGGGGAACAGGAAAGCCCATGACCGCCGCCCTGGAAGAACTCGGCGCCCATATCGCCGCCCGCCGTCCCGATTGCGTGCTGGGACACGAGATCGCGCGCGGCGAGCTGACCGTGCAGATCGCGCTGTCGTCGCTGGTGTCGATGACCGATTTCCTGAAGACCGACCGCACCTGCCGGTTCACCACGCTGATCGACCTGACGGCGGTGGATCATCCCGACCGCGAGACACGGTTCGATCTGGTCTATCACTTCCTGTCGATGCACCAGAACCACCGCATCCGGCTGCGCACCGCGATCCGCGAGGACGAGATGGCGCCGTCGATCACCGGCGTCTATCCGGCCGCCAACTGGTTCGAGCGCGAGGTGTTCGACATGTTCGGCATCCTGTTCACCGGGCATCCCGACCTGCGCCGCATCCTGACCGATTACGGATTCCGCGGCCATCCCTTGCGCAAGGATTTCCCGACCACGGGTTATACCGAGGTGCGCTATGACGAGACGGTCAAGCGCGTCGTCTACGAGCCGGTGAAGCTGGTGCAGGAATACCGGCAGTTCGACTTCATGTCGCCTTGGGAAGGGGCGGAATACGTCCTGCCCGGCGACGAGAAGACGGAGGCGAAGTGATGGCGTTTCGCAGGAGGACGGGGCGATGATGGACGGCGACATTCGCGGCCATGTCTATGACGACGGATCGCACGACGCGCTGACCGGCGAGCAGCGGATCCGCAACTTCAACATCAATTTCGGGCCGCAGCATCCCGCCGCCCACGGCGTTCTGCGGCTGGTGCTGGAGCTGGACGGCGAGATCGTCGAACGCTGCGATCCGCATATCGGCCTTCTGCATCGCGGCACCGAGAAGCTGATGGAAAGCCGCACCTATCTTCAGAACCTGCCCTATCTGGACCGGCTGGATTACGTGGCGCCGATGAACCAGGAACATGCCTGGTGCCTGGCGATCGAGCGTCTGACCGACACGCCGGTGCCCCGGCGCGGCCAGTTGATCCGGGTGCTCTATTCCGAGATCGGGCGCATCCTGTCGCATCTGCTGAACGTGACCACGCAGGCGATGGATGTCGGCGCGCTGACCCCGCCCTTATGGGGGTTCGAGGAGCGCGAGAAGCTGATGATCTTCTACGAACGGGCCTGCGGCGCGCGGCTGCACGCGGCCTATTTCCGGCCCGGCGGCGTGCATCAGGATCTGCCGCCCGACCTGATCGAGGATATCGACGCCTGGGCGGTCGAGTTTCCCAAAGTGCTGGACGATATCGACGGCCTGCTGACCGAAAACCGGATCTTCAAGCAGCGCAACGTCGATATCGGCGTGGTCAGCCCGCAGGAAGCGCAGGATTGGGGTTTTTCGGGCGTCATGGTGCGCGGCAGCGGCATGGCGTGGGATCTGCGGCGCGCGCAGCCCTATGAATGCTATGACGAGTTCGCGTTCCAGATCCCGGTCGGCCAGAACGGCGACTGCTTCGACCGCTATCTGGTGCGGATGGCCGAGATGCGCGAATCGACCTCGATCATCCGGCAGGCCTGCGCCAAGCTGCGCGCCGAGCCTGGCCCGGTGCAGACCAAGGGCAAGATCGCCCCGCCCCGTCGCGGCGACATGAAGACGTCGATGGAAGCGCTGATCCATCACTTCAAGCTTTATACCGAAGGCTTCCACGTGCCCGAGGGCGAAATCTATGCCGCGGTCGAGGCGCCCAAGGGCGAGTTCGGCGTCTATATCGTCGCCGACGGCACCAACCGCCCCTATCGCGCCAAGCTGCGCGCGCCGGGCTATCTGCACCTTCAGGCGATGGACCATATCAGCAAGGGTCATCAACTGGCGGATGTCGCGGCGATCATCGGCACGATGGATGTCGTGTTCGGCGAGATCGACAGGTGATGCGTCGGCGGATCGCCACGGCTGCGCTGCTGGCGCTGGCGCTGCCCTGTGCGGCATGGGCGCAGCAGGGCGATGACGGGCCGGAATCGGCCAAGGCGCTTGCGGAACGCGGCTTCGTTCCCTTCGGGGTCAGCCCGGCGGGCGGGGCCGTTTTCGGGATGATCGACGGGTCCGACATCCGGCTTTGCTTCTTCGCGGATGGCGAGGACGGAGGCCAGTGGCGGGGCCAGGTCGAGCGGTTCCGGCATGGCGGCGGCGGATCGGTGCCGACGATCGGCCTCGTCTGCATACCAACACAGTAGGATTACGATGCTTCGCCGACTTTACCACGACCAGCCCGCCTCGTTCGCGTTCACGCCCGCCAATCTGGACTGGGCGCGCGCGCAGATGACCAAATATCCCGACGGACGGCAGGCCAGCGCCGTGATCCCGCTGCTATGGCGCGCGCAGGAGCAGGAGGGTTGGCTGAGCCGCCCGGCCATCGAGGAAGTCGGCCGGATGCTGGACATGGCCTATATCCGCGTGCTGGAGGTGGCGACGTTCTATTTCATGTTCCAGCTTCAGCCGGTGGGCAGCGTGGCGCATGTGCAGATTTGCGGCACGACATCGTGCATGATCTGCGGTGCCGAGGATCTGATCGCCGTCTGCCGCGAGAAGATCGCGCCGAAGGCCCATCAACTGAGCGCGGACGGCCGTTTCAGCTGGGAAGAGGTCGAGTGTCTGGGCGCCTGCGCCAACGCGCCGATGGCGCAAATCGGCAAGGATTATTATGAGGATCTGACCGCCGACAGCCTTGGCGCGCTGCTGGACCGGCTTGCCGCCGGCGAGGTGCCGCGGCCCGGACCGCAGGCAGGGCGGTTCGCGTCCGAGCCGGCCGAGGGACGCACGTCGCTGACGCAGGGTGATGCGTCCGAGGCGCACAATGCCAGCGTGGCGCTGGCGATCGCGCTAGGAGACACGATCCGCCGGATCGACGGGACCGAGACGCCGCTGCGCACGCCCTGGCAGAAGGCCGACGCACATGCGCAGCCGGCGCGACAGAACGACGATCTGCTGGGGCCGCGCGGCATGACCGGCCCAACGCCGGGGCCGAAACCCGGCAAGGACGAGCCGGTGGACGATACCGGCACGACCGTTCAGGAGGCCGACGCCGAGGATGTCGCCCGCCCCGCCGAGGGCGACCCGGCGCCCGGTGGCAGCCAGCCCGCACCCGGCACCGGCCCGAGGCCCACGGACGGCCACGCTCCGGCCGGAAGTGCCGATGGCGACAGCCCGCCGCCGGGCGAGGGACGCGAGGGCGCCCGCCCCGGCCCGTCGCCGCTGAACCGGACCGACGATTGAGCGTTCGGGTCGCGGCGGGGCAGACAGGGGCTGCGTGACCCGCTAGCGTCGGGATGGACGCAAACAGCGGGAGTGCGCGAGATGGCCGGACTGAAGCGGGAGACGACGACCTTCGTGGCGGTGGTGGCGGGTGCCGCGGGGGTATTCACCCTGCTTGCTCTGCTCATCGTCGGGTTCGAATTTCTGAGTGCGCTACTGATGGCCCTGATCGTCGGCGGCGTCGCGGCGGCGGTGCTGGTTCTGGGATACCCCGACGATCTTGCCCGGTGGAGCGGAAGCGACGCAAAAGCCCCCGAGGCCGGAGACGCGCCCGCTGCCGTGACCGGGGCGGATGCCGGCGGAATGGCGATGAACGACCCCGTGGTCACACCGTCGCAGAGTTCGGACCGGGTGGAGCGTAGCGGCACCGCCGATGAAGCGCCCGCTGCCGTTGGCGCGTCCGAGGTAGAGGCCCGGCCCGGCATGCCGGACGACGATCCGCGCGATGCGGCGGTGGCGCATCCGGGGGCGGAAGGGACGGCATCGGTCGAGGCGGACGACGCGCCGGGGGATCTGGATGCGCCGATGCCGCTCGAGGGCGATGCGGAAGGCGTGTCCGAAGCCGAAGCGCGGCCCGATGGCAATGCGGAACCGGCGGAACGAAGCGCCGAGGGCACGTCCGAGGCCCAGGCGCGGCAGGAGAAGGCCAGCGACGATCCGGCCGATGCGGCCGTGGCGCATCCGGGGGCGGACGGGGCGGCATCGGTCGAGGCGGACGACGCGCCAGGGGATCTGGACGCCCCCTTGACGCCCGAACCGGGGGCCGGAGGCGCGTCGGAGGTCGAAGCGCGGCCCGAGGGTGACGACGGGGCGGTGCCGGGGATCGAGCCGTCGCGGCTGGATGCGGCGCGAGACGGGGCCGGGGACGACTTGCAGCGCATTCGGGGCTTCGGGCCGAAGCTGGCCGAGATGCTGAACGATCTGGGGTTCTATCACTTCGATCAGATCGCCGGCTGGACACCGGCGGAAGTGGCTTGGGTGGACGACCGTCTTGAGGGGTTCAAGGGCCGTGTCCTGCGCGACGACTGGATCGGGCAGGCCCGCGCGCTGGCACAGGGCGACGGACCGGATGCGGCGTCCGGCGAAGGGCGGGACGATGCGCGCGACGACTGACCGGGGCGCGATCCCGTGAACGATGATCTGGCGCAGGCGCGGCGGGCGCGGACCATCGGCTTTGTCATGGCGGGCACGATCGTCGCATGGTTCGGTCTGCAATTTCTGGCCGCGCGGCTGAACTGGCCGGTGCGGCTGATGGGGCTGATCGACCTTGTCGTTCTGGCGGTGTTCGTCTGGGGGCTGATCGGGACATGGCAGCTTTGGCGCGCGCGGCGGGACCGCGACGAATAGCGCCGCGGACGGCCCGGACCCGTGACACCGATGCCGCATTGTGCCAATGACGGCGCAGACGGCCCAGCCCGCAGCCCGAGGATAGGACGATGCTGAAAGACAGCGACCGGATTTTCACCAACCTGTACGGCATGTACGACCGCAGCCTGGCTGGCGCCAAGGCGCGCGGCGCCTGGGACGGCACGGCGGACCTGATCGGCAAGGGTCGCGACTGGATCGTGCAGGAGATGAAGGACAGCGGCCTGCGCGGCCGGGGCGGCGCGGGCTTTCCGACCGGGCTGAAATGGTCGTTCATGCCCAAGGAAAGCGACGGACGCCCGGCCTATCTGGTGGTCAATGCCGACGAGTCGGAGCCGGGCACCTGCAAGGATCGCGAGATCATGCGCCACGATCCGCATACGCTGATCGAGGGCTGTCTGATCGCGTCCTTCGCGATGAACGCGCATGTCTGCTATATCTATATCCGCGGCGAATATATCCGCGAGCGCGAGGCGCTTCAGGCGGCCATCGACGCCGCCTATGACGACGGCCTGCTGGGACCGAACGCCGCCGGATCGGGCTGGGACTTCGACCTTTACGTCGCCCACGGCGCGGGCGCCTATATCTGCGGCGAGGAGACCGCGCTGCTGGAATCGCTGGAAGGCAAGAAGGGCATGCCGCGCATGAAGCCGCCCTTTCCGGCGGGCGCGGGCCTTTACGGCTGTCCGACCACGGTGAACAACGTCGAGAGCATCGCGGTGGTGCCGACGATCCTGCGGCGCGGGGCGTCGTGGTTCGCGGGGTTCGGGCGGCCCAACAATGCGGGCACCAAGCTGTTCGCGATTTCGGGGCATGTGAACCGGCCCTGCGTCGTCGAGGAGGAGATGTCGATCACCTTCCGCGAACTGATCGACCGCCATTGCGGCGGCATCCGCGGGGGGTGGGACAACCTCAAGGCCGTGATCCCCGGCGGGTCGTCGGTGCCGCTGCTGCCCGGACGCATCATGCAGGACGAAGCCATCATGGATTTCGACTGGCTGCGCGAGCAGAAGTCCGGTCTGGGAACGGCGGCCGTGATCGTGATGGACCAGAGCACCGATGTCATCAAGGCGATCTGGCGGCTGGCCGCGTTCTACAAGCATGAATCCTGCGGCCAGTGCACGCCCTGCCGCGAAGGGACCGGCTGGATGATGCGGGTGATGGAGCGTCTGGTGAAGGGCGACGCCGAGCCGGCCGAGATCGACATGCTGCTGGACGTGACCAAGCAGGTCGAGGGGCACACGATCTGCGCCCTGGGGGATGCCGCCGCCTGGCCGATCCAGGGGCTGATCCGGCATTTCCGTCACGAGATCGAGGATCGCATCGCCCACAAGCGCGGCGGCCGCATCGCGGCGGAGTAAGGGCTGCCGCAGCGCCGTGCTTGCGCCGGTGGCGGCCGTCTGTAGATTGCGCGCATCGAGGGGGTGACGGCATGCGGACCATCGTTCTGATCGGCCTTGTCGCGGCTTTGGGCTTGCCGGGCTGCGACCTGCTGCCGACGGTTAACCGCCGCGCGGTGCCCGAAGCGCCCTTGCCCTATACCGCGCGCATCTCGACCGAGCGGGGATCGCCGGACTTTCTGGTGTCGGTGCGGGCGGGGAACGCGCCGCTGCCGGCGTTCCGGGAATCCGCGCGATACGAAGGCACGCGCTATTGTCTGGACAGGTTCGGCACGTCGGACATCGACTGGCGGATGAACCCGGCCAGCGGGGATTGGGCAGTTGTGCGCGACCGGGCGGGAAACGCTGTCGTCGGCGGGGCGTGTTCGGGCCGCTGACGCGCTGTCGCGATCTTGACTTGAAGCGCCGCGCGGCCCGCCCTTAAGTTGAGCGCGCCGCCAATCCGATACTGGAGAGACCGATGCGACTGCGTTTCCTGCTGCCCCTGATCCTGATGGCGTCCAGCGGATCCGTCGCCGCGCAGGGCGCGCTGGAGCGGGATCCGATCGTCCGCGCGGGGTTCTATGCCATCGGGCTGGCCGACGAGGTGCGGCGCAACTGCCCGCAGATCTCGCCCCGGCTGGTCAGGGCCTACAGCTATCTGAAATCGCTGGAATCGTATGCGCGCAATGCGGGGTATTCCGAAGCCGAGATTCAGGCGCTGACGAAGAACAAGGATGCCAAGAACGCCCTGCGCGCCGAGATCCGCGCCGACCTGGCCAGCCGCGGGGCGACGCCCGGCAACGCGTCCGGCTATTGCGCCGTCGGGCGGCAGGAGATAGCGCGCGGCACCGAAGCGGGAAAACTGTTGCAGGAGAACTGACATGCTGCGCGCGATGACGACCGCCCTGATCCTGGCGCTGCCGCTGCCGGCCGTGGCCCAAAGCTTCGATCTGCCCGAGCGGAGCGCGGCGCCGCAGGGCCGGATCATCCTGCCGATCCCGCCCGAGATCCTGTTCGCGCCGTTGCCGGGCCGGTCCTTCGACATGTGGGTGACGAATCGTCTCAGCTACGAGGCGGCGCAGCGCGTGGCGGCACCGCAGGCCGCCGCCTATTGCCTGCGGACCTTCGGCATCCGCTTCGCGCGTGTCGACGAGGTCGCGCGCTATTCCGACGCGTTTCTGGATCGCTGGGGCTTCAAGGGCTATTGCGAAGGCTGACGTCGCGCGACAAAAGCACGCCGGGGCGAACGGGACGGTTCACCTTGGCGGCGATAGGCGCTAGGGACGGCACCAGGCGCGGGGCATCCGGGGTCGCACCCCTTCGCGCGAATGACGGAGAGAGCGGCATGAGCGATCTGCGCAAGATCACGATCGACGGACGCGAGGTCGAGGTCGACCCCGCGCTGACCCTGATACAGGCCTGCGAACAGGCCGGCATCGAGATCCCGCGCTTTTGCTATCACGAGCGGCTGTCGATCGCCGGCAATTGCCGGATGTGCCTGGTCGAGATCGTGGGCGGGCCGCCCAAACCCGCGGCAAGCTGCGCCATGCAGGTGCGCGACCTGCGCCCCGGCAAGGACGGCGCGCCGCCCGAGGTGCGCACCAACAGCCCGATGGTGAAGAAGGCCCGCGAGGGGGTGATGGAGTTCCTGCTCATCAATCACCCGCTGGATTGCCCGATCTGCGACCAGGGCGGCGAATGCGACCTTCAGGATCAGGCGATGGCCTATGGCGTCGATTTCAGCCGCTATCGCGAGCCGAAACGCGCGCAGGCCAACCTTGATCTGGGGCCGCTGGTGGGCACGCACATGACGCGCTGCATCTCGTGCACCCGCTGCGTGCGGTTCATCACCGAAGTCGCGGGCATGCCGGAACTGGGCCAGACAGGGCGCGGCGAGGATGCCGAGATCACGTCGTATCTGGGCGCCACGCTGGAAAGCGAGATGCAGGGCAACATCGTCGATCTGTGCCCGGTGGGCGCGCTGACCAGCAAGCCCTATGCGTTCACCGCCCGGCCATGGGAGTTGAGCAAGACCGAGACCATCGACGTCATGGACGCGATGGGCAGCAACATCCGCGTCGATACCAAGGGGCGCGAGGTCATGCGCATCCTGCCGCGCAACCACGACGGCATCAACGAGGAATGGCTGGCCGACCGGTCGCGTTATGTCTGGGACGGATTGCGCCGTCAGCGGCTGGACCGGCCCTATCTGCGCGTCAACGGCAAGCTGCGCCCGGCGACATGGCCCGAGGCACTGGCAGCCGCCGCCAGGGCGATGACGGGACGGCGCGTGGCCGGGCTGATCGGCGATCTGGCCCCGGTCGAGGCGGTGTTCGCGCTCAAGCACTTGGTCGAGGGGCAGAGCGGTCAGGTCGAGTGCCGTCTGGATGGCGCGCATCTGCCGGCCGGGAACCGCGCGGGCTATGCCGGGACCGCCACCATCGCGGATATCGACCATGCCCGCCGCATCCTCATCGTCGGCGCCAACCCGCGTGCGGACGCCCCGGTGCTGAACGCGCGGATCCGCAAGGCCTGGATCAACGGGGCCGATGTGGCGCTGGCCGGCGTGCCGGTCGATCTGACCTACGATTATGCCCATCAGGGCGCCAAGCCGGACGACATGGCGGCGCTGGACGGCGACGGGCCGGGGCTGGTCATAATCGGCATGGGGGCGCTGCGGCGCAAGGACGGCGCGGCGATTCTGGCCCGCACCAAGGCGCTGGCGGACGCGATGGACGGCGGATTGCTGATCCTGCACACCGCCGCCGGGCGCGTCGGCGCGATGGATGTGGGCGCGGTCAGCGATGGCGGTTTCGCCGGGATGGAACCGCCCGAGACGGTTTTCCTGCTGGGCGCGGACGAGGTCGAGATCGGGGCGGGTCCGACCGTGATCTATCAGGGCAGCCACGGCGATCGCGGCGCGCACCGGGCCGACATAATCCTGCCGGCCAGCGCCTGGACCGAGGAGCACGGGCTGTTCGTCAACCTGGAAGGGCGTCCGCAACTGGCCCTGCGCGCGGGCTTCGCGCCCGGCGAAGCCAAGGAGAACTGGGCGATCCTGCGCGCCCTGTCGGCCGAGATGGGCGCGACGCTGCCCTACGATTCGCTGGCCGAGCTGCGTCGCGCGCTGATCAAGGCGGTGCCGCATCTGGGCCTGCCGGGCGAGGTTCCGATCAACGAGTGGCGCGATACGGGCGATTCCGGCACGCTGGACGGCGCACCCTTCGCGCTGCCTGCCGTGGACCATTACCTGACGAACCCCGTCATGCGTGCCAGCGTGCTGATGGCCGAGCTCAGCGCCAATGCGCGGGCGCGGCGGCAGACCGCGCTGGCGGCGGAATGACCCGCCCGCGCGTCGCGCCGCAGGGTGACGGATCGGCGAACGGGGTGGCATCCGGTGGCCGGATGGGGTTTATAGCGCCTTGCCAGCCGCACCGCGCGCAATGCCGCGCGATGCGACGGATCTGATTTGCTGGAGCAGTGAGGGCCGATGTCCGAATTCCTTGTTACGCCGGGCGGAATCGCCCTGATCATCGCGGCGCAATCGCTGCTGATCGTGGCCTTCGTGATGATCAGCCTGCTGTTCCTGGTCTATGGCGACCGCAAGATCTGGGCCGCCGTGCAGATGCGGCGCGGCCCCAACGTGGTGGGCGCCTTCGGCTTGCTGCAATCGGTCGCGGATGCGCTGAAATACGTCCTGAAGGAAGTCGTCGTGCCCGCCGGGGCGGACCGCACGGTGTTCATCCTGGCGCCTATGGCGTCCTTCGTTCTGGCAATGGTGGCCTGGGCGGTCATCCCGTTCGACGAGACGTGGGTGCTGGCCGACATTAACGTGGCGGTGCTGTTCCTTTTCGCGGTGTCCAGCCTCGAGGTTTACGGCGTTATCATGGGCGGCTGGGCCTCGAACTCGAAATACGCGTTCCTCGGGTCGCTGCGGTCGGCGGCGCAGATGATTTCCTATGAGGTGTCGCTGGGGCTAATCATCATCGGCGTCATCATAACCACGGGCAGCCTGAACTTCGGCGACATCGTGCGCGCGCAGGACGGGGCGCTGGGAATCTTCAACTGGTACTGGCTGCCGCATTTCCCGATGGTGTTCCTGTTCTTCATCTCTTGCCTGGCGGAAACCAACCGCGCGCCGTTCGATCTGCCCGAAGCCGAGTCGGAACTGGTGGCGGGCTATCAGGTCGAATATTCCTCGACCCCGTTTCTTCTTTACATGGCGGGGGAATACATCGCGATCTTCCTGCTTTGCGCGGTGATCTCGCTGCTGTTTTTCGGCGGCTGGCTGTCGCCGGTGCCGTTCCTGCCGGACGGGGCCTTCTGGATGGTGCTGAAGATGGCGTTCTTCTTCTTCATGTTCGCCATGGTGAAGGCCGTCGTGCCGCGCTATCGCTATGACCAGCTGATGCGCCTGGGCTGGAAGGTGTTCCTGCCGTTCAGTCTGGCCTGGGTGGTGCTGGTCTCGTTCTTCGCGCATTTCGGACTGTTCGGCGGCGCCTATGCCCGCTGGGCGATCGGGGTATAAAATGATTGTCAGTTGCATGGTGAGGAAATGACCGTCGAAGCTTCTACATCGGTGTCCCGCGATACGAAGGCCATGATGGCCTTTCAGAACGACAGGAAATCGACGGGCGTCGCCTATCTTCTGTGGTTCTTCCTGGGGGGTTTCGGGATCCACAGGTTCTATTTGGGAAAGACCACGAGCGCGGTGATGATGCTGCTGCTATCGCTGTTTTCGTGGCTGACGCTGGCCTTCGTAATCGGATTTTTCACGCTTGCGATCTGGGGCATCTGGATGTTGGTGGACCTTTTCCTGATCCCCGGAATGGCGCGGGCCCATAACGAGCGACTGGCGGCAAGCCTGTCTCTCTGACCACGAGGAGATACGACCATGGCCAGTATCGACTATGTCCGCGCCGGGAAGTACTGGCTGCTTTTCGACATGTTCAAGGGGCTGGGGCTGGGGTTCAAATACTTCTTCTCGCCCAAGGCCACGCTGAACTATCCGCACGAGAAGGGGCCGCTTTCGCCGCGCTTCCGGGGCGAGCATGCCTTGCGCCGCTATGCCAACGGCGAGGAACGGTGCATCGCGTGCAAGCTGTGCGAAGCGATCTGTCCCGCCCAGGCGATCACCATCGACGCCGAACCGCGCGCCGACGGCAGCCGCCGCACGACGCGCTATGACATCGACATGACCAAGTGCATCTATTGCGGCTTCTGCCAGGAAGCGTGCCCGGTCGATGCCATCGTCGAGGGGCCGAATTTCGAGTATTCGACCGAGACGCGCGAAGAACTTTACTATGACAAGGCCAAGTTGCTGGATAACGGCGAACGCTGGGAAGCCGAGATCGCGCGCAATCTGGAAATCGACGCGCCGTATCGGTAGGGGACGGACATGACCGCGCATCTTATCGCCTTCTATCTTTTCGCCATCACGGTGGTCGCCGCGGGCCTGTTCACGGTCATCGCGCGCAACCCCGTTCATTCGGTGCTTTGGCTGATCCTGGCCTTCCTGTCCTCGGCGGGGCTTTTCGTGCTGCTGGGGGCCGAGTTCGTGGCGATGCTGCTGGTCATCGTCTATGTCGGCGCGGTCGCGGTGCTGTTCCTGTTCGTCGTGATGATGCTGGATGTCGATTTCGCCCAGCTTCGGGGCGAGATGGCCAGATACGTGCCGGTCGCTCTGCTGATCGGCGTGATCCTTCTGATGCAGCTCGGCATCGTGTTCGGCGTCTGGCAGGTCTCGCCGCTGGCGGACGAATTGCGGCAAGCCGATCCGGCGGTCTATGCCAACGCGTTCAACACGCAGATCATCGGGCAGCTCGTCTATGACGATTATATCCTGCTGTTCCAGCTTGCGGGGCTGATCCTGCTGGTGGCGATGATCGGCGCGATCGTCCTGACGCTGCGCCACCGGGCGGACGTCAAACGGCAGAACGTCGTGGCGCAGATGATGCGCGATCCGGCGCAGGCGTTGCAGATGCGGGACGTGAAGCCGGGTCAGGGGCTTTAGGGCAACGGACGGCAAGGGAAAATCGGGCGCGCCACCTTGCTTGTGGCCGCGCACCGGGCGTAAAGGCAGGGCCATGATCGGCATCGAACATTATCTCACCGTGGCGGCCATGCTGTTCGTCATCGGCATTTTCGGTCTGTTTCTGAACCGCAGGAACATCATCATCATACTGATGAGCATCGAACTGATGCTGCTGGCCGTGAACATCAACTTCGTCGCGTTCAGCGCGTATCTGGGCGATCTGGTGGGGCAGGTCTTCACGCTGTTCGTGCTGACTGTCGCCGCCGCCGAGGCCGCGATCGGGCTGGCGATCCTGGTCTGCTTCTTCCGCAATCGCGGGACCATCGACGTTGAAGACGTCAACGTGATGAAAGGCTGATTCCCGTGACGACCATCATCCTTTTCGCCCCGCTGCTGGGCGCGCTGATCTGCGGTTTCGGCTGGCGCATCCTGGGCGAGGCCGCCGCGCAGTGGACCGCGACGGCGCTTCTGTTCCTGGCCGCCGCCCTGTCCTGGGTCGTGTTCCTGACCTTCGACGGCCAGACGCAGCAAATTCCCATCGCCGCCTGGATCGAAAGCGGTTCGCTGGTCACGGACTGGGCGATCCGGCTGGACCGGCTGACCGCGATCATGCTGATCGTCGTCACGACGGTGTCGGCGCTCGTGCATCTCTACAGCTTCGGCTACATGGCGCATGACGATAATTTCCGCCCCGGCGAAAGCTATCGGCCGCGGTTCTTCGCGTATCTGTCGTTTTTCACGTTCGCGATGCTGATGCTGGTGACGGCGGACAACCTGCTGCAACTGTTCTTCGGCTGGGAGGGGGTGGGCGTCGCGTCCTATCTGCTGATCGGGTTCTACTTCCGCAAACCCAGTGCCAACGCCGCGGCGATCAAGGCGTTCGTCGTCAACAGGGTGGGCGATTTCGCCTTCCTGCTGGGCATTTTCGCGATCTATTTCATGGTCGATTCAATCCAGTTTTCGACCGTGCTGGCGTCGGGGCCGGCTTTGGCACAGGCCGAGATGACGTTCCTCTGGCGCGACTGGAACGCGGCCGAGGTGATCGCCGTGCTGCTGTTCATCGGCGCGATGGGCAAGTCCGCGCAGCTTTTCCTGCACACCTGGCTGCCCGACGCGATGGAAGGCCCGACGCCCGTTTCCGCGCTGATCCATGCCGCGACGATGGTGACGGCGGGCGTGTTCCTGGTCTGCCGCATGTCGCCGATCATGGAATTCGCGCCGAACGCGCTGGTCTTCGTGACGTTTATCGGGGCGACCACCGCGTTCTTCGCGGCGACGGTCGGTCTGGTGCAGACCGACATCAAGCGCGTCATCGCCTATTCGACCTGTTCGCAGCTCGGTTACATGTTCGTGGCGGCCGGCGTCGGCGTCTATTCGGCGGCGATGTTCCATCTGTTCACGCATGCCTTCTTCAAGGCGATGCTGTTTCTGGGTGCGGGATCGGTCATTCACGGGATGCACCACGAACAGGACATGCGGAATTACGGCGGCCTGCGCCACAAGATGCCCTGGACCTTTTGGGCGATGATGATCGGCACGCTGGCGATCACCGGCGTCGGCATTCCGCTGACCCATATCGGGTTCGCGGGCTTCCTGTCGAAGGACGCGATCATCGAAAGTGCCTGGGGCGCGCATTCCGGGATCGGTCTTTATGCCTTCTGGATGCTGGTCATCTCGGCGCTGTTCACCAGCTTCTATTCGTGGCGGCTGATGTTCCTGACCTTCTTCGGCAAGCCGCGCGGCGACCGCCATACGCACGAACACGCGCACGAATCCCCGCCGGTGATGCTGGTGCCGCTGGGCGTGCTGGCCGTGGGCGCGGTGCTGGCCGGAATGATCTGGTACAATCCGTTCTTCGGCGATCACGAGGATGTCGAGACGTTCTTCGGCATCCCCGCTGTCTACGCCGCCGAGGACGGGGGCGAGGGTGTCGTCGCGGCGATCGAGGATCTGGCCGAGGGCGACGTGGAAGGCGCGGGGCTTGCCGTGACCGAGGACGCCATCGGCGACGAGCCTGCCCAGCCCGTGCTGCTGCATCCGGCGCCGGGTGCCGGCGCGATCTATATGGGCGCCGAGAACCATGTTCTGGAAGAAGCGCATCACGCGCCCGTGCTGGTGAAGGTCAGCGCCTTCATCGCCATGCTGATCGGGTTTGTGGCCGCCTGGGTCGCCTATGTCTGGCGGGTGGCGCTGCCGGGGCAGATCGTTGCGCAGATGGGACCGGCCTATCGTTTCCTTCTGAACAAATGGTATTTCGACGAGGTCTATGACGCGGTGTTCGTCAGGCCCGCCCGCAGGCTGGGCGCGTTTTTGTGGCGCCGCGGGGATGGCGACGTGATCGACGGGGGCATCAACGGCGTGGCCTTGGGGATCATTCCGTCGATCACCCGCCTCGCCGGGCGCGCGCAGTCGGGATACATCTTTCACTATGCGTTCGCGATGGTGCTGGGCATCGCGATCCTCGTCACCTGGATGACGCTTGCCGGAGGCGCGCGATAACATGGACAGCCTTCTGTCGATCGTCACCTTCATCCCGCTGCTTGCCGCGATCATCCTGGCGTTGTTCCTGCGCGGCGACGACGCGGCGTCGCAGCGCAACGCCAAGTGGCTGGCGCTGATCGCGACCGGGGCCAGCTTCGTCCTGTCGCTGATCGTTCTGGCGCAATACGACCCCGAGGTAGCCGGCTTCCAGATGGTCGAACGGCACGACTGGCTGCTGGGCCTCAACTACAAGGTCGGCGTCGATGGCATCAGCGTCCTGTTCGTTCTGCTGACCACGTTCCTGATGCCGCTGGTGATCCTGTCGTGCTGGGACGTGACGTTCCGCGTCAAGGAATACATGATCGCGTTTCTGGTGCTGGAAACGCTGATGCTGGGCGTCTTCGTGGCGCTGGATCTGGTGCTGTTCTACCTGTTCTTCGAGGCCGGGCTGATCCCGATGTTCCTGATCATCGGGATCTGGGGCGGCAAGGAACGGATCTATGCCAGCTTCAAGTTCTTCCTCTATACCTTCCTCGGGTCGGTGCTGATGCTGGTGGCGATGATCGCCATGTATATCGACGCGGGCACCACGGACATTCCCGCCCTGCTGGGGCATTCGTTCAGCGCGGCGCCGGTCGGCATCGGCGCGATCACCCTGCCGGGCGGGTTGCAGACGCTGCTTTGGCTGGCCTTCTTCGCGTCCTTCGCGGTGAAGATGCCGATGTGGCCGGTGCATACCTGGCTACCCGACGCGCACGTTCAGGCGCCCACCGCCGGGTCGGTGGTGCTGGCGGCGATCCTTTTGAAATTGGGCGGCTACGGCTTCATCCGGTTCAGCCTGCCGATGTTTCCGGTGGCGTCCGATCTGCTGGCGCCGTTCGTCCTGTGGCTGAGCGCGATCGCCATCGTCTATACGTCGCTGGTCGCGCTGGCGCAGACGGACATGAAGAAGCTGATCGCCTATTCGTCCGTCGCGCATATGGGCTATGTGACGGCCGGGATTTTCGTTGCCAACCAGCAAGGGCTGGACGGCGCGATCTTCCAGATGATTAGCCACGGTTTCGTGTCCGGCGCGCTGTTCCTTTGCGTCGGTGTCATCTACGACCGGATGCATACCCGCGACATCGACGCCTATGGCGGGCTGGCCAACCGGATGCCGGCCTATGCGGCGGTGTTCCTGCTGTTCACCATGGCCAATGTGGGTCTGCCGGGGACAAGCGGGTTCGTAGGCGAATTCTTGACGCTGATGGGGATGTTCCAAGCGAATACCTGGGTGGCGCTGGTGGCGACCAGCGGCGTGATCCTGTCGGCGGGGTATGCGCTGTGGCTTTACCGGCGCGTCGTGCTGGGCGACCTGATCAAGGAGTCGCTGCGGTCGATCACCGACCTGACAGGGCGGGAAAAGGCGATCTTCGCGCCGCTGGCGGTGATGACGATCCTGCTGGGCGTCTATCCCGCGCTTGTAACCGACATCATCGGCCCGTCGGTCGCGCGACTTCTGGCCGGATACGACGTGGCGCTGCTCAACGCCGCCGCGCAAAGCGCCCTGGCGCTGAACTGAGGAACGAGAACCATGCTGTCAGCTGACGTCACCACGCTGCTGCCCGAGATCGGTCTTGCGGTCTATGCGATGATCGCCCTGCTGGGCGCGGTCTATACGACGAAGGACCGTGCGGCCCCGTTTCTGGTCTGGCTGACGGCGGCGCTGTTCGTCGTCATCGCCGCCTGGATCGGCCTGGCGGGGCAGGGCACCAATATCGCCTTCGGCGGCATGTTCATCGACGACGGGTTCGCGCGGTTCGCCAAGGTGACGATCCTGCTGAGCGCCGCCGCCGTTCTGGTGATGAGCCAGGACTATATGGAACGCCGGGGCCTTTTGCGGTTCGAGTTTCCGGTGCTGGTGACGCTGGCCGTCGTCGGCATGATGGTGATGGTCAGCGCCGGCGATCTGATGGCGCTCTATATGGGGCTGGAGCTGCAATCGCTGTCACTCTACGTCATCGCCGCCCTGCGCCGGGACAGCGTGAAATCGACCGAGGCGGGCTTGAAGTATTTCGTGTTGGGCGCGCTGTCGTCGGGTTTGCTGCTTTACGGCGCGTCGCTGACCTATGGGTTCGCGGGAACGACGCTTTTCCCCGGCATCATTTTGGCGGCGGGAACGGGCGCGGCACCGCTGGGGCTGTTGTTCGGGCTGGTCTTCATCGTCGCGGGGCTGGCCTTCAAGATCAGCGCCGTGCCGTTCCACATGTGGACGCCCGACGTTTATGAGGGCGCGCCGACGCCGATCACGGCGTTCTTCTCGACCGCGCCCAAGGTCGCGGCCGTGGCATTGTTCGCGCGCGTGGTCCACGATGCGTTCGGCGGCGTCGTGGGCGACTGGCGGCAGGTGCTGGCGGCTCTGTCGGTGGCGTCGATGTTCCTGGGCGCCGTGGCCGGGATTGGCCAGACCGACATCAAGCGGCTGATGGCCTATTCGTCGATCAATCACATGGGTTTCGCGTTGATGGGTCTGGCCAGCGGCACGGCGTTCGGCGTGCAGGCGATGCTGGTCTACATGGCGATCTACGTCACGATGAGCATCGGCACCTTCGCCTTCATCCTGACGATGGAAAAGGACGGACGCCCGGTGGTGCGGATCGACGCGCTGAACCTCTATTCCCGGCGCGAACCGGCCAAGGCACTGGCGGTGCTGGTGCTGATGTTCAGCATGGCCGGGGTGCCGCCGCTGGTGGGCTTTTTCGGAAAGTTCTATGTCCTGACGGCGGCGGTTCAGGGCGGGATGACCTGGCTGGCGATCCTGGGGGTCATCGCATCGGCAATCGCGGCCTATTACTACCTGCGCATCGTCTATCTGATGTATTTCGGCGTCGAAACCGACGCGTTGGACGGCGGCAGATCGCCGGTCCTCTGGGGGCTTTTGATGGTGTCCGCGGGGGCGATGGTGCTGGGTGTCGTCAACCTTTTCGGGATCGAGGGGGCAGCGGCAGTCGCGGCGGCGACCCTTGTCAACTGAGCCGGGCTGGCCGGAAGGATACGACCGCATCGTCCTGCGGACGGTGGACAGCACCAATGCCGAAGCCGCGCGTCTGGCGCCCGAACTGGGCCGACCGACATGGATCATGGCCGAAGAACAGCAGGCCGGGCGCGGCCGTCGCGGGACCGTGTGGCGGATGCCGGCGGGAAATCTTGCGGCCAGCCTGATCCTGCGGCCGACCGGAACGGCGGGATGGGCCGCTTTGCGGAGTTTCATGGCCGCGAATGCGCTATATGAAACGCTGGCGCTTTACGTCGATCGAACGAGGCTGGGGCTGAAATGGCCCAACGATGTCCTGCTCGACGGTGGCAAGGTGGCGGGGATCCTGCTCGAGGCGGCGGGCAGCGGCGGCGCGGTGGATTGGCTGATCGTCGGGGTCGGCGTCAATCTGGCGGCGGTGCCGGATGGCGTGACCGATGCCGCCTTCCCCCCGATCTGCCTGGCCGACGCCGGTGCGCGCGCCACGCCCGAGGACTTCCTGCTGCGGCTGGCCGGATTCTATGCGACCGAAGAGTCGATCCTGGAACAGCTCGGCTTCCAACCCATCCGCGAGAAGTGGCTGCGCGGCGCGGCGCGTCTGGGCGAGGAGATCACGGCGCGCACCCCGCAGGGCGAGACGCGCGGCCGGTTCCGGATCATAGACGAGGCTGGCCGGCTGGTTCTGGAAACCCCCCAGGGCGAGGTGCGCATCGCCGCCGCCGAGGTGTTCTTCTGATGCTGCTGGCGGTCGATTGCGGGAACACGAACACGGTCTTCGCCCTCTGGGACGGGACAGCGTTCGTGGCGACATGGCGCACCTCGACCGAATGGCAGCGCACGGCGGATCAATATTACGTCTGGCTGATGACGCTGATGAAGCTGCGCGGGATCGAGGGCGACATCACCGAGGTCATCGTCAGCTCGACCGTGCCGCGCGTGGTCTTCAACCTGCGGGTTCTGTCGGATCGCTATTTCAACACCCGCCCCCTTGTCGTCGGGCGACCGGGATGCCAGTTGCCTTCCGACCCCCGCGTCGATGCGGGCACGACCATCGGGCCGGACCGGCTGGTCAACACGGCGGGGGCCTTCGACCGACATGGCGGCGATCTGATCGTCGTCGATTTTGGCACGGCGACGACCTTCGACGTGGTGTCGAGCGACGGCGCCTATATCGGCGGCGTGATCGCGCCGGGTGTGAACCTGAGCCTCGAGGCTTTGCACAACGCCGCGGCGGCGCTGCCGCATGTGGACATCACCCGGCCGCAGGCCGTCATCGGATCGAACACGGTGGCTTGCATGCAGTCGGGTATCTTCTGGGGCTATGTCGGCCTCATCAAGGAAATCACGGCGCGCATCCGGGGCGACTACGATCGCCCGATGCGCGTCATCGCGACGGGCGGGCTGGCGCCCCTGTTCCAGCAGAGCGAGGCGTTGTTCGACGCCTTCGAGGACGAACTGACGATGCACGGGCTGACCGTCATCCACAGATACAACAAGGAACTTGAGAACACATGAGCAACGATAGGCTGATCTACCTGCCCCTGGGCGGCGCGGGCGAGATCGGGATGAACTGTTACGTCTACGGCTATGGTCCGCGCGACCGCGAACGGCTGATCGTCGTGGATCTGGGCGTCGCCTTCCCCGACATGGATACCAGCCCCGGCGTCGATCTGATCTTTCCCGATATCCAGTGGCTCGCCGACCGGCGCGACCGGATCGAGGCGATCTTCATCACCCATGCGCACGAGGATCACGTCGGCGCGCTGGGGCATCTGTGGGACAGGCTACGTGCGCCGGTCTATGCGCGTCAGTTCACCGCGATGAACGCCGTGCGGAAGATGGAGGAGCAGGGCGCCGATCCCGCCAATGTGCATGTCGTCGGCAAATGGCCCGAAACCGTCACGGCGGGTCCGTTCACGGTTGGCTTTCTGCCGGTCAGTCACTCGATCCCCGAATCCTCGGCGCTGGTCATCGACACGCCAGAAGGCCGGGTGATCCATACGGGCGACTTCAAGATCGACCACATGCCCGGCGTGGGCGAACCGTTCGACCGCGAGCTGTTCGCCCAGGTTTCGAAAGACGGCGTTCGGGCGCTGGTCTGCGATTCGACCAATGTCTTTTCGCCCCATGAGGGCCGCAGCGAAAGCACCGTCGGCCCCGAGATAGCGCGGCTGGTGGCCGAGCAGCCCGGCATGGTCGTGGCGACCACCTTCGCCAGCAACGTCGCACGGGTGCGGACGCTGGCGCAGGCCGGCATCGCCTCGGGGCGGTCGGTCTGCCTGCTCGGACGGGCGATGCGGCGGATGATCGAGACGTCGGTTCAGGCCGGGGTTCTGTCCGACTTTCCGTCCACGATCTCGCCCGAGGATGCGCGTGAAGTGCCGCGCGAAAGCTTGATGCTGATCGTGACGGGCAGTCAGGGCGAACGGCGCGCGGCCAGCGCGCAACTGGCGCGCGGCAAGTATCTGGGCCTGACCATGGCCGAGGGCGATACGTTTCTCTTTTCGTCCAAGACCATCCCCGGCAACGAGCGGGGGGTGATTCGCGTGATGAACCAATTTTCCGAAATGGGCGTCGATGTCGTCGATGACGATAACGGCCGGTATCACGTATCGGGCCACGCCAATCGTCCCGACCTGCTGGCGATGCACGAATTGACGCGGCCGCAGATGGTCGTGCCGATGCACGGCGAACATCGGCATCTGCGCGAACACGTCAAGCTGGCCACGGCCAATGGCCGCGACGGGGTTCTGGCACCGAACGGCACCTGCATCTCGCTGTCGGGCAACAAGCCCGAGGTGGTCGAATATGTCGAGACGGGGCGCACCTATCTGGATGGGTCGGTGCGGATCGGGGCGATGGACGGCGTGGTGCGCGACCGTATCCGCATGGCGCTGAACGGGCATGTCGTCGTGACGCTGATCATGGACGAGGACGACACGCCGCTGGGCGATCCGTGGGTCGAGTTGATGGGGCTGCCGGAAAAAGGCGTGTCCGGTGCGTCGCTGACCGAGGTGATGGAGGCCGATCTCGGCCAGTTCCTGCAACGCGCCGACGACAAGACGCTGCTGGACGACGACAAGCTCGACACCGGGCTGCGGCGTGTCGCGCGGCAGGTGGCCGTGACCGAAATCGGGCGCAAGCCCGAGGTGACGGTGGTGGTCAGTCGGTTGAGCTGACGTCCGCCGCCGCGTCGCCGTCGCGGCAAAGCCAGACGGCACCGCCGACGGCGACGACGCTGACCGCGGCCGCCCCCGCGACGGCCGGGGCCGCAAGCGCCGCGGTGACATTCGCTGCAGTGGTGCCGAGGCTGGTCGCCACGCTGGCCGCAGACCCCGAAAGGATCGCCGCCCCCGACGCATGCAGGATCGCGGTGGTGCGCGTCTCGCCGCCCTCGACATCGCGGCGCGTGGCGATGTCGGCCGCCGTTCCCGCCACCGACAACGCGCCGTCCTTGGCCGCGTTCACCTTGTCGCAGGTGGTCGTGGCGCAGCGGCCGCGATACGTACGCTCGCCCGGCACAAGGATGAAGCCCAGCTTCTCGTCGGGCAGCAGGCAATAAACCGCGATCTGATCGGCAGCGACTTCCTGGCTGAGAAAGGCGATCAGCGTTTCGCTGTCGCAGGCCGGCGGGCGGCCGATCAGACGGTTCAGACTGCCCGACGGCCAGGCCGTCAGCCGTTCGGTCAGGCCCGGCCTGGCCGGTTCCAGCGGCAGCGCGTCACGGTCGATGGTCAGCACGGTCGAGTTGACCTCGGCGCGGCAAAGCTCGGCCGCCATAGCCGGGGACGAAATCAGCGCAAGGGTGGCCAGCAGACGCAGCATGTCACCCGCCTATCCCGCCATGCGTTCTGCAAAGGACTTTTCGATGAAACCGGGCATGTGATCGCCCATGCCGACAACCTCGGTGCCATTCCGGTCGTGCCGGGGCTTGCGTTCGGAACGGGGCGCTTCCGCCTGCGCGGCGGCGGGACGTGGGGTCTCATCGACCTGCGGGGATGGCGCGGGCGCGGGGGCCGCTTCGGCATCGGCCGGACGGCGCCGGGTGCGGCTGCGGCGGGGCTTTTCCGTGTCCTCGGCCGGGGCGGTCTCGACCGACGGCGCATCCACCGCATCGCCCATGGGGCTTGTAAGACGCGGGATTTCCTTGCCCAGCAAACGCTCGACATCCTCGAGGTTCTTTTCGTCAGACGGCGTGCAGATCATGATCGCCTTGCCTTCCCGACCGGCCCGGCCCGTCCGTCCGATCCGGTGCACGTAATCCTCGGCATGGCTGGGCACGTCGAAGTTGAAGACATGGCTGACCGCCGGCACGTCGAGACCGCGCGCCGCGACATCGGACGCGACCAGAAACCGCAGATCGCCGGTGCGGAACCCGTCCAGCGTCCGCGTGCGCTGCGACTGTTCCAGATCGCCGTGGATCGGGGCCGCGTCATAGCCGTACTTGGCCAGCGACTTGGCGACGATATCGACATCCGTCTTGCGGTTGCAGAAGATGATGGCGTTCTTGCAGGCCGCCCCTTCGGCGTCGATCAGCGCGCGCAGAAGATTGCGCTTTTCCGACGGCTGGCGATCCTTGCGGCTGCCCTTAAACAGCACGACTCCCTGCGAAATCGTCTCGGACGCGGTGGCCTGACGCGCGACCTCGATGCGGACCGGATCGGTCAGGAAGGTGTTGGTGATGCGCTCGATCTCGGGGGCCATCGTGGCACTGAAGAACAGCGTCTGGTAGGGGCGGCGCAGAATGTTGAAGATCCGCTCGATATCCGGAATGAACCCCATGTCGAGCATGCGGTCGGCCTCGTCGACGACCATGATCTTGACATCGTTCAGCAGCAGCTTGCCCCGCTCGTGATGGTCCAGCAGGCGGCCCGGCGTCGCGATCAGCACGTCGACGCCGCGGTCGATCAACTGGTCCTGCTCCTTGAAGCTGACGCCGCCGATCAGCAACGCCTTGGTCAGCTTCACATGCGCCGAATAGGTGTCGAAATTCTCGGCCACCTGCGCGGCCAGTTCGCGCGTCGGACACAGCACGAGGCTGCGGGGCATGCGCGCCTTGGCGCGCCCGCGGGCAAGCTGGGTGATCATCGGCAGGGTGAAGCTGGCCGTCTTGCCGGTGCCGGTCTGCGCGATGCCCAGAACGTCGCGGCCGTCCAGAGCCGCGGGAATGGCGGCCTCCTGGATCGGGGTGGGCTGGGTATAGCCCGCCTCGTCGATGGCTTGCAGGACTTTCGGCCCCAGCTTGAGGTCAGAGAATTTTGTCATGTACATCCGCAGATTTGCGGACGTGTCATGGCCCGCGCGTTGGGGGACGGCCCGGATGGCCAGCCGTCCGCGACGGCGCTTTCCCGAATGAACGCTGACTAGCGCATCGCCCTGTCAAGGTCAATCTGCCGCCGGTGGTCGCCCCGATCAAGGTTCGGCGAGCAGGCCTTCGGCTTCGTCCGCGAAAGGCGCATCGGGATCGAGTTGAAGCGCGCGGCGCAGCCGGTCGGGTCCCGCCACGGTTTCACCCTGCGCCATCAATATCCGACCCAACCTGTAATTCGCCGTCGCATCGTCCGGTTTTGCGGCCAGCACCTTGTCGAACATGGTTCGCGCGGTGACGAGATCATCGGCATGAAAGCTCGCCCAGCCCAGGGTGTCGGCTACCTGCACCTCGTCTGGAACCTGCGCCGCAGCCTTCCGCGCAAGCTCGACGGCCCGGAATGGATCACTCTCGGTCAACAGCACGGCAAGGTTGTTTTGCGCTATCCAACCGCCGCGGTTGTTGTCGACAAGTGTCGAATAGGTCTCGATGGCCGCGTCGATGTCCCCGGCCGCCTCCTGCACACTGGCCAGCCACAGACGGTCGCGGTCGGTTGCGGCGGGGTCGTTCGCCACCTTTTCCGCATGGCTGCGGGCGGCAGGCAGATCGTTCGAGCGATAGGCAGCAAAGCTGGCGCCGCGCGAAAGCTCGACTTCGTCGGGAGTATCATCCAATGCGTTGCGATAGACAGTCAGCGCGTCGCCGAACCGTCCCTGCGCCGCCAGCATCTTGCCAAGATCGAGGACGATCGGTGTCCGGCGGGGAAATCGTACGGCCGCTGCGGTCAGGGTTGCGGTGGCCGCGTCGAGTTCGCCTGATTCCGCTTCGGCGCGGGCCTGGAGAAGATAGAGTTCGGGCGCATCGGGCGCGAGGCTCCGGGCCTTGGCGAAGGCCTTGGCCGCGTCCTTGGGGCGACCGATCGCGGCGTTGACATGTCCCAGTGCGGCCCACGCCTCGGGGCTGTCGGGATCCCCGGCCGTCGCCGTGTCGAGGATCGCCACCGCGACATCGCCTTCACCCCTGTCAAGATGCAGCTTGGCAAGACGCAGCGATGGAAACAGTCTGTCAGGAGGAGCGTCGGCGCGCGCTTCTTCGTAAAGCTGGATAGCTTTTGCAACGTTGGCGTCCCGCTCGGCTAGAAGGGCCAGATTTTCAGTTGCGCGCCATTGGTTCGGGTCACGCGCCAGGGCCTCGGCCCACGCAGCCTCGGCCGCGTCCCGGTTTCCCTGCAACAGACGCAGCTCGCCGATGGTCACGAGGGGTTCGGCGCTTTGCGTATAAAGCGCCGCCGCCTTGGTCAACGCAGCGATAGCCTCGTCGCCGCGGTCGAGATTGGCAAGCGCCATTCCCAGAAGGTGCCAGCCTTCGGCGCTTTCGGGGTGCGCGGCGACGATCCGGCGGGCCAGCGGCTCGGCCTCGGCCGATCTGCCCAGACCCACCAGTTCCGCGGCACGGATCATCTGGGCGGTGACGTTCACTCCGTCGTCGCCCCGCAGGATCGCCAGCGCACGAGGCGGGGGGGCCCCGTCGTGCTCGAACAGGGCGTCGAAGTCGGTCGTGGCCCCCAGGGCCGGGCCTCCGAGGGCGGCCACGAAAAGAACATGGATCAGGCGGAACGACGGAAGGTGCATCGCAAGGCAACTTTTGCTGAATGGATCGAGACTAGGACGAACCCACGCCGCGCGTCCAGCCGCTCGGCTCAGAAATGTTGACCAAGGGTAAGGTTATCTTTGCCGTAAGGTCAATTCGCTGTTAACGTTTCCGTATGCTGTCCCGGACGGACCCGCGATACCGGCGGCAGCAAGGCGCAAGTTGATGCTTGCGAGGGCTTTTGGTGCGTCCAACAGGGAAATTCAGGGTGAAGGACATGACAATCAAATTAATAAGGCGTTCGGCTGTCGGAGCCGCCTTCGGGGCGGGGATGCTGCTGGCGGCAGGGCTTGCTGCGGCCGACACGATTTCGCCGATGAGCTATACGAACGACGATCTGGCGGTCGGGGAAAGCGTCACCATCCAGAAGACCGTAGTGATCGAGGCTTCCGGCGCCACCGACGCGCTGATCGACGCCTTTTTCCTGATCGACACGACAGGCAGCATGGGAGACGAGGTCGAGGCCGCCAAGATTGCCGCCGCCGACCTGCTGACCGGACTGCGGTCCTTCGGCGATCTCAGCTCGGGCGTCGGCGTCTTCGGCGAACGCGCGCTGCTTTCAGACGCGATCCGCTCGGATCTGAACACCAACGACTCGATCACCACGACGGCCATTGCTGCGCAGGTCAATCTGGGCGACCCCGATGGCGGGTTCGACTTCCCGGAATCGTCCAACACGGCCATCGACCTGGTGGCGAACAACGCGTCGTTCCGGCCCGGATCAAACCGCTTCATCTTCGTGCTGGGAGACGCATCGGCCAAAGGCACACCGGATGCCGACGTAATCGCCAGTCTGGCCGCAAAGAACGTCAATCTGGTAGGTATCAACTTTGGCGGATCGGCTTTCGCCGACGACATCACCGATCTGGGCGGCACGGTGTTCTCCAGCGGGGCCGATGCCGATGAAATCGTTGCTGCGGTGACCGCAGGAATTTCGGCCGGGTTCGCCGAGTATAACAGCGTCACGGTGGGCGATCTGGGCGGCGGCGGCGTTATCGGCGTCAGCGCGGTCTGCACCGGCGCCGATATCGGCACCTGTTCGGGCGCCGAAGCGATGGGCGATTTCGACCGCGCAACCGACAGAACGTTCACCTTCGACGTGACGTTCACGCGCAACGCCGCTGGCGCTTCGACCTTCCCGACCTATGCGCTGGTCGATGGCGGCATCGTGGCACGCGAGACGGACAGTTTCGGCGACACGACGGCCCCGGTCATTCCGCTGCCCGCTGCTGGCTGGCTGATGCTTGGCGGGTTCGGCGCGCTGGCCGCGTTCCGCCGCCGCAAGCCTTAGGATCGCCGAAAGGCCGACGGAAGGCCCCCAGACAATGGGGGCTTTTTCTTTTTCAGACCATCATTTCCTTGGTGGCGGTCAGTTGCACCTCGGGATGATCGCGGCCGATCCGGTCGATATCCCATTGCAGGCGCGTCAGATAGACAAGATCGCCGTCGCTGTCATGGGCGACATGGCCCTTGTTGACCTTCACGAAGGCATCGACGGCCTCCGCAGGGCCCGACACCCAGCGGGCCGAGGTGAATTGCGACGGCTCGAACCGGACGGGCAGGCCGTATTCCAGCTCGATCCGGCTGGCCAGAACCTCGAATTGCAAGGCGCCTACGACGCCGACGATGAACCCTGACCCGAGCATCGGGCGAAACACCTTCGCGGCGCCTTCCTCGGCGAATTGGGTCAGCGCCTTTTCCAGATGTTTCGACTTCATCGGATCGCCCGCCCGGCAAACCTGAAGCAACTCGGGCGCGAAGGACGGAATGCCCGAGACGCGCAAGGCCTCGCCTTCGGTCAGCGTATCGCCGATACGCAACTGGCCGTGATTGGGGATGCCCATGATGTCGCCGGCCCAGGCTTCGTCCGCAAGTTCGCGGTCGGCGGCCAGGAACAGCACCGGATTGGTGATCGCCATCGGCTTTTTCGACCGCACATGCGTCAGCTTCATGCCCCGCTCGAAATGCCCGGAAGCCAGCCGCACGAAAGCCACGCGGTCGCGGTGCTTGGGGTCCATGTTGGCCTGCACCTTGAAGACGAAGCCGGTCACGGCGTCTTCCTCGGGCGCGATCTGGCGCGGCTGGGCCTTCTGCGGCTGGGGCTGGGGCCCGAATTCGCCGATCCCGTCCATCAGTTCGCGAACGCCGAAGCTGTTGATCGCGCTGCCGAACCAGATGGGCGTCAGCGTGCCGTCGAGAAATGCGCGCCTGTCGAAAGCAGGCAGCAATTCGCGCGCCATCTCGACCTCGTCGCGCAGGGTGGCCAGCAGGTCGGCGGGAACGTGGCGGGCCAGTTCGGGATCGTCCAGACCGTCGATCTTGATGCTGTCGGCAACACGGTTGCGGTCGGCGCGGTCCATCAGCTCCAGCCGGTCGTGCAGCATGTCGTAGCAGCCGATGAAGTCCCGCCCCGCCCGATGGGCCACGAGGCGGGCGTCACGTCGATGGCCAGGTTTTCCTGGATCTCGTCGATGATCTCGAACGTGTCGCGGGATTCGCGGTCCATCTTGTTGCAGAAGGTCAGGATCGGCAGGTCGCGCAGGCGGCACACCTCGAACAGCTTGCGTGTCTGGGATTCGACGCCCTTGGCCCCGTCGATCACCATGACGGCGGCATCCACGGCCGTCAGCGTGCGATAGGTATCTTCGGAGAAGTCCGAGTGGCCGGGCGTGTCCACAAGATTGAAGCGATAATCGCGGAAATCGAACGACATGGCCGATGCGCTGACGGAAATGCCGCGATCCTTTTCCATCTGCATGAAGTCCGACCGCGTGCGCCGCGCCTCGCCCTTGGCGCGCACCTGGCCCGCCATCTGGATGGCGCCGCCTAACAGCAGGAACTTTTCGGTCAGGGTGGTCTTGCCGGCATCGGGGTGGCTGATGATGGCGAAGGTCCGCCGGCGCGCAATCTGGGGCGGCAGGGCGGGGCGGTTCTGGTGCAGGGTATCGGGCATCGGTGCGATATAAGTCCTGCGTCCCGCCCGCGCAATCGGCGCTTGCCGGAAGGCGCCGAGGTGACAATAGTGCGAACATACATAGAACATTAGGGAGGGCACGCGATGGAACTGAAGGAAATTGCGCAGGCGCTGGTGGATGGGTGCCGCGAGGGCGGTCCGGCGGTGCGCCGCAATCTCGACCGGCTATATGCGCCCGACGCCGTGTCGGTCGAAGCGGCCGACATGGGCAACGGACGCGAAACGCATGGGCTGGACGGGATCCGCGGCAAGCACGATTGGTGGGACAGAGCGATGACCGAACATTCGTTATCCGTGACCGGCCCGTTCTGGCACGGCGACGACCGGTTCGCGGCAATGTTCGACGTGGACGCCACCGACAACGACAGCGGCAAACGCATGCGGATGCAGGAAATCGGGGTCTACCATGTCGAGAACGGCCGGATCGTGCGGGAAGAATTCTTCTATGCGGTGGACGAGTGAGAAGCTGGCCCGATCACACGAAAGGTCGTCGGCGGCCGCCCGAAGTGTCGAGGAATGCGGCAGAGGACATGCGATGACGCCCGTCGGCAAATCCGTTCCTGCGGGCTTTGCTGTCGATGCCGCCTCATGCCCGGACAAGGGTGGCGACCCTGCCTTCGGTTCCGTCCTGTGGCGCACGCTGGTCAGCGCGGACCGCACTCCCAGTGCCGGAATGGTTGCCGGTATGGCAATCCTCGGCCCAGGCGGCACACTGAACGCGCATCGCCATTCGCCGCCCGAAATCTATTTCGGTATCGAGGGGAATGGCGTGGTGCTGATCGACGGAGCCAGGCATCTCATCTCTTCCGGCGTGGCGGTCTATATTCCGGGAGATGCGGAACATTCGGCTGTCGCGGGGCAGGGCGGTCTGAGGTTCTTCTACGTCTTCCCAGCCGACCGCTTCGATGAGGTCGATTATCGCTTTTCCCCGCCACGCGATCCAGCTGTCATCTAGCTTCGCCTTTTCCGGGGGCGGCGCAGGTGCTAGCGCTGGGGCGAAACGGGATCGGGGATGGCGATGGATCTGGGCATATCGGGCAGGCGGGCGTTGGTGACGGCATCGTCGAAGGGGCTGGGGCTGGGCTGCGCGCGGGCGCTGGCGGCGGCGGGCTGCGATCTGGTGATGAACGCGCGCGGTGCCGACGCGTTGGAACGGGCGGCCGAGGCCATCCGCGACGAATTCGGCGTATCGGTCGAGACGGTCGCCTGCGACGTGACCACGGGCGACGGGCAGGCGCGGATTCTCGACATCGCCGCCGATCCGGACATCCTTGTCACCAATGCAGGCGGCCCGCCGCCGGGCAGGTGGTCGGACTGGACGCGCGACGACTTCATCAGGGCGCTCGATGCCAACATGCTGGCCCCCATCGCGCTGATGAAGGGCTGCCTGCCCGCGATGATCGACCGGGGTTGGGGCAGGGTGGTCAACATCACCTCGCAATCCGTCAAGGCGCCCATTCCGGCGCTGGGGCTGTCCAATTCCGCCCGCGCGGGACTGACCGGCTATGTCGCGGGCACGTCGCGGCAGGTGGCGCCGCACGGGGTGACGATCAACAACCTGCTGCCCGGCATCCACGACACCGACCGTGCCGCATCGCTGGACAAGGGCGTGATGGACGCGGAGGGCATCGACCGCGACGAGGCGCGCGCGCGGCGGCAAGCGACGATCCCCGCGCGGCGCTATGGCAGCCCGGACGATTTCGGCGCGGTCTGCGCTTTTGTCTGTTCCGTGCATGCAGGGTTCATGGTGGGGCAGAACGTGCTGCTGGATGGCGGCGCCACCAATGCCACGATCTGACCCGCGCGGTTGAGGTCGCGGCACGGTGCTGCTAGGCGATCCCCGACGCAAAGGGTCGGACTTCTCGCCATGTCATCGCAATCCGCCGTCCGGCTGCAGATAGACGGCCTCGGCCGGGCCTTTCAGGGCCGGCCGGTCGTGCGCGACGTCACGCTCAGCGTCGCTGCGGGGCAGGTGCTGTGCCTGCTGGGGCCGTCGGGCTGCGGCAAGTCCACGACGCTGCGCATCGTCGCCGGGGTGGACTGGCCCGATACCGGCACCGTCCGCGTTGATGGCCGCGTGGTCACGGGGGAGGGCCGGCGCGTCCCGCCCGAGGAACGGTCGGTCGGGCTGATGTTCCAGGACTTCGCCCTGTTCCCGCATCTGTCGGTGGCCGACAATGTGGGCTTCGGGCTGCGCGGCCCCAGGGCGCAGCGGCAGGCGCGCGTGCGCGAATTGCTGGAACGCGTGCATCTGGACAGCCACGCCGCGGCGTTCCCGCACGAATTGTCGGGGGGCGAGCAGCAGCGCGTGGCGCTGGTCCGCGCCATCGCACCCCGTCCGCGCGTCATGCTGATGGACGAGCCGTTCTCGGGCCTCGACAACCGCCTGCGCGACGGCATCCGGGACGAAACGCTTGCCGTGCTGAAGGAAGAGGGCACCGCCGTCCTGCTGGTCACGCATGAACCCGAGGAGGCGCTGCGCATGGCGGACGAGATTGCGCTGATGCGCGGCGGGCGGATCGTCCAGCGCGGCGCGCCCTACAACGTCTACAACAACCCCGCAGACCGCGAGGCGGCAGCGTTCTTCAGCGACATCAATGTCATCACGGGCGAGGTGAACGGTGCGCTGACCGAAACGCCGTTCGGCCGCTTTCTGGTGCCGGGCGGCGTGCAGGACGGCACGGTCGTCGATATCGTCATCCGTCCGCAGCATGTGCGCATCGACTTCGACCGCGAAGGCCGCGGCCCGTTGCCTACCCCGCAGGACGGCACGCCCGCCCGCGCGATCGTCGTGCGATCGCGTTTCATCGGCAAGGAAAGCCTGGTCGAGTTCCGGCTGGATCAGGACGGATCGCGGATGAGCGCGACGGTCCCTTCGGTGTTCCTGCCCAAGCCGGGAACCCCGCTGTGGCTGATGATCCGCCGCGACCGCTGCTTCGTCTTTCCCCGCAAATGACGCGTCCCCGTCCGCGCGCGGTCTTCTGGGCCGGCATCGCCGCGATCCTGACGCTGCTGCTGGCCGGGTTCGGCGGGCGTCTGCATCCGGCGGGCGATTCGCTGGCCGTCGCGCGCATCTGGCTGGTCGTGGCCGGGCTGATCTGGATCGGTGCCTTCGTCCTGCGCCATGCTGTGCGTTTGCGCGCGGCGCTGTCGCTGGGGGCGGTGCTGCTTGCGATTGCCGCGACGACATCGGCGGGCTGGCTACAGGTGGCGGGCCGGGCCGTCGGGCCGACGGTCTATCAGAAGAACATGTCCTTCCGCCTGCGGGACACCACGGCACTGGCCAACGACATCCTCGCCCTGCGGCCCGACATCGTGACCTTGCAGGAGATCGACGACGACAACGCCAGCCTGCGCCAGCAGATCTCGGCCGCGCTGCCATCGTGGCACCGTTGCGTCAGCGATACCGTGGGCGGCGAGGCGATCGCCACGCATTGGCCGGTGCTCGATCGTGCCTGCGGGCCGGGGGCCGCCGCCCTGCGCGTGCAAAGCCCCGCCGGCCCGCTCTGGATCGTGTCGGTGCATCTGCACTGGCCCTGGCCCGCCCGTCAGGCCCGCCAGGTCGCGGACCTGCTGCCCTGGCTGGAAACGCTGGACCGTCCGGTGATCGTCGCGGGCGATTTCAACATGGTGCCGTGGTCCTGGGCGGTCCGGTCCATCGCGCGGGCGACCGGCACCGCCCGCGCCGGCGCGCCGCTCCATACCTTCCGCGTGCGGAGCGTTGCGCCCGTCGCCATCGACAACATCCTGCTGCCCGGCGGAACCGGCCGTGCAGCGACCCGCCCGCCTCTCGGGTCGGACCATTGGGGATTGGTCGTCACGGCGACCGAAGAATAAAGCACACCTGCCGCCGAGCACGCGAGGGGCAATCGACCGGAACGCAAGGGAAAATGGCGGAGCGGACGGGACCGGAATCGGACGTTCTCCAGCTCATACTTCCATGGTACCGTCTGGAAAGAGCCTCTGCTCATAGGACGATAAGAGACAGGGAGGACGGCCGTGTTCCGTAACGCCCGCCGCAAGTCAGTACAGCAGTTTAGCACCGCCGAACCGTCCGCATCGGCAGAGTACAGGAAAAAGTCTCACGCTTACCTCTGCGTTGAAACTAGCCGATACTTTTTTCGAAAACTTTCCTCTGCTATCGTTCTCACTTTCGCGTTAATTATTATAGCAGCGGCCGAACCATCTAATGCGCAAGATACCACCGCAGAGGATGTCGCCTCAGCCATACTGAACAACGAGATTGATCGGTCCGCATCTCTTCTTACTCAAAATCAGGGGATTCTTAACGGTGCGGAGATCTTGCTCGCTATAGAAGCGGGCGTGCGTACTGGAGACTACACCATCCTCCAGAAGATACTTCAAGCCGCCGATTTAGAAAGCGAAAGCGCCTTTATTGCAGCTTTCGTTGCAGGACAAACGGTTAACGTAGATGCGATTCGAGAAATAGCATTAAGGAACGATGGCCTTATGAATAATGTGATGCTCGAAGCCGTGCTGGGGCTTCGGGTGCACCCAGAACAATCTCAGCCTTATCTAAAAGTGGCGATCTTGGAAAGATTGGGGCAGCTTGGCATTAATATGGAGAACATCACTTCTGATTTCATTTCAGCAGACGAGGTCGCTCAAGCCGAAAGTTGGGGCATACTTGGGCCGATTATGGAGCAACCGGTTGTCTCTGGCTTTGACGATCCAGTCCTCGTGGCGCTTCGAATACTCGTAGAAATGGGTGCGGATATAGAATCTCCGCATCTAAGTGGTGATCGAACGGCATTACAGCTGGCTATCGACGTGGGCGATCCGGTGCTGGTTCACGAAATAATTCGACTTGGCGCTGCACCGGGGGATAGTAGCCTACCCGTCATGTTCGATCTCCTCGTGTCGATGGCACGAAACGAACAGTGGCAGCGCTTCGACATATTATACAGTGAAAACGATCTGCCAGACGATATCATTCGAGGGCCGGACTCGGAAGGCCGGTATTTGCTTCCATATCTTATTAGACGCTCGGCGGGTGATCGTGCAATTTGGCTGCTCGGCAAGCGAGAGTTGCCAGCATCGGCCATCGGTTCGGGACAAGAGCGGCCTATAACGGCCGCCGCGCGTCTAGGCGATGTTGAACTGGTCTCTGCACTAGTGGCCAGAGGCGCTGACCCGCGTAAGACCGACCACGATTGGCCCCTACGCGCCGCTGCACGCGCATATCATTCTCAAGCGATGCTCCGCTTGGTGGCCGCAGGCGCCGATGTCAACGCTGTTGATCCGCAGGGGCGAAGCTTTCTGCACGGTTTCGTCCTAGCTTCAGACGGATATGAGGAGCCTATAAACTTCGCCGACCTTCGGGCCGTCCTCCCAGAGGTTGACGGGATTGTTGCAGCAGCCTTTGCTGCGGGTTTGAACCTAGACCTGAAAGACGCCATGGGGCGTACAATCCTTCATACGGCCTTTGGTATCGCTATCAAGGAGGGGCAGTATGGTTTTCTTAGTGTTCCAGGCACGCCGGACGAAGAGCGCATCTTTGAAGCCGAGCGACTGATCCGGTCGTTGGTAAGATACGGCGCGAAGATCGACGACCGAGCGATAGAAAAGGCGTTTTCCATCGGCAGCAGCAAGACGCTAGATCTTCTTCTTGAGCTAGGTGGCAGTCTCGATGTCGAGATCGATGGATCGCCCATGTTGCATTACGTTTTAACGACTGAGACCAATTTCGACACCTTCTGGCTTAATCCCGCCCTGTCACACGTTTTGGGGCTAGCCAGCCTGATCGACGCAGAGATGGCGTTAGTTCTGGTTTCCCACGGTGCGCCCACGCCACCAGTTGGTGCAGGAGCGCAGACTTACCTTTTAAATGCGGCAGCCTCAGGCAATCCAAAGTTGCTGAAAGCACTCCATAAAACTGGCTATAGCCATGATGGCATTCAGGATACGTTGATGGAGATCGCCTTATTCAACGGGGATAGCGCAATGGTCGAGGCTCTCGTGGGCTCGGGCGTGGATCCCTCGCATGTTGGAACTAAATTTTCTCGGAGTACAGCCCTACATCATCTGGTCGAGGCCGACACGCGCCAGACCGGAAACCGCCGCCCCATTCTCGGCAGTCGTCAGCAAAGCGCTGTAACTAGACTTCTTGAACTCGGGTTCGACATGGGCTTGCGGGATCGAAGCGGCAACACGGTGCTCGACCTTGCAGGGGCGAATGGACGAACGCAAGCAGCACTGATCGAGGCGATTGCGAACGTCGATAAGCCGTTGCCGCCGTTGCATGTAGCGGTGCAAGAACACGATATGGTCCGGCTTCAGGCTTTACTGGACGCATCCGAAAAAAATATCGATGGGTTGGACGGCCTCGGTCGTACTGCCTTGACGCTCGCGCTTCAAAAAGGGTTTCAGGAGGAGGCAATCTTATTGCTGCGGCGCGGCGCAGGGGTCGCCCTTGCGCCACGAAACGCCTATCAACTCTCAGATTTGAACTATGCGACGGACAACGCGACCGCAAATGCGTTTCTGGTGAACATGCTGCAGCGTCGGTTTGTCCGGAGGGGCGATGGCACGGCGCTGAATGCCCCTCAGACAGTAATTGACGCCTACGGAGCGGCTCGCTCCTTTGCTCTTCCCGAGCTCCGATGGGCTGTAACGTGTGAAAAACGTTGCACTCCGGCGCTCGACGAAATTCCGGCGTCTGGCATCATGAGTGAGTCGGAAATTCTAAGCCTACCCATCATTGCCGGCATTCGCTTCGTTTCACGGGCTAACGATGATGTGAATATACGGACCTACAGTCTTTCGGGATACTGGATCGACCACGTCCAACTCTCAGACATTTACACGGCAACTGAGGTCGGGGCTAGTCCGGTCCTACTGTCAGCTCGAGGCAACCTGACGATCCCTTCTTGTTCGTTCGACTTCGTAACAGATATGGTTTGCTCTCCGCAACTGACGGTTCGTAACCTTACGCGGTTGCCCAAAGATGGACAAGAGGGATCGCTTTTTCGCGGCCCCGTGCCAATCCTAGTGCGCCAAGGGACACAGTCCTATCCGCTTCGAGCTGGTGAGTTTCACGTTTTCGACCGGAGTGAGGGAGTGCTCGAAATTGTAGTCGGCCCGTTCACAACCAAGGAGTTCTCCATCGAGTTTGCCGTTGAGACCGACCCCGGAGAACGTTTCGATCTCAAGAGTGGCTTCGGTGCGAGGGAACGTTTGGATGCCTATGCGCAGCTTCGAACCCTTTTTGATCGATTGGAGCAACTTGATCCCTCCAACGGCGCCGCGGTCAAGTCGACTGCAGCAGCAATGAACGCCCTGTCCGCGTATATCGCGCGAGAAAAGTATCTTGAGAACGCCGTTGCCCGTACGCGCGAGCTTGCCAACGATATCGCAGGGCTCGACCAGTCTGTGCGCCTTGTTCGGGAACAAATTCAGGCCGGCTCCACGGCCTCTGCCGAGGACGTTCATTTCATAATCGCTCTAATCGACGAGATGCTGGAGGCCGCGGCTGGCAATCGCGAGGTGTTTGACTATATGCGGGAACGCCTGTTGGCTGTTGCGCGATCGCTGGAAGCAGGGTCCGCTGCGACTGCAGACCTGCGAGAGCAGCTCTTCACCGAAGTTGACCGCAAGATTCTGCTTTATCAGGTTTATGCGCTTGAAGTGGCACAGTTTGTGGGCCCCGACCTTCTGAGCGAAACACTGAAGCTGCCAGAGGCGACTCTTGCCGGTATCCAACAAAATACGGGAGCCGGCGACCGATGGATTTCCCGAACAGCAATGAATGGCACGGGGGATGCGCTAATTTCTACTATCGGGCTGAATTAAAAGGCGCCCTGCAAGGGGAAACGGAAATGATTCGAGTTCAACAGTCTATTATTGCCGCTGGGTTGTGGGCCTGCTTTGCTCATTCCGCCGCACATGCTGCCTGCGAACCGTCGTTCGGAGCCATGATGCTTGATTGGGTAGAGACCGAAGCTAGGGATCAATCGCGCGAACTCGCAGAAATGGACTATCGGAATCGCGTTTTTAACTACCATCTCATCGGTCATGAGCGGGTCCAGGAGCGGCTCGAACAGATTTCAAGGGATCTAATCGACGCTACGGCAATGATTCGGTCCCAGGAGGTGGGACTGGATGATAACTCGCTCGCCACACTTCTCCGCCGCGAGCAGGCCGCGCAGGCCGCCTTTGGCATTCTACTTTCCATCAGGCAGAGTCTAGATTTTTCTAAACTCACGCTTTCTGCCCTGGGCCAGGAATTCTCACCAGTCATGTTGCAAGAAGACGGATTGGGTCATGTAGGGAGATCGACGCTGATTGCGGATCTACTAGCACTTTCGGAGGCGGCAAACGAGTCTCTTAACGCGCGCTTCGGTTTTTTCATTGTCGTAAGGATGGATGAGGAAGGGAACGTAGTTGGTGGCGAAGGCGATATGGGAGATATCGACTCGAACGGCGCACTCAGTGAGGACCAGAAAGACGCGAAGGAAGTTTCCACGGCTCTTCTCAGTATAGCGATTAGTACTGGAAATCCGTATCTCGCCATTCCGTACATCGTAATGGGTTGGGTGGAGGGATACGAGGAAAAAGAATGTCGCCGCCGCATCAGAGGGCAGATACGCTTCTTGCTAGAGGCACTGGATCTACTTCCCGATAAGCTGATCACGCGACCCGAGCAGGCGGTCATGTTCGCCAGAGTTCATGCAGAGTCGCTGAGGGCCTTCGAGCCCGTGCATGCCGAAATGGAAGCGCTTACCCACGATCTGAAGGCTGAGTGGGCGGCACTGTTCGGCTACAACCTTTTGCGCCGCAAGCAGACGGCGCGACAGTTGACCGCGGCAGTGGTAGCAAGGATTGGCGATCTCTACGGCACCGACGCGACGGTGACTTCGATCGTCAACAACGTTCGGCTATCGGAGGTCGCAGGCTCCATCGCTGATTTATATGCCTTCTTGGCGCGTCGCGAGGCGGTGCTGCTGGCCTCCTGTTTCGACGTCGATGGACTGTCGGCGTTGGAAGATTTCGAGGACGGGGCCATGCTTATGCGGGAGACATTGGAGACCTACCAAAGCTACGCGTCGCTGGCGCCGATCGGTGACGTGATCGACTTCTCGCTGCAGCGGGTCGAAGATTCGAGAGAAAACCGCCTTTTCCAGTTGGACGGTCTTCGCGCACGCCCCTGCAAGGCGCTGACGGAGCCGACATTTACCTTTCCCCCAGCACACCGAGCGCCAAGACTCCCGTACAACCAAGTGCCCGGACACAGCATTCCGGTGCAGACAGGCGGGCCGGAGCGTCTCATCCGCGTTCAGGCAGGCGGCGGCGGAGCATGCATTACCTATCAAGCAGGCGACCTCTTCCTTTGCCGGGGTGACGACGCCGGTGGAACCTACTATGGCGACCAGTTTTCCGATGGTTCCGGAAATCCGACGGTAGACATACTTCGAAGCTCCAACGATGGGGGGTATAGGGGGCGCATCCGCGCGGTGGCACAGGAGGTGGAACAAATGATCTCGGGAGTGGAGGCCCGTATCGAGACCTTGAGGAAAAGCGCTGATGCGGGTCAGGCCTTCCTGCCCAGATGGACTGGCCAGAACTCTTCAACCATCAGCGCGGCTCGCGTGCAAGCGGCGGGGCGGACTGCAGCAATTATCCAAGATCGTCAAGAATTTATAGGAAAGACCGGCGACGGCGTGGCGCTATCGGAAGACATTTTGACCAGGCTCCAGACGACGGGCGTCGATTCCGCTTTGACGTCTGCCATCGTTGAGCAGGCTGGCGGCGGAGATGTACTGCTCAGCAACATTCCGGCCAGCGCCTATCTACCGAATGCCCCAAACCCGGTTGGCGTCGAAGTGAATAAAGAGTTCGTCGCGCAACCAGGCGATCCGCGCGCTAACGCCATTTTGCGGGAAGCGGCTAAGGTCAGAATGGCGCTCCCGCTCTTATCCCCAGCGCGATCTGTTGCCCTAAGCACATTGGAGACTGCTGACCGCTTTGCCAAAGGAGGAGCAGTCGAGATCGCAGACCTCCTGCTTAATGACGCCCGCTCACTTCGATACTTTGAATCGGGACTCATTTCGGAGTTTTCAATACATGTCTTGGATCCGATAAGCGGCAACATTCTCCGGAGGGAACTTTCAGCGGCATCAGATTTACCGGAGACGTCAATATTGGCCATAGCCGAGACCTTCGAACGGAATCGTTCGGCCCAAGCGGCGCTTTCAAGTTCGCTCCGACCCGTCTTAAGTTCCACAGGTCAGTCGCGACGCTTAGAAGCGCTAGATCATGCCGATGAAGTGCGGGCGATCGCTCAGGCCGAATTCTACTCTGGTAACCTGCACGATGGTCGTGCGCTCATGGACTTAAGTGGTAGTCTGCTTGACTTGGCCACTGCACTGACGCCGGGCATTAGCTTAGCCAGAGATTTTTATGAAGCGGTGTCGGGAACCGATATGATCACTGGCGAGGAACTGTCGGAGATTGCTCGCACCATGGCGGTGTTGGGCGTAATGACCGCAGGTATCGCTAGTAAGGGCAAGCTTTTCCTAAAAGTGATTGACAAACTGAACGAGGCCGGGGTGGCGGGAAGGCGGGCGGAAAAAATATTCGATCGTGCGTTGGAGATTGATAGCGTTCGCTTGCCTTGGGAGGATTCAAAGAGCCTTCACGCAGAGCTGCGGCAATCCGCGGAAGGCGGTTTTGACCATCTTGGAAAGTGGATTGACGGGCGCAATATTGATGAGGGTCTCATTGACGAAGCTCTCAACCAAGGTGACCGCTTCTACGACAGCGTTAATGAAAGTCTGCTATTCCTTCAAAGCGGGGTTCCTACAGGCGCGCGGCGAGCGGGGGTCACCGTCGATGTTGACAATGATGTTATTAGCACGGTGCTATGGGAGACGAAGACTAACGCTGAGATTTTAAGCGAAAAGACGGACGATGGTCTCAGATGGTTCGTCGAGATCCCAAGAGAGCCCTAGTCCAACTCAGCAATCTAGCCTACCTTTAAACCCCAGAAGGACGTTTGATCGGCGGCGAAGTAGCCGTCAGCGGCCCGGAAATACCCCTGTAGCTCGACGGTGTCGCCCGCGGTGAGGAACACCATGGTTTGCAGCCAGAGGGCCGTCGCCTCGGAGACATGCTCGCCGCTGATCTCGCCGAACGAGCCGGGGATTTCGGTCGTGCCGTTCAGCACGAGACGCCCCCGCATGCGCGCGGTCGTGCTGGCGTTGACCTTGTAGAGAAGCGTGGCGCCGAAGAGGTAGGTGCCGTCGACAGGCGCCACGAAGTGGTTGTTCCCGGCGTCGAACACGCCCTGATCGTTGACGTCTGTGTTGTTCAGGCCGATCTTCGTCCAGGTCCCGACGCCAACGTAATTGTCGTAGTTCGTGTACGCCTTGAACCGCGGCAGCTGGGGCTGGTCGACGATGCCGGTGGCGTTGTCGACGCTGAGCCCGTCGAAGAAGGTGATGCCGTCGGCCGAGACCGCGAGCCGGAAGCGGTCCGAGCCGAACAGCCCGACCAGCGCCTTCGTCACGAAGCCGGTCTGCAGCGTCAGGCCGAGATCGTCGCCCGTGGCCTCCTTGTTCATGGTATAGAACAGATCGCCGGTGCCACCCTCGGCCATGGTCTTCGCCGTCCAGAGCGCCGCGTTCAGCTTGGCCGAAAACGGGTTCGACGCGTCCGCGGTGGTGCCGAGCCCCAGCAGCGCAAGGCTTTGCAGCGCGTCCGGCGTGGTCCCGATCCATCCCGAGCCATCGTAGACGAGCAGCAAGCCCTCGTCCTCGACCCATGCGCGCCAGCCGGTTCGCGGTGGCAGCCGCAGCCATGCGCCGTCGGTCCAGAGAGCGACGTTCAGGTCCCAGCCCGCCCAGTCGCCGGTGGCGCCCGAGCCGACGATGTATCGCTCACCATCGGCGGGACTGCCGGGCGGCGCGGTCAGGTCCCGGTCGAGCACGGAGAGCTGGACGAGCCCGTCGAGGATCCGCAGCGCCTCATTGTGGGTGACGTGCTTCTGGGCCTGCGCCGCCAGGATGTAGGGGAGCAGCAGATGGGTCGTGGTGTCGGACATGGGCGGTCTCCAGAACGAAGAACGCCGCCTGCATGGCAGGCGGCGAGCAATGGCGCGGCGATGGGCGGTGGCGGGCTACCCGCGTTCGGGTTTCTCCGCCGGAATGGCCGAGAGAACCGGGTCGGGCTTCGGCGCGTCCCACTTCGCGGTCATCGCGGCCCAGCGATCGATCTCGGCCCGAAAAGCGGGATCGTCGATCCTCAGATGGAAGTTGTAGAGCCGGTCCACGATCTCGCGCATCAGCGCGCGCATCTCGTCGTCATTGATCCGCGAGACCTCGGACCACGGAATACGGTTTCCGTCCGCGTCCACGACGACAACGTCGCTACCGTCACCAGCGTGCGAGACTGGCGTCAGGCCGGCATGCAGGGTCTCAAGCTGCGTGTTGCGCACGCAGGCCACGGCTATCACTCTGGCAAGTTGGGCGGCAATCCGGTCTTCGTCTTCGGGGCGCATGTCCCGAGCCTACGCCGGAGAGCGCGCGGCCGGCCAGAACTCGTTGCGCCGTCTCAGAAGCTCAGCGTCACGGACTTGGGCGCGCCTTGCCCGACGGGCGCGGAGAGCTGGTAGATGCGGATATTGAGCGTGTCGCCGGGGGCGAGCGGCGCGCCCCAGTCGGCGGTCTGCTGGGCGCTGGTGTAAACGGCGCTGGTGGTGTTCGCGCTCAGCACGCGCGTCACGGTGGCGCCGTCGAGGATCTCGACCTCGTAGGCTTCCAGGTCCTCGCCGAGCGGCACCTCGAGCCCGCCCCAGCTGTCGGCCGCGAGCGTGCGGGACCGGCGCGTCCAACGGATCGTGAGATCGCCGGGCGCGCGGGGACGACGCCACGGCTGCTCGACATGCGCGACGGAGAACGGCCGCAGCCCGACGCCTGCGGGCATGAAAGATTGCGCCAGATAGGTCTCGTCGCTGACCGGGCGGCTCGCCGGGCCGATGCGCCAGTTCCAAGGGATGCCGAGATCGACTTCCGCGATGGGCAAGGAGGCGAGGCTGTCGTCGAGCACCACCACCCGAGCGCCAGCGGGCGTCGGATTGCCCATGGCGCCTTCGGTTCCGCGCTGTCCGCGCAGGAGTCGGGTCAGTCGATACCGGCCAGGGGCGATCAGTTCCGCCGCGCCCGCCTGCACGATCTCCCAGACGCCGGGCGCGCTCTCGATGGCGAGCGCGTTCGCGCCGCCGAAGAGGGTCAGGTCGGTGACACTCTCCAAAGTGCCCGAGAGCAGATCGACCACCAGGACGTTGCCGAGATCGAAGCGTGACGTCTGCCCCGCGTAGAAGTCCGAGACCAGCGCGCCGATCCGGGCCCGCGTCCCGAAGCGGGTGAGCAGTTGGAAGCCGTCCGTCGAGGGGCTGCGGAACACCGCCATTTCGCCCGGCCAGGGAACGGCGTGCGCTGCGGCGAAGGGGCGATGCGCGGCCTGATCCTCGGTCAGTTGCGGCAGATCCAGGATCACCGCCTCGGGCGCGCCGAACACCACGGCCTGCGAGAGCGCCGAAGGCCGCGGCGCGCCGGGCGGCAGGTCGTAGGCCTCCCGGTCCTGGCGGATGGCTTCGACGCCCCGTGCATCAGCGTCGGCGATGGAGAAGACCCGCAGAGGGACAGCACGCCCGTCATGGACGAACGACACGACATCGGCCGGGTCGAGCGCCAGCCGCGAAGGAGGTAGGCGAAACACCGCGCTCTCGCGGCCGGTCCAGGCTTCCATGAGGGCGCGGCGGCAGCGGCGTTCGGCCTCCTCGGGCGGCACCGCCATCGGGAAGGACTCGGAGGCGATCCGGGTCGTGTCCACGGTGATGCGCCGGGCCTCGACCTGAGCCGCATCGTAATCCTCGTCGGCGCGGGCGACCTGCCATTTCAGGGCCTGCGGCAGTTCGGTCTCCTGGCCTCGGGTCAGTTCGAGAACGTCGCCCTCGCCGGCGGCGACGAGATCGTCTGGCGAGACGCTCGCGACCGCCGCGCGGCCGCGCATGGCGAAGCGGATCACGCCTTCGGTTTCGACGGCGTCGAAGCCGAAATGGCGCGCGAGCGTGGTGATCGACGCGCGCGGGCTCTCCAGCGCGGTGATGGCGAAGCCTTCGACCGCGCCCCAGAGACCGTTGACGTCGATGCGAGACTCGGCGAGCCCGGCGCGCAGGCAGAGATGCCGCACGAGCGCCGCGAGCGACACCGCGCCGAGCCGCCCTGTCAGCCAGTGGCCGAGGCGCCAGTTCGCGCCATCCGTCCAGACGTCGGTCAGCGCCGGGAAGAAGGGATAGGGCCGCGCGTCCCAGGTCCAGGCAGCACATTCCGGCACATGCACCATCCGGCCGCCGTAGACCACGGAAAGCGGGTTGTTCGCCGCGTCGCCCCAGAACAGGTAGGTCGCCTCGATATAGGCGCGCTGGATCGCATCGTCCCGCCAGCCGCGCGAGAAGTGCGGCACGAAGCTCTCGGAGGATTTCGGGTCAAAGAAGACGTTGGGTTGGTTCGTGCCGCGGTCGATAGCCGGGCATCCGAGCTCGGTGAACCAGATCGGCTTCGACTCCGGCGCCCACGCGGTCGGCGTCCCGCTCTCCACACCGCCCGGGCGGTCGTAATGCGGGTTCGACCACCAGCTGCGCAGATCCTTGTAGCGGAACACCCATGGCTTGCCGGCGGCGCCATCCGTGATCGGCGTGCGGACCTGCGCCGAGCGATCGGCGGCGCTGGCGTAGAACCAGTCGAAGCCCTCGCCGCCCGCGATGTTCCCCTGCAGGTAGGCGCGGTCGTAGATCGCTGGCCAGCCCTCGGCGGCATCCGCATGCTCGAACCCGTCACGCCAGTCCGACAGCGGCATGTAGTTGTCGATCCCGATGAAATCGACGTTGCCGTCCGCCCAGAGCGGATCGAGGTGAAAGAACACGTCGCCCGAGCCGTCACTGGGCTGGTGACCGAAGTATTCCGACCAGTCGGCAGCATAGCTGATCGCCGTTCCCGGCCCGAGGATGCTGCGCACGTCGGCCAACAGAGCGCGAAACGCCTGCACCGCAGGATAGCTGGACGCGCCCGAGCGGATCGTGGTCAGCCCGCGCATCTCGGTCCCGATCAGGAAGGCGTCGACGCCGCCCGCCGCTGCGCAGAGATGCGCGTAGTGAAGCACCATGCGGCGCAGACCCCAGTCGCCCGCCGCGCCAGTCCAGGAGACGGTCTCGCCCGAGACCGCGAAGTGTGATGGGCTGGCGCTGCCGAAGAAAGCCGAGACCTGCGCGGCCGCCGCGGATGTCTTGTCCACGCTGTCGGTGTAGCCTGCGGCGGGCGAGCAGGTGATCCGGCCGCGCCAGGGAAAGACCGGCTGGCCCGTCTCGGCGGCGTTGTCGGAATACGGGTTGGGCAGGGTGTTGCCGGGCGGCACGTCCATCAGGATGAACGGATAGAAGGTCACGCGCAGGCCGCGCGCCTTCATCTCCTTGATTGCCTGCACGACCGCGAAGTCGGCCGGCGTGCCGCCATAGACGGGACGGTCCCGGTCATCACGGCTGACAAGATGGGCGGCCGCGCGGGACACGCCGTTCACGGACCACGTCTGCGGGCTCGTGGTCTTCTCGGACACCTCAACGCCGGGGCGGATCGTGCAGTCGCCTGCGCGCAGGTCGCTCCCGAACCAGGCCACCACAAGGCTGACACTTTCCACCTTCGGCGCCATGGCCTGTAGCCGGTCCAGCGCCACTACCATGTCGGCGGTGTCCGAGAGCGCGTTCAGGTTCTCAGGAGTCTGCGCCCCGCCGCTGCCTTTGCGGATGCCCTGCGTCGCGTAGGTGAACTCGCCCGAGGCCGGGATCATCGTGACGGCGCGGGTCAACCCCTCGGCGGTGTCGGGATCGGCGAGCGGCCGGAACACCTCGAAGGAAAGCTGCGGCAGGCGGTTGCCGTAGGTCGAGAGCGCCAGCTCCTCGAAGACGACATAGGCGGTGCCCCGATAGGCGGGCGTGCTGGCCGCGCCCATCTTCGCGGCGATGAACGGGTCAGCGGTCTGGGTCTCGTCGCCGGGATACCAGCGCCAGCTG
>NZ_AMGO01000012.1:0-85000 GCF_000299575.1 Oceaniovalibus guishaninsula JLT2003
TTCTCGGCGGTTTTGCCCTATATGGCGGTGCGTTTTCTGGCATTCCGGCCCGATGTGCGGTTCTCGACGGTCGCGATGTATGTCGCGCCCTTCGCCTGCATCCTGTCGCTGATCCCGGTGGTGGGGCTTTACATGCGGGTGCGGATGCCGGAACTGGCGCAGGCCGATCAGGCGATGCCGGTCTATTTGCAGACCTATCTGCACCCGGCGCTGGGCGGTTTCGTGACGCTGTGCATCCTGTTCGCCATGCAATCGACGGCGAATTCGCTTCTGCATACGGTGGCGTCGGCGGCGTCGCACGATCTGCGGCGGGCGCTGTTTCCCCGGCACGAGAACGCGGCGACGGTATTGTTCCTGAACCGGGCGGCGGTCGTCGTCTTCGGGGCGCTGGGGCTGGTGATGATGCTTTATGCGCCGCCCTTCCTGCTGTCGTGGCTGGGCATCCTGGGGACCGGAACGCTTCTGGCGGCGCTGGTCGGCCCCGTCTTCGTGGCATCGTTCTGGTGCGGCAACGGCTGGGGCGCGCTGGCGGGCATGACCAGCGGGTTCGTCGTGTCGGGCGCGATGCTGCTGTGGACGAATGCGGGCTGGGTCGTCGGGCCGCTGACGGGATGCCTGGTGTCGAGCCTGTGCTATGTCGCCGTCAGCCTTGCCACCCGGCGGACGCCGCGGCCCGTGGGCCAGACGGTCTGACGTTTCAGAATCGAGGCCTAAAGCGGCGCCGGGTTCACCCCCCGGCGCCGTTTCGCGTTCAGCCTCCGAGCTGTCCCGCCGCGAGGTCGATCTGCTTTCGCCATGCGTTCGGTGTGGTGCCGGTTTCGCGGCGGAAGGCGCGGGTCAGGTGCGAGGCGTCGCAAAAGCCCGTCTCGGCGGCGATGCGGGCGACGGTGCGGTCGGGCCGCGCCAGCAGCAGGCGGGCCTGCGCCAGCCGCACCTTGAGGAACGCGTCGGCGGGCGAGAGGCCCAGAGACGCCTCGAACCGCCTTTCGAGCTGGCGCCGGCTGACCTGAAGGCGGGCGGCGATTTCGCCTACATCGGGCGGCGCGTCCATGTTCTGTTGCAGCGTCAGCAGCGCGCGCCTGACCAGCGGATCGGTCGCCTTCAGTTCCAGCGGCAGGCCCGGCTGCGGGTCGTCGGCGGCCATCGCCGCGTCGATGATCAGGATGTGCAGGCTTTTCTGCGCGGCGGCGCGGCCGATATGCCGCTCGACCAGGAAGGCGGCGAGATGGGCGGCGCTGGCTCCGCCAGAACAGGTCAGCCGGTTGCGGTCCACGACGAAGATGCGGTCGGCCACGGGGCGCAGCCCCTCGAACCGTTCGAGAAAGTCGTCGTGGTGGAACCAGCTGACGCAACAGCGATAACCGTTCATCAGCCCGGCGCGGTGCAGGATGAACGCGCCGGTGCAGACGCCGACCAGCGGCACGCCGGCCCCGGCCGCGCGGTGCAGGAAGGCGGCCGTCCGGGGATCGAGACGCTCGGTCTCCTCGACCAGGCCGCCGACGACGACGATATAGTCGAAGCGCGCGGGATCGCCCTGCGCCTCGTCGGGGCTGACGGCGATGCCGCAACTGGACCGGACGGGGTCGGGGGAAAACGACAGCACCCGCCACGTGCAGCGGATGGGGCGCGAGCGGTCGCCTTCGTCGGCGGCAAGGCGCAGCACGTCAACGAAGTTGGCGAAGGCCGACAGCGTGAAACGGCGCGCCAGCAGGAAGCCGATTCGCAGGCGCGGGGCGGTGGGGGGGCTGGGCGGTTGCGGCATGTCGCGATCATACCACGGCTGCGGCGCATCCATCCAGTATCCAGCGATTCGATTTCAGGCATGATGGGTCAACCGGGAATCGACGCCGCAAGCGATGCGCTGCCCCCGGATTTCTTTGTCAGGATCGTGCCATGACCCACTTTTCCGCCATGTCGCTGCTGAAGAACGCGCTGAACGGCCACAAGGGCTGGCGCGAACAATGGCCCGACGCCGCGCCGAAGAAGGAATACGATGTCGTCATCGTCGGCGCCGGCGGTCACGGGCTGGGTGCCGCGTATTATCTGGCCAAGGAACACGGCATCACCAATGTCGCGGTGATCGACAAGGGCTGGCTGGGCGGCGGCAATACCGGACGCAACACCACGATCATCCGGTCGAACTACCTCTATGACGAAAGCGCGAAGATGTACGATCACGCGCTGGATCTGTGGGAGGGGCTGAGCCAGGATCTGAACTACAACGTCATGTTCTCGCGCCGGGGCGTGATGATGCTGGCGCATAACGTCCATGACGTGCAGAGCTTCCAGCGCCATGTCCATTCCAACCGCCTGAACGGCGTCGACAACCGCTGGCTGACCCCCGAGGAGGCCAAGCGGTTCTGTCCGCCGCTGAACATTTCCAGGGATGCGCGCTATCCGGTGATGGGCGCGGCGTTGCAGATGCGCGCGGGCACCGCGCGCCACGATGCGGTGGCCTGGGGTTATGCGCGGGCGGCGGCAGCGCGGGGGGTGGACATCATCCAGAACTGCCCCGTCATCGCGATCCGCCGCGACGCCTCGGGCGCGGTCGAGGGTGTGGACACCGCCAAGGGGTTCATCCGCGCGAAGAAGGTCGCCGTGTCGGCGGCCGGGCACACCTCGGTGGTGATGCAAAGCGCCGGCGTGCGGCTGCCGCTGGAAAGCTATCCGTTGCAGGCGCTGGTCAGCGAGCCGGTGAAGCCCTGCTTCCCCTGCGTGGTCATGTCGAACGCGGTCCACGCCTATATGAGCCAGTCCGACAAGGGCGAGCTGGTGATCGGGTCGGGGACGGACCAATATGTCAGCTATTCGCAGCGCGGCGGCCTGCCGTTGATCGAGCATACGCTGGCGGCCATCTGCGAGGTGTTCCCGATCTTCAATCGGATGCGGATGCTGCGCAAATGGGGCGGCATCGTGGACGTGACGCCGGACCGCTCGGCCATCGTCGGCAAGACGCCGGTGAAGAACCTGTATGTCAATTGCGGCTGGGGCACGGGCGGCTTCAAGGCGACGCCGGGGGCCGCGCATACGCTGGCCTGGACCGTCGCCAAGGACGAGCCGCATCCGATCAACGCGCCCTTCACGCTGGAGCGCTTCACCACCGGGCGGCTGATCGACGAGGCCGCCGCCGCCGCCGTCGCGCATTAGGGAGACGAACGCCATGCTGCTGATCCATTGCCCCTATTGCGACGAGACGCTGCCCGAGCTGGAATTCGCCTATGCGGGCGAGGCGCATATCGACCGGCCGGCGGATCCCGCCAGCCTGTCGGACGAGGAATGGCGCGACTATCTGTTCATCCGGTCGAACGTGAAGGGGACGCATGCCGAACGCTGGCGGCACATTCACGGCTGCGCGCGGTTCTTCAACGCGCTGCGCGACACGGTCAGCGACGAGTTCATCACCACCTATCCGGCGGGTCAGGCCCGCCCCGACCTGACCATCAAGGAGGCAGCAGAATGAGCCGGTTCCGCGTTCAGGGAAAGGGCCGCGTCCGGCACGACGCGCCCGTCGGGTTCACCTTCGACGGCAGGGCCTATGACGGGCTGCGCGGCGATACGGTCGCGTCGGCGCTGCTGGCGAACGGCGTGCATCTGATGGGGAGGTCGTTCAAGTATCACCGCCCGCGCGGCCCCGTCTGCGCGGGCACCGAAGAACCGAACGCCCTGGTCGGCACGTCGCGCGACGGCGGAGCCAAGGGCGGCCGGTTCGAGCCGAACACCCGCGCCACCGCGCAGGAATTGCGGCAGGGGCTGACCGTGGAAAGCCAGAACAGGCTGCCCAGCCTGAAATTCGACGTGGGGGCGGTGAACGACCGGCTTTACATGCTGTTTTCGGCCGGTTTCTATTACAAGACGTTCATGTGGCCGCGCAGTTTCTGGGACCGCGTCTATGAGCCGGTGATCCGGGCCGCGGCCGGTCTGGGCAAGGCGCCCGACACCGTCGATCCCGACCGCTATGCGTCGCGCTATCTGCACACCGACGTGCTGGTCGTGGGGGCGGGGCCGGCGGGGCTGACGGCGGCGCTGGCCGCCGCGCGGTCGGGGGCGGAGGTGACGCTGGTGGACGAACATGCCGAGATGGGCGGCGCGCTGCTGTCCGATCCCGGTGTGGGGATCGACGGGATGCCGGCCTGGGACTGGATCGCCGCACAACTGGACGAACTGGACCGCCTGGGCGTGCGGCGGATGACGCGCACGACCGCCATCGGGTATTACCATCAGAACATGGTCGGATTGTGCGAAAGGCTGACCGACCATCTGGATACGCTGCCGGACGACGCTCCGCGCGAACGGATGTGGCGGGTGCGCGCGGGTCATGTGGTGCTGGCGCAGGGCGCGCTGGAAAAGCCGCTGGTCTTTGACGGCAACGACCGGCCCGGCGTGATGCTGGCGGGGGCGGCGCAGACATACCTCAACCGCTATGGCGTGCGGGTGGGCGACCTGGCAGTCGTCGTCACCAGCCACGACAGCGCCTGGCATGCGGCCTTCGACCTGGCGGATGCGGGCACGCGCATCGCCGCCATCGTGGATACGCGCGCTTCGGTGCGCGCCGATCTGACCGAGGCCGCGGCGCGCCGGGGCATCCGCGTTCTGGCGTCGCATACGGTGACGGCGACCTGGGGCCGGCTGCGGGTAAAATCGGTGCGCGTGGCCCCTGTGCGCGACGGCAAGGTGCAGGGCGGATACCGCATCGACTGCGACTGCCTGCTGATGTGCGGCGGCTGGACGCCGTCGCTGCATCTTTTTTCGCACACCAAGGGCACGCTACGCTGGGACGACGTGCAGCAGGCGTTCCTGCCCGACCGTTCGGTCGAGGCGTGCCAGATCGCCGGGGCGGGCCGGGGCCTTTGGGGATACGAGGCGGCTTTGCGCGACGGGATCGCCGCCGGGAACGCCGCAGCCGAGGCTTTGGGCCGCGACGCGCAGGACAGCGCGGTTTTGGTCGCCAACGACCGCACCGGCAGCGGCGTCAGCCACAAGGAGCTGCCGACCGACGGCGATCCGAACCGGGCGCGGGCCTTCGTCGATTTCCAGAACGACGTGACCGCCAAGGACATCCGGCTGGCCGTGCGCGAAGGCATGCGGTCGATCGAGCATGTGAAGCGCTACACGACGAACGGCATGGCGACCGATCAGGGCAAGATGTCGAACGTCAACGGCCTGATGATCGCGTCGGACGCGGTGGGCAAGGCGCCGCCGCAGGTGGGGCTGACGACGTTCCGCCCGCCCTATACGCCGACCACCTTCGGCACCTTCGCGGGCTATCATCGCGGCGGGCAGTTCGAGGTGACGCGCAAGACGCCCATCGACGCTTGGGCCGAGGCGCATGGCGCGGCGTTCGAGCCTGTGTCGCTGTGGCGGCGCGCGTGGTATTTCCCGCAGGCGGGCGAGGACATGCACGCCGCCGTCGCGCGCGAATGTCTGGCGACGCGGCGGTCGGTCGGTATCTTCGACGCCTCGACCCTGGGCAAGATCGAGGTTTCGGGGCCGGATGCGGTCGAGTTCATGAACCGCATGTATACAAACCCTTGGACCAAGCTGGGCATCGGGCGCTGCCGCTATGGCGTGTTGCTGGGCGAGGACGGCTATATCCGCGACGACGGGGTGATCGGGCGGCTGCGCGACGATCTGTTCCATGTCACCACCACCACGGGCGGTGCCGCGCGGGTGCTGGCCATGATGGAGGATTACCTTCAGACCGAATGGCCCGACCTGGATGTCTGGCTGACCTCGACCACCGAACAATGGGCGACCGTGGCCCTGAACGGACCCGATGCGCGCAAGGTTCTGGCGCCGCTGGTCGAGGGGCAGGACATGTCGGCCGAGGCGCTGCCGCACATGTCGGTGGCCGAATGCACGGTCGCCGGGATCCCGGCGCGGCTGTTCCGGCTGAGCTTTACCGGCGAGCTGGGATTCGAGATCAACGTGCCCGCGCGCCACGGCCTCAGGCTGTGGGAGGCGCTGATGCAGGCGGGGGCCGACTACGACATCTGCCCATACGGGACGGAAACGATGCACGTCCTGCGCGCCGAGAAGGGGTTCATCATCGTCGGGCAGGATACCGATGGCACGGTGGCCCCCGACGACGCCAATCTGGGCTGGGCCATCGGCAAGGCCAAGACGGATTTCGTCGGCATGCGGTCGCTGCGGCGGCCCGATCTGGTGGCCAAGGGCCGCAAGCAGCTTGTCGGTCTGCTGACCGAGGACGGCGCGGTACGGCTGGAGGAGGGTGCGCAGATCGTCGCCGATCCAGACCAGCCCAAGCCGATGAAGATGCTGGGCCATGTCACGTCGTCCTACAGCAGCGCGACGCTGGGCCGCTCCATCGCCATGGCGCTGATCGAGGGCGGCCGCGACATGGACGGGCAGATCGTGCATGTGCCGATGCCGGACGGCGTGCACAAGGCGCGGATCACCTCGACGAATTTCTACGATCCCGAAGGCGAGCGGCTGAAGGTCTGAAGGAGAACAGGCGATGACGTTACACGACAGAGACCTGCACGGCGCGACCGTGACCATCGAGGAGATACCCCCCGTCGCGCGCTTTTCGCTGCGGGTGCGCGACAAGGACCGGGCGGCGGCGGGGGCCGCGCTGGGCGTCGATCTGCCGGACCGCGTGGGCGACCGGGCGGCGTCGGGCGACAGGACGCTGGTCTGTCTGGGGCCGGACGAATGGCTGGTGACGGCGCCCGAACAGGCACGCGACGGCATCGTGCGCGACATGGCGGCGATCCGCGACGGCGCGCCGCACAGCCTGACCGACATTTCGGACCGCGAGATCACGTTCCGCGTCGCCGGTCCGGCGGCGCTGACGCTGATGACCATCGGTTGCCCGCGCGACCTGCGGCGGCTGGAACCGGGGCGCGCGGTGCGCACCGTCTTCGACACGGCGCAGATCGTGCTGTGGCGCGACGGGCCCGACAGCTTCCGTCTGGACGTCTGGCGGTCGTTTGCGCCACATGTGCGCAGCCTGCTGGAAATCGGCCGCAAGGAAATCGCCGCCGGTTTCTGACCCCTTCGCCCCGTCGCGGCCAGCCCGGTCGCCGGATCATTCGACGCTTGAGAGGATATGCCATGCTTGACGCCCGGATCACCAACCCGATTTCGGACAAGCCCATCGCCGATGCGATCGCCCACGAACTGGCCCGCCAGCAGCGCCAGATCGAACTGATCGCGTCCGAGAACATCGTCAGCCGCGACGTTCTGGCCGCCCAGGGGTCGGTGCTGACGAACAAATACGCCGAAGGCTATCCCGGCCGGCGCTATTACGGCGGCTGCGAATATGCCGACGTGGTCGAGGACGTCGCCCGCGACCGGCTGAAGCAGCTGTTCGGCGCGGCGCATGTCAACGTGCAGCCCCATTCGGGCGCGCAAGCCAACCAGGCGGTGTTCCTGGCGCTGCTGAAGCCGGGCGACAAGATCATGGGCATGTCGCTGGCCCATGGCGGGCACCTGACGCACGGATCGCCGGTGACGATGTCGGGCAAGTGGTTCGAGGTCGTGTCCTACGAGGTCGAGGAGGACAGCCACCTCATCGACATGAAGAAGGTCCGCGACAGGGCGTTGGCCGAACGGCCCAAGCTGATCATCGCGGGCGCGTCGGCCTATACGCGGCCCATCGACTTCGCCGGGTTCCGCGCCATCGCCGACGAGGTGGGCGCGTATCTGATGGTGGACATGGCGCATTATGCGGGTTTGATCGCGGCAGGGCAGTATCCCGACCCGGTGCCGCATGCCCATGTCGTCACGTCCACCACGCACAAGACGCTGCGCGGTCCGCGCGGCGGCATCATCCTGACCAACGACGACGATCTGGCCAAGAAGTTCAATTCGGCCGTGTTCCCCGGCAATCAGGGCGGCCCGCTGATGCATGTAATCGCCGCCAAGGCCGTCGCCTTCGGCGAGGCGCTGGACCCGTCGTTCAAGGACTATGCCAGGCAGGTCATCGCCAATGCGCGGGCGCTGTCGGACACGCTGAAGGCGGGGGGCCTCGGCATCGTGTCGGGCGGCACGGATTGCCATATGGTGCTGGTCGATCTGCGGCCCATGGGCGTCACCGGCAAGGATGCCGAGATCGCGCTGGAGCGGGCGGGCCTGACCTGCAACAAGAACGCGATCCCGTTCGATCCCGAAAAACCGTTCGTCACCTCGGGCGTGCGGCTGGGCACCCCGGCGGGCACGACGCGCGGTTTCGGCGAGGACGAGTTCCGGCGCGTGGGCAAGATGGTGCTGCAGGTGATCGAGGCGCTGTCGAAGACCCCCGAGGGCGACGGGGCCGTCGAGGCCGAAGTGCGCGCCGAGGCGGAGGCGCTCTGCGACGCCTTTCCGATCTACGGCTAGGTCATGTTCATCTCGGTCTTCGAGATCTTCAAGCACGGCATCGGCCCCTCGTCGTCGCATACGATGGGGCCGATGGTGGCGGCCGATCGCTTCCTGTCCGAGTTGCGGCAGGCCGAGGCGATTCCCGGCGCGGGCGCGCCCGCCTCGGTGCAGGTGTCGCTGCACGGATCGCTGGCCTTCACCGGCAAGGGCCATGCCACCGACCGCGCGGTGATGCTGGGGCTTCTGGGCCAGCGGCCCGAAACGATGGACCCCGACGCGGGGGACGGGATGCTGGCCGCGCTGGCCGAACGGCGCAGTCTGGACCTGCCCGACCTGCCGCCGCTGGCCTTCGATCCGGCGCGGGATCTGGTCTTCGACTATGACCTGGCCCTGTCGCTGCATGCCAACGGCATGATCTTCCGCGCCTTCGACGCACGCGGCAACCCGCGCCTGACGCAGACCTACTATTCCGTCGGCGGCGGCTTCGTGATGTCCGAGCCCGAGCTGCTGGCCGAGCGCGAGGCGAAGTCGGGAGCGGTGTCGCTGCACGACCACAAGGTCATGCGGCACTATCCCTATCCGTTCGCCACGGCGGCCGAGATGCTGCGCATGGGCGAAAAATCGGGCCTGTCCATTGCGGCGATGAAGCGCGCCAACGAGGAAGCGGCCGGGGCGGACGATCTGGATGCGGGACTGGACGCTCTGGCCGACGCGATGAACGGCTGCATCGACCGGGGGCTGGCGCAGGACGGCATCCTGCCCGGCGGCCTGAAGGTGCGCCGCCGGGCCAAGGCGATCCACGACAAGCTGGTGGCGGAACGGTTCAGCAACCGGCAGATGCCGCATGTCGCCAACGAATGGATGAGCGTCTATGCCATGGCCGTGAACGAGGAGAACGCCGCCGGCGGCCGCGTCGTCACCGCGCCCACGAACGGGGCGGCGGGCACGGTGCCGGCGGTGCTGCGATACTGGCAGGACCATTGCGACGGAATTTCCGACGATGCGCGCCGCGATTTCGTTCTGACGGCGGCGGCCATCGGCGGCATCATCAAGGCCAACGCGTCGATTTCGGGGGCCGAGGTGGGCTGCCAGGGCGAGGTCGGCAGCGCGTCGGCCATGGCGGCGGGCGCTTTGTGCGCCGCGATGGGCGGCACCAACGCGCAGATCGAGAACGCCGCCGAGATCGCGCTGGAGCATCACCTGGGCATGACCTGCGACCCGGCGGGCGGGCTGGTGCAGGTGCCCTGCATCGAACGCAACGCGCTGGGCGCGATCAAGGCGGTATCGGCTGCCGCGCTGGCGCTACGCGGCGACGGCAGCCATTTCATGCCGCTCGACAATTGCATCGAGGTGATGCGCCAGACCGGCCATGACATGAGCACTAAATACAAGGAAACCTCGACCGGCGGGATTGCCGTGAACCTGCCGGAGTGCTGAACCGATGGACAACATGATCGTCACCGGCACCGGGCCGTCGGGGCGCGGCCTGATCGCCGCCGTCGCCGCGTGCCTTGCCGATGCGGGTTGCAACATTCTGGACAGCGCGCAGTTCAACGACGAGGATTCGGGCCGCTTCTTCCTGCGGATGGTGGTGCGCAGCGAAACCGGCACCGACCGGGCGACGCTGGCAGCGAAGCTGGCCGAGACGGGCGCGCGCACCGGGCTGGACCTTGCGCTTCACGGGGCCGAGGACCGGATGCGCGTCGTCGTCATGGTGTCGCGCTTCGGTCATTGCCTGAACGACCTGCTGTATCGCTGGCGGATCGGCGCCCTGCCGATCGAGATCGTGGCGGTGATATCGAATCATACCGACTATGCCCGCACGGTCGAGGGGCACGACCTGCCGTTCCACCATATCCCCGTCACGAAAGCGACCAAGGCCGAGGCCGAGGCGCGGCAGCTTGACGTCATCACCGATGCGGGTGCCGATCTGGTGGTGCTGGCGCGCTATATGCAGGTGCTGTCGGACGCGCTGTGCCAACGGATGTCGGGGCGGCTGATCAACATCCACCATTCGTTCCTGCCCAGCTTCAAGGGCGCGGTGCCCTATCGGCAGGCGTTCGACAAGGGCGTCAAGCTGATCGGGGCGACCGCGCATTTCGTCACCGCCGATCTGGACGAGGGGCCGATTATCGAGCAGGACACCGTGCGCGTCACCCATGCCCAGAGCGCCGAGGATTTTGTGGCGCTGGGCCGCGATGTCGAGGCGCAGGTCCTGTCGCGCGCCGTTCACGCATATGCCGACCGGCGCGTTCTGCCCAATGGCGACAAGACGGTGGTGTTTCCCGCCTCGCCGGGCGCCTTCGCGTCCGACCGGATGGGCTGAGCGGCGGGCATCCGCGGCATTCGCACGAGAAAAGCCGTGACAGGTGCGGCAGTCCCTGTATCCATGATGCCGGACGTCCGGTGCAGGACGCTTGCCATCCGCCAATCGACAGGGAGAGTTGCATGAATTTCAGAACCATCCGGCACGGGATGCTGGCGGCCGTTATCGTCGCCACCGCACCGATTGCCGTCGTCGCGCAGGATTTCACCCCCGAATCGCCCGAATGCATCGCACCGGCCAATCCGGGCGGCGGCTGGGACTTCACCTGCCGTCAGGTCGGCAAGGCGTTGCAGGATCTGGATCTGATCCCCTCGACGATGCAGGTGGTGAACCTGTCGGGCGGCGGCGGCGGCGTGGCTTTTGCCGAAGTGGTGAACAAGCGCAATTCCGAGGACGATCTGGTGGTCGCGGCATCGTCGGCGACGGCGACACGGCTGGCGCAGAACGCCTATCCCGGCAATACCGCCGACCAGGTGCGCTGGCTGGGCGCGGTGGGCGCCGATTACGGCGTGATCGCGGTCGCCGCCGACAGCGACATCCAGACGCTTCCCGACCTGATGGACGCGATCAAGGAAGATCCCGCTTCGGTCGCGATCGGCGGCGGGTCTGCCGTGGGCGGCTGGGACCATCTGAAGGTGCTGATCGCGGCGAAGGAAGCGGGCATCGACGATGTGCGGTCGGTGAAATACATCGCCTTCGCGGGCGGCGGCGAGGCGGTGACGCAGCTTCTGGCGGGATCGCTGCAAGGGTTCACGGGCGATCTGTCCGAAGCGCAGGGTTTCGTGGAATCGGGCGACATCCGCGTCATCGCGCTGCTGGCACCCGAAAGGCTGGGCGGCGAATTCGCTGATCTGCCCACGGCGCGCGAACAGGGGATCGACGCCATCGGCGCCAACTGGCGCGGCTTCTACGGCCCCGGCGGGATGAGCGATGCGGCCTACGATTACTGGGTGGACCGGATCGACACGCTTTACGACAGCGACGAGTGGCAGAAGATCATGGAGGCGAACGGTCTGGCCCCGCTGGACCTGCAAGGCGCAGAGTTTGAGGCGTTCGTCGAGGAATCGATTCAGGAGATCGAGGATCTCTCGCGCGAGATCGGCATTGTCCAGTAACGCAGCGCCCGGCCCCGGCACGTGTCGGGGCCGGGCATCCGTCATCGGAGCGACAGCCGGATGAGCGACCGCATCTTCGGCGGCATTGGCCTGGCACTGGCGATCCTGTTCGCATGGCAGGCGGCGACGATCCAGGAAAGCTTTCTCAGTGACATTGTCGGCCCCAAGGTGTTTCCCTGGATCATCGCCGCGGTGATGGCGCTGGCATCGGTCTATTTCCTGATCAAGCCCGATCCGGCCCCCGACTGGCCGCGCGCCGGGCGACTGGCCGAAATCGCGGTCGCGGCGATCGTCATGCTGCTTTATGCGCAGCTTCTGCCCGAACTGGGCTTCGTCATCGCGACGGCGCTGGCGGCGGGATATCTGACATGGCGGCTGGGATCGCGGCCCGTGGCCAGCGCGGTCATCGGCATCGGCACGTCGCTGGGCATCTATGTCGTGTTCCGTCTGCTGCTGGGGCTTAGCCTGGCGCGCGGACCGCTGGGCTTCTGAAGGATAGCGTATGGAAACGCTCGGCAATCTGGCGGACGGCTTTGCCGTCGCCCTGACATGGCAGAACATGGCGCTGGCGCTGATGGGCTGCTTTCTGGGCACGATCATGGGGGCGCTGCCGGGCCTTGGGCCATCGAACGGCGTGGCGATCCTGATTCCGCTGGCCTTCACGCTGGGGCTGGGACCGACGCCGTCGCTGATCCTGCTGACCTCGGTCTATTACGGGGCGATGTATGGCGGGCGGATCAGTTCGATCCTGCTGAACATTCCGGGCGACGAACCGGCGATGATGACCTGCCTCGACGGATATCCGATGGCGCAGCAGGGCCGCGCGGGCGAGGCGCTGGCACTGTCGGGCGTCGCGTCCTTCGTCGGGGCGTTCTTCGCGACCTGGGGGCTGGTGCTGCTGGCGCCGCAACTGGTGAAGGTAGCGCTGCTGTTCGGACCGGCGGAATATTTCGCCCTGTTCGCGCTGGCCTTCGCGACCTTGGGGGGAATTTCGTCGACCAACCAGGCCAAGGCGGCCTTTGCCGCGGCACTGGGGCTGGGACTGGCGATGATCGGGGTCGATACGCAGACCGGCGTGCCGCGGTTCACCTTCGGCGAGGTGCATCTTTACGACGGTATCGACTTTCTGGTGGCCATCGTCGGGCTGTTCGCCCTGTCCGAGGTTTTCGTCTTTCTGGAACACCGCGGCACAGACCGCGACATTTCCACCAAGCCGCATGTCGAAATCGGCAGCATCGTGCCGTCCTGGAAACTGCTGGGCCATTGCACGCCGACGATGCTGCGCACCACCGTGCTGGGCTTTGTCGCGGGCGTGCTGCCGGGCGCGGGGGCGTCGCTGGGGTCGTTCATCTCCTATTCGATGGAAAAGCGGCTGGTGGATCGCAAGGGGCTGACCTTCGGCAAGGGCGATCCGCGCGGCGTCGCCGCGCCCGAGGCCGGCAACAACGCCGCCGCGGGGGGCGCGCTGGTGCCGATGCTGGCACTGGGAGTGCCCGGATCGGGGACGACGGCGGTGCTTCTGGCGGTGCTTTTGTCGCTGAACATCACACCGGGGCCGCTGCTGTTCACGCAGAACCCCGATGTCGTCTGGGGCCTGATCGCGGCGCTGTTCATCGGCAACTTCATGCTGCTGGCGATGAATATTCCGATGGTCGGCCTGTTCACCCGCGTGCTGCTGGTGCCGCCGCGAATTCTGATGCCCATCGTCGCGATGGTGTCCTTCGTCGGGATCTACGGCATTTCGGGATCCAGCTTCGATCTGATGGTGATGGTGGGCTTCGGGTTGATGGGATGGGTGCTGCGCAAACTGGACGTGCCGCTGGTGCCGGTCATCCTGGGCACGCTGCTGGGCAACGAGATGGAGGTGAACCTGCGCCGCGCCGTCAACATCTCGGACGGGGATTACACGGTGCTGGTGTCGTCGTGGCTGACGATCGGGCTGTGGACCATCGCCGTCGTCGGCTTTCTGGCGCCGGTGCTGTTCGGCGGCCTGATCCGCCGCCGCATGCGGATGGCCCGCGACGAGGAGGGGTCGCTGAGCGACTGAACCTGCCGGTCTATCCGGCCTCGACCGCCGGCGGCTTCATGGACGCCGCCGCCTGCAAGACCAGCGGATCGAGCCCCGCACCGCCCGAGGCGACATGGGCGTGCAACTGGCGACGCATGCGCGGCTCCCAGAAATCGGTCAGGTGATCGGCGACCTTGCGGGCCTGATCGTGACCGGGCTGGGTGCGGAAGAAGACGGCGATCTGGTTCGCCATATGGATCATCTTGTCAGGCGACATCGGACACCTCGGGGACGACGCGTTGCAGATGCGTATAGAGCACGAACCCGTCCCCCTGCGCGCAGACGGCAAGGGTGATGCCCGCCCCTTCGGCAAGGCGGACGGCATGGGCCGTGGGGGCGGACACGGCAATCAGCATGGGGCATCCGGCGACGGCGCATTTCTGCAACAGTTCGACCGAAAGGCGGCTGGACATCACGATGGCGCCGCCGGCAGGGTCGATGCCCTGACGCAGCAGCGCGCCGATCAGCTTGTCCAGCGCGTTGTGACGGCCCACATCCTCGCGCGCCATGACCATGCCTTCGCCCGGACGCAGAAACCCGGCGGCATGGGTCGCGCGTGTCTTGTCGTGCAGCGGCTGGCAATCGCGCAGCCGGTCCGTCGCCCCCGCGATCTCCGCATGCGCCAGCCGCAGATCGCCGCCGACATGCGGCAGCGGCCGCACGGCTTCTTCCAGCGAATCGATGCCGCAAAGGCCGCATCCCACCGGCCCGGCCATATAGCGGCGGCGGGCCGCGATGGCATCGCGCCGGTCGGGGCGCAGCCAAAGCCGCGCCTCGATCCCGGCGGGATGCTCGGCCAGCTCGAACCCCTCGATCTGGTCGAGCGCCGTCACCGCGCCTTCGGTGAACGCGAAGCCGTGGGCGAAATCGGCAATGTCCATCGGCGTCGCCATCATCACCGCCTGCGTCGAGCCGTCATAGACCATCGCCACCGGCACTTCCTCGGGCAGGGCGCGCTGAACGTCGCGGATGCCGTCGGCCCGGACGGCAACGCCCGCCCGATCCACGGAAGGGGGCCAGCGATCCACCCTATTCGGCCGCCAGGATGCGGCGGGCGCGTTCGGCATGGGCGTTATAGCCTTCCTGCCAGTCGGTCGGACCGTTCGACAGACGCACCTGCACCGCCGTCACCTTGTATTCGGGGCAATTGGTGGCCCAATCCGAATAGTCGGTGGTGATGACGTTGGCCTGCGTGTCGGGGTGGTGGAACGTCGTGTAGACGACGCCGGGACTGACGCGGTCGGTCAGCACAGCGCGCAGCGACGTTTCGCCGGCGCGGCTGGCCAGATGCACCCAGTCGCCGTCGGACACGCCGCGAACCTCCGCGTCGTGGGGATGGATTTCCAGAACGTCCTCGGCATGCCAGACGACGTTTTCGGTCCGCCTCGTCTGTGCGCCCACGTTGTATTGCGACAGGATGCGCCCCGTGGTCAGCAGCAGCGGAAAGCGCGGGCCGGTCCGTTCGTCGGTGGCGACATATTCGGTGACGATGAACCGCCCCCGGCCGCGCACGAAACCATCGACGTGCATCAACGGCGTGCCTTCGGGATGCGCCTCGTTGCAGGGCCACTGGACGGATCCCTTTTCCTCCAGCAGCGCATAATCGACGCCCGCGAAGGAAGGGGTGGTTGCCGCAATCTCGTCCATGATCTGCGCGGGATGGGTGTAGGTCCACCCGGCGCCCATCGCATTTGCCAGAAGCTGCGTCACTTCCCAATCGGCATAGCCGTTGCGCGGCGCCATCACGCGGCGGACGCGGTTGATGCGCCGTTCGGCATTGGTGAAGGTGCCGTCCTTTTCCAGAAAGGTCGAACCGGGCAGAAAGACATGCGCGTAATTCGCCGTCTCGTTCAGGAACAGGTCGTGCACGATCACGCATTCCATCGCGGCCAGCCCGGCAGCGACATGCTTGGTGTCGGGATCGGATTGCAGGATATCCTCGCCCTGGCAATAAAGGCCCTTGAACGTCCCCTCGACGGCGGCGTCCAGCATGTTGGGAATGCGCAGGCCCGGTTCGGGGTCGATGGGCACGCCCCATGCCTCCTCGAAGATCGCGCGGACATCGGGGTTCTTGACGTGGCGATAGCCGGGCAGTTCGTGCGGGAAGCTGCCCATGTCGCACGAGCCTTGCACGTTGTTCTGGCCGCGCAGCGGGTTCACGCCCACGCCGGGCCTGCCGATATTGCCGGTCAGCATGGCAAGGTTGGCGATCCCCATGACGGTGGTGGATCCCTGACTGTGCTCGGTCACGCCCAGCCCGTAATAGATGGCCCCGTTGCCGCCCGTGGCGTAAAGGCGCGCGGCGGCACGCAGGTCGTCCGGGTTCACGCCTGTCAGCATCGCCGTCGCCTCGGGGCTGTGGCGCGGATCGGCGACGAAGGCGGCATAGTCCTGAAACTCGTCCCAGTCGCAGCGTTCGCGGATGAACGCCTGATCCATCAGCCCTTCGGTCACGATCACATGCGCCATTGCCGTGACAACGGCGACATTGGTGCCCGGCCGCAGCGGCAGGTGGTGCGCGGCGCGGATATGCGGGGACTTGACCAGGTCGATCCGGCGCGGGTCGATGACGATCAGCCGGGCGCCTTGGCGCAGCCGCTTTTTCAGCCGGCTGGCAAAGACGGGATGTCCGTCGGTGGGGTTGGCGCCGATGACGACCACGACATCCGCATGCGCGACGCTGTCGAAATCCTGGGTGCCGGCGGATGTGCCGAATGCCTGCCCCAGACCGTAGCCCGTGGGCGAGTGGCAGACGCGGGCGCAGGTGTCGGTGTTGTTGTTGCGAAAGACCGCGCGGGCCAGCTTCTGCACCAGATACGTTTCCTCGTTGGTGGAGCGGCTGGAGGTGATGACCCCGATGCTGTTGCGGCCATAGCGGTCCTGAAGGCCGCGCATCCGCCGGGCGGCGAATGTCAGCGCCTCGTCCCAACCAACCTCGCGCCACGGCTGGTCGATGCGGTCGCGGATCATCGGGTTCAGGATGCGGTCCTTGTGGTTGGCATAGCCATAGGCGAAGCGTCCCTTGACGCAGCTATGCCCGCGATTGGCCTTGCCGTGCTTGTAGGGCACCATGCGCACCAGCCGGTCGCCGTTTAGTTCCGCCTTGAAAGAACAGCCGACCCCGCAATAGGCGCAGGTCGTGATGACCGACCGCTGCGGCGTGCCCAGTTCGATCACGCTTTTTTCCTGCAAGGTGGCGGTGGGGCAGGCCTGGACGCAGGCGCCGCACGAGACGCAATCGGAGGCCAGCGCATCGTCGGTGCGCGCGCCGAAGGACACACGGCTGTCGAAGCCGCGCCCTTCGATCGTCAGCGCGAACGTGCCCTGCACCTCGTCGCAGGCGCGCACGCAGCGGCTGCATACGATGCACTTGGCCGGATCGTAGGTGAAATAGGGGTTGCTTTCGTCCTTGGGGATATAGGCCGGATTGACCTGCCCCGACGTGTCGCGCGTGCGGAAGTGGTTGGCCGCGTCCCGCCCCGCCGGTGCACGATACCGCACGTCGCGCAGGCCGACCATTCCGGCCATGTCCTGCAATTCGCAATCCCCGTTGGCCGAGCATGTCAGGCAGTCGAGCGGATGGTCCGATATGTAAAGCTCCATCACACTGCGCCTCAGCTTGACGATTTTAGGCGTCTGCGTGTGCACCACCATGCCGGGGGTCACGGGCGTCGTGCACGAAGCGGGCGTGCCGCGACGGCCCTCGATCTCGACCGCGCAGAGGCGGCAGGATCCGAACGCTTCCATATTGTCCGAGGCGCAGAGTTTGGGGATTTGCAGGCCCGCCTCGGCCGCGGCGCGCATGACGCTGGTGCCTTCGGGCACGGTCACGTCGAAGCCGTCGATGGTCAGCGTGACGGGCGGTCCTTCGCGAGCCGGCGTGCCCATGTCAGCGTCGTCCCACGGGATGATGAAATCCTTCATTCGGCGGCCTCCTTCGCGGTGGCGAAATCTTCGGGAAAGTGGGTCAGCGCGGACATGACCGGGAAGGGCGTGAATCCGCCCAGCGCACATAGCGATCCGTCGCGCATCGTGTCGCAAAGGTCGGTCAGCAGCGCCGCCGCCCCGGCATCGCCCTGTGCGATCCGGTCGATCGTCTCGACGCCGCGCACGGCGCCGATGCGGCAGGGTGTGCATTTGCCGCAGCTTTCGATGGCGCAGAATTCCATCGCGAAGCGGGCCATCTTCAGCATGTCGGCGCTGTCGTCGAAGACGACGATTCCGGCATGACCGATCAACCCGCCCTGGCCGTCGAATTCCTCGTATCCGAAGGGCGTGTCGAACTTGGCGGGCGGCATGTAGGCGCCCAGCGGCCCGCCGACCTGCACGGCCTTCACCGGCCGGCCCGATGCAGTGCCGCCGCCGACATCGTTGACAAGATCGCCCAGCGGCATCCCGAATGCCGTCTCGAACAAGCCGCCGTGGCGGACATTGCCGGCGATCTGGATCGGCATCGTGCCGCGCGACCGGCCCAGCCCGAAATCGGCATAGTGCCGCGCGCCCTTTTCGAAGATCACGGGGACCGTGGCCAGACTGATGACGTTGTTGACCACGGTGGGGCGGCCCATGAACCCCTCCAGCGCGGGCAGCGGCGGCTTGGCGCGCACCACGCCGCGCTTGCCTTCGAGGGAGTTGAGCAGCGACGTTTCCTCGCCGCAGACATAGGCCCCGGCACCGACGCGCACCTCGATATCGAAGATCTTGCCGGAACCAAGGACATCGCCCAGCACCCCTGCACGACGCGCGATGTCCAGCGCGTCCTGCATGACGGCGATGGCGTCGGGATACTCGCTGCGGATATAGACGTAGCCCCTGGTCGCCCCGACGCCCAACCCGGCGATGGCCATTCCCTCGATCAGGGTGAACGGATCGCCTTCCATGATCATGCGGTCGGCAAAGGTGCCGCTGTCGCCCTCGTCGGCATTGCAGACGATGTATTTCCGCGGGCCGGGGGCGCTCAGGACGGTGTTCCACTTGATTCCGGTCGGAAACCCGGCACCGCCGCGACCGCGCAGGCCCGATGCCGTCACCTCGGCCACGATTGCGTCGGGCATCATCGACAGCGCGCGGCGCAGCCCCGCCAGACCGCCATGCGCTTCGTAATCCGCCAGATCCAGCGGGTCGATCACGCCGCATCTGGCAAAGGTCAGCCGCGTCTGGCGCTTCATCCAGTCCAGTTCCGCAATCGGGCCCAGCGCCTTGGGGTGTGTCTGCGGATCGTTTAGCAGGGCGGCGACATCGGCAGGGCCGAGCGGCCCGAAGCCGTGCCGGATGCCGTCGATCTCGATCTCGACAAGCGGCTCCAGCCAGATCATGCCGCGCGTGCCGTTGCGGATCAGCGTCAGGTCCAGCCCGCGCCGTGCCGCCTCGGCCCGTAGGGCATCGGCCACGGCATCGGCGCCGACTGCCTTGGCGGCGCTGTCGCGGGGGATATAGAACTTCATGTGCGCACCTCGTCCAGCACCGCGTCCAGCCGCGCGGCGTCCATCCGGCCCCGCACCTTGCCGTCGATCATCACGGCGGGGGCGCACGCGCAAAGGCCCAAGCAATAGACAGGTTCGACCGTGACGGCGCCGTCCTGCGTGGTGCCGTGCCATTCGACACCCAGCCGGGCCAGCGCGGATGCGGCTAGATCGTCCGATCCGACCGACTGGCAGGCTTCGGCGCGGCATATCTTCAGAACGTGGCGGCCGGCGGGCATGTCGCGGAAGTCGTGATAGAACGACATGACGCCATGCAGTTCGGCCGCGGTGATGTTCAGCGCCGCCGCGATGGCCGGCCGCACGTTTTCGGGCACGCACCCGTATTCGGTCTGAAACGCATGCAGGATCGGCAGCAACGGCCCCTCCAGATGCAGATGCGCCGAAACGATGGCGGCGACATCGTCGGGCCGGGGGGCGGGGGCGTGTGGCGTCATGCAGGCATCCTTTGGGCCAGCATGACCCATGGCGCGGCAGGCGATCAATAAGGCTGTTCCGTCAGGCGATCGGGGATCCCGAACGACCGGATCCCGCAACGCGACCCGCTTCGCGCAGCAGCGCCTCGACCAGGGGGCTGCGCGGATCGCGGCGGGGCACGATCAGGCCGACCGGCTGTGCGCGCGCCCCGCCCGTCAGCGGCACCAGCGCGACATCGGTGCCCCCGCCGAGAAACCCCGCCATGTCCGCGGGCAGGACCGTCATGCAGCCGCCCGCCGCGACGCTGGCCACCAGCGCGATGATCGAGTTCGTTTCGACCGCCGTGACAGGCGCGATGCCGCATTCGGCGAAGATGGCGTTCAGGATCCGGCGGTTCTGCATGTCGGGGGTAAGCAGCGCCAGCGCCTTGCCGTCGAGTTCCTTCCAGTCGAGGCTGGCCGCCCGCGCCAGCGGCGCGTCGCGGGGGCAGACCAGCATATAGGTTTCGTCGTAAAACGAGGCCGTATCCACCCGACGCAGCGGTTCGTTGTCCAGATAGGTGATGCCGGCATCGACCTCGAACGTTTCCATCAGGCCGACGATTTCGCGCGACGTGCGCGACAGGATGGTGAAACGGGTTTCGGGATGCTTGCGCATGAACGCGGCGGACAGACGCGCGGCCCAGGGCAGCGCGGTGGGAATGACCGCCAGCCGCAAGTCGCCCGACAGGCCATCGCGCATGACGCGCATTTCCTCGTGCAGCTGCCGCGCATCCTCGACCAGACGTTGCGCGCGGGGCAGGGCGATCTGCCCCTCCGATGTCAGCCCGCCGAAACGCGATCCGCGCAGCACAAGCTGAACCCCGAGCTGTTCCTCGAGCTGCTTGATTCCCGCCGACAGCGTCGGCTGCGAGATGTTGAGGCTTTCGGCCGCGCGGCCGAAATGGCCCTCGCGGGCGACGGCGATGAACATTTCCAGCTTGTCGAGCATGATCGGAAAGACTGATCCGCCGCCGGGGGCGGTGTCAATCCGCGCGCCATCCGTCTGACTGCATCTCGGCCAGGCGCGACGCGGTGCGCGCGAATTCGAATGCGCCCTCGCCCTCGACATAAAGACTGTCCGGCACGTCGGCGGCAGACATGACCAGCCGCACCCTGCCTTCGTAAAGCGCGTCGATCAGCGTGACGAAGCGGCGCGCCTCGTTGTAGTTTTCGGACGAAAGACGCGGCACGCCTTCCAGGATCAGCACGTCGATCGCATCGGCCAGCGCCAGATAATCCGCCGCCCCCAGCGGACGCCCGCAGAGATCCCAGAATGTCGCGCGGGCTACGCCGTTCGCGAAGGCGGGCAGCACGACGTCGCGGCCCGCCACCCGCAACGTCAGTTCGGTGCCCGGCTTACCCGCAAGGTCGTTCCAGATGGCATCCATCGCCCTGCGCGCATCCGCGTCGTGCGGCACGAAATAGGCGGCCGATCCGCCGTCGCGATCCTGCCGCCAATCGCGGGGCGAGGCGAGTTCGACAACCTCCATCCGGTCTTCCAGAAGGGCGATGAAGGGCAGGAAAAGCTGGCGGTTCAGCCCGTCCTTGTAAAGACCGCCGGGGGGGCGGTTGGATGTGGTGACGATGACGACGCCATTGGCGAACAGACGCTCGAACAACCGGCCGACGATCATCGCGTCGGTGATGTCACCGATCTGCATCTCGTCGAAGCACAGCAGCCGCAGACCGTCCGACATCTCGTCGGCGACGGGCAGGATCGCGTCGTCCACGCCGCGCTTGCGGGCCTTGGCGATGCCGGCGTGAACCTCCTGCATGAAGGCGTGGAAATGAGCGCGGCGCTTGCCCTCGATGCCGATGTTACCGAAGAACAGGTTCATCAGCATCGACTTGCCCCTGCCCACCCCGCCCCAGAGGTAGAGACCGCGCAGGGCCGGCGGTTCGGACCGGCGGAACCAGCCGCGGCGGGCGGGGCGGGCCTGCAAGCCTCCGGCCAGCCTGTCGAAATGCGTCAGCACGGCCCGCTGCGCCGGATCGTCGGTCACGGCACCGTCGGCGACCTGCCGGTCGTAGATGTCGGTGAAATCGCTCATCATGCTGCCCTTACAGCCGCCCGCGCCCGGCGGAAAGCGGGGTTGCGCCCGCCAGCCACCGCGCCGCCGCCCGTCCCGCATGGCGGCCCGTCGCAAGGCAGGCCGTCAGCAGATAGCCGCCGGTGGGCGCTTCCCAGTCCAGCATCTCGCCCGCAGCCCAGATGCCGGGCAGGGCGGTCAGCATCAGCCCGTCATCGACGGCGTCCCAGCGCACGCCCCCGGCCGAAGAAATCGCTTCGTCCAGCGGGCGCAGACCCCCGTGACGGACCGGCAGGCGCTTGAGGATGGCAGGATCGCGCGGAAAGGGACGGGCGAATTCCAGCGCCAGCGCGCGGGCGGCAGGCGGCAGGCCCAGCCCCTTGCGCAGCCGGTTGCCGAGCGATCCGGTGGCGGTCGCCAGTCGCGCGCGAATGCGGTCCTTGGACCGGTCCGGCAGCAGATCGAGCGTCAGATCGGCCCCTTCGAGCACGTCGCGGCTGACGGCATAGATGGCGCCCCCTTCCAGCCCCCGGCGCGTCAGGACGCATTCGCCGCGCATCCGTGTCGTGCCGGCAGACAGGACGACATTCTTCAACGGCGTGCCGAAGAAGGGGGCCATGTGGTCCGACCAGTCCACCGTCAGCCCGGCATTGGCAGGCTGGAACGGCACCACCGCGATCCCCCGTTCGGTCAACCAGGGCACCCACGCGCCATCCGATCCCAGCCTCCGCCAGCTTGCCCCCCCCCAGGGCCAGCACAGTCGCGTCGGGGGTCGCGGTCGCGGCACCGTCGGGCGTGTCGAACCGCAGGGCGGCCCCCTCGAAACCCATCCAGCGCCAGCGTGTGCGCCGTTCCACCCCCAGCGCATCGAGCCGCCCGGCCCAGGCGCGCAACAGCGGCGACGCCTTCATCGCCACGGGAAAAACGCGGCCCGACGATCCGGTGAACACGTCCTGCCCGAGGTCGCGCGCCCAGCCCTGAACGGCGGCGTTGTCGAACTGCGCCACGATCCGCGCCACGGCCGGACAGCGATAGGCGGCCAGCAGATCGGCCAAGGGTTCGTCCTTGGTCAGGTTCAGGCCCGATTTGCCGGCCATCAGGAACTTGCGCCCGATGGACGGCTTCGCCTCGGCCAGCACAACGCGGTGTCCGGCGCTGGCCAACTCGCCCGCCGCCATCAGGCCCGCCGGTCCGCCCCCGATCACCCATGCTTCGGCCATCTTGCCCCCCGCCACGGCCGCACCGACATTGGCGGCATGACCGATCCCGTCTGTCCGCTCTGCCTGCGTCCGATCCCGCCCGGCGCGCGGCAAAGCCTGCATCACCTGACGCCGAAGCTGCGCGGTGGCAAGGGCGGGCCGACCGTGCTGCTGCACCAGATCTGCCATAACGAGATCCACGCGACGCTGACGGAAACCGAACTGGCCCGCGATTATGCGACGCCCGACCGCCTGCGCGCGCATCCGCGTCTGGCCGCCTTCGCCGCATGGGTCGCCAAGCGGCCGCCGACGTTTCACAGCAAGACGCCGGGCGGCAAGCGGGCGGCGCGCAGGCGGCGCTGAGCCATGCTGACGGCGCGTTTCGATGGCGCGACGCAAGGATGACGGTTATGCCGGGCAAAAAAGGAGATTGCCTTGGCCCTGCCCGACATCCTGAGCCGCCTGCGTCTGCCCGTGGTCGGCGCACCGCTTTTCATCGTCTCGACCCCCGAACTGGTCATCGCCCAGTGCAAGGCAGGGATCGTCGGCAGCTTTCCGGCGCTAAACGCCCGTGAAAAGCCGGGCGAGCCGGTGATGCTGGAGGCATGGCTGGCGCAGATTACCGAGGCACTGGCCAAGCATGACCGCGACCATCCCGACCGGCCGGCGGCACCCTTTGCCGTCAACCAGATCGTCCATCGGTCGAACGCCCGGCTGGAGCGGGACATCGAGATTTGCGCGCGCTGGAAGGTGCCGATCTGGATCACCTCGCTGGGTGCCCGCCCCGAGGTGAACGAGGCCGCCCATGCCTGCGGGGGCATCGCGCTGCATGACATCATCGACGACCGTTTCGCCCGCAAGGCCATCGAGAAGGGCGCCGATGGCCTGATCGCGGTCGCGGCTGGCGCGGGCGGCCATGCCGGCGCGCTGTCGCCGTTCGCCCTGGTGCGCGAGATCCGCGATTGGTTCGACGGCCCGCTGCTGTTGTCGGGATCCATCGCTACGGGCGCGGGGGTGCTGGCGGCCCGCGCGATGGGTGCGGATCTGGCCTATATCGGATCGCCCTTCATCGCGACGGAAGAAGCCGATTCCGCCCCTGAATACAAACAGATGATCGTCGAGGGTCGGGCAAGCGACATCGTGACATCGGCCCTGTTCACCGGCATTTCCGGCAATTATCTGCGTCCGTCCATCGTGCGCGCGGGCCTAGACCCCGATGCCTTGCCGCAGGCGGGCGATCCGATGAGCTTTGCAGGCGGATCGTCCAAGGCGAAGGCGTGGAAGGACATCTGGGGCGCGGGGCAGGGCATCGGCGCGGTCAAGGCGGTCGAGCCTGCGGCGCGGATGATCGACCGACTGGCGGCGGAATACGCTGCGGCGAAGGAGAGGCTGCTGACGTCTTGATCCGCAGCCGGGCGGCGGAAATCTCTTGCAATCCGTGGCACTGTCGCGCCTCATCGGGGAAAATCCGCGTCCTGTCGGGCGCGGGTTCACTTCACGGGGGGAACCGACCATGACGACGATTATGCGCAACCGCCTTCTTGCCACCGCCATCGCCGCCCTTCTGCCGGGTGCGGCGCTGGCGCAGCAGGTGCTGACGTTCCAGTCGTCGGATCCGGCGGGCAATCCGAATTTCGAGTTGCAGAAAGAGCTTTTCGCCGACGCCGTGAAGGAGAAGACCGGCGGCGAGCTCGAGGTGGAGCTTCTGCCGGTCGGGTCCATCGTCGAATACAACGAAACGCAGGAGGCGGTCGGCGCCGGCATCCTGCAAGGCCACATCACCGACACATCCTATTTCGCCGGCAAGGATCCGGCCTTCGGGCTGATCGCCAACCCAGTCGGCGCGTGGTCGGACCCGGCCGAAATGTTCGCCTTCATGGAAGAAGGCGGCGGCAAGGAGTTGATGAACGATCTGCTGGAACCCTACAACCTACACTTCATCGGGCCTTCGACGCCGGGGCTGGAAGCGCTGGTGTCGAAGGTGCCGCTGGAAGGGGTGGACGACCTCGAGGGATTGAAGATGCGCGCGCCGGAAGGCCTGGTGCAGCAGGTCTTCGCCGCCGCCGGGGCGTCGCCGGTGAACCTGCCGGGGTCCGAGGTTTTCACTTCGCTCGACAAGGGCGTGATCGACGCGGCGGACTATTCCGTCTTCTCGACCAACCAAGCGCAGGGGTTGCATGACGTCGCGCCGAACCCGGTCTATCCGGGCTTTCACTCGATGCCGATGGTCGAAGTGTCGATGAATCTGGATGCCTGGAACGGCCTGACGGACGACCAGCGTGCCGCCATCGAGGAGGCCGCGAAGGAGTTCCGCGAACAGCAGGTCGCACGGTTGGCCGAAGCGGACAGGGAGGCCGTCGAGGAAGCCGAGGCGGGCGGAGCGGTCACGGTCTGGGATTGGCCGGCCGAGGAACGCGCGCGGTTCCGCACCATCGCCATGGGCCAGTGGCAGGGCATCGCCGATCAGTCCGAGAATGCGCAGAAGGTCAACGATGCGCTGACGGCCTATCTGCGCGACGCGGGCCTGCTGGCCGAATAGGACGATGCGCGGGCGCGAAGACATCGACGTGGCGGCAACGTCCGAGGCGCTGCCCCATACCGCCCTATCCGAAGTGCCGCCCGAATCGGGCGTGTTCGGCCGGGCGGTCGATGCGCTGGGCATCGTCTTTGCCTGCTTCTTTCTGATCTCGACCGCGATCATCCTTTACGAGATCGTCGCGCGCTATGTCTTCAATTCGCCCACCAACTGGGTGCACGAGACGACGACGTTCCTGTGTGGCGTCAGTTTCATCTTCGGCGGCCTCTATGCGCTCAGCCGGGACAAGCATATCCGCGTGGTGCTGATCTACGATGCGGTGCCGCCCGCCGGGCGGCGCTGGCTGAACGTGGCGCTGTCGGTCGTGGGACTTGTGACGATGGTGTTCTTCGCCATCGCGTCCTGGCAGAACACCTCGAACGCCATCTTCACGCCGCAGGGCGATTTCCGGCTGGAAACGTCCGGGTCCGCCTGGAACCCGGCCTATCCGGGCATGGTCAAGCTGTTCCTTTTCATCGTCATCGTCGCGATGGCGGCGCAGTTCGTGGTGCTGATCGTGAACTATGCCCGCGGCAAGGGCGGCTGAGCGGCATGGAATTCGCCTTCGATCTGGGCTTTTTCGGGTCGCTGAAAGGCATGGGCATCGAGGCGGGATCGGTGCTTATGCTGGCGATGCTGCTGATCCTGCTGGTCACGGGGCTGCCGCTGGCCTTCGTGACGCTGCTGGTCGCCCTGATCTTCGCGCTTGGCTGGTTCGGTCCGATGGCGGTGCCGCTGATCACCAGCCGCATCTTTTCCTTTGTCGGCGCCTATGTCTTCGTGGCGGTGCCGATGTTCGTGCTGATGGCGTCCATACTGGACCGATCCGGCATCGCGCGGGATCTGTTCGACGTGATGAAGCTGATCGGCGGGCGCGTTCGCGGCGCGCTGGCGGTGCAGACGCTGTTCGTCGCCGTGCTGCTGGCCGCGATGAGCGGGATCATCGGCGGCGAGATCGTGCTGCTGGGCCTGCTGGCGCTGCCGCAGATGCTGCGGCTGGGCTATGACCGGTCGCTTGCCATCGGGGTTGTCTGCGCGGGCGGCGCGCTGGGAACGATGGTGCCGCCATCCATCGTGCTGATCATCTACGGATTGACGGCCAACGTCTCGATCTCGGACCTGTTCACCGCGTCCTTCACGCCGGGCTTCATGCTGGCGGGGTTCTATGCGGCCTATATCCTGATCCGCGCGTGGTGGAATCCGCGCCTGGCCCCCATCATCGGCGAGGGTGAGACGCCCGACATGAACATGACGCGCCTGATCGTCGGGCTGGCGCTGCCGCTTGGCGTCATCGTGATGGTTCTGGGGTCGATCTATGGCGGCATCGCGTCCGTGACCGAAGCATCGGGCCTGGGCGTCGTCGGGGTTATCCTGTCCACGCTGGTGCGTGGCGAGCTGACGGCTAGGCTGATGCGCGACGCGGCGCTTCAGACGCTGGCGACCTGCGGCATGATCGTCTGGATCGGCATCGGCGCGTCGGCGCTGATCGGGGTCTACAACCTGATGGGCGGCAACCGCTTCGTCGCCTCGACGCTGATCGGGATTTCCGACAACCGGCTGATGATCCTGCTGTTCATGATGGCCATCCTGATCGTGCTGGGACTGTTTCTGGACTGGGTCGGCATCGCGCTGCTGACGATGCCGATCTTCGTGCCCATCGTGAAGGATCTGGGCTACGATCCCGTCTGGTTCGGCGTGCTGTTCGCGATGAACATGCAGGTCAGCTTTCTGTCGCCGCCATTCGGACCGGCGGCGTTCTATCTGAAATCGGTGGCGCCGCCCGATATTTCGCTGTCCGACATCTTCAAGGCGCTGGTGCCCTTCATCGGCCTTCAGATCCTGGCCCTCGGACTGCTGATCGCGTTTCCGGGTATCGCGATGTGGTGGCAGGGCTGACGCGCGCGGCGTTGTGAGGCTGCGCGTTTCGTGTCAAAGCGCGCGGCAGGGATTTCCGGGGGTCACATGAACGCCATCGCGGCGGCCATCCGCATCATATCGGGCATCAACATCGCCGTCGGGCGGGTATTCGCCTGGCTGTCTCTGGGGATCGTCGTGGTCTGCTTCACCGTCGTGGTGCAGCGCTATGTGTTCTCGGTCAGCTATCTCTGGATGCAGGATCTCTATATCTGGCTGAACGGCGCGATGTTCACGGCCGTGGCCGGGTTCGCCCTGCAACGCGACGATCATGTGCGCGTGGACATCTTCTATCGCCCGGCCAGTTTGCGGTGGAAGGCGATGATCGATCTGGTGGGGGTCTGCGTCTTCCTGCTGCCCTTCGTGATCGTGGTGTTCGTCTATGCGCTGCCCTTCGTCGAACGGTCGTGGGGCTTGCGCGAAGGATCGTCCAACGTGGGCGGCATGCCGGGCTTGTTCGTGCTGAAGTCGTTCGTTCTGGTCTTTGCCGTTCTGGTCGGCTTGCAGGGGGTGGCGATGGCGTTGCGATCCATCCTCGTTCTGGGCGGGCGGCAGGATCTGCTGCCGGTGCGGCTGCGGTATGAGGGGGCGGCGCATGTCCCCGGCGAGGATCCGGCCTGATGGACAGCGTTCTGCTGGGCGAGCTTCTGTCGGGGCTGATGTTCTTCGGAATCATCGCGTTTCTGATGCTGGGCTTTCCGGTTGCCTTCACGCTGGCGGGCGTGTCGTTGATGTTCGGCTTCGTAGGCTGGGGGCTGGGAGTGTTCGATCCCAGCAATTTCGGCAGCCTGCCCAACCGCTATATCGGCTTCATGTCCAGCGAGGTGCTGGTGGCGGTGCCGCTGTTCATCTTCATGGGGGTGATGCTGGAACGGTCGCGCATCGCCGAACAGTTGCTGCTGACGATGTCCAAGCTTTTCGGCAACCTGCGCGGCGGGCTGGGGCTGTCGGTGGTGCTGGTTGGCGCGATGCTGGCGGCCTCGACCGGCGTGGTGGGCGCGACGGTGGTGACGATGGGGCTGATCTCGCTTCCCGCGATGCTGCGGGCGGGCTACGATCCGAAACTTGCCACCGGGGTCATCTGCGCCAGCGGCACGCTGGGCCAGATCATTCCGCCGTCCACGGTGCTGATCTTCATGGGCGACATGCTGTCGGGGATCAACAGTCAGGTGCAGATGGCCAAAGGCAATTTCGCTCCGACCCCGGTTTCGGTGGGCGATCTGTTCGCCGGTGCGCTGCTGCCGGGATTCCTGCTGGTGGCGCTTTACGGCGGCTGGGTCGCGTTCAAGGCGATCACCGATCCGCAATCGTGCCCCGCGACGCCCGTGCCGCCCGAAGAACGCAAGGATCTGGTGCGCGAGGTCGTCGTCGCGCTGGTTCCGCCGATGTTGCTGATCCTTGCCGTCCTGGGGTCCATTCTGGGGGGCATCGCCACCCCGACCGAAGCGGCGTCGGTGGGTGCGGTGGGCGCGATGGTGCTGGCCGCCATGCGCTGGCGGCTGTCGTTGCCGATCCTGCAAGAGACCGTCATCGCGACCGCGACCATCACCTCGATGGTGTTCATCATCCTGTTCGGCGCATCGGTCTTTTCCATCGTGTTCCGCCTGATGGGCGGCGACAATCTGGTGCACGAAATTCTGACATCGCTGCCCGGCGGCGCGCTGACCGCGATCCTGGCGGTCATGGCGCTGATGTTCGTGCTGGGCTTCATCCTCGACACGTTCGAGATCATCTTCATCGTCATCCCGATCACCGCCCCGGTGCTGCTGGCACTGGACGTGAATCCGGTCTGGCTGGGGGTGCTGGTCGGGATGAACCTGCAAACGTCGTTCCTGACGCCGCCCTTCGGTTTCGCGCTGTTCTATTTGCGGGGCGTCGCGCCCGACACGCTGCCGACCTCGGCCATCTATCGCGGGATCATCCCCTTCGTGCTGTTGCAGATCGTCGGAATCTCCATCCTGTTCCTCTTTCCGGGTATCGTGACATGGTTGCCGGGCTTGTAAGGCGCAACGCCTTGGACGACGCCAACGCGGCGATCCGGTCGCTGCGGGCCGGCACGGCCGGCTGGTCGCGGGTGGTGTCCGATGCGCCGATGGCGGGCGGTATCAAGCTGATGGTCGATCCCGAGGCGCGCGCCGACATCCGGTTGCGCAGTCCCGCCGGGCGGCTGATGGAGATCGAGGCGCGGGTGGAACGGCCCGGACGCTGGCTTGGCCTGCATGTTCCGCTGGCACTTTACCAGACGGCGGGCCTGGGCATCGTGGGCATAACCGCGCGCGCGACCGCGCCCGAGGCGCTGGCGGTTTCGGCTTGCCTGCGGTCGGGGCTGCGCGGCGGGTTCGTCGATGCGTTTTTCGACAAGGCGATGGCCGTCCATTTCCAGCCCCTTCAGCACATCGACACGATGGAGCCCGATCGCCGCGTCGATCTGCCCGCGCGGGCAGACTGGCGCGAACTGATCCTGTTTCTTCCGACCCATTCCTTTTCTCTGTCGCTGCACGATCTGCGGTTCTTCGCGGCATGACGGGGCTTTCGGCCGTTATCCCGGTCTGGAACGACTTCGACGGATTGCTTGCCCTTCTGGACGATATGAAGGCGCTGGCCTGTTTCGACGAGGTGGTGATCGTCGACGATTCTTCGTTTCCCCCGGTGCAGCACCGCCTGGCCGCCCACCCCGAAACGGTGAAAGGATTGCGCGTCGTCCAGCTGCGCAACGCCCAGCAACGCGGGGCCGGTTATGCGCGCAACCGTGGCCTGCGACATGTCACCGCCGATCGTGTGGTGTTTCTGGACAGCGACGACAGGCTGCTGGACGAATTCGGATATCTGGCCGCCGATCTGGCGCAGGAACCTGGCGACGCGTTCGATCTTTGCCTGTTCGCGCATGTCGACAGCCGCGTCGCGTCCGGTGGCGGTTGGGGCCCGCTGCCCGATGACGCGGAACTATGGCGCAAGGCCGGCATCCATGGTCTGCTCGGGCCGCTACCGCGCGCGATGCTGCCTCAAATCATCCAGATCGCCGCCTATCCCTGGAACAAGGTCTATCGCACCGGATTTCTGCGCGAACAGGGGATCGGCTGCACCGAATTGCTGGTGCACAACGATATCGAGCTTCACTGGCGCAGCCTGATCCGGGCCGACCGCATGCTTGTCTCGGACAGGATGGCCGTCTATCACTACGTGCGCGACGGCGCGGGGCGTCTGACCAACCGCCGCGGGGCCGAGAGGGCCGAGGTGACGCGTGCCCTCGCGCCCGTCGCTTGGGATGTGGCGCGGTTGGCACCCGATCTTGCCCCGGCTTTCGCCCGGTTTGCCGTGCGCCTGTTCGACTGGGGGCTGGACACGCTGGAGCCCGAGTTCCGGCAGATTTTCCTCGACCGCGCGCGCGCCTTCCTTGCCGGCGCGTTTGACGAGCGGGCCTTCGCCGCCATCGCTGAAGCAGAGCCCGAGATCGCCGCGCGAATCCTCGACCATCTGGAAGCCGCGCGATGCCAGCCAGCCTGAGCCTGATCGTCACCGCCTATAACGTCGCGCCGTGGGTCGATGCCGCGTTGCACAGCGCGCTGGCGATCCTGCAGCCGGGGGACGAGCTGATCGTCGTCGATGACGGGTCGAGCGATGGAACCGCGGCCCGCATCTCAACCTTCGAACATTTTGCCAAGCGGCCCCCCGAGGTGGCGTTCGTCAAGGTGCTGCTGGCCACGAACACGCCGGGCGGGGTGGGACCGGCCGCGAATATCGGGCTGAGCAGGGCCACGAAGGATATCGTCGCGTTCCTCGACGGGGACGACACGCTTGTGCCCGACGGCTTCAAGGCCGCGCGGTCGATTTTCGAGGCCAGCCTGGCCGGCACCGCGCCTGACGACATCCTGATCGCGGATTACGAGGAATGGAGCGACGGCACCGGCCGGATCACGCGGCCCTTCGATGCCGGGATATGGGCCGAAGCCGTGGCCGCCGCGCCCCGTCACCGGCAGCGGATCGCGCTGCGGATGCAGGCGGTGCCGTGGCGCAAGTTCTATCGGCGCGAATTTCTCGAGGCCCGCCATCTGCGCTTTCCCGAGGGCGAATTCTTCTTCGAGGACAATCCGTTTCACTGGCAGGTCTGCCTCGCCGCGCGCCGCATCGCCTTCACCTCCGAAATCGTTTGCCGTCACCGGCTGGACCGTCCGGGCCGAACGATGCTGGTGCGGGACGGCGCGCTGCTGGCCTTCTTCGACCATTATCGCCGGATATTGACCCTGCCGGGTATGACCCGCGTGCTGCGAGCCGACGCGTTGCGCTGGCTTGTCGTCAACCTACGCTGGCATCCCCAGCGCCTGCGCCAGACCGCCATCGCGGATTGGGTCGCCGCCGCAAGCCGGACGTTGCGCGCCGCGCCGGTCGGGCATTGGCGGACGGTGCGCGACGAAGAACTGCGCGACCCGATCCTGGCAGGGCTGTTCGATGCGCTGCGCAAGGGCGACGTCGGCACGGCCGAACGCCGCCTGATGGCGATATGCGCGGAGCGGGATGCCACGACGCAGCAGCAGGCCATTGCCGAGCTTGAGCGGCGGCTGTCGCAGGCGGAAAGGCAAGGCGCGGCGCAGGTCGCATCGGACCCCGCCCCGTGCAGCGATGATCCGGTGCGCCGCTTCAGTGCCCTGAAGGGAACGACCGCGTTGCCGGTGCCGTCCCTCATTGACCGGCCGCCCGACCCCGAGCCGCCGATCCTGTGGGTCGGGGCGCACAAGACGGGCACGACCTTCCTTCAGGCCTGCCTTGAAGCGTCCACCGATGCGCTGGAAGCGCGCGGTATCGCCTATTTCCCGCGCGAAGCGATGCGCGCCGCGACGATCGTGCCGTTGCTCGACCGGCCTGGCCCGCCGCCTGAATGGCCGACCATGGGCATGGCCGACGGACGCCGGCGCGTCATCTTCGACGAGAATATCCTGGGGCTGTCGCAGAACGTCCTGTCGTCCTTCGGCGTCTATCCCGAAGGAGCAGTACGGTCGTCGGAACTCGCCGACCGGCTGGATCTGCGCGCGCCCCGCCTGGTGCTGGCGATCAGGGACATGACGGGGTTCATTCCGTCGCTTTATTGCGAGGCGCTGAAGGCCGTGCCGTTCCGGCGGTTCCGCGACTTTCTGGAAACGCCGTTCGACCTTTTGTCATGGGTGCCGCTTGTCGATGCGCTGCTGGCGGCCTTTCCGCAATCCGGCCTGACCGTCTATACCGCCGAAGCCCTGCGGGGCAACGAAGCGGTTCTGTGCGAGGCGGTGCTGGGGCTGCCGCGCAGCGATTTCGTTCGCGTCGATCATTCCGAACGTCCGGGATTTTCGCAAGAAGCGGTGAATCGTATCGCGGCGCTTCATGCCGAAGGACGGTGGAGCCGCGCCGCGCAACGACAGATCGTGCGCAGCTATCCAAAGGGGCGCGACTATCCCGCCTTCGATCCCTGGTCGGACAACGAACGCGACCGCCTGCGCGACAGGTTCGCCGAGGATGTTCCGCTGATTGCGGCCCGCGAACGGGTCACACTGGTCGATCCGCGCCGGATCTAGCCGGCGCGGACCACCCAATCGGCGGCCTGTGGCAGAAGGTCGTCGACGATCCGCTGAAAGGCGGCGACGACGGCCAGGGGGGTGTCGTTCACGGCCGGGGCCGACAGGCGGAAACCGCGAGAGGCGATCAAGCTCTGGTCGCGGTCGCGCAGCAGGGTCAGGTCGAAGTCCACCGTTGCGATCATGGCGCCGTCGCGCACGTCGATCTCGAACGCGTCGATCCGGCCAAGAAGCGCGCGGTCGGGGACCGGCCCGCCTTCGCTGGGTCCGACATAGCCGACCCCGCCCGTGGCGGCGATGGACCTGACCAGAAGCGTCTGCAACAGCGCGGGCACTTCATCGGACCAGCGCGCCTCGGGCAGATAGGTGACGGAAACCGGGGTGGGCCTGACGAGGATGCGGTCGCTCGTCAACGCCGCGGGGGCGACGGGGCGCGCGACCAGAAGCGTCTGGCCCGACCGGCGTGTCTGCGTCGGCGCGGCCGGCGGCACAAGATCGTAGGTGTCCAGAACCGTCGCCGCCGCGTTCAGGGACGAGATCGCGTTGCACCCGCCGAGCGAGGCCGCGGCCCCCAGCAAGGCGGCGCGGCGGGTCAGGGATGGGATCGTCATCGGGTCATCTCCGGTATTCGGGCACGCGTTCGTCGAGTATGAACCGCGCAGGGTCGCGTTCGATCCGTCGCACGAGCTGATCCAGGGAACCGACCAGCGTGCGCGCCTCGGCGGCCAGACGACCCAATTCGGGCAGGCCGCCTGTCGCGAAATCGCTAAGCCCCGGCGCGGCGTCCGAAACCGCGCTTTGCACCTGAGCCACCACATCGTCGGCGCGGCCGATCAGGGCGCGCAGGTCGGACGTGATCTGGGGCAGATCGTCGGAAACCCGCGCGGCCGCTTCGCCGATCCGGTCACTGGCGCTGCGAATGTTGCTGAGCGTCGGTTCCAGGTCGGTGTCCAGAGCATCCGTCGCCGCCTGAAACGCATCTCGCGCCGAGGTCAGCGCCCCGTCCGCCGTGTCGAGCGATCCGTCCAGCCTGTCCAGTGTCGCCGTGGCGCGCCGGAATGCGGCGGTCGCGGTTTCCAGGGTTTCGCCGGCATCATCGGTCAAGGGTTCCAGCCCCGCCGTAAAGCCGGTCACATCGTCCGCTACGCGGTCCACGGCGCGTGTGGCGGTACTGACGGCGGCGCGGACATCGCCAACGATGGCGGGAACATCCTGTTCGAACACCGTCTCGATACTCGCCAGTGCGGACCCGACCCGGTCGAGGACGGTACGTGCTTCGGATACCAGCGCCGCGCCGTCGCCATCGACCAGCGCATCGAGGCTTTCGGATGCCTCGGTCACGGCCGCGAAAGCCGTGTCGGCACTGTCGAGCGTCCCTTCGAGTTCGACAAGCCGCGCGTTCAGAAGGTCCGCCGTGCTGCCGAACCCGTCCAGCGTGTCGCCAGCGCGCGCGGCCAGGTCGGCGATGGCCCGGTCCAGCGTTGCGGTCATGTCGTCCAGCCGGGCCACGATTTGGGCGATGTCGTCGCGCATCAAGTTCTCGGCCTGCGCGAACGCGGCGGTCGCGCTGTCGATTGCCGGCGTTGCCTGTTCGATGGCTGTCTGGGCCGCCCCGAAGGCGCCGGTCGCGGCCTGAAGCGTTCCGTCGGCGTTGCCCAGCGTCGTTTCGGCGGCCGCGCCGATCCGGTCCAGCCTTTCGGTGAACTGCCCGATCTGGCCCGCCGCATCGCCGACCGTCCCGGTAATGGCCGAGAAATCGGTCAACGCCTGTTCCAGTCCGCCGGATGCCGCATCCAGATTGCCGAGAATTTCCGTGACATGCGCCTGGTTCTCCGGGCCTGCGAAAGCCTGAAGGCGTGTCAGAAGCTCGGTCGCCTCGGTCAGAAGATCCGGGGCATCCTCGACCAGTTGCTGAACGGTGGACCGCCGCGACGGGATGATCGGGGTCTCTCCGTCAGGGGCGGTCAGGGGCGGCGCTTCGCGGCGGCTGTTGGAGAGCGAGACATAGGAAACCCCCGTCACGCCCTGCGACATCAACTGCGCGACCGTATCCTCGCGCACGGGGGTCGCGGCATCGACCTCAATCTCGGCATAGACCTTGGACGGATCGACGTCCGAGATCCGCAGCGCGATGACCTTGCCCACCGTGATGCCGTTGAACAGCACGTCGCCCGACGCGTCGAGGCCCGACACATCGTCAAAAAAGATGCCGTAGGTTTCATACTGTCGATCAAGCTGCACACTTGCCAGCCAGACGAAGAATCCCAACGCGCCGAGAATCCCGGCAAGGGTGAACGCCCCGATAAGGATGAAATTCGCACGTGTTTCCATCAGCCGACCTCGTCCGTCGCATCCGGTCCCAGCGCCGCGCGGGCACGGGGACCGTGAAAATATTCGCGCACCCAGGGGTGGTCGATCTTCAGCATCTCGGCCATCGTGCCGACAGCCAGCACGCGCTTTTCGGCCAGCACCGCCACCCGGTCGCAGATCGCGTGCAGCGAGTCCAGATCGTGCGTGACCATGAAGACCGTCAGCCCCAGGGCCGATTGCAGTTGGCCGATCAGCCTGTCGAACGCGGCCGCGCCAATAGGATCGAGGCCCGCGGTCGGTTCGTCCAGGAACACGATTTCAGGGTCCAGCGCGATGGCGCGGGCGAAACCCGCGCGCTTCCGCATTCCACCGGACAGTTCCGACGGATACTTGTCTTGCGCGTTTTCGGGCAGGCCGACCATGCGCACCTTGATGCCTGCCAGCGTCTCGCGCAGATCGTCGGGCAGATGCAGTTGTTCGCGCATCGGAGCTTCGACATTCTGACGGACGGTCAGCGACGAAAAGAGCGCGCCGTCCTGAAACATGACACCCCAGCGCCGGCGCAGGCGGCGATATTCGTCGGGCGAGGTGTCGCGCACGCTTTCGCCGAACACCTCGATCCGGCCGGCATCGGGTTTCAGCAGTCCGACGATCTGCTGCAAGAGCACGGATTTCCCGGTGCCGGACCCGCCGACGATGCCGATGATCTCGCCCCGCCTCACATCGAGATCGAGCCCTTCGTGGACGACATGCGTGCCGAAGCTTTTCTTCAGCCCCCGCACCTTGATGATGGAATCGTCGTCCCGCGCCATCGTCAGACCCCCACAATGGCGAAGAAGATCGAGAAGATCGCATCGACGACGATCACCATGAAGATCGCGACGACCACCGAGGTGGATGTCAACCGGCCCAGCGAATCCGCGTTGCCGCCCACTTTCAACCCTTCGTAGCAGCCGATCACGCCGACGATCAGGGCGAAGAACGGGGCCTTGATGATACCGACCAGAAAGTGCCAGACATCGGTATTGGCCACCAGACGTGACTGAAAGACCGCCGGCGACACGCCCAGTTCGATCCAGGCCATCATCGCGCCGCCAAGCAGCCCCGCGACATCGGCCAGAAAACCCAGAACCGGCAGCATCAGCATCAGCGCCAGCACCCGCGGCACGACCAGAATGGCGATCGGGTCGAGGCCAAGCGTGCGCATGGCGTCCACTTCCTCGCGCATCTTCATCGAACCGATGGCGGCGGTGAAAGCCGATCCCGACCGCCCGGCCACGATGATCGCGGTCAGCAGGATGCCCAGTTCGCGCAGCACGGCGATGGCGATCAGATCGACGACAAAAACCTCGGCCCCGAACTGGCGTAGCTGGGCGGCCCCCTGAAACGCCAGCACGACGCCGATCAGGAACGACATCAGCACGACGATCGGCACGGCGTTCAGGCCGGTATCCTGCATGTGATGGACAAGCGACGTGATCCGCAGGCGACGCGGATGCATGACGATCCCACCCATCGTCGCGACGACCTGCCCCAGGAAACCCGTCAACTCGACCGCAATGCGCGCGAAGCCGACGGTGGCCCGGCCAAAGCGTTCGATCCTTTCGGCAAGGCCCGCGCGTTGCGGCGGTGGGCTGTCCTCGGGCGGCATGTTCTGGCTGACGGCATCGAGGATCTGCCGCTGCGCCCAGCTCGCCCCTTCGACCGGGATCTCGTCCTGTCGTCGAAGTCGCCGTTTGCAGTCCAGAACGAACCACGCGCCCGCCGTGTCCAGATGGCCGACATCCGAGATGTCGATGCGGCTCGCGTCGCCCAGATCGTGCGGCAGACCGGCGACCGAGTCGATCCCCAGATCGCCGGAAAAGGCCAGTGTGCCGTCGCTGACTGTCATCTGAGGCGGCCGTGCGGACGGCGTTGTCGGGGCGTCGGCCATACTGCTTGCGTTCCGGGCTGCGTCGATCACCCGGTCATAGGCAACCGCCGCACGAATGAAAACGGCATGCCGATCAAAGCGGCCGCTTCAGCCAGCGCGACAGCACGCCCACGATCCCTTCGCGGAACAGCAGCACGCCAAGGACGAAGATCACCCCCTGGATGATCGTCACCCAGGCCCCGAAGGTCGCCAGATAGTTCTGCAAGGTGACGATGACCGTCGCGCCGACCAGCGGGCCGAATACGGTGCCCATCCCGCCAAGCAACGTCATCAGCACGACTTCGCCCGACATGGACCAGTGCACGTCGGTCAGCGAGGCAAGCTGGAACACCAGGCTTTTGGTCGCGCCCGCCAGCCCGGCGAAGGTCGCCGACAGGGTGAATACGATCAGCTTGTAGCGGTTGACGCTGTAGCCGAGCGAGATCGCGCGCGGTTCGTTTTCGCGGATTGCCTTGAGGATCTGGCCGAACGGCGAATGGACGATCCGATAAAGAAACAGGATCCCGCCGAATGTGATCGCCAGAACGAAGAAATACAGCGCCATGTTGTCGTGCAGCGAGATCGCGCCGAACAGATCGCCGCGCGGCACGGCCTGGATGCCGTCTTCGCCGCCGGTGAATTCGGCTTGCAGGGCGAAGAAATAGAACATCTGCGCGAAGGCCAGCGTAACCATCGCGAAATAGATGCCCTGCCTGCGGATCGCCAGCGCGCCGATGCCCAGCCCCAGAAGGGCGGCCGCCGCGGTTCCGGTCAGCACCGCCAGTTCCGGCGTGAACCCCCAGACCTTCGCGGCATGGGCCGCGACATAGCTTGCACCGCCGAAATAGGCCGCATGGCCGAACGACAGCAATCCGCCGAATCCCAGCAGAAGGTTGAAGGCGGCGGCGAACAGCGCAAAGCACATTACCTTCATCGCGAAGATCGGGTAGACGACGAAGGGCAGGACGATCAGCAGCACCAGAAGGGCCGCAAACAGCGCCTTGTGCAGCGGCGGCATGCCCGCAGCCCGCTGGGCCGGAACGTGGTCGGGTGTCGTGTCGGTCATCAGTTCGCCCTCCCGAACAGGCCTTCGGGCTTGATCATCAGGACGATGGCCATGATCACGAAGATCACCACCGCCGATCCTTCGGGATAGAACACGCGCGTCAACCCCTCGATCAGGCCAAGGCCATAGCCGGTGACGATGGCGCCGAGGATCGACCCCATACCGCCGATTACCACGACCGCGAAAACGACGATGATCAGGTCGGCGCCCATGTTGGGGTTCACCGAATAGATGGGCGCCGCCAGAACGCCCGCGAATCCCGCCAGCGCCACGCCGAACGCATAGGTCAGCATGATCATGCGCGGCACGTTGATGCCGAACGCGCCGACCAGAACAGGGTTCTCGGTCGCCGCGCGCAGATAGGCGCCAAGGCGGGTCTTCTCGATCATGAACCACGTTCCCAGGCAGGCGATGACGGATGCGACCACGACCCAGGCGCGATAGTTCGGCAGATACATGAACCCCAGGTTTTGGCCGCCCGACAGCAGGTCGGGAATCTGATAGGGCTGCCCCGAGATGCCGTAATAGTTGCGGAACAGCCCTTGAATGATCAACGCGACCCCGAAGGTCAGCAGCAGGCCATAAAGATGATCGAGCTTGTAGAGGCGGGACAGCGCGAACCGTTCCAGCAGCAGCCCGGTCGCCCCGACGATCAGCGGCGACGCGATCAGCGCCCACCAGTAACCGATCCCCAGATAGGCCAGCAGCATCCACGCCACGAACGCGCCCATCATGTATTGCGCGCCGTGGCTGAAGTTGATGATGTTCAGAAGGCCGAAGATCACCGCCAGCCCAAGCGACAGCACGGCATAGAACGACCCGTTGATAAGCCCCAGAAGAAGCTGACCCAGCAGCACCTGCGGCGGTATTCCCAGAAGCTCGAACATGGTTTCCCTGTCGCGTTTCGTTGGCTGAGCAGCGCGCCGGACGTCCCGACGCGCCGGATGGCCTAGCCTGCCGTCTTGGTGAAGTCGCATTCCTCGATCATCGGCAGGAACGCCTCCTCGCCCGAGATGACGGCCTTCTGATCATAGAGGTCCCATTCGCCCTGCGTCTGATCGGGCGACTTGACCTCGAACAGATACATGTCGTGGATCACCCGCCCGTCGCCGCGGACATAGCCCTTGCCGAACAGCGGGTCGTCGAAGGGCATTTCCTTCATCTTCGCGGCCACTTCCAGCGCGTCGGTGCTGCCCACCGCCTCGACCGCGCGCAGATACTGCATCGTGCCGGAATAGACGCCGGCATGCACCATCGTCGGCTTGGCACCGTGCCGTTCTTCGAACCGTTCGGACCATTCGCGCGTCCCGTCGTTCTGGTCCCAATAGAACGCTTCGGTCAATTGCAGCCCCTGCGCCACGTCGGTCCCCAGCGCGTGCACGTCGGTTACGAACATCAGCAGCGCCGCCAGCGACTGACCCCCCTGGGTTATGCCGAATTCGGATGCCTGCTTGATCGCGTTGACGGTATCGCCGCCGGCATTCGCCAACCCGATGACATTGGCGCCGCTGCCCTGCGCTTGAAGCAGAAACGACGAGAAGTCCGTCGCGGGAAAGGGATGCCGGACGGTGCCCACCACCTCGCCGCCGTTTTCCTGCACGACTTTCGATGTTTCGTCTTCCAGCGAATGGCCGAAGGCATAGTCGGCGGTCAGGAAGAACCACTTGTCGCCGCCCGCTTCGGTGATGGCCTTTCCGGTACCGGTCGCAAGCGCCGCGGTGTCGTAGGTCCAGTGGATCGTGGTCGGCTGGCACTGGCCGCGTGTCAGCTCCGTGGTGCCGGCGCCCGAATCGATGAGGATGCCGCCCATCTGGCTGCTGATCTCGGCCACGGCCAGCGCGACCGACGATGTCGGTACGTCGAGGATGGCATCCACGCCCTCCTGATCGTACCATTGCCGGGCGATGTTCGCGCCGATGTCGGGCTTGTTCTGATGGTCGGCAGACAGAATCTCTACATCCAGGCCCTTCTCCTCGGCGTTGAAATCCTCGACCGCCATGCGCGCGGCGACGACCGATCCCTCGCCCGACAGATCGGCATAGACGCCCGATCTGTCGTTCAGCACGCCCAGCGTGACCTCGATGGTGTCCTGCGCCAGCGCGCCGCCGGTCATGGCCGCCAGCGCGGCGCTTCCCATCAGTATCGTCTTCATCATCCGCTCTCTCCCTGATGCGGCGCGTTTGCGCCAGTTGAACGCTCAGACGCCCAGATAGGCGTGCAGCTTGTCCATGTTCGCGTCGATCTCGCGCCCGTCGATCATGTCGACGACGCGGCCCTGATCGACAACGTGGTGCCGGTCGGCGACCGATGCGGCGAACCGGAAATTCTGTTCGACCAGAACGACGGTAAATCCTTCGGTCTTCAGCGTCTGGATGGTCCGGCCGATCTGCTGCACGATGACCGGGGCCAGTCCTTCGGTCGGCTCGTCCAGCAGCAGCAGCCGCGCGCCGGTGCGCAGGATGCGCGCGATGGCCAGCATCTGCTGCTCTCCTCCCGACAGCTTGGTTCCCTGGCTGCGGCGCCGTTCGTGCAGGTTCGGAAAAAGGTCGAAGATGCGATTCAGCGCCAGCCCGCCATCGGCGATCCGCGGCGGTAGCATCAGGTTCTCCTCGACGCTGAGCGAGGCGAAGATCCCGCGCTCCTCGGGGCACAGCGCGATGCCCTGCCGCGCGATATGGCGCGGCTCCATTCCGATTGTCTCGGTGCCGGAATAGACGACCGACCCCGTCCGTTTGGACAGGATCCCCATGATCGCCAGCAGCGTCGATGTCTTGCCCGCGCCGTTGCGGCCCAGCAACGTCACCACCTCGCCTTCGCGCACGTCGAAATCAATGCCGTGCAGGACGTGGCTTTCGCCGTACCAGCCGTTCAGATCGCGCACCTTCAGCAGCGGTTCAGTCATGCCCGGCTCCGATATAGGCGTCGATGACGGCGGGGGCTTTGGAAACGGTGGCATAATCCCCCTCGGCCAGAATCTCGCCACGCGCCAGCACGGTGATGCGATCCGACAGATCGGCGACGACCGACAGGTTGTGTTCGACCATGAGGATCGTGCGGTTCCGGGCGATACGACGGATCAGGGCGCTGATGCGGGTCACATCCTCCTGCGCCATGCCGGCCATCGGTTCATCCAGCAGCAGCATCCGGGGATCGAGCGCCAGCGTCGTCGCGATTTCCAGCGCGCGCTTGCGGCCGTACGAAAGTTCGCCCGCGCGGTGATGAACGAAATCGGAAAGACCGACATCGTCCACATGGCCGCGCGCCTCACCGTCGTAGCGCGCAAGCACCTTCTCGGACCGCCAGAAGTCATAGCTTTCGCCGCGGGCGCGCTGCAGCGCGATACGGACGTTTTCCAGCACGCTCAGATCCGCGAAGACGGCCGAGATCTGGAACGATCGGACCATCCCCAGCCGCGCGATCCCGGCGGGCGACATGCGGGTGATGTCGCGTCCGAAATAGGTGATGGTGCCCGATGTCGGCTGAAGGAATTTGGTCAGCAGGTTGAAGAACGTGGTCTTGCCCGCGCCATTGGGTCCGATCAGGGCGTGGATCGACCCCTCGGTCACCTTCAGCGACACATCGTTGACAGCGACGAAGCCCCTGAATTCCTTTGTGAGGCCCCGCGCTTCGAGAGCGACCTGCATTCCAGTCCGGTTCCCGTCTGACGCCGATCCGTCGGACGGGACCGCGCCGGCGGCCGGTCCCGTCCCGCGATGTTCCGCCATCAAATCTCCAGATACTTGCGGCGGGCCTCGATGAAGGCGCCGTCGGCATCCTGCGTGCGCGAGCGCAGCAGCCGGAGAGCGTCGAGGAAGCTGGTGGCCGTCCGCTGCGTCAGATCGTCCGACGAGTCGCGCACGCCCAGCAGCAGCTCCTTGGATGCGTTGGCACCCGCCTCGATGATTTCGTCGGGGAACTGGCGCACCGTGACGCCGTGATCGTTCACCAGCGTTTGAAGCGCGCGCGGATCGTTGGCGATAAAGTCCGCCGTCACCTGATCGTATTCCGCTTGCGATACGTCGCGGATGATCGCCTGAAGGTCGTCGGGAAGGTCGAGATATTTCGCTTTGTCCACGACCAGCTCGGTCGCGAGGCCCGGTTCCACGAACGACGGGAAATAGTAATTCTTGGCGACCTGATAGAAGCCGAGAGCGAGGTCGTTGTAGGGGCCGACGAACTCGGCCGCGTCCAGCGTTCCCGACTGAAGCGCCTGGAAAATTTCGCCTGCGGCCATGTTGGTCACGGTCGCGCCCAGCTTTTCCCAGACCTGACCGCCAAGGCCCGGCGTGCGGAAGCGCAGGCCACTGATCGAATCGAGACCCGTCAGCTCGTCTCGGAACCAGCCGCCGGCCTGCACGCCGGTATTGCCGGACATGAATCCCTTGACCCCGAACTGGTCATAGATCTCGTCCCAGATTTCCTGACCGCCCAGATAACGGACCCAGGCCGAAAGCTCGCCCGTGGTCATGCCGTAGGGGACGCCGGTGAAAAAGTTCAGCGCTTGCGACTTGTTCTGCCAATAATAGGCGGCCGAATGGCTGAGTTCGGCAGTGCCGTCGATGACGGCGTCCAGCGCCTGCAAGGGCGGCACCAGTTCGCCCGCGGAATAGACCTGGATGGTCAGCCGCCCACCGGAGGCCGCCGTGATGCGATCGGCCATCCGCTGCGCGCCGACGCCCAGACCGGGGAAGTTCTTGGGCCAGGTCGTGACCATCCGCCACGTCATGTTGCCCTGCGCGATGGCGGGCGCGGACAGTGCCGCAAGTCCGGTTCCGGCCGCCGCGGTGGTGGTAAGGAAAGAACGTCTGTCCATGGGTCGCCTCCCTGCGATCTCGGTCTTGGCGCCTGTCGTGCGGGCGCGGATGCGCGAACTAAAGCGATCCTGCCGCCCGGTGTCCAGCGCCCTGACGGCGATTGGTTAGTCCGCGTCGCGGCCCCATGTTTCCATTCGGTCGCCGGCTGGCCATACTGGCTGGTGCGGGTCCCATCATCGAAAGGCAGTGACGGCTATGTCCTTGAAGCATCTTCTACTGACAGGGGCGGCCATCGGCGCCGCGCTTCCGGCGATGGCCGATGTACGGGTGACGCGCGGCCCGTCGCCCATCCCTGACGGCGAGGCGCTGGCCGCGGGCGACATCACGCTGGCGAACGACCGCCTTGCGGTGACGTTGGCCGTCGACTCGCAGGCGCCCTGGGGCGTGCCGCGAGGGGCCATCGTGGATCTGGCGGCCGTCAAGGACGGTCAGCCCGACCTCGACCGGATCGCCTTCGCCGATTTCATCCCGAACAACTGGTCGTCGTGGCCCAATACCAGGACCGAAGCCGAGATCGTGACGGACACGCCGCAGAAGGCCGTCGTGCGGATCGTTCGCGACTTCGGCGCGGCCGAGATCGACACGACCTATACGCTGGAGAATGGTTCGGATCGGATCCACCTGACCACGACGATGACGAACAACGGCGACGCCGCGATGGACGGCCTGTTGTCGGGTTTCACGCTGTGGCCCGACAGCGGCTATCTGTTCCCGGTGCCCGGCGTCGCGGAATCCGACGACAAGTCGGCGGCGGGCGCGCTGGCCGACCGCGTCGTCGCCTATGACCGCGACTGGTTCATCGCGCTGCACGCGCCCTATTTCGATCATGTCGATTACGACACCAAGGACCTCTATCTCGGTCACGATCTGGCGCCGGGCGAAAGCCGCAGCTTCGAGGGGTGGCTTCAGGTCGGGCCGACCGGCGACCTCGCCCCCGTTCTGGCGGCCGAGATCGCGCGCGGCACGCCCGGTTCGGGAACGCTGACCGGCACGATCGAATCGTCCGGCACACTTGTGAAGCAATCTGTGCTGGTGGTTGAAAAGTCGGGCACACCCTATGCCTGGACGCTGACGCCGGACGGCAACTACCAGATCCCGCTGCCCGCGGGCGATTATTCCGTTTATGCGACAGCGGCGGGCTATTCGCAGTCCGCGCCGCGCAGCGTGACGCTGACGCAAGGGCAGTCGGCAGCGCTGGATTTCGAGGATCTGCAACCGCCCGGCACGCTGCGTTTCAATGTCACGGACGGCGAGGGGCAGCCCCGCGACGCCCGGATCGAGATCGCCGAAGGTCAGGCGCCGCTGGTCGAGTTTCTGGGCCGCCGCACGTTTTTTACAGAACTGGACGACATCGGCCATGTCGAAGCGCAACTTGCACCGGGCGAGTATGTCTTCAGCGTCGGCCACGGGGCGGGTTTCCTCGGCCTCGCTCAGCAGGTGCCGGCGACGGTCGAGGCCGGCGCTGCGTCCGATATTGATGTGACGCTGGACCTTGTCGCGCAGCCGCAGGAAGACGGCTGGCTGGCCTCGGACATGCATCATCATGCGGATCAGCTTGAAGGGACCACGCCGCCCGAATGGGTCGCGCGCAGCGAACTGGCGGCCGGTCTGGACGTGATTTTCGTCAGCGACCACGATTCGACCGCGAACTACGAGACTTTGGCCAGTATCGCGGAAGACCGGGACGTGCCGTTCATCCCGTCGATCGAGCTTTCGCCGTCATGGGGGCATTTCAACGCCTATCCGCTGGACCTGGACGCCGAATTGCAGGTCGATACATCGACCGCGACCGCGGCCGAGATTCTGGCCGAAGCGCGGCGGATGGGGGCGGACGCGATCCAGTCGAACCACCCCTTCATCCCCTACGGCTATCTGGCCAGCCTGGAGGCGGGAACCGTGCCGGGCGGCTTCGCGTCCGATATCGACCTGCTGGAACTGAACGGTCCCGACGACGATGCCCGCGTTTTCGAACGGGCAGGGCATCTGTGGTCGCGGGGGCAGCGTATCTATCTGTCGGGCGGATCGGACGCGCACGACGTCTGGAACGACGCGACCGGATCCGCGCGGGCCTATGTCCATGTCCCCGGCCAACCCAGCGCCGAAGGGTTCGTGGCGGGCTTGAAGGACGGGCATGCCTACGTCACGCGCGGCCCGCTGATCGCACCCGACGTCATGTTCGGATCCGCGCTGCGCATCGCACCGGGCACCGAACGGTCAGTCGCGTTCGATCTGACAGCCGTCAACGGCCTTGTCCGCGCGACCCTGACCGGACCCGACGGGCAGATCGCCAGCCAGGACTTCGCCGACAGCCCGATGGCATCCACCGCGTCCTTCACGGTGACGGCAACGCCGCGGGACGGGACCGACTGGATCGCGCTGACGGTCGAGGATGCGGAAGGCAAGATGGCGTTCACGAACCCCATTTGGATCAACCCGATTTCCGTCGAGGCGATCACCGCCGCCGAATAGCGCAAACGACAACGGCCGGGCGATGACCCGGCCGTTTCCCTTTTCTGTTGGATGGCGGTCTTACTGCCCTTCGGCGCAGGCACGGATCGGCTCGATTTCGGGGCCGTCGGGCGTGCGGCCCAGATTGAACGGGACCGAAGCATCGCGCCATTGGGCGTAATCCGCCAGGTATTCAAGCTGGCTGAGATAGACCTTCGCGGAAGTCGGGTTCTCGCACGCCACTTCGGTGATGACCTCGTTGGCGATCTTCTGGACTTCGGCCAGCGTCTCGTCGTCATAGCGGGTGATGTTCACGGCTTCGTCCCACTTCGCATAGGCTTCCGTCGCGCGCTTTTCGGTGAAGGCCAGCGACCACAGCAGGTTCGCCGTCGCGGCCGTTTCCAGCGCATTCTGCGTCTCGGGCGACAGGGCGTCCCAGGCGTCCTTGTTGATCATCACGCCGAAAACCGATGCCGACTGGTGCCAGCCGGGCGTCGCCCAGTCGCTTGTGACCTGCTGGAAACCGCCCGACCAGTCCACGTTCGGGGTCGAGAATTCGGCGCCGTCGATCACGCCGCGTTCCAGGGCCTGATAGATTTCGCCACCCGCCATCGACACCTGCGAGCCGCCCAGCCGTTCCAGGATCCGCCCCTGTTCCAGCCCCGAGACACGCAGACGCATCCCTTGCAGGTCGGCAAGGTTCTGAAGCGGCTTGTTGGTGTGGAAGCCCGATTCGTTGTTCGTCACGCCGTAGGGCAGATAGACCATGCCGAAGCGGCCATAGACCTCGTCGTAAATCTCGGCCCCGCCCCATTCCTGGATCCAGTTGACGTAATCGACGGCGTTGAACAGCGACGGCGTGGTGGCCAGCGGCGAGAAGGCCGCGTCGCGCCCGGCCCAATAGCCCGGCCAGTCGGCCCCGGCCTGCACGACGCCGTTCTGCACCGCGCCAAAGACCTCGCCCGCGGGCACAAGGCTGCCGCCTTCGAAGAAGTCGATCTGCAAGGCGTCGCCGGTCAGGGCGTTGGCCAGTTCGACGAAGTGCCTGTCGATCTCGATCAGTTCCAGCGAGCTGGGCCATGTCGTCGTCATCTGCCAGTTGGCATCCTGCGCCGTCGCGGCACCGGCGATCGCGGCGGCAGCCAGCGCCGCCCCGGTCATTCCTGCATAGGTCATCGTCATTCCTCCCTCTTTTTATCCGTAAAGAACCTGCGGCAGCCATGTCACCAGCGACGGGAACAGGGCGACCGCGATACACATCAGCACGATCAGCCCGATGAAGGGCATCACGCCAACGATGATCTGGGTGGTCCGCATCTGCGGCGGCGCGATGGCGCGCAGATAGAACAAAGCGTATCCGAAGGGCGGCGTCAGGAAGGACGTTTGCAGCACGACCGCCATCAGGACGACGAACCACAGCAGGTTGATCCCCTCCATCTCCTGCACGATGGGCAGGAAGATGGGGAAGGACAGCAGCACGATCCCCGTCCAGTCCAGAAACGCGCCCAGCACGAAGACGATGAACAGCATCGTCGCGATCAGCAGCCACGGCGCCATGTCCAGCGCGCGTATCACTTCCTGCGTGGCGCGCAGACCGCCGGTGATGTTGAAGACGCCGGTAAAGGCGGTCGCGCCCACGACGATGAACAGGATCATCGCGCTGGTCTTCCCGGTTTCCTTCAGCGCGTCATAGAACGTGTCCAGACGGAACCGGCCGCGCGCGACCACGATCAGCAGCGCCAGCGCCGCACCGATGGCCGACGCCTCGGTCGCCGTGGCGATGCCCGCCAGCAGCGAGCCGAGGATGCCGAAGATCAGCACCAGCGGCGGCAGCGCCTCGACCGCCAGCATCCGCAACAGCTTGCCCTTCGGAAGGCGTTCGTCGGAATGGACAGGCGGCGCCAGATCGGGCCGCAGCACCGCGATCACCGCGACATAGACCGCGTAGAGCAGTCCCAGCACGATACCGGGGATCATCGCGCCGGCGAAAAGTTCGCCCACCGAAAGCGGCGAATAGCTGGCCATCAGGATCAGCATGATCGACGGCGGAATGAGGATCCCCAGACAGCCCGAGGCCGCGATCACCCCGGCGGTCAGGGAGGGCGCATAGCCGTAATTCAGCATCGGGCGCAGCGCCATGACGCCCATCACGGTGATCGACGCCCCGATGATGCCGGTGGTGGCCGCCAGCAGGATCGAGATGAACACCACCGCCAGCGCCAGCCCGCCGCGCACATCCGACATCAGCAGCCGCAGGCTTTCGAACATCTTGTCGGTGACGCCGCTGTTGGACAGGAATTGCGCCATCAGCACGAAAAGCGGGATCGCGATCAGTGTGTAGTTGTCCAGCACATCGCCGAAGATGCGGTTGACGACGATGCCCAGCACCATCGTCTTGCCCGCCAGCACCGCGCCCAGCACCGCCGACCCGCCCAGCACGAAGGCCAGCGGATGGCCCATGAAAAGACCGATCAGCAGCATGCCGAACATGGCCAGTGCGATGCCTTCAGGCCCCATGGCGGGTCTCTCTCCAATAAAGGTCGCGCCCGGCAAGCAGCTTCAGCACTTCCGAAATTCCCTGCAACGCCAGCAGCACCGCAGCGACGAACAGCGCCGCCTTGAGCGGATAGACCGGCAACTGCACCGATCCGTATGTCGTTTCGCCCTGGTTCCACGACGTTTGTGCGAAGGCAAAAGTCTGGGCCACGAAAACCCATGAAAACGGCAGGAAGAACAGAAGGTAGCCGAGGATCTCCACCGCCCGCCGCCCGCCGTCGCCCAGCCGTTCGGTCAGAAGATCGACCCGCACATGGCTTTGGTGGCGCAGCGCATAGCCGCCGAGCATCACGAAATAAAAGCCGTAGATCTGCTTGCTGAGGTCGAACGCCCAGCGCGTCGGCGCGTTGAAGGCATAACGCAGCACCACATCGTAGATGATGATCGCCGCGAAGACGATCGCCAGCACGCAGACGATGCGGCCCACGACTTCGTTCAGGCTGTCGATGGCTTTGATGATGGCGTTCACGTCCACTCCCCGTTTGCGCGCAACCCTACGGGCCGCCGGGGTTCTGTCAATCGTCGGGTCTGTTGACGTGGGGAAAGGGCAAAACCCCGGCCTTGAGTTACGCGGCCCGGCTGCTACTCATGAGGCAGTTTCATGCCGTGCCGCCGACAAGAGCACTGGCAGTCAGGGAGGAACGACGATGCAACGTCAACTGATGGCCGCGCTGGTCGCGGGAGCCGCGCTTGCGACGCCCGCGATGGCGCAGACCGAGCTGCAATTCTGGCACGCCTTCAGCGGCCGGCTGGGCGAGCTGGTGGAGGCGCAGGTCGCGGATTTCAACGCCAGCCAGGACGACTGGAAGGTCGTCGCCACGTCGAAGGGCAACTATTCCGAAACGCTGAACGCGGGCATCGCCGCCTTCCGCGCCGGCGAACAGCCCGACATCCTGATGGTGTTCGAGGTCGGCACCGCCACGATGATGAACGCCCAGGGCGCCATCCGTCCCGTGCAGGAGGTGATGGAGGCCGCCGATGTGGATTTCGACCCCGATGCCTTTATCGGCGCGGTCAAGGGATACTACACCACCACGGACGGCGAGATGCTGTCGTTTCCCTTCAATTCGTCCACGCCGGTGCTTTGGGTCAACCGTGACGCGCTGGAAGAAGCGGGCATCGACCCCGATGTCGATCTGACCACCTGGGAACAGGTCGGCGAGGTTCTTGACCAGTTGAAGGAGGCTGGCAGCACCTGTCCGATGACGACCGCGTGGCAAAGCTGGATCCATCTGGAAAACCTGTCGGCCTACCATGACGTGCCCTTCGCGACCGAGGAGAACGGGTTCGGCGGCACCGCGACCGAGCTGGTCTTCAACGCCGACCCGCAGGTGACGCATATCGCCAATCTGGGCCAGTGGGCGAAGGACGGCAAGTTCATCTATGCAGGCCGGCGGAACGAGGGCGGCGCGAATTTCCGCGCGGGGGAATGCGCGCTGTTCACCGAAAGCTCGGCCGGATATGCCGGGATCGCGGACGAGGCGCAGTTCGACTTCGACGTGCGGCCGCTGCCCTACTACGAAGGCGTCGGCAACGCACCGCAGAACACCATCATCGGCGGCGCGTCGCTCTGGATTATGGCCGGCCAGCCCGAGGATCACTATCAGGGTGTGGCCGAGTTCCTGTCCTATCTCGCCTCGGCACCCGTGCAGGCCCAGTGGCATCAGGATACCGGCTATCTGCCCGTGACCCAGGCTGCTGCCGATGCCACGCGCGAGGCAGGTTTCTACGAAGAAAACCCCGGCACCGACATCGCCGTGATCCAGATGACCGCGAACGAGCCGACGGCCAATTCCAAGGGCATCCGGCTGGGATCGTTCGATCAGATCCGCACCATCATCGACGAAGAGCTTGAGGCGGTCTGGGCCGGCGACAAGGACGCCCAGGCGGCGCTGGATTCCGCCGTCGAACGCGGCAACCAGCTTCTCCGCCGGTTCGAGCGCGCGAGCAACTGACCAGGGCAGGACGGTCCTTCGGGGCCGTCCTCCAGCGGGGCCGGTCCGATGGAAAAGCGCGTCACCTTCAAGGGCTGGCTTCTGCCGCTGCTGCTGATCGCCCCGCAGGTGATCGTGTCGGCGGTGTTCTTCTTCTATCCGGCAGAGCAGGCGGTCTGGCAGTCGCTGTTCATCCCCGACCCGTTCGGCCTGTCGATGCAATGGGTCGGGCTGGACAATTTCCGCTTCCTTCTGTCCGATCCGTATTACCGCGCGTCCTTCGTCACCACGGCGATCTTCTCGACCCTCGTGACGCTGGTGTCGCTGATCCCCGCGCTGTTCCTGGCCGTGCTGGCCGACAGGCTGATCAAGGGGGCGGGCGCCTATCGCACGCTGCTGATCTGGCCCTATGCGGTCGCCCCGGCGGTCGCGGGGGTGCTGTGGCTGTTCATGTTCAACACCCGCGTCGGCGTGGTGGCGTGGTATCTGGGCAGGCTCGGCTATGACTGGAACCACGTCCTGAACGAGGCCGAGGCGATGGGCCTCGTCGTCGTCGCGTCGTCCTGGGGACGGATCAGCTATAACTTCCTGTTCTTCTTCGCCGCGTTGCAGGCGATCCCGAAGTCGGTGATCGAGGCCGCGGCCATCGACGGCGCGCGCTTCTGGCGGCGGTTCTGGACCATCGTTCTGCCGCTGCTGTCCCCGACCACTTTCTTCCTGCTGGTCGTCAATATCGTCTACGCCTTCTTCGAGACGTTCGGCGTCATCCACACCATCACCAGCGGCGGTCCGCAGCAGGCGACGACGATCCTGGTCTACAAGGTCTATGCCGACGGCTTCGTCGGGCAGGATCTGGGATCGTCGGCGGCGCAGTCGGTGATCCTGTTGGTCGTCGTCGGTCTGCTGACCGTTATCCAGTTCCGGTTCATCGAGCGGAGGGTGCATTATTGACCGACGCGGTCGAAATCGTGCCCGTTGGCGTGCGCAGGGCGGCCCCCGACGGCATGGTCGAACGGCGCGGCGCCGGGTTGTGGCTGACGCATCTGCTGCTGATCGCGGGCGTGCTGGTGATCTTCTTTCCGATCTGGCTGGCCTTCGTCGCATCCACCGTGACCCAGCCCGAGATCGCGCGTCCGCCGATGCCGGTCTGGCCGGGCGGGCAGTTTCTGGAAAACTATCGCAAGGCGCTGTTCGCGGGCGTCAATGTGCCCGTGGCCACGATGCTGTTCAATTCGCTGGTCATGGCCATGGGCATCGCCATCGGCAAGATCGCGATCTCGCTTCTGTCGGCCTTCGCCATCGTCTATTTCCGCTTTCCGGGCAAATCGGTGTTCTTCTGGCTGATCTTCCTGACGCTGATGCTGCCGGTCGAGGTGCGGATCGTGCCGACCTACGAGGTCGTGGCAGGCTTCGGCATGCTCAATTCCTATTCCGGCCTGATCTTCCCGCTGATCGCGTCCGCAACGGCGACGTTCCTCTTTCGCCAGTTCTTCCTGACCGTCCCGGACGAGCTGGCCGAGGCAGCGCGGGTCGACGGCGCGCGGCCCATGCGGTTCTTCGTCGACATTCTGTTGCCGATGAGCCGGACCAATATCGCCGCGCTGTTCGTAATCCTGTTCATCTATGGCTGGAACCAGTATCTCTGGCCGCTTCTCATCACCACGGACCCGTCGATGAACACCATCGTCATGGGCATCAAGCAGATGTTCCCGTCGGGCGACGACGTGGCCGACTGGCCGGTCATCATGGCGACGTCGATCCTGGCGATGGTGCCGCCGGTCATCGTCGTCGTGTCGATGCAGCGCCTGTTCATCCGCGGCCTCGTGGACAGCGAAAAGTAGGAATTCCCATGGCAGGCGTGGAACTGATCGGCGTCAAGAAGCGCTTCGGCGCGACCGAGGTGATCCGCGGGGTCACGACCGACATCGCGGACGGCGAATTCGTGGTCATCGTCGGACCGTCCGGCTGCGGCAAGTCCACGCTGCTGCGCATGATGGCGGGGCTGGAAACCGTGACCGAGGGCGAGGTGCGCATCGGCGGCACCCGCGTCAACGAGCGCGAGCCGATGGACAGGAACATCGCCATGGTGTTCCAGAACTACGCCCTCTATCCGCATATGAGCGTGCGGCGGAACATGGGATACGGCCTGAAGATCGCCGGTCTGCCGAAGGCCGAGATCGACCGCAAGGTCAGGGACGCCGCGACGCTGCTGCAACTGGAACCCTATCTCGACCGACGCCCGCGCGACCTGTCGGGCGGGCAGCGCCAGCGCGTCGCCATGGGCCGCGCCATCGTGCGGGAACCTGCGGTGTTCCTGTTCGACGAACCGCTCAGCAATCTGGATGCCAAGCTGCGCGTGCAGATGCGGCTGGAAATCCGCGACCTGCAATCCCGGCTGGGGATCACCGCGCTTTACGTCACGCACGATCAGGTCGAGGCGATGACCATGGCCGACCGGATGATCGTGATGAACGCGGGCCGCGCCGAACAGATCGGCGCGCCCATCGAGGTTTACGAGCGGCCCGAGACTCTGTTCGCCGCGCAATTCATCGGCAGCCCGTCGATGAACGTGCTGGATGCGGACGCGCAGGACGGCACGCTGCGTCTGGGCGCCGTCAACCTGCCGGGTGCGGCGGGCGCGTCGGGGCCCGTCACCCTGGGGATCCGGCCCGAACATGCGGTGGCGGACCCGGACGGACCGCTGGCGCTGGATGTGCAGATGGCCGAACCGCTGGGCGCCAACACCCTTCTGCACGGCCGCCTGACCGCGACCGGCGAGGCGTTCACCATCAGCCTGCCCGGCGTGCACCGCATCAGCGGGTCCGGCCGGATCGCGTTTTCGGTGCCCGCCGACCAGATGCACCTGTTCGAAAGGGCATCCGGCCAGCGGTTGTGACGACGCGGCTCAGCCCAGAACCGACCTGATCGCCTTGCCCAGGGCGGTGGCGACCTGGTCCGCTTCATCGGTCGTCAGGCAAAGCGGGGGGGCAAAGCCGACGATGTCGGATTGCGGCATGGCGCGTCCGATCACGCCCTCGGACAGCAGGGCGGCGACGACACGGATCGCCGCCTTTTCCGTCGGATCGAAGAACGTGCGGCTGTCGCGGTCCTTCACCAGCTCGACCGCCGCCATCATCCCCTCGCCGCGGATGTCGCCCACGTTCGGATGATCGCCCACGGCGTCCCGCAACGCCGCCCGCAGGTGGCGACCCACCGCGCCGGCATTGGCGACAAGCCCCATCTCGTCGATCAGCTTGAGGTTCGCGACACCGGCCGCGGCGCCGATGGGATGCGCGGAATAGGTCCAGCCGTGCCCGATGGCGCCATTCTCGTCCGTGCCCTGCATCAGCACCTGCCACATGCGGTCGCCGAAGATGGACCCCGAAAGCGGCGCATAGGCCGAGGTCAGGCCCTTGGCGATGGTGATGAGATCCGGGCGCATCCCGTAATGATCGGATCCGAACATGCTGCCCAGACGGCCGAAGCCTGTCACGACCTCGTCCGCGATCAGCAGGATGTCATGCCGGTCCAGCACCTTCTGGATGGCGTCCCAATATCCTGCCGGGGGCGGCACCAGCCCGCCGGTGCCGAGCACAGGCTCGCCGATGAAGGCGGCGATGGTTTCCGGCCCTTCGCGGTCGATCAGCGTCTCCAGCTCGGCCGCGCAATGGGCGGTGAACTCGGCTTCGGACAGGGACGGATCCGCGCGCCGATAGAAGTACGGGGCTTCCGTATGCACGACCTGGGCCAGCGGCAGATCGAACTTGTCGTGAAACAGCTTCAACCCGGTCAGCGATCCGGTCATCAGCCCCGATCCGTGATAGCCCCGCCAGCGCGAGACGATCTTCTTCTTCTCGGGCCGTCCGAGGATATTGTTGTAATACCAGACCAGCTTGATGTTGGTTTCGTTCGCGTCCGATCCGCCCAGCCCGAAGAACACCTTGGACATGCCCTGCGGCGCCCGGTCGAGGATCATCTTAGCCAACGTGATCGACGCTTCGGTGCCGTGCCCGACATAGGCGTGGTAATAGGCAAGCTGCTGCGCCTGCGCTGCGATGGCATCGGCGATCTGCCGCCGCCCGTATCCCACGTTCACACAATAAAGCCCCGCGAACGCATCCAGCAGCCTGTTGCCGTCGCGGTCCTCGATGAACACGCCGTCGCCGCCCGACATCACGCGCGGCGGCGTCTCGCCCCGCGCATGGGCGCCCAGCGCGGTCGAGGGGTGAAAGAAGTGATCCCGGTCCCAGGCGGCAAGCTGATCGTTGGTGAGCATCTTTTGTCCTTCCCTGTCATCCGCCATGCGGCCATGCCGGTGATGCTACAGAAACAGCGGTGATCTTTCGAGGATATCGTGGTGCACGGATCGTCCTGTCGGTTTGGGTGTTGTGACGTGAAACGCGCAGGGGGCGGGAATCGTGAACGACATCGACATCCTGGTCATCGGCCTGACCGTCATCCTGTTCGCCTGCGTCTCGGATGTCGCGCGTAACGGGCGGTTCACCGCACCGATGATGTTCGCCGGGATCGGCCTTCTTCTTGGGCCGATGATCCTGAATGTCGTGCGGATCCCCATGCAGGACGAAACCGTCAAACGCGTCGCCGAACTGACGCTTGTGGTCGCGTTGTTCACCGATTCGGTGCGTATCAACGTCAAGCGGCTGCGGCGCTTCCATTCGCTTCCCATCCGGCTGCTCGGAATCGGCCTGCCGTTGACGATGGTGTTGGGGACGTTCGCCGCATGGTGGATCTTCCCGTCCTTCGGCTTGTGGGAGGCGGCGGTTCTGGCGGTGATGCTGGGGCCGACCGACGCCGCACTGGGCGAACCTGTCGTGACATCCGAGGAGGTTCCGGCGCTGGTGCGGCAAGGTCTCAACGTGGAATCGGGGATGAATGACGGGCTGGGGCTGCCCTGCCTTTTCATCGTCGCGTCGCTGGCAGGCGCGGGGACCACGGCGGGGGCCGGGGACTGGACGGCCTATATCCTTCTGCAAATCCTCGGCGGCCCGGTGATCGGTGCGACCATCGCCACCGTCGCGGCCTGGGCCATCGCCCGTCCGCTGCGCCGCGGTTGGGTGGGCGAGGATTTCTTCCGGCTAGCGTTGTTCGCGCTGCCGGTGGTCGCCTATCTGGCGGCCGACATGTTGCAGGCGAACGGCTTTCTGGCCGCCTTCGCCGCCGGCGTGGTGGTGTCGACCAGATCGGAATACACCCGCGACGCGGTTGAGGAGTTTGCCGGGACCATCGGGCAGTTACTGAATTCGACCATCTTCTTTCTCGTCGGCGCGCTGTTGCTGCCGCAATTCCTGCATCACATCGGCTGGCAGCATGTCGTGTTCGCCCTGCTTGCCTTGACGGTCCTGCGAATGGGGCCGGTCGCGATGGCGGTCATCGGAATGGGCCTGCACCGCCGAACGACCCTCTTTCTGGGTTGGTACGGGCCGCGCGGTATGGCGTCGGTCATCTATCTGCTGATCGTGCTGGACACGTTCGACATTGCGGCAATTGACGACATCGCGGCGACCGTCGCCTTGACGGTGCTTGCCAGCATCGTGTTGCATGGCCTGACCGCCGCGCCGGGCAGCCGGCGTTATGGGCAGTTCGCCAGGAAGCTCAGGTCGTCGGATGCCGAGAACGCCCCGGTGCCCGTCCAGCGCGTTCCAGGCGAGCTTTGCGCGAAGGAACGGGCCTGATGCGGACCAGCCAGGACATGCGCGGCGAGGCGGCGGGCCAGTCGCCCCGCGCCTTCATGGTCGATGTGGGCCGGGCCGGGGCGGGATCGCTGCTGTTCTCGCTGCCGATCCTCATGACGATGGAGATGTGGGATCTCGGCTTTCTGATCGGCGCCGAACGGCTGGCACTGCTGTTCGTCGTGCTGCCTATCCTTCTGACCGGATTGTCGCGCGTCGGCGGTTTTCGCCTGACGGCAACGCTTGGCGATGACATTGCCGACGCCTTCGTCGCGATCGCGGTGGCGCTTGTCGTATCGACCGCCATCCTGCTTCTGTTCGGGCTGATCGGACCGGACGTGCCCCTGCATGAAAGCGTCGGCAAGGTGATGATTCAGACCGTGCCCGGCAGCATCGGGGCGATGCTTGCGCAGAACCAGTTCGATTCCGAAGCAGTGCACTATGAACGCGACCAGCGCGGGCAAACCTATGGCGGGCAGATATTCCTGATGGTCGTGGGCGCGATCTTCCTGTCGCTCAGCGTGGCACCCACGGACGAGATCGTCGTCCTCGCGCACGAAATGGGCGTGGGCCACGACATCGCCACGGTGCTGTTCACGCTGCTGCTGATGCACGTCTTCGTCTATTCGCTGGAAATCCGCGGCTCGAAAGCCTCCGAGATCGGGCGACTGGGCGCCCGGACGCTGTTCTTTCGTTATACTGTCGTCGGCTATGCGCTGGTGCTTTGCGTCAGCCTTTATCTTCTGTGGACCTTCGGCAGGATCGACAATGCGTCCGTGCAAACGGTCATCAGTCTGACGGCTATCGTCGCGATCCCCGGCGGCATCGGCGCCGCCGTCGCGCGGCTGATCCTGTGATGCCCGAACCGCGGAGATCGCGCCGCCCGCCCAAACGGCACCTTGGAACCTCGAAGCCCGAGGCGGCGGTCGCGGCGTTGGGGGCGCTGCTGGTGGTGGGGCTGGTCGGCTACATGCTGCTGCATGCCCTGTCCTCGCCCGACGGTCCGCCCCGGTTCGACTATACCTATGCCATCGACACGACCGGGCCGGACGCGAAGCTGGTTCGCTTTACGATCCGCAACACGGGCGGCCGGACGGCGGCGTCGGTGGCGGTGTCCGTCGCCCTGTCGTCCGACGGCCAGGTGGTCGAGGAAGGCGATGCCGAATTCGACTATGTTCCGCAGGGCGCCTCGCGGGAAGGCGGGATCTATTTCCTGAACGACCCGGCAGCGCATGACGTCACGATTCGCGTCACGTCCTTCGTCCGGCCCTGACGCCCGTTCACGAATATCGGCCTTGTCGGCAGGGCGATTGCACCGCCGGACGGTGCACGTTACCGCCTGCGCATGAAAATGGATGACGAGAGATGACGGCGCTTCCGGCCGGCAAGGACCGGACAGGCGGCGCGCGGCCGTCGCTGTTGGGGCTGGGCGCGGTCCTGGTCGCGATCCTTTGCGCCACGCCGCTGCTGGCGGTCGTTCTTGCGGCGTTTCTATCGGATCTGACGACCTTCACTCATCTGCTCGATACGGTTCTTCCGCGCTATCTGGCCAATACCTTTCTTCTGGTCGCCCTCGTCGCGCTCGGAACCTTCGTGATCGGCGTCGGGTCCGCCTGGCTGGTGACAATGACCGACTTTCGGGGCCGCCGCATCTTTGAAATGGCGCTGGTCCTGCCGCTGGCCTTTCCTGCCTATGTGCTGGCCTACGCCTATACCCACATCCTCGATCATCCGGGCATCGTGCAAAGCGTGTTGCGCGACGTGACCGGATGGGGTCCGCGCGACTACTGGTTCCCCGAGATCCGGTCGCGCGGCGGCGCGGCGGCGATGCTGGTTCTGGTTCTGTATCCTTACGTCTATCTGCTGGCACGCGCCGCCTTCGGAATGCAAAGCGCGGCGACCTTCTATGCCGCCCGCGCCCTGGGCTGTTCGGCCTGGCGGGCATTCCTGACCGTGTCGCTGCCGATGGCCCGCCCGGCCATCGTGTCGGGCATGCTTCTGGCGATGATGGAAACGATCGCCGACTTCGGCACTGTCGCGCATTTCGGCGTCCAGACCTTCGCGACCGGCATCTACACCAGCTGGTTCTCGCTGGCCGACAGAGGCGCGGCAGCGCAACTGGCGCTGGGTCTGCTGGTCTTCGCGCTGACCCTGGCGGCGCTGGAGCGGGTATCGCGAGGCCGCGCGCGCTTCGACGCGGGTCGCAGGCACGAACGCATGGCGCGGCCGTTCCTTCATGGCTGGCGGGCGGCCGGGGCGATGGCGTTCTGCGGCCTTCCCGTCCTGCTGGGCGTCATCGTCCCGGTGGTGGCGCTGTCGGTGATGGCGCTGCAATCGGATCAGGACCTGACCAGCCGCCGCTATATCGCGTTCATCGGCAATTCGCTGACGCTGGCCGCGGTCGCGGCAATCGTCACCGTCTGCGCGGCAATCGTGCTGGGCACGTTTCAGCGGCTGCGGCCGGGGCGCCTCTCGGGCGCGGCCTTGCATGTCGGGCGAATGGGATATGCGGTGCCGGGCGGGGTGATCGCGGTGGGGCTTTTCGTGCCGTTCGCCGCACTCGACAACGCGCTCGACGCTTGGATGCGGCTGCATTGGGGCATTTCGACCGGGCTGCTCTTCACCGGCTCGATCTGGGTTCTGGTGATGGCGTATATGGTGCGGTTCCTGGCCGCCGCCCTCGGGGCCTATGACGGCGGCATCGCATCGGTGGGGCAGAATCTGGACGCTGTGTCACGCGTTCTGGGCAAGACGGCATGGGGCACGGTGCGGCGGGTGCATCTACCGCTCATCACCCCCAGCATCCTGACGGCGGCGCTGATCGTGTTCGTCGATACGATGAAGGAACTGCCCGCGACGCTGATCATGCGCCCGTTCAATTACGATACGCTGGCGGTTCAGGCGTTCCGGCTGGCATCGGATGAACGGCTGGAAGGGGCGGCGGTGCCAAGTCTGGTGATCGCGGCCATCGGCCTTGTTCCGGTGATCCTGCTTTGCCGACAGGTCGGAACCGGCACGTCGCCGGAAGGCCGGGCATCGCGGCGCGGATTGCTGCGCCGGTGGTCGTCAGGACGCGGGGCCTGACGACAGGCCCCGCGTTGCGTCAGCGAAGCATCACTTCCAGCCGACTTCGTTGAAGATCTGTTGCGCGGCCGGCAGGTTCTTGGCGACCGCCGACAGATCGACATCGTCCGCCTTGAAATCGCCCAGCTTCTGCACCGCCTCGCTGCGCTCGACCCCCGGCACGACCGGATATTCGTCGTTCCCGCCCGAGAAGTATTCCTGCGCGGAATCGCTGGTCAGATATTCCAGGAACGCGACGGCATTGTCGCGATTGGGCGCGTTCGCCGCGACACCGCCGCCCGACAGGTTGACATGCGCGCCCTGCGCATCCTGCGACGGGAAGACCCAGCCGATCTGGTCGATATGGTCTGACACGCCTTCGACATCGCTGCGGATCGCGCGGGCGAAGTAATAGGTGTTCGACACCGCGATGTCGCATTCGCCCGATACCAGACCGCGCAGCTGGTCGGTATCGCCGCCCTGCGGTTCGCGCGCAAAATTGTCGACGACGCCCTGCGCCCAGTTGCGGGCTTCCTCCTCGCCGTGATTCTCGATGATCGAGGCCAGCAGCGTCTGGTTGTAGGTGTTGGTCGAGGACCGCGCGCAGACCATGCCCTGATACTGCGGATCGGCGAGGTCGAGATAAGTCTGCGGCGGGTTGGACACTTCGTCCTTGTCATAGAAGAAGATGCGCGCGCGCTGCGAAAAGCCGAACCATTCGTCGTCGCTGTCGCGCAGGTTCGACAGGATCCGGTCCTTCAAAACCGCACTGTCCACAGGTTGCAGGATGCCCGCATCCTTGGCCCGCTCCAGCCGCGAGGTGTCGACCGTCAGCAGAACGTCGGCGGGCGAATTGGCGCCTTCCGCTTCCATCCGCGCGATCAGCTCGTCGCCGTTGCCCTCAATACGGTTGATGGTGATGCCGGTCTGATCCTCGAAGTCCGAGTAAAGACGTTCATCGGTGTCATAGTGGCGCGACGAATAAAGGTTCAGCTCGCCGTCGGCGAAGGCCAGCGCGGTGCCGCCGAAGATGGCGGCGACGGCTAGGACCGAGGTTGTGACGGTTCGGGTCATGGGGGTCTCCTTGTCAATTCCCGGCACAACCAACACCGTGCCGGGATGGATGGCAAGATACCCGATAGAAAAAGTCGGGAATAAATTTCGTCTGCGATGCCGCTTGCCGGGAAAGCCTGTGGCGTGGAAAGCTGCGTCATGGCCATCGTCGATACGTTCCGCTTCTCCGATGCCGAATACGAAGGCCGGCTGGCGCGGCTGCGACGCGCGATGGATGCGGCCGGAATCGACACGCTGATCACGTCGGACCCGTCCAACATGGCATGGATCACCGGCTATGACGGTTGGTCGTTCTATGTGCATCAGGCGGTGATCGTCAGGGCATTCGGCGCACCCGTCTGGTTCGGACGCGAGCAGGACGCGCAGGGCGCGCTGCGCACCGTTTATATGGCCGACCCCGACATCATCGCCTATCCCGACATCTATGTGCAGTCGCCCGACCGTCACCCGATGGACTATCTGGCCGCCCGGCTGACCGACCGCGGCTGGCACAAGGGCCGGATCGGCGTCGAGATGGACAATTACTGGTTCTCGGCGCGCGGCTATCAGGCGCTTTGCGCAGGGCTGCCGCAGCCGCCGGTCGATGCGACGGGGCTGGTCAACTGGCAGCGCGGGGTGAAATCGGACGCGGAACTCGACAGGATGCGCAAGGCCGCCCGGCTGGTCGAACGGATGCATGCCCGCATCGCCGACCGGATCGAGCCGGGAATGCGCAAATGCGATCTGGTCGCCGAAATATACGACGCCGCCCTGCGCTACGATCCCGATCTAGGCTTCGGCGGCGACTATCCCGCCATCGTTCCCCTGCTGCCCTCGGGAACAGACGCCGCCGCCCCCCATCTGACATGGGACGACCGCCCGATGCGCCGGGGCGAAGGCACGTTCTTCGAGATTGCGGGTTGCTTCCGGCGCTATCACTGTCCCCTCAGCCGGACGATCTTCCTGGGACGGCCGACGCAGGCGTTTCTGGATGCCGAAAAGGCCGTGCTGGAAGGGATGGACAGGGGGCTGGAGGCTGCGCGCGCCGGCAATACCTGCGAAGACATCGCCATCGCGTTCTTCGACGTGCTGAAGAAACACGGCATTCGCAAGGACAACCGCACCGGCTATCCCATCGGGCTGTCCTATCCGCCCGACTGGGGCGAACGCACCTGTTCGCTGCGGCCCGGCGACCGGACGGTGCTGAAGCCGGGCATGACGTTCCATTTCATGACCGGCCTCTGGCTGGAGGATATGGGATTCGAGATCACTGAAAGCATCGTCATCCGCGATGGCGCGCCCGAATGCCTGGCCGACGTTCCCCGGCGGCTGATCGTGAAGGACTGACCCCCTCAGCCCAGATACACCTGGCCTGCGGGATACCGCACGCGCGGCAGCGACCGCGTGGCCAGGAAAAAGCCCAAGGCCAACGGTCCGACGCGACCCAGGAACATGATCACAATGATGACCGCCCGGCCCACCGGATCGAGCTGCGCGGTCGCACCCATCGACATGCCGACAGTGCCGAAGGCCGATGCCACTTCAAAACCCATGACAAGGAAGCTGCCGTCATGGCCGACGGTCAGGATGAAGAAACTCAGGAAGACGACGGTAATGCTGATCGTGGTCAACGCCATCACCTTCATGATTTCGTTCGTGCCCAGCGACCGTCCGAAAGCCTGCATCACGGTGCGGCGTCGGAAGAAGGCAAGGGTGCCCAGGATAAGCACGATGGCGGTCGTCACCTTGATGCCCCCCGCGGTCGAGGTGGACCCGCCGCCGATCAGCATCAGACCGATGGTCATCAGCGCCGTTGCGTCGCGCATCTCGCCGGTGGGCAACGTATTGAACCCCGCCGTCCGGGGCGTGACAGCCTGGAAGAAGCTGGCCTGCACCCTGGCCGAAATCCCGTCGAGCGCGCCCAGCGTCCGGGGGTTGGTCCATTCCAGAGCTGCGAACAGCAGCCAACTTGCCAGAATCAGGACGCCCGTCCCGACCAGCATCAGTTTTGAATGCAGGCTGAGCCGGCGCCAGCTTCGCCGGGTGAAAACCTCGCCGATGACGACGAATCCGAGACCCCCGAAAATGAACGAAGCGGGAATGACAATCGTGATCACGGGGTTCGCGACCCAGGCCGAAAGGCTGTCAGGGAAAAGCGCGAAGCCCGCATTGTTGAAGGCCGAAACCGAATGGAAGACGGCGTGCCAGACCCCCGGTGCCCAGCCGAATTGCGGCACGAAGACGAATGACAACGCGACGGCGGCGAAACCTTCGCAGATCAGCGCGATAGCGAAGATGATCCGCACCAGGGCCGTCAGGTTCCCCAGCGAGGTCTGATTAACCTCCTCGCGCAGGATGATGCGTTGCGGAATGCCGATGGGGATTCCCAGCGCCGTCAGCAGAAGCACGGCGAACGTCATCAGCCCCAACCCGCCGAGCTGGATGAGAACCGCGATCACCGCCTGCCCGAAGAAGGTGAAGGTTGTGCCGGGATCGACGACGACCAGCCCCGTCACCGTAACGGCGGATGTCGCGGTGAACAGCGCATCGCCCCAGCCGATCGGTGCACGAAGCGACAGCGGCGCCATCAGCAAGATCGTGCCCATCGCGATGAAGGCGATATAGATCAATGCCAACATGCCGGGCGGCGGAAGGCGATGCAGCCGGTCGAGAAGACGGTTTTTCAAAGCGTTGCGGTATAGCTGCGCAAATCGGCGCGGCGACCCAGAAGAAGCAATCGGTCGTCGCCGTGCAGGACGGCATTCGGACCGTCCGAGGCGATGAACTCCGTCCCACGCATGACGCCCAGACATCGCAGGTTGAATTTACGCAACGGAAGCCCGTTCAGCGGCTTGCCGTCCAGCGTCGCGGGGATGCGCAGGTTGACGACGTGAAACCCGTTGCCCAAGGCCACATAGTCGCGGACCAGCGGGTTGTGCAGAACCTGGGCGATCTGGCGTCCGACATCCACCTCGGGATGGATGACGCGGTCGGCCCCCAGCTTGGACAGGATGCGATGATGCGTGCGCGATGTGGCCTTGGCCCAGATCCGCTCGATCCCCAGAAGGCGCAGATTCATGGTCGCCAGCACGCTCGCCTCAAGGCTGCTGCCCATGCCGATCACGCCCGCCCCGCATGCGTCGATACCGGCATGGCGCAGCGCTTCGTCGTCCCGCGCGTCGAGGATCAAAGCCTGGTTCAGCGTCTCGGCATGGGCCGAAACGAGCGCTTCGTCCAGATCGATGCCGATGACGTAATTGCCGAAACGGACCAGCTCGGTCGCTACCGTACTGCCGAAATTTCCCAGACCGATCACGACAAACGATCCCTGCCTGTTTGCCATCCTGCTTTCCCGCAATGAAAGACGCCTGCGCGTCCGGTTCAGCGGTGTTCCTTTTCCAGCAGCGATGCAAGCCCGCTGCGATAGTCGGGATGGATCAGATGAATGCCCAGATCCCGCTTGATCCGGCTGTTGTCGACCCGCTTGCTTTCCGCGTAGAAGCTGCGCGCCATCGGCGTCATTTCGGCATCCGCGAACGGTATTTCCGGCGCAAGCGGCAGGTTCAGCAGGTGTGCGGCATGGGCGATCACATCCTGCGGCGGGGCCGGGTCGTCGTCGCAGACGTTGTAGATCGCGCCGGGATCGGGCCGCGCGATGGATGCCGCCAGAACCTGCGCGATGTCGTCCACATGGATGCGGCTGAAAACCTGCCCCGGCTTGACGATCCGCCGGGCGGTGCCGTCGCGCACCTTGGCGAACGGCCCGCGCCCCGGCCCGTAGATGCCCGCCAGCCGAAAGATGTGCAGCGGCAGCCCCGTATCGGAGGCCAGGCGCCGCCATGCCGCTTCGGCCTTCACGCGCGCGACGCCCCGTTCGGTCGCGGGGGTCAGCGAAGCGGATTCGTCCACCCAACCCCCGGCATGATCGCCGTAGACGCCGGTGGTGGACAGGTAGCCGACCCAGGCCAGGCCGGACGCCACCTGCGCCAGATCGTGCCGCAGCCGCGCCAGCACCGGATCGCCGTCCTGTCCGGGCGCGGCCGAGATCAGAAGATGCGTGGCCTTCCTCAACGCGGGCCCGATATCGTCGCCGGGCCAGACCAACGGCTCGACCCCGGTGGCGGCGATGCGTTCGGCCTTGTCGGCGCTGCGGGTGGTCCCGACGATATGCCAGCCCTGCGGCAGCAGCAGCCCTGCAAGCGCCCGTGCGGAATAGCCGTGGCCGAAAGACAGAAGGCGGTTCATTTCAAAAGGTCCAGCGTGCGCGGGTCGGGGCCGTCGAAGAATGTGTCCAGCACCGCGCCGAAGACGGGCGGCGCATCGGGAAGCGATGCGAACAGTGTCATCGAAGACCGCAGCTTGAGCGCATCGACCGGCCCCAGAATCGCGGCCGCGTCGCGGCCGTCATGGGCCAGCATCGCTTCGGCGATCCGCACCAGACGCGGCCCCAGAACCCCGTGCGCCAGATACCGCGCGGCCTCGTCCCGGCCGGCGATCCCGAACCGATACGCCATTTCCGACTGCCCCAATCCGCGAAGCTGCGGAAAGACATACCACATCCAGTGGCTGCGCTTCGCGCCGGCCTCGATCTCGGCCAGGGCGGTGGCATAGGTCGCGCGCTGTGCGTCGATGAATCGCTCGAGGTCATCCATGGGCCAGATGTGACGTCCCGCGCCCCCGGCGACAAGCCCGGCTGGACAGCGGCATGCCGTCTGCCTATCTGCGACGAATGGCCAAGCCCAAGGACAACCCGAACTACAAGGTGATCGCCGAAAACCGGCGCGCGCGTTACGACTACGCGATCTCGGACGACATCGAGTGCGGCATCGTGCTGACCGGGTCCGAGGTGAAGTCGCTGCGCCGCAACACGTCGCAGATCACCGAAAGCTATGCCGAGGTGAAGGATGGCGAATTGTGGCTGGTGAACGCCTATATCGCCCCCTACGAACAGGCGATGTTCGGGCACGAGGATCGGCGGCGGCGCAAGTTGCTGGTGAACCGGCGCGAAATGGCGCGGCTGTGGCAGGAAACCCAGCGCAAGGGCATGACGCTGGTGCCGCTGGTACTGTATTTCAACCATCGCGGTATCGCCAAGGTGAAGATCGGCATCGCCAAGGGCAAGAACGCGCCGGACAAGCGCGACACCAGCGCCAAGCGCGACTGGCAGCGGCAGAAGGCCCGCCTGCTGAAGGAACACAGTTAAGTTGCGCCCGGACGCGCGTGGCCCTAATCCTGCACCCGTTGGCAGGAGGCGCGCGATGCAGGACGACCCCAAGACGCTGGTTTCGACCGACTGGCTGGCGGCCCATCTGGACAATCCCGATCTGCGCGTGATCGACGCCAGCTGGTATCTGCCCGATGCGGGACGCGACGCCGCGGCGGAATACGCCGAAGGCCATATTCCCGGCGCGCGCTTCTTCGATCTGGACGAAATCGCGGACCTGTCCACGGACCTGCCGCACATGGCCCCGCCGCCCGAAAAGTTCGTCAGCCGGATGCGGGCCATGGGCATCGGCGACGGGCATCAGGTGGTGGTCTATGACGGCGCCGGCATCTTTTCCGCCGCTCGCGTGTGGTGGCTGTTCCGGCTGATGGGCAAGACGGATGTGGCCGTTCTGGACGGTGGGCTGCCCAAATGGCGCGCCGAGGGGCGGCCGCTGGAGGATATGGCCCCCGTCAGGACCGATCGGCACATGAGCGCGTCGCGCCAGAACAGGCTGGTGCGCAACGCGGCGCAAGTGGCCGAGGCGTCGCGCTCTGGCAGCGCGCAGATCGTCGATGCGCGCGGTGCCGCGCGGTTTCGCGGCGACGCGCCAGAACCGCGCGAGGGCCTGCGCGCGGGCCACATCCCCGGATCGAAGAACCTGCCCTATACGGAATTGCTGAACGAGGACGGCACGATGATCGGCAAGGACGCCATTCGCGCCGCGTTCGCAAAAGCGGGGATCGACCTTGACCGTCCGGTTATCACGACCTGCGGATCGGGCGTGACCGCCGCGATCCTGTTCCTGGCGCTGACCCGGATCGGTCACGATGACGTGGCGCTTTACGACGGATCGTGGGCCGAGTGGGGCGCGTCCGATCATCCCATCGCAACCGGAGCCGCATGATGCTGACCGCCCTCAAGCCGCAACCCGCCGACAAGATCCTGGCCTTGATGGCCGCGTTCCGCGAAGATGCGCGGTCCGACAAGATCGACCTGGGCGTCGGTGTCTACAAGGATGCCGAGGGCCGCACGCCGGTCATGCGCGCGGTCAAGGCCGCCGAAAAGCGGCTTTGGGAAATTGAGGAGACGAAAAGCTATACCGCGCTGACCGGCGATCCGGCCTATGGCGCGGCGCTGACCCAGTTGATCCTGGGGGACACGGTGCCGGACGACCGCATCGCCTGCGCCGCCACGCCGGGCGGGACCGGGGCCTTCCGGCAGGGGATGGAACTGGTGCGCATGGCCGCGCCTGACGCCCGTGTCTGGGTGTCCGATCCGACATGGCCGAACCATCTGTCGATCCTGCGGCATCTGGGCATTCCGTTCACCGAATACCGCTATTTCGACTCCGCGACCTGCGATGTCGATTTCGACGGAATGATGGCCGATCTGGACCGCGTGGCAGAAGGCGATGTCGTCTTGCTGCACGGTTGCTGCCATAACCCCACAGGCGCGAACCTGACCGAAGCCCAGTGGCGGCAGGTTGCGGATCTGCTGGTCCGCAAGGGCGCCGTTCCCTTCATCGACCTGGCCTATCAGGGCTTCGGCGACGGGCTGGAGGCCGACGCGCAGGGCACCCGCATTGTCGCGCGGGCCTGCCGTGAGGTGCTGATCGGGGCAAGCTGTTCGAAGAATTTCGGCATCTACCGCGAACGCGCCGGACTGCTGATCGCGCTGGCGCCCGATGCCGCATCAACACGGCTGGCGCAGGGAACGCTGGCCTATCTCAACCGGCAGAACTTCAGCTTTCCGCCCGATCACGGCGCCCGGCTGGTGACGATGATCCTGACCGACGACGCCCTGCGCGCCGCCTGGCAGGCCGAGGTCGAGGATATCCGCCGGGGCCTGTTGACCTTGCGCGAACAGCTTGCCGACGAACTGCGCCGGCAAAGCAATTCGGACCGGTTCGACTTCATCGCCCGGCACCGCGGCATGTTCTCGCGGCTGGGTGCTTCGCCCGAGCAGGTCGAGGCGATGCGCCGCGATCACGGGATCTACATGGTCGGCGACAGCCGGATCAATGTGGCGGGGCTGAACGCGCGAACGGTTCCGTTGCTGGCCCGCGCCATGGTCGCCGCCGGGGTCTGACCGCCGCCGCCTTGCTGCGAGGGCTCGCGCGACCTAGGTGCAGCCCACGCCAGCGAGGACCGCGAATGCCCGATCTCGACCGCCTGACCGCCGATCTTCTTGCCGCCGCCAGACGGGCCGGGGCCGAGGCCGCCGATGTGATCGCCGCCGATACCGCGTCGCTGTCCATCGACGTGCGCAAGGGCGCGCTGGAACACGCCGAACGCTCGGAAGGGGTCGAAATCGGGCTCCGGGTGCTGATGGGGCGGCGTCAGGCCTGCGTTTCCGCCTCCGACATCAGCCCGCGCACGATGCAGACGATGGCCGAGCGCGCGGTCGCCATGGCCCGCGAGGCGCCCGAGGATCCGGGTGCGGGGCTGGCCGACCCGGACCAGCTTGCGCGCGATCGCGACATGGCGGCGCTGGAACTGGCCGATCCCGCCGATCCGCTGCCCCCGGCCGAGCTGGAGGATTGGGCCAGACGCGCCGAGGCTGCCGCGCTGGCCGTCAAGGGCGTGTCGCAGGTGCAGGGTGCGGGCGCCGGCCAAAGCCGGCGGGCGATCCGCATGGCGGCGACCAACGGCTTTCGGGGCGCCTATGAACGCACCGACACCCATCTGTCCTGCGTGGCGATCAGCGGCGACGGTCTGGCGATGGAACGGGATTATGCGGGCGAAGGGCGGGTCTATCGCGCCGACCTTCCCTCGCCCGAGGAGATCGGCGCGCTAGCGGGCGACCGCGCCGCCGCGCGGGCCGGGGCGCGCAAGGCCAGGACCGGGGCTTGGCCCGTCATCTTCGACGAACGGGTGGCAGGGGGGCTGATCGGCCATCTGTTGCAGGCGGTGAACGGCACGATGATCGCGCGCGGATCGTCCTGGGCGCGCGACCTTCTGGGGCAGCCGGTGCTGCCCGACGATCTGTCGCTGATCGAGGAGCCGCATCGCTGTCGCATCGGCGGATCGCGGCTTTTCGATGCCGAGGGTCTTCCCACCGCGCGCCGGGCCATTGTCGAGAACGGCATTCTGACCGGCTGGACGCTGGATCTGGCAACCGGGCGCAAGTTGGGCATGGCATCGACAGCGAATGCCGCTCGCGGCCTGTCCTCGCCACCTGCGCCTGTCACGGGAAACGTGACCCTGACGGGCGCTGCCATGCCGCGCGACAGGATGCTGGCGGAACTGGGCACCGGCCTGCTGGTCACGTCGATGATCGGATCCTCGATCAATCCCAATACCGGCGACTATTCCCGCGGTGCGTCGGGCTTCTGGGTCGAGAACGGCGAGATCGGGTTTCCGGTCAACGAGATCACGCTGGCAGGCAATCTGCGCGACATGCTGCGAACCCTTGCCGCCGCCGACGATGCACGCCCCTGGCTAGGCCGCGTCGTGCCGTCCTTGCGTGTCGAAGGGCTGGTCCTTGCCGGCGAGTGATCTGGCGCTGCTTCTCGATGCGGCGACCGCGGCGGCCGGGATCGCGATGGAACACTGGCAGCGCCCCGTCCATCGCTGGGACAAGACCGACGGCACCCCGGTCAGCGCCGCCGACATCGCGGTGAACGAAGCGCTCGAACGGACCTTGCGCGACGCCCGGCCCGATTACGGCTGGCTGAGCGAGGAATCGCCCGACGACCCGCGCCGCCTTACGGCCGACGCATGCTTCGTCATCGACCCGATAGACGGCACGCGGGCCTATCTGGATGGCAAGCGGGACTGGGCGCTATCCCTGGCCGTGGTGCGCGGCGGTCGCCCGGTGGCCGGGGTCGTCCACATGCCGGCGCGCGATGCCGTCTATGCAGCGGCAGCCGGGCAGGGCGCGACGCTGAACGGCAGGCCCATCGCGGCCAGCGGGCAGGCGGATGCGGACGGCGCGCGCACGCTCGCCTCGCGGCCGACCTATGCCGATACCCATTGGCGCGGCGGGGTGCCCGCGTTTCAGCGGCATTTCAGATCCTCGATGGCGTGGCGTCTGGCGCTGATCGGCGAAGGGCGGTTCGACGCCATGCTGACGCTGCGGCCCGCCTGGGAATGGGACATCGCGGCTGGCGCCCTGATCGCCGCCGAGGCGGGGGCCGCCGTCACCGACCGCCATGGCGCGGCGTTGGTCCTCAACAGCGCGGATCGGCGGGCGAACGGGATCCTCGCCGCGCCGCCCGGATTGCACCGCGCCCTGCTGGCAAGGCTTGCCTGACGCGGCCCGTCGGGTGCATAGCGCGCCCGTAAGATCCAAGTCCAGGAACCTGCCATGTCTGCCACCCAACGCCTGCATCTCGTCTTCGGAGGCGAGCTGGTCGATCCCACGAAGAACGTCTTCAAATCGGTTGATGACATCCACATCGTCGGCATGTTTCCCGACTATGCCAGCGCCTTCTCGGCCTGGAAGGCCGAGGCGCAGCGCACGGTGGACAACGCCCACATGCGCTATTTCATCGCCCATATCCACCGCCTGCGCGACGAGGAAGAAGCCGCATCCCCGACCGAGGAGTTGGGCGGCTAGACGGGACGCGGCGATGCCCTTCTCGCTGGCGATGGCCCGGCACCGGCTGGCGGTCGCGCGAACCGTCTCGGCGCTGCGGGCATCGGATGGCGGAACGGCGGATGCCGACCCGTCGCTGGCCCGGTCGATGCCCGAACGCCCCGAGGGGCCGCTGATCTGGTTTCATGGCTGCGAACCGCGTTTTGCCCGTGCCATCGACCTGCTGGCCGGGCCGCTGGCAGCGCGCGCGCGGCCGCTTACGATCCTGCTGACAGGTCTGAACGGGGACCGCCCTGCAATAGACGCGATCGTTCAACCGCCGCCTGTCGACGCGCTGTCGGTTGTGCGGCGGTTTCTCGATCACTGGCATCCGCAGGCGCTTGTCTGGATCGGGACCGCGCCCGCGCCGATCCTGTGGGCCGAGGCGCTTCGTCGCCGGATCCCCTGCATCGCGCTGGACGCCGATCCCGCCCGCCACGCGCTTTCGCTCGTCCAGCCGTTAGCCCGGTTCGATCTGGTGCTTGCCGCCCGGCCAGATCCGCGGCTTGGGTCGTCGCGGGTCGATGTCGCGTCCCCGCTATCCGACGTTCCGCGCCCGCCACCGGTTTACGAACCCGACCGGGAAGCATTGGCGACGCTTCTGGCCACGCGCCCCGTCTGGCTGGCGAGCGCTGTCCCAGAGGCCGAGATCGCCGCCATCCTTGCCGCGCACGAGGAAGCGGCGAAGCTGTCGCATCGTCTGCTGCTGATATTGGAGCCTGACGATCCGGCTGACGGCCCTGACCTGCATGCGCGGCTGGAGGGTCTGGGCTGGCGCTGTGCCTTGCGGTCGCTGGACGAGGAGCCGATCCTGGGGACGCAGGTCTATATCGCCGATCAGGACGCCGAGACCGGCCTGTGGATGCGGCTTGCGCCCATCACCTTTCTGGGCGGGACGCTGGACGGGATCGGGGCGACCGCCAGCGCGGCTTACGGGGCGGCGGCGCTTGGGTCCGTCGTGCTGCACGGGGGCACCCTGGGCACGGCGGCCGAGGCGCTGGGTCGCCTGCATGCCGGCGGTGCCGCATGGCGGGTGGGCGATGCCGCGGAATTGGGGCGTGCCGTCGAACGCTTTCTGGCGCCCGACCGTGCCGCCGACATGGCCGCCGCGGGCTGGGCCGTCGTCACCGCTGGGGCCGAGTCGACGGATCGGGCCATCCAGGCTCTCGCCGAGATCCTCGACCGGGCCGCGCAATGACGCGGCCGCCGGTCTTCTGGAACAACCCTCCCGACGCACCCGGATGGCGCGCGCGCGCCTTGGCGCCGGTATCGGCAATCTTCGCGGCGGCGACGGCGCGGCGCGTCGCCCGGCCAGGCTTGACCCTGCCCGTGCCGGTGCTGCGGGTCGGCAACATCAATGTCGGGGGCACCGGCAAGACGCCGACCGTCATCGCGCTGCTGAGGCTTCTGGCCGAGCGTGGGATCGCCGCCCATGTCGTCAGCCGGGGCTATGGCGGAACCGCCAAGGGGCCGGTCCGCGTCGACCCAATCCGCCACGACGCCGCGCAGGTGGGGGACGAACCGCTGCTTCTGGCGGCCTTCGCACCGACCTGGGTCGCACGCGACCGGGCGGCGGCGGCGCAGGCGGCGTTGGCGGACGACGCGGGCGCCATCGTCATGGATGACGGCCACCAGAATCCGGCCTTGGCCGCCGATTTGTCCATCGTCGTTGTCGATACCTCCGTGGGGTTCGGCAACGGGCGCGTTCTGCCGGCCGGACCGCTGCGCGAACCCGTCGCGGCGGGGTTGCGACGCGCGGATTTGTTGCTGTCGATAGGTCCGCCCGCGGCGCAGGAAGCCTTCGATCGGACCTGGAGCGCCAGTATCGCTTGCCCGAGGATGACCGGTCGGCTCGAACCGCTTCGGACGGGAATGGACTGGCAGGACATGCCTGTCATGGCCTTCGCCGGAATCGGGCGTCCGGCCAAATTCTTCGATACGCTACGGACGCTCGGCGCCGACCTGCGGGGCGCGCAGGCGCTGGACGATCACCAACCGTTGGCGCCCGCGCTGATGAAGCGGCTGGAGACGCAGGCGAATGCGCTGGGCGCGCAACTGGTCACGACCGAAAAGGATGCGGTTCGTTTGTCGCCCGCCTGGCGCGGAAAGGTACTGACGGTGCCGGTCCGCCTTGTGCTGGACGATCCGGCCCCGTTGGAAACGGCGCTGGACCGGCTTTTTTAGCCACCCAGTTTTTCGTCGAGGATCGCGGCAAAATCCTCGTAGCTCATGTTGGAATACTTCTCGCCGTTGATGACAAAGGATGGCGTGGCGTTGATGTCGTCGGCCTTCGTCGTCTCCTCGTATCGGGCGACAAGGGCCTGCGCCTTGGCAGCGTCGTTCAGGCAGGCATCCAGCCGTTCATCGTCCAGTCCAGCTGTCTTGCCGATGCGGCGCAGGTTTTCCGCAATGGTCGCCGGGTCGCCTTGGGTCCATTCGCGCTGCTGATCATATATAAGGCCCGAGATCGCGAAATAGCGGTCCGTATCGCCCGCGCAGCGCGCGATCATGCCCGCCCAGAGGCTGAATCTGTCGAAATAGACCTCGCGGTAGGTGAAGCCGATCTTCCCGGTGTCGATATAGTTTTCCTTGATCTGCTGGAACGGCCCTTCATGGAAGGTCGCGCAATGCGGACAGGTGAAGGACGCGTATTCGATGACCTGCACGTCCGCCTGCGGATCGCCGAGTGTCATTTCCTGAACCGTGACGGGGGCTTCGGCATCCTGAGCGGCGGCCTGCATCGGTGCCGGGCCGGTGGCGGACAGCGTGGCGGCATACCACCCACCCCCTGCGAGGGACAGGACGGCGGCAGCGGCGAGAAGCGATTTTTTCATCGGTCAGCCTTGTTTTTGGGAATTGAGCACATGCGAGCCGAGCCTTTCGAGGGCGGCGCGAAGTCCGGGGTCGGTCACGGGGGCGGCCACCGTCCGGGCCCGCGCGACGATGTGCGGATCGTCGGGCCGGGGCTTGGCGACGGGGGCCGGTTCAAACGTCGCCGCGCCTTCGGCAAAGCCCGTCGCAGCGGTCTGGGTGATGCGGATCTGACGGATCGCGGCATAGCCATAGCAGGCGTTGACGCGTTCGCGCAGCCGTTCCTTCTGCATTTCCAGCAGCGGGGCCTGCGCGCCGGTGGTCAGCAGGGTCAGCGTGGCCCCGAACGCGCCGCGCGCATGGCCGACCGCGACGGGACGCGCGATGGCGGCGATGTCGGGGCCGGCAATCTCGGCCCAGCGGGTCAGAAGGCGGCTGACGGCGAAACCGCGTGCCTCGCCCGCTTGGCGGATCTGGGTCTGAACCAGGCTCGCCGCCTGGGCAAACCCGCGTTTTCCACGCCTTTTCGCGGGACCGGAGGGTGAATGTGGCGGTCGGGTCATGTCCGTGCCATTCTAGCCCCGCCCTTCGGGGCCGCCAGACGAAAGCGACCCGAGGGGGCATAAAGATTGCGTGTGACGGCCGAGTCCGCCGAGCTGCTGCGATGGTACGACAGCCATGCCCGCGTGCTGCCGTGGCGTGTGGGGCCGGCGGAGCGGGCGGCGGGGATGCGGCCCGACCCCTATCGGGTATGGTTGTCCGAGGTGATGCTGCAACAGACGACCGTGGCCGCCGTGAAAGCGTATTTCCTTCGCTTTACAGAGCTTTGGCCGAATGTCGCCGCGCTGGCCGGGGCCGAGGACGACGTGGTGATGGGCGAATGGGCCGGATTGGGCTATTACGCGCGGGCGCGCAATCTGCTGGCTTGTGCCAGAATTGTCGTGCGAAATCATGGGGGTCGGTTCCCCGACACGCGCGAGGGGCTGCTGACGCTGCCGGGGGTGGGGGACTATACGGCGGCGGCCATCGCGGCCATCGCCTTCGACCGTCCCGAGACCGTGGTCGACGGCAATGTCGAGCGGGTTATGGCGCGATTCCATGCGGTTAGCACGCCCTTGCCAAAGGCCAAGGCCGAGTTGACGGCGTTGGCGGCGGGGCTGACGTCGGGGGTGCGGCCCGGCGATTACGCGCAGGCGGTGATGGATCTGGGGGCGACGATCTGCACGCCGCGCAACCCGGCCTGCGGGCTCTGTCCGTGGCGCGATCCGTGCCGGGCGCGGGCGCTGGGGATCGCGGCGGAGTTGCCGCGCAAGGCGGCGAAAGCGGCCAAGCCCACCCGCCTTGGAACGGTCTGGATCGCGCGGCGGGCGGATGGCGCGTGGCTGACGGAACGCAGGCCCGACAAGGGGTTACTGGGCGGTATGCTGGGCTGGCCGGGCACGGGTTGGGCCGAGATCGCACCCGATGACACGCCGCCCTTGCAAGCCAAGTGGCAGGCGGCGGGAGAGGTGCGGCATACGTTCACGCACTTTCATCTGCGGCTGAAAGTCATGGCCGCCGAGGTCGATCGGGAGGTGGAATCCGGGGTCGGGGGGTTCGGGAGGCTGAATCCGGGGGACTTGCCGACGGTGATGCGCAAGGCGCATGTCATGGCCTTGACGGCGCTGGAAAATCCCGAAAACGCCGGTGAGAATCGCGTAGGATTCGCGTGAGAGTTCCGTGGGAGGGCGAAACGCCCCCCCCGGATCAGTGGGCGGACGACAGCGTCTCGAAGCGGAGGCCGGCGGCGGAGCGGTTCTGGAAGCCCTGCCAATAGGTGTGGTCGTCCTCGGGGGTGCCGTCCTCGGCCATCGACCAGAGGCCGCCTCCGGCATCCTCGGTCAGGGTCAGGTAATCCTGTCGGTCGTCCATTCCCTTGAGGTGCAGGTCGAGGAACGCGGTCGCGAAGTGCTGGGCGATGTTGTTCATGCGCACGCTGTCCCAGACGGGATCGGCGTAATGGTCGAATGTCGCCTTGTCGGCGCCGGGCTGGATCTGCCACGCCTCGTCGGGGGCGGGCATGGGGGCAGCGGCGTTGTGGTTGGCGTCGTCGAAGGTCAGCAGGTGGCGGGTCGTGCCTGTCATTTCGGCGAAGATTTTGCGGATGGCGTCATAGCGCGACACGTCATCGACGCCGCCCGCCATCAGCAGCACGGGCACGTCGATGCGCGACAGGCCCTGTTCCGACCAGAAATCGCGGTTGCGCCCCCACGGGCCGATGGCGATGACCGCCTTGACGCGCGGATCGGGCAGGGCGGCATGGGCGTCGCTGCCGGCCTGGTGGCGCGACAGGATCCGGCCCGGCGGCGCGAAAGCCTGCGACAGCGGCGCGGTGTCGATGCCGCCGCCCGCGAAGATCAGCGCGCCGTAGCCGCCCATGGAATAACCGATCACGGCAGCGTTGCCGCCGTCGATGACCGCCCCCAGATCGCCGTCGAGCGTGGCCATTTCGTCCAGCACGAACGCCTGATCGAGCGGGCGGTGATAGAGCGTCGAACCGAACGCGCCCAGATCGTCATAGGTCGAATCGGGGTGGTCGATGGAAGCGACGACATAGCCCTTGGATGCCAGATTCTCGGCCAGAGGCGACATCAGGAAGCGGTTGCCGGGATAGCCGTGCGAGACGACGACCAGCGGAAACGGTCCGTCCGCCGCCGGGGCGGCATCGCGGGCGGCGCGGCCTGTCAGTTCGATTTCGGTCACGCCGTCGCGCAGGAAGGCGGTATAGGTCGTGCCGGGGGTCGCGTCCTCGGCGGCGGGATACCAGACCTCGACCGTTATGGCGCGGTCATGGGTCGGCAGATTGCCTTCGGTGGCGTTCACCACGTCGATGGCGTCCTGCCGGGTGAAGGTCATCTGCCGCACGCCGACCGGATGATCGCCGTAAGGTGCGAGGGCGGGCGCGTCGGGGCGGATGCGGTCGATGCGGTTCTCGGCCATGACGGGAAGGGCGACCATCAGGGCGAGGGCCGCGGCGGCAAGGGGCTTCATGGCTTCCTCCGGGCTGGGTGTCGGGCGCAGCATGGTGCCGCGCCCGTCCTGTCGCAAGCGGTCAGGCGTCGCCGTCGGGGCCGACGCGCACCAGCGTCTTGCCGAAATTGCCGCCCCCGAGCATGGCGAGGAACGCCTGCGGCGCGTTTTCCAGCCCTTCGGTCACATCCTCGCGGTGCTTGAGGCGGCCGTCCTTCACCATAGGCGCCAGTTCGGCCACGAAATCGTCCATGCGGTGCATATGATCCGAGACCAGGAAGCCCTGCACGGTCAGGCGGTTGACGAGGATCGCGCGCCAGACGGCCGGCAGCGGCATCGCGTGATCGAGGTTCTTGCCCGAATACCACGCGACCATGCCGCAGATGGCGATGCGGCCGTCGCGGTTCATGTTGGGAACGATGCCGGCCAGCGTCTTGCCGCCCACATTCTCGAAGTAAAGGTCGATGCCCTGGGGGGCGGCGTCCCCGATCGCCTTGGCCATCGCCTTGCCGTCGTCATGGGCGTGATGGTCGATGCAGGCATCCATGCCCAGTTCGTCGGTGGCATAGCGGCACTTTTCCTCGCCGCCCGCGATGCCGATGACGGTCAGGCCGCGGGCCTTGGCAAGCTGGGCGGCAACGGTGCCCACGGCCCCGGTGGCGGCGCCGATGGCCAGCGTCTGGCCCTTTTTCGCATGCAGGATCTCGGTCAGGCCCGCCCAGGCGGTCAGGCCGGTCATGCCCAGCACCGACAGCGCGGTCTGCACCGGCGCGCGGGAAGGATCGAGCTTGCGCGCCTCGTCGCCCCTGAGGATCGCATGGTCGGCCCAGCCGGTCATGCCGACGACGATGTCGCCTTCGGCAAACCCGTCATGCCGCGAGGCCAGCACCTGCCCCACGCCCTGACCGCCCATCACGTCGCCCAGTTCGACCGGATCGGCATAGGATTTGGCGTCGTCCATCCGTCCGCGCATGTAGGGGTCGAGCGACAGCCAGATGGTGCGGACCAGTATCTCGCCCTTGCCGGGGTCGGGCAGGGTCGCGGTTTCGAGACGGAAATTGTCGGCGGTGGGTTCGCCCTGGGGGCGGGAGGCCAGCAGGATCGCGCGGCGTTCGGTCATGGGATCGTCCTTTCATCCGGGCGGGGACGAAAAGACCCCGCCATATCGCTATGGCGGGGCAAGGTAGTGCCGCGCGGCACGCCCGAAAGGGGTGCCGTGGCGCGAACACCGGCGGTAACGGGGCGTCAGGCCAGTTCGGCCCGGATCTGCTGGCGCAGGATGTCGATGGGCACGCGCTGTCCCTCGCGTTGGAAGGACCAGTAGGTCCAGCCGTTGCAACTGGGCGCGCCGTCCAGCGCGGCACCGACCTGATGGATGGATCCGGTGATGCGGTCGGCGACCAGCGTGCCGTCGGCGCGGATGCGGGCGGTCTGGCCGCGCGGGCCGGTCAGCGTCTCGCCCGGACGCAGCATGCCGCGCTCGACCAGCTGGCCGAAGGGCACGCGCGGTTCGGCGCGCTTGCCGGTCGTGACCTGGAGGGCGGTGGCGTCGAAGCGGCGCACATCGGCCAGCCGCGCCTCGGCGGCGCGGCGATAGCCCTCGTCGCGCTCGATGCCGATGAAGTCGCGGCCCAGCATCTTGGCCACGGCGCCGGTGGTGCCGGTTCCGAAGAACGGGTCGAGCACCACGTCGCCGGGATTGGTCGAGCCGACCAGAACGCGGTGCAGCAGCGACTGGGGCTTCTGCGTCGGGTGGGCCTTGTCGCCGTCCTCGTCCCTGAGCCGTTCGTGGCCGGTGCAGATCGGCAGCGTCCAGTCGCTGCGCATCTGCACGCCGTCGTTCAGCGCCTTGAGCGCGTCGTAGTTGAAGGTGTATTTCGCCGCCTGGTCGCGGCCGGCCCAGATCATCGTCTCGTGCGCGTTGGTCAGCCGCTTGCCGCGGAAATTGGGCATCGGGTTGGTCTTGCGCCAGACGACATCGTTGAGGATCCAGAAGCCCTGGTCCTGAAGCGCCGCGCCGACGCGGAAGATGTTGTGATAGCTGCCGATGACCCAGATCGCGCCGTCGGGCTTGAGCAGGCGGCGCGCGGCAGAGAGCCACTGGCGGGTGAAGCGGTCGTAGGCGTCGAAGCTGGCGAAGCTGTCCCAGGCATCGTCCACGCCATCGACGCGGCTGTTGTCGGGGCGGCGCAGGTCGCCGCGCAGTTGCAGGTTGTAGGGCGGATCGGCGAAGATCAGATCGACGCTGGCCTCGGGCAGGGTCGCCATCACCTCGATGCAGTCGCCGGGCAAGACCCGGTTCAGCGGCAGCGCGGCCGCTTCGGTCATTGTCGTCATGTCTCTGCCTCTGTCGCCGCGTCTTTGCGGCACATGCTTGTTGGGGGCAGGATGACCGGACGGCGAATCGCGGTCAAAAGTTTTTTGAATCAGGACGTTACAATATCTTCTTGATACAAGATGTTGTGCACGGGTCGAAAGCTGCGCCTATGATGGGGGGTGCAACCGTGTCTTTTGAGTGCCAGCAGATGCTGCGGCGTGCCGTAGCCCGCGTTGCGGTCCCAGCCATAGGCGGGATGCTGTTGCGCCAGATCCACCATCCGCGCATCGCGGTCGGTCTTGGCGACGATGGAGGCCGCGGCGATGCTGACCGAAAGCGCGTCGCCGCCGACAACCGCGTCGGCCCGGCAGGGCAGGGCGGGGGGCAGGCGATTGCCGTCGATCAGCAGGCGGTCGGGCGGGCGGGGCAGGGCGGCGAGGGCGCGCCGCATGGCGAGGAAGGTCGCCTGAAGGATGTTGAGGCGGTCGATCTCCTCGACCGTGGCGCGGCCGATGGCGAAGACGGCGCAGGCACGGATCCGGGCCGAGAGTTCGGCGCGGCGCATCGGCGTCAGCTTTTTGCTGTCGTCCAGACCCTCGGGGATGCAGGCGGGGTCGAGCATCACCGCCGCCGCGACGACCGGGCCGGCCAGCGGGCCGCGCCCGACCTCGTCCACGCCGGCGATCCATCGCGCGCCGTCCCGCCGCAGCGCCAGTTCCAGAGCGTCATCGCACATGGCGATGCCGTGCCAGACCGGCGGGGACCGACGCAAGACGAAAAGCGGACCGTTCAGCGGGCAAGAGCGATGCAAGCGGCCCGGAGATCCGCTAGAGTTGCCGCCATGGCAGCGCAATACGACACGATCGGTCGGGGCTATGCCGCATTGCGGCGGCCCGAAGCGCGGATCGCGGCGCCGATCCATGCGGCGTTGGAAAGTGCGCGCACGGTGCTAAATGTCGGCGCCGGGGCGGGTTCCTATGAGCCCGAAGGCCGGGCCGTCACTGCGATCGACCCATCGGCAAGGATGATCGCGCAGCGCCCCCCTTCGGGCACAGTAGTGGTGCAGGGCCATGCGGAAGACCTGCCGTTCGCGGACGATGCTTTCGACGGCGCGATGGCGGTGCTGACGGTGCATCACTGGACGGACAAGGCAAGGGGCGTTGCCGAGATGCGGCGCGTCGCGCGCGGGCCTGTCGTGATCCTGACCTACGATCCGGCATTCCGCGACTTCTGGCTGTTCGACTATTTTCCCGAAATCGCCGCGTTGGACGAAGGGCAGATGCCGCCGATGGACGCCTTCGGACAGTGGTTCGGTTTGGTCGAGATCCGGCCGGTGCCGATCCCCCAAGACTGCACGGACGGGTTCCTTGCGGCCTATTGGCGTCGGCCTGCGGCCTATCTCGACCCGCATGTCCGGGGGACGATGTCGTCTTTCTGGAAGATCGGCGACGTGACCGCTGGCCTGGACAGGCTTCGGTCGGACATCGAGACAGGGGAATGGACGCGACGCCACGGCGATCTGCGCGACCTCGACCGGCGCGATTGCGGATATCGCCTGATCGTCACGCGGTAGATGGCCCGCGAAAGAGGCGTGTGGTGATCCCGGCAGGACTTGAACCTGCAACCTGCCCCTTAGGAGGGGGCTGCTCTATCCAGTTGAGCCACGGGACCACGGGGCCGGTTTAGGCCAAGGGGGTGGGCGCGTCCAGATCAGCCGAGCGAGGCGAGGATGGCGCGGGCGGCCTTGCGGGGGTCTTGCGCCTGCCAGACAGGGCGGCCGACGACGATGTGATCGGCGCCCGCGTCGATGGCGGCGCGGGGGGTGGCGATGCGTTTCTGGTCGCCGGGCGCGCTGCCATCGGGGCGCACGCCGGGGGTGACGATCAGCTTGCCGCGCGCGGCGGGCAGGGCGCGGATCGCCGCCGCCTCGTGCGGGGAGGCGATGACGCCGTCGGCGCCCGCATCGAACGCGGCCCGAGCGCGGGCCGTTACCATATCGGCCATGTCGCCCGCCCGCATCAGCCCGGCATCGAGATCGCCCCGGTCGAGCGAGGTGAGGATCGTCACCGCCAGGATGCGCGTGGTGCTGCCGGACGCGCCCCGCATCGCGGCGCGCACGACATGCGGATCGCCGTGCACGGTCAGCAGGTCGATGTCGTATCGTGCCAGACCGCGCACCGCCGCCTCGACCGTGGCGGCGAGGTCGAAAAGCTTCATGTCGAGAAAGACGCGCTTGCCGCGATCCTGCTTCAGCTCGTTCGCCAGCGCCAGACCGCCGCCGGTCAGCATCCCCAGCCCGATCTTGTAGAAGCCCACATCGTCGCCCAGCCGGTCGGCAAGGGCGAGCCCCGACAGCGCGTCGGGCAGGTCGAGGGCGACGATCAGGCGGTCATCGGCGGTCATGGCAGGCCCCTTCGGCGGAAAATCGCGGCTGTCCTGCGCGCAAACGATGCCGCGGGCAAGGGCGGAACTGTTGCATTGCCGGGCGATTGGGCGTTACGGGAGGCAGGCAACAGTTGACGGGGGACATATGGCCAATTCGAGCAAGGGCAGCGGCAGTTTTCTAGTTCCGCTGGTCGTCGTGGCGACAGGCGTGGTCGTCGCCATGGCCGCGACCTTCGCGCTGACCGGCGACGAGCCGCCGGCGGAACCCACCATCGTCGAGGGCGAGGACGTGCGGCCCGCGGGCGCGGGCACGATCCCCGAAGGTCAGGCCGACGAGGTGATGGAGGGGATCACCGACCAGCTGGACGACGTGGAGCCGGTGGCCCCCGGCGTGGACAGCGTGCCGCCGGCCGATCTGGCCACGCCCGACGACGGCACCATCGGCGAGACCGACGCCGACGAGGCCACGGCGGTCGAGGTGACGGGGACGCAGCCGGGGCTGGAGGATCCGACCGATGCCGCCGGCACGGTCCGCGAATCGCAGGCCGAGGAGATGCGGTCGGAGGACAGCGCCCCAGACGAGCCCGCGCCGGCCCCGCCCGCCCCGGCCGAGGCTGCGGACGACGAGGGCACGACGGTCGAGCGGACCGTCGATATCGAGGTGATCGGCGCCCCGCCGGGCCGCGACGCCGAAACCGAACTGACGCCCGAGCCGGGGCAAGAGGTCATCGTGGACCCGGACGGCGGCGGCACGCCGTTCATCCCCACGCCGTCGGGCCCCGAGGGCCGGGACGACGAGACCTTGCTGGAATAGCGGGGAGAGGGTCGGCGAAAAGAAAGAAGGGCGGCCCGGCGGGTCGCCCTTTTTCGTATCGGCGGGATCAGGCGGCGCGGTGATGCTGGGGCTTGTGGCGGGCGTGGAAGCTTTCCGCCAGCCGGGCCGCGTCCCGCACGAGCCGCGAGCGCAGGTCGGGGCCGGGACCGGCATGGGTGTGGATGGTGACGGGGCGCACCGGCTGTCCGGCCCATTTCAGCAACAGCGTCACGTCCGCCTCGATCACGCCGAAATCGCGGTCGCGGTGGACATGGGCGAAGTCGGCGTCGAGCACGATCATCCCGCGCGAGCCGGTCTTTCCGAAGTCATGTGCAAGGGTCATCCAGACCTCCCTCAACTGTCGTCCGAGCCTTGTCGTCGATCGCAGGGCCAACCCCGCAGGCTGTGGACAAGTTCCCGTGCCACGCTCGCGCCCGCGCAAGAATTGGGGGGACGGGGCCTGCCGGGATGTCTTGATCGGACCCCGCGCATTGCCCATCTGGATACCGAAGGCCCATGGGACCGCGCTGCCGAGGCGGGCGGCCCGGCGGGCGCTTGAGACAGGAGAGACGACATGAATCTGGACAAGTTCACCGAACGGTCCCGCGGCTTCGTTCAGGCCGCGCAAACCATCGCCCTTCGCGAGAACCATCAGCGGCTGGTGCCCGAGCATCTGCTCAAGGCGCTGCTGGACGACGAGCAGGGGCTGGCATCCAACCTGATCGCCCGCGCGGGCGGCGCGCCGCGGCGGGTAGCCGAGGCGAACGACCTGAGCCTTGCAAAGCAGCCGCAGGTCAGCGGCGGCAGCGGGCAGGTGTTTCTGGACGGACAGACCGCCAAGTTGCTGGACGAGGCCGAGAAGCTGGCCAAGAAGGCCGGCGACAGTTTCGTTCCGGTGGAGCGGATCCTTTGCGCGCTGGCGATGGTGAAATCGGGTGCCAAGGACGCGCTGGATGCAGGCGCGGTGAACGCGCAGGCGCTGAACGCGGCGATCAACGACATCCGCAAGGGCCGCACCGCCGATACGGCGAGTGCCGAGGACGGGTATGACGCGCTGAAGAAATACAGCCTCGACCTGACGGAACGCGCGCGCGAGGGCAAGATCGACCCGATCATCGGGCGCGACGACGAGATCCGGCGCACGATGCAGGTGCTGAGCCGCCGCACGAAGAACAACCCGGTGCTGATCGGCGAGCCGGGGGTCGGCAAGACCGCCATCGCCGAAGGTCTGGCGCTGCGGATCGTCAACGGCGACGTGCCCGAATCGTTGCGCAACAAGAAGCTGCTGGCGCTCGACATGGGGGCGCTGATCGCGGGGGCGAAGTATCGCGGCGAGTTCGAGGAGCGGCTGAAGGCCGTGCTGGCCGAGGTGACGGGCGCCGCGGGCGAGATCATCCTGTTCATCGACGAGATGCACACGCTGGTCGGCGCGGGCAAGGCCGATGGCGCGATGGATGCGTCCAACCTGCTGAAACCCGCGCTGGCGCGGGGCGAGCTGCATTGCGTGGGCGCCACGACGCTGGACGAATACCGCAAGCATGTCGAGAAGGACGCGGCCCTGGCGCGGCGGTTCCAGCCCCTGGTGGTCGAGGAGCCGACGGTCGAGGACACGATCAGCATCCTGCGCGGCATCAAGGAGAAATACGAGCTGCATCACGGCGTGCGGATCAGCGATTCGGCGCTGGTGGCGGCGGCGACGCTGTCGCACCGCTATATCACCGACCGTTTCCTGCCCGACAAGGCCATCGACCTGATGGACGAAGCGGCGTCGCGTCTGCGGATGGAAGTGGACAGCAAGCCCGAGGAGCTGGACGCGCTGGACCGCGACATCCTGCAAAAGCAGATCGAGGCGGAAGCCCTGCGCAAGGAGGACGATCGCGCCAGCAAGGACCGGCTGGAACGGCTTGAGGCGGAGCTGGCCGAATTGCAGGAGCGCGCATCCGAGATGACGGCGCAATGGCAGGCCGAGCGCGACAAGCTGGAAGGCGCGCGCGGGCTGAAGGAGCAGCTGGACAAGGCGCGGGCCGAGCTGGACATCGCCAAGCGGCAGGGCAACCTGGCACGGGCGGGCGAGCTGAGCTATGGCATCATCCCCGAGCTGGAAAAGAACCTGGCCGAGGCCGAGACCGACGATGGCGACATGATGGTCGAGGAAGCGGTGCGCCCCGAGCAGATCGCCCAGGTGGTCGAACGCTGGACCGGAATCCCCACGTCGAAGATGCTGGAGGGCGAGCGCGACAAGCTGCTGCGCATGGAAGAGGAGTTGGGCAAGCGGGTGATCGGGCAGCGCACCGCCGTGACGGCGGTGGCCAATGCGGTGCGCCGGGCGCGGGCCGGGTTGAACGACGAGAACCGGCCGCTGGGCAGTTTCCTGTTCTTGGGGCCAACGGGCGTCGGCAAGACCGAGCTGACCAAGGCGGTGGCGAATTACCTTTTCGACGACGACAACGCGATGGTGCGCATCGACATGTCCGAGTTCATGGAAAAGCACGCTGTCGCCCGTCTGATCGGCGCGCCGCCGGGCTATGTCGGCTATGACGAGGGCGGCGTTCTGACCGAGGCCGTGCGCCGGCGTCCCTATCAGGTGATCCTGTTCGACGAGGTCGAGAAGGCGCATCCGGACGTGTTCAACGTGCTGTTGCAGGTTCTGGACGACGGCGTTCTGACCGACGGGCAAGGCCGGACGGTGGACTTCAAGCAGACGCTGATCGTGCTGACGTCGAACCTGGGATCGCAGGCGCTGAGCCGGATGCCCGAAGGGGCGGATGCCGCGGCGGCCAAGCGCGAGGTGATGGAGGCGGTGCGGGCGCATTTCCGCCCTGAATTCCTGAACCGGCTGGACGAGACGGTGATCTTCGACCGGCTGTCTCGCGAGGACATGGACGGAATCGTGGACATCCAGCTTGGACGGCTGGAGCGGCGGCTGGCGGCGCGCAAGATCACGCTGGATCTGGATCAGGGCGCGCGTCAGTGGCTGGCCGACGAAGGATACGATCCGGTGTTCGGCGCACGTCCGTTGAAGCGGGTCATCCAGCGCAGCCTTCAGGACCAGTTGGCCGAGATGCTGCTGGCCGGCGATATAGACGACGGCAGCACGGTCCGGGTCAGCGCCGGTCCGGATGGCCTGATCGTGGGCGACCGGGTCTCGGCCAGCAACCGGGCGGCGCCGGCGGACGCGGTCGTTCACTAACCCTGGCTGTCCGCCCGAAAAGCGAAAGGCCCCGCATTGCGGGGCCTTTCTTCGTTCAGGACCAGCGATCCTACATCGAGGGCATGAGCACCTTGTCGATGACGTGGATCACGCCGTTGCTGGCGGCGACATCCGGGGTGACGACATTGGCGTCGTTGACCATCACCGGATCGGTGCTGATCGTGACTTCGGCGCCGTTGACGGTGGCGGCGGTCATGCCGTCGGTCAGATCGGACGACATCACATTGCCCGGCACCACATGGTAGGTGAGGATCGCGGTAAGCTGATCCTTGTTCTCGGGCTTGAGAAGATCGTCCACCGTGCCCTCGGGCAGGGCGGCGAAGGCGTCGTCGGTCGGCGCGAAGACGGTGAACGGCCCGTCGCCCTTCAGCGTTTCGACCAAACCGGCCGCTTCAAGCGCAGTCGCAAGCGTGGTGAAGCTGCCGTTATCCACGGCGGTATCGACGATATCCATGTCCTGCGCATAGGCGGGAACGGCGAAGGCGGTCGCGGTGGCGACGGCAAGGAAGGTTCTGCGAATCATCGAGAGTCTCCTGAATTGGGGCCGGGCGTTTGTCCGGCTTGGGACAGTCTAGGCCCCAGGGCGCCTTTCGGTTCATGCGAATCTTTCCGCCGATGCGCTGTCATGCGTCATGGAAAGGGGCCGGGCGCGGGCTAAGCCGCGGCGTTCGCCGTTTTCCATTCACGATAGTTTCAGGGCAGGGACCGGTTCGGCGGATGAAGGGGCCATGCGCGACCGTCGCGGGGCAGGTCCGGGGGCCTGCGATTCCGACTAGCGCGCGAATCCGGCGAT
>NZ_AMGO01000012.1:90000-175180 GCF_000299575.1 Oceaniovalibus guishaninsula JLT2003
GCGGTCGGAAATCGCTCGTTGAGTGCAATGGCAGAAGCCAGCCTGACTGCGAGACTGACAAGTCGAGCAGAGTCGAAAGACGGCCATAGTGATCCGGTGGTCCCGAGTGGAAGGGCCATCGCTCAACGGATAAAAGGTACGCCGGGGATAACAGGCTGATGGTGCCCAAGAGTCCATATCGACGGCACCGTTTGGCACCTCGATGTCGGCTCATCTCATCCTGGGGCTGGAGCAGGTCCCAAGGGTACGGCTGTTCGCCGTTTAAAGAGGTACGTGAGCTGGGTTTAGAACGTCGTGAGACAGTTCGGTCCCTATCTGCCGTGGGTGTAGGATACTTGAGAGGAGTTGCCCCTAGTACGAGAGGACCGGGGTGAACGATCCACTGGTGGACCAGTTGTCATGCCAATGGCAGTGCTGGGTAGCTATGATCGGAAAGGATAACCGCTGAAGGCATCTAAGCGGGAAGCCCCCCTCGAAACAAGGTATCCCTGAGGACCGTGGTAGACCACCACGTCGATAGGCCGGAGATGTAAGCGCAGCAATGTGCTCAGTTGACCGGTACTAATTGTCCGATAGGCTTGATTTGATCCAGTGGAAGACTGGCTCGAAAGCATACACCGCAGTTGCCTGACTTGGATGTTTGGATCGTTTTTTCGGTTTGGTGGTCATAGCATGAGCAAAACACCCGATCCCATCCCGAACTCGGCCGTTAAGTGCCACAGCGCCGATGGTACTGCGTCTTAAGACGTGGGAGAGTAGGTCGCCGCCAAACCTAGAAAACGATCCAGACCGTATCTCTCTGACGATGATCGAAAGTGTCGCGGGATGGAGCAGCCCGGTAGCTCGTCAGGCTCATAACCTGAAGGTCGTAGGTTCAAATCCTACTCCCGCAACCAAAATTTCCGACAAGATATCAATTACTTAAGCCGCCCTCCGGGCGGCTTTTGCGTGTCGCGAGCCCATCCCGAGCACTCCCCAAAGATTCCAAAGGCTTACGAACATCCCCGATTCCTCCGTGCAACACGGATGCGACACGGGATGGGGCCGATGTTCGCGGCGTGTTCGCGTCCGATGGCGCTTGCCCGCGACGTGCCGCTGCGCTTGGATGAGAGCAATTCCCGAAAGGTCCGAATTGCCCATGCCGATCTACGAGTTTGCCAGCGAAGAAATCCGTCCCCTCAGCAAGACCACGTTCGGTTTGATGCAGCTGCAGGAGCGGCGCGATCTGCAGCGGCTGCTGCGGGCGAACATCGCCGTGATCGCGCCCGACACGCTGGTGATCGCGGAGGAGTTCGGGGACTGGGACGAGTCGCGCCGGCGCATCGATCTTCTCGGCATCGACCGCGATGCCAACCTCGTGGTGATCGAACTGAAGCGGACCGAGGACGGCGGCCACATGGAGCTGCAGGCCATCCGCTACGCGTCGATGGTCTCCACCATGACCTTCGACCAGGCCGCCGACGTGTTCGCTCGCTATCTCACGCAGATCGGCAACGCCGACACGGATGCGCGTGCCGAACTGCTCGACTTCCTCGGGTGGGACGAGCCCGACGAGGATGCCTTCGCGCAGGACGTCAGGATCGTCCTGGCCTCCGCCGAGTTCAGCCGCGAGCTGACCACATCGGTTCTCTGGCTCATCGAGCGCGGCATCGACATCCGCTGCGTGCGCCTCCAGCCCTACGGGCTTGATGGGCGGGTCCTCGTGGATGTCCAGCAGATCATCCCGCTCCCCGAGGTTGCGGAATACCAGGTCCGCGTCACGGAGAAGAAGCGCAAGGAGCGCGAGGCGCGCACGGACACGCGAGACTGGACCAGCTACGACGTCAGGCTCAGCGGGCGTCGGCTGACAGGCCTACGGAAACGGCACGCCATCTATCAAGTCTTCCGCCATCTCGTGGAGAGCGGCCTCGCTCCGGAGGAGGTAGCCGAACACTGCGGCCCGCGCGCCAACCGTGCCCTCGTGTCGGTCGAGGGCGAGGTCAACGCAGAGGACTTCTTCCGCCTCGCAACGGAAGCGCGCGAACAGGAAGGACGTGGCTTTGACCCAACGCGATACTTCTGCGGTGAGGACGAGCTCATCCACTCCGGAGGCCGCACATATGCCTTCCTGAATCAGTGGGGCGGATCGGACTGGATGCAGGCGATGGTCAGTCTGCGCGACGCCTTCCCGGATCAGCATGTCGCGTTTACCCCTTCCGAATAGCTGTCCGTCACGACTTGCTTTCGAAGACGATAAGAGCCTGATGGATCGGGATGTTCTGTCGGAGACCATCATGCCCAAGACCAATGACGCCGCTCTGGCCGCGTTTAGCTCTGTTAAGACCGAGATCGACGTGATGCTCGAACGCCTCGCCGCCCTCAGTGCCGACCATTTCGGATGCAGCCCCGAGGACGTGAACTGGGGCCATGTCGGGACGCTGGACCATTACTGCGCCCGCCTCCGCGAAATCACCGACATGGCATTCCGCGAGGGCAAGCACGCCGATTGAACGAGCCTTGGCCTCGCGGGGAAACGCGTTGCAGGCGTCAACGCGTTTTGCGCGTATCACGCTGCCCCCATCGTGAGACCATGTTCAAAGCCCTTTCGAGGATTGGATGCGGACGACCGAGATGCGCTCGGTCGCCCCTGCGATCTTCCGGTTGAGGTCTGCGAGCGCGGCGGCCAACTCGGCGTCGCTGGCGTAGGTGACGCGCTTGCCGTCGTACTCGACGGTGCGGATACCCTGATAGCGCGCGGCCAACAGGGCGTCCCGCCAGGCGGTGAGCTGGGCGAGGTCGGCCATGCTCACGCGCCTGAGTTCATGAACCAGCCTCGATGGTCGATGAATCCGGCTCCGAAATCGAGGATCACCCGGATCTCGACGCCGTCCACGTCCCAGCCCGAGCGGCTCTCGACCTGGGGGCCCTCCGCGCCCGAGAGGTAGGGGAACTCCAGCCCGTCGATCTCGCCCGGATCGGCGCTTACATACCAGCGCGTGGCCGAGCTGAGGCGCGGCTCGACCACCAGCGAGAGCGACCCGGAGAAGGGGTTCACGTCGGCCGCGTTCGCGGGCGCGATGGAGGCCAGCCACTTCTCGGCAATGGTCTCCAGCGCTGGCGGCACCAGCAGGTTGCGCGGCGTGACGCGGATCGTGCGATCCTCGATGCCCTTCTGGGTGCGGAGCGCCAGACGCGCGGTCGACAGTGTCGCGTCGGAGATCACCGCGCCGGTGCCTGCCTTGTTGCCGTGATCGGCGTGGAACAGCGTCTTGCCGTCCGCCAGCGTCGGGCCGTTGCCGCTGCCCGCCTCGAGGAGGGTGACGAGGATCCGCGCCTCGGTCTCGGCCGCGGCCTGGCCCATGCGGCGGGCGAGGTCGGAGAAGGCGCCAAGGTCGTCGTTGACCAGCACCTGCCGGGTGATGCCGATCTTCCGCGCCCAGGTCTCGACCTTGTAGGCCTCCCGCGCCTCGGCCATCGTCCCGGCCTTGATCTCGCCGTGCTCGTTGAGCTTCTCCAGCAGCGGCGCCTCGCCCAGCATGATCTTGTTCACCGCGCGGAAATCCCGCGCCGTGGTCTGGCGCCCGAGGCGGCGGATGCCGGAAGGCGCAGCCTGGTAGGCGTCGCGCAGCACGCGGCTCACCGTGTCCCCGAGGATGATCGGGAAGTCCGAGGTGGTGTGCAGCGCGCGGGTGACGAGGCTCGCAGGCGACAGCGCCATGGTGGATTCGCCCCGCAGCGTCAGCAGTTCCTTCGCCATGTCGACCGGGGTCGAATAGGCGTATCGCCGGGCAGGCTCGGAGAGGTCGTGGCGCGGGTTGATCCGAGCATAGAGCGCCTCGCCCATCTGCCGGGCACGCAGGGCCGGGTCGTCCTAGCTCTCGCCCATCTCGACGCGGACCTGCTCGCTGCGGATCGGCGGCGCGGACCGCTGCGCCAGCGCCTCGAAGGCGGCGCGGCGCGCGGTCTCGGCATCGGCGCCTCCGTCGATCTGGCCGTCGATCCAGGACTGGTCCAGCCCGGCAATGCGCGCGATGGAGCGGATCTCGGCGTTAACCTCGGCGCGGGTGTCGGTGGTCGGCGCCTCGGGCGGGACCGGGGTAGTGGTCGTTTCGGTCATCTCTGTCTCCATGCGAATGTGGGCACCGGGATCGGCGGGCGTCGGCACCAGGGAAATCTCGGGGGGCGTCCAGCGTACGGCGGTCAGCACGCGCGCGCCGTTCTCGTTGGTCTCGGCCCACTCCTCGACGGAATAGCCGACCGAGACATGCCGCAGGATGCCCGCGAGCACGTCCTGCCAAACCGGCTCCACCTCGGGGCGGGCTGAGAACTGAATGAGCGCGGTCCCGCGCTTGCCGTCCACGGCGGCGCTGCGCACGGAGCCGAGCACGTCGCGCACAGCGGTCTGGCGATGCGCATCCAGCACGCTGGCGCCTTCCAGGCGCGACAGGTCCACCGCCTGCGGATCGAGGCTCAGCCGCTCGATGTATTGCCCGGCCATGTCGCGGCGGCGCACGGGTGCGCCCGTAGACCAGACAACTTCAACGTTGCGTTCTTCAACGTTGACCGTCTGCGGCTTCAGGCTGGAACGCCGGGTCAAAAGGGAAACGTTGTCGATCTCAACGATTGAACGCCGCGATGTCGGGGTAGTCTCGGTGTCAGCCATCGGCCGCCTCCTTCTGCTGTGGCCCCGCCGTCTGGCCGAAGGCGAGCCCCAGCCCCTCCGCGCGTTCGCGGTCGGCGGCGATCTCGGTATCCACCTGCTCGGCGTCGTAGCCGCGCTCGGAGATCGCCTGGGACCGGCTCTTGAGCCCTGCGCCGATCGCGAGGATCTCGGCCTGCACGTCCTTCATCGGATCGACGTAGTCGAACTTCGGCGGCAGCCATTCGCAGCCGAGATAGGCTTCCGGGTTCCGGTCGAAGTCCCGCGCGGGCAGCTCGCCGGACAGCACCGCGAGGCGCACGAACCGCTCCCAGACCGGGCGGCAGAACAGATGCACCACCACGTTGTGCTGCAGCTGCTCCACCCCGCGGCGGAACTCGATCAGCCCGGCGCGGATCGAGGAATAGGTGACGCCCTCCAGGTCGCCCGAGACCAGCTCGTAGGGCAGGCCGAGCCCGGCGGCGACGGCGCGCAGGTGGTTCTTCACGAACGGCGCGTAGGCGTCGTGCTCGGTCGGGTTCGAGAAGCGGATGTCGGTGCCGGGCGGCAGCGGGATCAGACTCCCGGGTTCCATGCCCACGGTCAGCGCGCCGCCGGTGTTCGTGCCGGAGAGCCCGCCCGCCGTGCCGTCCGGGTCGGTGATGAACCCGGTGAACAGCGCCGCGACCTTGGCCTTCACCAGTGCTGCATCCTCGAACTGGTCGAGCTCGTGCAGCCGTAGGAGCACCGGCGCGAGCCAGGTGATGCCGCGCAGCTGGCCCGCCGCGAGCGGCTTGAACAGATGCAGGCAATCGGCGGCGGGGACGCGGAGCGGGTCCATGCGGAGAGACCCCAGCGGATCGCCCGGGCGGGAGGACAAGACCCGGTAGGCGACCCGGCGACCGGCGGCATCGAACTCGATGCCCGCCCGGATCCGCGCCCCGCCGCCGATCTCGCGGTGCAGATCCATGGGAACCTGCTCGCGATCCAGAAGCTCGAGGTGGAGGGGGATGGTGGCGGCGTCGCTGGCGACGCGAAGGCGGGCGAAGCTTTCGCCGCTCTCGACCATCGCGCGCACGGCCATCGCCTGCAGCCCGTAGAAATCCGCAAGCCCGTCCGGGGCGGCGTGGTCGGTCCAGCGCAGCCAGAGCGCCTGGAGCCGCTCTCGCACGGCCCGGTCGGGATGGGTGGACTGCGGCTTGATCCCGGCGCCGACGACATTGCCGACCAGGCTGTCCACCGCCGCCGCGACCCACGGGTTGTTCCGAGCATACCACCCGGCCCGCCGCGCCGCCGTGGTCGCGCCCGCGAGGATCGCCGCGTTCAAGCCCATCGACCGTCCGCGCCCCTTCCCAACGCCGCCCGCCGCCCGCAGCGTCGAAGCCGCGAGCCTGCGCGAGGCCGAGAAGGCGATGAAGGAAGGTCCGCATGGGCGGCAGAATCGCCCGAAACAGGGACCCAAGCTATTGGGAAAGTTTGGGAAAGGCACGTCGGCTTAGCCAACGTCACAGGCATCCTGCCATCTATCGCGCCTCAAACCGCCGTGATAGACCAGATCAAAAGCGGAACCGGAGGCAGCATGGCGCAGCAAGAATTTGACCTGTCTGACATTGAAGATCTTTTGTCCGACGAGGGCACGGCAAGCGAGGTGCATCTTTCTGATGTCTTCAAGTACATCTCTCACTTCCGCCGGAAAGGACATCAAATCGGACGGAAGGTTGGCGACATGCTAGAGGTCCTCACCTTGGCGGCCGTCAAACGCGACGCGGAGTTGAGCACGCGGCTATTGATTGAGCCCTATCTGGAGGGCTTCTCGTCGGCCAAGCACAAAGTTGAGTTTGGGATCTTCGATGGTGATCAAGAGGCACTCTTCGCCGTCAACAACGGGAAGAAGAGCAAGAAGAAAATGGAAGTCCGTGCCGATCACATTCATGGCCTGAAAGGATTCATCGAATGTAAGAAAGTCGGCGTAGAGCAAACGATCAATTCGACCTTTAAGAAGAAGTATTCCAAAGGCATATTGCCCTTCGGTGAAGTCTTGGAGGTAAACTTTCGACCCCGGTGGGCGGAGCCTGCTCAGTTCAAGATCCAATTTAAGGTAGAGGGTGACTCGTGCCAAGTGTCCGTAGATGGCCCGGAGGAACTGAGCGCAAGTTATGAGGTGCTGGCGCCCTTCCGCTTGATCTTCTGTTTGGATGTTAATGGCGTGCCTCACTTCGTGGATAACGAGAGAAGCCTCCGCGATATTCCAGATCCGATACGCCTATGCAAAACCCTTGAGGTAAACGGATTCACTGATGGTGGTGTCGAGTGCATTTTAAATGATTGTCTCGCAGGTCCACAGACGCCTGAGAAGGCAAAGCAGGCCTCTTTTGTTGCTCTTGATGTTCGCAAGCACAGATTCGGTCAGTTCGACAAGCGGGCAGACGAAAGAGAAATGGTCACGATCAACGTTCTCACTGAGTACTCTCACTGGGAACCGAAGAGCGTGAACATGGTGCAGGCCTGTGTAGATTACAATCTTGTAGTTTTGGACTCCTTGATCGTTGCCGCAATGGAGGCATACGAAAAGAGCTATGGCGTCGACTTTTTGGAGCGGATCACCAAGGACGCCTATGTCACTGATGAGGCAGTTGCATCAATCTCGAAAAAGATTATGGAAGAGCTTGATGGCTACATATTCATGGATAGTCGTGCGAACAAGATTTGTCGTCTTTGTTGGAGTGATGGCGGGCTGACGGTCGAATATCAATAGAGCCTCTGTTAAGTTCAGGGCTTGCGTAGAATTAGTATTCCATCTCGCTTTTCCGCGTCGCCATGATAGTCGGCGCGGAAGTTGTACGCATATTTTCCGAGGCCATAATGAGTGGTTCGGAGATTGACCTTTTCTAATGTATATCCGATCTGCTCGCAGATTTCAGCGGTCTTCTGCAGGACAGGTTCGAGTTTCTTGTTAACCGTGCAATCACCGATGACCACAGCCAGCAACCCATCAGATTGTTGCAGTGCGAAAGCCTCCGCATAGGTTCGGCGCAGGTGATCATAGTATTGCTCTGAAATGGTCTCCGATGCCGGATACGCCCGAATCTCGTCAAACTCGAGGCCTTTCAGGCTTGGCGTCTTTGCGTCAATGCGGAATGGTTCACCCCAGAAGTACTCAAGGCTAAACACTGGACGATAATCGAAGCTGTTCAGGTAGGGGGGGTGCGAAACGATCAGATACGGAGTGCCCGGCAGTTCGATGTTCCTTAAATCCAGATTATTGTGAAGGTAGCATTTAGAGAATGCATCGTCTTCAATTACTGCCTGAAACGCAACATGGTTCGCGACCATATCGCGAACTTTCTTTTCGTATGCTGCCCAAACATCGCGGGGCTTCTTGCTCTTGTTTATATGCGGCCGCACCTCGCCGTCATAGGCCTTTGATACCCTGCGGATAATCGCAAGGAAGGCGAGAACAAGGAAGTCTCTCGCGCTGCCCAGCGGGAGAGGAACTAGAGCCTTCTGAAGACTGAGGAGATCGCGAGCAGCTCCCGTTGAAAACCACTTCACGACAAACTTTTCTGAAAGGCATTGGTCGTCGTCGACCACTTGATGTGCGAAGTTTTTCTTGACCTGTGAGAACAAGTCCAAGACTTCGGCAGGATCGATAATCGTTGTCTTCACATTCGACGCGAAGGCCGCAAGCCAGCTCACGTCGACACCGACGGATTTGATCCCGCGTAGTTTTGCTTCTACAAGTGTCGTTCCAGACCCACAAAAATTGTCAACTACGCAGCTGTTTTCATCGGGTGCCGGATAATCTTCAAGGATCATCGCAGCCACAGAGGATGGGAACTTACCGTAGTAGCGGAAATGGCCATGCGTTGCGTACGACAGCTGGGGGATCGTATAGGGGATATCCCACACAGCCATGGGGATATCGGGTCCGGAGAGGTCTTCAACGCGCGGCAAGAAGCGCTTCCATGGGTTTGTGGCCTTTGTGAAGAGATCTCTCTGAAGCGATAGGTTCATCTTGGTTCCCGAGCGTCCGCATGCTGATACATCTTGTGGATCCATAGCGTGTTTCGTCCAGCTATGGTAGGCGTCAATCGCGCTACTTCGTGAGCCATCGGGAGCGGTACACGGGAGCAGAGGGCCGGAAAGTCATTCTTAGGGCGTCTTCCTTCACCCCCTCCACCTCCTCATTCAACCTGAGCCCCATGCTGATCAGCCCATGCAGGGCGGCGTGGGCGTAGACGAAGGTGTCGAGGGCCTCGTTGCGGTCGCCGTCGCGCTTGGGCTGCCAGGAGCGGATCGGGCGTCCGCGCTCGAAGCGGGTGACGACGCGCTCGGCGGTCAGCTGGCGGAAATATTCGGCGTCGAGGCGGCGGGGGAAGTGGATTGCGCCGGGGCCGGGCTCGGTCAGGCGCAGGCGGGCGTAGACCGCGTCCTTCACCGCATCCACGCCGACGATGAACAGCGGGATCTTGCCCTTGTTCGTGCGCGTCGGGCGCCGCGGCCAGACGGGAATGCCGGGCCCGCCGCGGCCCTTGATCGCCCAGATGCGGCGGGCGAGGCGGGTGCGACAGAACTCGTAGGCCATCTTGGTGTGATGCCCGCCCGTGTCGATGGCCGCCGCGCGCACGGGCAGGTCGAGCCCCGCGGGATGCGGGAAGGTCGCCTGCAGCACCATGTCGAGATCCGACCACAGGCGCGGGCCGGACGGGTCGCCCCAGAGCACGCGGTAGTCGATCACCCACGCCTCCTCGTCGCGGCCCCAGCCGAGGATCTGCACCTCGATCCGGTCGCCCTGCACGTCGACGCCCGCGGTCAGCACGGCGACAGTGGCGGGGAGCGCCTCGCCCCAGTCCTCGCGCCGAGCCATAAGCGGGTCGGCCGGGACGGTGTCGCCCGCCTGGTCCTCCCAGGACTCGCCCAGCTTGGTGTTGACCCAGACCTGCAGCCGGGGTGGGTCCTTGCGCACCCGGCCATGCTCGGCGGCGATCTCGGCCCATGTCTCCCACGGGGAATAGAGCGCGGAGAGATGGAAGCCCGCGGTGCGGCCGTCGCCCTCGGCCGTCGCACGCCATTCCCCGGCGGCGAGCAGGCGAGGCTTCTCGTGCTCGTGGTGGATGCCGCCGCAGGCCTCGCAGACCAGATGCGCCTGGTCGCGGCGCCCCTCCGGCCAGCGGATGCGCGCCCATGTGATCGGAGCCATGTCCCCGCAACGCAGGCAGGGGACGTGGTAGAGGCGCCGGTCGCTGTGCTCGAAGGCGGCCTTGATGCGGGAATGGCCCTTCAGCGTGGGCGTGGAGACCATGTAGATCTTGCGCCGGCCGCGGAAGGTGGCGGTGCGCTGGATCGCCAGATCGACCGGATCGCCCTCACCGTCGGCGTCGCCGGGATAGCCGTCCACCTCGTCGAGGAACAGGTAGCGGACGGGCGTCGAGCGCAGGCCGACCGCGCTGTTCGCCGCGGTCATCACCAGCTGGCCGCCGGGGAAGGACTTGCGGAACAGGCTGTTCCCGGCGTCGCGGGACCGGGGCGCGGCGACCAGGTCGCGCAGGGCTGGCGTGGCCTCGATCAGCGGGTCGATGCGCACGGTCGTGTTCCGGCGCACCATGTCGAGCGAGGGCATCACGAGCATGGCGATGCCGGGGGCGTTCTGGATGATGTAGCCGAGCCAGTTCAGCCCGGCCTCCGAGCCGCCGGTTTGTGCGCCCTTCATCAGCACGACGCGCTCGTAGGGGCTGGCAGTGGACAGGGCGTCCATCGCGGCGCGCAGATAGGGCGTGCGGTCCGTGCGCCAGCGGCCGGGCTCGGCCGAGGTCGGCGGCAGGATGCGGTGCCGGTCGGCCCAGTCCGAGACCGGGATCGGCGGTTCGGGGCGGATGCCGCGCCGCCAGGCGAGGTCGATGTCAGGCACCATCGCCAAAGCTCCCCAAGGGCAGGTCGGCCAGGTGCTCCAGATGTTCGCGCATCATCCGGTCCAGTGCTGCGAAGGTGGCGCGTGGATCGGCCCCGAGCTCGGCCGCGAGCAGCGGCGCGGTGCGCTGGACCCATGCCAGATGCGCGTCGCGTTCGGCACGGGCGCGCGCGAAGACCGTGCGCCGCGCCTCGTCGGCGTCGATCAGCTTGCCCTGTTCGCGCTCGAAGGCCAGCCGGGCGCGCTGGACCTTGACGATCTCGTGCAGCCGCTTGGCTTCGGCCAGCGTGGCGGTGCGGGAGGTGGCAGAGGGCGCGCCGCCCTTGTAGCGTTGGGAGGGGTCCAGATTGGTCTCGATCCAGGCGCGCCCCTCGGCCACGTCGATCCGGCCGTCGCCGCGCACCGGCAGGCCCTCGGCCACCAGCTGCGAGATGCGGCCCTTGGTCAGCCCGACACGGGCGGCGAAGGCTGTCTTGGTCTCGTGGCTGTCGAGTTTAGGCATGACCGGCCCTCACGCTGGCGACGCAATGCGCTGCGCGTCCCCACATACGGATCGGCGCAGGAGGAACCGCCGCTTTCCCGATCCTTCTGCCTTGACGCCGCCTCGGGCCGGTGCGCTCGGCGCCTCGAATGACGCAGCGGTGACGCAGGAATGACGGGGTTTCGGGCGCAAGTCCCTGAAAGTGTTGAGATGACGCACCTCCCCCAGCATCCTTTTGTATAGGGGGGAACGGGATGATGATTGGGGAGAGGGGTTTCCCCCTTATCAAAATGTTTGAGCCCAAGTGCGTCATCTCAACACTCTCAATGGGTTAGGGGCCAAATCGCCCGTTTGGTGCGTCACCATTGCGTCACCGTCAGCCCGACAAGGTACCGCCCGGAGCTGGTGCGCTTGTGCTGGATCCCGGCCACGCGGGCCTGCACGCGCTGCACGAAGCCGTTGATGGCGGGGAGCTTCTCGGGCTTGTAGCCCTCGGCCAGCGCCCAGTTCTGGAAGCGCAGGTGGGCGTCGCGCGTGGCGATGGTCGGCCCGCCGTTCACGATGGGCACGACCTTCACGCAGGCATCCACCCATGCGGCGACGGGATCCTCGCTCAGCACCCATTCGAGGAGTTCCTCGTGGCAACTCTGCGGGATGGCGTAGTTGCGCTGGCGGATCAGCCGCGACGCGCCCTCCACCGCCCATGCCAGCAGCAGGTCCGGTTCCTCGGCCGCGATACGCTTGCCGATATCCTCGACGCGCTCCTCCAGCGGGATTGTCCGCGTGAAGGTGATCAGCAGCAGGCGGCGCTGCACGCCCCTGTCCACGCCGCCCTTGAAGCTCGGCAGCTGGTTCGCCGCGAAGAGGTTCTGCGCCACGGAGCGGAACTCGACCCGGCTCTTGTCGACGTCGCGCCCCTCGATGGATCGCCGGTGACGACCGCCTTGAAGGTGTCTGACGCGATGGCCTCGGCCGAGAGCTCGTCGGAGGCGTTGAGCAGCTTGCCCACGAGGCCGATGACATGCCGCTCGTCGCCCATCTTCGAGGCGGGAACGGAGCAGATGGCGCTTTCGGGAAGGAGGCCGCGGGCCAGTTCGAGCACCTGGCTCTTGCCGTTCTCGGCGGTCTTGCCGTGCAGCACCACCGCGCGCGGCTGCATCAGCCGGGTGGCGTAGCCGAGCGCCGCCGCGCCGCAGACCTCCGCGAGCAACGCACATTTCGCCTCGGCGTCGGGGTCGCCCTTGAAGCTGCCAGCAAGCAGCTTCGCCAACAGCGATCCTGCGGGCGGCGTGCCGGAAGCGCCGGGCTGCCAATGGCCGGGCAGCGTGTGGCGGCAGCGATGCTCGCGGTGATGCGCCTCAAGATGCGGCACCCCCTCCGCGTCGAAGCGGATGAAGCCGGATGCGCAGTTGATGCCCGCGGGCGGCTTCTCGAAGTATCCCGGCTCGGCGCAGAGCGCGGCGCATTCGTGCAGGACCGAGTCGACGCGGGTCTTGGTCAGCTTGACGTTCGAGGGCTCGCCCGCGGGCGTGAGGAACCCGGCGCCGTCATAGGCGTGGACGGGCAGGCGCAACTCGTGATCGGGGATCGCCTCCCAGTGGGTGCCGCCGTAGCGCCAGAACTCGCCCTCCGCATGGACGATGCGCCCGAGGCGTTCGGTCAGATCCTCGCGCACGCGCCGCGACATCTCCACGTCCGAGCCGATGAAGAGCCCGAGGCGGACCGCGCGGGCGGCGCGGGCGGCGTCGCCGTCCAGGAGGGACCGGCGTCGGGTTCGCCCAGCCACGACCGCGCCCAGTCCCACGCGGCCTTGTCGTCCAGCCCGAGGTGATAGCCGATCAGTTCCAGCCCCGCGCCCCCGGCGCCGTGCTCGTGGTCGTACCAGCGGCCCTTGTTCGCGCCGTCGATTTCCATGGCGACGCTGCCCTTGGTGCCGAAGCGCAGGGTCTGCGCGCTGGAAAGCTCCCGGTTCGGCTCGCCCAGCAACTCGCGGGCCAGGTCCGCGATGCGGTCTTCCAGCATGTTGGCCAGCTGGGCGACGGACATGCGGGTGGCGGCATGGGCGCGGCTGCCGGGTGGCGTGCCGTTGAAGTCGAGAGGGTCGCCCTGCACCGTCATTGCCGCGGCCCTTTCACGGTGCAGAGCAGGATCGGCAGTTCCGGACAGACCGCCTGCACGTGGTTCGTCCAGGCGATCTCCTGTTCTGGCCGGGTCTCGATGATCAGCCCGTTGCGCTGCGCCATGGCCATCAGGGCGATGCTCGAATAGGCCTCGGGCGGCGGGGCGCAGGAGATGATGGCGACGCCGTCGGCCATGCCGATCAGCCGGTCGAGCGCCTTGCTGTCATACTGATCGGGGCCGAGCGCGCAGTCGGTGTCGTCGCCCACCATGACGATGAACGGCCGTTGCAGCAGCTTGATGCCGCGGTGGAGCCCGGTCGCGCGCTGGGGGATTACCAGGAAGCCGACACCGTGATCGCCGATCGCGTGGACGATGGGCAGCAGGTGCGCGGCCTCCGCAGCGACCTTGGTTTCCAGCTGGTCGAGGATCGAGCCGGTGAACTGGATGGGCGTGTCAGGCATTGGGTCATCGGCGTCTCCTTCGTGCCAGGCGACGCAACGCGCCGCCGATGCCCGAGAGATGCCGACGTTCAGGCCCCCGAAAAACCGCCCCGAAAATGCCCCCGGAGCAATAATTTCAGGGGATTACGCAGTCCTTAGACGAACTGCGCGCCACGCCTCACGCAGGTTGTTCTCGATGGTCTTGGTGGTGGGACAGTCCCGCCGAGGATAGGTCTCGCGATACCATGCCTGCAGTGCGCGGGCTTCGGCGGCGAGACTTTCGGCAATTTCGCCCGCATCGACGCGCCGTTGAAACTCGATCCGGATGATGTCGATTCCCTTCTTCGGACGTCCGGGCGTCCCGGTCGGCATGTGGTCGTCGGCATCTGGCGGCAGGATGTGGATGTCATGCACGATGTTCGAGCCGACGCTGGCCTCGCCCTTCCGGACATTGGTGATGCGCAGCTGCCGCCATGCGGGAGCCGGGATCGCGTGCCACGGGCCGAAGGGCGGATCTTCCTGACCGAACGCGGTCAGCTCGCCCGTCTCGAGCTTCGCCTTCATCGCGGCGAGCATGCCGTTCCAGACGCGGTGCAGATCGGCCCGTGCCGAGCGCGTCCGGTTGGCGGCGGCGTGCGAGTCCTTGGCGTCCTGCCAGTCGCGGACGGACATGCTGAGGTAGCTCGGCCGCTTCGGTGCATTCTTGCGGGCCTCCGTCGCGCGGGCATGTTCCTCCCACATTTCGGCGGGCACGTATTCCTTCATCGCGTCGGACAGCGGGATGGCGTCGGGCGGTGGGCCATAGGGCTTCTGGTCGGTCATTTCTGCTCTGCCTCGTTTGCGCTGAACTCCTCTGGCGAGCGCTGCAACACGAAGGCGCTCACCGTCTCGGCGGCCTTGCGCAGCGGATCGTCGAACAGATGGGCGTATCGCTGGGTGGTCTGTACCTGCGTATGGCCGAGCATCTGGCCGATCAAGGGCAGCGACGCGCCTGCCGACACGAGGATGCTGGCGAAGGAATGGCGGATGTCGTGGATCCGGACATTCGGCTTGAACTCGGTCTTGGGCTCGCCCTTGCAGTCGAGGACCGGCTTGCCCTTCGCGTCCAGAACCGGCACCTCCGCGCCGAGCCCCGCCCTGCGGCAGACCGAGACCCATGTCCGCTTGATCTCGGTCAGCGGCTTGCCGGTCGGGCCGGGGAAAACGAAGGGGCTGGGCGGCATGCCTTCGGCCTCGGCCTTCGCCTTCGCGGCGGCCTTCATCTCGACCAGCAGCTGCACGGCCGGGCCCGATAGGGGCACGCGGTGCAGCTTGCGCTGCTTGGTGTGCGCCGAGGGCTTGGTCCAGACGCCGTTCTCGAGGTCGAACATCTCCCATGTCGCGCCCAGCACCTCGCCGCGCCGCGCGCCAGTCAGCATCAGGAGCTTGATCGCGTTCGCGGACATGGGCTCGGAATGTTCGTTCAGCGCCTGCGCCAGCGCGGCGATTTCCGTCCGGTTCAGATAGCGGTTCCGCTTCTCCTCCTGATTGCGGCGCACGCCCGAGGCGGGATTGTCGTCGCGCCATTTCCAGCGGACTGCGAGGTTGAACGCCTTGCGCAGCACCTCCACGGTGCGGTTGGCGCGGACGGGCGTGCCGCGGATCTCGGTGATGTCGCGGTGGAGCGCGTCCACATCGTCGTGGGTGATCTGCGCGACCTTCATCTTGCCGAAGCGCGGCAGGATGATCTTCTCCCACATCATGCGCTCGTCGGCCTGACTGCGCTCGGCCTTCTTGGGCAGGTGCTCGCGCGCGTAGCGCTCCCACATCTCCTGCACCGTCGGCGCCTCGCGCTGCGCCTGCCGCTCGCCCATCGGGTCATGGCCGAGATCCACCTCGCGCTTCATGTCCTTCGCGGTCTGGCGCGCGGCGGCCACGGTCCAGTCCGGCCAGGCGCCGATGGTGATGCGGCGCTGCCGCCCCTCGGCGCGGTAGTCCAGGACGAAGGACTTGGCCCCGCCCGGCGTCATCCGCAAGGCGAACCCCTTCACCTCCGCGTCCCACAGCATGCTCTGCCCGCGGACTGGCGGCAGGGCCTTCCGGGCGGCGGCTTCGGTCAGTTTCTCCGGCATCTCGGCGCTCCCTCATGTCAACACTGTGTCAACACGTCTTGTGGCTGTTTTTGTCGTTCGCTGGCGGCGAGTAACAGGCGGTCGCGCCGGATAGCTTCGAAAAAACAGCACTCTAGGAGACTACGTCGGAAAATGCGTCAACAATCAAGGCTCTAGATATTGTGGTGAATCTGGCTCATAACCTGAAGGTCGTAGGTTCAAATCCTACTCCCGCAACCAGCTTTAGCGAAGACGCCGTATCCGGGCAGGCTGCGGCGTTTTTTGCATCCGCAAAGCTTGACGAACTCAACAGCTTGCCCTCGTTTTTGGCCGTATGCTCGCCGGTTCGGTCGTATTGGATGATAATGCGGTCGATCAGCCCGCCGAGGACCTCGGAGGTGCGATGGACCGCCTCCGGGTCGGAGAGCGTGTTCGCCAGCGCATCCACCTGCGCGGGCTAGAGCACGGCCAGATATTCAGGAATATCGAGGGGAGGAGCCTCCACGGCGGTCAACTTCGCTTCCAGCGCTTCCTTCTCCTCCTCCTCCGCCGCCCCCAGTATCGCGTAGACGCTCCTGGTGGCCATGTCGTCTCGTATGGCACGCAGAACAACCGCGATGACCATGCAAGTTTGCTGTAATGGCATCGCTACGAAGCCTTTGCGATCCGGCTTCTCAGATGACGGCGCATTCAGGCGCGCTGTGTCCGGCGGCATGACATCCGCGGCAGGGGCGCCGATGGCGGGACGGAAACGGGACTTGCCGGTTGTGGATATTCGATAAAGGAATAGCCGCAATGGCGCGCAGCGCTGGTCCGCGCGTCGTTCTTGGGGTTCGATCGCGGCGCGGATGCGCGGGACGCTTCGCCTTGGATCCGGGAGACGCGACATGAAATATGCCATGCACGAGGCGAAGGACCATGCCCGCGAGACGATGCGCGGGATCTGGGCGGCCGCGCTTCAGCCGTTCGACGAAGACCTCGCCTTCGACGAGGCCGGGCTGCGCGCCAATATCCGCCACTGGGTCGACGATCTGGGCATTCGCGGCCTTTTCGTCGCCGGCAAGCAGGGCGAGTTCTGGGCGATGTCCCTCGACGAGCGCAAGCGCGCCATGAGCGTGGCCGCCGACGAATGCGCGGGCACGGCGGGCACGATCATGTCGATCTCGGATCAGAACGTGGACACGGTGCTGGAACTGGGGCGCCATGCCCAGGAATGCGGCGCGGATTACGTCGTGGTCCATGCGCCGATGCTCAGCTTCGTTCACGACCGCGGGCCGGTGCTTTACGAGTATTACAAGCATCTGTGCGACCGGCTGGACATCGGCATCGCGATGTGGAGCCATCCCGACAGCGGCTACATCATGCAGCCCGAGGAATGCGCGCGCATCGCGGATCTGCCCAACATCGTGGCGATCAAATATTCCGTGCCGCGCGAGATGTACGTGAAGCTGACCCGGATGGTGGGGGACAAGATCCTGGTCTCGACCTCCTCCGAGCCCGAATGGCTGGACAACATCGAGGAGCTGGGCTGGCAGCTTTATCTCTGCTCGTCGCCGCCCTACCAGATCCAGACGGCCAAGGACCGGCGGATGCACGAATATACCGAACTGGCCTTCGCCGGCCGGTTCGACGAGGCGCGGCGGGTGCGCGACAGCCTCGATCCGGTGCGCGACGCCTTCGCCGCCAGCCGGCCTGCCGCCAAGCCGACCGCGCATGGCAAATACTGGCAGGAGCTTCTGGGCCAGGTCGGGGGGCGCGTGCGCCATCCGATGCTGGATCTGACCGAGGACGAGAAGGCCGCGACGCGCGCCGCCTTCGAAGGCTGCGGGCTGCGCCTCTAGCGCCGCCCGGCCTTGGCGGACATCTAGGCGATGCGGGCCGAGTGCCAGACGTTCTTGACCGTCATGTAGCGCTCCAGCCCCTCGGTGCCGCCCTCGCGTCCGTAGCCGCTCGACTTCACGCCGCCGAACGGCGTCTCGGGCAGCGAGGCTTCGAGCGTGTTGATCGAGAGGTTGCCCACCTCCACCTCGTCGATCATGCGGTCGATATGATCGGCCCGGTTGGTGAACGCATAGCCTGCCAGCCCGAAAGGCACCGCATTCGCCGCCTCGATGGCCGCGTCCAGCGAGGGCACGGGATTGAGGACGGCGACGGGGCCGAACGGCTCCTCTTGCATGATGCGCGCGGCATCGGGCACGTTCGCCAGCACCGTGGGTTCGAGAAAATAGCCCCGGTCGCCGCGCCGCTTGCCGCCGGTGCGCAGATCCGCGCCGTGGGACACCGCGTCCTCGATCAGGCCCGTAAGCATGGGCACGCGCCGCTCGTTGGCCAGCGGACCCATCTCGGTGCCCTGCTGCGTGCCGTCGCCCACCACCGTCGCGGCGGCGCGTTCGGTGAAGGCGTCGGCGAAACGGTCGAAGATGGACTCGTGGACGAAGAACCGCGTGGGCGAGGTGCAGACCTGTCCCGCATTGCGCATCTTGCGCACCGCGCCCGCGATCGCGGCCGCCTCCACATCCGTATCCTCGCAGACGATGACGGGGGCGTGGCCGCCAAGCTCCATCAGCACCGGCGTCATGTTCTCGGAGGCGAGCGTGGTCAGATGGCGGCCCACCGCCGTCGATCCGGTGAACGCCACGAGCCGGACGGGCTCGGCCGGGATCAGGTGGCTCGAAATCTCGGCCGGATCCCCGAAGACGAGGTTGAGCACACCCGGCGGCAGGCCCGCGGCCTCGAACGCGCGGGCGATGTGGATGGCGCCGGCCGGCGTCTCCTCGGCCGCCTTGAGGATGATCGAGCAGCCCGAGGCAAGCGCGCCCGCGACCTTGCGGGCGGGCTGGCTCATGGGGAAGTTCCAGGGCGAGAACGCCGCGACGACGCCGGCCGGCTGGTGATGGACGGCGATCTTGTTGCCGTCCGCCGCCGGAATGATGCGGCCGTAGGTGCGCATCGCCTCGCCGGCATCCCATTCGAAGAACTCGGCGCCGCGGATCACTTCGGCGCGGGCCTGCGCCAGCGGCTTGCCGTGTTCGAGCGTGATGGCGCGGGCGATCTCCTCGCCGCGTTCGCGCATGATCGCCGCGGCGCGCAGGATCGTGTCGGCCCTTTCGCGCGGGGATGTCCGGCGCCAGAGGCGAAAGCCTTTCTCGGCCGCCTCGAGCGCGTCGTCCAGATCGTCGATTTCGGCGCGCGGCAGGCGGCCGATCTCCTCCTCGGTGGCGGGGTTCAGCACGGCCATGTCGGTGCGTGCCCTGCGCCATTCCCCGGCGATGTAGAGATGTAGATCTGGATACATGATGCGGCCTCTCATACGGGTGCCGCAGGATCGCCGGCAGGGCATGCCTTGTGCAAGCGAGGCTGGGCGCAGTCCACTATCGCGTTATTCGATAGCCGTATGCGCCCCGTCAGGCGTCCTATCTGCTAGGATCGGCGTGACGCATGAGAACGGGAGCGTACCATGGCCAAGCTGAAAGCCTTCGACTTCAAGGGATGGATCGACGAGCATCGCCACCTGCTCAAGCCGCCGGTCGGCAACCAGAAGGTCTTCGAGGACGCGGATCTGATGGTCACGGTCGTCGGCGGGCCGAACAAGCGCACCGACTATCACGACGACCCGGTCGAGGAATTCTTCTATCAGCTCGAGGGCGACATGGTCCTCAAGCTTTACGATGGCGAGGAATTCTATGACGTGCCGATCCGCGAGGGCGAGGTCTTCCTTCTGCCGGCGCATGTGCGCCACTCGCCGCAGCGCCCGCAGGCCGGCTCTATCGGTCTCGTGGTCGAGCCCAAGCGCCAGAAGGGCGAGCTGGACGCGATCGAATGGTACTGCTTCGAGTGCAGCGCCCGCGTCCACCGTGCCGAGATGCAGCTCGAGTCCATCGTGAAGGATCTGCCGCCGGTCTACGAGACGTTCTATGCCTCCGAAGAACTCCGCACCTGCCCCGATTGCGGGACGGTGCATCCGGGCAAGGAGCCGCCGGCCGGTTGGGTGACGCTCTGAATCCTGTCGCGGAAGGGAGGCGGCTTCGGGTCGCGGTGATCGGGCGCGGCGCGATCGCGTCCTATGTCCTGGACGCGATCGGGGGCGATGCGGCCCTGAATGTCGTGGCGCAGATCCTGCGGCCCGGCACGCGGGAAGCCTGCCCGCCGGGTGTCGATGCGGTCATCGCCACGGACGATCTGGGCTCGCTGCCCGTCCGTCCCGATCTCGTCGTGGATTGCGCGGGGCACGACGCCTTGCGTCTTTTCGGCGCGCAGGCCCTTTCCGCCGGGATCGACCTTGTCTCGATCTCCGTCGGCGCCCTGGCCGAGAGCGGCCTTGCCGAGACGCTGGAGGCAGCGGGCCGGGCGGGCGGCGGTCGGCTTCGTCTCGCGTCGGGGGCCATCGGGGCGATGGACGCGCTGGCCGCCGCGGCGGTCGGCGGGCTGGACACGGTAAGCTATACCGGCACCAAGCCCCCCGGCGGCTGGCGCGGCTCGCCGGCCGAGGAGGCGCTCGACCTCGGGGCGCTGACCGCTCCCGCCGTGCATTTCGACGGCACCGCGCGCGAGGCGGCGTTGCGCTATCCGAAAAATGCCAATGTCGCCGCCATGATAGCGCTTGCCGGGATCGGGATGGACGCCACGCGGGTCACGCTTGTCGCCGATCCCGCAGCCAAGGCGAACGTCCACGAGATCGAGGCCGCCGGCGCGTTCGGACGCATGCGCTTCACCGTCGAGGGCCAGGCACTTGCCGGCAATCCCCGCTCGTCCGCCCTGGCGGCGATGAGCGTGGTGCATGCAATCCGCCGGGAAGCGGCACCGATCGCCGTCTAGCGCCCGCCTTCGGCCTCGATCCGCAGCGCCGCCAGCAACGCCATCGCCGCGGGCGACAGGATGCCCCCCGTGCGATAGCTGACGCCCACCGGCATGGCGCCGGCGAACAGCGGCTCGCACCGGATCTCGACGAGCACGCCCAGCTCCACGTCGCGCCTGGTCACTTCGGAAGGCAGGATCGCCAGCATGTCCGTGCTGCTGAGGATCGCGCGCATCGTCAGGAACGAAACGGTCTCGACCGTCGCATGGGGCGGATCCAGTCCGGCATCGGCGAAACGACGCTCGATCTGGCGGCGCGCGGTCGTCTCGTGCGGTTGCAGGACGAACGGATATGCGCCCAGCGTCTCCAGCGTCGGGGCGCCGCCTTCCGCCAGCGGATGCCCGGTCCGGGCCACCACCGCAAGGCGATCGTCGATCAGCCGTTCCTGCGTCAGGCCGCGCCGGTAACGGTATTCCGGCAGGCGGCCGACCACGAAATCGAGTTCGCCCCGCTCCAGAAGCGGCATCAGCAGATCGTTGGTGCCGCCCTTGATCGAGACGCGCACGCCCGGCCGTTCGGCGGCCAGACGCGCCAGCGCGCGCGGCAGAAGGCGCGCGGAGGCGGTCAGCAGCGTGCCGACCGCGATCTTGCCGCCGCGTCCCTGAGACAGATCGTCGATTTCCTGCGCGGCCTGTTCCAGTTGCGCCAGGACCAGCTGACCGTGGCGCACCAGCGCCGCGCCGTGCGGTGTGGCGAAGGCGCCCCTGTTCGTGCGCTCGAACAGCTCCACGCCAAGGTCGAGCTCGATATCCTTGATGAACTTGGTGGCGGCCGGCTGCGAAACGCCGAGGGCTCTTGCGGCGCCGAGGATCGAACCATGACGGTCGATCTCGACGATCAGACGCAATTGCCGCAGCTTGAGCCGGCTGCGCATCCGCTCGCTCAGGCTTCTGCGATCCGGCGTGCGATGACCGGCATGTCGATTGGAACGGCTATCGGGTTCGGACATATCCACATCTTATCGCGACGGCTTGTCACGATGACAACCCCTCCCTAGCATCGCCGGAAGCTGCACAAACCCGGATTTTCGGAGGAACGATGGCGCATGATATCCGTAAAGCCACCGCGGCCGGCCTGGCGATCGGCCTGGCGACCCTGACCTTCGCCGCGAACGACGCCTTCGCCGAGGATTTCCGCCTCGGCCTGATCACCCCGCCGAATCACATCTGGACGCAGAACGCCGAGGCATTCGCCCGCGCCGTCGAGGAAGCCACCGACGGACGGCACACGGTTTCGGTGTTTCCCGCCCAGCAGCTGGGCAACGAGGCGCAGATGCTTCAGCAGATGCAGACCGGCGCTCTCGACATGTCGTTCATGACCGTTGCCGAGGTTTCCAACCGCGCACCGGAATTCGGCGCGTTCTATGCGCCCTTCCTCGTGGACGACATCGAGGAGGCGGCCGAGGTGCTGCGCTCGGACGAGGCGCGCTCGATGCTCGCGACGCTGCCGCAAAAGGTCGGCGTCGTCGGCGTGGGCTTCGGTGCCGCCGGGCTGCGCCAGATCGTCGCCAGGGACGACATCGACTCGGCGGGCGATCTCGCGGGCAGCAAGATCCGCATCACCCCGTTCCAGCCGATCAAGGATTTCTACGAAGCTCTGGGCACCGCGCCCACGCCGATGCCCCTTTCGGACGTCTACGATGCGCTGGCCAACGGGCAGGTCGATGCGATCGACATGGATCTCGAACTGATCTGGCAGCTCGGCTATACCGACCACGCCCGGACGATGCTGCTGTCGAACCACATGATGTTCCCGATGCTCGGGCTCGTCTCGGGACGGACCTGGCAGGCGCTGAGCGAGGAGGACCGGGCGATCATCTCGGATCTGATGGCGCAGGCCGTGGACGATTGCATACGCGACTACCTCGAGAAGGAGGCGCAGTTCCTGGCCGAGGTCGAGAAATCCGACATCGCCATCCGCGAGGTGGATGCCGCGTTCTTCCGGGACGCGGTGGATGCCTGGAACGCCATCTGGGAGCCGAAGGCCCCCAACCTTGCGGCGTTGCGCGCCATCGCGGCCGATTGATCGGTGCGGGGGAAGGATATCCGCGGCGATGACCGGACCCGCTGATCCGGCTGACGGACCCCGGCGGCGTCCGGCGGGCCGTCCGGGTCCGCTGGGACGGGTTTCTGGAATCGTCCTTCGCGCAGAAGGCGTCGCGCTGACGGCGCTGATGGCAGCCGTCACCGGCCTCATCCTGCTCAACGTCGTCACGCGCACTGCGGGCATGGCGCTGTTCTGGGTGGACGAGGCGGCGATCTACGCGATGATCTGGGCGGTGTTCATCGGCGCGTCCATGCAGATCCGCCTCGGCGCGGCCATCGCGGTCGATCTCGTGCCCCCCTTGCTGCCCGCCGGCGCGCGCCGGGCGCTCGCCGTCCTCGTGGCGGTGCTGGTGCTCGAATTCGCCTGCACGCTGCTGTGGCTGTCGTGGATCTGGTACGATCCGCTCGGCCTGGCCCGCGTCGGGTTCGACATCGCCGCCTTCTCGGGGGCGACGTTCAACTTCATCTATGCCGAGCCCACGGTGACGGTCGGCGTGCCGAAATTCCTTGTCTGGCTGGTCGTGCCCCTTGTGGCGGCCACGATGACGCTGCACGCATTCGCCAACCTGACGGACGTTCTGGCCGGACGCGACGGGCCCCGATTGCCCGATCTGGAGGCCGCATGACGGGGCGCGGATGGTAGGCGCGGCATTCGGCCTGCTGCTGCTCGCCGGCGTTCCGATCGCGCTGGTCCTGGCCGGCTCGGCCTTGTTCTACATTCTGTGGTCGGGTCAGACCGTGCTGCTGCAATCCTACGCGCAGCAACTCTTTTCCTCGATCGAGAGCTATGGATTGCTGGCGATCCCGCTCTTCATGCTGACGGGCGAGCTGATGAACGAGGGCGGCATCACCGGGCGCCTGGTGGGCATGGCATCGGCCTTCATGGGACGGGTGAAGGGCGGGCTGGCCTATATCAACCTCGTGGTGAACATGATGGTGGCCTCGATCATGGGCTCGGCCACCGCGCAGATGGCGGTGATGAGCCGCGCCATGGTTCCCGCCATGGAGAAGGAGGGCTACGATCGCCCCTTCGCCGCCGCCACGACGGCCGCCGGATCGCTTCTTTCGCCGATCATCCCGCCTTCCATGCTTTTCGTCATCTACGGCGTGCTGGCGCAGATCTCGATCGGCGACATGTTCATCGCCGGCATCCTGCCGGGCCTTCTGCTGGCGCTGTCGTTCCTCGTCGTGCTGGCGCTGATCGGCACGGTGAAGGACCTGCCGCGCGGGCGCGCGATGGACGCGGCGGGCCGCTGGGCGGCGGTGAGGGCGGGGGTGCCGACGTTGATCATCCCGGTCGTGATCGTCGGCGGAATCATCGGGGGCATCGCCACACCGACCGAATCCGCCGCCGTCGCCGCGCTGGCGGCCTTCCTGATCGGGCGCGTCCTTTACAAAGAGATGACGTTCGCCCGGATACCCGTCGTGCTGCTGCGCGCGGGCTTCAACGCGTCCATCGTCGTCTTCATCGTGGCGACGGCGGGCGTTTTCGGCTGGGTCATCATCTACGAGCAGGTTCCGCAGGCGCTGGCCGCGCGGCTGGCCGGTCTCACGCAGGATCCGTTCGTCTTCCTGCTGCTGGTCAATCTCGGCCTCATCGTCGTCGGCATGGTGATCGACGGCATCGCGGCGCTCATCCTGCTGGTGCCGATCCTGCTGCCGATCGCGGTGCAGCAATACGGGATCGACCCGTTCCATTTCGGCGTGGTGGTCTGCCTGAACCTCGTGCTGGGGCTGCTGACGCCGCCGGTTGGGGCGGGGCTTTTCGTGATGACGGCGATGACCGGCGTGCGGCCCGGCGCGCTGGTGAAGGCGCTGGCCCCGTTCCTTCTGGCCAGCTTTTCGGTCCTGATGCTGCTGTCGTGGCAGGGATGGATCGTGACGGTGCTGATCCGTTGAGGGGACGCTGGAAAGACGATGCGGGGCGTCGGCGGACAGGGCCGGTTCCGCCATTCCCGCCCCTTGCGCCCCGTCCGCCCCGTCCGCCCCGGCACACGGCTATCGTCAAACCGGATACCGGGTTCGTGCTTAAGCTGTCAGCCTATCGGGGCGGCTCGTATAGACCGAAGGGGATGACGGCCGGGTCCGGTTGCCGGATCATCCGTCCGATCGGACCGAAGAAACGGATGCCACCCAGGGCAATCCGCATGGCACGGCCGAAGAACCTGTCGATCGGTTCCGGCCCCGGCGATAAGACTATCCGAAGACACCGCGAAACGAGGATCTGCAGTGACCGATTTTGAGCTGACGCGCCGCCAATTCGATCTGCCCGAGGGGATGATCTATCTGAACGGGAACTCGCTGGGGCCGATGCCGCGTGAATCGGTGCCCGCGATGACCCGGTTTCTGAAAGACGAATGGCGCACCGAGCTGATCAAAGGCTGGAACACCAAGGACTGGTTCATGCAGACCAACACGCTCGGCGACCGCGTCGGGCGTTTGATCGGGGCACCTCCGGGCACGACCGTCGTGGGCGACACGCTGTCGATCAAGGTGTTCCAGGCGGTCGCCGCCGGCATGGCCATGGTCCCCGACCGCAAGGTGGTCCTGTCCGACAACGGCAACTTCCCGACCGATCTCTATATCGTCGAAGGGCTGATCAAGCTGCGGGATGCCGGCTATGAGCTGCGCACGCCCGACCCCGAGGACGTGATGGACAACATCACCGAGGAAGTCGGCGTGGTGATGATCACCGAGGTCGATTATCGCACCGGCCGCCGGCACGACATGAAGGCGATCATCGACAAGGCCCATGGCGTCGGGGCGGTGGTGGTGTGGGATCTGGCCCATTCGGCCGGCGCGGTGCCGGTCGATGTCGGCGGCTGCGATACCGACTTCGCCATCGGCTGCACCTACAAGTATCTCAACGGCGGTCCGGGCGCGCCGGCCTTCATCCATGTGGCGCCGCGCCTGCTGGAGACGGTCGAGCCGTTCCTGTCGGGCTGGTACGGGCACGAGGCGCCTTTCGCCTTCGACATCAATTATCGCCCGATGGCGGGCAAGATCGAACGCATGCGCATCGGCACCCCGTCGATCGCCTCTTTCGTGCTGCTGTCGACGGCGCTGGACATTTGGGACCGGGTCGACATGAACGACCTGCACGCCAAGTCGGTGGAATTGTCCGAGTTGCTGATCGGCGAGATCGAATCACGCTGTCCGGCGCTGCGCCTGGTCAGCCCGCGCGATCCGCAGGCCCGCGGCAGCCACGTCTCCTTCGCCTTCGAGCATGGCTATGCCTGCATGCAGGCGCTGATCGCCGACAACGTCATCGGCGATTTCCGCGCCCCCGACGTCATGCGCTTCGGCATCGCCCCGCTCTTCATCGGCAGGGACGACATCCTGGCCGCCGTGGGCAAGCTTGAGCGCATCCTCAAGGACGAGCGCTGGAAGGACGAGAGGTTCCAGAAGCGCTCGCTGGTGACATGACTGCGAGGAACATCCTCTTCATCATGTGCGGCCAGCTCAGATGGGATTATCTGGGCTGCACCGGCCATCCGTCGATCCGCACCCCCAACATCGACGCGCTCGCCGCGCGCGGCCTGCGCTTCGACAGGGCCTACGTGCAGTCGCCGATCTGCGGCCCGAGCCGGATGAGCTTCTACACCGGGCGATATGTGCGCAGCCACGGATCGAGCTGGAACATGGTTCCGCTCAAGCTGGGCGAGCGCACGCTCGGCGAGTATCTGCGCCCGCTGGGCCTGCGCACGGTGCTTTGCGGCAAGGCCCACATGACCGCCGACATCGAGGGCATGGAGCGGCTGGGCATCTTGAAGACCTCGGAGATCGGCGCGCTGGTCTCGGAATGCGGGTTCGAGGTCTGGGACAGGCTCGACGGGGTGCATCCCACGGGCGGCAAGGTGCCGTCGCATTACAACGCCTATCTCGCCGGCAAGGGGTATGACGGCGATAATCCGTGGCAGGACTGGGCCAATTCGGGCGAGGATGCGGATGGCACCGTCATGTCCGGCTGGCTGATGAAGAATGCGCGCCTGTCCGCCCGCGTGCGCCTGGAGGATTCCGAAACGAATTACACCACCGCCCGCGCCATCGAATTCATCGACCGGGCCGGCGACGATCCCTGGTGCCTGCATCTGAGCTATATCAAGCCGCATTGGCCCTATATCGCGCCAGCCCCCTATCACACCATGTACGATACGGCGGACGTGATCCCCGCCATTCGCGACGACGCCGAGCGAAAGGCGCCGCATCTGCTGCTCGCCGCTTATCACGCGCACCGGACATCGAAATGCATTGCCCGCGACGATGTGCGTGAAACGGTCATTCCGGCCTATATGGGGCTGATTTCCCAGATCGACGACGAGATCGGCAAGCTGATGCGCTATCTGGACGATGCGGGCAGGCCGACAGGACGCTGGTCGTCTTCACTTCGGATCACGGCGATTATCTCGGCGATCATTGGCTGGGCGAAAAGGAACTGTTTCACGAACAATCCGTCCGCATTCCGCTGATCGTGGTCGATCCCGATCCGCGCGCCGATGCGACGCGCGGCCGGGTGAACGGGAATCTCGTCGAGGCGATCGACCTTGTGCCGACGTTCATCGAGGCATCCGGCGGTACGGTGCCGGATCACATCCTCGAAGGCCATTCGCTGATGCCGCTGGTGCATGGCGCGACGGACTGGCCGCGCGATATCGCCGTTTCGGAATACGATTTCGCCTTCCGCGAGGCACGTACGCTATTGGGCACCGCCATTCGGGACAGCCGCGCCGTAATGGTTTTGGACGGCCGCTGGAAACTGGTTCACGTCACCGGATTCCGCCCGATGCTCTACGATCTTGAAACCGATCCGCGGGAATTCGTCGATCTGGGCGACGATCCCGCGCGCGAGGCGACGCGCAAGCGATTGGGCAATGAAGTATTGCGCTGGACCGAACGGCTGCGCACCCGCACGACCATGACCGATGCCAGGGTCGAGCGTCTGACCGAAATCGAGAAGGACGAAGGCATCTGGATCGGCTTCTGGGACGAAGCGGATATGGAACGCGCGATGACATCCCCGAAAGGAAGATCCTGATCGAAACCGCCGTATTCATGAAATGAGGAGTATCATGAAAATCAAGTCCCTTGGCGTCCCTGCCGTCGCTGCCGCAACGGCGATTGCCCCTTTCGCGGCGCAGGCCGAGTATCCCGAAAAGCCGGCTTCTTTCGTCGTTCCCTGGCCTCCGGGCGATCTAGCCGATATCACGACGCGCATCATCGCCGACGAGTTTCAGGCCACCTACGGCGTTGCCTCGGCGGTGCTGAACAAGCCCGGCGGCGGCGGCGGTCCGTTTCCGGGCGCGGTCTATGTCGCCCAGCAGCCCGCCGACGGCTATACGGTCGGCGCGCTGGTCAATGCAATTCCGGCCTTCGGCGACCAGATCGGCATTCCCCAGCTCAATCCCAATCCGTTCGAGCCGCTGGGAATCTACCTGACCTATCCCTTCGTGATCGCCGCCCGAGGCGATCTGCCCTTCTCGTCGATCGACGAACTGGCCGCCTATTCGCAGGAAAATCCCGTCGTTTTCGGCCATTTCGGCGCACAGCTTCTGCCGACGCGCGCCGCTTTCGCCCTTGCCGAGACGACCGGCATCGAATTCGCGTCGAATGCCGCCTTCGACGCGCTTGACTGCAATACGCTGGCATCGGGCGATGTCGATGTGATGACCGTCACCGTGCAGACCATCCTGCCGTGTATCGACGACGTGCAGGTGCTGGCGACCTTCGGCGATACCCGCCTGCCGCTGGCCCCCGACGCCCCGGCGGTCAGCGAACTGGTGCCCGACCTGAACCTGTCCTTGTGGAACGGTCTGTTCGTGCTGAAGGATACGCCGCAGGACGTGCGCGACAAGATCACCGAGGTCGCCCGGCGTGCGGTCGAATCCGAAAGGATGCAGACCATCGCCGCGCAGACCGGCGCGCTGATCGACTGGATGACCAGGGAGGAAGCCGAGGCCCAGATCGCCTCCGACAAGGCCGCGCTCGCCCGGATCAACGAATTGCTTCAGTAACCGGGCAAGGAGGGAAGACCATGGCCACGATCGGGGAATCCAGCGGCTTCGTGAAATTCTTTCGCCGCGAGAGGCGGTGCGGGGATTTCGTCTTTGCCACGGCGATGCTGGCCTTCTCGCTTTTCCTGGTCGTCAGTTTCCCGTCGCAGACGGCGACGGCGCGGGGCACCGCATGGGCCGCGCAGCCAACGCTCTGGCCGGCGATCGGGGTATTCGGCATGGCCGCGTTCGCGGCGCTGAACCTGCTCAGCTCGGTCCTGTCGCCGCGCGTTCCCGGACGGTGGCAGGAGCTGCGCGTCTGGCTGGGCTTTCTGGAATATGCAGGGTGGTTCCTGCTTTACGTGCTGCTCGTGCCGCAATTGGGCTATCTGCCCATGAGCATCCTGATCGCCGTCGCGCTGACCTGGCGAAGCGGATATCGCAGCCTTCCCATGACTCTGGTCGCCGTTCTGGCGGGCGTCGGGATCGTCGTCCTGTTCAAGGCGGGGCTGCGCGTGAACGTGCCCGGCGGGGCGGTCTACGACCTTCTTCCCGCCGGCCTGCGCAATATCTTCATCGTCTATTTCTGAGGGGCGGAACGATGGATTATCTGCTGCCGGCCCTCGATCTGCTGCTGCAACCGGCGGTGCTGGTCGCGCTGCTTGTCGGATCGGTCGGCGGCGTCGTCATCGGCGCGATTCCCGGCGTGGGTCCGGCCGTCGCGATTGCCATTCTGCTGCCGACCACATTCGTCTTCGAGCCGCTGGTGGGTCTTTCGCTTCTGCTGGGAATCTACGGATCGTCCATGTATGGCGGCGCGATTCCGGCGATCCTGATGAATACGCCGGGAACCGCAGTCAATGCGCTCACGACCTATGACGGATTCCCGCTGACGCAAAAAGGCGAGGCGCAGCGAGCGCTCGGCCTGGCCTATTCGGCATCGTTTTTCGGAGCGATCGTCTCGATCGTCTGCCTTGTCGTCCTGATGCCGGTACTGACGAAAGTGGCGCCGATGTTCGGATCGCGGGAGATTTTCCTCGCGGCCCTGTTCGGCATCATCATCATGATCCTATCGCATCGCGGACAGGTCTTTTCCGCGGCGATGATGACCTGTTTCGGTATCTTGCTGAATACGGTCGGAATGGAGCCGATAAACTATACCCAAAGATTCACCTTCGGCCAATCGTGGCTCAGTTCCGGGGTCAATCTCGTCGTGGTGGTGCTGGGCCTTTTCGCCCTCAGCCAGGCCTTTCTGCTGCTTTCGGGGACCGACAAGCATGTCGAACCGCAAAAGGTGAGCGGCAGCGTCTTCGGGGCCATGCGGGAGGTCTGGCAGCACAAGCGCGTGGCCGGTGTCTCCTCGGGGCTGGGGGTGGGGATAGGGATCGTTCCCGGCGTGGGGGAATTCGTATCGCAATTCCTTGCCTATTCCTATGCGCTGAAAACATCGAAGACTCCCGACCAATTCGGAAACGGATCGCCGGAGGGGCTGATCGCGTCGGAAGCGGCGAACAATTCCGTTCCCGCCGCGGCGCTTATTCCGCTGCTGGCGCTCGGGGTGCCGGGCGAAAGCCTGACCGCGATGATGCTGGCGGTCTTCTACGTCCACAATGTGGTGCCGGGGCCGCAACTTCTGACCGAGCGGATGGATTTCGTCATCGCGCTTTATATCGCCCTGCTGGTTCTCAACGTCTTTGCGCTGGCGTTTCTGCTGGTTTCCACCAAGGCCCTGATCCGCGTGATCAGCGTGCCGAACCGGATACTCGGGATGCTGGTGCTGATGCTTTCCTTCGTGGGCGTGTATTCGTTGCGCAATTCGATCACCGATTGCCTGATCGCGACCGCTTTCGGCGTATTCGGCGCCATTCTCAAGCGATTGAACGTGCCGATCGTGCCGATCATTCTCGGCATGGTTCTGGGCGGAATCATGGAGGCGAAATTCCGCAGCGCCATGACGCGTATCCAGTCGCCGCTGGATTTTCTGGACCGCCCGATTTCGGCGATCCTGGTCGTGGCGATCCTTGCGGTTCTGGCGGCGAGCCTGCGATCGGCGTTGAAGCGCAACGGCGCGGACGCGGACTGAGCGGGCCGACGGCGGGGCCTTTTGCGGCATACGATCCGCGTAGGATTCCCGTGAGACTTCCGTGGGAGGGGCGGCGGTGTTCATCAAGGACTTCCCTTTCGTCGAGCCCGTGACAGCGCTGAAAAACCAGCCGTTGCAAAACGGCGGTTCCGCTTCATACTGGCGCGAAGAGCGGGCGGAGGATGCGGCCCGCCGGGGAGGATACCGCATGAGACACGCCGCTTCGATCGAGGGACTGGGCCTGCCCGTCCTGGCCCTTGCAACTGCGCTGGCCGCCGGGCCGGCCGTCGCGCAGGACTGCCCGCACGGTCAGCTCGACCCGATCTATTGCGACGCCGACGGCGATCTGGTGGCCGATACGCCGACCGATCCGGCAGAATTGCAGGATCCCGACACGCTTGTCTTCGCCTATACGCCGGTCGAGGATCCGGCGATCTATGCCGACGTCTGGGAACCGTTCATCGAGCATCTGTCGAAAGCGACCGGCAAGGACGTTCAGTTCTTCGCCGTCCAGTCCAATTCGGCCGAGGTCGAGGCGATGCGGTCGGGCCGGCTGCATATCGCGGGCTTTTCCACCGGGCCGACACCCTATGCGGTGAACCTTGCCGGTGCGGTGCCGTTCGCGATCATGGGGTCCGAGGACGGGCGCTTCGGCTATACGTTGCAGGTCTATACCCAGGCCGATTCCGACATTCAGGAAATGACCGACCTCAGGGGCAAGCGCGTGGCCCATACGTCGCCCACGTCCAATTCCGGCAACCTGGCGCCGCGCGCGCTGTTCCCGGCCCTCGGCGTGACGCCGGACGAGGCTTACGAGGTGACGTATTCCGGTTCGCACGACCAGTCGATGCTGGGCGTGGTCGCGGGCGATTACGACGCGGCGCCGGTCGCGTCGGAAGTCGTCGAGAGGATGGCCGAACGCGGCCTCTACGATCCCGACGAGGTGCGGATCGTCTGGGAAAGCGACCGCTTTCCAACCACATCCTATACCTATGCCCACAACCTCGACCCGGCACTGGTCGAGAAGATCAAGCAGGCCTTCTTCGACTTCGACTTCTCGGGCACCGCGCTCGGCGAGGAGTTTCAGGGCGTGAGCAAGTTCGTGCCGGTCACCTATCAAGAGGACTGGAACGTGATCCGGGAGATCCAGGCCGCCAACGGCGTGCAATACACGCCCGAGGGACTTGCCGCCGAATGACCGTCGCGATGGGGGCCTGGCGCCCCCGCCTATCCCGAAAGGGACGGACATGCTGAAGATTGCCGATCTGGTCAAGCGGTACGGAACCGGCGAGCCGGTCCTGAAAAACCTCGACCTGACCGTCGAGGGCACCAGCATCGTCGCGGTGATCGGGTCTTCCGGCGCGGGCAAGTCGACGTTGCTGCGCTGCATCAACCGGCTGGTCGAACCGACATCCGGCAGCATCGAGCTGAACGGCGTCGAACTGACCAGCCTTCGCGGCAAGGATCTGCGGATGGCGCGGCGGCGCATCGGGATGGTGTTCCAGGGCTTCAACCTGGTGGACCGGCTGACGGTGATGGAGAACGTCCAGTCCGGCCGGCTCGGTTATATCTCGACCTGGGCGGCGATCACGCGCCGCTATCCCAAGGACGATATCGCCCGCGCCTACGAGCTGATGGAGAGGGTCGGCATCGCGCAATACGCCAATACCCGCGCCGACGCATTGTCGGGCGGCGAGCGGCAACGCGTCGGCGTGGTGCGCGCGTTGATGCAGCGGCCCGAGATTCTGCTGGCGGACGAACCGACCGCCTCGCTCGATCCGCGGACGTCCGAAGCGATCATGGGGTTGATGCGGGATCTGGCGCACGAACTCGACCTGCCGATCATCATCAACATCCACAACGTGACCGAGGCGAAGGAATACACTGACCGCATCGTCGGAATGCGTTACGGGCGGATTATCTTCGACGACGCCCCCGCCGCGCTGGACGAGGACGCGATGGAGGCGATCTATGCCGGATCGCCCGGCGCGGACCGCGCCGCCGGGGCGCAGGCGGCGTGACGGCGGCCGTTCCCCGCGACTGGTGGCGCAAGCCGCCGCTGATCGCCAACCCCCTGGCCCGCTGGGGCCTGCGGCTGGCGATCGCCGTCTATCTGGTCTGGGCCGTCTCGACATTGCCGATCGACTGGGCGCGCGCGTCCGAAGGGCTGTCCCGCGCCGGGCGCATCTTCGGCGGCGCGTTTCCGCCCAGCTTCGCGCGATCCGGCCTGCTGATCGACGGCTTCCTCGAATCCTTGCGCATCGCGCTGCTGGCGACCGCGGGGGGCGTCGCGCTTTCCATTCCGGTCGCATTCATGGCGGCGCGCAACATCGCCCCGACCCCGGTTTACTGGATCGGGCGCGGCATCGTCATCGTCGCGCGCAGCTTTCATCCGGTCATCGTCGCCATCGTCTTCGTCAAGGCGGTGGGCTTCGGCCCCTTCGCCGGGGTGCTGACGCTGATCGTCTATTCCGTCGGCTTCGTGGCGAAGATGCTGGCCGAACGGATCGAGGAGATCGACTTCGGGCAGGTCGAAGCCCTGCGCGCGGCCGGTGCGCCGCTGCTGCCGACGCTGTTCTACGCGATCTTTCCGCAGATCCTGCCGCGCCAGATCGGCCTTGCCATCTATCAGCTCGACAGCAACCTGCGCGCCTCTGCCGTGGTGGGGATCGTCGGCGCCGGGGGGATCGGCTCGACGCTGGCCAATGCCTTCGGGCGCTACGATTACGATTTCGCGCTGGCCATCATGATCGTCATCGTCGGGGCGATCCTGCTGACCGAAGCCCTGTCGGGCTGGATTCGGACCCGGATATGAGCGCGCTGCATCCCCGGACATGGGCACGCTTCACGATGCGGCAACGGTTGCAGCGCTATGGCGTGCTGCTGGCCTGCGCGCTGGCCGTCGCCTGGGCGCTGGACAGCATCGACGTGATCTGGCCCTGGGTCTGGGATTCGCCCGCGCAGATGGCCGATCTTTTCGGCCGGATGGTGCCGCCCGATGCCACGAACCTGCCGAACATCCTGTGGGTCCTGCTCGAGACGGTGAACATCGCCACGCTCGCCACCGCCCTGGCGGTCGTGCTGGCCGTTCCGGTGGCGTGGCTGGCGGCGCAGAACGTCACGCCGAACCGCGCGACGCTGTGGCTCGGGCGGCTGATCCTCGTATCGTCGCGATCGGTCAACACGATCATCTGGGCGCTGCTGTTCGTGGCCATCTTCGGACCCGGCATCGTCGCCGGGATCGTCGCCATCACCTTCCGGTCGGTCGGCTTCGTCGGCAAGCTTCTCGGCGAGGCCATTGAGGAAATCGACCGCCGCCCGGTCGAGGCGCTGGAGGCCACGGGCGCGTCGAAGGCCGCGATCGTCGCCTATGCCATCGCGCCGCAGGTCATGCCCACCCTCGCCGCCGTCGCCATCCTGCGCTGGGACATCAACCTGCGCGAATCGACCGTGCTGGGGCTGGTCGGCGCGGGCGGCATCGGCATCGTGCTGCAAGGCGCCATCGACACGTTCCGCTGGCAGGAAGCGGCGACCGTGCTGCTGTGCATCCTCGCCCTCGTCATCGCGGGCGAGATCGTCTCGGCGCTGCTGCGACGGCGGATTTTGTAAGGGGCGTTTGTCCAGGCGCCGGTTGCCGGCGCGGTTCGAGCACCCCTGCCGGCCCAGCCTTCGGCTTTCGGAGCGGCAATGAGACTGCCTCCTGCCACCGGTTTTCCAATGATCCTGACGTCGCTATGATGCGAACGCCGCTGCTGCCGGACGTTCGAGCATGACATGTGTCTCAGACGGTGCCAGAAGTGGCGTCCAAATTCCATGGCAGCCGCTGATAACGGAGGGCCGGTCGGTGAGAAAAGAAACCCGCGATCCGCACGGCGCCGCCCGTCTGTCCGTCGCCCCGATGATGGACTGGACCGACCGTCATTGTCGGGTACTGCATCGCACGATCAGTCGCCGGGCGCTGCTATATACCGAGATGGTGACGGCGCCGGCGCTTGTCCGGGGGGATGCGCGGCATCTGCTGCGGTTCGATCCGGTCGAGCATCCGGTCGCGCTGCAACTCGGCGGATCGGATCCGGCCGAACTGGCGGCGGCCGCGCGGATGGGGGCCGACGAGGGCTATGACGAGATCAACCTGAATGTCGGCTGTCCGTCGGACCGGGTGCAGTCGGGGATGATCGGGGCGGTGCTGATGCGGCATCCCGCCTTGGTCGCAGACTGCGTCGCGGCGATGGCCGCGGCGGTGGATGTGCCCGTCACCGTCAAATGCCGCATCGGTGTGGACGATCAGGACCCGCTGGAGGTTCTGCCGGATTTCCTTGAAACGATGAAAGCCGCGGGGGTCGGGCGCATGACGATCCACGCGCGCAAGGCGTGGCTGCAAGGGTTGTCGCCCAAGGAGAACCGCGAGGTTCCGCCGCTCGATTATCCCCTGGTGCATCGGATGAAACGCGCCTTCCCCGACCTGCATCTGTCGGTCAACGGCGGCGTCGTTTCCTTGCAGGCCGTCGAGGAGCATCTGGAGGCGGGCATGGATGGCGTGATGGTCGGCCGCGCGGCCTATCATCAGCCGATGGACATTCTCGGCGACGCGGACCGGCGCGTCTTCGGCTGCGACCGCCCGGCGCTTGCGCCGGTAGAGGTCGTGCTGGCCATGCTGCCCCATATCGACCGGCATCTTCGCGAAGGCGGGCGGCTGGCGCAGGTGACGCGGCACATGCTGGGCCTGTTCGCGGGACGGCCCGGCGCGCGGCATTGGCGGCGGATCCTGTCGGAAGGCGCCCATCGGCCCGGCGCGGACCGGCGGCTTGTGCTCGACGCGCTGTCGGCGGTGCAGGGCATGGCCGCCTGACCGGGCATCAGCCGCGCAGGCGGGCCAGCCTGTCCAGCGCGCCCTGCAAGATATAGGCGGCGGCGACGTGGTCGATCACTTCGGCCCGCTTGCGGCGCGAAGTGTCGGCCTCGATCAGCGCGCGTTCGGCCGCGACGGTGGACAGGCGTTCGTCCCAGAAGGTCAGCGGCATGTCGCGCAGGGCCGTCAGGTTGCGCGCGAAGGCCCGCGTCGCCTGCGCGCGGGGGCCTTCGGTGCCGTCCATGTTGCGCGGCAGGCCGATGACGATCCCGCCGATCAGCCGCGCGTCCAGTATGGCCAGCAAGGCGGCGGCGTCGATGCCGAACCGCTTGCGGCGGAGGGTCTGCAACGGGGTCGCGACGGACAGGAACGTGTCCGACACCGCGATCCCGATGGTGGCGGTGCCCAGATCCAGCCCCGCCAGCGCGCGGCGCGGCGGCAAGGCGGCCGCGAACGCCGCGATGTCGTCGTGGATCACCCGGCCACCCCGGCATTCCGCGCGGCGTCGCGGATTACTGCCAGATCGTCGGGCGAGGGCGCGAAAACCTGCTGCGCCTCGGCCCAGATGGCGGCGGCCTCCTGCTGCCGGCCGAGGACGCCATAGGCCGTGATCAGCCGCGCCCAGTCCGATGCCGGCCCGCCTTCGGTCGCCAGCCTTTGGGCGAGGCCGCTGACCATCTGTTCGATCATCGCGGCCTGGTCTTCGGCGCTCATCCCCTCGGGCGCCTGCGGAACGGGACCGCCCTGCGCGTCGTCGGGCGGCAGGGCATAGCTGAGCCCGGCACTTGCCGCGATCTGCGGAAGCTGCGCGCGGATGACCGGCACCCAGGGGGCCGAAGACGGGCTGTCGGCCAGCAGGTCGCGCCAGATGGCGAATGTCAGGTCCGGCCGCCCCGTCTGCGCCTGCGCCAGCCCCTTGTAGTAAAGCGCGGTGCCGTTTCCGGGCTGCTGCGCCAGCACCGCGTCGAAGACGGCTTCGGCTTCGGGCGAGACATAGCCGCCGGTCGCGGCCACCATGTATTCGCCCAGTTCCGCCCTTTCGTCCGGGGTGGCGTCGGCGCCCCGGATGTCAAGAACCCGCTGTTTCGCGTCGATCGCGGCACGGTAATTGCCAATCCCGGCCTCGTTTCGGGCCAGCAGGCGATAGCCTTCCAGATCGTCAGGCCGGTCCTTCAGCGCCGCGCGCAACCGGGCGATCAGCGGCTCCATCGTCGGGTCTGCCGATGGCGGCGCGGCGGGGGCCTGCGCCTCGGCCTCGGCCTGCGAGGGGCGGGTCGCGCGGGCCTCTTCGGCCAGTTGCTGGCGCAGGGCGACGGGCATGTCGGCATAGCCGGGCGCGCCCTGCCATAGATAGATCCCCACGCCGCCGCCGATGCAGGCGACGATCACCAGCGTCGCCGCGGCCCCGGTCAGGCCCGCCGGGGCGTCGCGCATCGCATCGCGCGGGGCGCGGTCGGCGTCCAGCAGGCGGCGCTGCACCTCGATGCGGATGCGGCCGGCCTCGTCCTCGGTCAGCACGCCGCGGGCAAGGTCGCGCTCGACCTCGGCCAGTTGGTCGCGATAGATGGCGATGTCGGTGGCGGCGTCAGCGTCGGCCCGGCCCCGGACCAGCGTCAGCGCCACCGAAGCGGCCGCCAGCCCCGCCAATCCCAGAGCGATCGCCCAGAAGATCATCTTGCCTCCGATCCCGTCCGGGCGGGTTCTACCGGCGGCGGGGCCGGGACGAAAGGGGCAACGGGCCGCATCCCGCGCAGAGGCGACGGAACAGCCGGCGCCCGATCGGACTTGTGCCGACAGGGCAGCGCGGAAGGAGGCCGGACATGGCGCGCAACATCATCATCGGCATCGTCGTCGCGGCGGTCATCTTCGTGGTGCTGATCCTGATCGGCGTCGTCCAGATCGGAGACGAGGTCGTGGACGATGCCCTTGGCCCGGACGACGCCGTGATCGTCGAATCGCCCGTCGCGGACTGACCGGCGCGACCGCAGCCGCGGCTTGACGCGGATGCCGCCCCGCCACAGGTAGACCGCGACACCAGTTCCAAACCCCCGGAGGAAAAGATGGCTTTCGAACTTCCCGACCTACCCTATTCCCACGATGCGCTTGCCGATCAGGGCATGAGCCGCGAGACGCTGGAATATCACCACGACATCCACCACAAGGCCTATGTCGATAACGGCAACAAGGCGATTGCCGGAACCGAATGGGAAGGCAAGTCGGTCGAGGAGATCGTCAAGGGAACCTACAAGCCCGATGCCGTCGCCCAGTCGGGGATTTTCAACAACGCCTCGCAATACTGGAACCACAACCAGTTCTGGGAGATGATGGCGCCCAATCCCGGCAAGATGCCGTCCGAGCTGGAAAGCGCGCTGAAGGACAGCTTCGGATCGGTCGACAAGTTCAAGGAAGAATTCGCGGCCGCCGGCGCGGGCCAGTTCGGCAGCGGCTGGTGCTGGCTGGTCAAGGACAATGACGGTGGACTGAAAGTCACCAAGACCGAAAACGGGGTGAACCCGCTTTGCTTTAATCAGACCGCACTTCTGGGCTGCGATGTATGGGAGCACAGCTATTACATCGACTTCCGCAACAAGCGTCCGGCCTATCTGTCGAACTTCCTTGAAAAGCTGGTGAATTGGGAAAACGTCGCCAGCCGGATGTGACAGCATAGCGCGTCGGCATGTCATAACGGCCCGCCCCCGAAGGCGGGCCGTCGTCGTTCAGGAACCCCGGCAGCATCCGGCCGTTGGGAAGCGAACCCCGAACGAAGGAGACCCCGATGGCCGAGAGGATCAGATCCAAGGACGGCACGCGCGAGACCGACAAGTTCGTCGACGACGCCGCGACCCCGTCGCAGCAGGGCCGCGCCGGTGGCGGGCTGGAACGTCAGGTCGGCACGCAGGCCGAGGAAGACCGCGCCGAGCAGGGCGAGGGCATCACCCGCGTGACCAAGCAGGACGAAAAGGGCGAAGGCAATCTGGGCGGCCTGCACGGCACCGGCGAGGAGAAGCATTGATGGCGCGCCTGACCAACGGAACCTGGGTGCTGGTCGCGGACGGCGAGAAGGCGCTGGTGCTGGAGAACGTCACGGACGGCGAGAACCCCTATCTCAAGGTTCGCGACAAGGAGGAGCAGGACAATCCTTCGACCGGCGAACAGGCCGCAAACCGTCCGGGCCGCATGCAGGAAGGCCGGCCGGGCAACGACACGGCCGGGCCGCGTTCGGCGTTTCAGGACACCGACTGGCATCAGCTCGGCAAGGACCGCTTCGCCGACGATCTGGCGGACATGCTTTACAAGCAGGCTCACAAGGGCGCGTTCGATCACATCGTCCTGTGTGCCGCGCCGGGCGTTCTGGGCGAGATCCGCGCGAAGATGCACAAGGAAGTGGCCGACCGCGTGGTGGCCGAGATCCCCAAGACCCTGACCAACCACTCGCTCGACGATATCGAGAAGATCGTCAAATCCGAGATGGAAAGCGCCTGACGGGAAAGCAGGAGACGCCGGCGGTAAGGAAGATGGTGCTGTGAGAGAGGATTGAACTCTCGACCTCTCCCTTACCAAGGGAGTGCTCTACCACTGAGCTACCACAGCGCCGTTTCGTGGCGGGTGGATAGACGCATGACAGGACCGGTGCAAGAGGGCACGCGGCATTTCGCCGGCTCCGCGCGTCAACTGGACCGCAGGGCCTATCCGCGCTAGGAACCGCGCATGAGCGACCGGCGCGATCCCGATGACAGGGACAAAACCTTGCAGAAACCCGCGGGACGCGATGCGCGTCTGAAACTTGCGCTAAAGGCCAACATGGCGCGGCGCAAGGCGCAGGCCAATGCGCGCAAGCAAAAGCCGGCCCGCGACGAGCAGCGATAGGACAGGCGCATGGATTCGATACTGGTCAAGGGCGGCGCCGAACTGAACGGCGTGATCCCCATTGCAGGCGCCAAGAACGCCTGTCTCACGCTGATGCCCGCGACGCTGCTGTCCGAAGCGCCGCTGACGCTGACGAACGCGCCGCGGCTCAGCGACATCGCCACGATGACGGTGCTTCTGCAATCGCTGGGCGTCGAGGTGACGCAGTTGCAGGACGGGCAGGTGCTGGCGCTGTCGTCGCACGATCTGACGGGGCACCGGGCCGATTATGACATCGTGCGCAAGATGCGGGCGTCCATTCTGGTGCTGGGGCCGTTGCTGGCGCGGACGGGGCAGGCGGTGGTGTCGCTGCCCGGCGGCTGTGCCATCGGCGCGCGGCCGGTCGATCTGCATCTGCGCGGGCTTGAGGCGCTGGGTGCGACGCTGGATCTGCGCGACGGCTATGTGCATGCCGAAGCGCGGAACGGATTGCAGGGCGGGCATGTCGATTTCCCCATCGTATCCGTCGGCGCGACCGAGAATGTGCTGATGGCCGCGACGCTGGCCAAGGGCACGACCGTGATCGAGAACGCCGCGCGCGAGCCCGAGATCGTCGATCTGGGCCGATGCCTGCGCCGGATGGGCGCGCGGATCGAGGGCGAGGGCACGCCGACGATCACCGTCGAGGGCGTCGATGCCCTGACGGGGGCGACGCATCCGGTCGTGACCGACCGGATCGAGCTGGGCACCTATATGCTGGCCCCCGCGATCTGCGGTGGCGAGGTCGAATGCCTTGGCGGCACGATCGCGCTGGTCAGCGCGTTCTGCGACAAGCTGGACGAGGCGGGCATCGGCGTCGAGGAAACGCCGCGCGGCCTGAAGGTCAGCCGCCGCAACGGCCGGCCGCGCGCGGTGGACGTGGCAACGGCGCCCTTTCCGGGCTTTCCCACCGATTTGCAGGCGCAGATGATGGCGCTGCTCTGCACGGCGGACGGCACGTCGGTGCTGGAGGAGACGATCTTCGAGAACCGCTTCATGCACGCGCCGGAACTGATGCGCATGGGGGCGAAGATCGACGTTCACGGCGGCCGGGCCACGGTCACGGGGGTCGAGCGGCTGAAGGGTGCGCCGGTCATGGCCACCGATTTGCGCGCGTCCGTGTCGCTGATCCTGGCGGGGCTGGCGGCCGAGGGCGAAACGTTGGTCAACCGGGTCTATCACCTCGACCGCGGCTACGAGAGGGTCGAGGAGAAGCTGCGCGCCGTCGGGGCGCATGTCGAACGGGTGCCCGGACGATGAGCGCGCCGCAGGAAGACGCCCGGTTCCGCGACGCGCGCAGCGGCCCGCTGCGGCTGCGGGCGATGGATGCCGACGATCTGCGCATTCTTTCGGCGCTGGCGCAGGATGCGGTTTTTCCGGTGTCCGAGATGTCGTGGCTGCGCGGGCAGCGGCGGTTCGGCCTGCTGCTGAACCGCGTCCGCTGGGAGGACAGGGCCGCGCTGGGCGAGGTGGAACGTGTACAATCCGTCCTCGCGTTCGAGGATGTCGGCGCCGTCCGCAGCCAGGGCATCGACCGGGCCGACCCGAATGCGGTATTGTCGCTGTTGTCGGTGACGATGGATGAGGGCGAGGACGGCGCGGGGCGCATCCTGCTGACGTTGGCGGGCGGCGGGGCCATCGCGCTCGAGGTCGAGGCGCTGGAGGCGACGCTGCGCGATGTGACCCGGCCCTATCGCGCGCCATCGGGCAAGCTGCCGCAACACCGCGACTGACCGCGCGGCGGTCACAAGGACGGGGCTTGAGGACCGGCGGGGCCGGGACTAGGACGCGCAGGACAGGAAGGTTGCCCATGCCCCAGATCCTCTCGACCAGCGATGCCGATTTCGAGGCGCGCTTTGCTACCCTGCTGACCCTGAAGCGCGAGGACGCGACCGAGGTCGATGACGAAGCGGCCGCGATCATCGCCGATGTGCGGACGCGGGGCGACGCGGCGCTGGTCGAGTTGACCGAACGCTTCGACCGCGTGACGCTGACGCCCGGCACGCTGGCCTTTTCCCCCGACGAGATCGAAAACCACATCGCGCAAGTTTCGTCCGAGGATCGCGAGGCGCTGAGCCTGGCCGCGGCGCGCATCCGTGCCTATCACGAGCGCCAGGTTCCGCAGGATGCAAGCTGGACCGATCCGCACGGCGCCGTGCTGGGCTGGCGCTGGGGCCCGATCGAGGCGGCGGGGCTGTATGTGCCGGGCGGCACGGCATCCTATCCGTCGTCGGTGCTGATGAACGCGATCCCTGCGCAGGTGGCGGGGGTGAAGCGGCTGGTCGTGACCGTGCCGACCCCCGACGGCATCGTCAATCCGCTGGTCCTGCTGGCGACGCGGCTGTCGGGGGTGGATACCGTCTATCGCGTCGGCGGCGCGCAGGCCATCGCGGCGCTGGCTTACGGGACAGAGACGATTGCAGCGGTGGACAAGATCACCGGGCCGGGCAACGCCTGGGTCGCGGCGGCCAAGCGGCGCGTCTTCGGCCGGGTGGGCATCGACATGATCGCCGGACCGTCCGAAATTCTGGTGATCGCGGACAAGGACAACGATCCCGAATGGATCGCGCTGGATTTGCTGAGTCAGGCCGAACACGACACGGACGCGCAATCCATCCTGATCACGACCGATGCCGGACTGGCCGCCGCCGTGGGGCAGGCGGTCGAGGAGCTGTTGCAGACGCTGGATCGGCGCGACATCGCGGCGGCAAGCTGGCGCGACAACGGGGCCATCGTCACCGTTGCCGATCTGGGCGAGGCGGCGGCGCTGGCCGATCAGATCGCGTCCGAACATCTGGAGCTTTGCGTCGCCGACCCCGAGGCGCTGGCCGCCAATATCGCGCATGCCGGGGCGATGTTCCTCGGCAAATGGACGCCGGAGGCCATCGGGGATTATGTCGGCGGTCCGAACCATGTGCTGCCGACCGCCCGGTCGGCACGGTTTTCGTCGGGACTGTCGGTGCTGGATTTCATGAAGCGCACGACGATGGCGCGCATGACGCCCGCCGCGCTGGCGGCCATCGGTTTTGCCGCCGAGCGGCTGGCGATGTCGGAAGGGTTGCAGGCCCACGGCCAAAGCGTGACGGCCCGCCTGTCGCGCCTGAACGGGCCGCGGCGATGACCGCCGATATCAGCGAAATCCGGCTGGACGAAAGCGCGCGGCCCGAGGCGACCAGCCGCGAGGCGCAGGAAGCCGGGGTCGCGATCTTCGATCTGACCGAGGAGTCGCATCTGGCGGTGCCGGGCGGTCCCGCCGGGCCCTATGCGATGACGGTCGGGCGCGACGATGCCGGGGTGCGCTTCGTGCTGGCGACCGCGGGCGGTGCCACGGCCGCGGCCTTCATGCTGCCTGCGGCCGCACTAGCCCAGCCCGCCAAGGATTATGCGGATATCTGCGCCAGCTATGTTGCGGCGGTCAAATCCCTGCCGCCCGCCCGGATCGAGGCGCTGGATGCCGCCCGGCGCGACATCCACACGGCCGGGGCGCAGCGAGTGCTGGAACTGCTCGATGCCAGCGTGACGACCGATCTGGCAACGGCGCGGCGGCTTTTCACGCTTTTCTGCGCGATCCACGCCGCCGACATCCCGGCAGCCCGTGCTTCTTGACTTGAAAAGCCGCGCGATCCGCACCATTTAAGGCCACGCCCGCAGGACGGGCTGCATTATTGGAGCGACCATGGCCAAGGAAGAACTGCTCGAATTTCCGGGTGTCGTCAAGGAACTGCTGCCGAACGCGACATTCAGGGTCGAGCTGGAAAACGGCCATGAAATCATCGCGCATACGGCCGGCAAGATGCGCAAGAACCGCATCCGGGTGCTGGCCGGCGACAAGGTGCAGGTCGAGATGACCCCCTACGATCTGACCAAGGGCCGGATCAACTATCGCTTCAAGTAAGGCGATGCGCCTGATCCTCGGATCCGGCTCGCCACGGCGGCTGGAGCTTCTGGCGCAGCTTGGGCTGGTGCCGGATGCCATCCGTCCGCCCAATATCGACGAGACCCCCTTTCCGCGTGAATTGCCGCGGCCCTATTGCCTGCGTATGGCGCAGACAAAGGCTGACGCGCTGGAACCGGCAGCGGACGAAATTGTGCTTTGCGCCGATACCACGGTCGCGCTGGGCCGTCGCATCCTGGGCAAGCCCGCCGATGCGGACGAAGCGGGTGCCTTTCTGCGCCGCCTCTCGGGACGGCGCCATACGGTCGTCACGGCCATCGCAATCCGCAATTCCGACCGCACCTGGACGCGCGCCGTCGTCAGTGCCGTGAAGTTCAAGCGGCTGAGCGAGGACGAGCTGCGCGACTATCTGGCAACCGGCGACTGGCGTGGCAAGGCCGGGGGATATGCCATTCAGGGACCGGCGGCGGCGTTCATCCCGTGGATGCAGGGCAGCCATTCGGCCATTGTCGGTCTGCCGCTGTTCGAGACGGCGCAGTTGCTGCGCGCGGCCGGATATGCCGCGTGAAGGGGCGCGTCGTGCATCTGGACCGGATCGGCGACCGGCTGGCCGCGGCGCTGGTGCTGGACGGGCAGCTTGACGATCTGCTGATCGAGGGGCCTGAAAACTGCCCCGTTCCGGGGGCGATCTATCGCGGCATCGTGGACCGGCCGATGAAGGGGCAGGGCGGCGTGACGCTGCGCCTGCCCGAGGGCCGGGGATGGCTGCGGCAGGCCAAGGGAATGCGGCAAGGCGAGGCCGTGATCGTTCAAGTCACGGGATATGCCGACGACGGCAAGGCCGTCCCCGTCACCGACCGCATCCTGTTCAAGTCGCGCCATGTCATCGTGACGCCGGGCGCGCCGGGCTATAACGTCTCGCGGCGCATCAAGGACGACGAACGGCGCGAGGCGCTGCTGGAGCTGGCGCATGACGTGGCCGGCCCGCCCGAGGGGCGGGGCCTGATCCTGCGATCCTCGGCCAATCACGCCCCGGACGACGAGGTGGCGGACGACATCGCGACGATGCTGGAGGCCGCGCGGCGCGTATTGGCGGACAGCGGCGACGAAGCCGAGTTGCTGATGGAAGGGCCGGATCCGCATCTTCTGGCATGGCGCGACTGGGACGACCCCGATGCGGTGCGGACCGAGCCGGGAAATTTCGCGCGCGACGGCATCGACGCCATGATCGACGCCCTGCGCCGTCCGCGTGTCGATCTGGGCGCGGCGTGGATCAGCATCGAGCCGACGTGCGCCATGATCGCGGTGGATGTGAACACCGGCGGCGACACGTCGCTGGCGGCGGGGTTGAAGGCCAACATCGCCGCCGCCCGCGCGCTACCCGCGCAAATGCGGTGCAGGGGCTTGGGCGGGCAGATCACGGTGGATTTCGCCCCGCAACCGAAGAAGGATCGCCGCGTTCTGGAACAGATCCTGCGCGCGGCCTTCAAGGCCGATCCGGTGGATACGGTTCTGGCCGGCTGGACGCCGCTGGGGTGTTTCGAATTGCAGCGCAAGCGCGACCGGCTGCCGCTGTCGCGCCTGCTGGCGGAGGTCTGAGATGGCGTGCCCCATCTGCGGGCGGGAAACCGACCCGAAATACCGCCCGTTCTGTTCGCGGCGTTGCGCGGATGTCGATCTTGGCAGGTGGCTGACCGGGGCCTATGCGCTGCCGGTCGAGGACGACCCCGAGGACGAGGATCGCGGACCGGACGAGGCGCCGCGTTCGTGACGATTTTCCGCCCGCCCCCTCTGGACTTGGGACGGGCCAGCGTCTAGGAGGGCGCGACCCCGAAAGGCCACGGCCTTTTGCCCGTGCCCGGGTAGCTCAGGGGTAGAGCACGGCATTGAAAATGCTGGTGTCGGTGGTTCAAATCCGCCCCCGGGCACCATTAACCCGTTGAAACTGCAGATCATCCGCCCCGCGCATCCGTCCGCATCGCCTCCAGCAGGCGCAGCGAGGCATAGCCGTCGGGGACCAGGCCCTGCCGCCGCTGAAAGCCGCGGATCGCCTCGATGGTCAGTGGTCCGATACGGCCGTCGATCTTTTGCGTATCGAAGCCCGTCGCGGTCAGCCGCGATTGTAGCTCCTCGCGCTCGGCCCTTGTCAGGGCGCGGTCGCCGCGCGGCCAGGCGCCCCGGATCGGCCTCACGCCCTTCAGCCGGTCGGCGAGATGCCCCACGCCGATGACATAGGCGTCGGCGGTGTTATAGCGTTCGATCACCGCGAAGTTGTTGAAAACAAGGAATGCCGCGCCGTCCGCGCCCGCCGGCAGCAGAACCGAGGCCGGGCCGTGATCGGGCACCGCGCCGTCGATCCCCGTCACCCCGAACCTTGCCCATTCGGAGGGCAGGCGGGTGACGGTGCGTTGCGCCTGAGCGTAATCGAAGTTCGAGGGCACGCGCACCTCGACGCCCCAGGGCTGGCCCTTCTGCCAGCCGAAGCGGGAAAGATAGGCGGCGGTCGAGGCGAGCGCGTCGGTCGGATCGTCGCCCCAGATGTGCCGCCGGCCGTCGCCGTCGAAATCGACGGCGTAATCGAGGTAAGAACTCGGTATGAATTGCGTATGACCCATGGCCCCCGCCCACGAGCCTGTCATGTGCCGCGCGTCGGTGTCGCCAGCCTGGAGGATCCGCAGCGCGGCGATCAACTGTTCCTCGAAGAACGCGCCGCGTCTGCCGTCGAAGGCCAGCGTCGCCAGACTGCGAACGATGTCGGATTTGCCCTTGAAGGTGCCATAGGCCGATTCCAGCCCCCAGACGGCGGCGACGATTTCCTTCTCGACGCCATAGCGCGCCTCGATCGCGTCGAAGGTCGCCGCGTGGCGGGCCAGTGCGGCGCGGCCGTTGGCGATGCGCGTGTCGCTGGCGGCGCTGTCGAGATACTCCCAGATCGTCTTGGTGAATTCGGACTGGTTGGAATCGCGGCGGATTACCTCGGGGTCGTAGGTCACGCCGTCGAAGGCGCGGTCGATGACGGTGCGGGATATGCCATGGGCCAGCGCCCGGTCGCGGAAACCGCGCGTCCAGGCCCGGAACGCCGTGTCCTTGGCCGGATCGAGCGAGGGGGCGTCGCCCTGCGCCGCCGCGCGCGGCCGGGGCCGCATCGCGCGCACGCGGTCCAGAAACGCGCCCGCCGCATCGGGATCGGCCAGTGCCAGACGGGGCGAGGGGCGCGGGGCCGATTCGGGCGGGGCGGCCTGGGCCGTTGCGGCGACAAGCGACAGCGCGAGTGCGAGGATCGTTGGGTTCATGGGCCTGCCTTCGTCATGTTATCCGACGTTGCGATCAGGCTAGCGGCAAGCGGCGCGCCGCGAAACCGCCTTGTCGCCGGGGGCGCGATGCGAAAGACAGTGTTGCACCGCGTCCGCTGAAGGAGAGACCGATGATCGCCCGTTTCGCCCTTGCCGCCGCCCTTGCCCTGGCCACACCGCTTGCCGCCGAGGAAGTCGGCAAGGTCGGCGTCGACTGGGTCGGCAACGATATCGTCATCGAGGCCATCGCCGACCCCGAGGTGCAGGGCGTGACCTGCCACATCGCCTATTTCGACCGGTCGCTGATCGACCGGGTCAGCAACGGCAACTGGTTCGAGGATCCGTCGAACGCATCCATCGCCTGCCGCCAGACCGGCCCCATCGTGCTGGGCGACATCGCGCGCGGCGAGGATGGCGAGGACGTGTTCAGCGAAAGGCGGTCCATCGTGCTGAAATCGCTGCGGATCAAGCGGATCTACGACGAAGCGAACCGCACGCTGATCTATCTGGCCCACGCGAACGAACTGACGAACGGGTCGGCGAAGATGGCGATCTCGACCGTGCCGCTTTATCAGCCCGGCGAATGACCGCGCACCCTTAACGGCCTCGCCGGGCCGCGCTAGGGTGGGTCGTTCATGCAGGGGAATACCATGACCGACATCGTGATTCTGGGCGGTGCGCGCACCGCCATCGGCACTTTCGGCGGATCGCTGGCCGGAACGCCGCCCATCGACCTGGGCGCCACCGTAGCGAAGGCGGCCATCGACCGCGCGGGGATCGAGCCCGGCCGCATCGGCACCGTCACCTTCGGGCACGTCATCAACACCGAACCGCGCGACATGTATCTGTCCCGCGTCGCGGCGATGGACGCGGGCGTGCCCGACACCGTGCCGGCGATGAACGTCAACCGGCTGTGCGGATCGGGCGCGCAGGCCATCGTGTCGGTCGTGCAGTCGCTGCAACTGAACGATGCCGAATTCGGTCTGGCGGGCGGCGCCGAGAACATGAGCCGGTCGCCCTATATCCTGCCCGCCGCCCGCTGGGGGCAGAAGATGGGCGATGCCGGCAGCCAGGACATGATGCTGGGCGCGCTGACCTGCCCGTTCGGCACCGGCCATATGGGCGTCACCGCCGAGAACGTGGCCGGCGAGCATGACATCAGCCGGGCCGATCAGGACGCCTTTGCGCTGGAAAGCCAGCAGCGGGCGGCGCGCGCCATTGCCGAGGGGCGGTTTCGCGACCAGATCGTGCCGGTCGTGTTGAAGACCCGCGCGGGCGAATCGCATTTCGACACGGACGAGCATCCCAAGGCCACCGACCTCGACAAGCTGGGCGGTCTGCGCCCCGCGTTCAGCAAGGACGGCAGCGTCACCGCCGGCAATGCCAGCGGTCTGAACGACGGGGCGGCGGCGCTGGTGCTGGCCCGCGCCGATGCGGCGGGCGATCTGAAGCCGCGGTTCAAGGTGCTGGGTTACGCGCTGGCCGGGGTGCGGCCCGAGGTGATGGGCATCGGTCCCGTCCCGGCGGTCGAGGCGCTGATGAAGCGGACCGGGCTGAGCGTCGGCGATTTCGACGTGATCGAGTCGAACGAGGCGTTCGCGGCGCAGGCGCTTGCCGTCAGCCGTGCGCTGGGCTTCGACGCCGACAAGGTGAACCCCAATGGCGGCGCCATCGCGCTGGGTCATCCGGTAGGGGCAACGGGCGCGATCCTGACCGTCAAGGCGATGGCCGAGCTGGACCGCATCGGCGGGGGAACGGCGCTGATCACCATGTGCATCGGCGGCGGGCAGGGCATCGCGCTGGCGATCCGGTCGATCTGACGCGTCGGCCTTTCATCGGCGCACCGTCAGGGCGACCCGCGCCGCCCGGCCTTCGGCGTCGATCACCGCCAGCGTCATGGGGCCGTGGGCGGCGGGAACGCGGATGTCGCGGTCATGCGTGGGGGACGCGATCGGCCTGCCGTCCGACAGCCAGTTGAAGGGCGGCACGCCGTCGCGGACCCGTGCCACCAGTTCGCCCGACGGCACCGCCACCTCGGCCCCGTCGGGGGGGAAGTCGATGACCGGCCCGGCCGCATCGACGGCATCGCCGCGAAAGACGCGCAGCGGCGCGGGCAGGGCGGCATTGCCCGCCATCAGCGTCTCGGCCGGCGGCGGGGGCAGCGGGACGGTGCCCAGCAGGCCGAAGGCGCGGAACATCACCGGCGCGGCCAGCGCGCCGCCGAACGCGCCCGGCACCGGCGTGCCGTCGGGCCGTCCCATCCAGACGCCGACGACATGCCGCCCGTCCCAGCCCAGCGCCCAGGCGTCGCGATGGCCATAGGACGTGCCGGTCTTCCATGCGACGGCGCCGCGCGGCGCGCCCGGCGGCGGCAGGGCGTCGCGCAGGATGTCGCCCACATGCCAGGCGGCGGCAGGCGAGACGATGCGCGGCATCGGTTGCGATGGCGCGGGGCGGGCGTGAAGCGCCACCGCCTCGCCGCCGCGCGCCAGCATCGCGGCGAGCTGCACCAGCCCTTCCAGCGACAGCCCGACGCCGCCCAGGGATACGGCCAGCCCCGGCACGTCGCTGGGCACCCGCGCCGCGACGCCGGTCCGGTCGATGGCGGCCATCAGGCGGGGCGCGCCCAGCGCTTCGGTCAGCTTGACGGCGGGGATGTTCAGCGATGCCTGCAACGCCTCGCGCAGGGTGACGGGGCCGCGAAAGCGGCCGTCGAAATTCTGCGGGGACCAGCGGCCGAAGGCGGTGGGACGGTCCTGGATCAGCGTTTCGGGATGGGCGAGGCCCTGGTCGAAGGCCAGCGCATAGATCAGCGGCTTGAGTGTCGATCCCGGCGAACGCAGCGCCTGCGTCATATCGACGAAGCCCGCGCGCGCGGTGTCGGTCAGATCGGCGGACCCGACGCTGGCCAGGATCGCGCCGGTCGCGTGGTCGGCGACGACAAGACCGATGGACAGCGCATTGCCCGCCTCGGCCGCGGCGCGGGCGGCGATGCGTTCCATCCCGGCCTGAAGTGCTGAGTCCAGCGTCGTGACGATCCGCGGTGCCGCCGGGTCGGCGTCGCGCAGCCGCTGCGTCAGGTGCGGGGCGCGCATGGGGAAGGGGCGCCGCAGCCTCGGCACCGGGGTCTGAAGGGCCGCCGCGGCGTCGCCCGCGTCGATCAGGCCGGCCCGTTCCATTCGCGCCAGCACGCGGGCGCGGGCGCTGCGGGCGGCGTCGGGGTGACGGTCGGGGCGGCGCGTCTCGGGCGATTGCGGCAGCGCGACCACCAGCGCGATCTCGGCCGGGGTCAGGCGTGCGGGCGGCTTGCCGAACCAGACGCGGCTGGCGGCGGCGATCCCTTCGACATTGCCGCCGAACGGCGCGAGGTCGAGATAGAGGTCGAGGATCCGGTCCTTGGTCAGCCGCCGTTCCAGCGCCAGTGCCAGCCGCGCCTGCCGCAGCTTGCCGCGCCAACTGCCTGTCGGTCCGTCCTCGAGCAGGCGCGCGGTCTGCATCGTCAGTGTCGAGGCGCCCGAGACGATCCGGCCCGCCATCGCCGCCTGCAAACCGGCGCGCAGGACGGCCAGCGGGTCGATGCCCGAATGGCGGCGGAAGCGCCGGTCCTCGAACGCGATCAGCGCGTCGATATAATGCGGATCGACGGCGGCGGAAGTCGCGGCCAGCCGCCAGCGCCCATCCGCGACCGGCCAGGCGCGCAGCAGGGCGCCGTGGCGATCCAGCACCTCGGCCGAGGTTTCGGCGGCCAGCGGCGGCAGGGGCGTGGCATCGACCCAGCGATCCAGCCCGTCCCGCCCGGCGGCGCCGAGAAACAGCAGACCGGCCAGCGTCCAGACGGCAACATGCGCCTTCACGGCGTCACCGTCACCTCGCCGGTGGCGGTATGGGCGCGCAGGCGGGGGCGATACATGTCCTCGACGCTGGCGGCGGGACGGCGATACGTCCCCGGCGAGACGGCGCGCACGATATAGGCGAGGCGGAAGGCAGCATCGGATGTCCAGTCCACCGCCGCGATGAAGCGGTCGGCGCGAAATTCGGTCATCCGCACATCGTCGAGCGCGTCCAGCCAGTCGAGGCTGCGCACGTCGCCCGACCGCAGCAGGTTGGGATTGTCGATCTCGAACCCCGCAGGCAGCGGATCGTCCACGATCAAACGCGATTCGATGCGGCCGAAGGGCTGCACCGTCAGCAGCGCGACCAGCCGCGTTCCGGCGGCGACGCTGTCGGGTTCGACCGGGTTGCCGTCGAGGTCGAACCATGTCCTTTCGATGGCCATGCCCTCGCCGCCCGCATCGAGGGGCTGTTCGGGAACGCCGAACGTGGTCAGCGTCAGCGTGGCGTTCGACGTGCCGGTATTGCGAACCTGCATGGGGGGCGCCGTGCCGGCATCGCGGGTCAACGGACCGTCCAGCGGGACGCCATCGACGGCAAGGTTCCCGGTCGCGTCGGCGCGAAGGGCGTTGGCGGCGAGCAGCGTCCAGACCGCTTCCTGCGTGGACAAGCGCGCATCGGTTGCCAGCGATGCGGCCAGCGCCGGGCGGTCGATGGCATCGCTGCCCGCTTCGGCCGCCAGCGCCAGAACGCCCGCGCGGTCGCGCAGGCTTGTGCCGTAATCGCTGCGCCAGACGGCATCGTCGGGCGCGGGCCGGTCCATCCTGTCAACGGCCATGCGGAACAGCTTGTCGGCCCGGACCGGATCGCCATAGCTGGCCAGCGCCGCGCCAAGCTGTGCCAGCGCCAGCGGCGTCGCCAGATCGGCGGCCTTCACATCGGCGTAATACCGCAGGTCGCCCATCGTCGCCGCGCCTTCGCGCGCGAGAACCTGAAGCGCATAGGCGATCGCCTCGCCCCCGTCCTGAAAATCGGGGGCATAGGCCACCTGGTTGCGCAGGTTGTCGAGCGCCTGCGCGAAGGCGACGGGCGGCACGGCGATGCCTTCGGCCCGCGCGCGCGACAGGAAATCGGTGAGATAGGCGTCGAGCCAGAAATCCCCGTCGCCCGGTTGCCACAGGCCGAACCCGCCCGAAGGCGTCTGGCGCAGCAGCACCTGACGGACGGCGTCCATCACCCGGTCGTCGAGCGATCCGCGATCCGCCAGCCCCAGGTCGCGGGCGATCTGCGGCAGGTAGAGCAGGGGCAGCGCGGCGCTGGCCACCTGTTCGGTGCAGCCATAGGGATAGCGGTCGAGCATTGCCAGAAGGCCGGGCACGTCCAGCGCGGCCAGCGGCCCCGCCGCCAGCGTCGCCGTGCCGTCGCGCAGGCCGTCGAACACATCGTCGCTGAACGTGAAGGTATCGCCCGGCGCCAGATCGAAGCGGCTGGTGCGGTGGATTTCGGGATCGTTCGACCGGACGGGCACGCTGGCCTGCCGTTCGATCCGGCTGCCATCGGGGGCGGTCAGCGTCAGCGTGACCGATCCGGTGCCCGGATTGCCGGCCGCCACGGGCAGGTCGAGGCGCAGGGTTTCGCCCTGGTCCAGCGTCACGCTGGCCGGCAGGGGTTGCAACAGCGTCAGGCCGGTCGTTTCGGCCGCAAGCCCGACGGTGCCGCCGGGGCCTTCGGCATGCGTCAACTCGACCAGCAGCCGCGACGTGTCGCCGGGTGCCAGGTGGCGGGGCAGCGTCAGGCGGGCGACCACCGGATCGCGGACCACCACATCGGTCTGCGCGGCGCCGATGCCGGTATCCGACCAGACCACCGCCATCAGCCGCAGCGTCCCGTCGAAGGCGGGGATGTCGAACGCGACCTCGGCCGTGCCGTCTGGGCCGATCTGCACCGGCCCTTCGAAGAAGGCCACCACATCGTCGGGCGGCGGCCCGGCCAGGCGCATCCCGCCCGCCGCATCCCCGCCCGAGCGAAGCTGGCCCATCGCGCCCGAGCGTCCGTCGATCAGCCGTCCGTAAAGGTCGCGGATGCCGACACCGAGACGCCTTTGACCGAAATACCAGCCGGACGGATCGGGCGCCTGGAACCCGGTCAGGTTCAGCACCCCCAGATCGACGGCTGCGATGGTGGCATAGGTCGCGCCGCCCCCGCCGGGCACGCGAAGGACGGCCCTCAGCGGGGTGCCGGGCCGCATCGTCGCGGGCGCGTCGATCCGCGGTTGCAGCAACGCGGCGCCGGGGTCGATGGCGGCATGGTCGAGACCCAGCGCGCGGGCCGGTCCGAACGCGTCGCCGGAGGGACGCAGGGCGATGACGCCGACATAGACGCCCGCGCCCCAATCGTCGGTCACGGGCAGATCGACGGTATTCGCGCCCTCGGCGACCGCGACCGCGCGCATGTCGATCAGCCGGTCCGACATGACCGCGATCAGCGCCTGACCGGCATGGCGCGGAACCAAACGGAGACGCGCCACGTCGCCGGGCCGATAGCGGTCGGCGTCCAGCGACACCTCCAGCATGTCGGGCGTCTGCGTCAGGCCGGCAGGCGCATACCATCCGGCGGTGAAGGTCAGCGATGTGGCGATATGGGCGCCATCGGCGGATTCGATCCGCAGCTCGTACGCGCCCCATTCGACGGGCACGGTCAGATCGACGGGATCGCCGCCCACCACGAGTTCGCCGCCATCGACGCGGTTGCGGGTGGTGACGGGATCCCACATCCAGTCGCCGTCCATCGCATACCATTGATAATCGGTGCGCACCTTGGCCAGCGTCCAGCGGGCGGCAAGCGGCGCGTCGGTCCGAACGCCGACGACACGGAACGTCGCATCCGCGTTTTCGGGCAGCGTGCCGTCGAAGCCGGGCCGGATGCCGATCATCGGCCCCTCGGGCAGCAGGGCGCGGGTCAGCGTCCGTTCGACGGGACGGCCCGACCCTTCGGCGACGCGCACGATCGCCAGCGCCTCGGCCGGCTGGCCGGCGGGAAGGTCGCGGGGAAGGGCGAAGTCCAGCGTCAGGCGCCCCTGCGCATCGGTGCGCGCCGCCCCCAGGGGATCGGTGCGGCCGTCCGCCGCCGCGTCGTGGCGACCGAAGACATAGCCCGGCCAGGCGTCCAGCGTTCTGACGGGCGAGGTGCGCAATTCCGCCTCGACCGGCAAATCGGCGGCGGGACCGCCGAAAAGATGGCGCGCGGCGATTTCCAGCACCGGCCGGTCGCGGGGGGCCAAGGGACCGGCGGGCAGCGTCAGATCGACGTCGATGCGTTCCGGCACGAAATCCTCGACCAGCAGGTCGGTGCCGGCCAGCGCGGGCGCGCCCGGATCGGCGAAGATATCCAGCCGCCATGTGCCGCGCGGGATGTCGGGGGCGGTCGTCAGGCCGAAGACATGCCCGCCCGCGCGACCGTCGGTGCTGACGACGCGGGCATATTCGACGCCATCGGGCCGTGTCAGGACGGCGGTGGCGGGCAGGCCGGGGATGGCCGACGCGTCCGCGTCGCGCATCAGGACGGTCGCGTGAATCGTCTCGCCCGCGCGATAGACGCCGCGATCGGTGGCAAGAAAGGTGTCGATGGGGCCTGCGGGCGCGCGCCCCTCGACACCGCGATCAGACAGATCGAATTCCGGCCCCGTCAGCGGCAGCAGCGCCAGATCGTCGCCTTGCCGCGCGACGACCAGCGCCGGTTCTGCCGCGCCGTTGGCGCGAAGCGTGCCCGCATCGAACAGCGCGTGGCCGTCCGCGTCGGTTTCCCGCGTGTCCAGCACCGCATTGGCGCGCGACACCAGTTGCAGCGTCACGCCCGGCAGCGCCCCGGCATCGGCCAGCGACCGGACGAAGACGTGCAGCCCGTCGCTGCCTTCCAGCGTCACGAGCCCCAGATCGCTGACGACGAACCATTGCGTCGCGGCAGGGGTCACATAGGGGTCGCTGTCGGGCACGGCGGCCTGAAGCGCATAGACCCCCGCCGCCAGATCACCCAGTTCGGGCGCCAGCGGCAGGCGGGTGGTGACGTCGCGGTTCAGCGCGTCGTCCACGATGCCGGTCCCTGTCCAGACGACCTGCGCGATGTCGTCGCGGAATTGCTGCTGCTGCCATTGCGGCACGGGCCGCGCGAACAGGTCCTCCTGCATCGCGCGGATCACGTTGCGGTCCGATATGCGGTAAAGCGTCAGGTCGATCCGCCCCAGATTGACCGTCACCACCGGCAGGGCCGCATCCGCGCCCATCGGCAGCACATAGCCGTTGCCCGGAAAACGCACGGACGGCGCGCGGTCGCGGATATAGGCGTTCAACGTGACCGAGTTCGCCAGCACCTCGCCCGAGGCGGCGGGCAGGCCCTGCCGGAAGGTGACGCGATAGCGCGATCCGTGCGTCACGCCCGACAGGCACAATTCGCGGTCCGTCACCTCCAGCCCGGCACCGGCGATGTCGGTGCCGATGAAAGGTGCATAATCCTGTCCGGCCTGGAACAGCGGTTCGGAGAACTCGGCGCAGATGCGCGGATCGGCGGCGTCGCTGGTGACGGTATCGTCGACGATGCGAAAGCCGAACTGCCCGATGGCCGAATCGAGGCGCGCGGAAAGATCGGCGTCGGGCGCGATGGATTGCGCCAGCCGCAGCGCCGGGATCGTGTCGCGACCGCGATCCAGCCGTTCCAGCGCATCGGCCATGATTTGCAACGCGGCCACCTGCTGATGCGTGTCGGCGGCGCGCAGGAAGGCGTTGATGGCGGCGGCGAGGGCCTGTTCGCGCAATGTCCGGCGGCGGTCGTAATCGTCTTCGGGCAGGTCGAGGGCGAGCCGCGCGTAATCGGTCCAGAGGGCAGCGGTGTCGGCGATGCCCAGCGCCTCGCCGGTCAGGCGCAGGGCGGTGCCGGGCTGCCCCGCCATGCCGGCGGCACGGGCCGATTGCAAAAGCTCGACCGCCGGCGGCCCCGTGCGCGGATGGCGCTGAGGCAGGGCTTCCGCCTCGCGCCGGGCCGCCTGAAGGTCGCGCGGATCGAGGAATGCCAGAGCGTCCGCGCGGGCGGCGGCGCGCGCCAGATCGTCCGGGGTGCGGTCGGCGATCTCGCCCGACAACGCCTCGGCATAGAACGCCCTGTCGCGGATTTCGGACTTGGTGAAGCACGCGGCGGAACGGGTGTTGAACGTGAAGGCGCGGCATTGCGGATCGGCCAGGCAGGCGGCGCGGCACGCTTCGGCGTCGGTGTCGAAGAACTGCGACAGGTCGGCGCCGAAGAAATCCGTATCGGCGCTGAGCGTGACGCGGCGTTCGGGGATCGCAGGGTCGGCCAGCGAATCGGCGATGGCGGGAGCGGCTGTCAGGCAAAGCGCGAGGGCAGTCAGAAGCGGACGGATCATGGCGACACCTGCTGGCCCCTTGTCGGCGCGACGATGCCATGCGGACGGCCCGCGCGGCAAGCCGCCGCGCCGCGCTTAACGCGATCTTCATGGGCGGCAGATTATCCCGTCTGGCATGGCCTTGGCCGCGATGGGGATTTCGGCGTGTCTCTGGACTTGTCACATCAGCTGGCCCGCGAACGGCGCGCGCGTCTGGCGGCCGAGCGGATGCTGGAGCATCGCCGGTCGGACCACGACCGCGAAGCGGCGCGGCTGGACCGGCATGTGCGGCAGGTGACGGAACAGGTTCTGGAAAAGCGCGCCGAAATGGTCGCGTTGCAGGCCCAGATCGAGCAGTTGCGCGACGAACGCGACCAGGTGCGCCGCATGCTGAGCGACAAGGTCCGGTCCGCCGCCGTGTCCGAGGAACGGCTTTGGCAGGCGTTGCAGACCTTCCGCGACGGTTTCGCGCTGTTCGGGCCGGACCACCGGCTGATTCTGGCGAACGACGCCTATCTGTCGGTGTTCGGGGGGCTGGCCCGCGTCCAGCCGGGCATCAGCTATGACGAGCTGTGCGCGCTGATCGTGGAAACGGGAATGGTCGATCCTCAGGGGCCGGCGGAGGACTGGATCGCCGGGATGCGCGCGCGCTGGCATGCAAGCCCCGTGCCGTCGCAGACGATCTGCCTTTGGAACGGGCAGTTCGTGAAGCTGATCGACCGGCCGACGCCCGATGGCGGCATGGTGACGCTGGGCGTGAACCAGACCGACATCCTGCGCATCCGCGCCGCCGCCGAGATGCTGCCGGACGGATTCATCGTCTTCGACCGCGACGACCGCGTGGTGATGTGCAACGATAACTACCTGAAGATGTATCCGCTGATCGCGCCTGTGGTCCGGCCCGGCGCGCGGTTCGAAGACATTCTTCGCCACGGCATCGCGCAGGGGCAATACGACGATGCCATCGGGAACGAGGATGCGTGGCTGACCCAGCAGATTGCCCGGCACCGCGACGGAAACGGCCATGCGTCCGAGATCCGGCTGAATGACGGCCGGTGGATCCGCGTTCTGGAAAGCGAGACGCCCGATGGCGGGCGGGTGGGCCTGCGCATGGACATCACGGCCGCCAAGCGGCAGCAGGCCGATCTGGAACGCGCGCGCCAGGCTGCCGAAGCGGCCAGCATGGCCAAGTCCACCTTCCTCGCCAACATGAGCCACGAATTGCGCACGCCGCTGAACGGCGTTCTGGGCATGGCCGAGATGGTTCTGGAAACGCCGCTGGACGACGAACAGCGCGTTTCGGTCGAGATGATCCGCAGTTCCGCCGGCGCGCTGCTGACGATCCTCGAGGACATCTTGGATTTTTCCCGGATCGAGGCGGGACGGTTGCGCTTGCGTCCCGTGCGGTTCGATCTGGAGACGGCGGTGCACGATACCGTTTTGCTGCTGGCGCTTCAGGCGCAGGCCAAGGGCATCGGCGTCGTGGTGGATTACGACATCTTCCTGCCGACCGGATTCATCGGCGACGGCGACCGGCTGCGGCAAATTCTCGTGAACTTGGTCGGAAACGCGATCAAGTTCACCGATGACGGGCATGTGATCGTCCGCGTGACGGGCCGCGAGGGCGACGTCGCCGATACGATGGAAGTCACCATCGCGGTCGAGGATACCGGCATCGGCATTCCCGCCGAGAAGGCCGAACACATCTTCGGCGAATTCAATCAGGTCGAGGAGAACCAGAACCGCGCCTATGCCGGGACGGGGCTGGGCCTGGCCATCTGCCGCCGCCTGATCGACCTGATGGGCGGGCGTATCTGGGTCGAGACCGATCTGCCGCGGGGCAGTTGTTTCGGCGTGTCGCTGACCATGGCCGTGGATCCCGAGGGCGATCCGGTGCCTGCCGTCCTGCATCGTCGCGGCGCAAGGGTCCGCGTCGTCGGTTCGCCCGGCATCGTGCGCGACAGTCTCGTGCACCGTCTGGAACAGCTCGGGGCGCGGTGTTTCACGACCGCGACGCCGTCGGAAGGCATGGAAGACGCCGTGCCGACGGTTGTCTTCGATGCGTGCCTGCCCGCGGATGCGGAGGATCGGGCGCGGTGGATCGGGGAATTGGGAGAGGGACGGTTGATCTTGCTGAGGGACGGAATGCGCACCGGGATGGACAGGGACGATTACGCGACGCGGTTCGGGGCGGTGTTGACCGCGCCGCTGCGGCGTCAGCAATTGCTGGATCTGGTGGAATCGGCGGTCATCCCCGAAGCGGCGGTTCCGGCGCTGCCCGCGGCGCCCCGCGACGATGACGGGCCGCTTCGCGTCCTGGCCGCCGAGGACAACAAGACCAACCAGCTGGTGCTGACGAAAATGCTTCAGGGCCAGCCCATCGCACTGACCATGGTCGGCGACGGGGCCGCCGCCGTCGCGTCCTTCGCCGAAGCGCCGCCGCATCTGATCCTGATGGACATTTCGATGCCGGGCATGGACGGCAAGACCGCCGCGACCGAAATCCGGCGCATCGAGGCGGATGGCGGCCTAGCCCGGACGCCCATCGTCGCGATGACCGCGCATGCGATGGCGGGCGACGCGGAAAGCATCCTTGCCGCCGGGATCGACCAGTACATGACCAAGCCGCTCAGCAAGGCGGCGCTGGTGGCCTGCATCGCCGAGGCCATTGCCGGGCGCGCGGATCGCGCGGCACCCGCCGCCGCACCGCATTGACGACAGCGCCGGTCCCGTGAGCGATGGGTCAGGCGGTCGGGCCGGCATCCCTGACGAAGACCGGCATGCCGGGCCGGGACGCCGCCGGGTCGTGCCGATAGCCCAGCGCCGCAAAGTCGCGCAGGTCGCGCTCGTCGCGGGCGCGGGTTTCCACGACGAAGCGCGCCATCGCCCCCCGTGCCCGCTTGGCGTGAAAGCTGACGACCTTGCGCGCGCCGTTTCGTTCCTCAAGAAATTGCGGCGTGACGATCCGGGACCGCAGCACGGCGCTGTCGATCGCGGCGAAATATTCCTTGCTGGCGCAGTTCAGCAGAACCGTGCTGTCCGTCGCATCGGCCTGCGCGTTCAGGGCCGCGGCGATCCGGCCGCCCCAGAAATCGTAAAGCGTCGCACCCCGGTCGGTCGCCAGCCGCGTTCCCATTTCCAGCCGATGCGGCGCGATCCCGTCTCTGGGCCGCAGGACGCCGTAAAGACCCGACAGGATGCGCAGATGGTCGTCGGCATAGGCCAGCGCGCGCCGGTCCAGCGTGGCGGCGGACAGCCCGCGATAGGTGTCGCCGGCGAAGGCCAACGCGGCCGGGCGCAGGTCTGCTTCGCCGTTCCGGCCGTCCGCGTCGGTCATGGCGGCATAGCGGTCGCGGTTGAGGCGGGCCAAATCGTCGCTGAGATGCATCAGCGCCTTCAGGTCGGCCGCCGACAGCGTACGCATCTGCGCCGCCAGCGCATCGGCCTCGGCCTGCAACTGGGGAACCGTCATCGGCGCGGTCGGGCCGTTCCAGTCAAGCCGTTTGGCCGGCGAAATCACGACGAGCATGCCCATCCCTCGATCTGCGGGGCCTCAGCCCTCGGCGATAATTTCCAGAAAGGCGGCACCGAACCTGTCGATCTGCCGCGGTCCCATGCCGGGCGCGCGGCCCAGCGCATCGAGCGAGGCGGGCCGATGTTCGGCGATCCAGCGCACGGTGGTCGTGCGGCAGTCGACGAAGCGGCCGGTGCCGTCGCTGCCCCGATCCAGCCGCGACGCCGTTTCCTGCAACCTGTCGAACAGCGACCCGGCGGCGCGACCGGCCAGTTTGCGCCGGGCGGGATGGACGGGCGAAGGCTCGGCCCCCGTGATGACCTTGAGGAAGGCAGCGCCGAAGCGTTCCAGCTTGACCGCGCCGACGCCGCCGATCCGCGCCATCGCGTCCAGCGTCGCGGGGCGGCGTTCGGCCATCTCGACCAGGGTGCGGTCGGTGAAGATCACATAGGCGGGCACGCGCGCCGCTTCGGCCAAGGCGCGCCGCTGCGCCTTGAGCGCCGAAAGCAGCGGCGCATCCTCGTCCGCGACCAGCGCCTTGACGGCGGGGCGGGGCGCCGCGCGCGCCGTTTCGCGCCGCAGCTCGATCGTCGCCTCGCCGCGCAGCAGCGGCCGGGCGGCGTCGGTCATCCGCAGCGCGCCGTGGCGTTCGGGATCGGGGCGCAGCAGGTCGCGGCCCATCATCTGACGGAACACGTCCTGCCAGTCGCGCGGGGGCGTGGCCTTGCCCACGCCGAAGGTCGGCAGCGCATCGTGACCGCGTTCGCGGACCTTGGGCGTGGCCTTGCCCGTCAGCACGTCGATCAGGTGCCCCGCCCCGAACCATTCGCCAGTGCGTAGAACGGCGGACAGGGCCATGCGGACGGATTCGGTGCCGTCGAAGGTCAGCGGCGGCGTATCGCAGAGGTCGCAATTGCCGCAAGGTTCGGCCGTTTCGCCGAAATAGGCCAGAAGCTGGACGCGGCGGCATGCCAGCGCCTCGGCCAGACCCAGCAACGCGTTCAGGCGCCCGTGGTCGGCATCCTTGCGTTCGGGCGGGGCCAGCCCCTCGTCGATCTGCGAGCGGCGCAGGCGGATATCGTCTGCACCGAATAGTGTCAGCGTTTCCGCCGGGGCGCCGTCGCGGCCGGCGCGCCCGATTTCCTGATAATAGCTTTCGATGGATTTCGGCAGATCGGCATGGGCGACCCAGCGGATGTCGGGCTTGTCCACGCCCATCCCGAAGGCCACCGTCGCGCAGACGATCAGCCCGTCCTCGACCGCGAAGCGCGTCTCGACCGCGCGCCGGGCCTCGGCCTCCATCCCGCCGTGATAGGCGCAGGCGGGATGGCCCGCCTCGGCCATGGCGCGGGCCAGGCCCTCGGTCTTGGCGCGCGTCCCGCAATAGACGATGCCCGACTGACCGCGCCGCGCGGCGGCGAAGTCGAGGATCTGCGCGCGCGGGCGGTCCTTGGCGGCGAAGGCCAGATGGATGTTGGGCCGGTCGAAGCCGTGCAGGAACACCCGCGGCTGCGCCCCGTCGAACAGGCGCGCGACAATCTCGTCCCGCGTTTCGGCATCGGCGGTGGCGGTGAAGGCGGCCAGCGGAACGCCCAGGGATTTGCGCAGCGCGCCAATCTGAAGGTAGTCGGGGCGGAAATCGTGGCCCCACTGGCTGACGCAATGCGCCTCGTCCACGGCGATGGCGGTGACGTTCGCGCGCGCCAGCAGCGTGCGGGCCGAGACCAGCCGTTCGGGAGCGAGATAGAGCAGCCTGAGCGTTCCGTCGGCCAGCGCGGCATGGACGGCATCGGTTTCGGCGTCGGTATTGGCGCTGGTCAGGGCGCCGGCGACGACGCCCGCCGCCTGCAAGGCACGCACCTGGTCGCGCATCAGCGCGATCAGCGGCGACACGACCAGCGTCACGCCGGGCCGCATCAGCGCGGGCAACTGGAAGCACAGCGATTTGCCGGCGCCCGTGGGCAGGATCGCCAGAACCTCTTGTCCGGCGGCGACCGCGGCGACGATCTCGGCCTGGCCCGGCCTGAAATCGGCAAAGCCGTAGACCGAGGCCAGCAGGTCGCGCGCGGCATCGGTCGCGGCGGCAGGATCGACGGTGCCGTCCATCCGTCAGTAAAAGGCGGCGGCGTTGTTTACCAGCACGATACGCAGCGCGTAGATCCCCACCAGCACCACCAGCGGCGCCAGATCGAGGCCGCCCATTGCCGGCAATGCGCGCCGGATCGGGCCGTAAAGCGGTTCCAGCAGGCGGTTCAGACCATACCAGATCTGGCCGACAAGCGGTTGACGGACGTTGAGCACCTGAAAGTTGATCAGCCACGACATGATGATATGGGCGATCAGGATGAACCACACCACGTCGAGGATCAGCATCAGGATCTGGAAAAGGGAAGTCATCGCGCCTGCCTGTTGATTGCCACCGCTACCTATGGCCTGTGCAACGCAACGGCAAGGTTGACGCCCCGCAGCCCTGTCGCCACCAGTCGCGCGACAAGGAGGGCCGCATGTATCCCGTCATCCGCATGGTCAAGGAGCTGTCGAAGTTCCGCCGCAGCCCCCGGCTGGGCCTCTTCGACACGCATGTCAGCCAGCATGTCTGCTGGCCGTGGGACATCGACCTGTGGCGTGAGCTGAACAACGGCCGCACGCTGACGCTTTACGATCTGGGCCGGGTGACGCTGTTCATGCGGATCGGCGTGATCGACCTGATGCGCCGCCGCCGCTGGGCGGGGACCATCGCGGGCGCTTCGGTGCGCTATCGCCGCAGGGTACGGATGTTCGACCGGTTCGAGATGCGCAGCCGGATCATCGGTTGGGACGCGCGTTTTCTCTATCTCGAACAATCCATGTGGCGCGGCGACGAGGCGACGAGCCATGTCCTGCTGCGCACCGCCGTCACCAGCGCCAAGGGACTGGTGCCGATGGACGAAGCGGCGGTCGCCATGGCGCACGAAGGCGCCAGCCCGCCCTTGCCGGATTGGGTGACGGCCTGGGTCAAGGCCGAGGCGCAGCGCCCCTGGCCGCCGATGCCGCCATCGCCGCCGTCCGCCCCGTGACGGCGCCGGCGACGGCGACCCGGCGCAAGCGCATCTGGGGCTGGTATTTCTTCGACTGGGCCAGCCAGCCCTACAACACGCTGCTGATCACCTTCATCTTCGGTCCCTACGTCAAGGACTTGCTGGGGGACGGCACGCGCGCGCAGGCGGTCTGGGGGTTCGGCATCGCCGCGGCGGGTATCGTCATCGCCGTTCTGGCCCCCGTGCTGGGCGCCATCGCCGACCGGACCGGCGGGCGGATGCGATGGATCTGGCTGTTCTCGGCCCTTTACGTTTTCGGGGCGGCGTCGCTGTGGTTCGCCGCGCCAGGCAGTTTCAGCCTTTGGCTGGTGATGGCCGGTTTCGCGCTGGGCCTGATCGGGATGGAATTCGCGACGATCTTCACCAATTCGATGCTGCCCGACCTCGCCCCGCGCGAGGAACTGGGGCGCATATCGGGCGACGGCTGGGCCTTCGGCTATGTCGGCGGGCTGGTGGCGCTGGTGGCGATGCTGGCGCTGTTCGCCGAGGACGGCGCGACGGGGCGCACGCTGATCGGGATCGACCCAGTGCTGGGGCTGGACGCCGCGCAGCGCGAAGGCACGCGCGCGGTCGGACCGCTGACGGCCCTGTGGTATGCGGTATTCATGATCCCGTTCTTCGCGTGGGTGCGCGACCCCAAGCCGACGGGGCGGGCCGATGTCGTGCAGGTGCGCGCGGCGCTGGCGGGGCTGGGCGCGACGATCAGGCGACTGCCGCGCACGCCCAGCCGGTTCGCCTTTCTCGGTGCGTCGATGTTCTATCGCGACGGGCTGAACGGCACCTATGCGCTGGGCGCGATATTCGCGGCGGGGGTGCTGGACTGGTCGGTCGTGCAGACGGGCACGTTCGGGATCCTGGCGGTCGTCACCGGCGCGATCTTCGCTTGGATCGGCGGGCGGGCCGACCGCGCCTTCGGACCCAAGCCGGTGATCGTCGCGGGGGTGGCGGCGCTGATCGCAGTCGTGCTGGCGGCGATGTTCGTGTCGCGCGATGCGGTCTTCGGGCTGACGGTCGCGGAGGGATCGCGCCTGCCCGACGCGGTTTTCATGGGGATCGGCGCGGCCATCGGGGCGGCGGGCGGCGCGTTGCAGGCGGCCAGCCGCACGATGATGGTGCATCAGGCCGATCCCGGCCGCATGGCCGAAGCCTTCGGTCTCTACGCGCTGTCGGGCAAGGCCACGTCGTTCTTGGCGCCGCTGTCCATCGGCGTCGCGACCGCATTGACCGGATCGCAACAATGGGGCATCGCGCCGCTGATCGTGCTGTTCGCCGGCGGATTGCTGCTGCTACTCTGGGTGAAACCCGAGGGAGATCCCGCATGAAACGATTGCTGCTGGCCTTGACGCTGCTTGCCGCCTGCGGAGGCGGCGCGACGGTGCCCGAACCGCCAGCCCCGCAGGTGACGCGCAGCGGCGTGGCCAAGCAGTTGTTCGGGTCGATGCCCACGGCGGCGTCCCTTCCGCCCGCGCCCTATGGCGGCTATTCCAAGGGATGCCTTGCGGGCGGCGCGCAACTGCCCGAGACGGGGCCGACATGGCAGGCGATGCGGCTGTCGCGCAACCGCAACTGGGCGCATCCGACCACCGTAGATTTCGTGCAGGATCTGTCGCGCAAGGCGGCGGCGCTGCCGGGAACGAACGGCCTTTATGTCGGCGACATGAGCCAGCCGCGCGGCGGCCCGATGCTGACCGGCCATGCCAGTCATCAGATCGGGCTGGATGCCGACATCTGGCTGATGCCCGCCACGCTGGGCCTGTCGCAAGGCCAGCGCGAATCGCTGAGCGCGGTCAGCTTTCGGCGCGCGGGCGGGGCGTTCACCAACGACCGCTGGTCGCGCATCCAGCACGAGATCGTCAAGGCCGCCGCCAGCGATCCGCGCGTCGCGCGCATCTTCATCTTTCCGGGCGCCAAGGTTCGGATGTGCGCGGACGAGACGGGCGACCGGACGTGGCTGCGCAAGGTGCGCCCCTGGGCGGGGCATCACTATCATTTCCACGTCCGGCTGAACTGTCCGGCGGGGGCTTCGGGCTGTGTCGCGCAGGATCCGATTCCGCCGGGGGACGGATGCGCCGACGCGCAGGCCTGGGTGAACAACATCCTCAACCCGCCGCCGGCCCGGCCGCGCGATCCGAACGCGCCGCCGCCCAAACCCCGGCGCGACCTGACGATGGCCGATCTGCCGCAGCAATGCCAAGCCGTTCTGGCGCGCTGATCCTGTCCCTGCTGCTCTGGACCGCGCCGCTTCATGCGGCCGAGTTCCTGGGCGCATGGGATTGGGACGGGGTCGGCGGCAAGTTCGGCGGCTGGTCGGGGATCGACATGGCGCCCGATGGCAGCGATTTCGTCGCCGTGTCCGACCGCGGCAGCCTGATCCGCGGCCGCTTTGTGCGCGAGGACGGCATCGTGGCGGGCATCGATGCGCGGCGGCCTGCCGCGCTGCTGGGCAAGGGCGGCCGGCCGCTGCCCGAAGGCGCGTCCGATGCCGAAGGGATCGCGCTGGCGCCGGACGGCACGGTTTACATCTCGTTCGAGCGCGACCACCGCATTGGCTTTCTGAAGGACGGTCGGCTGAAGCGTCTGCCGGTCCATCCCGATTTCGCGGATTTCCCCGAGAACGGCGGGATGGAGGGTCTGGCCGTCGATGACGAGGGGGCCCTGTGGACGACGCCAGAGGGCGGATCCGTCACCGCGTTCTACCGCTTCGATGGGAATAGCTGGCAGCGGGGCTGCGATCTGCCCAGGTCGGGCACGTTCCGGCCCGTCGGCTTGGATTTCGGACCCGACGGGATGCTTTACATGCTGGAACGGGCGTTCTTCGGGCCGTTCGGTTTTGCCGCACGGGTGCGCAGGCTGGATACCGAGACCTGCGGGGCCGACATCGTGCTGACCACCCGGCCCGGTCAGTTCGACAATCTGGAAGGAATGGCCGTCTGGCGCGACGATAGGGGTGCGACGCGGCTGACGATGATTTCCGACGACAATTTCAACGTCCTTCAGCGGACGCAGATCGTCGAATGGCGGCTTCCCTGACGCGGACTTGCGACAATTGCACCGCAAGGATGCCCGCCATGACGATCGCGACGCCGACAAGGTCGATGGGATGCAGCGCTTCGCCCAGGACCAGCGCTGCGATGGTCACGCCGAAGAACGGGTTGAGGAAGTGGAACGTCGCCGCGCGCACCGCGCCGATCCGACCGACCAGCACGAACCAGACGAAAGTGGCCAGCAGACCCGGCACGAGGGTGGTATAAAGGAACGCGGCGATCAGTTCCGCCGACCAGTCCACCGACCAGGTTTCGGTCAGCAGCGCCACAACGCTCAACGCGGCGCTGCCCACCAGCATCTGCAACCCGACCACCATCAGCACGTTGCCGCCCGCCGTGGCGCCCCGCACCGATAGGGTGGCGACCGTCAGCGCCAGCGCGCCCAGCACGCACAGCGCCAGCCCGGTCACGTCGACACCCCCCGACAGGCGGCTGCCCATGATGATCGCGACGCCCGCCAGCCCCGCCCCCAGTCCGGCAGCCCCGAGGGGCCGGATCCGTTCGTCCAGAAACGCCCATCCGGCCAGCGCCACCAGCAGCGGCATGGTGCTGGCGACGATGGCGGCCAGCCCGGCCTCGATCCGCTGCATCGCCACGAAGTTCAGTCCCAGATAGAGCGCGTTCTGCGACAGGCCGAAGATCACCGTCGCGCGCCATTGCGGGCGGGTCAGCCGCCAGGATTGCCCCAGCGCGCGGGCGATGGCGATGCCGATAAGGCCCGAGATCGCGAAGCGAATCGCCAGCGCCGTCAGGGGCGGCGCATGGCTGACGACAATGCGCGCCGACGCGAAGGCCGACGACCACATGACCGCGAAGGCAAGTCCGAGAAAAAGCGCCTTGATGTCCAATTCAGGCGATCGTCACGCCGGCATCGCGCATCCGTTCCAGTGCCGCCGCGCGCGATCCGTCATGGTCGATGGCTGCCGACAGGTCGGTCCGCACGGTGACGCCGAAGCCCAGCCGCGCGGCATCGAGCGCGGAATAGGCGACGCAGAAATCCAGCGCCAGCCCGGCCAGCACCAGATCCCCGATGCCGCGCGTGCGCAGGTATCCTTCCAGCCCCGTGGGCGTGGTGCGGTCGTTCTCGAAGAACGCGGAGTAGCTGTCGATTGCCCGGTTGAACCCCTTGCGCAGGATCAGATCGCCGTCGGTGCGCAGGCCGGGCACGAAACGCGCGCCGTGGGTGCCTTGCACGCAATGGTCGGGCCAGAGAATCTGCGCGCCATAGGGCATCTCGACCGAGTCCATCGGCCGCGCATCCGCATGGTTCGACGCAAACGACGCGTGATCGGCCGGGTGCCAGTCCTGCGTCAGGATGACGGTACCGAAATCGTCCATCGCGGCGTTGATGCCGTCCACCAGCGCATCGCCGCCCGCGACGGCCAGCGCGCCGCCGGGGCAGAAATCGTTCTGCATGTCGATGACGATCAGCGCGCGGTCGGGATGTGTCATGGTCTGTCCTTTGTCGTTTCATCGCTAAGGGCGGGGCGGCGGGCGGTCAACGGGTCAGCTTGCGCGCGTCGTGTCGGTCATCACGTCCCCCATCTCGCGTCCCGACACCGCCATCGAGCCGACGGGTCGTTCGATCATGCGGTGGATGCGCGGTTCGTGCTGGTCGATATGCAGCGCACGGATGACTTGGGCGTTCTCCAGGTCGGCCTTGGTCATCCGGTGGCTGTCGCGCAGGTATTCCAGCCATGTGGGCATGTGAAAGCGTTCGATCCACAGTTCGGGGTCGCCCAGATCGCGCAGCAGCGTCCAGCGCCGCGCGCCGTCGCGCCGGAAGATGCGCCGCCTTTCGTTCATCGCCGCCAGGAAGGCGGGCACGTTCGCTTCGGCGATGCGGTGTTCGATGGTGATGACGATGGGGCCGGATCGCGCATGGACGGGCACCGCGGTCTGCGGTTCGCGGAACATATTCAGCGGCGCCAGATCGTCATGCCCGCTGCCCGGAACCGGCATGACGTAGCCCAGCAATCCGCCCAGCGCCTGCGCCGCGGCCGCCGCCAGCAATCCCTGGCTGACGCCATGCGCCTCGGCCACCCAGCCGAAGACCCAGGCGCCGCCCGCCATCCCGCCGAAGACCGCCATCTGATAAAGCGCCAGCGCCCGGCCCACGACCCAGCGGGGGCTGGAAAGCTGCACGGTCACGTTGAATGTTGACAGCGCCAGCACCCAGCCCGACCCGGCCAGCATCAGCGCGGGCGCGGTCAGGGCCATGCTGCGGCTCAGCGATGCGCCGACCGCGCCCGCCACCAGCGCCAGCGAGGCCAGCCTGACGATGCTTTCCGTCGTCAGTCGGGCGCGCAGACGGCCCGACGACAGCGCGCCGATCACCGCGCCGACGCCGAACGCGCCCAGAAGGATGCCATAGGTCAGCGGCCCCCCGGTCACGAGGTCGCGCGCCACCACCGGCATCAGCGCGGGAATGGCGGCCGCCGCAACGCCGAAGACGCAGCTGCGTAACAGCACGGTGCGGATATTGGGCGACATCGCAACGTATCGCAGGCCCGCCGACATCGCCACGTCGATGCGTTCGGGCGGCAGAACGCGCCGGGGCATGCCGGGACGCCACCGGGCCAGCACGACGATCAGCCCGACATAGCTGAGCGTGTTGACCGCGAACGCGCCCGCCGCCCCCGCCACGGCGACGATGCCGCCGCCTATGGCCGGACCGAGCGATCGGGCGATGTTGAACCCCATCGAGTTCAGCGCCACCGCCCCCGGCAGCGCGCTGCGCGGCACCATGTCGCCGACGGATGCCTGCCAAGACGGGTTGTTCAGCGCCGTGCCGCAGCCGATGGCAAAGGTGAAGGCCAGCAGGCCCAGGGGAGACAGCCATTCGTTCCAGGCGAAGAACGCCAGCAGCGCGGATGTCACCAGCATGAAGCACTGCGCCACCAGCATCACCCGGCGGCGGTCCAGATTGTCGGCGATGGCGCCCGCGGCCAGCGAGAACAGCATGATCGGCAGCGCCGTCGATGCCTGCACCAGCGCCACCATCTGCGCCGACGACGTAAGCGAGGTCATCAGCCATGACGCGCCCACCGCCTGCACCAGCCCGCCGAAATTCGACGACATCGACGCCAGCCAGACGTTGCGGAAGATCGGGACGGAAAAGGGCGACGGGACGGGTTCGGTCAAGGCAGGCATCCGGGTGCTTTGCGGCAACGATACCGTTCTGGCGGGCGAGGGCCAGCCGTCCCGTAGGCGCCGCGCCGGCGGCGGGTCATTTCCGCGTCCGCTTCACCTTCCGCTTGGCCTTGTCGGCCTTGGGCTTCGTCCGTCCCGGTGCCCGGCGCACGGGGCGCCCGCGCGCGCCGCGTCCGATGCGGGGCAGGGCGGCGCCCTCGACCTCCAGCAGATCGAAGATCAGGCCGCCGGTCACGGGGCTGGCTTCGGCCAGCCGCACGGTGACGCGCTGTCCGACGCCCAGCACCCGGCCGGAATCGGACCCCATCAGCGTCTGCGCGTCCCGGTCATATATCCAGTATTCGCCGCCGACCGACCCGATGGGCACCAGCCCGTCGGCCCCCGTTTCGTCCAGCCGCACGAACAGGCCGAATTTCTGCACGCCCGACACGCGGCCCGGCATCTCGCTTCCCACGCGTTCGGACAGGTAGGCGGCCAGATAGCGGTCGGTCGTGTCGCGTTCGGCCAGCATCGAGCGGCGCTCGGTCTCGCTGATATGCTTGGCGGTGGCGTCCAGCGCGTCGATCTCGTCCGGGGACAGCCCATCGTCGCCCCAGCCATGCGCGGCGATCAGCGCGCGGTGCACGATCAGGTCGGAATAGCGGCGGATGGGCGAGGTGAAATGCGCGTATTGCCGCAAGGCCAGCCCGAAATGGCCGAAATTCTCGGGCGAGTAATAGGCTTGGGTCATCGACCGCAGTGTCGCCATGTTGATCAGTTCGGCGAAATCGCCGCCCTCGGCCTGTTCCAGCAGCCGGTTCAGGTGCCGTGTCTGCAAGACCTGCCCCTTCGCCAGAACGAAGCCGCTGGCGACGGCCGTTTCGCGCAGCGCCTCCAGCTTTTCGGGGCTGGGTTCCTCGTGCACGCGGTAGAGCAGGGGCGATTTGCGGCGCGAAAGCTCCTCGGCGGCGGCGACGTTGGCCAGCACCATGGACTCCTCGATCAGCCGGTGCGCGTCCAGCCTTTCGCGGAAGGCCACCGACGTGACCCGGCCCTCGGGTGACAGCTCGATCCGGCGCTCGGGCAGGTCCAGATCCAGCGGCTGACGCGCCTGCCGCGCTTCGTGCAGCGCGTCGTAGGCGTCAAAAAGCGCGCCGATCTCGGCGGTCAGCGGCGCGGCGGGGTCGGAGGGCGCGCCGTCGCGCACCGATTGCGCGTCCTCGTAGGTCAGCGACGCGCGGCTGCGCATCAGCGCGCGGTGAAAGCGGTGCGACCGCTTGGCGCCCCGCGCGTCCAGCACCATGCGGACGGCGATGCAGGCGCGATCCGCCCCTTCGTGCAGCGAACACAGATCGCCCGACAGCGCCTCGGGCAGCATCGGCACCACGCGGTCGGGGAAATACGTGGAATTGCCGCGCTTGCGCGCCTCGCGGTCCAGTGCGCCGCCGGGCGGGACGTAATGGGCGACATCGGCGATGGCGACCCAGATCACGTGGCCGCCCGGATTGGCGGGATCGTCGTCGGGGGCGGCGTGAACCGCGTCGTCGTGATCGCGCGCATCCGTCGGGTCGATGGTGACGAGCGGCAGGTCGCGCAGATCGGTGCGCTGCCCGAGCTGCACGGGCTGCGCGGCGTCGGCGGCGGCGATGGCGTCGTCGGGGAACGTGTCGGGGATGCCGTGCTGGTGGATGGCGATCAGCGACACCGCCTTGGGCGCGCCGGGATCGCCCAGCCGGGTGACGATACGTGCGCGCGGCAGGCCCAGCCGGTCCTTCGGGCCGGCCTGTTCCGCCTCGACCAGTTCGCCGTCCTTGGCGCCGTGCGTGTCGCCGGGCCGCACGACCCATTCCTTCGCGTCGCCCTTGTCGATGGGCAGGATGCGGCCCCCTTCGGCCGATGCGCGGAACACGCCCAGCATCCGCTGTGCCGTGGTGCCGATGCGGCGGATCAGGCGGCCTTCATAGGCATGCGCCTCGCCCTCGACACGTTGCAGGCGCAGCAGCACCCGGTCGCCGGCGCCCAGGGCAGGGTCGGACCGACGCAGCACCAGCAAGATGCGCGGCTCGACCCCGTCGCCCGACCATTCCAGCGGACGGGCATGCAGGTCGCCCCCGGCGTCCGGCCCCTGCACTTCGCATACGCTGACCGGCGGCAGCGCGTCGGCTTCGCGCCAGGACCGGCGGCGCCTGGTCAGATGGCCCTCGGCCTCCATCTGCCGCAGGATGCGCTTCAGCTCGACGCGGTCGGCGCCCTTGATGCCGAAGGCGCGGGCGATGTCGCGCTTGCCGGTCTCGGCAGGGTTTTCGGCGATCCACGCGAGGATCTCGGACTTGTCGGGGATGCGGGCCATGCGGCCCTGCTATCACGCCCGCAGATCGCGCACCATGTCGCGATGCGCGATCCCGGCATCGTCATAGACGGGCCCCTCGGCGACGAAGCCCAGCCGTTCGTAAAAGCCCAGCGCATGGACCTGCGCGCCCAGCTTGGCGCGGGCCATGCCTTCGGCCCGCAGAACGTCGAGACAGGCAAGGATCAGCGCCCGGCCCAGTCCGGTACCGCGCCAGCCGGGCAACACGCAGACCCGGCCGATCTTGCCGGTATCGCCCATTCGCAGGATGCGCGCGCACCCCACCGCGATCCCGTCCTTGCGGGCCAGCAGATGCACGGCATCGCCGTCGCGGCCGTCACGCTCGTCCGCTTCGGGGACGTTCTGTTCGTCCATGAACACGACGCGCCGCAGATGAAGGCAGGTTTCCAGGTCGTCGGTCACACCGATCAGCAGGGTCATGCGAGAAAGTCCGTTACGATCCGGCGATAGATCGCCGTCAGTTGCACGATCTGGTCCACCGGCACGCTTTCGTCCGTCTGGTGCATCGCGTCGCCGACCAGCCCCACCTCGATCACCGGGCAGATGTCCTTGACGAACCGCGCGTCGGACGTCCCGCCGCTGGTGCTGAGGACGGGCCTGCGCCCCGTCTCGGCCTCGACCGCGCTGACCACGAGATCGGATAACGGGCCCGGCGGGGTGACGAATGCCTCGCCCGAAATCTGCCAGCGCCAGTCGAAGCGCGCGCCCGTCTCGGCCGCCACCCAATCGGCATGACCTTCGGCCCAATGACGCACATCGTCCGCCCGATGCGCATCGTTGAAGCGGACGTTGACCATCGCGCGGGCCGTCGCGGGGATGACGTTGCTGGCGGCATTGCCGGTCTCGAATCCCGTGACCTGCACGGTCGAGGGATCGAACGCCTCGGTCCCTTCATCCAGCGGATCGCCGGTCAGGCGCCCGACAAGCGCCGACAGCGCATGGACGGGGTTCACCGCCAGATGCGGATAGGCGGCGTGGCCCTGCCGGCCGTTGCAGGTGACGTGCCCGGTCATCGACCCGCGCCGGCCAATCTTGACCATCTCGCCCATCATCGTGGGGCAGGTCGGCTCGCCCACGATGCAGGCATCCATCGTCTGCCCATTGGCCGCCATCCAGTCGAGGATCGCGCGCGTGCCGTCCATGCCGTCGCCTTCCTCGTCGCCGGTGATCGTCAGCACGATGGATCCGCGCGGCGCGTCCTGTGCCGCCGCGATCGCGGCGCAGACAAAGGCCGCGACGCCGGATTTCATGTCCTGCGCGCCGCGCCCGTGCAGGCGCCCGTCCGCGATGACCCCGCCAAAGGGGTCGTGCGTCCAGGCAGCCGGGTCGCCCACCGGCACCACGTCCGTATGACCGTTGAAGCCGATGACGGGCCCGGCCGTCCCCCATCGGGCATGCAGGTTGGCAATGCCGTTCCTGTCGCACCGCGTGCAGACGAAATCCGCCGCCGACAGCAGATCCGCCAGCAGCGCGACGGCACCGCCATCCGCCGGGGTGACGGACCGGCAGCGGATCAGCGCCGCGGTCAGATCGACGGAATCAGGTATCATCGTGCCCAGCCGGATCGTCGAAGAAGGGGGTCATCTGCGCGACGATCACCGCGTTCTCGGCCAGCGCGCGATCCATCAGCGCGCGTTCGTCCGCGTCGATGTCGTGGCCGTCCCTTAGCCGTTCCTCGGCGGTGCCGTGGCCGGTCACGTCCAGCGGCGACAGATCGGCCTGCTTGAGAATGGCGACGGTTTCACGCACGGCCTCGGCCTCGTCCACGCCGGCGGCATAGCACAGCAGTGCCGCGCCGGTGGCCCCTGCGGGCAGCCCGTCATCGGGCGCGCGTCCGACCTGGACCAGAAGGGTATAAACGTGCTGCGTGCGGTTCGGTTTCGCCATGCCCCGCGGGATGCCATCCTGCGGGGCACGGCGCAAGCGTCAGCGCTTAATGGCGCGATAGCCCCAGATCAGCAGGCAGGCGCCGATGATGCCGATGATCAACTGTCCGATCCATCCGCCCAGCGTGGCGCCGAAGATCAGCGTCAGGATGAAGTTCAGCACCAGCGCCCCGACGATGCCGAGGACGATGTTCGTCAGCAGCCCGTGATCGCCCTTCATGATCTTCTCGGCGATCCAGCCGGCGAGCCCGCCGACGATGATCGCCGCGATCCACCCAAGTCCTTCCATGATCCTGTCCCCTTATCCAAACAATTCGTATATCGAAGCCATGGCATAGACCGCCACCAGCAACACTGATTCGATGCCGATCCGCGCGGGACCGGCCCGCTGCCGCAGGATCAGCCCCGCCAGCAATATCGCGGTCATCAGCATTCCGGTTCCCAGCCAATAGAGGTCGCCCGCCCCCACCGCGTGATAAAGCGACCCCTCGCGATAGGCGGCGTCCGAAAAGACCAGAAACAGCGTGTCGAAGGTGTTGCCGCCGATGATGCCGCCCACGGCCAGTTGCAGCGCGCCGCGCCGGACGGCCACCAGCGTCGTCACCAGTTCCGGCAGCGACGTGACCACCGCCGTGACCAGCGATCCGACCAGCGACGATTTCAGCCCGAACCGGGCGATGAACGTGCCGCCCACCTGCGCGATCACCCATCCCGCCGCCCCCATCGCCAGGACAAGCGCGACAAACACGATGGCGGGGCGCAGCGCGGATTTCGCCGCCTCGTCCGCATCTTCGGGTTCGTCCGTGCGGGTGGCCGACGTCTGCACCGGGCGCCACATCGGATCGTCCCTGACCGCCGCCGACAGGCGCACCCCCGCGATATAGGCCAGAAACAGCACGATGGATGCGGGATGAACGCCCAGATAGGCCAGATCCGGCCCCGCCACCGCGCACAGGGCAAGCGACAGCAGGATCAGCAGCATGATCGCCTGGAACAGGTTCGCAGGCTCGGCCGCGGCATGTTCCAGATTGGCCTCGCGATGCAGAAGGTCCGCGGCGGCCAGAAACAGCGTCTGCGCCGCGATCCCGCCCACGGCGTTGGCGAAGGCGAAGCTGGCATCGCCCTGCCATGCGGCATCGACGGACACGACGATGCCCGACAGCGACGTGGCCCCGCCCAGGATCAGCCCGCCGGCCAGCGCCTCGCCCAGCCGGGTGCGGTCGGCGATGATGTCGGCCAAAGCGGTGGCCTTGATCGACGCCGCCACGACGACCGCACCGGCCAGCGCGAAGACGGCCAGCAGCGCCCAGAGAGGCAGCGCGCCGATCACGGCAGGCGGCTCAGGCCCGCAGCAGGTCGTTGATCGCCGTTTTCGACCGCGTCTGCGCGTCCACGCGCTTGACGATCACGGCGCAGTAAAGGTTGACGCCGCCGCTGGACGGCAGCGATCCGCTGACCACGACGGAATAGGGCGGCACCTCGCCGAACGTGACATGGCCGGTCTCGCGGTCAACGATCCGGGTCGATCTGCCGATGAAGACGCCCATCCCCAGAACGCTGCCTTGCCGCACGATGCAGCCCTCGACCACCTCGGACCGCGCGCCGATGAAGCAATCGTCCTCGATGATGGTCGGACCGGCCTGCAATGGCTCGAGCACGCCGCCGATGCCGACGCCGCCCGACAGATGCACGTTGCGGCCGATCTGCGCGCACGATCCCACGGTGGCCCAGGTATCGACCATCGCGCCCTCGCCCACATGCGCGCCCAGATTGACGAAGGACGGCATCAGCACCGCGCCCTTGCCGATGAAGGCCGACCGCCGCACGATGGCCCCCGGCACGGCGCGAAAGCCCGCCGCGCGCCACTGGTTGTCGCCCCAACCCGCGAATTTCGACGGCACCTTGTCCCACCAGTGCGCCCCCTGCGGCCCGCCCGACATCGCCTCCATGTCGTTCAGGCGGAACGACAGCAGCACCGCCTTCTTGGCCCACTGATTGACGTGCCAGTCGTCGCCGCGCTTCTCGGCCACGCGCAGATCGCCGCTGTCCAGCGCGTCCAGCGTCGTCTCGATCGCCTCGCGCGGCTCGCCCCTGGTGCCGGGATGGATGGCGTCCCGGCCTTCCCAAGCGGATTCGATGGCGGCTTCTAGGGCATCGTGCGGCATTGATCGGGGATCCTCGGGTCATTGCGCTGGTTTCCGGTGTCCCCAGCCTATAAGCCCCGGAAGGTCGCACGCGCAACGCCGAGGCCCCGATGAATGACGACCCCCAATCCCCGTTCCGCCACGCGCACGAGGATATCGAGACTGCCCGGACGATCCCCGACACGCCGCAGACGCGCGCGCAATCCTACCGGCTGGCCTTCGCGGACGGCGATTTCCTCTGCCGGCCCGAGCTGCGCCCGCTGCGGCTGCAACTGGAACTGCTCAAGCCCGAGATGACGATGGCCGAGGCCGGCATCGAATCGACCATCGTGATGTTCGGCGGCGCGCGTATTCCCGCGCCCGCCAACCGCGACGCCGCCCGGACCGAGACGCTGGCCGACCTGTCCCGGCACTATGTGCAGGCGCAGGATTTCGCCCGCGCGGTCACGGAACGCAGCCTGCGATCCGGCGGGCGGCAGGACGTGATCGTCACCGGCGGCGGCCCCGGTGTGATGGAGGCGGGCAATCGCGGCGCGGCCGAGGCAGGCGGCCGGTCCATCGGGTTGAACGTCGTGCTGCCGCACGAACAGGCGCCGAACGAATACGTGACGCCGGGCCTGTGCTTCAACTTCCACTATTTCGCCATCCGCAAGATGCATTTCCTGATGCGCGCGCGGGCGATCTGCGTGTTTCCCGGCGGTTTCGGCACGTTGGACGAATTGTTCGAGACGCTGACACTGATCCAGACCGGCCGGATGGAGCGTGTGCCGGTGCTGCTGTTCGGCGGCGATTTCTGGCGTGACATCGTCAACTGGCAGGCGTTGGCCGATGCCGGCACCATCGCGCCCGACGATCTGGGTCTGTTCCGCTTCGTCGAGACGGCCGCCGAGGCGCTGGAGGCCATCGACACCTGGCCCGGCGCGGGCACCCGCCGGCACCACATTCCGGGCCGCCATTCGGGCGACGGCGAATGACGCGGCCGCCATCCCGGTGACGTTCGGACGGACTTGCACGGCGGCGCCGAACGGGATGTGATGGCCGTCATGCCGGTCGCATGCATGCCCCAGACCAACCGCCAGACCGCCGCCGCCTGCCGGCGCGCGGCCGGATGTCTGGCGATGCTGGCGCTGCTGGGGGCGTGCGAGGGGCGGCAGGCGGTGCTGAATCCGGCAGGGCAGGACGCCGCCGTCATCGCCCGGCTGTTCTTGGGCATGCTGACCGGCGCGGTGATCCTGTGGCTGCTGGTGGCGGGCCTGTTTCTCTACGTCACGGTTTTTCGCGTTTCGCATATGCCGCGCCGCTGGGCCGAATCCCTGATCGTCGGCGGCGGCGTGCTGTTTCCGACCTTCGTGCTGGCCGGGCTGCTGTCCTACTCGCTGCCGCTGATGTCCTCGCAGCGCACCGGCGGCGACGGTCTGGTCGTGCATGTCCGGGGCGAGCAATGGTGGTGGCGCGTGACCTACGAGACGCCCCAGGGCAACCGCGCCGTCTCGGCCAACGAGGTCCGGTTGCCAGCCGGCCGCCGGACCGAATTTCGCCTGACCGCCGACAAGGTCATCCATTCGTTCTGGATCCCGGCGCTGGGCGGCAAGACCGACATGATACCGGGACGCGAGACCGTCATGACGCTGGAGCCTGCCGAAACCGGCCTGTTCCGGGGCCAATGCGCCGAATTCTGCGGCGCAAGCCACGCCCTGATGGCGTTCGAGGTCGAGACGATGGCGCCGGACCTGTTTGACGAGTGGCTGCGACATGCCGCGTCGGACGCCGTGCCGCCCGCGACCGAAGCCGCGCGTCGGGGTGCGGGGATCTTCGCGGCCGAAGGCTGCGGTGCCTGTCATACGGTGCGCGGAACGCCGGCGCTGGGCCGCGTCGGGCCCGACCTGACGCATGTTGGCAGCCGCCACAGCATCGGCGCCGCCCTTCTGCCGGTGACGGCGGCGGATCTGGCGCTCTGGGTCGGGCGGACCGGCCATTTGAAACCGGATGTCGAGATGCCGCAATACGATCACCTTTTGCCCGACGCGCTTCTCGATCTGGGCCGGTATCTGGAGGGGCTGAAATGACCGCGTCCGCCCCCCGCGCGCCCCGGCCCGAAGGACCCTATCCCCCGACCGACGAAATGCTGGCCCGACCGGTGCCGTCCGATCTGCAAGAGGCCCAGGCCGACCGGCTGCGCGCCGCCTGGCGCACGCCGCAAGGCTGGCGCTACTGGTCGGCGGTCAACAATTCCGAAGTGGGCGTCTGGTACACGCTGACCGCTTTCGGCTTCATGCTGATCGCGGGATTGCTGGCGCTGGCGATGCGCGTGCAGCTTGCCGTCCCGCAGAACGGCGTTCTGGACGCCGACCGCTTCAACCAGTTCTTCACGATGCACGGCAGTGCGATGATGTTCCTCTTTGCCGTGCCCATGTTCGAGGCGTTCTCGATCCTGATCCTGCCCGCTTTCCTGGGCGCGCGCGACATGCCGTTCCCGCGCCTGTCGGCCTATGGATACTGGTGCTTCCTGATCGGCGGCACCTTCGTCATGGGATCGCTTCTGTTCGATGCCGCGCCCAAGGCCGGGTGGTTCATGTATCCGCCGCTCGCCACACGCGAACTGGGCATCGGGTCGGACATCTGGCTTCTGGGTCTCAGCTTCATCGAGATCGCCAGCATCGCCGCGGCGGTCGAGCTGATCGTCGGCGTCTTGAAATGCCGCCCGCCAGGAATGCGCGTCAACATCATGCCGCTTTACGCGTGGTATGTTCTGGTCGTGGGCGGGATGATCCTGTTCGCCTTTCCCCCGCTGATCGCCGGCGATTTCCTGTTCGAGCTGCAACGGTCGTTCGACTGGCCGTTCTTCGATCCCGAACGCGGGGGCGATCCGCTGCTCTGGCAGCACCTGTTCTGGATCTTCGGTCACCCCGAGGTCTACATCGTGTTCCTGCCCTCCATCGCCATCGCAGCGATGATCGTGCCGACCGTCGCGCGCCGTCCGGTGGTGGGCTATTCGTGGATCGTCCTGTCGGCGGTGGGCACCGGGTTCCTGTCCTTCGGCCTGTGGGTCCACCACATGTTCACGACCGGATTGCCCACGATCTCGCTGGGGTTCTTTTCCGCGGCGAGCGAGGCCGTGGTCATCCCGACCGGCATCCAGCTTTTCGCCTTCGTGGCGACGCTGATGGTGGGCCGGGTCAGGATGTCGCTGCCGATGCTGTGGATCGCGGGCGCGCTGGCGATTTTCGTCGCCGGCGGCCTGACCGGTGTGATGCTGGCGATCGTGCCCTTCAACTGGCAGGTCCACGACACCTATTTCATCGTGGCGCACCTGCACTACACGCTGTTCGGCGGGATGGTCTTTCCGGTGATCGGCGGGGTCTATTACTTCTATCCGTTCATCGCCAAGCGTCTGCTGTCCGAAAGGCTGGGCCGCATCGCGTTCTGGCTGATCTTCGTCGGCTTCAACGTCACCTTCTTTCCGATGCATATCGCCGGGCTGGAAGGGATGCCGCGCCGCGTCTTCACCTATCCGGCCGCGTCGGGATGGGGCCTGTGGAACATGATCTCGACTCTCGGCGCCTTCGTGATCGCGGGCGGTTTCGCGGTCTTCGTCTACGATCTTCTGCGGTCTATGGGGCGCCGGGGCGACATCCCGCGCAATCCCTGGCAGGCGGGGACGCTGGAATGGTCGCATGACATCCCCGAAGAAGCCTGGGGCGCGCGGTCCATCCCCTACGTCACCACGCGCTATCCGCTCTGGGATCAGGAGGGGATCGTCGCGCGGATGGATGCGGGGCGCTATTATCTGCCCGACGCCGAGACGGGCGCGCGCGAAACGCTGGTGACAAGCGTGATCGACGCGCGGCCGCTGCACATCCAGACCGTGACCGGCCCGACCTGGATTACCCATCTGGCCGCGATCTTTACCGGCGGCGCATTCATCTTCCCGACCTTTCACCTCTATGCGCCGGCGGTGGTCTGCGCGGTGCTGGCCGTGGCGGCGATCATCTGGTGGCTGTGGACGGCGACGGCCCGACCGCCCGAGATTCCGGTCCGCGACGCGGGGCTGGATCTGCGCCTGCCGACCTATGCCAGCGGCGTCAATGCGCCGGGCTGGTGGGGCATGTGGATCACCATGCTGGGCGACGCGACGGCCTTCGCGTCGCTGGTCTTCGGCTTCTTCTTCTACTGGACCGCGCGGCCCGACTTTCCGCCCGCCGGCGCCGAACACGCTGCTCCGTTCTGGGTCGCGGCGGCGGCGCTGGCCTTCGGGCTGTCCTGGGCCGCTACGCTTGTCGCCCGGCAGTCGAACCGCGCCGGATCGCGGGGCCGGGCGATGGCGCTGCTGGCCGCGGGCTTCGTCCTGACGGTTGCGGGCTGCGGCGCGGCGCTGCTGTCGGTCCTGGCACTGGACCCTGCCGCGCATGTCTATCCGGCGATCCTGTGGGCGCTGGCAGTCTGGCTGTGCGCGCATGGCGGCGTCGGGGCGATCATGCAGGGCTATTGCATCGCCGGTCTCGTGGCGGGCAAGCTGACGCCCGACTACGACGCCGATCTGTGCAACGTCACGCTTTACTGGCACTTCCTCGCCCTGACGGCGCTGACCGCCTGCGCCGTTCTGGGCATCGCGCCGAGGTTGCTGGCATGACCGACCCCGCCCGTTCCCACGACGCCACGTCGCCCCGCCCCGACGAGGATCGCCAGGCTTTCGCCGAGGCATCCGAGAGCCTCTGGCGCATCACTTTCGGCCCGGCGCTCTGGGCGCTGCATTTCGCCGGCAGCTACGGCGTGGCGGCGATCTGGTGCGCCAAGGTCGCGGCAAAGGGGCAGGACATCGCACCGCTGCGGCTGGGCTTCGCTGTGGTGACGCTGGCGGTCCTTGCCGCGATCGGCTGGCTTGGATGGCGGTCGTGGCGGCAATGGGACTATCTGGGCGACCGCGACTATGAGAACGCCGGCGCCAACCACGAGGACCGCCATCAATTCCTGGGCCATGCGGCGTTCCTTCTGTCGATCGTCAGCTTCGTCGGCGTGGTCTATACCGGCCTGCCGGTCGTCTTCGTGCAGGCCTGCCGATGAGGACGGCCTGCGCTCTGGCCGGGCTGGCCGTCCTCGGCGCGCTGTGGCTTTTGCCGTTCGACGCGCTGATCGGGCGCGCGTTTCCCGTTCACATGCTGCGCCATGTCGGGCTGGTCGCCGTGGCGGCCCCGCTGCTTGTGCTGGGCCTGCCGCGTCTTGCCGTCCTGTTCGGCGGCGCGCCGCTGCTGGCCGCCGCGGTCGAGTTCGCGATGATCTGGGGCTGGCACCTGCCTGCGATGCACGCCTGGGCGCGCACCGATCCCGTCGGTCTGACGGCCGAGCAGCTGGCGTTTCTGGCCGTCGGCCTCGGCGTCTGGGCGGGCGCGCTGACCGCGCCGCCGCTGGTCGGCGCGGCTGCGCTTCTGCTGACCTCGATGCACATGACGGCCCTGGGCGCGCTGCTGATTCTCGCGCCGCGCGATGTCTATGCCGCCGTCTGTGGCGTCGCGCCCGACCTGACCGGCCAGCAGGCGGGCGGCCTGCTGATGCTGGCCCTGGGCACGCCGATCTATTTGGTGGCCGGGCTGGCACGCGTGTCGGGCGCGTTGCGGAACGCCCCCGCATGAGAATCGTCTTGCTGACCCTTGCCGCCGCCGTGCTGACGGGCGCCCTTGCCGGGGCGGCCATCGTGGGCTTCGGCCTTTACAACGTGTCGGCGCGGGCCGGGCATCTGCCGGGCATCGGCTGGCTGCTGCACACGACCTATCGCCAGTCGGTGCGGCTGCGCGCGCCCGGTCCCGACGCGGTGCCAGACCTTTCCGCACCGGGCCTTGCCGAGCTGGGGGCGGCGCATTTTGCCACTGCCTGCGCCTTTTGCCACGCCACCCCTGGCGACGTGCAGAGCGCCACCGCCTTGTCGATGAACCCGCGCCCGCCGTATGTGACCGACGCGATTCTGGACTGGGATCCCCGCCACCTCTACTGGATCGTCCGTGAGGGCGTGAAGATGAGCGGGATGCCCCATTGGCCCGCCGCCCGCCCGGACGAGGCATGGGCGCTGGTGGCCTATCTGGAACGGGTGCGCGCCGGAACCGCGCCGCAACCGCGCGCCTCGGCGTCGCGGGACGGTCCGGCGGGGCTGTCTTTCTGCGCCGTCTGCCACGATGCCTCGGGGCGCAGCGACTGGCCGATGGTCCCGCGCCTCGACATTCTGCCCGCAGACTACATGACGGCGGCGCTGGCCGCCTATCGCGACGGCAGGCGCGACAGCGGCTTCATGCACCAAGCAGCGCGCCGGCTCGATCCGGGCGCGCTGCGCGATCTGGCCGCGTGGTTCGCCGCCCGGCCCGCCGGCGGCGCGGGCATCGGCGGCGATCCGGCGCTGGCCGATGCCGGCGCCCGTCTGGCACGGCGGGGCACCGGCGACGTTCCGGCCTGCACGGCCTGCCACGGCCCGGACCGACCCGCCGAAAACGCCGCCTTCCCGCCGCTGGCCGGCCAGCATGCCGCCTATCTGCGCACGCAGCTTGACCTGTGGCGCGACGGTGCGCGGGGCGGGGGGGTGCGGTCGAACCTGATGGCGAAGGCCGCGCAGGCCCTGACCGATGCCGACATCGCGGCGCTTGCCGCTTGGTATGCGGGCCTTCCGGCTTCTGGCAATGCCGGGCCGGGCCGTGTTGACACCCCTTAACGCATCCCCTATACGGCGCCAACTCGGGGTCGGGCGTAGTCCGTTCCCGTTTTCACAGAGCCGATGGTCACGATCCGGGCAGCGCCCCGATCCTCTGGAACCAGACCGCAGTTCCCGGCGAGGGGGCGATGCGGTGTTTGCGTTTTGCGGACGCGCGGGACGCGTAAGGATGAACCGGGGTGCGCGCGCCCCAAGGATGCAAGTGTTGCAACACCGAGGAACGATAGCCGAATGCCCACGATCCAACAGCTGATCCGCAAGCCGCGGGAGCCGAAAGTCAGACGGTCCAAGTCGATGCACCTGGAAGGTTGCCCGCAAAAGCGCGGCGTCTGCACGCGTGTCTATACCACGACGCCGAAGAAGCCGAACTCGGCCATGCGGAAGGTCGCCAAGGTGCGCCTGACCAATGGCTTCGAGGTCATCAGCTACATTCCGGGCGAATCGCATAATCTTCAGGAACACTCGGTCGTGCTGATCCGCGGCGGCCGCGTGAAGGACCTTCCCGGCGTTCGCTACCACATCCTGCGCGGCGTGCTCGACACCCAAGGCGTCAAGGACCGCAGGCAGCGCCGTTCCAAATACGGCGCGAAGCGGCCGAAATAAGAGGTATAGCAGATGTCCCGTCGTCACGCCGCCGAAAGGCGCGAAATCCTGCCCGACGCCAAATACGGCGACAAGGTTCTGACCAAGTTCATGAACAACCTGATGGTTGACGGCAAGAAATCCGTCGCCGAACGGATCGTCTACAACGCGTTCGAGCGCGTCGAGGGCCGGTTGAAGAAGTCGCCCGTGGATGTCTTCCACGAGAGCCTCGACAACATCAAGCCGTCGGTCGAGGTGCGCTCGCGCCGCGTGGGCGGTGCCACCTATCAGGTTCCGGTCGAGGTGCGCCCCGAGCGCCGCGAGGCGCTGGCGATCCGCTGGCTGATCAACGCCTGCCGCGCCCGCAACGAGAACACCATGGAAGAGCGTCTGGCCGGCGAGCTGGTCGATGCTGTCCAGGGTCGCGGTTCGGCCGTGAAGAAGCGCGAAGATACCCACAAGATGGCCGATGCCAACAAGGCGTTCAGCCACTACCGCTGGTAATCCGACCAGCGGCCCCCAGAGACACGAGGACGCATCAATGCCCCGCGACTATCCCCTCCAGCGCTACCGTAATTTCGGGATCATGGCGCATATCGACGCCGGCAAGACCACCACGACCGAGCGGATCCTGTTCTACACCGGCAAGAACCACAAGATGGGCGAGACGCACGAAGGCGCCTCGACCATGGACTGGATGGAGCAGGAGCAGGAGCGGGGCATCACCATCACGTCCGCCGCGACGACGACCTTCTGGCAGCGTCAGAACGATCCGACCGCAGAAGGCACGTCCGACACCAAGTATCGCTTCAACATCATCGATACACCCGGCCACGTCGATTTCACCATCGAGGTGGAACGCTCGCTGGCCGTGCTCGACGGCGCCGTCGCGCTGCTCGATGCCAATGCCGGGGTCGAGCCGCAGACCGAAACCGTCTGGCGCCAGGCCGACCGCTACAAGGTGCCGCGCATCGTCTTCGTCAACAAGATGGACAAGGTCGGCGCCGACTTCTTCAACTGCGTGCGCATGATCAAGGACCGCACCGGCGCCACCCCCGCGCCGATCGCGCTGCCCATCGGTGCCGAGGATCACCTCGAAGGCATCGTGGATCTGGTGACGATGGAGGAATGGGTCTGGCAGGGCGAGGATCTGGGCGCGTCCTGGGTCCGCCAGCCGATCCGCGACGAGCTGAAAGACGTGGCCGCCGAGTGGCGCGCCAATCTGGTCGAGCTTGCGGTCGAGATGGACGATACCGCGATGGAAGCCTATCTCGACGGGCAGGAACCCGACGAGGCCGAGCTGCGCAAGCTGATCCGCAAGGGGTGCCTGGCGATGAAGTTCGTGCCCGTCACCGCCGGATCCGCGTTCAAGAACAAGGGTGTGCAGCCGCTGCTGAACGCGGTCATCGACTATCTTCCCTCGCCGCTCGACGTGCCCGCGTATATGGGCTTCTCGCCGGACGACGAGACCGAGACCCGCAACATCGCGCGCCATGCCGACGACGACGAGCCGTTCTCGGCGCTGGCCTTCAAGATCATGAACGACCCCTTCGTCGGCTCGCTGACCTTCACCCGGATCTATTCGGGCAAGATGAAGAAGGGCGACAGCCTTCTGAACACGACGAAGGGCCGCAAGGAACGCGTCGGGCGGATGATGATGATGCACGCCATCAACCGCGAGGAAATCGACGAGGCGTTCGCCGGCGACATCATCGCGCTGGCGGGTCTGAAGGACACGACCACCGGCGACACCCTGTCCGATCCGCAGAAGCAGGTCGTGCTGGAAACCATGACCTTCCCCGATCCGGTCATCGAGATCGCGGTCGAGCCGAAAACCAAGGCCGACCAGGAGAAGATGTCGGCCGGCCTTCAGCGCCTCGCGGCCGAGGATCCGTCCTTCCGCGTCGAGACCGACATCGAATCGGGCCAGACGATCATGAAGGGCATGGGCGAACTTCACCTCGACATTCTGGTCGATCGTCTGAAGCGCGAATTCAAGGTCGAGGCGAATATCGGCGCGCCGCAGGTGGCCTACCGCGAAACCATCGGTCGCGCGATCGAGCATACCTATACCCACAAGAAGCAGTCGGGCGGGTCGGGTCAGTTCGCCGAGGTCAAGCTGGCCATTTCCCCGACCGAGCCTGGCGAGGGCTACAGCTTCGAGTCGAAGATCGTCGGCGGTGCCGTGCCCAAGGAATACGTGCCGGGCGTCGAGAAGGGCATCAAGTCGGTGATGGACAGCGGCCCGCTGGCCGGTTTCCCGGTCATAGACTTCAAGGTTGCGCTGCTCGACGGCAAGTTCCACGATGTCGACTCGTCCGTTCTGGCGTTCGAGATCGCCAGCCGGATGTGCATGCGCGAAGGTCTGAAGAAGGCCGGAGCCAAGCTGCTCGAACCGATCATGAAGGTCGAGGTCGTCACGCCCGAGGAATATACCGGCAACGTCATCGGCGACCTGACGTCGCGGCGCGGCATGGTGCAGGGGCAGGACACGCGCGGCAACGCGAACGTCATCAACGCCTTCGTGCCGCTGGCCAACATGTTCGGCTACATCAACACGCTGCGGTCCATGTCGTCGGGCCGGGCGCAGTTCACGATGCAGTTCGACCATTACGAACCGGTGCCGCAGAACATCTCGGAAGAGATTCAGGCCAAATACGCCTGACGACCAGCATATGACGGGATGGCGGGGTGAACCCCGCCCTACCCACCACCTGTAGGGCGGGAGGTTTCCCGCCGCCCACACGATCAAAGGAGCCAGCAAGATGGCGAAGGCAAAATTCGAACGCACGAAACCGCATGTGAACATCGGGACGATCGGTCACGTGGATCACGGCAAGACGACGCTGACGGCGGCGATCACGAAGTATTTCGGCGATTTCCGGGCCTATGACCAGATCGACGGCGCGCCCGAGGAGAAGGCGCGCGGCATCACGATTTCGACCGCGCATGTGGAATACGAGACC
>NZ_AMGO01000013.1 GCF_000299575.1 Oceaniovalibus guishaninsula JLT2003
GCGTCGGCATAATTGCCAGCTTGTCCAAGGGTTTGCGCGACGCGTCGTGCTGAAGGACGGACGCGTCACCGGCGTCGATCTGGGCGACCGGATCGTCCATGCGCGGCGCGAGGTGATCCTGGCGGCGGGGCCGATCAATTCGCCCAAGCTGCTGATGCTGTCGGGAATCGGGCCGGGCGGGCATCTGCGGTACATGGGGCTGGACGTGATCGCGGACCGGGGCGGGGTCGGGGCGAACCTTCAGGACCATCTGGAGATCTATCTTCAGATGATGTGCCGTGAGCCTGTAACCCTTTACAAATATTGGCCTTTGCTGGCCAAGGCCTATGTCGGGATGCGCTGGCTGGTGAACCGGACAGGACCGGGGGCGTCGAACCAGTTCGAAAGCGCCGGTTTCATCCGCAGCCGCGCGGGCGTCGAATACCCCGACATCCAGTATCATTTCCTGCCGCTGGCAGTGCGCTATGACGGTAAGGTCGCGGCGAAAGCCCATGGTTTTCAAGCCCATGTCGGACCGATGCGGTCGCCGTCGCGGGGGTCGGTCACGCTGCGGTCGCCCGATGCGGCAGCGGCCCCGGTCATCCGCTTCAACTATATGAGCCACGAAAAGGACTGGGAGGATTTTCGCCTTTGCATCGCGCTGACGCGCGAGCTTTTCGCGCAGGAGGCGTTCGCGCGCTATGCCGGGGACGAGATTCAGCCGGGCCGAAACGTACAATCTGTACAATCCATCGACGATTTTGTACGTTCCAACGCCGAAAGCGCCTATCACCCCTGCGGCACGGCGCGGATGGGGGCGGCGGACGATCCGCTGGCGGTGGTCGATCCCGAATGCCGGGTCATCGGGGTGCGCGGCCTGCGGGTCGCCGACAGTTCGATCTTTCCGCGCATCACCAACGGGAACCTGAACGGCCCGACGATCATGGTGGGCGAGAAGGCGGCGGATCACATCCTGGGCCGCGATCCCCTGCCGCCGTCGAACCTGACGCCCAACCTGCACCCCGACTGGCGGACGGCGCAGAGGTGATCGCGGAACCGCAGCGTCGGGACGGTGTTGCCGCAGGGCCGAACGGGAACGGCTGGGGATAGAGATGACGGACGACAGACAGGCATTCTGGGGCGCGCGGCCCGCCGGGGACGGACGCTGGCACGCCGCGCTTTGGGCGCCCGAGGCGCAGCGGGTCGCGCTGCGGGTGAACGGGGCGGATACCGACCTGCACCGCGACGCGGACGGGGCCTGGCGCGGCACGGCCGCGGCGTCGGAGGGCGACGCCTATCTTTTCGTCGTGGACGGCAAGGCGCTGCCCGATCCCGCATCGCGCCGCCAGCAGGGCGACTTGCACGGCCCGTCGATCCTGACCACGCTGCGCAAGCCCGATCCGTGGCCGGCGCGGCCATGGTCCGTAGCGGCGGTCTATGAGCTTCACGTCGGCACCTTCACCGACGAGGGCACGTTCGCCGCGGCGGCGCGCAGGCTGCCCGATCTGGCGGCGTTGGGCATCACGGCGGTCGAGGTCATGCCGATCGCGCAATTCGCCGGATCGCGGGGATGGGGCTATGACGGGGTGCTGCCCTATGCGCCGCATCCGGCCTATGGCACGCCCGACGATTTCGCGGCGTTCGTCGGGGCCGCGCACGAGGCAGGGATGATGGTCATCCTCGACGTCGTCTATAACCATTTCGGCCCCGAAGGCGCCTATCTGGGGCAGATCGCGCCGCCCTTCTTCACCGATGACCGGCATACGCCCTGGGGGTCGGCCATCGACTTCACCAAGGTGCCGGTGCGCGAGTACTTCATCGGCAACGCGCTGATGTGGGCGGCCGAGTTCGGGGTGGACGGGTTCCGCCTGGACGCGGTGCACGAGCTGAACGACCCGTCCCAGCCGGACATCCTGACCGAGCTGTCGCAGCGCCTGCGCGCCGCCCTGCCGGACCGTCCCGTGCACCTGATCGCCGAGGACGACCGCAACCTGCCGCGCTGGCGCGACGCGGGCGCGATCACCGCCAACTGGAACGACGATTACCACCATTCGGTGCATTGCCTGCTGACCGGCGAGGACGAAAGCTATTACGCCAGTTTCGCCGTCGATCCGATGGACGACCTGCTGCGCGCGCTGACGATGGGCCATGTGGAGCAGGGCCAGCATCGTCCCCCCAAGGAGGAGGCGCGCGGCGCGCGATCGTCGCACCTGCCACCCACCGCCTTCGTCAATGCCAACCAGACGCACGATCAGGTCGGCAACCGCGCGCAGGGCGACCGGCTGCTGACGCTGGCCGATCCCGGTCAGGTGCGGATCGCGCATGCGCTGCTGCTGACCTCGCCCGCCGTTCCGATGCTGTTCATGGGCGAGGAAGCGGGCGTGCGCCGGCCCTTCCTGTTCTTCGCGGATTTCGACGGCGATCTGGGCCGCGCCGTGACCGAAGGACGGCGGCGCGAATTCGAGGGCTTCGGCGCTTTCGGCGAGGACGTGCCCGATCCGCTGGCGTTGGAGACGTTCACCGCGTCGCGCCCCTTCACCGATCTGCCGGACGATGCCGACGATTGGCGCGACCTGACGCGGCGGCTGCTGGCGCTGCGGGCCGCGTCGATCGCGCCGCTGCTGGCGACGCGCCGCCGTTCGGCCCGCGCCTGGCGGCTGGGCGCGCGGTCGCTGTGCGCCGAATGGCGTTTCGATGGCGGGCGGATCGTGACCTATGCCAATCTGGGCGCCGCGCCGGATCGGGCGTGGACGCTGCCCGGTGCCGACCTTTCCATAGCCCAGCCCACGGACGCCTGCGCGTTCGCCATCAGGATCACCCGATGACCCCCAGACTGACCGCGACCTATCGCATGCAATTGCGGGGCGGCGTCGATTTCGCCCGCGCCGAGGCGTTCCTGCCCTGGATCGCCGATTGCGGCATCAGCCATCTTTACCTGTCGCCGATCTTCACCGCGACGGAAGGATCGACGCACGGTTACGACATCACCGACCCGAACGAGGTCGATCCGGCGCTGGGCGGGATGCCGGGGTTCGACCGGCTGGCCAGGGCGGCGCGCGACCACGGCCTCGGCATCATCGTGGACGTGGTGCCGAACCATACGTCCTTCACGATGGAAAACCCGTGGCTGCGCGATGTGCTGCGGCACGGTCCCGACAGCCGCTATGCGCGGTATTTCGACATCGACTGGGATGCCGGGCCGCTGGTGCTGCCGGTGCTGCCGCGCACCTTCGAGGAGATGCTGGAAGCCGGCGAGATGACCGTGGAAGGGGACGAGTTCGTCGTGGGCGAGCAGCGTTTTCCGCTGCGCGCGCGGCCTGACCCCGTGCCCGGCGACGCCGACGGCCTGCGTGCGCTGCACGAGGACCAGTTCTGGCGGCTGGCGCATTGGCGGCTGGAACGGGACGGCGTGACGCATCGGCGGTTCTTTACCGTGACCGGCCTGATCGGCATGCGCGTCGAGGACCAGGCCGTGTTCGAGGGGATGCACCGGCTGCTGTTCGAGCTGATCGACCAGGGGCTGGTGCAGGGCGTGCGGCTGGACCATGTGGACGGGCTGGCCGACCCGACGGCCTATCTGCGCCGCCTGCGCGCGCGCCTGCCCGACACGCCGATCTGGGTCGAGAAGATCCTGACCGGGGACGAACCGCTGCCCGACTGGCCGGTCGAGGGGACGACCGGATACGAGGCGGGGCGCCAGATCGCGATGGTGCTGACCGATGCGGTCGGCCTTTATCGCGTCGTGGCCGAATGGAAGGCCGCCACCGGATACGAGGGCACGTTCGACGAGGCGCTGGAACAGGCCAAGGGCGAGGTGATCCGCCAGGAGCTTGCGGCCGAGCTGCACCAGCTGATCGGGCTGGCCGAGGCCGCCGCCACCGCGCGCGGCGCCGATCGCGGGGCCGAAACGCTGCGCGAGGCGGTGCTGGCGCTGCTGTCGGCCTTTCCGCGCTATCGCACCTATTTCGCGCCGGGTGTCCGCCCCGAAGGCGACGTGGCGCTGATGCGGCAGGTGGCGGACCGGGCGGCCGAGCCGCTGCGGTTCCGCGATACGGTCGATCTGCTGACCGACATGATCGTGGACGGCGAGACCGGGCAGGACCGCGCCTTCGCCGTGCGCTTCCAGCAGGTGACGGGCGCGCTGCTGGCCAAGGCGCACGAGGATACGGCGGGCTTTCGCTGGAACGGCTATCTGGCCGCGAACGAGGTGGGCGCCGATCCGGGCCATGCGGTGGCGACGCCCGAGGACGTCACGCGCTGGGCGCGGGATCGCGCGCCGCATGCGCTGACGCTGACATCGTCGCACGACACCAAGCGGTCCGAGGATGCGCGGATGCGGATGGTGGCGATCAGCCACGCGCCCGACGCATTCGGGGAGTTGTGGACCGCGGCGGAACAGGCCGACGACGTGTCGGCCAACCGGCGCTGGTATCTGCTGCAATGCGCGCTGTCGATCTGGGATGCGGACGATCCCGACCTGATCGAACGGCTGCGCGACCATACCGTCAAGGCCATGCGCGAGGCGAAGCTTTCGACGAACTGGATCGCGCCCGACGAGGCGGCCGAAGCGGCGGCGATGGACTGGGTGACGCGGCTGGTCGAGGGCTGGCGCGAGGACGAACCCGACGCGCTGCGCCGGCTGGTCGATCTGGGCGCGCGGCTGTCGCTGGCGCAGGTGGCGCTTAAGATGACCATGCCGGGCGTGCCTGACATCTATCAGGGCTGCATCGGCGCGCATTTCGCGCTGACCGACCCCGACAACCGCCGCCCCGTGCCGATCGAGCGGCTGCCGGACCTGCCCGATGCCGCCGGGTTCGAGGGCGCCAAAGCGCGCCTGTCGCGTCGCCTGCTGCACCTGCGCAGGGCGCGGCCCGATTTCTTCGACGGCGCGGATTTCGCGCTGCGCGAAGGCGACGGCACGCTGCTGGAGATCGCGCGGCAGAAGGACGGACAGCGCCTGTATGTCGTCATCGACCTGGGCGCGGACGACCTGGAAGGCACCGTCGATATCCGCAGCGCGCCGGAATAGGGGCGGAACCGAATGCCGGCCTCCGCGTTCGATGCGGGGTCTGGCCGCATGCCCGCCGCGCATCGGTGCTGGATGCGCCCCGTGCCATGCGCTAGGCTGACCGCTACCCCGAAAGTGCCGGCGCGCCGCGCCGGTTCAGACACAATCGCAGTCGCCCGTCATGGACGGTGCGGCGTTCGCGCGAAGGAGTCCGCCCCGTGAAGGATACCAATCATTCGTCCATTCCGTTCGACGCCGATCAGGCCCGGTCGGACACGATGGGGGCCGTGCCCTGGGACGAGGGGACGAACTTCGCGCTGTTCTCGGAAAACGCTACGGCGGTCGAACTGTGTCTGTTTGACGAATCCGGCCAGCACGAGACGCATCGCCAGGAACTGCCCGAGATGGAAGGCGGCATCTGGTACGGATTCGCGCCGGGCGTGAAGGAAGGCCAGGTCTATGGCTACCGCGTCCATGGCCCCTATGCGCCCGAGGACGGGCATCGCTTCAACCCGGCCAAGCTGCTGCTGGATCCCTATGCGCGCGCGCTGACCGGCAAGCTGGAATGGGACGACGCGCTGTTCGGCTATACCGTGGGCGACGACGATTCGGTCGCCGATCCGCGCGATTCGGCGCCCTTCATGTCGAAGGGCGTCGTCGTCGGCAGCGATTACAGCTGGGAAGAGGACAAGGCCTTGCGCCGGTCCTGGAAGGAAACGGTCATCTACGAGGCGCATGTCAAGGGATTGACGCGCAACCATCCCGACGTGCCTGAACGCGAGCGCGGCACCTTTGCCGGTCTGGCGTCGGATGCGATGATTTCGCACCTGCACCGCATTGGCGCGACGGCGGTGGAGCTGCTGCCGGTGCATGCGTTCCTGGACGACCGGCATCTGGTCGAGAAGGGTTTGTCGAATTACTGGGGCTACAACACGCTGTCGTTCTTCGCCCCGCATCGCCCCTATATCACCGGCTGGGACATCCGCGAGGTCAAGCAGGCCATCGACCGCCTGCATGCCAACGGGATCGAGGTGATCCTGGACGTGGTCTACAACCACACCTGCGAAGGGTCCGAACTGGGGCCGACGCTGTCGTTCCGGGGGCTGGACAATGCCAGCTATTACCTGCTGGCCGAGGACAAGCGGCACACGTTCGACACCACCGGCTGCGGCAACACGCTGAACGTGGCGCATCCGATGGTGCTGCGGATGGTGCTGGATTCCCTGCGTTACTGGGTCGAGGTGATGCATGTGGACGGCTTCCGCTTCGATCTGGCCTCGACGCTGGGCCGCGAGGCGCAGGGGTTCGAGCGCGAGGGGTCGTTCTTTGCCGCCGTGCGGCAGGATCCGGTGCTGAGCAGCGTCAAGCTGATCGCCGAGCCGTGGGACATCGGCGACGGCGGCTATCAGGTGGGCGGCTTCCCGTTCCCGTTCCGCGAATGGAACGACAAGGCGCGCGACGACATCCGCGCCTTCTGGCGGCGCGATCCCGGCCTTCTGGGTCCGATGGGCGAGCGGCTGACCGGATCGCCGGTGCAGTTCAACCATTCGCTGCGTCCGGCCACGTCGTCGATCAATTTCGTCGCCGCGCATGATGGTTTCACCCTGTGGGATACGGTCAGCTATAACGAGAAGCACAACGAGGCGAACGGCGAGGACAACCGCGACGGCCACGGCCACAACCTGAGCGACAATATGGGCGTCGAGGGCGAAACCGACGATCCCGATATCCTGGCCGCGCGGATGCGGCGGGCCAAGGCGATGCTGACGACGCTGCTGGTGTCGCAGGGCGTGCCGATGATCCTGGCGGGCGACGAGATCGGCCAGAGCCAGGGCGGCAACAACAACGCCTATTGCCAGGACAACGACATCGCCTGGCTGCACTGGGACAAGGCGCGCCCCGGCCTGATCGACACGGTGGCGGCGGTGACGGCGCTGCGCCGCGAGGTGCCGGGGCTGATCGATTCGCGCTTCAACGCGCTGGTGGACGGCAAGCCGCGGCTGACCTGGCACCATCCCGACGGGCGCGAGATGACCGAAGGCGACTGGACCGACGGCGAACAGCGCTGCACCGGGCTGCGGATCGCGCTGCCGCAGGGCGGGGCGGTGCTGGTCATCGTCAATGCGGGCGACGACCGGGACTTCGCGCTGCCGCAGGGCGACTGGACGCTGCGCATCGACACCGCGCGGGACGAGCCCGCCTGCGACGAAGGGGTTTCGGACAAGGTGGCGCTGGGCTGGCAGTCGGTGGCGATCCTGCTGGACCGGCCGTCCGGCTGATTGCGGGAACGCAGGGTCATTGCAAGATCGTCGCCATGCGTGTTTGCTGGGTTCATCCGATCACGGAAGAACCGAGGAGACACCATGAACAGACGCACATTCAGCCTGGTCGCCGGCGCACTGGCGGGGCTGGGACTGACGGCCACGATCGCCGTCGCCCAGCAGCCGCAATTCTTCCGCATCGGCACCGGCGGCACGTCGGGCACCTACTACCCGATCGGCGGCCTGATCGCCAACGCGATCAGCAACCCGCCCGGATCGCGGTCCTGCGAGGAAGGCGGATCGTGCGGCTATCCCGGCCTGATCGCCACCGCGCTGTCGGCGAACGGGTCGGTCGCCAACGTCAACGCCATCGCGGGCGGGACGCTGGAATCGGGCTTCAGCCAGTCGGATGTCGCCACATGGGCGCAGACCGGCACCGGCATCTGGGAAGATCAGGAACCGGTCGAGAAACTGCGCGCCATCGCCAACCTTTACCCCGAGACGATCCATCTGGTCGCCAGCGCCGACAGCGGCATCGACAGCGTCGATGACCTGCGCGGCAAGAGGGTCAGCCTGGACGAGCCGGGATCGGGCACGCTGGTCGATGCGCGCATCATCCTGGACGCCTATGGCCTGTCCGAAAGCGACGTGGACGCGCAGTTCCTCAAGCCCGACCAGGCGGCGGAACGGATGCGCGACGGGGCGATGGACGCGTTCTTCTTCGTCGGCGGATTCCCGGCGGGCGCCATCGCCGAACTGGCCAGCCAGGAAGACATCGTTCTGGTCCCGATCAGCGGCGACGAGGCGTCGGGCATTACCGACGAATACACCTTCTTCGCGCAGAACACCGTGCCCGGCGGCACCTACGAGGGGGTCGAGGACGACGTTCAGACGCTGTCGGTCGGCGCGCAATGGATCACCAGCGCGGACCAGCCCGACGATCTGATCTATGGCATCACCAAGGCGCTGTGGAACGACAACACCCGGCAATTGCTGGATGCGGGCCACCAGAAGGGCAAGGAAATCACCGCCGAGACGGCGCTGAACGGTGTGGGCATCCCGCTGCATCCGGGCGCCGAACGCTTCTACCGCGAAGCCGGCCTTCTGAACGAGTGACACGAGACCGGGCCGGCCCGTGCCGCGGGCTGGTCCCTTTACGGGGCCGAGGAACCAGCCGATGAGCACAGAGACAGAACGCGCCGAGGCCCTGACCGAAGAGCAGATGAAGGAGCTGGAGGAGCGCTACGATCCCGAAGTCCGCTTCCGACCGCTTCTGCCGGCGCTGGGCTGGCTGACGGCGACCGCGCTGTTCGTCCTGTCCTGCTATCATTTCTATACGGCCGGCTATGGCATCCCGCAGGCCACCACGCATCGCGGCACGCATCTGGCCTTCACGCTGGGGCTGGTGTTCCTGTCCTTCGTCGCATTCGGCCAGCGCAAGGAGCCGCACAACACCGTCCTGACGCCGCTGGGCCTGCCGCTTTACGACTGGATCCTCGCCATCCTCGGCATCGTCTCGGCGCTTTATGTGCCGTGGGTCTTCAACGATCTGGCGTTCCGGGTGGGCAATCCGCTGCCCATCGACGTGACGATGGGCACCATCCTGATCGTCGTGCTGCTGGAGGCGACGCGCCGCGCGATGGGCTGGCCGCTGCCGGTGATCGCGCTGCTGTTCATCGCCTATGCCTATTTCGGCCAGTCGATGCCGGGCGTGCTGATCCATCCCGGCGCAAGTTGGACGAACATCGTCAATCACCTCTATCTGACCAGCCAGGGCATCTATGGCACGGCGCTGGGCGTCATATCGACCTATGTGTTCCACTTCGTGCTGTTCGGTGTGCTGGCGACGCGGATCGGGCTGGGGCAATTGTTCATCGACCTGGCCAGCGCGCTGGCCGGGCGATTCGCGGGCGGGCCGGCGAAGGTGTCGGTGATCTCGTCGGCGATGCTCGGCTCGATCTCGGGGTCGTCCATCGCCAACACGGTGACGACCGGATCGCTGACCATTCCCGCGATGATCCGCATCGGCTATCCGCGCCACTTCGCCGCCGCGGTCGAGGCGGCCAGTTCCACCGGCGGGCAGATCACGCCGCCGGTGATGGGCGCGGTGGCGTTCCTGATGATCGAATATCTGGGCGTGCCGCTGACCACGATCCTGACGGCGGCGCTGGTGCCCGCCTTCATGCATTTCTTCGGCGTTCTGGTGCAGGTGCATCTGGAAGCACGCCGCCGCGGCCTGCGCGGCATGACCAAGGACGAATTGCCGGTCGCCTGGGCGGTGTTCAAGGCGGGATGGCTGACGACGCTGCCGCTGTTCGTGCTGGTGTCGGTGCTGCTGTCGGGCAAGACGCCCTATCTGGCGGCGTTCTACGGCATCCTGTCGTGCCTGCTGGTGCTGGTGATCCAGAACATCGTCCGCCACGACCTGCGCACCGCGATCACGGAATCGGTGCGCGAAACATGGGACGGCTTCGTCGTCGGTGCGAAATATTCGCTGTCGGTCACGGTCGCCGCTGCGCTGGTGGGCGTCATCATCGGGGTCGTCACGCTGACCGGCGTGGGGTTCAAGATCGCCTATATGGTGACGGGTCTGGCCGGCGGCTGGGCGCAGGATGTCAGCGTCTGGTTGTCGGTCCTGCCGTTCGAGCTGATCAGCGTCACCAGCCTGACGCTGCTTTTCACGCTGATCATGACGGCGGTGGTCTGCGTGCTGATGGGCTGCGGCATCCCCACCACGGCGAACTACCTCATCATGATCGCCGTCGCCGCGCCCATCCTCGGCCTTCTGGGGGTCGAGCCGCTGGTCGCGCATTTCTTCGTCTTCTATTACGGGGTGCTGGCCGACATCACGCCGCCCGTGGCACTGGCGGCCTATGCGGCGGCGGGGATTGCGGACGCCAACGCCTTCAAGGCGGGCAATACCGCGTTCCGGCTGGGCATGGGCAAGGTGCTGGTGCCGTTCGTCTTCGTTTTCTCGCCCTCTTTGCTGCTGGTCGTGCCCGGCTTTACCTGGACCGAGTTCTTCCTGGCCACGCTGGGCGCGATGGCGGGCATCACCGTGCTGTCGGCGGCCATCGCCAACTGGCTGTTCGCGCCCCTGCGCGTCTATGAACGGGTGCTGCTGGCGCTGGCGTCGCTGCTGCTGGTGGCGCCCGATCTCTATGCCACCATCGTCGGCGCGGTGCTGATCCTGCCGGCGCTGATCCGGCAATTGCCGCTGCTGGGCCGCAGCGTCCGCGCCCGAGAGGAGATGACTTGACGTGCTGTTCGTCGTCTTCCTGATCGCCTGCGGCGCATCCGCCACGACCGGCGTAATGTTCAAGCCGGGCGACTGGTACAGATCGCTGGACAAGCCGTCATGGACGCCGCCGAACTGGGCGTTTCCCGTGGTCTGGACGGTGCTTTACGTCTGCATCGCGGCGGCGGCGGCGCGGATCGCCCCCTTGCCCGGCAGCGGGCTGGCGATGGCGCTGTTCGTGGCGCAGCTTTGCTATAACACCCTCTGGACGCCGATCTTCTTCGGATTGCACCGGATGAAGGTCGGTCTGGCGGTGATCGGCCTGCTGTGGCTGCTGGTGGCGGCGACGCTGTTGGCGTTCCTGCGGCTCGACATCGTCGCGGGGCTGCTGTTCGTGCCCTACCTGGTCTGGGTCACGATCGCCGGCGCCCTGAACTTCGAGGTGTGGCGCCTGAACCGCGATCGCATGGCCACGGACTGACGCGACGGGATGGGCTTGCCCTTCATGGTCAATCAACTATGACGTGCGCATCCCTTTCTGTCAGGCCGGAGTCTGTCGTGCTTGAGCGATTTTTCAACAGGCGTAACAAACAGCGTCCCGCAGCGCCCAAGCCGCCGGTTCCGCAGCACAAGGCCGACGCACCCCTTCCGCGCGCCAAGGCCCGGCGGGTATCCTTCGTCGTGCCCGCCTATAACGTCGCGCCCTATATCGACCGCTTCCTCGCCAGCCTGTTCGGCCAGTCCTCGGCGTTAAGGAATTTCGAGGTGATCGTCGTCGACGACGGATCCACCGACCGCACGGGCGAGATCGTTCGCGAATGGCGCGACCGTTATCCCGATCACCTGCGCTATGTGCATCAGCCCAATGCCGGCGCCGCGGCCGCGCGCAATACCGGGCTGAAACTGGCGCGGGGCACCTGGGTCGCCTTTCCGGACCCGGACGACTTCCTGGACGTCGACCACGTCCGCAAGATGCTGAAGGAAACCGAGGCCGCGCACGCGAAGCCGCTGCTGGCGGTCGTGTCGAACATGGTCTTTTACCACGAAACGACCGACACGTTCAGCGACAGCCATCCCTTGCGCTATCGCTTCCAGAAGGGGCTGGTGCGCAAGCCGACGGACGATCTGGGCGATTTCATGCAGCTTTCGGTGAACCTCTGCTGGTTTCGCCGCGACGTCATCGCCCGGCACGGCGTGCAATTCGACACCCGCATCGCGCCCGCCTTCGAAGATGCGCATTTCGTCAACAGGCTGTTTCTGCTGGCGCCGGGCCATACCGTCAGCTTCGTTCCTGCCGCGAAATACTATTACCGCAAGCGCGAGGCGGGAACATCCCTTCTGGACGGCACCAAAACGCATATCGGCTGGTTCTCCACGCAGATCGAGCTGGGAAGCCTGGACCTTCTGCAATTCGCCGAACGAATTTTCGGAAGCGTTCCACGTTACATTCAGCGCACCTGCCTTTACGATCTTTTCTGGCGGTTCCGTTATCTGGTCGATCACGACGAACGCGCCACGTTCCTGACCGACGATCAGCGCGCGCAATTCCTGCGGCTTGTCCGTGCGGTCATGGACCGTATCGACGTTTCGGTGATCGAGACATTCGATCTGGCCGGCTGCACCGAGGAACACAAGGTTGCGCTTCTGGCGCTGTACAAGGGCCGGCGGCGGGGCAGTCCGGCCGTCTATGTCACTCAATTCGACCGTCAGACCGGCGCCTTCCAGTTTCAAAGCATGGGCGGTGGGGATGACGATTTCATTCCCCGGATCGTCCTGAACGGACGGGACGTGTCGCCGCAATTGCAAAGCCGGCGGTCCACCCGGTTTTTCGGCCAACCCTATTCGCGGCAGAACCTGTTCTGGGTCGCGATGGAGGATGGCGACGACATCCGGTTCGAGGTGGACGGCACGCCCTGCCGCATCCGGCGCGGCGGAACGGCGCTGGGAAACCGGGCGGACTGGCTGACGCTGCGCAACGCGCTGGTGCCTGCGCGGCCTGCGGTGACGGGCCAGTTCCGGCGCCTGCGCGATCATGTGATGGCGACGCGCGACAGGTTCCGCGATTGCATGGTTCTGATGGACCGCGACGACCGCGCAGACGACAATGCCGAACACCTTTACCGACACATGATGAGGACGGGACGCGCGACGAATGCGTGGTTCATCCTCGACCCGAAGTCGAGCGATTGGGATCGTCTGGCGGCCGAAGGCTTCAGGCTGCTGCCCTACGGTTCCGACGACCACATCGCCGCGCAGATGAACGCGCGGTTCCTGATATCTTCGCATGCGGACGAGTATGTCCTCTGGCCGGTTCCGAAGGCGCAGTTTGGCGATCTTGCGAGGGCGGAGTTTGTATTTCTTCAGCATGGGGTGGCGATCGGAGATATGTCTGCTTGGTTAAATTCGAAACCGATCAGACTGTTTGTGACGACAATGCCGGTTGAGAGCGAATCGCTTGGTTCGTCGTCCAGTCCTTATGTCTTCAGCGAGCGCGAAGTGCTTCTCAGCGGTCTTCCGCGTCACGACGCTTTGAAAAGTAAGGCTGATGCCTGTAATACGGACATGATACTTTTCGCGCCGACGTGGCGTAAGTATTTGACGGCGTTGAATGAAGCGGACGGAGAGAGGCGCTCAAAAGTCCCGACATTTGCCGAAAGCAAGTTTTTCGACAGTTGGGGCAATCTTCTGCGTTCGGATGCCTTGAAAAGCCTTGCGGACAGACATGGCTTGACCGTATGTTTCGCGCCCCATCCCAACATGGCAATGTATATCGATGATATGGCGTTGCCGAGCCATCTCCATATCGTCGATTTCCGTAAGGGCGTTCCCTATCAGAACCTGTTTGCGCGCGCGCGTGTCGCCGTGTCCGATTATTCGTCGGCTGTTTTCGACGTAGCGTATCTGCAAAAGCCGCTGATCTATTTTCAGTTTGATGAGGCGGAGATCTTCAGCGGAGGTCATATCTCTCGTCGCGGCTACTTCTCGTTCGAGCGTGACGGGTTCGGGCCGGTGGCTCGGGATGTGGACGGGGTGTTGGCGCATCTGGAACGCGCTCTTTCGGGGCAGGAGAACCCGGTCTACGCCAGGCGGCGGCAGGCGGCGTTCCCCTTCCGCGACGGGGGCTGCTGCGAACGGGTCTGCGCCGCGCTGGAACGATTGACCGATCGCCGCCCCGGCCTGTCGCTGCTTCACGCGACGCAAGGCACTGTCCGCGATGACGTGCCCGATTCCGCGTCGGCGCAGGCGCCCGTCGTGCCGCTGCGCGAGGTGGCGCGCCTGCGGGGTTAGGCGCGGCACCCCGGCCATGAAATGCCGGGCTTGCGTCGATCTGCCGAAAACACCTGTCCTGCGTCTTTTCCAGACGCCATTGATCCCGTATGCGGATCGCTTGATGCGGCGGATGGCGAATCGTCGATGAGAACGGCAGGAACGATTTCGATGAGCATGACGGACGACAGCCTCGACCCTCCGCTGTCCTTTCCCGCGCGCGTCGTGCGTCTGGCGCGCAGCCCGCGGAACTTTGCGAAATACCGCATGCGCCGCTGGCTGGATGTCGATGTCCCCGAGCCGGACCGCGAAATTCACCGCATCGCCGTGCCGTTGCAGGCCAGCGGCGATCCGCTGGCGATCCTCGACAGCGTCGATCTGGGCTTCGTGCGCCGGTTCGATCCCGACGCGGCGGCGGCCGACGTGATGGGTGCCAGCGTCGAACCGGCGCTGTTCGCGATGCGGGATGCCTGCCGCGCCAACCGGCAGCGATTGTTCCTGATCGACGGCAAGCGCACCCTGCCTGCCGACGAGACGAGGATCCGCGAAATGGCGCAGGCACACCAGTTCGCCGTTGCGGTGCGGGGGTCCGGTGGCGCCATCAACAGCATTCGCAACGTCAATGTCTGGCGGGACGAGGGCGCCTATCTGCGCTGCTTCGCCCCGCGTCAGGTGCTGCCCGTCATGCCCGGCGACAGCACGGTCGACGTTCCCGTCGCGACCGAATTGTCGCGCGATTTTCCGGTCGATGCCGTCTATACCTGGGTGAACGCCGCCGATCCCGACTGGCAAGACCTGATCGCGCCCTACCGCGAGGCGACCCGGCCCGATCCCGACCGTTTCGCCCAGCTGGACGAACTGAAATACTCGCTCCGCTCGCTGGCCTCTTATGCGCCGTGGGTGCGAACCATCTACATCGTGTCCAACTGCGCGCCGCCCGCGTGGCTGAAGGCCCATCGCAAGATCAGATGGATCCGGCACGAGGAGATCATTCCCGCCGAATACCTGCCCACCTTCAATTCCCATGCGATCGAGACGTTCCTGCACCGGATCGACGGGCTGTCCGAACAGTTCATCTATCTCAACGACGATTTCATGCTGGCCGATCACGCGCACAAGGCCCACTTCTTCGACCATCGCGGGCGCGCGATCTCGCGGCTGGAACCCTACGGCGCGGTGCTGAAGATCCCGCCCCTGCTGGACAGCGGCGAGGCGCAGGAATGGCAGTCGGCGGCGATGAACGGCGCCCGCATGATCGAGGCGCGGTTCGGCACCTTTCCGATGCGCCTGCACCAGCATTGCCCCTTCGCGCTGTGCCGGTCGGATTATGCCGCGATGGAGGACGAGTTTTCCGACGCGATACGCACCACCCGCGCGGCCCGCTTCCGCAGCCATGACGACGTGTCGTTCACGTCGTTCCTTTATCACCACTACGTCGCCGAAAACGGGCGCGGCGTCCGGTCGAGTGCTGCCGTCAAGATCGTGCGCCCGACCAACCACGGCCATTTCAGGCGCGATTACTGGAAAAGCCCCATCGACTTCTTCTGTGTCAACGACGGATCGGGCAGCGCGCTCGACCCCGCCTATGCGGCGTTCAAGACGAAGTTTCTTCCCGAAGCCTTCCCGCTGATGGCGCCCTGGGAAAGTTGACCTGTTGCAGGCATCCTGAAAGCCGCTAGAACGCGCCGACACCGCGCAACGGATTCTCGCCCCATGAAACGACTGGCGATCTGCGCCATCTGCCGCAACGAAAAGCCGTATCTGCTGGAATGGCTGGCCTTTTACCGTCTGGCGGGTTTTGCCGACATCTATATCTACGACAACGTCAGCGACGACGGCACGTCCGAGATGTTGGCCGCGCTGGATGCCTTGGGTCATATCCGCCGCATCTTCTTTCCCCGGCGCGAAAAGATCCCGCCGCAGCGCGACGCCTATAACCATTTTCTGGAAAACCACGCCTACAGGCACGATTACGTCCTGGTGGTCGATCTGGACGAATTCCTATTCGTCCACGACACCGCCGGCATCCAGGGCCTGATCGCCCGTGCCGAGGCGAAGCATGGCGAGGTCGCCGCCATCGCCTTCCCGTGGCAGATGTTCGGATCCGACGGCGCGGAGCGGATGGAACCCGGTCTGGTGATCGAGCGGTTCCGCAAGACCGCGCCGCAGCCCGATACTACCGTCAAGACGCTGTTCAACCCGGCTCACACCTACAATTTCCGAACGCATATTTCGAATGCGCTGGACGGCGTCTATCTGACCTCGGCGCTTAAACCTTACAAGTTCGACCCGAAGATGCCGATCCGCATGTTGACGCCCGACGCGGGCGAGGCGGTGATTCACCATTACTATACGAAATCGCGCGAGGAATGGGGCCGCAAGATTCGCATGGCGCGGGTCAACCGTGCGCAGGATCAGAAGCGCCGCGAAAGCAAGTTCGAGGAAACGGCGCATTTCGATCTTGTCAACGATGCCGCCCTGCCGTTCATCGCGCCGGTGAAGGCCGGCATCGCGCAGCTTGGGGCCGATCTGCGCGCGTTCGAGGATCGGGTGACGCCGGACGTGATCCGCATCGTCGGGGTCGATCCGACACGCCTGTTCGGAACACTGACCTATCACGGCCCTGCTCCGCGCCTGCCGATGGTGCGCATTGTGGCCGACGACGCTGCCGAATATCTGGTGGCCGCCCAGCCGACGCAGCGTGCGGGCGTCCACGTCTTCACGCTGCGCCGCAAATGGAAACCGAAGATGCGCATGGTGACGCTGTCGGTGGTCGGGGCGGCGACGTCGGTGCGGGTGGATCTGGACAGCCAGCCGCCGCTTGTTCCCGAAGCGAACGACCGGCACAGTCTTAATTCGGTTCTCGGCGACTGAGGCTCAGGAAGCTCCGTGATCGATCCCCACCCGCGATCCCGCCCCGCTATCCGCCTTGCCTGGCGCATCGCGGGCATCGTCGCGCTGGCGCTGGGGGCGGTCGGCGTCGTTCTGCCGCTTCTGCCGACGACGCCCTTCGCGATTCTGGCGGCGTTCTGCTTTGCGCGGGGCGCGCCCGCGCTGCACGACCGCCTGCTGCGCAGCCGCACCTTCGGCCCGGCCATCGCCGACTGGCAGCACAGCGGCGCGATCGCCCGCCGCTACAAGGCGGTTGCCGTGACGATGATGGGGGCGGCGTTCCTGCTGGCGCTGGCCGCTTCCGTGCCGCCGATGGCGCTGGCGGTGCAGGCCGTGTGCCTGGCCGGGGCGGCGTTGTTCGTCCTGACGCGGCCGGGGCAGGTCAGAACCGGATCAGAAAGCCCCCCAGCCCCATCGTCGCATCCCGCAGATCGCGCGGCCCCTCGGTCCAGTAGTGACGGATAGCGGCGAAAACCTCGACCGCGCTGCCGTCGATCTGCTGTGCGGCCTGCAATCCCAGCGCATAGGACCGGTCGATGCCCTCGGCCGTGTCGAACCCCACATAAAGGTCCGTCGAAAGCGCCGTTTCTCCCAGTTCGAAAACATCGCCGCGCCAGCCCGCCTTGCCATAGACATAGCCGGCATCCGTCCGGTCGTCCTCGTCGCGGACGCCGCCGGCGACGGTGGCGTTCCAGCCGCCGACCGTCAGGACCGACACCGATCCGCCGATCACGTTTCGGTCGCGGGGCGTGTCGAAGGACAGATAGCCGAACGACGCCTGCACCTGCCGGATGGCCGGATTGCCGAACGGCGCCGTTCCCTCGGGCGAAAGATAGCTGAGCGCCACCTGGGTCGAGGACGGCACATCGTCGGACGGTGCCAGCGTCGTTTCCGTCGATTGCGAGACGGACAAGGTGAAGCCGCTCCCGAAGGTCGGCGTGTCGTAGCGCGCCCTGACGGCGCGGCCCCCGTCCAGCGACGGCATCGCTGTGCCGATGGTCAGCGGCGACAGATCGCCGGTCGCGGCATCGCGCAGGTAAAACCCGCCGCCATGGTCGCCGATGGCGGAATAGCCCGCATTGGCGGTGCCCGACAGGTCGCTTTCGAACACGCCGTCCCCTGCCAGCGACCCCTGCCCCAGCGACAGCGTGCCCAGCCGGTCATGCGTCAGCGTCAGTTCCAGCTTGCGGTGATCGACGCCGCCGGGGGATAGGAACCTCTCGCGCTGGTTCGCGATCCCGCTGCCGTTATAGGCATAGTTCGCCTCATAGACGAAGCCCAGCGTCAGCGCCGAGCTGGCGGCATAATCCGCATCCAGGTTCAGCAGGCTGGGGGATCCGCCATTGTCGCCATAGCGCGCATAGGTCGATACGCCGTCGTCGAAGACCAGCACGACATTCGACAGCCGCCCCGTCAGGGTCAGCGTCAGCGGCCCTTCGGACCATGCAAGATCGGCCAGACGATCCGCCGTGACATGGCTGTAGGGGCCGGTCGCATCCGCCAACAGCGGCGTTGCGGCCAGCGCCGCGCCAAGGATCAACGATAGCCGCATCATCGCCGTCGCCTTTCGCGTGTTTCGACCCGGATTACGACGCAGGGGCGCTGCGTCAAGGTCGATCTGCCGCGCCGCGCGCCATCGGCCCGTTCAGCCGCCGTTCTGCACCGTGTTTGCGTTCGCGCAAACTGCGCAAGCGGCGCGGGGGTATGACGCGGCCATGACCGGCCTGCGTCTTGTCCTTGTCCTTGCCCTCGCGCTGCTCGGCGCGCTGCCCGCCGCCGCGCAGTCGGTCCTGTCTAACCTGCTGCCCGACATCGAGGCCGGCGCTCTGGTCGAAGGGGCCGACGCCTTCGGCCCTGTCCGCGACGACATGCCGGTGGCCCCGGTCCTGGCGGGCGGCGAGACGGTCGGATGGGCGTTCGTCACATCGGATTTCGTGTCCACCACCGGCTATTCGGGCAAGCCCATTCACACGATGGTGGCCATCGACGGCGATGCGCAGGTCATCGGCGCTCAGCTTGTAAAGCATTCCGAACCGATCATCCTGATCGGCATTCCCGATGCGAGGATGCGGGCGGTGGTGGCGGGATACCGGGGCCTCGATCTGGTGGCCGAGGCGGTGTCGGGCGGCACGGCGCACGAACTCGACATCATCTCGGGCGCGACAGTGACGATCATGGTGATCGACGATTCCATCGTGCGTGCCGGGCTGAAGGTCGCGCGCGAACTGGGTCTGGGCGGACTTGCTCCCGAAGCCGCGCCGACCGGCCCTCGATTCACGCTCGACCCCAAAGCAAAGGCCGCGGACGACTGGATGGCGCTGGAAGGCGACGGCACGCTGCGCCGGCTGTCGCTGGATGTGGGGCAGGTCAACGCCGCCTTCGCCGCAATGGACGACCCGCGCGCCTCCGCCCGCGCGCTGACCGATCCACCCGAGACGACGTTCATCGAGATGCAGACGGCGCTGGTCTCGCACCCCGCGATCGCCCGCGCCCTGCTGGGCGAGGCCGAGGCGGAAAACCTGGCTGCCTGGCTGGACGAGGGCGATCACGCCATCGCGGTCTTCGGTCGCGGGCTTTATTCCTTCAAGGGGTCCGGCTATGTGCGCGGCGGCATCTTCGACCGCATCGTTCTGGTGCAGAACGATCTGTCGGTGCGCTTCCGCGACCGCATGCACCGCCGCATCAACACCGTCGCCGCCGACGGCGCGCCGGTCTTCAACGAGGCGGACATCTTCAGGATCCCCGCCGACAGCGGCTTCGATCCCGCGCAACCCTTCCGCATCCAGCTTCTGGTGCAGCGCGATGTCGGCGCGATCGAGCGGGTCTTCACCACCTTCGATCTGGGCTACGAGCTGCCGCAGCACTATCTGAGCCCCGTCGCCGCGCCAGCCGAACCGCCCGCCGCCGCGACCGCGCTGGCGACACAATCCGAAACCGACGCGCATCAGGCGCTGTGGCAGCGCATCTGGGAAGCGCGCACCGTCGATATCGCGATCCTCGGCGGGATGCTGGCGCTGCTGACGGCGGTGTTCTTCTTTCAGGGCGCGGCCACCCGCCACGAACGCGCGTTCTTCTGGTTTCGCATGGCGTTCCTGACCGTCACGCTGGTCTATCTGGGCTGGTACGCCAACGCGCAGCTTTCGGTCGTCAACCTGATCGCGCTGGCCAATTCGCTGGTCACGGGGTTCAGCTGGCAGGCGTTCTTGCTGGATCCGCTGGTGTTCATCCTGTGGTTCGCGGTGGCCGCCGCGCTGATCTTCTGGGGGCGGGGGGCCTATTGCGGCTGGCTTTGCCCCTTCGGCGCGTTGCAGGAACTGCTCAACCGGATCGGCCGGGCGCTGCACATCCCGCAATGGACGCTACCCTGGGGGCTGCACGAACGGCTGTGGCCGATCAAATACATGATCTTCCTCGGTTTGTTCGGCGTCTCGCTGGCCAGCGTCGAACAGGCCGAACGTCTGGCCGAGGTCGAACCCTTCAAGACCGCGATCATCCTCAACTTCGTGCGCGCCTGGCCCTTCGTCGCCTATGCCGCGGCGCTGCTGATCGCGGGGCTGTTCGTGGAACGGTTCTTCTGCCGGTATCTCTGCCCGCTGGGCGCGGCGCTGGCGATCCCGGCGCGGATGCGGATGTTCGACTGGCTGAAGCGCTACCGCGAATGCGGCAACCCCTGCCAGACCTGCGCCATCCAGTGCCCCGTCCAGTCGATCCACCCGACGGGCGAGATCAACCCCAACGAATGCATCGACTGCCTGCATTGCCAGGTGCTCTATCGCTCGGAAACGACCTGCCCCGTGGTCATCAAGAAGCTGCGTCGCCGCGAAAAGATCGGCACCGTGCCCGACCTTGGGCGCAGCGTCGCGGGGCATCCCAACACCACACGCAAACCGCAACTCGAAGGGACATCCCATGTCTGAAGGCAAGAAACTGCCGATCACCCGCCGCAACCTGCTGGGCGCCACCGCCGGGGGCGCGGCGCTGGCCGGCGCGTTCGGATCGCGCGCCATGCTGACCGGAGGAGCCGCCATCGGCGCTGCGACCGTCGCGGGCACCACCAGCGCGCGCGCCGCCGCCGGCGCCGAGGTGGGGCCAGGGCAACTGGACGAATATTACGGCTTCTGGTCGTCGGGCCAGTGCGGCGAGATGCGCATCCTCGGCATCCCGTCGATGCGCGAACTGATGCGGATCCCGGTCTTCAACATCGATTCCGCGACCGGCTGGGGCATCACCAACGAATCCAAGCGCATCCTGACCGAAGGGCTGACCGACAAGACCAAGGCCTATCTGGCAGCCAACGGTCTGGAATTTCCGCGCAACGGCGACCTTCACCACCCGCACATGTCCTTCACCGAAGGCACCTATGACGGCCGCTATCTGTTCATGAACGACAAGGCCAACACACGCGTCGCGCGGGTGCGCTGCGACGTGATGAAATGCGACAAGATCATCGAGATCCCGAACGCCAAGGGCATCCATGGCCTGCGTCCGCAGAAATGGCCGCGCACCAACTATGTGTTCTGCAACGGCGAGGACGAGGTGCCGATGGTCAATGACGGCCAGATCCTCGACGAACCCGACAAGTATGTGAACTTCTACACCGCCATCAACGCCGACGAGATGACGATCGCCTGGCAGGTGATGGTGACGGGCAACCTCGACAATACCGACTGCGACTATGACGGCAAATACGCCTTCTCGACCTCCTACAACTCGGAAATGGGCATGGACCTTGCCGGGATGACCGAGGCCGACATGGATCATGTCGTCGTCTTCAACATCGCCGAGATCGAGAAGGGGATCGAGGCCGGCGATTACCAGGAATTGAACGGCGTCAAGGTTCTGGACGGCCGCAAGGGGCAGAACAAGAACTATACCCGCTATGTCCCCATCCCCAACAACCCGCACGGCATCAACATGGCGCCCGACCGCATCCACCTGTGCGTGGCGGGTAAGCTGTCGCCGACCGTGTCGGTCATCGACGTTCGCAAGCTCGATGCGTTGTTCGAAAGCGATGTCGATCCGCGCAGCGTCGTGGTGGCCGAACCGGAACTGGGCCTCGGGCCGCTTCACACCTGTTACGACGGGCAGGGAAACGCGTTCACCACGCTGTTCCTCGACAGTCAGGTGGTGAAGTGGAACATCGAAAAGGCGATCCGCCTCTATAACGGCGAGGATGTCGATCCGATCATTACCAAGCAGGACGTGCATTACCAGCCCGGCCACAACTCGACCGTGATGGGCGAGACGCTGGAAGCCAGCGGCAAGTATTACCTGACGATGAACAAGTTCTCGAAGGACCGCTTCCTGAATGTCGGTCCGCTCAAGCCCGAGAACGAACAGCTTTTCGCCATCGACGGCGACAAGCTGACGCTGATCCACGACGGCCCGACCTTTGCCGAACCGCATGATTCCATCATCGTCGATCCCAGCAAGGTGAACCCGAAATCGGTCTGGGACCGCAACGATCCCATGTGGGCCGAAACCCGCAGGCAGGCCGAGGCGGACGGCGTCGATCTGGACGACTGGCAGGATACGGTGATCCGCGACGGCAACAAGGTGCGTGTCTACATGAGCAGCGAGGCGCCGCAATTCTCTCTCGACTCGTTCACCGTGCAGCAGGGCGACGAGGTGACGGTCATCGTCACCAACATGGACGATATCGACGACCTGACTCACGGTTTCACCATGAACAACCATGGTGTCGCCATGGAAATCTCGCCGCAGCAGACGGCGTCGGTCACGTTCATCGCCGCCCAGCCCGGCGTCTACTGGTATTATTGCCAGTGGTTCTGCCATGCCCTGCACATGGAAATGCGCGGGCGCATGTTCGTCGAACCGAAATCGGCCTGACGCCATGCGCCTTGTCCCGATCCTGACGCTGTGTCTTGTCGCCGCCTTGCCTTGCGGGGCGGACGACATGCGCGTGGCGCCAGGGGCGGGCACGCTGGCAAATGCCATCGCCGGGGCGGATCCCGGCGATGTGCTGACGCTGGAAAGCGGCCGGTTCGAGGGCGCCATCGTCATCGACCGCCCGCTGACCGTCACCGGCCCCCAGGACGCGATCATCGACGGCATGGGGCAGGGCACGACGATCACCATCGACGCGCCCGACGTGACCCTGCGCGGCGTGACCGTCACCGGGTCCGGCATGAATGGCGAGGATCTCGATGCCGGGGTGAAGATCCTCGAGGGCGCCGACCGGGCTTTGGTCGAAGGCAACAGGTTGCTGGGCAATCTGCACGGCGTGGACGTGCATGGCGGCCGCGACGCGCAAGTGCGCGGCAATGTCATCGAAGGCACGCGCGATCCGCGCATGAACGACCGCGGCAACGGGCTTTATGTCTGGAACTCGCCCGGCACGGTGCTGGACGGCAACGACGTGCGCTGGGGCCGCGACGGCATCTTCTCGAACGCCTCGCGCGGCGGTACGTATGTGAACAACACCTTCCGCGACCTGCGCTTCGCGGTGCATTTCATGTATACCAACAATTCGCTGGTGGCAGGCAACGTGTCGGTCGGCAATCACCTCGGCTATGCGATCATGTTCTCGAACCGGGTGGACGTGACGGACAACCTCAGCCTCGGGGATGCCGATCACGGCATCATGCTGAACTATGCCAACAATGCCGACGTGTCCGGCAACCTGGTCCGGGGCGGCACGAACAAATGCACGTTCATATACAATTCGCACAAGAATCTTATCTTCGACAACACGTTCCAGGGCTGCGGCATCGGCATCCACTTCACCGCCGGGTCCGAGCGTAACGTGCTGACCGGAAACGCCTTTGTTGGCAACCGCGAGCAGGTGAAGTATGTCGGCACCAAGGATGTGGAATGGAGCCACGAGGGCCGCGGCAACCACTGGTCCGACCACCCCGCCTTCGATCTGAACGGCGACGGAATCGCCGATAGTTCGTTTCGTCCCAATGACTTGATGGACCATATCCTGTGGTCGCAGCCCGCCGCCTCGCTGCTGACGGGAAGCCCCGCCGTCCAGTTGATCCGCTGGGCGCAATCCAGCTTCCCCGCCACCCTGCCCGGCGGCGTCATCGACAGCGCCCCCCTGATGACCGCCCCCGACAGGCCGGTTCCGCAGAAATATCAGGCGATGGAAGCCAAAGCGCTGGCCCGTCGCGCAGAAAGACACCCCGATGACTTCGACATTGACGATCTCGCATCTCACTAAGACCTTCGACGGGACGCGCGCCCTGTCGGACGTGTCGCTGAACGTGATGCCAGGCGAGCGGGTGGCGTTGCTGGGCCATAACGGCGCGGGCAAATCGACGCTGATGAAGATCGTCCTCGGCCTTGTTCCCTGGGACGAAGGACGCGTTTCCGTGTGCGGCGGTGTGCCGGGCGGGACGGCCGCACGGCGACAAGTGGCCTATCTGCCCGAAAATGCGGCCTTTCATCCCGCGCTGACGGGTCTGGAACAGCTGCGCCAATACCTGCGCCTGCGCGGATTGCCATCATCCGAAGCGGCAGGGCTTCTGGGCCGGGTCGGTCTGGCGGATGCCGCGCACCGGCGGATCGGCACCTATTCCAAGGGGGATGCGGCAGCGGGTCGGTCTGGCGCAGGCGTTGATCGGCCATCCGCGTCTGCTGGTTCTGGACGAACCGACCAGCGGGCTCGATCCCGTTTCGCGGCGCGATTTCTACGAACTGCTGGACACGCTCGCCGCCGACGGTGCGGCGATCCTGATGTCCAGCCACGCCCTGACGGAAGTCGAGGCGCGCACCGACCGGCTGCTGATCCTGTCGGGCGGGCGGCTGGTGGCTGAAGGCAGTCTGGCGGAACTGCGCCGCGCGGCCGCGTTGCCCACCGCCCTGCAAGTGACGCCGCGCAACGGCCATGTCGCCGAGTTGGCATCCGACCTGGGCGGCGCGATCCGCGTTGGCGATCAGCTGCGCCTGTCCTGTTCGCAGGAAGACAAGCTGCCGATGCTGGCGCGCATATCCGCGATGGAGGATCGCATTGCCGATCTGGATGTGATTCCGCCCAGCCTCGAGGACATCTATAGTCACTTCAGCCGGAGGGACGGACAATGACCGGGCGTATCCTCGCCACGGCGGCGACCGAAATTCGGATCGCGCGGCGCAACCGCTGGGTGGCGATAGCGGTGCTGCTGATGGTCGTCTTTTCGCTGGTGCTATCGGCGGCGGGGTCGGCCCCGACAGGAGCGCTGGGCGCGGACCGGCTGTCGGTCACGGTCGCGTCGCTGACGTCGCTATCGGTCTATCTGGTGCCGCTGGTGGCGCTTTTGATGTCCTTCGACGCCATCGCCGGCGAGGTCGAGCGCGGCACGCTGCCGCTGCTTCTGACCTACCCCGTCGCCCGGTGGGAGTTGCTGGCCGGCAAGCTGCTGGCGCATCTGGCGATCCTGACCCTGGCGCTTGTCGCGGGTTACGGCGCGGCGGCCGGCGTTGCAGTGGCCCTCGACAGCGGGGCCGCCGCCGGGCTGCCTGCGCTCTGGCGGCTGACATGGACATCGGCATTGCTGGGAGCCACGTTCCTCGGCATCGGATATGCGCTGTCGTCCCTGGCACGCAGGCCGTCCGGCGCGGCGGGACTGGCCATCGGGCTTTGGCTGGGGCTGGTCGTGCTTTACGATCTGGGGCTGCTGGCGGCGGTGGTGGCCGACGATGGCGGCCGATTCACCACCGATGTGTTCCCCTTCGCGCTGCTGGCCAACCCGGCCGATGCGTTCCGGCTGTTCAACCTTGCCGCGTCTCAGGCGACGGCCGCTTCGGCGGGCATCGGCGGCGCCGCGTCCAGCGTGCCGCTGTGGCAATCGCTGGCCTCGGTGTCGATCTGGCCGTTGGCGGCGCTGGGCCTCGCATCGCTGGCGTTCCGGCGGGTGGTGCCATGAAGGGCGCGGTCGCCATACTGGCGCTGCTGGCGCTTGCGGGGTGCAAGGAAGATGCGGCGCAGGACGTAACGCCTTTGGCGTTGACCCCGGCGGCGATCGGGCATTTCTGCCAGATGAACCTGATGGAACACGAAGGGCCCAAGGCGCAGGTGCATCTGGGCGGGCTGCCCGGCGCACCGCTGTTCTTCAGCCAGGTGCGCGACGCGCTGGCCTATGCGCGAATGCCCGAACAAACGCACGAGATCCTGGCGATCTGGGTGAACGACATGGGGGCCGACGGCGCGACCTGGGCCGTGCCCGGCATCGACAACTGGATTGCCGCCGGGGACGCCGTCTATGTCCTTGGCAGCGACGCGGTCGGCGGCATGGGCGCGCCGGAAATCGTGCCCTTCTCGGACGCAGCCGCTGCCCGGTCCTTCGCCGATACGCATGGCGGGCGGGTCGTGACGCAGGACGCCATCCCCGACGATGCCGTGCTGGCTCCGGTCGCCATCGAACCGGACACCGAGGATACGGAATTCGAGCAACGCCTGCGCGCCCTGTCGCGCCGGAACTGAAAGGGATGCCATGCCAAGCCGCCGCCGATTCCTGATCGTGACCGCAGCCGCACTTGCGCTGCCCGCCGCGGCACGCGCGTCGTCCGTCCATATTTGGCAAGGCGTGGCGCTGGGCGCGCGCGCCACGATCCGGTTGGACCATCCCGACGCCGCCGCGATCACGCACCGCGCCGGGGCCGAAATATCAAGACTCGAGGACGTGTTCAGCCTGTTCCGCCCCCAAAGCGCGCTGTGCCTTCTGAACCGCTCGGGCAGCTTGTCGGCCCCGCCTTTCGAGCTGTTGGAATGCCTGTCGCTGGCAGCGGCCGTGCATCTTGCCAGCGGGGGCCGCTTCGATCCGACGGTCCAACCGCTTTGGTCGGCCTGGGCGGACAGGGCGGGGCAGGGCGCGCCCGATACCGCGTCCGTGCGGTCGCTGCGGCGAAGGGGCGGCTGGGACGATGTCGTGTTCGGCCCCGATGCCGTGACGATGCGGCCGGGCATGGCGCTGACGCTGAACGGAATCGCGCAGGGTTATATCGCCGACCGCATCGCCGCGATGCTGAAGGCCGAAGGGTTGACGGATGTGCTGGTCGATACGGGCGAGATGACCGCGCTGGGGGGGCATCCGGACGGCGGGGCGTGGCCCGTGGGCTTTGGCAATGGCGACAGGACGACCCTGCGCGACGGGGCACTGGCAACCTCCGCGCCGCTCGGCACGACGTTCGATGCGGACGGCGCGGCGAGCCACATCCTCGACCCGCGCACGGGCCATCCGGCAGCATCGCCGTGGCGCGAGATTACGGTCGCCGCCCCGTCGGCCGCGCTGGCCGATGCGGCATCGACGGCCGCCTGCCTGACGGCGACGCGCGAGGAAGCCGAAGAACTGGTATCGTGTTTGTCGAAGGTATCGCTGCTGCGGGCAATTCCCGCGTAAGGCGCCGTCAGGATCCGGCGCGGGGCGGTTCGCGGTCGCTGACCAGCCGCATGCCCAGATGGGCCGGGGGCGCTCCGACGGCGCAGCCGCCGCGCGCGGGGTCGCTTTCCAGGAACGGCATCGCGGCGGCATGTTCGCCCGCGACCCAGAAGGCCGGGCAGCGGTCGGGGTCGATGGCGCCTTGGCTGCCGGCATAGCAGTCGCGCGTCCATTCCCACACCGATCCGTCCAGATCGCGGATGCCGGCCGGTGACGTGGACCAGCCGCCGGTCGGCCGTAGGGCGCGGCTTTTCCGCTCGGCCACCAGGTAGGACGACGCCCAGGTCAGGCTGGGATCTCTGAAGATCGGATCGGGTTCTTCGGGCAGGACATCGGCGGCAAGGGTCTGCCATTCGGCAAGGTCGGGCAGGCGGAAGGGATGGCCAGACCGCCGGCTGATCCATTCGGCATACTGCACCGTATCGGGATAGCTGAGGCCCGTCGCAGGCATCGCCGCAGGGTTGGTCCGGGGCCGTACCGGCAGCGGGAAGCCGCATCCGCCGTCATCGAAACACCTGTTCCATTCCGCGACCGTCACCTCGTCGCGCTGGACCCATAGCCTGCGTTCGCCGCCGTCCGGGTCGGGCAGACGGGCTGCGACCGTCCGCGGCAGGACGGAAAGGTCGCGGTCGGGGCCGCGCGTCAGCGACACGGCCCCGACGATCACCCCCGCCGCCGCCAGCCCGGCAACGGCCATCACGGCCAGTTTCGGGGCATTCGCGGCGGCGAGGATCGTCATGGTCGTTACCTCAAGCAGGTGTCACGCCTCGAAGCTTTCGGGGGCCGTGACCTGTTCCATCAGGGCGTTGTTCCATTCGCCTTCGACGACGAAGTGGGCTGTCGCGCCCTTGATCGCGGCGATGATGAGGTTGTGGTTCACGTAGGCGTAAACGCCCGGCTGCTCGAACGTGTACATCGCGGCCGCGGCGCTGCCGCCCCGGACGAACCACGTTTCCATCGAGGTCAGCGGCGCCACGTCGAAGGACGTTTCCCACACATAGTCGCCATGTCCGCCGATCAGGTGCGGCCGCGAGTCGACGTTGCACGAATTGTGCACCATCAGCACCGTTTCACCCACGTTGAACTTCAGCGCGCCCGGCCCGGTCAGCGCGCCCACCGCGCCGTTGAAGACCTGGTGCGTCGGCGTCAGCGTCGCCATCGCGGCGATGCTGTCGGGATAATCCTCGCCGGCGATGGCGTATTGCTTGAAGTTGCCGTCCTCGTCGATGGGCAGATAGTAATCCTGCTCGCCCATATACGCGATCTTGTCGTATTTCAGCGGGTTGCCGTCCTTGTCCTTCAGTCCGTCGCGCGGCAGCACCATGATGGCGCCGTTCATGCCGTGGCAGACGTGATAGGGGATCATCGCGCCGCCCGGCGCGCAGTGATAGGTAAAGCACCCGGCCTTCGTCGCCTTCCAGCGGAGCACGACCTTTTCGCCCGGATAGATGTGGGTCAGACCGCCGCCGCCCAGCGCGCCCGTCGAGGCGTGGAAGTCGATGTTGTGCTCCATCTGCGAATCGTGCGGGTTGCGCATCGTCAGTTCGACGTAATCGCCTTCGTGCACGATGATCAGCGGGCCGGGGACCGAACCGTTATAGGTCAGCGCCCAGATGCTGGCGCCGGTATCCTCGTCCACCACCATCAGGCGTTCGGTCGTGTCCATCTCGATCTCGACGATCTTGGGGCCGCCCTGGGCCACCTGATCGTGCTTGGGCGCATAGGGCGGGGCCACAAGTTCTTGCTTGACGCGTTCGTAGCCCGACAGATCGACCGGCTTGGCGCTGCTTTGCGCCTGCTTTTCGGCCTGGACGAAATGCGCTTCGGGCAGACGCATGCGGGGGGCCGCCATGCGGTGCGGCGTGGCCGCGGCCTGATGGGCGATCCCGCCCGTCACCGCGGCGGCACCGGCCAGAAGCGATCCGCGCAGCACGTTGCGGCGGCTGGTGGAGGCGAGTCCGGGGTTGATGAACTTGGTCACTTTTCTGTCCTCCTCGGGATCAGAGTGTGAGGCGGACCGCAGGCAAGCCATGGCCCGCGGGATGGATCAAAGGCTGTCGAGCTGTTCGAGCTGTTCGGCGAAGCGTTCCTTGGCCTTGGCCGGCATGCGCCCTTCCATGTAATCGTCGGGGATGGTCACGTCGTCGCCCACGGCCACGGTCATCACCATGCCCATCGCGTAATGCGGCAGGCACTTGACGCCATAGAGGCCCGGCTGGTCCAGAGTGACCTCGATCTCCTCGTTGATCTTGCCCTTGAAGGTGTCGGCGCCGTCGGGGATCATGTCGAGGATGGATTCCGCGTTGTGACCCTTGTCGGTCGCCACGAACTTGACGGTATCGCCGGGCTGGACGCGAACGAAATCGGGTTCGAACACCATCGCGCCCTTCTCGCCCTTGTTCAGCATCTTCACCTCGACCGTCTCGGCCAACGCGGCGGTTCCCGTCAGGGCCATGGCCAGGGCCAATACTGCGCCTATCTTGAGGGACATCCGGTTTCCTTTCCCTGTGAATACCGTTGACCCGGATCTAGGGATGGACGATCAGCATGACTTTGTGCCGGAACAAACTGTTGGCGGATCGCCGCGCGGTCGGGACGGATATGCGGCCGATGCCGCCCCAGGAAGGAAACCAAGGTGTCCAGACTCGACGAAAGCCTCGTCAACCGCCTGCCGCCCTTCAGTCGTCTGAAGCGGTCCGAGATCCGCGAGATCCTCGATCTGGCGGGCACGCAGCGGCTGGATGTCGGCGAGACAGTCTTTCACGAGGGGCAGGAGGCCGACCGGTTCTTCCTGCTGCTCGACGGCTATATCCGCGTCGTGCGCGTCACCGCCGAGGGCGAGCATGTGACGCTGCTGCATTTCGGCCCCGGCCAGCTTTTCGGGTTCGCCAAAGCGCTGGGCCGCACGACCTATCCCGCCACCGCGGTGGCGGCATCGGAATCGCTGGCGCTGCATTGGCCGATGCGGCTTTGGCCGGTCTTCGCCGAACGCCATGACGGGTTCGCGACCGAAACCTATGCGACCATCGGGCGCCGCATGGGCGAAATGAACGACAACACAGTCGCGATGGCGACCCAGCAGGTCGAACAGCGCGTCGCCCATGCCGTCCTGCGGCTGGTCAACCAGACCGGACGCAAGACCCCCGAGGGGATCGAGATCGGCTTTCCGGTCACGCGGCAGGATCTGTCCGAGATGACGGGCACCACGCTGCACACGGTCAGCCGGATGCTCAGCGCGTGGGAAAAGGACGGGATCGTCGAAAGCCGGCGCAAGCACGTCACCGTGCGCGACCCCCACCGCCTTGTCCTGGTGGCCGAGGCTATCGGCCGCCGCTGACCGCCGCCTTCAGCTCCTCGACGAACGCGATCTCGTCCAGATCGTATTCGCGGCAGGCGTCCACGATCGTGTGGAACGGATTGATCAGGCATCCGACGCACAGCATCCGGTGCGACAGGAACACCGGCACCGTCTGCGGCCAATGCGTCATCATCTCGGCCAGCGGCAGGTCGGGATCGTCCAGAGGGGGTGCTGACATGGATGGGCCTCCGGCAATCGGAAGGCCAGAATCGCCGGTTCGTTCGCGCCGTTCTTTGATGTTTCGCAAACTCATCCGCCAAAGGGCAGTCTAACCGGGACCGACAGTAACCGGAAAGGAGGCTTGCGGATGGCCGAAATCCTGACGAAATCGCGGGCGCGCAACATCTTCTACGGCGGTTCGATCTTCTTCGTGGTGATCTTCATCGCGCTGACGGTCCATTCGCACCGCTACATCACCCAGACATCGACCGCCGGAATGCCGCTGACCGATGCGGTCCTGCATGGCAAGCATGTCTGGGAACGCAACAGTTGCATCAACTGCCACACGCTGCACGGCGAAGGCGCGTATTTCGCCCCCGAACTGGGCAACGTGATGACCCGCTGGGGCGTGCAGGACGACCCCGAAGGCGCGTTCCTGATGATGGACGGCTGGATCGAGGCGCAGCCGTCGGGAATCGAGGGCCGCCGCCAGATGCCGCATTTCGACCTGACCGAAGAGGACAAGCGCGGGCTGGCCGAATTCCTGCGCTTCGCCAACCAGACCAGACGGCAGGACTGGCCCCCGAACGAGGCGGGCTGAGGAGAAAAGAGCATGAGATATCAATCCCAAAAAGTCGCCTATGCCTATTTCATCTGCGCGATGGGCCTGTTCGCCATCCAGGTGCTGGGCGGGCTGACCATCGGCTGGATCTACGTCCAGCCGAACTTCCTGGCCGAGGTGTTCCCCTTCCACATCATCCGCATGGTGCATACCAACGCTTTGGTCGTCTGGCTGCTGCTGGGCTTCTTCGGGGCGACCTATTTTCTCGTCCCCGAGGAAAGCGAGCGCGAGATCTGGTCGAGCAAGCTGGCCTATCTGCAACTGGCGATCCTGATCGTCGGCACGCTGGGCGCCGTCATCGGCTACGGCTTCAAGATCCACGGCGGGCGCGAGTTTCTGGAACAACCGCTCTGGGTGCGGTTCGGCATCCTGATCGCGGCGGTGATCTTCCTGATCAACGTGTCGATGACCGTCCTGGCCGGGCGCAAGACGGCGATCACCGGCGTGTTGCTGATGGGTCTGTGGCTGCTGTCGCTGCTGTGGATCTTCGCCCTGATCAATCCGTCGAACCTCAGCCTCGACAAGATGTACTGGTGGTTCGTCATCCACCTGTGGGTCGAGGGCACGTGGGAACTGGTGATGGCGTCGATCCTGGCGTTCATCCTGCTCAAGCTGACCGGCGTGGACCGCGAGATCGTCGAGAAATGGCTCTACGTCATCGTCGCCACGGCGCTGTTCACCGGCATCCTCGGTACCGGGCACCACTTCTACTGGATCGGCACGCCCGGCTACTGGCAATGGATCGGGTCGATCTTCGGCGCGCTCGAAATCATCCCGTTCTTCCTGATGATGTCGTTCGCCTTCGTCATGGTCTGGAAGGGCCGGCGCAACCATCCCAACAAGGCCGCGCTGCTGTGGTCGCTAGGTTCGGCCACCATCGCCTTCTTCGGCGCGGGGGTCTGGGGCGTGCTGCACAACATGCATGGCGTGAACTACTACAGCCATGGCACGCAGATCACCGCGGCGCACGGGCACCTGGCCTTCTATGGTGCCTATGTGGCGATCAACCTGGCGATCATCACCTATGCCATGCCGATCCTGCGCAACCGCGAACCCTATAACCAGGTGCTCAATATGGCGAGCTTCTGGATGATGACGGGGGGTATGGCGTTCATGACCTTCACGCTGACCTTCGCGGGCACGATCCAGACGCATATGCAGCGGGTGCTGGGCTACTATTATATGGAAGTGCAGGACGAACTGGCGCTGTTCTATCTGATGCGCTGGATCTCGGGCATCTTCGTGGTGCTGGGTGCGCTGCTGTTCATCTACTCGATCTTCGTCGTCCGCCGGCACGAGGTGATCGAGGCCGGCCCCGCCAACCCCGCGCCCACCGTGTCCGACCCGCTGCCCGGAGAATGACCATGAACGCGATGACAGACATGAAGCCCGAGACGCGGCAGATCCCGCATTACCGGCCCGCCGGAAACGAGATCGCGCTGTTCGAAATGGCCCATGCCAACGGTCTGCCCCTTCTTCTGAAGGGGCCGACCGGCTGCGGCAAGACCCGCTTCGTCGAATACATGGCCGCGCGGCTGGGCCGCAGGCTCTATACCGTGGCCTGCCACGACGACCTGTCGGCGGCCGATCTGATCGGGCGCTATCTGCTGCGGGGCGGGGCGACGGAATGGGTGGACGGGCCGCTGACGCGGGCCGTGCGCGAGGGCGCCATCTGCTATCTCGACGAGGTGGTCGAGGCGCGCAAGGACGTGGCCGTGGTGCTGCATCCGCTGACCGACGACCGCCGCACCCTGATGATCGACCGCACCGGCGAGGAACTGAAGGCGCCGCCGGGCTTCATGCTGGTGGCCAGCTACAACCCCGGCTATCAGAACGTGCTGAAGCGGATGAAGCCGTCCACCCGCCAGCGGTTCCTGTCGGCCAGCTTCGACTTTCCCGACCCCGCGACCGAACAGGCCGTGGTGGCGCAGGAAAGCGGGCTGGATCTGGCCCGCACCGCGCCGCTGATCCGGCTTGCGGGCCGCATCCGCGCGCTGTCGGGGATGGATCTGGAAGAAGGCGTGTCCACCCGCCTGCTGATCTATGCCGCGACGCTGATCGCCGGGGGCATGGGTCTGGACGACGCGTTGGAAGCGGCGGTGATCGAACCGTTGACCGACGACGCGGATGTCCGCACCGCCCTGCGCGATCTGGTCGCGACCACCTGGGGATAGACGCCATGGCCTTCCGCCCGCTCGACCTGCTGGACCCCGAGGAAACGGTCGGCCACATCTGGCACGACCTTGTCGAAGGCGTCGGCGCGTCGGCCTCGTGGCCCGAGGCGGCGGTCGCGCTGGACAGCGTGCGCCCCAGCCTTGCGGTGCTGTTCCGGGCGCTCGGTGGCACGCCGGGCGTCGAGTTGCGCGAGGCCGTCGCCAGCCCCGCGCTGCACCGCCGGTCCATGCGCCGCCGTCTGGGCACCGGGCGCGAGACGCTTTTTCGCGCCGCGTTCGATGGCGAGGCGCTGGCGCTGCCGCCCACGCTCGACTGCTTTCCGGACCGCGATCTAAACCGCGCCGCCTATCTGTGGCTGACCGCGCTGGCGGCCTGCTGCACGGATGACGACCTGCCGCAGGCCGACAGCGATGCCGTGCAGATCGCCGCCAATGCTCGCCTGACCGAACGCGCGCTGACGCTCTGCCCCGGCCTGCGGGACGCCCATGCGGCGATGGCGGCGCAGGCGCTGGCCGCCCGGCCCCGCGTCGTCCTGCCGCCCGCCGAGGCCGCGACCGAACGCGCGGTGCGGGCCGTGCTGCGCGGCGAAGCGCCCGAAGCTTCGCCCGAAGACGCGGCGCGCGGTCATCTGCCCTTCGCCCCCGTGCCGATCTGGCTGCACCTTGCGCGGCCCGGCCGGGGGGCTGCGGCGGGCGACGATCCCGATGGGGCCGAAGCGCCCGACGCCGTCGCCACCACCACCCGCAAGATGGGGCTGCGGCGCGATCTGGCGCAGGCCAACCGCAAGGACAGCCTGATCGTCCACCGTTTCGAATCGATCCTCAGCTGGGTGGAATCGCTCAACATCAGCCGCAACGTGGACGATGACGACGACGAGAACGCCAAGAAGGCGGCCGAGGATCAGGACAACATCACCCTGACGCGCAACGACAAGCGCGCCGCGACCCGCCTGCGCCTGCATCTGGACCTGTCGCCGGCCGATGCCGATCACGAAAGGCTGGCCGGCGCGCATACCTATCCCGAATGGAATCACCGCAGTCGCAGTTATCTGGACGCGCATGTCCGCGTGCTGGAGGCCGAGGCGAGACGGGATCCCGGCGCCCATTTCACCCCCGACCCCAGGCGCGCGCGCGAGGTGCGCCGCCAGTTCGAGGCGCTGCATCCCCGCCGGATCCTGCAACCGCGTCAGATCGACGGGACGGAACTGGATCTCGACGCGCTGATCGCGGCGCAGGCCGATCTGGCCGCGACGGGGCAGGGCAGCGACCGGGTGTGGAAATCCGCCCGCCAGACCGAACGCGACCTGTCGGTGGCGTTCCTGATCGACACCTCCCGTTCGACCGAAGCCGCGGTCGGCGAAACCTGCGTCATCGACGTGGCGCGCGACGCGCTGGGCGCGCTGGTGGGCGGCATCGGCGCGGCGGGCGACCGGCTGGGCATCTGGGGCTTCTCATCGCTGCGCCGAGACCGGGTGTTCGTCACCCGCTGCAAGGGCTTCGACGACCCGCTGGACCAGCGCGTGCTGGACAATATCGGCGCGCTGAAGCCCGGACATTACACGCGCCTCGGCGCGGCGATCCGCCATGCCAGCGCGCGCCTGGCTGAGGAAGGCGCCGCGCGCAAGCTGCTGCTGGTGCTGACCGACGGCAAGCCCAACGATCTGGACCACTACGAAGGCCGCCACGGGATCGAGGACAGCCGCATGGCGGTAATCGAGGCGCGGCGCGCGGGCCAGACCGTGCATGCCGTGATTGTGGACGAGGATGGGCAGGACTGGTTCGCCCGCATCTTCGGACGCGGCGGCTTCCACCTGCTGCCCTATCCCGCGCGCCTGACCCGTGCGCTGCCCGACATCTATCGCACCCTGACGACCGAGGTATGACATGCGACACCTGACCGCGACGATCCTGACGCTGCTGCCCGGTGCGGCGCTGGCCCAAGGCTATGACCGCCCCGTTCCGGGCGTCCACGATGCCACCGCCGAATTGTGGTTTCTGGCCGCCAGCATCGCCTTTCTGGCCGCGCTGCTGGCCGTGCACCTGCTGGTCAACCGCAAGCCATGAGCCGGAATGTGCGGCTGACGATGATGCTCTGGCCCTTCGGGGCGGGGGCGATGGCGGTCAACCTGTTCTTCGCGTCGCTGATGGGACAGGCCATCGGACTGCCGGTCATCCCGCCTGTCTGGGCGGTGGCGGGCGGCGCGGTGCTGGGCGTGCCCGCCACGTGGTTCTTCGCGCGCCATATCGGCACCCTGATGGACAAGGCCGACGGCGAGGCGCGCGACGATCCCCGCACGATGTGACGCTTGCCGCCCCGTCCCTTCGCGGGGCAGGATGCCGCGATGAAGCCCGGAGACCGGGACGCAATCGCGCGGAACATCGTCCATGACCATCGCAGCCCGCCCCGGCACCTATCTGGCCGTCCTGTCCCTGCTGGGGCTGACGCATCTGCTGAACGACCTGATGCAGTCGCTGATCCCGGCGGCCTATCCGATCCTCAAGGAAACCTACGGTCTGGATTTCGTCCAGATCGGGATGATCACGCTGACCTTTCAGATCGCCGGATCGCTGCTGCAACCCGTGATGGGCCTGCTGACCGACCGCTATCCGGCGCCTTATTCGCCGGTGGCGGGGATGATGTTCACGCTGTCGGGGCTGGTCAGCCTCGCCTTCGCCGGAAGCTATGCGGCGATCCTGGTCTCGGTCACGCTGATCGGTATCGGATCGTCCATCTTCCACCCCGAGGCGACGCGCATGGCCCGCTACGCCGCCGGCAGCCGGCAGGGTCTGGCGCAGGGCATCTTCCAGGTCGGTGGGCAGGCGGGCGGTGCGCTGGGGCCGGTCTTCGCCGCGCTGGTCATCGTGCCCTGGGGGCAGCCCAGCCTGGCCTGGTTCGCCGTCAGTGCCCTGCTGGCGATGCTGCTGCTGACATGGATCGGCAGCCGCCAGCGCCAGATCAGCGCCGAATATTTCGCCAATCGCGCCCGCAACCGCAAGGCGGGGGCCGAGCCTGCCTATGCGACGCCGACCATCCTGACCGGGCTGGTCGTGCTGACGCTGCTGATGTTCTCCAAGAACCTTTACGGCGAAAGTTTCCGGTCCTTCTATACCTTCTACCTGATGGAACGGTTCGGCCTGTCGATCCCGTCTGCGCAGATGATGCTGTTCGTGTTCCTGCTGGCCGCGGCGGTCGGCGTTCTGGCGGGGGGGATGCTGGGCGACCGGATCGGGCGCTACCGGATCATCTGGTTCTCGGTGCTGGGGCCGCTGCCGCTGACGCTGATCCTGCCCTATGCCGATCTGTTCTGGACAGGGGTTCTGACGGTTCTCATCAACCTCATCATGGCCAGCGCCTTCGCGTCGATCCTGATCTATGCAATCGACCTGCTGCCCAACCGGATCGGCCTGATCGGCGGGCTTTTCTACGGTCTCAATTTCGGGCTGGCGGGCATTGCCGCCGCGATCCTCGGCGCGCTGGCCGACACCTACGGGGTCGAGGCGGTCTATCGCATGTGTTCGGTGCTGCCGCTGGCCGGGCTGATGGCGTGGTTTCTGCCCCGGATCGACGTTAACGCAAACACGGAAAATCCGGCGGAACAAAAGACCTGACGGGCCGATTACCGATGCAACCGCCGCATACAGGCGGCAGGCGACCGGACCTGTGAGGAGTTGCATCCATGTCCACCCCCCCCCAAGACCGACATGCGCCCGCATCCCGATTCGCCCAAGCTCGGCCTGCTGGACCGGCGCGGCTTTCTGGGCGCGGCCCTGGGCGGCACGGCCATCGCTGGCATCGCCGGCGGGGCCGCGGCGCAGCAGGAAGGCCCGCCCGAACCGCTGCCGCTGGACCAACTTACGCCAGAATTCTTCACCCCCGCCGAATGGGTGATGTTGATCGCGCTTTGCGACGTGCTGATCCCCGCCGATGGCGACGGTCCCGGCGCACTTGAGACGCGCGTGCCGGTCTTCATCGACCGCCAGATGGTCGGCCATTACGGCCGCGCCGAACGCTGGTACATGGAAGGCCCGCACGACCCCGATGCAAGCCCACTCAAGGGGTTCCAGTCGCCGCTGACCCCGGCCGAGATCTATCGCGCCGGGCTGGCGCATTTTCAGGACTGGTGCGGCCGCACCCACGGCGCGGGCTTTACCGATCTCGACGCCGACACGCGCCTCGCGGCGGTGGGCGCGCTGATGGACAACGACGTGGACCTGCCGGCCGAACTGCGCGACTTCCCCGATTTCCTGCTGCTTAACGTCAAGCAGGGCTATCTGTCCGACCCCCGCCACGGCGGCAATCACGGCATGGCGGCGTGGAGCTATATCGGTTTTCCCGGCGCGCGCGCCAACTTCCTCAGCTGGACGCATCCCGACAGGGACAATGTGCCCTATCCGCTGGGGCCAGTCTCGATCAACGGGGAGCGTGCGTGATGGCGACCGAGATGCCGAAAAAGGACGTGGTGATCGTCGGGCTGGGCTGGACCGGGTCGATCCTGGCGATGGAACTGTCGAAGGAAGGGCTGGACATCGTCGCGCTGGAACGCGGACCGATGCGGCGCACCGTGCCCGACTGGCAATACCCGATCAATACCGACGAGCTGACGCATGCCCACCACTTCGAATTGATGCAGCGCCCGCGCCATTCGACCCTGACGATGCGGCACGGTCTGGACGACACCGCGCTGCCCTATCGCAAGCTGGGATCGTTCCTGCCGGGGCACGGCGTCGGCGGGGCCGGCGTGCACTGGAACGGCCAGAATTGGCGGCCGCAGGTGGCCGAGTTTCGGCTGAAAAGCTATGTCACCGAAACCTTCGGCGCCGATGTCATTCCCGAAAAGATGCAGATCCAGGACTGGGGTGTCGAATACGACGAGCTGGAGCCCTATTTCGACCGCTGGGAACGGCTGATCGGGTGCACCGGGATCGCCGGCAACCTCAACGGCACGATCCAGCCCGGCGGCAACCCGTTCGAAGCGCCGCGCAGCGCCGACTATCCGTTGCCGCCGCTGCCCGAAGGCGCCGCCGCCCGCTTCTTCCGCGACACCGCCGAGGCGATGGGCCTGCATCCCTTCCCGCGGCCGGGCGGCAACGCGTCGCGCGCCTATGTAAACGAATACGGAATGCAGCTCGGCCCATGCACCTATTGCGGGTTCTGCGAATGGTATGGCTGCTACAATTATTCCAAGGCGACGCCGCAGACCTGCGTGCTCGACGCGCTTTACCAGCAGCCGAACTTCGAGGTCCGCACCGGCGCCGACGTGATGCGCGTCGAACTGGCTTCAGACGGCAAGACCGCGACCGGCGTGACCTATGTGACCGACGACATGCAGGAAGTGTTCCAGCCCGCCGATCTGGTGCTGATCTGCGCCTTCCCGCTGCATAGCACCCACCTGATGCTGCTGTCTGGTATCGGCAAACCGTATGACCCCCGGACCGGCGAAGGCGTCACGGGACGCAACTATGCCTATCAGATGATGGGCAGCACCAGCGCCTATTTCGCGGATGCCGAGTTCAAGCCCTTCGTCGGGGCGGGCATCGACGGCTATTCGGTGCTCGATTACGGGGTCGAACAGATCGACTTCGCCAAGGAAGGCTTCATCGGCGGCAGCTATATCTCGGTCGGCCACACCAACGGCCAGCCGATCCGCTCGATGTCGCTGCCCGAAGGCACGCCGAACTGGGGCGCGGGCTGGAAGAAGGCCATCGGCGACTGGTATGGCAAATCGCTCAGCGTCAGCAGCCACGGGTCGAACATGGCCTATCGCGACTGCTATCTCGACCTCGATCCGACCTACCGCGACCCCTACGGCCGCCCGCTTCTGCGGATGACGTTCGACTGGAAACAGAACGACATCCGCATGACCCAGTTCATGAAAAAGCAGACCGAGGCGATGGCCAAGGCGATGCAGCCCGACAGCTTCAAGTCGTCCTACAAGGACGCGGACAGCCATTACGACATCCGCCCCTATCAGACGACGCACAATGTGGGCGGCCTGCCGATGGGCAACGACCCCGCCACCAGCGCCGTCAACCGCTATCTGCAAAGCTGGGACGTGCACAACGTGTTCGTGTCGGGCGCATCGGCCTTTCCGCAGAACATCCAGTTCAACCCGACGGGCGCCGTCGGCGCGCTGACCTACTGGATGGCCGACGCGCTGCGCTCCGACTATCTCAAGAATCCGCGGCCTCTGATGTAAGGGAACCGGACCATGAAGACCTTCCTTCGCATCCTGGCCGCGCTGGCCGTCATCGGCCTGGTCGCCCTGGCTTTGTTCGTGTTCTGGCCGCTCGACCGCACCGCCCCCGAACGGCTTGCGCTGGCCGACGGCACGATGGCGCTGCCCGACGTGGAGACCGACGCCTATCCGCGCCTTGCCGCCGTCGCCGCCGATTGCGGCGCCTGCCACAGCGCCGATGACGGGGAACGCTATGCGGGCGGGCGGGCCTTCCCGACGCCGATGGGCACGATCTATTCGACCAACATCACGCCGGACCCCGAAACCGGCATCGGCACCTATACGCTGGCCGATTTCCGCGCCGCGCTGGTGGACGGCATCCGCGACGATGGCGCGCATCTCTATCCGGCGATGCCCTACACCAACTATCGCAAGCTGACCGAACGCGATGTCGAGGCGATCTATGCCTACTTCATGAACGAGGTGGAACCGGTCCGCCACATCCCGCCCGACAACGAGATGACGTTTCCCTTCAACCTGCGCTTCGGCATCCGCGCCTGGAAATGGCTGTCCCTGCCCGAACCGGGCTTCGTCGCGCCCGACGATCCCGTCCTCGCGCGCGGTGCCTATCTGGTCGAAGGCCCCGAACATTGCGGCGCCTGCCATACCCCGCGCAGCGTCTTCTACGTCCAGCAGGGCTATACCGCCGCCGATCCGGCCTTCCTGTCGGGCGGCGAACTGAACGGCTGGCCCGCCCCATCGCTGCGCGCGGCCGACGGCGCGCCAGCGCGCTGGTCCGCCGCCGCGCTGAAGGCGTATCTGCAAACGGGCCGCAACGTCAGCTCGGCCACCGCGGGCGAGATGACCAACGTGATCGAGCATTCGCTGCAATACCTTCCCGAAAGCGACATCGACGCGATCGTCGCCTATCTTCGCGCCATCGCCCCGAACGGCGGCGGATCCGAAGACGAACCCGCGCTGACCGGATCGCGCGCCGTCGCCCTTTGGGACGCGGCCGCGGCGGGCGGCACGACCGCGCTGCTGGCATCCGCCGACCCCGCTGCGCTGGACATCGGCGGGCGGCTCTATCTCGACAACTGCTCGGCCTGCCACATGATCGACGGCAAGGGCGGCGACCTGATGTTCCCCGAACTCGACGGCAATTCCATCGTCCAGGCCGATCAGCCGGGCGGCCTGCTCAACGTCATCCTGCACGGCGAAACGCTCCCCTCCACCCGGCTCGCCCCCATGCAGCTCGACATGCCGGGCTTCGCCAACCGTCTGAACGACGCCGAGATCGCCGCCCTCGCCACCTTCCTGCGCACCGCCTGGTCCAACACCGCCCCCCCCGTCGCCCCCGAGGATGTCGCGGATATGAGAAACTAGCCGCAGGCCCGCCGACCCCCCGCCCGGCCCGAATACCCCCACTTCGCTCCCTGCCGTCGGGCTGGGGGCGACCCACCGGACGGAATCAGGCGCGGCGTCACGGCATTGTTGCGATCCACGCGCCTTATAGGGGGTGATTCAGCACGAAGATTGCGGTCAGCCCGGCACCCATGTTTCGATCCACGCCCCCGTGTGGGGGGCGACGTCTTTCCCGATGCCTTCATCCCTCTTTGCGAAGAGTTTCGATCCACGTCCCGTGTGGGGGGGCGACATCCCGCCCCCGCCGTCGGCCTGATCCACGCCCCCGTGTGGGGGGGCGACTCTTATGCGCGCTGACCTTAAGGATGCTAACCTTG
>NZ_AMGO01000014.1 GCF_000299575.1 Oceaniovalibus guishaninsula JLT2003
AGGCGGCGGGTTGGCGAGGAGCGGCGTAATCGACCAAAGCGAGCCGGCGAGGTTCCATGGAAAACCTGTCAGAACGTGACCGCGCAACCACTCGGCCACGGTCCAGGAGGCGCGAACAGGAGGCAGGCCAAGAGACTGCCCATGGCTCCACGCCGCGCGATTTCGGCGAAAAGCGCGGCGGCAATGGCCGGGAAAATCGCGAGACCTGCGGACAATCCCGCGACGGCCGGGATCGCCATCGCCCCGAACCGCTCGGCCTCGACGTAGAAACTCTCTGCAATCCACGAAATCCCGAAACCGAACTGGCCGAGACCAAACGCCCAGCCGACGAGGAAAGCGCGCCCGAAGGAGAGATCGCGAAGCCCGACAAACAACGCGGAATAGGCAACGGGAACAAGCAGGAGAATCGAAAGAGGCGGGAAAGTCAGAACCGTCAGCGCCCCGGCGGCGAAACCAAGCGTCATCCGCGAAAGCAAACAGGGGCGCAGAGCGATGCGGTTCAGAATTTCCGTCTTCACGACTTGATCGGACGCCGCGCGCTGATCCATGGCGCGGCGAGCAAGAGCCCTACGCCACTGACGACAAATACATCGGCCATGTTGAAGGCAGGCCAATGTGTTGTGCCAATGTAGAAATCGAGAAAGTCTGTTACAGCCCGATAGCGCACACGATCGATGACATTGCCCAGCGCTCCGCCAATGATCGCGCCGTAGGCAAGTGTTTCCACCGCATTGTCGGCGCGAAACAGCATAACCCCCAGCCAAACACAGATGGCAAGAGCGAAAGCGATGAGGCTCCACCACGGCGCGCCGCCCAACATCCCAAAAGTCACGCCGTCATTACGATAAAAGACGAGGTTGAATCCCGGAAACACGGAAATCCCGGCGCTTAAAGTGACGGCATTCGCAACGACAATGGCTTTGGTGATCTGATCGATCGCGAACGCAGCAAGTGCTGCGAAGACGCCGATCATCGGAGATACCTTGTTTAGTGACATTGCCTCATCCCAACCAGACATCAAGGAACAGCATCAGAACGAGCCCGACTGCGAGACCGAGCGTCGCCCTGTTCTGATGGCCGCTGCGATGGGTTTCGGGGATGATTTCGTGGCTAATGACGTAGATCATTGCGCCCGCGGCAAAGGCCAGACCCCATGGAAGCAGCGGTTCCGACAGTGTGATGATGCCGGCCCCGAGCAAACCGCCAATCGGCTCGACCATGCCCGTCAGCGCCGCGATGCCCCAGGCGCGCAGCTTCGGATATCCCTCGCCCAGCAGAGATACGGCGACGGCCAATCCTTCGGGCGCATTCTGAAGCCCGATGCCGATGGCGAGCGGCAGA
>NZ_AMGO01000015.1 GCF_000299575.1 Oceaniovalibus guishaninsula JLT2003
CCCGCGCGCGACAGGATCGCCTTGCCGTTCTGCCAGGGCGCCCCGGCCTGCGCCGCCTCGTGCAGCGCGCGCACGACTTCCGCCTGGATCGGGCCCAGCTTGAACCGGCATCCGTTGCAGCGGACTTCGAAGTAATCGACCGAGTGGATGAAGGTCGCCTCCTCCATCGGCTGTCCGCCCGGCGAGAACCCGGTCTCGATCTCGAAACGGTCGCGTTCATCGCGCCTTAGAAGGAGATCGCCAATCATCACGAGGACGGGTTGCGCATCGCCCCAGGTCTCCGCGTAGTCGGCCTTCGCCGTCCGAAAGCTCTCGAGATGGACCTCGCCGCACCGGAAAAGCTGGAACACATCACGGGCATGGAGATCGAGCAGGCCGCTATAATGGCTCTGTTCGTGCGGCACCCGGTAGGGTTCACCGTCGGCGGCTTCTTCATAGTCACCAAACTCGATCGGCACGCCGAACACGCGCACCGACAGACGCAGCTTGTCGTTCTCCGCAAGGTAGATCAGGTCCGCTTCGGTGATCTGCCAGCGCTTGAGGATCTCGGGGGAGCGTGAAGTACGATTTATCGATGTGCATTCACTGCCCTCCGCGCCGATTCCCGTGCAAGATGTTTACCTTCTGTTCTTATTCGCTTGACGGGCTTCGATCAATCCGATTTTATCCCATTTCATCCACAGATGGGTGGGGATGACATGACCGAGCACCACACGCTTTCCGACCGCCTCAGAGCCCGGGCAACTCAGCTCGGCATCAGTCCTGCCCACGTTGCCGAG
>NZ_AMGO01000016.1 GCF_000299575.1 Oceaniovalibus guishaninsula JLT2003
TCTCTGTTATCGATCGGGACCTGGCAGCACCCCCTGCGAGCCCCGCCGACGGCGACCGCTACATCGTCGGCTCGGGCGCGACAGGCGACTGGGCCAGCTGGGACCTGAACGTCGCACTCTGGACCGATGGCGCCTGGCTCCGCCTGCCCCCACGGACCGGCTGGCGGGCGTGGGTCGAGGACGAGGGGCTGCTGCTGGTCTATGACGGGTCAGGTTGGGTAGGAACCACGCCGGCCGCGCTGCAGAACCTTGCGCTGCTGGGACTCGGCACGACGGCCGATGCGTCGAATCCGTTCTCGGCCAAGCTGAACGCGGCGCTCTGGACCGCGAAGACCTTGGCCGAGGGCGGCACCGGCGATCTGTTCTACACCATGAACAAGGAGGCTGCGGGCGACGATCTCGGCCTGACGCTGCAGACCGGCTTCGTGACCAAGGCGCTGGTGGGGCTGTTCGGCTCGGACAGTTTCCGGCTCGCCGTCTCCGCCGACGGCAGCACCTTCTTCGACGGGCTGAGCGTCGACAACGCGAACGGCATCGTCGATCAGCCCCGGCTGCCGCGGTTCAAGGCGTACACCAACTACGACAACTATGTCGGCGTCGGAACCTGGACGAAGATCGGCCTGAACAACACCGACTATAACGATCAGGGGGCGTTCGACGCCGCGAACAACCATTTCGTGGCGCCTTCGGATGGCACCTACCTCTTCGGCGCGACGCTGCTTTACAAGATCAACGCCAGCGCCACGGCCCGCATGCGCGGGCGGCTCGTGCTGAACGGCACGACGGAAATCCGCGGCTCCCTCGGCGAAATCTCCGCCACCCATGTCTCGCTCGCCACCGCGATCTGGCTGCAGACCATGGTCCCGCTCACTGCGGGCGACACCGTCGAGTTGCAGGGGTATTTCCGGGTCGCGGACGGCTACTTCGCGGCTGACCACACCTCGTTCTGGGGCGCGAAGATCGGCTGAGCGGCAACAACGGGATTGCACACGCCCCTTTGACCTGTGCGGCGCTAGCGGAAAGAAATGCCTTGAAGCTCTAGTTGGTGGAGGTTGCATATCGAGACACGAAAGCGCTGCTCGTGCCTCGCGAGCCTGCGCAAATGCCCAGAACAAAGGCTGCCAAATGCTGACAAGACGACACTTCGTTCGATCAACCACAGCGCTGTTTTCAGCGTCGGTCTCCGGCCCACTCCTCGCCGATACCTGGCCCACCGAGGCGCAGAAGGCTGCCTGGGATGCACAGGTGACGCCTCCAAATTATGTCCCCGAAACCTCCAATCCTTGGGGTCTGCACCCGCGGTTCCTGCCGCAACGAGTCGTCGCGAAGGACGGTCTCGTACCGGGAGATATCCATGTCGATGCGGTCGCGCGATATCTCTACCATATCGAGGAGGGTGGAACCGCTATGCGTTATGGCGTGGCGATCGGGCGTGGCGACCTCTACGAACCGGGTATCTATACGATACAGCGCAAGGTCGAGTGGCCGCACTGGACCCCGACCCAGAACATGATCGAGCGGGAAACCGGAGATTTATGCGCAGTTCGAGGGTGGTGTGG
>NZ_AMGO01000017.1 GCF_000299575.1 Oceaniovalibus guishaninsula JLT2003
GAGGTGGCGGCGGTAGCATCCGGCTGGGTAGAGCATCGGCGCAGGATCTGATGACCCTCGCCGCGGGGCTCGAGGCACGTTCCTCGCATCCCTTGGCGCGCGCCATTCTCGCGCGGGCAGAAGCCGACGGCATCAAGGTGTCCGCCGCAGAAGATACCCGAACCGTTCCTGGTAGGGGACTTGAAGGACGCACTGACGGCCGGTCGATCTGGCTAGGGTCGGACCGGTTTGCCGAGGAGAAGGGTTTCGGTGACGCCATTCCGAAGGATTTGCGCGACCGCATCGAAGGGGCTGGCAGCACCCTTGTTGCCGTGGGCGACGACACCGGCGTGACCGGCATCCTGGAATTGCGCGACCGTATCCGCCCCGACGCCAAGGGCATCGTGGCACAGCTCCACGCGCAAGGCGTGAAGACCATCGTCATGCTGACGGGCGATAACGAGCGGACGGCGCGCGCCGTTGCAGCCGAGGTCGGCATCGACGAGGTCCGCGCCGAGCTTCTGCCCGAAGCAAAGTGACAGCCATCGAAGAACTGGTCGAAACGCATGACATGGTGGCCATGATCGGCGACGGGGTGAACGACGCCCCCGCCATGGCGCGGGCGCATTACGCCATCGCGATGGGTGCTGTTGGTTCGGACGCGGCAATCGAGACTGCGGATATTGCCCTGATGACCGACGACCTTGGCAAGGTGCCTTGGCTGATCGGTCATTCGCGCCGGACAATGTCGATTATCCATCAGAACATCGGTA
>NZ_AMGO01000018.1 GCF_000299575.1 Oceaniovalibus guishaninsula JLT2003
TCCTTGCGGATGAGGACGACATCATAGGCCTCGCGGTCGTCTTCTGGCCCCATGCCGGGCGAGCCATAGGGCATCCCCGGAACAGCGAGGCCGACGGCGTCCGGGCGCTCCTCGAGAAGGCGGCGGATGTCAGCGGCTGGGACATGGCCCTCGATCACGTAGCCGTCAATGAGCGCGGTGTGGCAGGAGACCATGCGCTGCGGCACGCCGTTGTCTAGCTTGAAGCGCACGAGAAGCCCGCCGAACATGTCCTGGCCGGTCGGCACAAACCCGTTCTCTTCGAGATGTTTCATCCACGAGAGGCAGCAGCCGCATCCGTTGGTCTTGCGGACGTCGATCGCCGTTGCCTCTGCGAGGGCCTGGGCCGCTGGGAACAGGGCGAGCGTGATGGCAAGAGCTTGGGTCATGCGTTTCATGGGTCAGAGCCTTTCGGTTGTCGTTTTGGCAATCTCGCTGCCGAGGTTTTCATTCAGAAGCGCCCGCGCCTCGGCCAGACGCGAGAGCGCGGCGGTATCATCCGCATCGCTCTCGGCCGCTTCTGCGAGCCGGTCGTCAGAGAGGGGGTCAGTCGGGCGCCCATCCACGAGCACCTCATAGTGCAGGTTCGGACCTGTCGCCGTGCCAGTCGCGCCGACGCGGCCGATCACGTCTCCCGCAGCAACGCGTTGGCCTTGTGCCAAGTCTTCGGGCACGGCGCTCAGATGCGCGTAGCGCGTCATGGTGTCGGAGCCGTGCAAGATTTCGACCACGCGACCATATCCGCCGCGCCAGCCGATGAAATTGACCCGCCCCGGTGCCGTCGCTTGAACCGGTGTCCCGCGTGCCGCTGCAAAATCGACGCCGGTGTGCATCCGGACGTTGCCAAAGACCGGATGCGTGCGGCGCCCGAACACCGAGCTGAGGCGCGCACCCTCGACCGGCTGTGCGAAGACGCGCAGCACCTCGCCATCGACGTAGATCGTCGCCTTACCGCTGCCGTCGTCAGGCCATACGATCTCGTAGAGCGAACCGCCGATCTCCAGTGCGGCGAAGGCGAGTTCGGGCTGTCCGATCCTGTCCTCGCCGACCCGCGCCTCACGCCAGAGAAGCCTTAGTGTTTCGCCGCCGGCCATCTCGCGGCGGAAATCCACGGTCCCACCCAGCATCTGCGCAAGGTCCACGGAAAAACGGGCGGGTATGCCGGCTTCGTCGAGTGCCGCGAAGATCGAGCTGTCGATCACGGCTTCGCCGGCAAGGGTTACGATCTCCGGATCCGGAGCCACGACCTGTGTGGACAACTGCTCGCCGAAAACCACCTCGATCCGAACCCCGTCCTCGACGGCGAGTGAGAAGGTGCGGGGGCTGCCGTCCATGGTCGAAGCAACAGTGACCGAGTGCCCCGGCCGCAGCCGTCGCAGATCGTATTCCGCGCCAAGCGCGAGGGCAACTTCGGCTCTGTCAGGTGCCGCAAGTCCAGCTTCGGACAGCAAGAAATCGAGCGTCTCGCCAGGTGCAATGTCGCGCGACCACATCGACAGCGGTGGCTCGATCGCCCTTACCGGCCTGTCGGCAAACGCGACCTGCAGGAAGGGGCGAGGGGGCCGAGGTCGGGTGCATCTTCTGCCCATACCGTCACGGGCAGCGTCACGGGGATGTCAACGTTCTGGGGGGCTTCAGGACCTTGGGGCATCCAGCTACCTGCCTGGGCAAGTTCCGGCGGCACGGGTTCTTTCGACATGGAATCAGAGATGGCGATAGCCGCTCTCGAAACCGTCCCCGCAATTGCGACACAAGCCGCCAAAGTTCTGAGCCTCATGTCGCCCCCTCCATTTCTTCTTCCAGCGCGCGGCGGATCTTCGGCACCGCGAATTCTTTGGGCTCGTGATAGTCGATCATGGTGACGAATCGCCCAGAGGCTGCGAACAGGAAGACGCTCGCGGTGTGGTTCATCGTGTAATCGCCGCTCTCCGCCGGTACTCGCTCGTAGGTGGCGCGGAAGCCGTCCGCGACGCGCGCTATCTGCTCTTCCGGTCCCGTCCAGCCGCGGATCGCCGGATGGAAGTAGCCGACATATTCGGCCATCGTTTCGACAGTGTCGCGCTCGGGATCGACCGTGATGAAAACCACGTTCATCTCGTCGGCCTCGTCTCCCAGATCGTCGAGCCATCCCGAAATGTCCGATAGCGTGGTCGGGCAGACATCGGGACAGTAGGTGAAGCCAAAGAACGCCATCGTCGGTCGCCCGATGAGGGTTTCCGGCCCGACCGCGTTGCCCTCATGATCCGTCAGACGGAAGTCCATCTCGGTAAGGGTCACAGGCCGCTGCCCGACAGGTGCGGGTGCACCGGGTCCGTCGACCCGCCACCAACCGACGAAGAGCATCAGGGCGACCGCCCCAACAACGGCCGCGCCGTACACCAGGATCGCCCGTCGCCGCATCAGTCCTCCGGCCCCCGCGCGGCGATGCCGAGGATCGGCACCTCGACCGTCACTTCGCCTCCGTCGTCGAAAAGCAGGGTCAGCGGAAAGGTTTCCCCTTCCGTCATCGGTTCTTGCAGCCGCATCAGCATTCCGTGCAGGCCCCCCGGTTCGAGCGCGACGCTCTCGCCCGGCGCGATCGCGATCTCCCCCGCCGGGCTCATGGAGCTTACACCTTCGGCATTTGTCTTCGTCTCGTGAATTTCGGGCATCATCGCGAGCGGTGTTGTAAGGCCGATCAGCGTCACCGGCTCGTCGCCAGTGTTGCGGATCGTCATGTAGGCGGCTCCGGGACGGTTCATCCCGATGGAGGCGCGGGACCACGCGTTCTCTACGACAACATCCTCGGGTCCGGCCAGCGCGGGCACCGAGAGCCCGCCAAGGGTCAAAAGCGCCGCCAGTGTGCTGGTCAAAAAATACTTTTTCATCGTATTGATCTTGCCCTTTCCATTCAGCTTTGCGCGGCAGCGACTTCGGCAGCCACCAATCGCCGCAGTTCTGCCTCCCCGAACGGATCGAGCGGCTTGCCGTTCACGAAGAATGTGGGCGTCTGGCGAATTCCCACGGTCTCGACGTCAGCACGATCCTGGTTCAGGATCGCCACGACATCGGGTGCCAGCATTTGCGTGCGCGCGGCCTCGGCATCGAGTCCGGCCGTGGCGGCGATTTGAAGGATCAGACCAGGCTCCGGGGCACCGTGCGACGCCCATCTCGGCTGTTCCCGCAAAACGGCCTCGAGCACCGGCACGTAAATGTCCTGCATGCGCGCCGCCTCGAGCACGCGGATCGCTTCCTCGGATGCCGCGCCGTGGAAGGGCGTGTAGCGGATCACGACGCGGACAGCATCTCCATGCTCGGCCATGATGTCCTTCACGATGGGATGAAAGGCGCGACAGGCCTCGCAGGCCGGATCGAAGAATTCGACGATCGTGACGGGCGCTTCCGCAGGCCCGAGGATGGGCGAGTAGGGGCGGATCATCGCGTCCGCGAGTTCCGGCGCAACGGGCTCCGCTTCGGCCACCGGGCCAGGGCGGGTTGCAAACCAGGTGGCTCCGCCGAAACCGGCGACGCCGAGGGCGAGAACGGACAGGATCAGGCCGCGTCGGTTCATGTTCGTGTGTCCTTCAGTGAAAGGGCCGACAGCGCCCCGATCAGCGCGAAGGCGGCGAGCGCCATCAGCGGGATCGGGATGCCGAAGACCAGTTGGTTGTCATCGGTGCAAGAGGGGCCGGTGGCCGTGCAGGGCTGGATGCGTTCGGGAACAAGACCGACGTACAGCCCCATGTGCCAGAGGGCGATTGCGCCGCCGCCAAGCGCCAATGCGATGCCGTAGCGCCCCACGCGGCCGTCCCGCCACCAAAGGCCGAGCCCGAGGACAATGGCCAAGGGGAACATGAAGGCGCGCTGGAACCAGCACAGCACACAGGCCGTCTGCCCCAGCACCTCGCCGATGAAAAGCACGGCAAGCGAGGCGACGAGCGCGATGATCCACGCCAGCCCGAGGGCTGTTTCTCCGGATATGCGGTTCATTTCGGTCAGATCCTCTCTTCCAGATCGGCGAAGATCTCTTCGGCGGAGGTGCCGTAGGGCCACGAGTCGGCGAAGCCCGCGTCGGGATCGAAGAGGAACAAATGCGACGTGTGGCCCATCGTGTAACCATCCGGCGCCGCAGCCTCTTCGACGCGTTCAAAGAAGATCGGAAACGTCTCGGAGGTGGCGGCGATCTGTTCCGGCGTGCCGGTCAGACCGATGATGCCCGCATCGAACAGCGGGACGTATTCGGCGAGTGCGGCGGGCGTGTCCCGTTCGGGGTCGATGGTGATGAAAATCGGCTGGACCTTGGCGGCATCGTCGCCCAGACCGTCCATCACCGCCGCGACCTCAGATAGGGTCGTCGGGCAGACGTCGGGGCAGTTGGTAAAGCCGAAAAAAACAAGCATCCAGCGCCCCGCAAAGTCCTTCTCGGTTCGAACCATACCCTGGTGGTCCGTCAGTTCGAACTCAGCGAAGAAAGGCGGCTCGGCGTCAGTTCGGGCGCTGTCGGCACGATAGTCGGACCAGAGTAAAAGCCATACGAAGGCAAGCGCTGCCACGCCTGCCAAAACCCAAAGAAACTTCTGTGCCGATGTAAGAGACAATCCTGTTCGCCTGCCATTGATCCTTGTGTGTCTGCGCGTCTACATCCTCTAGCCACTGAAGGTTCAAGCATGAAGATGGCGCCTTGATGCGACATCACGCGCCTGTGAATCCCGCACTTGCCCGCTCACACCGCAAAACCTACAAGGACTGTATACTTTTTCTGGAGGTGAGAATGCTCACGATCGGCACTCTGTCAAAGAAGACCGGCACGAAGGTGCAGACCATCCGGTACTACGAGCAGATCGGGCTCATGCCCGAACCTGGCCGGACCGAGGGCGGACAGAGGCGCTACGACGGTTCACAACTCGATCGCCTGTCCTTCATCCGCCACTCGCGGCAACTCGGCTTCTCGCTCGATGCGATCCGCGAGCTGCTCGACCTCAGCGACCATCCCAATCGGCCCTGTGATGAAGCTGATGCCATCGCGCGTCGCCAGCTCAAACGGGTGGAGCAGCGCATGGCCCGCCTGAAGGCGCTGCGCACGGAACTGAAACGCATGGTCCACGAGTGCAGCGGCGGGCGGACAGCGGATTGCCGGGTGCTGGAGGTATTGCGGGACCATTCTGAATGTCTGACCGAGCACGACGAGATTGGGGCCTGATTGGACCATGCCAATGTCGCGGCAGGAACTTAGACCAGCCGCAGGAGTTCTTCGATCGTAAACCACGAGCCGAAAACGAGAAATGGCCGCAGAACAAGATTCAAAAGAGAGACGCACGCTCTGGATCGTTCTGGCGCTCAATATCGGTCTGGCCGTGGCTTTTTTTGCAACCGGTGCGTTCGGCGATTCCAGCGCCTTGATCGCCAACGGCCTCGACAACCTTTCCGACAGCTTCGTCTACGCTATCAGCCTGTTTGCGCTGTCCCGGTCCGGCAAATGGAAACGCGGAGCGGCGAACATCTCCGGTGGGCTGCTGATCCTGTTCGCTGCAGGCATCCTCTACGATGCATGGCGCCGCTACATCGGCGGGTCAGATCCGCTCGGGACGATCATGATCGCCATGGCCCTGATCGCCGCGGCGATCAACGCGGTCTGCGTCTGGTTGCTCGCCCGACTCCGCGAACCGGACGTCAACATCCGCGCGGCGAACACCTTCAGCTGGAACGACTTCGCCGCGAACCTCGGGATCGTCGTGGCTGGCGGTCTCGTCGCCTGGCTGGGAACGAACTGGCCGGACCTGGTCGTGGGTGTGGTCGTGGCCGGGATCGCGG
>NZ_AMGO01000019.1 GCF_000299575.1 Oceaniovalibus guishaninsula JLT2003
GTTTCCGCAAAGTATCGGCAGCCGAGCCAGCTCGGGTTGCGTCAGGATGGTGATGGCGCACATCAACAGTCTCTATCCACGTGTCGAGATCGGCTCGACGGCGTATCTCTATTCGGCGGAAGGCAGCCTTGCGGCACCAGAGGTTGGCGACCTGTGGTGATGCGCGCCGAGCGACGGATGCTGCCGTTCGCATTCGTCAGGCCTGCGCCTGCCGACAGATAGCCGCTCCGTTTCTTGCCCGAAGTGGCAGGAGCGTTGTCTCGACCTGACCGCGATGCTCGTACCAGTAACACCCGTCGTCAGGCAGCAGGCGGACGGTTGAGAGATCCTGACCGTCCGCCGCCAATTCGAGAACGATCTCGGGAACGCCGGACTCGGGTTCAGTGGCAGGCAACTGGCCGACCTCCTGCGAGCCGCAGCTTGCGGTCAGAAAGAGTGCGACGACAGCCATCTTCATCCGTGTCCGAGTAATACTCAGCATTGTTGTTCCTTCCGCTTATGCCACTCCTCGCGACGGTTTTCATGGGTAGTGCTAAAACCGCACGGATCACCGCACTTTCTAGCAAAAATACAAACTGAAATACCACCGTATTTTGCTCTTGAAGCTCTAGCTACTGTAGGGGCTATGTCATGGTGATGCACCCGAATCCAGAGGTCCATTCATGCCGTCCGACACCCATCACCACGATCACGATCATGCCGAAGACGACCAGGCAAACGGCGGCAACTGTTGCGGGAGCGCGGGAACGTGCGGCGACATCGAGCCGACGACGCCCGCGCCGACGGGCGGGCGCAGTTTTCAGGTGTCCGGCCTCGATTGCGCCGAGGAGGTCGCGATCCTGAACAAGGTGGTTGGCCCGAAGATCGGCGGGGCCGAGCATCTCGCGTTCGACGTGATCAATGGACGGATGACTATTCTCGACAGCGCCAAGAGTGTATCGGACGGCGAAATTGCAGAACTGGTCGCAAGCACCGGCATGACCGCCAAGCCCTGGGATGCCGAAAAACGCGTCGGTCGACCAGGCGGCCCATCTTGCACGACAGCGGCTGTTTACGGCGCTCAGTGGCGGCTTCTGGGCCGCGGGATTTCTGTGGCACATCATCGAGACCGGCATGGGGGGGGCACTCGGCCTCTTCGCAGGGCACGGCGAAGCGCCGATGCCACTGGTCGAGGCAGGGCTATTCGCGGTTGCGATCCTGTTCGGTGTCTGGCTCGTGGCACCCAAGGCATGGTCGTCCGCACGGAGGCTGTCGCCCGACATGAACCTGCTGATGGTGGTCGCGGTGGCCGGTGCCATAGGGCTTGGCGAATTCTTCGAGGCGGCGACGGTTGCGTTCTTCTTCTCGCTCTCGCTCTACCTCGAAAGCTGGAGCGTCGGGCGTGCGAGGAATGCGGTCTCGGCGCTCTTGGATCTTGCACCACCGACGGCGCGCGTGATCCGCGAAGACGGAAGCGAGGCCGACGTTCCGGCGGCTCAAGTCGCCGTAGGCTCAAGCTTCATAGTACGCGGTGGCGACCGTATCCCCCTCGATGGTGAGGTGACGGACGGCGCGGGCGCGGTCGATCAGGCGCCAATCACCGGAGAGAGTGCGCTGGTCCCAAAGGAACGAGGCGACGAAGTCTATGCCGGCACGATCAACGGCGAAGGCACATTGACGGTGCGCGCCACGAAGGCCGCCTCGGACACCGTCTTGGCCAAGATCATCCGCATGGTCGGCGACGCCCATGCCCGCCGCGCGCCG
>NZ_AMGO01000020.1 GCF_000299575.1 Oceaniovalibus guishaninsula JLT2003
AATCCGACCCCACCTCGGACGCGCTGGGCGCGCGTTTCGTCGTCGGTCTGCCGGTATGACCGGCCGGTCCGTCGGGCCTCTGCCGGGCGGTCCGGTCATCGTGCACGCGACCTGCGTGGCCGTGGACGGGCGGGCGGTGCTGCTGCGCGGAGGCTCCGGCGCGGGCAAGTCGGGGACCGCCATCGACATGCTGTCGCGCGGCGCGTCCCTGGTTTCGGACGACCGCACGACTCTGGCACGCATCGGCGATGCCATCGTCGCGTCGCCGCCCCCCGCCATTGCCGGCCGGATCGAGGCGCGGGGCTTCGGCCTGTTGCGCGTCGATCACGTTCCGTCCGCAAGGGTGCATCTGGTCGTCGACCTGACCCTGCGGCCGGACGGGCGCTTGCCGCGGGCGCGGGACTGCGACATCATGGGCGTGGCGCTGCCCCTGTCGGCCGGCGCCGGCGTGTCCCATCTGGGTGCTGTCCTGATGCTTGCCCTTCGACGCGATGATGCCCTGTGCCGCGATGACTGATCCCGCGCCCGCCCGGCTGCCCGATACGGCGGCCGCGCGGCTGGTGCTGATCACCGGGCCGTCGGGCGCCGGGCGATCCACGGCCATCAACGTGCTGGAGGATATGGGGTTCGAGGCCATCGACAATCTGCCCATCTCGATGATCGGGCGGCTGTTGCAGGCCGATGACGGCGCGCAGGTCCGGCCGCTGGCGCTGGGCATAGACGTGCGCAACCGCCATTTCAGCCCCGCCGCCATGCTGCGGATGATGGACGATCTGGCGGCCTCGCCGGAATTGCAGGCGGAACTGGTCTATCTCGACGCGCGGCCCGACACGCTGCGCACCCGGTATTCCGAGACCCGGCGCCGGCATCCCCTGGCGCCCGAGGAAACCCCCGACGCGGGCATCGCGCGGGAACTGGCGCTGCTGGCGCCGGTGCGCGAGCGGGCGGATTACCTGATCGACACGTCCGAACTGACGCCCCACGATTTGCGCGCAGAACTGACGCGCCGCTTCGCCCCGGACGGGGCGCCGGGGCTGGCGCTGACCATCGAGTCGTTTTCCTACAAGCGGGGGCTGCCGCAGGGGGCCGACATTGTTCTGGACATGCGGTTCCTTCGCAACCCGCACTGGGTCCCTGCCTTGCGCGATCTGGACGGGCGCGATCCGGCCGTCGCCGCGCATGTCGCGCAGGACCGTCGCTATGACGCGGCGTTCGGGCGGATCGTCGAACTGGTATTGTCGCTTCTTCCCGCCTATCTGGAGGAAGGCAAGGCCCATTTCGCGCTGGCGATCGGCTGCACCGGCGGCCAGCATCGGTCGGTCGCGGTGGTCGATGCGCTGGCGAAACGTCTTGCATCGGAAGGATGGCGCGTCTCGACTCGCCATCTGGAACTTGAGCGCCGCGCCGGCATGCCGTCGCAATATGGCAAGGGGTCAGCGCCGTGATCGGCATCGTCATCGTCGCCCATGGGGGGCTTGCGCGGGAATTTCTTGCCGCGGTGGAACATGTCGTCGGCCGACAGCCGGGCATCCGCGCCATCGCCATCGACCCCGATTCGGACAGGGCGGCCAAGCAGCGCGAGATTTGCGAGGCGGCCGACCGGGTTGATACCGGCGGCGGCGTCGTGGTGGCGACCGACATGTTCGGCGGATCGCCGTCGAACCTCAGCCTGCGGGCCTGCGCACAGGAGGATCGCCATATCGTCTATGGCGCGAACCTGCCGCTGCTGATCAAGCTGGCCAAGTCGCGGCACCTGCCGATGGCCGAGGCGATCCAGCGCGCGCTGATGGCGGGGCGCAAATATATCGACACGATCAGCGGCCCGATCGGAACGGTGGTGCCGATGACGCAGGCACGGACGGCGACGCATGGCTGACGAACGCCCGGCTGGCCCGGTCACGCGCATCCTGCCCATCGTCAACGAAAAGGGCCTGCATGCGCGCGCCTCGGCCCGGCTGGTCGAGGTTGTCGAAGCTCACGACGCCAGGGCCGAGGTCAGCCGCGACGGGCTGAGCGCGTCGGGCGACAGCATCATGGGCCTTCTGATGCTGGCGGCCTCGCGCGGCACGACGATCGAGGTCGTCACGTCCGGCCCCGAGGCGCTGGAGCTGGCGGACGCGCTGGAACGGCTGGTGGCCGGCCGCTTCGGCGAACAGATGTAGGCCCCGCGCCCCGTCAGCCTGCAAGCCTCGGACCGGCGCTTCGCACTGGCCTTTCGGCCCCGAATCGCGCAAAGGGCGCGGATCGCGGCGGAAGGACGGGCATGTTCGATTTCATCTCAGGCATCATCGCACAGGTCGGCTATCTGGGGATCGCCTTTCTGATGTTCGCGGAAAACGTCTTTCCGCCCATTCCGTCCGAATTGATCATGCCGCTTGCCGGCTTCAACGCCGCGTCGGGCGAGCTTGGGTTGATCGGCGTGCTGCTGGCGGGCATCGCGGGGTCGCTGGCCGGGGCGGTGTTCTGGTACTGGATCGGACTGAAGATCGGGGCCGAGCGGATCAGGCGGCTGGCGGCGCGGCATGGACGATGGCTGACGGTATCGCCGCAGGAATTCGACCAGGCGCAGGACTGGTTCAACCGCTATGGCGCGCTGGCGGTGCTGATCGGCCGCCTGATCCCGACCGTGCGCACCTTCATTTCCGTTCCTGCCGGGTTGCAGCCGATGCCGCTGGGCAAGTTCGTCTTCTATTCGACGCTGGGCACCGCCGCCTGGACGGCCTTCCTGACGCTGGCGGGCTATTTCCTGGAATCGCAATACAGCCGCGTGTCGGACTGGCTGAACCCCGTCTCGACCGTGGTCGTGGTCGCCATCGTCGGGATCTATCTGTGGCGGGTGGCGACCTATCGCCGCCGGGTCGGGGCCGAAGGGGACCGCCAAGCGTGAACGTCGCTCACTCCTGCGCGCGCAGCACCGTGGCGGGGCGGGCGGCTAAGGGCGGCCAAGCGAAGGCCAGCCCGCAGGCCATCGTTCCGATCACACCGCCCCCGACGATGGCCAGCGCCGACAGCGGCGCGAAAAGGTAGTCCGTATCCATCACGAACCGGCTGACCGCCCAGCCCGCAAGCGCCCCCGCGGCGACGGCGACCAGCCCCGCGGCCAGCCCCAGCAGCGCCCAGCGCAGCGCGAAGCTGCCCAGAACGGTCAGCCGCGACGCGCCGACCGTCCTTAGAACGGCCGCCTCGAACGTGCGGGCGGGCACGCCGGCGGCGGCGGCGCCCAGCAGCACGACGGCCCCCGTCACCAGCGTCGCGGACGCGCCATAGGTGATGGCGGCGGCGATCCCGGCCAGGATGTCCGTCACCTGGTCGATGGCGTCGCGGACGCGAACCGCCGTGATGTTGGGATAGGCGTCGGCGAGATCGCGCAGAATGGCCGCTTCGGCCGCTTCGTCGGCATAGATGGTGGCGATGAAGGTATGCGGCGCGCCCTGCAAGGCGGCAGGGTTCATCGACAGGATGAAGCCGATCCCGGCCGAGGAAAAATCGACATCGCGGAAGCTGGTGATCGTTCCGGTGATGTCCCGCCCCAGAATGTTGACGGTCAGGGTATCGCCCAGCTTCAGCCCCATCTCGGCGCCGGTTTCGGCGGCAAAGCTGATCTGAGGCGGCCCGTCGTAATCTTCGGGCCACCATTCGCCCTGGGTCACGACCGTCTGGTCGGTCGGCCGGTCTGAATAGGTTACGCCGCGATCGCCCTCCAACGCCCAGTGATTGCCCGCCACTTCGACGGCTGGACGGCCGTTGATGCGGCTGAAGATGCCGCGCAGCATCGGCGCCGTCTCGACCCGCTCGACGCCCGGCGCATCGTCGAGGCGCGCGGCAAAGCCGTCGATCTGGTCCGGCTGGATGTCGAGCACGAAATAGCTGGGCGCGACGGCGGGCAGGTCGCGCTGGATGGCGCCGCGCAGATTGGCGTCGATCTGCCCGATGGTCGCCAGCACCGTCAGCCCCAGCCCCAGCGACAGGATAACCGACAGCGCCTCGCTTCCCGGTCCGCCGACCGAACCCAGCGCCATCCGCAGCGCCGTCCGTCCGCGCACCGCCCGCAGCCGCGCCAGCGCCCGTGCCGCATGACGCGCCAGCCATGCGACGCCCACCAGCGTCACGAACGCGCCACCCAGACCGCCTGCGGTGGACAGCGCCAGCTTCGGCAGGCCCGACAGGATCGCCGACGCGCCGACCAGGACCGCCAGAATCGCCACGATGGCGGCGATGAAGGGCAGGCGCGGCAGACCGCTCATGTCGTCCAGCGCCCCGCGAAAAAGGGCCGCCGCGCGGACGTCCTGCGCGCGCGCCAGCGGCCACAGCGTGAACAGCGCGGCGGCAAGGATGCCGTAAAGCGCCGCTTCGGCCAGCGGACCGGGATAAAGCCCGACTTCCGCCGGGATCGGCAGGCGCGCCTCGATCAGGGGGGCGAAGGCCAGCGGCAGGACCGCCCCCAGACCCAGCCCCAGCACCAGCCCCAGCAGCGTCAGCGCGCCGATTTGCAGGGCATAGACCTGAAAAATGGTCGCGCCGCTGGCCCCCAGCGTCTTCAGCACCGCGATGGTGGCCGTCTTGGATGCCAGATGCGCCCGCACGGCAGAGGCGATGCCGACGCCGCCCACCGCCAACCCGGCCAGCCCCACCAGAACCAGAAACGCGGCCAGACGGTCCACGAATTCGGACAATCCGGGTGCACCGTTGCGGCGGTCGCGCCAGCGCGCGCCCGATTGCGTCAGCGCCGGTTCGGCCTGCCGGATCGCCGCGTCCAGATCGGCACCTTCGGGCAGCCGGACGCGATATTCCGTCTCGAACAGGGTGCCGGGTTGCAGCAGGCCCGAACCCGCCAGATCGGCCGCCCGGACGATGGTGCGTGGCCCGAGCGAGAAGGCGCTGGCGCTGTCGGGTTCGCGGACGATGGCCGCGGCCAGCCGGAAATTCTGCGTGCCCAGCCGGAACGTGTCGCCGACCGACAGACCCAGACGGTCCATCAGCACCCGTTCCATGACCGCGCCCGGCACCGGCCCGGCGAGGGCCGCGTCCAGCGGCATCGGCGGGTCGAGCGTCACCGCGCCGTAAAGCGGATGGGCGTCGTCGATCCCCTTCACCCGCGTTAGCGTGCGTTCGGTTCCTTCGGGCCGCTCGACCACGGCCATCGAGTTGAACTTCACGATCTCGGACACATCGCCGAGCGCCTCGAGGGCCGCGCGTTCCTGGGGTTGGGCATAGCGATAGGTGAACTGCACCTCGATATCGCCGCCCAGAAGCCGCGCGCCTTCGCGCGACAGGCCCGCCTCGATCGCGGCGCGGACGCTGCCCACGGCGGCGATGGCCGCGATCCCCAGGATCAGGCAGGCCAGAAAGATGCGAAAGCCCTTCAGCCCGCCGCGCAATTCGCGCCGGGCGATGCGGGACGCGACGCCTAGCGCCATGACGGACCCCTTGTGCGAACGCTCATTCCGCGGCCTCGCGCTGCGCGTGCGCCAGACGGCCATCCTCAAGCCGGATGGTGCGCATGCACCGCGCGGCAAGGTCCGGCGCATGCGTCACCAGAACCAGCGTGGCGCCGTGCCGGGTATTCAGACCGAACAGCAGATCCATGATCGTCTGCCCGGTCGGCCCGTCCAGGTTGCCGGTCGGTTCGTCCGCCAGAAGGATTTGCGGCCGGGGGGCAGCGGCGCGGGCCAGCGCCACGCGCTGCTGTTCGCCCCCCGACAGTTGCGACGGATAATGATCCTTGCGGTTGCCCAGCCCCATCGCATCGAGTTCCCGCGCCGCGCGGTCGAAGGCGTCGGGCGCGCCGGCCAGTTCCAGCGGCGTGGCGACGTTTTCAAGCGCCGTCATCGTCGGAATCAGGTGGAAGGACTGGAAGACCACGCCCATATGGTCCCTGCGGAAGCGCGCCAGCGCGTCCTCGCCCAATGCGGTCAGGTCGTGTCCCAGCGCCGTGATCCGGCCGCCGGTCGCGCGTTCCAGCCCGCCCATGACCATGAGGAGAGACGACTTGCCCGATCCCGAAGGCCCCACCAGCCCCACCGTTTCGCCCCGCTTCACGTCCAGCGTGATGCCGCGCAGGATGTCGACGCGCCCCGCATTGCCCATCAGGCTGAGCTGGACGTCGTTCAGGGACAGGACTGGTTCGGTCATCGGGTGGCTCCGCCGTGGTCTTGGCGCATATGGGGCGCGGGGCCGGGTTGCCAACCTTGCCGCGCTGGCGCTGCTGGTGCCCGCCGCGGCGTCGGCCGATCCGGTGACGATCGCGGCGCTGGGCGATTCGCTGACGCAGGGCTATGGGCTGGTGCAGGAACAGGGCTTCGTGCCGCAACTGGAACGCTGGCTGAACGCGCGGGGCGCCGATGTCGTGATCGTGAACGCGGGCGTATCGGGCGACACGACGGCGGGCGGCCTCAGCCGGGTGGACTGGACGCTGACGCCGGACGTGGATGCGATGATCGTGGCGCTGGGCGGCAACGACCTGCTGCGCGGGCTGGACCCGGCCGTCAGCCGTGCCAATATCGACGGCATCCTCGATGCGGCGGATGCGGCGGGGGTGCCCGTCCTGCTGGCGGGGCTGAAGGCGCCGGGCAATTACGGCGCGGATTACCAGGCCGAGTTCGACGCGATCTTCACCGATCTGGCCGCGCAGCACGGCACGCTGCTGGCGCCCGACTTTCTTGGCGCGATCCAGTCGCTGCCGGACCGCAAGGCGGCGATGGCGGACTACATGCAGCCCGACGGGATCCACCCCAATGCCGATGGCGTCGCGCTGATCGTCGCGGATTTGGGGCCGCTGGTGCTGGATCTGGTCGAAACGGTCCGTGCTGTCGGGGGGCCGGACTGATGGACATTTTCGAACGCCTGCGGGCCATCCTGGGCGACGCGCATGTGCGCACGGGGGCCGACATGGCCGGTTTCGACCGCGACTGGACGGGCCGCTATGCCTTCACCCCGCTGGCCGTCCTGCGGCCCGCCGATACGCAGCAGGTGGCGGCCATCATGCGCCTGGCGCACGAGACGCGCGTTCCGGTCGTGCCCTTCGGCGGCAATACCGGGCTGATGGGCGGCACGGTGGCCGAGGGCGCGCTGGCGATCAGCCTCGAACGGATGAACCGCATCCGCGACATCCGCCCCGCCGCGCGTATCGCCGTGGTCGAGGCGGGCGTCGTTCTCAGCCAGCTTCACGACGCGGCCGAGGCGCAGGGGCTGGTCTTTCCGCTGACCTTCGGGGCGCGGCAATCGGCGCGGATCGGCGGCGTTCTGGGCACCAATGCCGGCGGGTCGAACGTGGTGCGTTACGGCAATACCCGCGCGCTGTGCCTGGGGCTGGAGGTGGTGCTGCCGGATGGCCGCATCCTCGACATGATGTCGCAACTGATGAAGGACAATTCAGGCTATGACCTGCGCGATCTGTTCATCGGGGCCGAGGGCACGCTGGGCATCGTCACGGCGGCGGTGCTGCGGCTGGCACCCAGGCCGCTGGCCTATGCGACCGCGATGGTCGCCGTCCCGTCGCTGGACGATGCGCTGGCGCTGCTGAACGCCTTGCAGGAAGGCACCGGCGGCGCGGTCGAGGCGTTCGAATACATGCCGCGCGACTATATCGACGCGCATCTGGCCCACGATCCCAAGGCGCGGCGTCCCTTCGACGCCGATCACGACCATACGATCATGGTCGAGGTCGGCGCCACCGCCGCGCGCGATGCCATGCCGGGGCCGGACGGTGCCGTGCCGGTGGTCGCCCGGCTGGAGGAAATGCTGGCCGCGATGATCAAGGAGGGGCGCGTGCTGGATGCCAACGTGGCCCGCAGCGAGGCGCAAAGGCGCGAGATCTGGGCGCGCCGCGAGGCGGCCGGAGAGCTGACCGTCGCCGGCGGCCCCGGCATCATCACCGATGTCAGCGTGCCGCTGGACAGGGTGGCCGAGTTCCTGCGCCGGGCCTATGCCGATGTCACGGCGCGCGATCCGCAGGCCCGGTTCATGACCGTGTCGCATCTGGGCGACGGCAACGTGCATCTGACGATCTGACCGTCCGACGACGGGAACGGCGCCTATGATGCCGCGATGGCGATTGTCGAGAGTATCGTCGCCGATCTGGGCGGATCGTTCAGCGCCGAGCACGGCATCGGCCTGGACAAACGCGGATCCATGGCGCGCCGCAAGGACGCGGTTGCGCTGGACGTGATGCGCGCGATCAAGGCGGCCCTCGACCCGCAGGGCATCATGAACCCCGGCAAGGTGCTGCCCTGATCCGAAGGCGCGGCAGCACGTCGCGGGATCGCCGGGCGAGGCGCGGCGTTGTTCGAGGATGACCGACCTGCCGCCCCATATCGCGCCGACCCGCTACCCTGCGCCGCGCCGCGACCCGGCCGATCTGGCCCGCGACCTGCCGCGCGCCAAGCTGCGCGACTGGATGCCGCGGCGGGTTCTGGTCACGCGGTCCGCCGCCCCGTGGCCCCTGGCGCAACGGGTGATGGACCGTGCCGCCGCCGCCGGGATCGAGGTGGTCGAACTGTCCGGGGACCGCATCACCGGCCTGAAAGGCGGGACCGAGGCCGAGACCTATCGCCGCGCCAAATCTACGCTGGCCGTGGTCGTCGCGCCGCCGTCGCAGATGCGGCCGCAGCCCATCCCGCCTTCGGCCGACTGGCGCTTCGATCTGGCCACGGGCTGCCCCGCGCATTGCCAGTATTGCTACCTGGCCGGATCGCTGTCGGGGCCGCCGGTGACGCGGCTGTTCGCCAACCTGCCGCAGATACTGAACCTTCTGCCCGACAAGGTGGGGCAGGGGCACGTCACATCGGACGATCCCGCGCGGCGCCACGAAGGCACCACGTTCGAGGCGTCGTGCTATACCGATCCGCTGGCGCTGGAACCGATCTCGGGCGCTTTGTCGCAGACGATCTCGCATTTCGGGGCATGGGACGCGGCGGTGCAACTGCGCTTCACCACGAAGTACGCCGATGTCGCGCCGCTTCTGGACCTCGACCATCGCGGCAGGACGCGCGTGCGTTTCTCGGTCAACGTTCCCGCGATCACCCGCCGGTTCGAGGGCGGCACCGCGCCGCTGAACGCACGGCTGGCGGCGATGGGGCAGATGGCGCAGGCGGGCTATCCGGTCGGGCTGACCGTGGCGCCGATCATGCCGGTCGAGGGATGGCGGGACGCCTATGACCGCCTGTTCGCCGATGCGGCCCGTGCCCTGGCGCCCGGCGCCGACCTGACGGTTGAGCTGATCACCCACCGTTTCACCCCCGGTTCGCGCGACGTGCTGATGGGCTGGTATCCGGCCACGACGTTGGAGATGGACCCGGCCGTGCGCAGTCAGAAGCGCACCAAGTTTGGCAGTGTGAAGTTCGTCTATCCCAAGGACTTGATGGCGGAAATGCGGGCAGCGCTGGATGCGTCGCTGGCGCGGCATCTGCCGCGGGCGCGGTTCCTCTACTGGACGTAATCGCCTAGTCGCGCCAGTCGAAGAAGCCCGGCCCGGCCCGTGCCAGCAGCCGTTCGGCCAGCGCGCGACCCATATCGGCGCCGTCCTCCACCGGGCCATCGATGACGTCCGACAGCGACTCCGACCCGTCCGTGCGCAGTATCTCGCCCCGCAGCGTCAGGGATTTGCCGTCGAGGTCCGCAAGGCCGGCGATGGGCGTCTCGCACGACCCGTCTAGGGCGGCCAGGAACGCGCGCTCGGCCGCCAGCCGCTGACCGGTCGCCGCGTCGTGGATCGCCTCCAGCATCCCGGCGACCCGTATATCGTCCGCGCGCCGTTCGATCCCGATGGCGCCCTGCGCGATGGCGGGCAGCATCGTCTCGGGCGGGATGGCGCTGCGCGGAATGTCCATGCCCAGCCGGTTCAGTCCCGCCATGGCCAGAAACGTCGCCCCGGCCACCCCATCCTCAAGCTTTCTCATCCTTGTCTGCACGTTGCCGCGAAACTCGACCACATCCAAGTCGGGGCGGCGATGCAGCAATTGCGCCTTGCGCCGCAGCGAAGACGTGCCGACGACCGCCCCTTCGGCCAGCGCGTCCAGCCCCGCATCGCCATTCACCGAAATGAAGGCGTCGCGCACATCCTCGCGCGGCAGGTAGGTGTCCAGCAGCAAGCCATCCGGCTGATCGACCGGCATGTCCTTCATCGAGTGGACGGCGATGTCGATTCCGCCGCTCAACAGCGCCTCCTCGATCTCGCGGGTAAAGAGGCCCTTGCCGCCGATCTCCTTCAGCGGCCGGTCGATCACCCGGTCGCCGGTGGTCTTGATGACGACGATGGTGAACGCCTCGCCGGGCAGGCGGAACGCGTCGGCAAGTCGCGCGCGCGTCTCGTTGGCCTGCGCCAGCGCCAGGGGCGATCCGCGCGTGCCGATCTTCAGCGGGGATTGGGGATCGGGCATGTCCATGATCGTCGGGTTTAGGGCTGTCGGACGGTGCTGACAACAGATAGCGTCCCGCCGGATGGACGCGGGACGGAGACCGGCATGGCCGACAAGAAACTGATGCGCGCGCTGGCTGGCGAAAGGATGGACGTGCCGCCCGCCTGGATGATGCGGCAGGCGGGGCGCTATCTGCCCGAATACAAGGCAACGCGCGCGCATGCGGGCGATTTCCTGTCGCTGTGCTACAATCCCGAACTGGCGGCCGAGGTGACGCTGCAGCCGATCCGCCGCTTCGGCTTCGACGCGGCGATCCTGTTCGCGGACATCCTGCTGGTGCCGCAGGCGCTGGGGGCGGATCTGTGGTTCGTGACCGGCGAGGGGCCGCGCCTGTCGGTGATCGAGGATCGCGCCGGGGTCGACGATCTGAAGCCCGCCGACCGGATCCACGACGTGCTGTCGCCGGTCTATGAAACCGTGCGGATCCTGTCGCGCGAACTGCCGTCCGATGTGGCGCTGATCGGCTTTGCCGGCGCGCCCTGGACGGTTGCCACCTATATGATCGCCGGGCGCGGCACCCCCGACCAGGGACCGGCCCATGCGCTGAAGGACCGCGACCGCGCCGCCTTCGACGCGCTGATCGACCGGATCACGGAAGCCACGATCGCCTATCTGGACCAGCAGATCCAGGCCGGGGCCGAGGTGGTCAAGCTTTTCGATTCGTGGGCAGGGTCGTTGAAGGGCGCGGATTTCCAGCGCTATGCGGTCGATCCCACGCGCACCATTATTGCGGCGCTGAAGGCGCGGCATCCGCATGTGCCGGTCATCGCCTTTCCGCGCCAGGCCGGTGACGGCTATATCGGTTTCGCCAAGGCGACGGGGGCCGATTGCGTGGCGCTGGACGATTCCGTCGATGCCGCGTGGGCGGCCCGCAACGTGCAGATCGACGGCTGCGTGCAGGGCAACCTGGCCCCGCGCCACATGGTGACGGGCGGGCAGCCGCTGGTGGACGCGGTGCGGCGCATCCGCGACGCGTTCTCGGGCGGGCCGCATGTGTTCAACCTGGGTCACGGGATCACGCCGGACGCCGATCCCAACAATGTGACGCTGATGTTGCGGACGTTGCGCGAAGGCTAGGGCTGGCGCTGCGCGGTATCCTGTGGCACTAGCGCAGGCCACCCAAGCCCCGGATCGCGCCGCCATGTCCCAGAACCCGCCCGACCTGCGCCCGGACCTTGCCCAAGCCCGGATTTCCGACACGCGCCGTGCGGGCCAGCCCAGCATCGGCATGGTCAGCCTGGGCTGTCCCAAGGCGCTGGTCGACAGCGAGCGGATCCTGACGCGCCTGCGCGCCGAAGGCTATGGCATCAGCGCCGATTATGCCGGCGCGGATGCGGTCATCGTCAACACCTGCGGGTTTCTGGACAGTGCCAAGGCCGAATCGCTGGATGCGATCGGCGAGGCGCTGGCCGAGAACGGGCGTGTCATTGTGACGGGCTGCCTGGGGGCGGAACCCGACTATATCACCGGCGCACATCCGCGCGTTCTGGCGGTGACGGGACCGCATCAATACGAACGGGTGCTGGATGCCGTCCACGCCGCCGTTCCGCCCGCGCCCGATCCTTTCGTCGATCTTCTGTCCGCGCAGGCGGTGTCGCTGACCCCGCGGCACTACAGCTATCTGAAGATCTCGGAAGGCTGCAATCACAAGTGCCGCTTCTGCATCATTCCCGACATGCGCGGGCGTCTGACCTCGCGCCCCCACCGCGCGGTGATGCGCGAGGCGGAAAAGCTGGTCGAGGCGGGTGTGAAGGAGCTGCTGGTCATCAGCCAGGACACGTCCGCCTATGGCACCGACTGGGCCGACCGGGCGGACCGCACGCCGATCACCGCGCTGGCGCGCGATCTGGGATCGCTAGGGGCGTGGGTGCGGTTGCATTATGTCTATCCCTATCCGCATGTGCGCGACCTGATCCCGCTGATGGCCGATCCCGCATCGGGTGTGCTGCCGTATCTGGACATTCCGTTCCAGCATGCGCATCCCGACACGCTGCGTCGCATGGCGCGTCCCGCCGCCGCCGCCCGCACCCTGGACGAGATCGCCGCCTGGCGCCGCGACTGCCCCGGCATCACCCTGCGCTCGACCTTCATCGTCGGCTATCCGGGCGAGACCGAGGCGGAGTTCCAGACGCTTCTGGACTGGCTGGACGAGGCACAACTGGATCGCATCGGGTGCTTTCAATACGAAAACGTCGCCGGCGCCCGGTCGGCGGCCCTGCCGGATCACGTCGCGCCCGAAGTCAAGCAGGACCGCTGGGACCGCTTCATGGCCCGCGCGCAGGCCATATCCGAGGCGAAGCTGGCCGCGAAGGTGGGCACGCGGATGCAGGTGCTGGTCGATCTGGTCGAGGACGACGCCGCCACCTGCCGCACGATGGGAGACGCGCCGGAAATCGACGGGCACCTTTACATCGACGAAGGGCATGAAGCCCTTTCGCCCGGCGATCTGGTGACGGTCACGGTTGACGAGGCCGGCGAATACGATCTGTGGGGGTCGCTGACGGGCGCTTGACACGGACCGGCGCCGCGCCTATCGGGGGCGCCGGATGCATGGCGTGGTAGCTCAGCTGGTTAGAGCACAGCACTCATAATGCTGGGGTCGGCGGTTCAAGTCCGCCCCACGCTACCATCCGCTCAGCGGCAGTTCTTCGCGACCTCGCGGTCCTTCAGCCCGGTTTCGACCAGCAGGCAGCGGTTGCGCGCTTCATAGTAATACCCCCGCGCATACCAGCCCACGGCGGCCTCTTCGTTGCCGTCCGCGACGATCCATGCGCCGCGCAGATACGGCACCGCATAGCGCAGGTTCGTTTCGGCGTTCAGCAGATCGGCGGCGGGGCCGCGATGGCCCATCGTCGCCGCGGTTTCGGGCAGGATCTGCATCAGACCCATATAGGGGCCGTTGCGCGCCTGCGGGCGATAGCCGCTTTCGCGCTGCACGATCCGGTGCACCAGCGATCTCGGGACGCGGTATTCGTCCGACACACGGTCGATCAGACGGTTGAGTTCGGGCAGATCGGCGGGTCCGAAGGACGCGCGGCTTGCCGGCGGGGCCTTGCCGGCGCAGGCGGCGAGGGCAAGGCAGGACAGGATCAGGGCAATACGCATGACCGAAATCCATGGCCGGGCGCGTCCGTCCGAGCAAGCGGCAGATCGACGGCAGGGGCGTCCGACCGGGCCGACCGGCGGAACCTTGCCGACGCGGCGGTCATCGGGCGGGCACGCGGCGCGTTGGCAACCGCCGGGATCGGTTCCCCCGGTTGCACAATAATTTCCAAGGGTGGGTCCAGCCGGGGGATATGCCGTCTAACCTATTGCAACGGATAACAATTAACCAAGCGAAATCTGGCCGATGTGTTCTTTATGTCGCCAACGGGAACGGCGTAGCGAATGCAGGGTCCGTTCACCTTTGGGATGCGTTAGGTCGGCGCATCCCGGACAGGTCCAGCACGACCCCACCGGTACATCTTGCATCGAAAGAAGGGGACACCCGATGAAAATGAACACCTCACTCGCTCTCGCCGCTCTGGCGAGCGTCATCGGCACCGCAGCGCTGGCGCAGACCGACACCTTCGCCAATACCGGCTTCGGCACCGGCAAAAGCGCCGTCGAAGAGCGTAACGAAGACCTTGCCGACGACATCGAAGACGATTTCGAGCGCAACGTGGACCGGTTCGGCAACGAAGGCCGCCGTCTGGGCTTCGACGGATCGCTTTCGGCCCGCGGTCTTGCGACCGACGGCAACGACCGCGACTACAACCTCGGCATCGGCGCCAATCTGGGCTATTTCGACGGCGTCAACGGCTATGAGCTGAACCTGTCCTATGCCTTCTCGCGCGGCGAGTACAAGAACGAGGCGGGCGAGGACGAACTTCAGACCAGCCAGGACAACCTGCTGTACGAATTCCAGTACACCCGTGACTTCAACCCCGATCTTTACGGCTTCGTGAAGTTGCAGGGTTCCTATAACGGCGACGACGAAGGCGGCAGCGATTTCGTCGACGCGGATGGCGACGGCATCAACGACAACGAGGACGAGGCCTATCGCCGGAACGACGTGTTCCTGGGGCTGGGCATCGGCTATCGCATCATCAACACGCCGGATCAGCAGTGGGCCATCCAGGCCGGACCGGGCTATCGGTTCTCGGATTTCGGCAATATCGACAACGCGATCCTCAGCGGCGACATCCTTGAAGGCGACGGTGACGACATCAACGAAGCCGCGTTCGGCGTGTCGTCGAACTACTTCCAGCGGATCAACGACACCGTGTTCTTCACCATCGACACCGACATCATCACGTCTTCGGCCGATACGGTCGTTTACAACGATGCCGGTCTGAACGTGGCGATGTCGAACCGCCTGGCGCTGCGGACCAGCCTGCAAACCGAATACCACACCGATCCCATCGGCAGCCGCGACAGTACCGACAACCGTCTGGGCGTCGCCGTGGTTTACAACTTCAACTGATCGCCTTTTCCGGGCGACAGCGACGGGCGGGGCTTCGGCTCCGCCCGTTTTACGTAGGGGCATCCGTCTCGCGGCTATTGACGCATCCGCAGAATCCGTCACGGTCTAAGTCAACGATCCGCGAAGCGGGCAGACGACAGGCCGACCGGGAGAGACCCCATTGACCGAGGCACCGACCTCCATTCCGGCGCTTCTGGCGCGCAACGTCGCGCGCCACGGCGCGCGCACCGCCTACCGCGAAAAGGAATTCGGGATCTGGCAAAGCTGGACCTGGGCCGAAGCCGCCGCCGAGATCGCGGCGCTGGCCCTGGGCCTTGTCGATATGGGGCTGGCGCCGGGCGAACATGTGGCCATCGCCGGCCGGAACCGGCCGCACCTTTACTGGGCGATGGTCGCCGTGCAGCGCGCGGGCGGGATTCCCGTGCCGCTCTATCAGGACGCCGCGGCCGAGGAAGTCGCCTATGCGATGGATCATTGCGGCGCCGTCATGGCCATTGTCGGGGATCAGGAACAGGTCGACAAGCTGCGCGATGCCCAAGCCAGCCTGACCGCGCTGCGCCAGATCGTCTATCTCGATCCACGCGGCCTGCGGCGTTACGACCATTCGGTGCTGACCGCCTATACCGACGTTCAGGCCCGCGGGCGGGACGCGCGCGACCGTCTGGCCGATGAATTGCAACGCCGCACCGATGCGCTCGGCTATGGCGATACCTGCGTGATGCTCTATACCAGCGGCACGACAGGGCGTCCGAAGGGCGTGGTGCTGTCGAACCGCAATATCATCGAGACATCGAAGAACAGCGCCGAATTCGACCGGTTGAGCGTCGATGACGAGGTTCTGGCCTATCTGCCGATGGCCTGGGTCGGCGATTTCATATTCTCGATCGGGCAAGCCTATTGGACGGGGTTCTGCGTTAACTGCCCCGAATCCCCCGATACGATGATGCAGGATCTGCGTGAGATCGGACCGACCTATTATTTCGCGCCGCCCCGCGTCTTCGAATCGCAACTGACCAACGTGATGATCCGTATGGAGGATGCGACGCGGATCAAGAAATGGCTGTTCGATACGTATATGGCCGTGGCGCGCCGTGTCGGTCCCGCCATTCTGGACGACAGACAGGTGGGTGCCTGGGACCGGATGCAATACCGGCTGGGCGAAGTGCTGGTTTACGGGCCGCTGAAGAACACGCTGGGGTTCAGCCGCGTGCGCGTCGGCTATACGGCGGGCGAGGCGATCGGGCCGGAAATTTTCGACTTTTACCGGGGACTTGGCATCAACCTCAAGCAGCTTTACGGCCAGACCGAGGCATCGGTCTTCATTACCCAACAGCCCGACGATGGCGTGCGGTCCGATTGCGTCGGCGTTCCCAGCCCCGGCGTGGAACTGCGGATCGCCGATAACGGCGAGGTTTTCTATCGCTCGCCGGGCGTGTTCGAAAGGTATTACAAGAACGACGAAAGCACCGCCTCGACCAAGGATTCCGAAGGCTGGGTGGCGACGGGGGATGCCGGGTTCATCGACAAAGAAAGCGGCCAGTTGCGGATCATCGACCGCGCCAAGGATGTCGCCAAGCTGTCGGACGGGCGGCTGTTCGCGCCGAAATACGTCGAGAACAAGCTGAAGTTCTTTCCGAATATCCTTGAGGCGGTGGTTTTCGGGGCCGGGCGGGACCGGTGCGTCGCGTTCCTTAACATCGACCTGAACGCGGTGGGCAACTGGGCCGAGCGCAACAATATCGCCTATGCCAGCTATCAGGAGTTGTCGCAGCATCCCCGCGTGCTGGAGATGATGCGCGCTCACGTGGCCGAGGTGAACCGTTCGGTCGCCGAGGACGAGATGCTGTCGGGCTGTCAGGTTCACAGATTTCTGGTTCTGCACAAGCAGTTGGACGCCGATGACGGCGAGCTGACGCGAACGCAGAAAGTCCGCCGCGCGGTCATTGCCGACAAGTTCCGCGACCTTGTCGATGCGCTGTATGACGGGAGGGACGAGATCTATACCGAGACCGAAGTGACCTATGAGGACGGTCGCAAAGGAAAAATCCGCGCGACGCTGAAGATTCAGGATGCCGAAGTGGTTCCCCTCGCGGATCAGAGGATGGCGGCGGAATGAGTAAGAGATTGGATTGGTCCAAAACCCAACAGACTACAAAAATTCATAAGCGTGGGGCAGAGCGGGTTCCCTCGATCAACGATGGAAAACCCAGTAGTTTTAAGAGGAAAGTGTATAAACGTTCTGAAGATGATAAGTCAGTTAGCTCTCATAAGACTTCTAAGAGCGTAATTAGAAGCCCCATTAAGCGGACTGAACACCGAAAGTTATTAAGGGCGTATATATACGAGATAAAGAAGGACCTCGCTGCCAGTATATCGGAGTATAAGAGAATTCCTGTTGCCGAGAGACATTCCAAGGGGGCTGGAGGCGATCTTCGTCGCCGTATTAACCGCCTAAGGCGCATACTGGAGCCTGTCAAATAAGTCGTGATCGGCATAAGGTAGTATCAAACATTAGAAATGGGCCAATGTGGTGGCCGATGACAAAGCAGAGGTGAGTTACCCTTGTGAATGCTATTCTGCCAGAAATCACGACTTCCCGCACCATAGGCGGTGTCCTTCTGGACCTGCGGCACATCACCTTGCGGTTTGGCGGCGTGGAGGCGATCAAGGATATCAGCTTCGACATCCGCGAGGGCGAGATCCGGGCGATCATCGGGCCGAACGGGGCTGGGAAATCGTCGATGCTGAATGTGATCAGCGGGTTCTATACTCCGCAGGAAGGGGAGGTCTGGTTTCGGGGGCAGAAGCGGCCCGCCGTCAAGCCATATATGGTTGCGCGTCAAGGGGTTGCACGGACGTTTCAGAACATCGCCCTGTTCGAGGGAATGAGCGTTCTGGACAACGTGATGACCGGGCGGTTGACCGAGATGAAATCGGGGTTGCTGAGCCAGGCGATCTGGTGGGGAAGGGCGCAGCGCGAGGAGGTGGAGAACCGGGAAGTCGTTGAGAAGATTATCGACTTTCTGGAGATCCAGCATATCCGCAAGACTCCGGTGGGGCGGCTGCCTTACGGGTTGAAGAAGCGGGTGGAACTGGCCCGCGCGCTGGCCGCCGAGCCCAAGCTGCTGCTGCTGGACGAGCCGATGGCCGGCATGAACGTCGAGGAGAAGGAGGATATGAGCCGCTATATCCTTGACGTGAATGACGAATTCGGGACGACGGTGGCCCTGATCGAACACGATATGGGCGTCGTCATGGACCTGTCCGACCGCGTGGTGGTGATGGATTACGGCCGCAAGATCGGCGACGGCACCCCCGACGAGGTGCGCGGCAATCAGGAAGTGATCGACGCCTATCTGGGCGTCGCGCACGACTGAAACGTACAAATTGTACAGTTCAGGGGCCGAAACGTACAATTCGCCGCCGCCGGTGAACGGAACCCCGCCGCGCCACGTTGGGCCGGCAAATGGAGGGCACCGATGACCGACTATACCTGGACCAAGAAGACGCTGGCCGACATTCTGGGCGACGATCGTGGGCTGCCCGACTGGGCCGCCGACATGGTGGCGAAGTTCGGCCCCGAGGATCTGGACGAGCTGCGCCGCGACGAACGCGAGGCGGCGTTGTCGGCCTTCGGGCGCATCGCCCGGCAATCGCGCGACGCGCGGGGCCGCGAGGCGGGCGAGGACCGGCCGGCCTGGGTCGAGGGCGATATCGACTGGGGCCTGCGCGCGGCCCGCGCGGCGCTGGAGGCGGTGCCGGCCGGCAAGCGCAGCGAGAAGGCCACCGACCTGCTGGCCGATTGCGAATGCCCCTCGGCGGTGGGGCCGCATCCTGGCCGGGACGCCAGCACGCCGGGAACCGAAAACTGGTGACGGACACGGCAGCGGGGCGGTCCGTCCTTTTCGTGATCGGCAATCCGCGCAGCGGCAGCACGCTGGTCACGATGATCGCCGGATCGCATCCCGAATGTCTGGCGCTGGGCGAGGTCGAGAATGTCGCCGGGGCGCTGAACGAACAGCACCGCAAGGCGCGCAGCACGCCATGCCTGTGCTGCGCGACCGATTGCCCCGTCTGGGACCGCGCGGACATGCGGGCGCTGCTGATGCGCCAGGTGCGGGTAACGGATGCGGATCCGTCTTTCGAGCGGCAACCGAACGACGGCCCCTTCTATGCGCCGATCTTCGAGGCGACGGGCGCGCGGGTGCTGGTGGACAGTTCAAAGCAGGTCGGCTGGCTGAACCGCCGTCTGGCGGTGGCCGATGACTGGGCGGGGGCCGAACCCCGGCTGCTGCTGGCCACGCGGGACGGGCGCGGCGCGGTCCATTCCTGGGCGCGGAAATTCACCAGGGTTCCTTTCGAGGATCATGTCCGCAAATGGCTGGCGAACGTGCAGCGGGCCGAGGCGGCGTTCGATGCCTTTCCCGCCGACCGCCGCCTTCGGATCGCTTATGAGGATGTGGCCGACGCGCCCCAAGCGGCGGCGGAGCGGATCTGCGGGTTTCTAGGGCTGACGCCGGTGCCGGACATGGCGTCCTACTGGACGCATCCGCATCATATCCTGCGCGGTAATCACGGCACGATCTCGCTTTGCTGGAACGGCGGAGATCATCCGGCGCAACCGCTGACCTCGACCGCGCGGCGCAGGTTCTATGCCGATCTGGGACAGGCGATCCGGCCCGACGAAAGCTGGCGGACCGAGATGACGCCGGAACAGGGCGCCGTCTTCGACAGGCTGGCGGGACGGGCGAACGCGGCCTATCGGCGGGACTGAAGCGCCGCGTCAGACGGCCGGGGGCCGGGGCAATGGCGGCGCCCGGCGGGCAAGATGCCGGGGTCAGCCCCACGAACAACATCGCTGGCGGCATCGCCGCAAACATGGCACACCGCGCAGGCCCCCAAAGCACGCGGACGGACAGCATGACGACATTCGGCAAGGGCCATCACCTGCATCTGATCGACGGGTCGGCCTTCATCTTTCGCGCCTATCACGCGCTGCCCCCGCTGACGCGGGCGTCGGACGGGTTGCCGGTGGGGGCGGTGTCGGGCTTCGTCAACATGCTGTTCAAGACGATCCGCGACAATCGCGGCCCCGACGCGCCGACCCATGCGGCGGTGGTCTTCGACAAGGGATCGCAGACCTTCCGCAACGAGCTTTACGACGCCTACAAGGCCAACCGGACCGAGATGCCCGAGGATCTGCGCCCCCAGATCCCGCTGACCCGCGAGGCGACGCGCGCCTTCAACATCGCCTGTCTGGAACAGGAAGGGTTCGAGGCCGACGACATCATCGCCAGCCTTGCCTGCCGCGCGCGCGAGGCCGGGGGGCGGGTGACGATCGTCAGTTCCGACAAGGACCTGATGCAGCTTGTCGGCGACGGCGTGGTGATGTTCGACGCGATGAAGAACGCCACCATCGACCGCGAGGGCGTCATCGCCAAGTTCGGCGTCGGCCCCGAACGGGTGGTGGACGTGCAGGCGCTGGCGGGCGATTCCATCGACAACGTGCCGGGCGCGCCGGGCATCGGCATCAAGACGGCGGCCCTTCTGATCAACGAGTTCGGCGATCTCGATACGCTGCTGGACCGCGCGGCCGAGATCAAGCAGCCCAAGCGCCGGCAGGTGCTGATCGACCATGCCGACCAGATCCGGCTGTCGAAACGTCTGGTGCAGCTCGATTGCGGGATGGATCTGGACTATGATCTGGACAGCCTGGAAGTGAAGGATCCGGTCGCCGACGACCTGATCGCTTTCCTGACGGCGATGGAGTTCCGCAGCATCACCCGCCGCGTGGCCGAGGCGATGGGCCAGACCGCCCCGGCGATCCCCGAACCGCAGGTCGCGACCCCTGACGACGCGCCGGATTTCGGCAGCTACGAACACGTGCGCGACGAGGCGGCGTTGCGGATCTGGATCGACCGGGCCCGCGCCACGGGCCATGTCGCCGTCGACACCGAAACGACCGCGCTGAACGAAATGCGCGCGGCTCTGGTCGGCGTGTCGCTGGCCGTGGCGCCGGGGCGGGCCTGTTACGTGCCGCTGGCGCACAAGCGGGATGCGGGCGAGGATCTGTTCGCCAGCGACGCCTTGGCCGAGGGGCAGATGCCGATGGACCGCGCGCTGGCGATGCTGAAGCCGCTGCTGGAAGACCCGGCGGTGCTGAAGATCGCGCAGAACGCCAAGTACGATGTCAAGATCCTCGCCCGGCTGGGGATCGACATGGCGCCCGTGGACGACACGATGCTGCTGTCCTATGCGCTGCATGGCGGCCTGCACAATCATGGCATGGACACGCTGGCGGAACGCTATCTGGCGCATACGCCCATCCCCATCAAGCAGGTGATCGGCACCGGCAAGGCGCAGATCACCTTCGACAAAGTGGCGGTCGACAAGGCCGTGGACTATGCGGGCGAGGATGCCGACATTACCTTCCGGCTGTGGCAGGCGTTCCGGCCGCAACTGCATCGCAGCCGCGTCACGACCGTCTATGAAACGCTGGAACGGCCGCTGGTCCCGGTCCTGGCGCGGATGGAGATGGCCGGCGTGCAGGTGGACCGCGACACGCTGTCACGCATGTCGGGCGCCTTCGCGCAGACCATGGCGCGGCTGGAATCCGAGATCCGCGAACTGGCCGGCGCGGATTTCATGGTCAGCAGCCCCAAGCAGCTGGGCGAGATCCTGTTCGACCGGCTGGGCCTGCCGGGGGGCAAGAAGGGCAAGACCGGTGCCTATGCCACGGGCGCCGACATCCTCGAGGATCTGGCGACCGAACACGAACTGCCCGGCCGGGTGCTGGATTGGCGGCAGATCTCCAAGCTAAAATCGACCTATACCGATGCGTTGCAGGATCATATCGACCCCGCCACGGGCCGCGTGCACACGTCCTATTCCATCGCGGGGGCGAATACCGGGCGGCTGGCCTCGACCGACCCGAACCTGCAGAACATCCCCGTGCGGACCGAGGAAGGCCGCCGCATCCGCGAGGCATTCGTCGCCCCCGAGGACCGCGTGCTGGTCAGCCTCGACTACAGCCAGATCGAGCTGCGGATCCTCGCCCATATCGCCGGCATAGACGAGCTGAAGCAGGCGTTCCGCGACGGGCAGGACATCCACGCGCTGACCGCGTCCGAGATGTTCGGCGTGCCGCTGGAGCGCATGACGCCCGAAGTGCGGCGGCAGGCCAAGGCGATCAATTTCGGGGTGATCTACGGCATCAGCGGCTTCGGGCTGGCACGCAACCTGCGGATTCCGCGCGACCAGGCGCAGGGCTTCATCGACCGCTATTTCCAGCGGTTTCCGGGCATCAAGGACTACATGGACGACACCGTGCGCTTCGCCAAGGAACACGGCCGGGTCGAGACGCTGTTCGGCCGCCGCATCCACACGCCCGAGATCAACGCGCGGGGGCCGGGCGCGGGGTTCGCCAGGCGCGCGGCCATCAACGCGCCCATCCAGGGGACTGCCGCCGACGTGATCCGCCGCGCGATGGTGCGAATGGAGGCTGCGATCGCGGGCATTCCCGCACGCATGTTGTTGCAGGTGCACGACGAATTGCTGTTCGAGGTGGACGAGGGCCATCAGGACGCCCTGATCGCCGCCGCGCGCGACGTGATGGAGGGCGCGGCGCTGCCCGCAATCGCCTTGTCCGTCCCGCTGGAGGTCGATGCCGGCACGGGCGCCAATTGGGCGCAGGCGCATTAGCGGAACCGATCCGCGCCGGTGGCGCTGACGCCCTGCCAACCGACAGGAGCCTTCATGCCCACAACCCCGACGCCCGGCGCGCCCGCGCCCGCCCTGACCGTTCCGCTGATCATCGGTACCGAATGGAGCCTGGACCGGCAGGAGCCGGACAGCTTCACCATGATCGTCGTCTATCGCGGCCTGCATTGCCCGGTCTGCAAGGCCTATCTGCAAGGGCTGAAGGCGCTTTATCAGGGGTATCTCGACAAGGGGTTCAACGTGCTCACCTTGTCGATGGACCCCGAGGACAAGGCCAAGAAGGCCCATGACGACTGGGATCTCGCGGACATTCCGATGGGATACGGGTTGACGGAAGATCAGGCGCGCGATTGGGGACTTTATTTGTCGGACAGCATTTCGGATGCCGAAACGTCCGTCTTCGCCGAACCGGCGGTGTTCTGGGTGAAGCCCGACGGCACGCTTTACATGGCGGCGATATCGAACATGCCGTTCGCGCGGCCCGACCTCGAGTTTCTGCTGGGCAAGGCCGATTTCATCGCGGAAAAGGACTATCCGCCGCGCGGCACGCATGGATAGGCCTTCATCTTTCTTCAAATACCTCGGGGAGCGCGAGGGGCTGGCCCCTCGCCCCGTCCGTCAGGGCAGGTCCGACGCCGGAATGATGGGAAAGAACATGCCTTGCGACCGCACCCCGAACCACTCGGCCCCATCATGCGGCGCGGTCTCGCCGATCTCGACCAGGCGGTAGAAGCTCTTGCGGTCGATCAGCGCTTCCAGACCCCGGCGCACATGCAGATAGGGCGCAGGTTCGCCCGTCTCGGCATCCCGTTCGACGCGGATGGCGTGGTCGGGTCCGGCGGTGACGGTATCGCCGACATTGGTGGTGAAGGTCAGCGCCGGCGGATCGCCCGCGACGTCGAAATCGACGGCGACGAAAGGCGCGTCGTCGACGGCGATGCCCACCTTCTCGACCGGCGTGACCAGATAATGCCGTTCGCCCTCGCGCTTGAGGATGGTCGAGAACAGCCGCACCAGCGCCGGGCGGCCGATGGGCGTGCCGTCGTAGAACCATGTGCCGTCGCGCGCGATGCGCATGTCCAGATCGCCGCAGAATGGCGGATCCCATTTCTCGACCGGCGGCAATCCGCCCTTGGCCGCCGCGCGGGCGCTTTCCGCGATGCCGGCGGCGCTGGGGGTCACGCCGAATTGTCCTTGCGTCTCTTTTGCCATTTGTGCCCGCCGCGATAGGTTCGCATCATACCCCCGACATAGCCGCGCGAGGAGAGAAGTCATGTCCGAGGTTCTGCTGGACGAGATCGACGCGCTGGGCGACCGCCTGCGCGAGGCGCGGGCCAGCATCACGCGGCGCTTCATCGGCCAGACGCAGGTGGTCGATCTGGTGCTGTCGGCGCTGCTTTGCGGCGGCCACGGGCTGCTGATCGGGCTGCCGGGCCTGGGCAAGACGCGGCTGGTCGACGCGCTGGGCACGGTCATGGGGCTGAAAAGCGCGCGGGTGCAGTTCACCCCCGATCTGATGCCCGCCGACATTCTTGGGTCCGAAGTGCTGGAGACGGGCGCCGACGGAAGCCGCGCGTTCCGCTTCATCGAGGGGCCGGTTTTCTGCCAGTTGCTGATGGCCGACGAGATCAACCGCGCCAGCCCGCGCACGCAATCGGCGCTGTTGCAGGCGATGCAGGAAAAATCCGTCACCATCGCCGGCCAGCCGCACGGGCTGGAAGCGCCATTTCACGTCCTGGCGACGCAGAACCCGATCGAGCAGGAAGGCACCTATCCGCTGCCCGAGGCGCAGCTCGACCGGTTTCTGGTGCAGATCGACGTGCCCTATCCCGACCGCGCGACCGAGCGCGACATCCTGCTGGCGACGACGGGCGCGGTCGAGGATCAGGCCCATGCCGTCTTTACCGCCGCGCAGCTGATCGAGGCGCAGGCGCTGCTGCGGCGGATGCCGGTGGGCGATGCGGTGGTCGAGACGATCCTCGATCTGGTGCGCGCCTGCCGCCCCGAGGACGAGCGCGCCCCGCAGGCGGTGCGCGACCATGTCGGCTGGGGGCCGGGGCCGCGCGCGGCGCAGGCGCTGATGCTGACGGTGCGCGCGCGGGCGCTGCTGGACGGGCGGCTGGCGCCCGATGCGGACGACGTGGCGGCGATGGCGGTCCCGGTGCTGAGCCACCGCATGGCGCTGAGCTTTGCCGCCCGCGCGCGGGGCGAGACGCTGGCCGGGATCATCGCGCAGGTGGTGGACGGCACGACGCGCGCGCGGGCCGCGGCGTGACCGATCCCGCCGCCCTGCGCGCCCGCGCCGAAGGGCTGGCGGCGCCGCTGCCGCCGCTGCTGGCGGGGGCGCGGCATCTGGCGCGGACGGTGGCGCTGGGCAGTCACGGGCGCAGGCGGCCGGGGCAGGGCGACGAATTCTGGCAATACCGCCCCTTCGCGGGCGGCGACGAGGCGCGGATGATCGACTGGCGCCGGTCGGGCCGGTCGGACGGGCATTTCCTGCGCCAGAAGGAATGGCAGGCGGCGCAATCGGTGATGCTGTGGGTGGATGGCGGCCGGTCGATGGCGTTCGCCAGCGGCGACCGCCTGCCCGCCAAGGGCCACCGCGCGTCGGAACTGGCGCTGGCGCTGGCCATCCTGCTGCTGCGCGCGGGCGAACGGGTGGGGCTGGCCGACCGCGACCTGCCGCCGCGAACCGGCGAGTTGCAGCTTCTGCGCCTGGCCGGGGCACTGGGCGACGCGGAATCGGCGGCGGAATACGGCGCGCCCGGCACCCGCGACATGCGCGCGGGGTCGCGGGCGGTGTTCCTGTCCGATTTCCTGGGCGACATCGCGCCGGTTCACGCGGCCCTGACGGCGGCGGCGGACAAGGGCGTTTCCGGCGTGCTGATGCAGATCCTCGATCCGCAGGAAGAAGCGTTCCCGTTCGACGGCCGCACGATCTTCGAATCCATGGGCGGCGGTCTGCGGCACGAGACGCTGAAGGCGGGCGATCTGCGCGGCCGCTATCTGGACCGGCTGGCCGCGCGCAAGGCCGAATTGCGCGATCTGGCGCGGCTGACCGGCTGGCAATATGGTTGTCATCATACGGGCGATGCCGCCCAGACGGCGCTGCTTTGGCTTTACGCCGCGCTGGAGCGCGATCACTGATGCTGGTTCTCGGTCCCATCGGGTTCACCGCGCCGTGGCTACTGGCGGGCCTTGCCGCGCTGCCGCTGCTGTGGATCGTGCTGCGCGCCGTGCCGCCCGCGCCGATCCGGCGGCGGTTTCCAGGCGTGGCGCTGCTGCTGGGGCTGCGCGATGCCGACCAGACCGCCGACCGCACGCCCTGGTGGCTGCTTTTGCTGCGGATGCTGGCGCTGGCCGCGGCGATCGTCGGCTTCGCGGGGCCGGTGCTGAACCCGGTGCAGCGGATCGCCGGAACGGGGCCGCTGCTGGTGCTGATGGACGGGACATGGGCCGATGCGGGGGACTGGCAGCGGCATCTGGACCGCGCGGCGCAGGCGCTGGACGAAGCGGCGCGCGACGACCGGACGGCGGCCGTCGTGGTGCTGACCGACCGGCCGGAAGGCCCGTTGCCGTTCCGCGCCGCATCCGACTGGGCGATGCAGGTGCCGTCGTCGATGCCGAAGCCGTGGCAGCCCGAGGGTGCCGCCGCCTGGGCCGATGGGCTGGACGGCGCCTTCGACACGATCTGGCTGAGCGACGGCCTCGACCGCGAGGAGCGCGCGCCCGTGCTTGCCGCGCTGGAAAAGCGGGGCACGGTGCGCGTCTTCCAGTCGGCCCGCCCGGTGCGCGCGCTGCGGCCGCCGGTCTTTCAGGACGGCGTGATCGAACTGACCGCGCTGCGGATGGACAGCGACGGCGCGGCGACGGTCGGGGTCGTCGCGCGCGGGCTGGATCCCAACGGCATCGAGCGGGATCTGGCGCGGGGCGATCTGACGTTCCCGGCGGGGCAGGCCGAAGGCGTGCTGCGCCTGTCGCTGCCGCCCGAACTGCGCAACCGCGTGTCCCGGTTCGAGATCGAGGGCGCGCGGTCGGCCGCCGCCGTGGCACTGACCGACGATTCGCTGCGCCGGCGCGAGGTGGCGCTGATCGCCGGATCCGAGGACCGCGAGGCGCTGCAATTGCTGTCGCCGACCTATTACCTGGAACGGGCACTGGCCCCTTCAACCGATCTGCTGCACGGCACGCTGGGCGATGTGCTGCTGGCCAATCCCGACGCGATCGTTCTGGCCGATGTGGCCCGTATCGCGCCGGGGCAAAGCGAAGCGTTGCAGGACTGGGTGCGCGAGGGCGGTTTGCTGGTGCGCTTCGCGGGGCCGCGTCTGGCGGCCAGCGACGTCAGCCGCGACGGTCCCGACCCGCTGTTGCCGGTGCGGCTGCGCGCGGGCGGCCGCAGCATCGGCGGCGCGATGAGCTGGGGCGAGCCGAAATCGCTGCGGCCTTTCGCCGACACGTCGCCGTTCCACGGCCTGCCGCTGCCGGGCGATGTCAGCGTCACTGCGCAGGTGGTGGCCCAGCCCGACCCCGATCTGGCCGAGCGGACCATCGCCAGCCTTGAGGACGGCACGCCGCTGGTGACGCGCAAGCGGATCGGCGCGGGGCAGGTGGTGCTGTTTCACGTCACCGCCAATGCCGAATGGTCGTCGCTGCCGCTGTCGGGGCTGTTCGTGTCGATGCTGGAACGCCTGGCCGTCAGCACCCGCGCCGCCCCGCCGGGCACGGCCGATCTGGACGGCACGATCTGGACGCCCGACACCGTGCTGGACGCCTTCGGGCGGATCGGCGACGCGGACGGGCTGGCGGGGGTCGCGGGTGCCGAACTGGCCGCCGCGCGCCCTGGCCCCGCCACGCCGCCCGGCCTTTATGCGGGCGACGACCGGCGCGTCGCGCTGAACGTGACCGGACCCGACACGCGGCTGGAACCCGCGGCATGGCCCGCCCGGATCGCCGTCGAAGGAATGGAGACGGCGCAGGAGACCGCGCTGAAGGGCGCGCTGCTGGCGGCGGCGCTGGGGCTTCTGGCGCTCGACCTGATCGCGTCGCTTTGGCTGGCCGGACGGCTGCGCGGGCCGCGTGCCGCGGTGGCGGCGCTTGCCGCCCTGATGATCGTCGGCCAGCCGCTGCCGGGCCTGGCGCAAGAGGCGGACGAAGCCTTTGCCATCGAGGCGACGCGCGATGTCGTTCTGGCGCATGTGCTGACCGGCGACGCCCGGCTGGACGGGCTGGCGCAGGCGGGGTTGCGCGGGCTGTCGCGCACGTTGCAGGCCCGCACGACGGTCGAGCCGGCCGAACCTGTCGGCGTCGATCTGGAACGGGACGAGCTGGCGTTCTTTCCGTTCCTCTACTGGCCGGTTTCGCCCGATCAGCCGCGGCCTTCGGACGAGGCCTATGCGCGGCTGAACACCTATCTGCGGGGCGGCGGGATGATCCTGTTCGACACGGGCGACGCGGATGTGGCGGCCTTCGGGACGCAGACTCCCGCCGCCCTGCGGTTGCAGGAACTGGCGCGCCCGCTGGACATCCCGCCGCTGGAGCCGGTGCCCGCCGATCACGTCCTGACGCGCACCTTCTATCTGTTGCAGGACTTTCCCGGCCGGTTCGCGGGTCGCGACGTTTGGGTCGAGGCGGCCCCGCCCGATGTCGAAACGGTCGAGGGGATGCCGTTCCGCAACCTCAACGACAACGTGACGCCGGTGGTCATCGGCGGCAACGACTGGGCATCCGCCTGGGCGGTGGGCGAGGACGGACGCCCCCTGCATGCCGTCGGGCGGGGTTATGCGGGCGAGCGCCAGCGCGAGATCGCGCTGCGCTTCGGTGTCAATCTGGTGATGCACGTGCTGACGGGGAACTACAAATCCGACCAGGTGCACGTTCCGGCCCTGCTCGACCGGCTGGGACAATAGGCGGGGACGGGGCGAGGGGCCTACCCCTCGCGCTCCCCGGGGTATTTGAGGAAAGATGAAGGCATGGACGTGACGGGCAGTGTGATCCTCGACCCGCTGGTGCCGCTTTGGGTGCTGGCGGCGCTGGCGATCCTTGCGGGCGCGGCGACGGGCCTTGCCCTTTGGCGGCGTCTGCCCGGCTGGTGGCTGCGGGGACTGGCGGCGCTGGCCCTTCTGGCGGCCTTGTCCGGCCCCGCGCTGCAACGCGAGGATCGCGCGCCGCTGTCCGACATCGTCATCGCGGTGGTGGACGAAAGCGCGTCGCAGCGCCTGTCGGACCGGCCGGACCAGACGCAGGCGGCGCTGGCGCGGCTGGAGGCGGGGGTCGCGGCGCTGCCCGATACCGAGCTGCGCGTCGTGCGGCTGGGCGATGCCGAAGGCGATGCGGGATCGCTGGCGATGACGGCACTGTCCGACGCGATGGCCGAGGAGCCGCGCGGCCGTTTGGCGGGCGCGGTGCTGATCAGCGACGGGCGTATTCACGACATCGACCGCGCGCCGGACTTTCCTGCGCCTGTCCATCTGCTGCTGACGGGCCGGCCCGGCGACTGGGACAGGCGGCTGGCGATCACCACCGCGCCCGCCTTCGCCATCATGGGCGAGCCCGTGACGCTGGGCCTGCGGATCGAGGATCAGGGCGCGGCGCCCCCTTCGGACGGGCTGGTGCGGCTGAGCATCGCGGTAGATGGCGGACCGCCGGCGCAGTTCTCGGTCCCGGTGGGCGAGGATCTGGAGCTGCCGGTGACGCTGCCCCATGCCGGGCGCAATGTGATACAGTTCAGCGTCGCCGCCGAGCCGGGCGAGCTGACCGACCGCAACAATGCCGCCGTGGTGCAGATCAACGGCGTGCGCGACCGCCTGCGCGTGCTGCTGGTGTCCGGAGAGCCGCATGCCGGCGAACGCACGTGGCGCAATCTGCTGAAAAGCGATCCGTCCGTCGATCTGGTGCATTTCACCATCCTGCGCCCGCCCGAAAAGCAGGACGGCGTGCCGGTGGACGAGCTGTCGCTGATCGCCTTCCCCACGCGCGAGCTGTTTCTGGACAAGATCGACGAGTTCGACCTGATCATCTTCGACCGCTACCGGCTGCGGGGGATCCTGCCGGCGCTCTATCTGGAAAACGTGCGGTCCTATGTCGAGGGGGGCGGGGCGGTGCTGGTGGCGGCGGGGCCGGATTACGCGTCGGCGGCATCGCTTTATCGCTCGCCCCTGGGCGACATCCTGCCCGGCGCGCCGACCAGCCGGGTGATCGAGCGGTCGTTCCTGCCCGAGTTGACCGATCTGGGGCAGCGTCATCCGGTGACGGAAGGGCTGGACGGCGGCGGCGACGCGCCCGATTGGGGCCGCTGGCTGCGCCAGGTCGAGTTGCGCCCCGTGGCGGGCGATGTGGCGATGACGGGGGCGGACGGCGCGCCGCTGCTGCTGCTGGACCGGGTCGGCGAAGGGCGGGTCGCGCTGCTGGCCAGCGATCAGGCGTGGCTGTGGTCGCGCGGCTATGACGGCGGCGGGCCGCAACTGGAGCTGCTGCGGCGGCTGGCACACTGGATGATGAAGGAACCCGATCTGGAGGAGGAGGCGCTGGAGGCCAGCGCCGAGGGTCAGGCGATGACCGTCGAACGGCGCACCCTGCGCGACGGCATCGGCCCGGTCGAGGTGACGGGACCGGACGGCGACGTGACGATGCTGACGCTGCGCGCGGTGTCGCCGGGGCGGTTCCGTGCCGTCTGGAACGCGCCCGAGGCCGGGCTTTACCGTCTGGCGGAAGGCGACGAGGAGACGGTCATCGCGCTCGGTCCCAGCGCGCCGCGCGAATTCGAGCAGACCGTCGCCGACGGGTCGCTTCTGGCGCCGGTTGTCGAGGCCGGAAGGGGCGGGATCCGTGCGATCGCCGACGGGCTGCCCGCGCTGCGCCAGGTCGGCGAAGGGCGTCCGGCCGCGGGGCGCGGCTGGATCGGGATCACGCCGCGCGACGCCTATCTGACGGCGGATGTGACGACGTTCCCGCTGCTGCCGGCCTGGGCATGGCTGCTGCTGGCCGGGTTGCTGAGCGTCGGCGCCTGGCTGCGCGAGGGGCGGCGCTGAACCGCCCCCCGGCTGGTCAGGACTTGCGGCGGACGAAGCCCAGCGCGCCGAGGGCGCCCGCCAGCAGCCATGCGGCCGCGGGCAGGGGCACGACCGCCGGCGGAACGGCCATCGTTTCCGTCAGGCTGATCCGTGTCAGGTAGGGTCCGTAATTGTTGTTCCCGACCGTGTTCAGGGCGATGCGCAGGGGTGCCGTCGCGTTCGCCCCGGCGGTGAAACTGAGCGTCTCGGCCAGAGGAAAGGCATAGCCGGTATAGGATCGGCTGAAGGCACCCAAAGAGACGGTGAACGGATCTTTCTGGGTGCCGACCGGCATCAGGAAGTCGATTGCATAAGTGTTGCCCGATGTCAGCGTGAAGGCGGTCTTCGTCTCGATGATCGTGGGCAGGCTGCGCGGCGTCGATCCGTCGACGTCGATGCACTTTCCGGTGCCGCTACATCCCACAAGATCGACGGACCCCTGCACGATCGTCCAGTTCGTCAACGTGGTGTTGTAGCGGCCGGTTTCGGTGTCGAAGTCGTCCTCGAACAGCGTCGTGGTGGCTGCGGATGCAGCCCCGGCGGACAGGGCGGCCAGTGCCGCGGTCAGGATCAGGTATTTCATGAATGTCTCCTCGTCGAATGATGTCCGCTGGAAAAACGGGCGCGGACGATAGAGGTATATCACATTTGCGCCCATCCGTCCTACAGGACGGATGCATTCCTTGCGCCGACCCCGATAAAGGAGCCTTCCGCCCATGCTCGACCTTCTGACATCGCCGCAGGCCTGGGCCGCGCTGGCTGCGTTGATCACGATGGAAATCGTGCTGGGAATCGACAATCTGATCTTCATCTCGATCGTCAGCGGCAAGCTGCCGCCGGCGCAGCAGAAGCGCGCGCGGCAGGTCGGCATCGGGCTGGCGCTGATCCTGCGGCTGGCGCTGCTGTCGGTGGTGGCCTGGATCGTCGGACTGACGGCGCCGGTCTTCGATCTGGGCATCACCGGCGCCCCCGACATGCATGGCGAGCCGAGCTTCGAGACCGCGTTCAGCTGGCGCGACCTGATCCTGATCGCGGGCGGAATCTTCCTGGTCGTCAAGGCCACGCAGGAGATCAATCACAAGGTGCGCCCCGAACCGCCCGCCGAACACGGCAAGGGGCCGAGCGCGGGCACCCTGGGCGCGGCCATCGCGCAGATCGTGGCGCTGGACGCGGTGTTTTCGGTGGACAGCATCCTGACGGCCATCGGCATGACCGAGGAGTTGCCGATCATGGTCGTGGCGGTCATCGTGGCGGTCGCGGTGATGTATCTGGCGGCAGGCCCGGTGACGCGGTTCGTCAACGACAACCCGTCGGTGGTGATGCTGGCGTTGGCCTTCCTGCTGATGATCGGCATGGTCCTGATCGCGGACGGATTCGGGCGGCATGTGCCCAAGGGCTATATCTATTCCGCCATGGCCTTCGCGGTGGCGGTCGAGGTGCTGAACATGCTGGCGCGGCGGCGGCGCGAAAGGCTGGCGCAGGGGACAGGGCGCGCGGCATGACGGCGGATCCGCAGATCGCCGGACCGGCGCGCATCACGCCGCATTGCGGCAGGTCGCTTTGCCGCCTATCGTGAACCGGATCGGGGGGTGAGCCATGCAGATGCCGGAACCGGATGTCCGTATCCTGAACCGCAAGGCGCAGGTGGTGCAGCGCCTGCTGTCGGTGCTGCCGGCGGATGCCGTCATCCACGAACCGCACGAGACGCGCGCCTATGAATGCGACGCGCTGACCGCCTATCGCTGCCCGCCGCTGGCCGCCGTCCTGCCGCGCAGCACCGACGAGGTGGCGGCGGTCCTGCGGATCTGCCACGAGGAAGGCGTGCCGGTGGTGCCGCGCGGATCGGGCACCAGCCTGGCGGGCGGCGCGCTGCCCACGGCCGACAGCGTGATCCTGGGCGTCGCGCGCATGAACGCGGTGCTGGAAACCGATTACGACGACCGCTTCATCCGCGTGCAATCGGGCCGGACGAACCTGAGCGTGACCGGCGCGGTCGAGGAGGACGGGTTCTTCTATGCGCCCGATCCGTCGTCGCAACTGGCCTGCGCCATCGCAGGCAACATCGCGATGAATTCGGGCGGGGCGCATTGCCTGAAATACGGAGTGACGACCAACAACCTGCTGGGCGTCACGCTGGTGCAGATGGATGGCAGCGTGCTGGAAATCGGCGGTCCGCATCTGGATGCTGCCGGTTACGATCTGCTGGGGGTGATCTGCGGCAGCGAAGGCCAGCTTGGCGTCGTGACCGAGGCGACGCTGCGCATCCTGCCCAAGCCCGAAGGCGCGCGCCCGGTTCTGATGGGGTTCGACGACAACGAAACCGCGGGCGCCTGCGTCAGCGCCATCATCAAGGCCGGGGTGCTGCCCGTGGCGATCGAGTTCATGGACCGCCCCTGCATCCGCGCGACCGAGGCGTTCGCCCAAGCGGGATACCCCGATTGCGAGGCGCTGCTGATCGTCGAGGTCGAGGGATCGCCGGCCGAGATCGACGAGCAGCTGGCGCTGATCCTGAAGATCGCGCGCGGCTTCGACCCGGTCGAGCTGCGCGAAAGCAAATCCGCCGAGGAAAGCGCGCGGATCTGGCTGGGGCGCAAGTCGGCCTTCGGGGCGATGGGGCAGATCAACGACTACATGTGCCTCGACGGGACGATCCCGGTCAGCGAATTGCCCCTGGTGCTGCGCCGCATCCGCGAACTTTCGGTGCCCTACGGGCTGGACGTGGCCAACGTGTTCCATGCGGGCGACGGCAACATGCACCCGCTGATCCTGTTCGACGCCAACAAGCCCGGCGATCTGGAGAAGTGCGAGGCACTGGGCGCCGACATCCTGCGGCTTTGCGTCGAGGTGGGGGGCTGCCTGACGGGCGAGCATGGCGTCGGCGTGGAGAAGCGCGACCTGATGCACGACCAGTTCACCGATGACGACATGGAGGCGCAGTTGCGCGTCAAGGACGTGTTCGATCCCGCCTGGCTGCTGAACCCCGCCAAGGTCTTTCCGCTGGACATCACGCGGTCGCGCCGCCCGGTGGCGGCCGAGTGACCGGGGCGCTGCCCCGGACCCCGAGGTATTTGGGGAAAGATGAATGGGGGCCGGTATGCTGAGCCCGAGGGACGAGGCGGACCTGGCCGAGGCGATCCGGGGGGCGAACACGCCCCTGCATGTCCGGGGCGGCGGAACGCGCGGCGTGCCGGCGCAGGGCGAGGCGCTGTCGGTGGCAAGGCTTTCGGGCGTCACGCTTTACGAGCCGGGGGCGCTGACGCTGGTGGCGCGGGCGGGCACGCCCCTGGCCGAGATCGAGCAGGCGCTGGCCGCCGAGAACCAGCGCCTGGCGTTCGAGCCGATGGATCATCGCCCGCTGCTGGGCACGCAAGGCACGCCCACCATCGGCGGCGCGGTGGCGATGAATGCCAGCGGGCCGCGCCGCATCCAGGTCGGCGCGCTGCGCGATGCGCTGCTGGGGGTGCGGTTCGTGGACGGGACCGGCATGATCGTCAAGAACGGCGGGCGGGTGATGAAGAACGTCACCGGCTACGATCTGGTCAAGCTGATGGCCGGATCGCGGGGCACGCTGGGTGTGCTGAGCGAGGTCAGCCTGAAGGTGCTGCCCGCGCCCGCGGCCGCCGCCACGCTGGTGCTGCCCGACGAGGGGCCGGACCGGGCGGTGCGCCAGATGGCGGCCGCGTTGCGTTCTCCGTTCGAGGTGAACGGGGCCGCGTATCTGCCGGGGCAAGGCACGCTGCTGCGCGTGGAGGGTTTCGCAGATTCGGTGGCCTATCGCGCGGGGCGGCTGCGCGACCTGCTGGACGATGCGGCGGACGGCGACGGCGATGTCTGGACCGGGATCCGCGATGCCGTGCCGTTGGGACGGGATGGCGATGCCTGGCGCATCTCGGTCCGGCCGTCCGACGGACCGCGCGTGGTGGCGGCGGCAAAGGCGGACCGCTGGTTCATGGATTGGGGCGGCGGGCTGGTCTGGGCGGCATTGCCCGAGGGGACCGACCTGCGGGCGCGTCTGGCGGGCATCGACGGCCATGCGACGCTGGTGCGCGCCGGGTTTGACACGCATGCGCGGCTGGGCACGCTGCATCCCGAGGCGCCGGCGCTGCGGACACTCTCGGACGGGCTGCGCGCGCGGTTCGATCCGCGCGGTATCCTGAACCCCCGCGCGATGGCGACGGTGTAGATCATGCAGACGACGTTCACCCCCGAACAGCTTGCCGATCCGGCCACCGCGCGCAGCAACGAAATCCTGCGCGCCTGCGTCCATTGCGGATTCTGCACCGCGACATGCCCCACCTATCAGGTGCTGGGCGATGAGCTGGACAGCCCGCGGGGGCGCATCTATCTGATCAAGGACATGCTGGAGAACGACCGGCCGGCGGACGAAAAGACCGTCAAGCATATCGACCGCTGCCTGTCGTGCCTGGCCTGCATGACGACCTGTCCGTCGGGTGTGCATTACATGCACCTGGTCGATCACGCCCGCGCGCATATCGAACGCACCTATCGGCGGCCCTGGGCCGATCGCGCCCTGCGGTCGCTGCTGGCGCGGATCCTGCCTTATCCGGGGCGGTTCCGGCTGGCGCTTCGGGGGGCGAAGCTGGGCTATCCGCTGCGGCGCCTGATGCCCGATGCCCGGCTGCGCGCCATGCTGGACATGGTGCCGCGCCGCATCCCGCCCGCCAGCCCCAACGACCGCCCGCAGACGTTCCCGGCGCAGGGCGCCCGAAGGATGCGCGTCGCGCTGCTGACGGGCTGCGCGCAAAAGGCGCTCGACACCGACATCAACGACGCGACGATCCGCCTTCTGACGCGGCTGGGGGCCGAGGTGGTGGTGGCGGACGGCATGGGCTGCTGCGGCGCGCTGGTCCATCACATGGGGCGCGAGGACGAAAGCCATGCCGCCACCGCCCGCAACATCAGCGCCTGGATGGGCGTCAGGGCGCAGGGTGGGCTGGACGCCATCGTCGTCAATACCAGCGGCTGCGGCACGATGGTCAAGGATTACGGCCACATGCTGCGCAACGGCCCGCTGGCCGAGGATGCGGCCGAGGTCAGCCGCCTGGCCGCCGATGTCAGCGAGGTACTGTTGCGCCTGCTGCCGGGCGATGCCCCGCTGGGCGAGGTGAACCGCGCCGCCGGGGCCATCGCCGGCACCGACGCGCATCCCGACAACGGGCCGCACGGGCCGGGGCCGATCCGCGTCGCCTATCACGCGGCCTGTTCGCTGCAACATGGCCAGCAGATCAAGACGGCGCCGAAGACCCTGCTGAAACGCGCCGGGTTCGAGGTGGTGGAACCTGCCGATCCGCACCTATGCTGCGGGTCGGCGGGCACCTACAACCTGATGCAGCCCGAGATTTCGGGGCAGTTGAAGGACCGCAAGATCCGCACATTGGAAGCCCGCACGCCCGACATCATCGCCGCCGGCAATATCGGCTGCATGATGCAGATCGGGTCGGGCACAAGGGTGCCGGTGGTGCATACGGTCGAACTGCTGGACTGGGCGACGGGCGGGCCACGCCCCGCCAAACTGGACGGCGCGAACGGGGTGCCGAAACTGCGATAGCTGCCATGATTCTGCCCCGATTGCGGTTTAGGCAGCGAAAGGCGCAAAGCAGGGGCAGCATGTCGGTCGGATGGGTCTTTCGCGCGGTCCTGACGGGGCTGCTGATGGCGGGATTGTCCGCCGCAGCACAGGATAGCGGTTCGCGCCGCCTGTCGCTGCGCGCCGATCTTCTGGGATGGGAGGCGGTGGGAAGGCTGGATCTGGCCGGGCGCGGGTTCTGCACCGGCGTGCTGATCGCGCCCGATCTGGTTCTGACGGCGGCCCATTGCATCCACGACCGTGCCACGGGGATCGACGTTGCCGCGCGGGACATCGCGTTTTCCGCCGGGTTGCGCGACGGGGTCGCCGTCGCTGTCCGGCAGGGCGCGACGGTGGGCATCGCGGCGGAATACCGCGTGCCGGATGCCGACCGATGGGCCGTGCTGCGCAACGATGTCGCGCTGGTGCGGCTGGCATCGCCCATCCCGGCGGCGGTGGCGGCGCCCTTCGTCGCCGGTTTGCCGCCAGCGCGGAACAGCGCGGTCGCGCTGGTTTCCTATGGCCGGGACCGGGAAGGGGCGCCGTCGTGGCAACGGCGATGCCGAACGCTGGACCAGCGGGAGGGAATCGTCGCGGTTTCGTGCGACGCGACGCACGGGTCGTCCGGTGCGCCGATCCTCGACATGTCGGGGCGCAGGGGGCGCATCGTCTCGCTGGTTTCGGCGGGGGCCGAGGCGGAGGGGCGCAAGGTGGTGTTCGGCATGGCGCTGGGCGCGCCGCTGGCGTCGGCCCGCGCGGCCCTGCATCGGGCCGATACGGACAGGCGAAGCGGGGCAGGGGCGAAATTCGTGCGTCCGTGAAAGGCGGGTCTTGAAGGACCGTGGGCCGTTTCCCATATTCCGGCTACCGGATGCCCCGATGGGGTCCGGCAGGCGCCCGTCCCCCGGTGGGAGGGCAAAACGATGTTATCGCTTGTGAAATGAGGATGACCCAGATGAGAACCTTCGATCTTGCCCCGCTCTATCGTGCCAGTGTGGGCTTCGACCAGGTGGCCAGCGTGCTGGACCGCGTTCTGTCCGATACCAACGGCGCGCAGACCTATCCGCCCTACAACATCGAGAAGACGGGCGACGATGCCTGGCAGATCCAGATCGCCGTCGCCGGTTTCTCCGCGGATGACCTGACGCTGGAGCAGCGTCAGAACGCGCTGATCGTGACCGCCCGCAAGGGGGAAGAGCCCGAGGGCCGCACCTTCCTGCATCGCGGCATCGCCACCCGCGCGTTCGAGCGGCGCTTCCACCTTGCCGACCATGTGCGCGTGTCGGGTGCCAGCCATGCCGACGGCATGCTGATCGTCGATCTGGTCCGCGAGGTGCCCGAAGCCCTGAAGCCCCGCCGGATCGAGATCACCGATGCCCGCGGCAGCGAGCCGAAGACGGTCGAGCATCAGGCGGCCTGAGCGGCCCGACAGCGATCGAAACGAAGGCGCGCGGAAAACCGCGCGCCTTTTTCAATAGATTGGCCGCATGCTCTACGCTAGAGTTTCACCCATCCTTCATTACAAATTTAGCTTCAATAGAACTTCGAGGCGGGCTAAGTAATCCCTCATGGTCTTCTTCGATAGTTCGGGGTAACATCCGTCATTATAGAAGTAAATTCTTTCTTCAGTGCCTTCTCTGCGATAGTCCAGTTCCTGTAGGGTCTTTGGTCCTAATCTCTTGATCTCTATTTTATAGCGTGGGTCGTCCCAGTCGTGATATCCGTCGCAGACTACGCCGACTGGTGAATATTCTCGATTAAATAGGGTCCAAGTGCCATCCTTATTTCTAGCCATTCCGTAAGGAAATAGCGTACTCCTAAGACTCTTTGGCATATTTAATTACCTCCGTCCTGATCTTTGACCGACAGACACACATATTTCATCTCAAGATACTCCTCGATTCCGTGGCGCGATCCCTCGCGGCCGAGGCCTGATTGCTTGACGCCGCCGAAAGGGGCCGATTCGGTGCTGATGAGGCCCGTATTCACGCCGACGATGCCGTATTCCAGCGCCTCGGAGACGCGGGTGACGCGCGACAGGTTGTTCGAGAAGAAATAGGCGGCGAGGCCGAAGATCGTGTCGTTGGCCAGCGCGATCGCCTCGTCGTCCGTCTCGAACCGGAAGATCGGGGCGAGGGGGCCGAACGTTTCCTGATGCGCCACGTCCATGTCCTGCGTCACGCCGGTCATCACCGTGGGCTGGAAGAACGTGCCGCCGCGTTCGTGGCGCGCCCCGCCCAGCCGGACCTGCGCGCCCTTTTCCTGCGCGTCGGCGATGTGCGCCTCGACCTTTTCGACCGCCGCCATGTCGATCAGGGGGCCGAAATCGGTGCCCTCGTCGAAACCGTCGCCGACCTTCATCGTCCTCAACCGTTCCGCCAGCCGCTCGGCAAAGGCGTCGTGGATGCCGGCCTGCACATAGAGGCGATTGGCGCAGACGCAGGTTTGCCCGGCATTGCGGAACTTGCAGGCGATGGCGCCGGCGACAGCGGCGTCCAGATCGGCGTCGTCGAAGACGATGAAGGGTGCGTTGCCGCCCAACTCCATCGAGCATTTCATTACCTGCGGCGCTGCCTGCGCCAGCAGGATGCGCCCGACCTCGGTCGAGCCGGTGAAGCTGAGCTTGCGCACGACCGGGTTCTCGCAGAATTCCTTGCCGATCTCGGACGACGAAGCCGATGGCAGCACCGAGAAGATGCCGCGCGGCAGACCCGCACGGTCGGCCAGCACCGCCAGCGCCAGCGCCGAAAGCGGCGTCAGCGACGGCGGGCGCACGACGAAGGCGCAACCGGCGGCCAGCGCCGGCGCGGCCTTGCGGGTGATCATCGCGTTGGGGAAGTTCCAGGGCGTGATGGCGGCGGCCACGCCGATGGGCTGGCGCAGGACATGGATGCGCTTGTCGGGCTGGTGGCCCGGCACGATCTCGCCATAGACGCGCTTGGCTTCCTCGGCGAACCATTCGACGAAGGACGCGCCGTAGAGGATCTCGCCCTTCGCCTCGGCCAGCGGCTTGCCCTGCTCGGCGGTCAGGATGGCGGCCAGATCGTCGGCATTCTCGACCATCAGGTCGAACCAGCGGCGCAGGATCTGGCTGCGATCCTTGGCGGTACGCGCGGCCCAATCCTTTTGCGCGGCCTGCGCGACGTCGATGGCGCGGGCGACCTCGGCGCGGGACAGGTCGGCCACCTGCGCGATCCTTCCGCCGGTGGCGGGGTTCGTGACGTCGAACGTGCCGCCCGCGCCATCCGTCCAGTCGCCGCCCAGATAGGCGCGGCCGGTCAGAAGGTCCGGATCCGACAGACGCGAGGTCAGATCGGTCATGGTTGCATCCTTTCGCAGTTGCCTTGGCCCGAGTCAGCGCCGATTGTGGCCCCGATGCAAGGGGGGCTGCCGGTGTCGAATGACGAAGCCTATTCCAACGGCGAATTCATCGCCGACGCCGACGCCTATCCGCCGCGCTGGCGGGCCGAGGCGGCGGCTCTGCGCGACAGCCTGGGCGCGCGGGCCGAGATGGCGCTGCCCTATGGCGCCGGCACTCGCGAGGTGTTCGATCTGTTCCGTCCCGAAGGGGACGCGCGGGGAACGCTGATCTTCGTGCATGGCGGCTATTGGCGCGCGTTCGAGGGGCGGGACTGGTCCGGTTTCGCCGCGGGCGGGCTGGCGGCGGGGCTGAACGTGGCCATGCCGACCTATACGCTGGCACCCGAAGCGCGCATTTCGCGCATCACCCGCGAAATCGTGGCGGCGGTGACGGCCATCGCCGGCCGGGTCGAGGGGCCGATCCATCTGGCGGGCCATTCCGCCGGCGGGCATCTGGTCGCGCGGATGCTGAATGCCGACGCGCTGCTTCAGACGGATGTGGCCGCGCGCATTACGCGATGCGTGCCGATCTCGCCCCTGGGGGATCTGCGACCGCTTCTGGATACCGGCATGAACGCCGACCTGGCCCTGACCCCCGAGGAGGCCGAGACGGAAAGCCCCGCCCTTTATCCCCGCGTGCTGGACGTGCCGGTGACGGTCTGGGTCGGCGGGGCCGAGCGGCCGGCGTTTCTGGGTCAGGCGCGCGGGCTGGCCGATGCCTGGGACGTGCCCCTGGTCATCGACGGCGACGCACGGACGGGACGCCACCATTTCGACGTGATCGACGGCCTGCGCGACCCGGACAGCCCGCTGATGCGGACGATCCTGGGCGGGCCCTAGCGCCAGCAGCCGACCAGGACGGTCAGGTCCGCCGCCCGGTCGATCAGTTCGCCCTGCCGCAGGCGGCCGTCGCCGAAGGATCTGTCGGCCTCGATCCCGGCCGAATCCAGAAAGGCGGTGATCGCCTCGACATCGGCGGCAAAGGCCACGCCGGCGGGCAGGCGGCGCGCGGCATCGTCGTCGCCGGGCAGCAACATGCCCAGAACGCCGCCCCCCGCATCGAGGACCGGACCGCCCGCATCGCCGGGCCGCGCGTCGAGGGCCAGCCGGCGGCGATCCTCCTCGCCGTCGAGCCCCCTGAGATCGGCCAGCGTGCCATAGGTCAGCGACGGCGCGCCCAGCGCCCCGCCGAACGAATAGCCCGCGACGCCCACATCCGATTGCAGGCGCGGCGCGACGCTGCGAAACCTTGCATGGCCGCGGGGCGCCAGCGGTTCGTTGGGCGTCAGCAGCGCCAGACCGGCGGCGTCGTCCTTCGCCGCGACCTCGGCCTCGGTCGCGTCGTCTAGGGTGATGCGGGCGCAGTCGCCGACGGCTTCGGCCGTGGTCAGCACCGATCCGCGTTCGTCCACGTAAAAGCCGGACCGTTCCAGTGCCGGCCGGCGAATCTGTAGCCCGGCCAGCAGATCGACGCGCTGATCCTCGTCGGGGGTGCCGTCCATGTCGCCCATCACGCGGTCGGGGATGACGGCAAGGCTGGCGCGCATTTCGTCCAGCACGCGCTGGCGGCGTTCCTCGTCCCCGGCGGGCCAGACCAGGGTGAACCCCTTGACCGTGCCGTCGATCAGCCGCGCTTCGGTCTGGCTGACGATGCGCTCGTCAGCGCCGGTCAGGGTGAATCCGGTCGGCGTCGCGGCGCGCGGACCTTCGGGCGGCACAATTTCAAGCGTCTGCATCACGTCGAACAGGCCGCGCAGGGTGGCCTGATCGCCGCGCCTGCTGATCAGCAGGACGGTATGGGGTGCACTGTCGTCCGTCGGGCCATAGCGCGCGAAAGGGGGGGCATATTCGTCGAAGCCGACCACTTCCGTCGGCATCGCGATTTCGATGCCCGCCGTTTCGTCGCGCAGCACGGCCATGCCCACCCCGTCCAGTATGGCGTTATAGGCCTGCATCAGATCCGCGCGTTGCCGGGTGGTCAGGATGCCGGTCGGCCTGTCGCCGCGCGCCTGCTGCCATGCGGCCATCGCATTGCGGGTGCCGCGCCCGAAGGCGCCGTCGATGGCCGCGTCGTAAAAGCCCGCCCATTCCAGCGCCTTCTGGATCCCGCGCCGTTCCAGGGGGGTCAGATCCGCCTCGGACCGGCGGGCTTCTTCGGGCGTTTGGTCGTCCGGGGCATCCGGGGCATCCGGGGCGGGCGGGGCATCCGGGGCAGGGGGCGCGGCGGCGGCAGGATCTGCGGCGACCCCTTCGGGATAGACCCGTTCGCGATAGCTGGACCCGTCGGTGACGAAACTGTCCGCCGCGATCAGGCCGCGCGCGCGCAGATCGCGGCGTAGATCGGCCGCCGCATCCGCGCCGTAGGGACCGAGCGCGATGGCATACCAGTCCGACGTTCCGATGCGGAAGGCGCTGACATCGTCCAGCAGCGCGTCGCGGTCGCCGGCCAGTTCCGCCGCCTCGGCCGCCGAAGGACGCGCGGCGATCTGCACCCATGCGTCCTGCGCTTGCGCGAGCCCCGCCCATAGCAGCATCGCCAGCGCGCCAAGCACCCGTATTCCCGCCCGTTGCGACATCGTTCGTTCCGCCTGATTGACCAATCCGCGCATCAGGGCAGACCACAGTGGCATTTTCGGGGCGAGGTCAAGAAACGGCCGGACGCCCCGGCCCCGCGATTGACCCTTGTTGCCCATCTGCCTATGCAGGCCGCGCCCCTGACCCCCGGATGCCCCCATGACCGCCACCCGCCCGCGCAGCTTTCAGGACATCATCCTGTCCTTGCAATCCTATTGGGCACGGCAGGGCTGCGCGATCCTGCAACCCTACGACATGGAGGTGGGTGCGGGCACCTTCCATCCGGCCACCACGATGCGGGCGCTGGGGCCGCGCGACTGGACGGCGGCCTATGTCCAGCCCTCGCGCCGCCCCACGGACGGGCGCTATGGCGACAGTCCGAACCGCTGGCAGCATTACTATCAGTTCCAGGTCATCATCAAACCGTCGCCGCCCGATCTTCAGGCGCTCTATCTGGGCAGCCTTCAGGCCATCGGCATCGACGCGGCCCTTCACGACATCCGCTTTGTCGAGGACGACTGGGAAAGCCCGACGCTGGGCGCGTGGGGGCTGGGCTGGGAAGTGTGGTGCGACGGCATGGAAGTGTCGCAGTTCACCTATTTCCAGCAGGTCGGCGGCCACGATTGCCACCCCGTCTCGGGCGAGCTGACCTATGGGCTGGAACGGCTGGCGATGTATGTGCTGGGCCATGACGACGGCAACGCGATGCCGTTCAACGCGCCCGACGCCGCGATCCCGCTGACCTATGGCGACGTCTTCGGCGAGGCCGAGGCGCAATATGCGCGCTGGAACTTCGACACTGCCGATACCGACATGCTGTTCCAGCACTTCAAGGACGCCGAGGCGGAATGTGCCCGCATCCTCGACGCGCCGGCGGACGATCCCAAGACCGGCCGCCGCATCGTCATGGCGTTGCCGGCCTACGACCAGTGCATCAAGGCCAGCCATCTGTTCAACCTGCTGGATGCGCGCGGCGTGATTTCGGTCACGGAACGGCAATCCTATATCGGCCGGGTCCGCGCGCTGGCCAAACGCTGCGCCGACGCCTTCGTGCAGACGGAAGCGGGCGGATGGTCGGCCGATGCGGCCTGACCGGCGTGGCGGCATCCTTGGCAAGGTCATCGTGGGGGCCATCGTGCTGATCGCCCTCGTCGGCGGGGCGGCGCTGTATTATCTGCAAGTCTATGCCTTTTACGACGAGGTGCCGCTGCAAGACGGCGACATCCGCCTGACCGGCATCGTCAGCGGGCAGCCCGAACCGATTCTGGCGCAGAACGTCGCGGCCATCGACGCCGACAGCAGCCCGCTGCGGTTCCGCGCCTGTTTCGACACCCCGATGAGCCTGGCCATGCTGACCGAAACCTTTGTCGTCGCCGACGACCCCGTGCCGCTGCTGGCGCCCGGCTGGTTCGGCTGTTTCGACGCCGGCGCCATCGGGGCCGATCTGGATTCGGGGCGCGCGGTGGCGTTCTTGTCGGAAAAGAACGTGCATTACGGCGTGGACCGCATTGTCGCCGTCACCGAGGACGGGCGCGGCTATGTCTGGCACCAGCTTAACGATTGCGGCGCGCTGGCCTATGACGGCACGCCCGTGGGCGAGGCCTGTCCGCCCCGGCCCGAGGAGGATTGAATGCCCGACCTGCTGATCGAATTGCTGTCCGAGGAAATCCCGGCGCGGATGCAGGCCCGCGCGGCCGACGACCTGCGCCGTCTGGTGACGGACGGTCTGGTCGAGGCCGGGCTGACCTATGCCCATGCCGGCGCCTTCGTGACGCCCCGCCGCCTGACGCTGCATGTCGAAGGGCTGACCGACCGGTCGCCCGACAGCCGCGAGGATCGCAAGGGCCCCCGCGTCAGCGCGCCCGACAAGGCGGTCGAGGGGTTCGCCCGCGGCGCCGGCGTGGCGCGCGACGCGCTGGTGGCGCGCGATACCGGCAAGGGCGAGGTCTGGTTCGCCGTCATCGACCGCAAGGGCCGCCCCGCATCCGACATCGTGGCCGAGGTGCTGGAACGCACGATCCGCGATTTTCCGTGGCCCAAGTCGATGCGCTGGGGGCGCGGCACCCTGCGTTGGGTCCGACCGCTGCATCGCATCCTGTGCCTGCTGACGCGCGAGGACGGCGCGCAGATCGTGCCGCTGGACGTGGACGGCATCGTCGCGGGCGACGTGACCGAAGGCCACCGCTTCATGGCGCCCGAGCCTTTCCGCGTCACGGGGTTCGAGGATTACGCCGCCCGCCTGCGCCGCGCCTTCGTCGTGCTGGACGCGGACGAGCGGGCCGAGACGATCCGCAACGCGGCCCAGAACGCCGCCTTCGCGCTGGGGCTGGAAGTGGTCGAGGACAACGCCCTGCTGGCCGAGGTGGCGGGGCTGGTCGAATGGCCCGTCGTGCTGACCGGTGCGATCGAGGAGCGTTTCCTGACCCTGCCGCCCGAAGTGCTGCAAACCTCGATGCGCGAGCATCAGAAGTTCTTCTCCCTGCGCGACCGCGAGGGGCGGATCGTGCGTTTCGTCACCGTCGCCAACCGCGAAACGGCCGATGACGGCGCGACGATCCTGGCGGGCAACCAGCGCGTGCTGTCCGCGCGCCTGTCGGATGCCGCGTTCTTCTGGGCCAACGACCTGCGTGTGGCCAGGGCGGGCATGGGTCCGTGGCTGGACAAGCTGCGCGACGTGACGTTCCACGCGAAACTGGGCAGTCAGGCCGAGCGCATCGACCGCATCGCCGCCCTCGCGCGCGAGATCGCGGGGGATGTCGGCGCCGACCCAGATCTCGCCGAACAGGCCGCGCGTTTCGCCAAGGCCGATCTGGCGTCCGAGATGGTCTATGAGTTCCCCGAATTGCAGGGGGTCATGGGCCGCTATTATGCGGCCGAGGCGGGATTGCCGCCCGAGGTCGCGCAGGCCGCGCAGGATCACTATGCCCCCCTCGGCCCCTCCGACGCCGTGCCGACCGCCCCGGTCTCCGTCGCCGTCGCGCTGGCCGACAAGATCGACACGCTGACAGGGTTCTGGGCGATCGACGAAAAGCCAACGGGCAGCAAGGATCCCTATGCGTTAAGGCGGGCGGCGCTGGGGGTTATACGGCTCATCATAGAGTTGGACATCAGAATAGATATGTCCGAGGTCTTTTATCGTTCACGGATGCTTAGTGATCGTACGATCTTGAGTCTTACGGAACAGGATAAACTGACGGAACTCGAACAAGTTATGAGTTTTTTAAATATTCAAACGCGCGCAGACTTAGAAAAGATTCAAAATAGGCTTTCGCGGGAGCAAGCAAAGCAAATACGATCACCAGAATGGGAGAATCTGACGTTTGAAGAGGCGCAGGAAAAGCTTGAAGACCTGCTGCGGGTCGGAAGGATCGAAAACGCGGCCGCAGACGCCATTGCCGCAAAGACCAGCACTCTCGCCTTCCTCCACGACCGCCTCAAGGTCCATCTGCGCGAGCAGGGCATCCGGCACGATGTGATCGACGCCTGCCTTGCCATGCCCGGCAACGACGACCTGACCCTGCTGGTCAGGCGGGCCGAGGCGTTGGAGGCGTTCTTGCGGACCGAGGATGGCGCCAATCTGGTGCAGGGGTTCAGGCGCGCCAACAACATCTTGACCCAGGCCGAGGAAGCCGATGGCGTCGAATATTCCTATGGCGCCGACGTGAAATACGCCGAGACGGACGAGGAACGCGCGCTGTTCGCCGCCCTCGATGCCGCGCAGCCGAAGATCGACGCCGCCATGAAGGCCGAGGATTTCGGTGCGGCGATGACGGCGCTGGCCGGTCTGCGCGCCCCCATTGACGCCTTTTTCGACGGGGTGCAGGTCAATACCGACAGCCAGATCCTGCGGCGCAACCGTCTGAACCTGCTCAGCCGGATCCGCCGCCTCTGCCTTGACGTGGCGGACCTGACGCGGTTGCAGGGCTGATCCTTGCCAGCGGGGGGCCGCGCGCCTTAGGGTGCGCGCGAAAGGATGCCGCGGTGCAGCACGATCCGGTTCTTCCCCCAGGCGCGACGCTGATCACGCCCACCGCCCCCATCCGCATCGCCGCGCATGGGGCGCGGGCGAAGTGCCTGCAACGCCTGATCCGCCTCGGCCTGCCGGTGCCGCGCACCGTCGCGCTGGACGCCGCGACCGTCGCCATGCTGGCCGAGGGCGGCACTATCGACACGCGCGCGGTTCTGGCGGCGTTCGGACCCGATACGCTGGTGTCGATCCGCCCTTCGAGCGGCCAGCACGAATGGGGCGGCCCGGCCAGCGTGCTGAACGCGGGCATGAACGACGCGCGCCATGCGGTGCTGTCGGGCCGCATCGGGGCGGACAAGGCGCTGCGCCTTCATGCGCGCTTCATCCGGTCCTATGCGATGGTGGTGGCGGGCGTCGATTGCGGCGGGGCGGACGACATCCCCGCCATGCTGGCCGCGTTCGAGGCCGCGCATGGCCGGCCCTTCCCGCAGGATCCGGCGGTGCAACTGGCCGATGTGCTGCGCGGCATGGCGGCGGCCTGGAACGCGCCCACGGCCCGCCTGCTGCGCGCGGCGCGCGGCGCGCCCGACGACGCGGCGCTGGGTCTCGTCGTGCAGCAGATGGTGCTGGGCGTCGGCGATCCCGCGCTGGGCGAGGACGGCGCGGGCGTGATCCAGTTCGTCGACGGCGAGACGGGCCGTCCGCGCATCGTCGGGCGCTATCTGTCGCAAAGCCAGGGCCGCGATGCGTTGCAGGGGCAGGGCGCGCTTTACCTCACGTCCGATCCGCGCGGACCGGCCTTGCAGGACGTCTATCCGCAGGTCTTCATGGATTTGCAGCATTACGGAACGCTCTGCCGCACCCGCCTGCGCGAAGAAATGCAGATCGAGTTCACGTTGCAGGACGGCGCGCTTTACGTTCTCGACGCGGTCGGCGTGCAGCGATCCACCCGCGCCGCCCTGCGCATCGCCGTGACGCTGGCCACCGACGGCATCATCCCCGAGGCCGAAGCGGTGTCGCGCGTGCAGCCGCGCGCGCTGCTCAACGTGCTGCACCGCCGTATTCGGCCCGGTGCAGGGGGGGCCGAGATCGGCAGGGGCATCGCCGCATCGCCGGGGGCGGCGACGGGCGCGCTGGTCCTTACCGCCGCCGATGCCCATGCCGCCGGCGCGCGGGGCGAGGCGTGTATCCTCGTGCGGTCCGAAACGGTGCCCGAGGACGTGCTGGGCATGCACGCCGCCGCCGGCATCCTGACCGTGCGCGGCGGCGTCAGCAGCCATGCCGCCGTCATCGCGCGGGGGCTGGGCCTGCCCTGCGTCGTCGGCGCCGCGGGCCTGTCGCTGGATGCGGGGCAGGGCCTGATGGTCGCCAGCGACGGTCGGGTGCTGCATTCGGGGCAGACCGTGACGCTGGACGGTCATGGGGGACGGGTAATCGCGGGGGCCGTTCCGCTGGTCGAGCCGATGCTGGACGACGCCTTCGCCACCCTGCTGTCCTGGGCGGACGAGGTGCGCGACATCGGCGTGCGCGCCAATTGCGACACCCCGTCCGAGGCGCAGACGGCCGCGCGGTTCGGCGCCGAGGGAATCGGCCTTTGCCGGACCGAGCACATGTTCTTCGAACCCGACCGTCTGGCCGTCATGCGCGAGATGATCTTCGCCGAAGATCCGCAGGATCGCGCCCGCGCGCTGGCGCGTCTGCTGCCCGTGCAGCGCGCCGATTTCACCGAGCTTTTCGCGATCATGGCCGGGCGGCCGGTCTGCATCCGTCTGCTCGACCCGCCCCTGCATGAATTCCTGCCGTCGGATGCGGACGGCATCGCCGCGATGGCCGCGGCCCTGCATATCGCGCCCGATGCCGCCCGTCGCCGCGCCGCCGCGCTTGCCGAAGCGAACCCGATGCTGGGCATGCGCGGCGTGCGGCTGGGGATCGCCATCCCCGAAATCTACGACATGCAGGCCCGCGCCATATTCGAGGCAGCTGCTGCCCAGGGCGATGTCGTGCCCGAGGTGATGATCCCGCTGGTTTCGGCCCGGCGCGAGGTCGATCTGGTCGCCGCCCGCATCGCCGCCGTGGCCCGATCCGTCCGCGACGAGATGGGCGTTCCGCTGGAATACCGGCTGGGCGTGATGGTCGAGACGCCGCGCGCGGCCCTGCGCGCCGACGAGATCGCCGAAGCCGCATCGTTCCTCAGCTTCGGGACCAACGACCTGACCCAGATGACCTATGGCCTGTCGCGCGACGATGCCGGGCGGTTCCTGTCGTCCTATGTCGCGCAGGGCGTCTTTGCCGACGATCCGTTCCTGCGGCTCGACATGGATGGCGTGGGCGAATTGCTGCGGATCGGCGCCGAGCGCGGACGCCGCGCGCGGCCCGACGTGACCCTGTCGATCTGCGGCGAACACGGCGGCGATCCCGACAGCATCGACTTCAGCCGCGCGGCGGGGTTCGACTACGTCTCGTGCTCGCCCTTCAGGGTGCCGGTGGCGCGGCTGGCGGCGGCGCATCTGGCCATCCGCGACCGCGGCGGCAGCCTGACCGCGCCGCCCGAACGCTGAGATCGGCAAGGAACCGCCAAGCGGATGCCCGCCGGGTTTCCCCCAGCGTCAAGACCATCTAGCAGCGGCGCAACCCCAACTTACCCCGATCGGAACGGATGATGACGCTTGTCGCCTCGGCCCGCCGTGCCGCCTTTCTGTTGCTTCTCTGCGCCCCCGCCTTCGCCGATACGGGCAGCCCGGTCGCTGCCGACACGTCGCCCCTGGCGGTGCTGGGCGACGATGCGCCGTTGATCGAACCCAGTCGCGGCGCGGGCCTTTCACGGCTTTTGCGCGAACCCCGCCTGCCGCCCGGCGCGGATTTCGCCAGAACCGACACCTATCTGGACACGTTGCCAGCGGCCAGTGGCGATGCGGAATGGCAATGCCTGTCCGAAGCGCTTTATTTCGAGGCGCGCGGCGAAAGCGCCGAGGGGCTGTTCGCGGTGGCCGAGGTGATCCTGAACCGGCGCGACAGCGGCCTTTATCCCGCCACCGTCTGCGCCGTGGTCAGCCAAGGCACCGGACGGCGCTATCAGTGTCAGTTCAGCTATGCTTGCGACGGCGCCAGCGATGCCATCCACGAGCCCGAGGCGTTCGTTCGCGTCGGCAAGGTGGCGCGCCTGATGCTGGACGACGCGCCGCGCGATCTGACCGGCGGCGCCTTGTTCTATCACACCAAATCCGTCAGCCCTTACTGGAGCCATCGGTTCGATCATTCCGCGACCATCGGCGCGCATCTGTTCTATACCAGCGGCTAGGGGGTTTCGTCGCGCCGGGCGTTGCCCTATTGCGCGGCCAGGCCCGGCGGCGAGGAAGGTTCCGATGGCGGACGACACGGCCCTTGCGTTCCAGCATCCCGAAGCGCGGTCGCGGGCCGGTGGTGGCGCGCCCATCCACGACCGCATCTCCCTGCGCGACCACATCGTCGAGGTCGAGATCGGCGCGTTCCAGCCCGAACGCGGCCGCACCCAGCGCATCTGCTTCAACGTGGTGGTCGAGGTGGACAAGCCCGACACCCGCGCCGACGACGTGGACCGCATCCTGTCCTACGACACGATTACCGACGCCATCGCGGCGGAACTCAAGGCCGAACGCATCAACCTTCTGGAAACGCTGGCCGACCGGATCGCCGCGCGGATCCTGGCCGCGCCGCAGGCGCTGCGCTGTTTCGTGCGGATCGAGAAGCTTGATCGCGGGCCGGGCGCGCTGGGGGTCGAGATCGTCCGCTCGGCCGCCGACCGTCCCGTTGCGGCGGACGCGGCCGAAACGCCCCGCCCGCTCATCGTGCTGCTGTCGAACGATGCCATCGCATCGCCGCACCTGACGGGCTGGCTGGATCAACTGGCGGCGCGACTTCCGGTCGTGCTGACGGTGGGGGCCGCGCAGGGGGCCGTGCCGCGATCCGCCTCGCCCGCCGCGCAGCGTCGCATCGACCTTCTGGCGATCGAACAGAACGCCTGGATCCTTGCGGGCCGCGACCGGCGCTGCCTTGTCGTCAACACCCGGACCGAACTCGACTGGGCGATGCGGCACGGGCAGATGACCGTCTGGGCGCCGTCCAAGATCGTGCTGGACAGCCCCGGCGCGCCGTCGGTCCGGGCCGGGGACGCGCCCGCGCTGGCGGCGTGGTTCGCCGACCGGATGCAGGCGCGGGCGCTGCTGGCGATCGGCCCGGACGCCCCCGATACCGCCCTGCCGCTGGTCCGCGCGGATCCGGCGGCCGATCGCCTGCCCGACAGCCCATGACCCGCTTCCGCCCCCTTGCGCAGGGCGGTCGCGCCCGTCCCGCCGGGGCGCTGACGCTTGCGGGCGGCTGGACATGGTTCACCCATGCCGAGGTGCTGGAACGCGGCGCGCCCCCGCGCATCGTGCCCGCCGCCGATCTGCCCGCCGCCGCGCGCGACCGGCTGACCGCCCCGCGCGCGCCGCTGGCGGGACTGGCGCTGGACCGGCCCCGCATCATGGCAATCCTCAACGTCACGCCCGACAGTTTTTCGGATGGCGGCCTGCATGCCGCGCCCGACAGCGCGCGCGCGCAGGCCGAGGCGCTGATCGCGGCGGGCGCCGACATTCTGGACATCGGCGGCGAAAGCACACGGCCCGGCGCGCAGACCCTGCCCGATGGGGACGAAGCGGCGCGCATCGTCCCCGCCGTTCAAGCGGCGCGCGCCGTCTGGTCCGGCCCGATCAGCATGGACACGCGCAAGGCAGGCGTCGCGCGCGCCGCCGTCGCGGCCGGTGCGTCCTTCGTCAACGATGTCGCGGCGCTGACGTTCGATCCAGGCATGGCCGCCTTCGTCGCGGAAACCGCGCTGCCCGTTTGTCTGATGCACGCGCAGGGCACGCCCGAAACGATGCAGCGCGATCCGCATTACGACGACGTGGTGCTGGACGTGCTGGACTGGCTCGAGGCACGGATCGACGCCGCCGTCGCCGCCGGTATTCCGCGCGACCGCATCGCGGTCGATCCGGGCATCGGGTTCGGCAAGACGCTGGACCATAACCTTGCGCTGCTGGCCAAGCTGTCGGTCTTTCACGATCTGGGCTGTGCCGTGCTGCTGGGCGCGTCGCGCAAGCGGTTCATCGGCACCCTGACGGACACCGACCGCCCTAACCGGCGCATGCCGGGATCGCTGGCGGTGGCCCTTGCGGCGGTGGCGCAGGGTGTGCAGATCGTCCGCGTGCATGATATGGCCGAAACGCGCGCCGCCCTGACGGTGTGGCGGGCCGCGACGACAGGAGAACGCGAATGACCCGACAGCTTTTCGGGACCGACGGCGTGCGCGGCACGGCCAACACTTACCCGATGACCGCCGACATGGCGATGCGGCTGGCGGCCGCCGCCGGCCGCTATTTCCGGCGCGGCGGCGATGTCGGCGTCCACCGCGTGGTGATCGGCAAGGATACGCGGCTGTCGGGCTACATGTTCGAGACCGCGATGACGGCCGGCTTCACCTCGACCGGCATGAACGTGCTGCTGCTGGGGCCGGTGCCGACGCCCGCCGTGGGGCTGCTGACGCCGTCGATGCGCGCCGATCTGGGCGTGATGATCTCGGCCTCGCACAATCCCCATTACGACAATGGCATCAAGTTTTTCGGTCCCGACGGCTACAAGCTGAGCGACGAGGCCGAGGCCGAGATCGAGGCGCTGGCGCTGGCCGGCGTCGAACCGGCCCGCCCCGAGAATATCGGCCGCGCCAAGCGTATCGACGACGGCCGGTTCCGCTATGCCGAACGCGTGAAGGCGACGCTACCGCCGGGTCAGCGGCTCGACGGGTTGAAGGTGGTCGTGGATTGCGCCAACGGCGCCGCCTATCGCGCCGCCCCCGAGATCCTGTGGGAATTGGGGGCCGAGGTCATCCCGATCGGCGTCACCCCCAACGGTCTGAACATCAACGAGGATTGCGGATCGACCGAGCCCGCCGCCGCGTCGCGCGCGGTGATCGAACACGGCGCCGATATGGGCATCTGCCTCGATGGCGACGCCGACCGGGTGATGATCATCGACGAGGCGGGACGCGTCGCGGATGGCGACCAGATCATGGCGCTTTTCGCGACCCGCTGGGCCGAGCAGGGGCGCCTGTCGGGCGGTACGCTGGTCGCCACGGTGATGAGCAATCTGGGCCTCGAACGGCATTTGCAGGGGCGGGGTCTGGTCCTGCACCGCACCGCCGTGGGCGACCGCTATGTCGTGGCCGCGATGCGCGCGGGCGGCTTCAATCTGGGCGGCGAGCAATCGGGCCACATCGTCATGACCGACCACGCCACCACCGGCGACGGGCTGGTCGCTGGTCTGCAATTCCTGTCCGAGATGGGGCGCACCGGTCAATGCGCCTCGTCTCTTGCCGCGCAGTTCCAGACCGTTCCTCAAAAGCTGCGCAATGTGCGGTTCGGCGGCGGCGATCCGCTGACCGACGCCGCCGTGGTGGCCGCCATCGCCGATGCCGAGGGGATGCTCGCCGGGCAGGGCCGCCTGCTGATCCGCAAGTCCGGCACCGAACCCCTGATCCGCGTCATGGCCGAATGCGAGGATGAAACGCTGCTGGGCCAAGTCGTCGAGAACATCGCCGGCGCGGTGGAACGCGCGGCCTAGGTGCGCGTCAATATCCGGAGGCTGGCCGACCAGGTCGCGGACCCGTGCGGCGAGGCTGGGCGTTCGGTGGGAAAGGAGGCGCCCATGTTTCGACCTTTTATTGCCGCTGCCGTTCCGCTGGCCTTGCTGGCGCTGACCGGCCCCGCATCGGCGCAGACCGGGATGACCTGCGCCGAGTTCATCGCGCTGGATATCGAGGCGCAGAAGCGTACCCTGTCCGAGCTGGCCGAGGACGGGGGCGGCGAGGTGCCGCCCGAGAGCCTGATCGCCGGAGAGGAGCAGGTGACGCTGATCGTTGCGGCCTGCGCGGCCGATCCCGACGCCGCCTTGACCGATAAAACGGTCCGCTGAGCGGGGCTTCCAGGGTATGCGCGGGCTTGCCGGATCGCGGATGCGGTTCGGTTGGCCGTGACGGGGACACGGGCCGGCCTGCGCGGTGCGGAAGGTGGCGGACCGGGCGGTATCCTGTATCATCGGCGCGACGACCGATTGTCCCTTGCAACGAAGGTGCCGCCCGATGACCGATACCGACGAGACCCGCAGTCCCGAAGCGCGCGCCGCCGCCATCGCCGATGCGCTGCCGCGACAGATCGCGCGGGCGCAGGCTTTGCCGGGTTACGCGGCCTTGTGCGATGCGGATGCGGGCGGCGTGACGGACCGCGCGGCGCTGGCGCGACAGCCGGTGCTGCGCAAGGCCGATCTGGTCGCGGCGCAGAAGGCGGCGCCGCCTTTCGGCGGGCTGGCCGGGCCTGCGACGGATTTCACCCATGTATTCCAGTCGCCTGGCCCCATCTACGAGCCGGGGCGCATCGACGGCGACTGGTTCCGGCTGGGCCGGTTCCTGCGCGCCTGCGGGATCGGGGCGGACGATCTGGTGCAGAACTGCTTCGGCTATCATCTGACGCCGGCCGGGATGATGTTCGAAAGCGGCGCGCGGGCGGTCGGGGCGCGGGTTCTGCCCGCCGGCACGGGCCAGACCGAATTGCAGGCGCAGGCGGCCGCCGATCTGGGCGTCACGGCCTATGCAGGCACCCCCGATTTCCTGAAGGCGATCCTGGAGAAGGCCGATGCGATGGGGCTGGGTCTGGGCATCGGGAAGGCCGCGGTAAGCGGCGGCGCGCTCTTTCCGTCGCTGCGCCAGTTCTATGCCGATCGCGGCATCGATTGCCGGCAATGCTATGCCACCGCCGATCTGGGGCTGATCGCCTATGAATCGGACGCGATGGAGGGGATGATCGTGGACGAGGGCGTCATCGTCGAGATCGTCACCCCCGGCACCGGCGACCCGGTGGATGACGGCGATGTCGGCGAGGTCGTCGTCACCACGCTGAACCCCGATTATCCGCTGATCCGCTTCGCCACGGGCGATCTGTCGGCGGTGCTGCCGGGCGTGTCCCCCTGCGGACGGACCAACATGCGGATCAAGGGCTGGATGGGGCGCGCGGACCAGACGGCGAAGGTCAAGGGCATGTTCGTGCGGCCGGAACAGGTGGCGGCGCTGGTCGCGCGCCATCCCGAGGTCGCGCGCGCCCGTGTGACGGTGACGCGCCGGGACGAGGCCGACGCGATGGCCGTGGCGCTGGAAACGGACGCGCCGGGCGACCTGGCCGGTTACGAGGCATCGGTGCGCGAGGTGCTAAAGCTGCGCGGAACCGTCAGCGTCTTGGCGCCCGGCAGTCTGTCGCGCGACGGCAAGGTGATCGACGATCAACGGACATACGAGGGATAGGGAATGCGGATCATCGGGATGATGCTGGCCGCCGGGCTGGCAACCGGCGCGGCGCAGGCCGACGAGGTGGCGCTGCTGCTGGGCAACGCGCAATACGACGACGGCATGCTGGTCGAGGATGCGGGGCGCGTGGCCGATGCCGGCGACGCACTGGACGCGGCGGGCGTGGACGTGGTGCGCCTGACGGACGGCGACCGGCGCGACGTGGTGCAGGCGCTGCGCCGGGCCGAGGCGATGGCGGGCGATGCCGACGCGCTGGTGATCGCGCTGGCCGGGCGTTTTGTCCATGCGGGAACCGAGACGTGGTTCCTGCCCGTCGATGCCGAACCCGAGACGCTGGCCGACATGTTGGAGGACGGCCTGCCGCTGTCGATCCCGCTGGCGCTGCTGGCGCGGCATACGGGCCGCGCGCTGCTGGTGCTGTCGCCGGGCGGCGTGGACGGGGCAGAGGGCCTGTTGATGCCGGGGCTGGGCGATCTGGAGATTCCGCAGGGCGTCGGCGTCATCGTCGGGCCGCCCAAGGCCGCCGCGCGGCTGCTGCGCGACACGCTGGCAGTGCCGGACGCGTCGTTCGCCGATGCCGTCGCCGATGACAGGGCGCTGACCGGGCAGGGGTTCCTGCCGCGGGGCGCCAGCCTGCTGACCGGGGACGCGGGGGCGGCGTCACCGTCGCGGGACGATGCCGAGCGGCTGGCCTGGGCGCTGGCCGGGCAGCGCGACGATGCGGACGGGTACCGCGCCTATCTGGACAGGTATCCGTCCGGCCCCGAGGCCGCCGAGGCGCGCAGGCGGCTGGACGCGATCAGCGACGAGCCCAACCGCGCCGAGCGTCTGGCCGAGGAGGCGCTGGCGCTGTCGGCGGACCGCCGGCGCGCGATCCAGCGCAACCTGTCGCTGCTGGGCTATGACACGCGCGGGATCGACGGCATCTTCGGACAGGGCACGCGCAGCGCGCTGCGCGACTGGCAGGCCGATCAGGACCGGGCCGTGACGGGCTATCTGGACGCCGCGCAGATCGACCGGCTGGATGCGCAGGCGACCCGCCGCGCGGCCGAGCTGGACGCCGAGGAGCGCGCCGCGCGCGAGGAGATGCGCCGCAAGGACGATGCCTGGTGGCAGGAGACGGGGGCCGGCAATACGGTCGAGGGCCTGCGCGCCTATTTGCAACGTTATCCCGAGGGGGAACATGCCGCGACGGCGCAGAAGCGGCTGACCGCGCTGACCGGGGCGGAAACCGGGCGCAGGGAGGCCGACGCCTGGGCGCGCGCGCAGGACAAGGGCGATGCGGCGGCCTATCGCGCCTATCTCGACGCGTTTCCGCAAGGGCCGCATGCAGACGAGGCGCGCGCGGCGCTGGACCGCGACGCGGCGCGCGACGCGGCCCGGCAGGCCGAGGTGGCGCTGAACCTCAACCCGGTGATGAAGCGCGCCGCCGAGGAACGGCTGAAGGCGCTGGGCTATGAGCCGGGCAAGGTGGACGGCGAGTTCGACCGCGACACCCGCCGCGCGATCCGCCGCTATCAGGAGGCGGCGGGCCAGCCGGTGACGGGGTTCCTGGATCAGGGCGTGGTGGTGCGGCTGCTGGCCGACAGCCTGCGCGATCTGCTGCGATAGGGCGGCCCGAAACGCAAAAAGGACCGCGCAGGCGGTCCTTTCGACGTCTCGCGGCGGGGCGGTTCAGCCCTGGCGGGCCTTGAACCGGCGCTGCGTCTTGTTGATCACATAGACGCGGCCCTTGCGACGCACCACCTGGCAATCGCGGTGGCGGGTCTTGAGCGAGCGAAGCGAGTTGCGGACTTTCATCGGCACCCTCCATCTGTCGCGGCGCGGGTCGCGCGCCTGTTGCTGTCTGCCGGTTGCCCGGCGGCGGATCGTCGGCGTGGTGGGCGATACTGGGATCGAACCAGTGACCCCTTCGATGTCAACGAAGTGCTCTACCGCTGAGCTAATCACCCTTGCCGTCGCCGGGACGGCCCAAGGGGCCAATCGGGGCCGAAGCCCGCGCCGGTGGGCGGTCCATAAAAGGTTTGCGCAGGGTGTTCAAGGCCTTTCGACGCCCCATTTTAGCGCCTAAGGTGGCGGCGGGTGCAGGGGCGGACGCAAGGGGCGGAATGAGCGATTCCTTCGATCTGATCCTGCCGCGCCGGCGGACGACGCCGGCGATCTTCGCCTCGCCGCATTCGGGGCGCGTCTATACGCGCGAATTCCTGCGCCGCACCGTTCTGACGCCCGACCGGCTGCGGTCGTCAGAGGATGCGTTCATCGACCGGTTGTTCGGGACCGCGCCGGATGCGGGCGCGCCGCTGCTGCTGGCGCAGGTGCCGCGCGCCTGGATCGACCTGAACCGCGCGCCGGACGAATTCGACCCCGCGCTGATCGCCGGGGTGCGGCGCGGGCCGCACAATCCGCGCATCGCTAGCGGGCTGGGCGTCGTGCCGCGCGTGGTGGCGGGCGGGCGGTCCATCTATCGCGGCAAGATCACGCTGGACGAGGCGCGCGGCCGCGTCCGCGATGTCTGGCGTCCCTATCACGCGACCCTGCGGCAACTGGTGGACGAGACGCTGGCCGGGTTCGGCCGGGCGATCCTGATCGACTGCCATTCCATGCCGCACGAGGCGCTGGAGGGGCTGGGACCGCGCGGCGCGCGCCCCGATGTGGTGCTGGGCGACCGGTTCGGCAAGGCCGCGTCGGCCGAGGTGATGGACGCGGTCGAGGCGGCGTTCGTTGGGGCGGGTCTGCGCGTGGGCCGCAACGCGCCCTTCGCGGGGGCCTATACCGCGCAGCATTACGGTCGTCCCGAGCAGGGCAGCCATGTCGTGCAGGTCGAGATCGACCGCGCGCTTTACATGGACGAGACGCGGATCGCCCCTTTGCCGGGTTTCGACGCGTTCGCGGCGGCGATGGCGGGCATCGTCGCCGACATCGCCGCGATCGGCGCGCCGGGGATGCGGCTGGCGGCCGAGTAAGCCGGGCGGCGCCGGATGGGAAACGCCCTGAACCGTTGGAACAACCGCAAGCGGGCGGGATTGTCGATCACTCGACCACAGTTCGAGACAATTCGAGGATTTCGACATGAACAAGACACAACTGGCCATCCCGGCCGCATGTGCGGCGCTGGCCCTGCTGGCGGGTCAGGCGGGTGCGGCGACGCTGGTGTTGAACGGGGCGCCGTTCGGCGCGTCCGGTACAATCAGCGACGGCAACTTCGACATCGAGGACGACACGCGTCTGTCGTTCGACAAGTTCGATCCCAGCCTTGGCAAGCTGACCGGCGTGACGCTGGATTACAGCCTGTCCACCGACCTGACGGGCACGTTCGACTATGCCGGCGACGGCGGAAGCTGGAACGCGAATACCAACGTGAATCTTGGATGGGATGCCGGCGGGTTCGGCGACGGTGACGGCGACGGCGACGGCAACGGTCGTCCGGGCGGCGGATCCGATAGCGTGGACATCGCGGCCGGCATTTCGGGCACCGCGTCGGCCAGCGACCTGTCGAACTTCCTCGGCAGCGGGCAGACGGACGTGTTCGTGAAATACGTCTTCGGGGGCGGCGGCGGACCGGGTGCGTTCGACCTGACCTATACCGCCGATTCGTCCGTCGTGCTGACCTATACCTATGACGCCGACGGTGACGGCGGTAATGGCAACGGCAACGGTGACGGCAATGGCGGCACCCCGCCAGTCGTGCCCTTGCCAGCCGGTCTGCCGCTGCTTCTGGGCGGTTTCGGGGCGCTGGCGTTCCTGCGCCGCCGCCGCGGATAGCGGCCGTGCGGGGCCGTCGTGGCCCCGCGCATCGTCAGCCGTAGGCGGCGACGGGCGTGCCGGCGATGGCGCTCATGTTCAGCAAGCCGCGCGCGGTAATCGCATTGGTGACGATATGGGCGCGGTTGCCCATGCCCATCAGGATCGGCCCGACCTCCAGCCCGTTTGCCTTGACCTTGAGGATGTTGCTGACGCCCGACGCGGCATCGGTATTGGCGAAGACCAGCACGTTGGCCGGACCCTGCATCCGGCTGTTGGGGAACAGGCGGTCGCGCACGGCCGGATCCATCGCGGCGTCGGCATGCATCTCGCCTTCGTAGACGAAGGACCGTTCCTCGGAATCGAGGATATCCAGCGCGGCGCGCATCCGCAGGCCGGTATCGCAATCGTAATTGCCGAATTGCGAATGCGAGCAGAGCGCGACGCGCGGCTCCAGCCCGAAGCGGCGGACATGGCGCGCCGCCCCGATCGCGGTGTCGGCGATCTGGCGCGGCGTCGGGACCGGATTGACATAGGTGTCGGCAATGAACAGCGGACCGTCCTCGAGGATCATCAGCGACAGCGCCCCGGTGGCGCGGTGGGTGGCGTCGCCCAGCACCTGCGTGATGTAGTTCAGGTGCCACAGATACTGGCCCAGAGTGCCGCAGATCATGCTGTCGGCCTGGCCCAGATGCACCATCACCGCGCCGATGGCGGTTGTGTTGGTGCGCATGATCGCCTTGGCGATGTCGGGGGTGACGCCGCGCCGCTGCATGATGGCGTGATAGGTGGTCCAATATTCGCGGTAGCGCGGATCGTCCTCGGGGTTGACGATCTGGAAGTCGCGGTCGGGGCGGATCGCCAGCCCCGAGCGTTCGGCCCGCGCCTCGATCACGTCGGGGCGGCCGATGAGGATGGGGATGTCGGTCGTTTCCTCCAGCATCGCGTTGGCGGCGCGCAGCACACGCTCGTCCTCGCCCTCGGCGAAGACGATGCGGCGGTTGACCTTGGCCGCCGCTTCGAAGATCGGGCGCATCAGCATGGCCGAGCGGAAGACAGACCCGTCGAGCCGCAGCTTGTAGGCCGCCAGATCGTCGAGCGGGCGGGTGGCGACGCCGGTTTCCATCGCGGCCCGCGCGACGGCGGTGGCGACGACGCCCATCAGGCGCGGATCGAACGGTTTTGGGATCAGGTAATCGGGTCCGAAGGTCAGTTGTTCGCCCTGATAGGCGGCCGCCGCCTCGGCGCTGGTGGTGGCGCGGGCGAGGGCGGCGATGCCTTCGATGCAGGCCAGCTTCATCTCGTCGTTGATCTCGGTCGCGCCCACATCCAGCGCGCCACGGAAGATGAACGGAAAGCAGAGGACGTTGTTGACCTGATTGGGAAAATCCGAGCGGCCCGAGGCGATCAGCGCGCCGGGGGCGACGCTGCGCGCGATGTCGGGGTCGATTTCCGGATTAGGGTTGGCCAGCGCGAAGATGATCGGACCCGGCGCCATGCGGGCGACCATTTCCGCCTTGAGCACGCCAGGGCCGGACAGCCCCAGAAAGAGGTCCGCGCCGTCGATGACGTCGCCCAACGCGCGCGGGCCGCCCGGCTGGGCATAGGCGGCCTTCTGCGGGGTCATGTCGGCCTCGCGCCCCTCGTGGACCAGGCCGTGCAGGTCGCAGAGCCAGACGTTTTCGCGCCGCACGCCCAGTTTCAGCAGCATGTCCAGGCAGGCGATGCCCGCGGCGCCCCCGCCGGTCGAGACGACCTTGATGTCGGCCCAGTCCTTGCCGGCGACGCGCAGGGCGTTGGTGGCGGCGGCGCCGACGACGATGGCGGTGCCGTGCTGGTCGTCGTGGAAGACCGGGATGTTCATCCGCTCACGGCAGAGGCGTTCGACGATGAAGCAGTCGGGCGCCTTGATATCTTCCAGATTGATGGCACCGAAGGTGGGTTCCAGCGCGCAGACGATGTCGGCCAGCTTCTCGGGGTCGGCGCAGTTCAGTTCGATATCGAAACAGTCGATATTGGCGAATTTCTTGAACAGGACGGCCTTGCCCTCCATCACCGGCTTGGACGCCAGCGCGCCTATATTGCCGAGGCCCAGAACGGCGGTGCCGTTGCTGACCACGGCCACCAGGTTGGCGCGCGCGGTATAGTCGCGGGCAGTGGCGGGATCGTCGCGGATTTCCAGACACGCCTCGGCCACGCCGGGGGAATAGGCGCGGCTGAGGTCGCGGCCGTTGGCCATGGGCTTGGTCGCCCGGATCTCCAGCTTGCCGGGCTTCGGCAAGCGGTGATAGTCCAGCGCCGCCTGACGCGCGGCGGCGTGCTTGTCGTCGGTCAAAGCGCGACCCTCCCTTTAACGGCCCTGCGATAGCGGATCGGCGGGCCGTGGGGAAGGGCGGTCGCGTCAGTCGTTCGCGCCGCGCCCGGTCTTTGCTTGCAACGCATCGATGCGGCGCGACGCGTCGGCCTTGGTCATGTCGGGATCGAACTCCTCTCCCGCCTCCTCGCTCAGCGTCTTGAGATACGAGGCCTGCGCGCCGGTCATCGGTTCGTCGCCCGTGACCCAATCGTCCACGGGCTTGTCGGCATTGCCGGGCGCGTCGGTCTTGGGGGTGTCGGTCGGCTTGTCCATCGGAAATCCTTTCGGGGCAGTTTCGTTCCCCTAATGTTTCGCGGCCCCGGCGGTTCCCGTCACCCTTTGTCGCGGTTTTCCAGCGCCTCGATCCGGGCGTCGGCCTGCGCCTGGGTCAGGTTGCCGTCGAACGGTTCGTCCAGCTTCTGGCAAAGCTCGCGCAGGCGGACGGCCTGCACTTCGGTCATCGGCTCCTCGGCGGTGGGGCTTTCGCCCGACACGACGGTGCCGCCGATGGGAAATTCGGCGGCGGCGATGGGGTCGGCCTTCTTGCGGTCGGTCATTGTCGTCCCTCCCTTGTGCAGCCCAATGGCGGGGAAGGCGGCCGGGTTCCGCTTGCACCCGTGCGGCCGGCGGGACAGGGTGGGGCATGGACCTGCTGAACGCCGCCCGCGCCGTGCGCGACAATGCCCACGCCCCCTATTCGGGGTTCAAGGTCGGGGCCGCGCTGCTGTCGCGCGAGGGCCGCATCCATGTCGGCTGCAACGTCGAGAACGTGGCCTATCCCGAAGGCACCTGCGCCGAAGCGGGGGCCATCGCGGCGATGATCGCGGCGGGCGACCGGCGCGTTGCCGAGATCGCGGTGATCGCCGACAGCCCCGCCCCCGTGCCCCCCTGCGGCGGATGCCGTCAGAAGCTGGCCGAATTCGCGGATGGCGACGTGGCGGTGACGCTGGCCACCACCGACGGCGCGACCCTGCGGACGAGCGTGGCCGACCTGCTGCCGGGGGCCTTCGGCGCGGCGCATATGGACCGGACCTGAGCTTCATGGGCGTGCGCGCGCTGCTGGACAATCTGCGGCACGGGCGCGACGTGGCGCCCGATGCGCTGGCCGCGTTCGCGCGCGGGCTGGCGGACGGCACCGTCAGCGACGCGCAGGCGGGGGCGTTTGCGATGGCGGTCTGCACCGGGCCGGGGCTGGGCGAGGCGGGGCGCGTGGCGCTGACCCGCGCGATGGCCGATAGCGGCGACAGGCTGGCCTGGCCCGATGCGCCGGGGCCGGTGGTGGACAAGCATTCGACGGGCGGCGTGGGCGACGCGGTGTCGCTGGTGCTGGCGCCGATGCTGGCGGCCTGCGGCGCGGCGGTGCCGATGATCTCGGGCCGGGGGCTGGGGCATACGGGCGGCACCTTGGACAAGCTGGACGCGATACCGGGCCTGAGCGTCGAGCAGGACGAGGACGGGCTGCGGCGGATCGTCGATGCGGCGGGATGCGCCATCGTCGCGGCCAGCGTGCGCGTCGCGCCGGCCGATCGCAGGCTTTATGCCATCCGCGACCAGACGGGGACGGTGGACCAGATCGACCTGATCACTGCGTCGATCCTGTCGAAGAAGCTGGCGGCGGGGCTGGGCGCGCTGGTGCTGGACGTGAAGGTGGGATCGGGCGCCTTCATGCGCGACATCGCCGCCGCGCGGGATCTGGCGCGGGCGCTGGTGGCCACGGCGAACGGCGCGGGGTGCCCGACGGCGGCGCTGCTGACGGACATGGATCGGCCGGTGGCCCCCGCCTGCGGCAACGCGCTGGAAGTCGCGGCGGCGATGGAGGTGCTGGAGGGCGGCGGCGGAAGGCTGGCCGATCTGTCGGTCGCGCTGGGGGCGCGGGTGCTGGCGCTGGCCGGGATCGACGCGCCCGAGACGCGGTTGCGCGCGGCGCTGGCATCCGGCGGGGCGATGGACCGCTTCGGCCGCATGGTGGCAGCGCAGGGCGGGCCGGTGGATTTCGCCGATCGCTGGCGCGGTGCGCTATCCTCGGCGCCGGTCGTGCGCGAGGTTCCGGCGCCGGTCGCGGGGCATGTGGCGCGGATCGACGGCACGGCGCTGGGGCGCATCGTCATCGCCCTTGGCGGCGGGCGCGAGGTGCCGGGCGCGCGCATCGACCCCGCGGTGGGACTGGACCGCATCGCGCGTCTGGGCGACAGGGTGGAGGCGGGGGCGCCGCTGGCCCGCATCCACGCGGCGGATGCCGATGCGGCGGACCGGGCGGCGGCGGCGGTGCTGGCGGCGATCCATGTGGGCGACGCGCGCGCCGTGCCGCCGCTGATTCACGAGGAGGCGGGATGAGCAGGCGGGCCTTTCTGATCGTGCTGGACAGCGTCGGCATCGGCGGCGCGCCCGACGCGGCATCCTTCGGCGACGAGGGGGCCGATACCGTGGGCCATATCCGCAAAGCGACGGGCGTGCGTCTGTCCAACCTCGACGCGCTGGGGCTGGCGGCGGCGCAGAAGCTGGCGAAGGGCGAGGCGGCGGAAGCGCCGGGCATGTGGGGGGCGGCGACCGAGGTGAGCCGGGGCAAGGACACGCCGTCGGGGCATTGGGAACTGGCGGGCGTGCCGGTGCCGTGGGACTGGCACTATTTCCCGCAGGTCGAGGGTTGCTTTCCGGCCGAGCTGGTCGCGCGGATTCGCGATCTGGCGGGGACGGACGGCATTCTGGGCAACCGCCCCGCTTCGGGCACCGCCATCATCGACGCCGAAGGCGCGCGGCATATCGAAACGGGCTGGCCCATCGTCTATACCTCGACCGACAGCGTGGTGCAGATCGCGGCGCACGAGGATGCGTTCGGGCTGGACCGGCTGCTGACCTTGTGCGCGCGGCTGGCGCCCGATCTGCATGCGATGAAGGTCGGGCGGGTGATCGCGCGGCCCTTCGTCGGGCAGCCGGGCGATTTCCGCCGCACGCCCCGGCGGCGCGACTATGCAATTGCCCCGCCCGCGCCCACCTTGTGCGACTGGGTGCAGGCCGCGGGGGGCCGGGTGAACGCGGTGGGCAAGATCGGCGATATCTTCTCGATGCGGGGAATCGACCGGGTGGACAAGGGCACGGATGCCGAATTGCTGGACCATCTTGCCGCAAGGCTGGACGACGCGCCCGGCGGCAGCCTGACGTTCGCCAATTTCGTCGAGTTCGACAGCGAATACGGTCATCGCCGCGATCCGCAGGGCTATGCGCGGCATCTGCAATGGTTCGATGCCGCGCTGCCGCGCCTGCTGGGCGCGATGCGCGACGGCGACATGCTGGTGGTGACAGCGGATCACGGCAACGATCCCACGTTCCGCGGCACCGATCACACCCGCGAACGGGTGCCAGTGCTGGTGGCGGGACTGGGCGACGGCGCGCTGGGCCATGTCGCCTTTGCCGATGTGGGGGCCAGCGTCGCGGCGCATCTGGGCGTGGCCGGCGACGGGCCGGGAAGGAGCTTCTTGTGAACGAATTGCCGAAGGTTGAACTGCATCTGCATCTGGAAGGCGCGGCGCCCCCCGCCTTCATCCGGGGGCTGGCGCGGGAACAGGGCGTCGATCTGTCGGGGATCTTCGACGCGCAGGGCAATTACGCCTATCGCGGTTTCGTGGATTTCCTGCGCGTCTACGAAGCCGCCTGCACGGTGCTGCGGACGCCGCGCGATTTCGGCCGCCTGACCCGCGCCGTGCTGGAGCAAAGCGCCGAGAACGGCGTGATCCATACCGAGGCGTTCGTGTCGCCCGATTTCTGCGGCGGCCGCGATCTGGGCGCGTGGCGCGAATACCTGGCCGCCATCCGCGAGGCGGCCGAGGAGGCCGAGCGCGAGCTGGGCATCGGATTGCGCGTCATCGTCACCTGCATCCGTCATTTCGGTCCCGACGCCGCGCGGCAGACCGCCCGCTGCGCGGCCGAGACGGCGGGCGATTTCGTCACCGGCTTCGGCATCGGGGGGGACGAAGGGCAGGGCAGCAAGGCCGATTTCGCCTGGTCCTTCGACATGGCGCGCGAGGCGGGTCTGCGGCTGACGGCCCATGCGGGCGAATGGGGCGGCCCCGATTCGGTGCGCGACGCGCTGGACCATCTGCGCGTCGAACGCATCGGCCACGGCGTGCGCGCCATCGAGGATCCGGCGCTGGTCGACCGGCTGGCCGAGGACGGCATCGTTCTGGAAGTATGTCCGGGCAGCAACGTGGCGCTGGGCGTCTATCCGTCGATGCGCGACCATCCCATCGAGCGGCTGCGAAAGGCGGGGGTGAAAGTGACGGTTTCGACCGACGATCCCCCCTTCTTCCATACGACGATGCGGCAGGAATACGACGCGCTGCACCGGACGTTCGACTGGGACGAGGGCGTGTTCCGCGACATCGCCGCCACCTCGGCGCGGGCGGCCTTCTGCGACGCTGCCACACGCGACACGCTGCTGGAAAGGATCGGGGCATGACCGAACGGGACGACGGACATCTGACGGTGGTGCGGCATCCGCTGGTGCAGCACAAGCTGACGTTGATGCGCGACCGCGACACGTCCACCGCCGTCTTCCGGCAGCTTCTGCGCGAGATCAGCCTGCTGCTGGCCTATGAGGTGACGCGCGGGCTGGCGATGACGACGCGCCGGATCGAGACGCCGATGTGCCCGATGGAGGCGCCGGTGCTGGAGGGGCGCAAGCTGGCGCTGATCTCGATCCTGCGGGCGGGGAACGGGCTGCTGGACGGGATGCTGGAACTGATCCCGTCGGCGCGGGTCGGCTTCATGGGCCTTTACCGCGACGAGGAGACGCTGAAGCCGGTCGAATACTATTTCAAGGTGCCGATGGATCTGGCCGACCGATTGGTCATCGCGGTCGATCCGATGCTGGCGACCGGCAATTCGTCGGCCGCCGCCATCGACCGGCTGAAAGCGGCCGGCGCCAACGACCTGCGGTTCCTGTGCCTTCTGGCCGCCCCGGAGGGCGTCGCGCGCATGAAAGAGGCGCACCCGGACGTGCCCATCGTCACCGCCGCGCTGGACGAAAGGCTGGACGAGCGCGGCTATATTGTGCCGGGCCTTGGCGATGCGGGCGACCGGATGTTCGGAACGAAATAGCCTAGCGCCCGCAGATGCCCTGAAGCGCCACCCAGGCGCCATCGTCGAGAATCGGGCGCAGGGTGGCGGGATCGGCGCGGGGGGTCGTCGTGGCCGCGCCCGGCGACGCGGCAAGCCAGGGGGCGGGGTCGATCCCCGCTTCGGCAAAGCCCGCCGTCAGCGTCTGCGGGTCCAGCGGCAGCGGGTCCGGTTGCAGCAGATGCAGCGCATAGGCGTCGATCGCGGATTGCGGCACCGCGCCCCGCGTCAGCAATTGCAGCGCGGCGAACGGTCCGGTCGCATGCAGCATCCGCGCCAGCGGGTCGGTGTCGCGGGCGCGCAGGCGTTCGGCGGTGACGTATCCCGCCACCTGTTCGGGACCGTCATACCGTTCCAGCAACGAATGGCCAACGACGAAGATCCGGCCCGGCAGGTGTTCGGCGGTCTCGATCCCGCCGCGCACGACGACGATCTGCCCGCCGCCCCGCCCCAGCAGGCGTTCGGTCAGCCGGTCGAGCGCCGGTCGCGCCGCGTCGGCGCGGCAAGGCGGGCCGGTATAGTCGGCCATCGCGGCCAGAAGCCGCTGGCCGGTCTCGGCCCGCGCGGCCAGCGGCACGACCGACACCGCATGGCGCACCAGCGCGCCCGGCAGCCAGAGGACCGCCGACAGGACAGCGGCCAGCAGCGCCGTCCAGAGGACCGCGCCGCGCAGCCGGCCCCGACGCGGACGGCGGCGGTCGATGGCGGCGGTGAGCGTCGCCAGCGCGTCGATCATGGTTTCGTCCGAAAGCTCCAGCTCCTCTCCGGCATCGGGGCCGGGGGTGTAGAGCGCGGGCAGGGTGCCGGGATTGGTCCGCTCGATGGCCGGCAGCGACCAGTGGGCGAGCGGCCGTTCCGAGCCGTCGAGGATCGACAGCGTCGCATCCCCGAGCGAGACATAGACATCGCGCCGCTGCGCGCCACGCGCCTCGCGCCACAGGCCCGGTGCTTCGAGCCGCTGATAGCTTGTCAATGCGGTCATGTGCCTGCGGGCGGTCCCGATGCCGCCATTCCCCGATCGGGCGGCACACTAGGCCGGGACGCGGATCGCTTCAATGCGCGACCGCCCTACAGATCGGCCGCGCGGCGGCGCAGGTCGTATTTCTGGATCTTGCCGGTGGCCGTCTTGGGCAGTTCCTGAAAGACGATGCGCGCCGGGGTCTTGAAGCCCGCCAGCCTTTCGCGCGCGAAGGCGATCAGGGCGGCCTCGTCCACCGTCGCGCCGCGCTTGAGTTCGACGAAGGCGCACGGCACCTCGCCCCAGCGGGCATCGGGGCGCGCGACCACGGCGCAGAGCGAGACGGCCGGATGGTGCATCAGCACGCCCTCGACCTCGACCGAGCTGACGTTTTCGCCGCCCGAAATGATGATGTCCTTGGCGCGGTCCACGATCTGCATGTGGCCGTCGGGATGCCGGACGGCCAGATCGCCCGAGCGGAACCAGCCGCCATCGAAGGCGGCGCGGGTGGCGGCATCGTCGCGGTAATAGCCCTTCATCACGCAATTGCCGCGCATCGCGATTTCCCCCTGCGCGGTCCCGTCCAGGGCGACGGGCCGGCCGACATCGTCCAGCACGGTGATTTCCTCCATCATCGGCATGCCGACGCCCTGACGGGCCTGCAGCGCCGCCCGCTGGGACGGGGGCAGGTCGTGCCATTCGGGCGACCAGGGGCATTCGGTGACGTGCCCGTGCGTTTCGGTCAGGCCGTAGACATGGGTGACGCGAAACCCCAGCCCCTCCATCGCGGCCAAGGTCGCGGCGGCGGGCGGCGCGCCGGCGGTATAGACGTGAACGGGATGGTCCATCGGGCGGCGGTCGGCCTCGTCCGCGTTGACCAGCAGGTTCAGCACGATGGGCGCGCCGCCGAAATGGGTCGCGCCCTCGTCGGCGATGGCGTCGTGGATCGCGCGGGCGGTAATGTCGCGGCAGCAGATCGCGGCACCCCCCAGCATCGGCATCGTCCAGACGTGATGCCAGCCGTTGCAGTGAAACAGCGGCACGATGGTCAGCAGCCGCGCGCGGGGCGGCAGCTGCCAGGCGACGGCGGTGCCCATCGTCATCAGATACGCGCCGCGATGCGAATAGACGACGCCCTTGGGCCGCCCGGTGGTGCCGGATGTGTAGTTGAGCGCGATGCTTTCCCATTCGTCCCGCGGCATGTGCCAGGGATGGTGCGCCGCGCCGTCGGCAAGGAACGCGTCCCAGTCGATGTGGCGGCCGGTGGCGGTATGGCCCGCGCCGGGATCGGGCACCTCGACGATGCGGGGGGCGGGACCGTCCATCGCGGCGATGGCGGCTTCGGCCAGCGGGACGAAGGCGGTATCGCACAGGATCAGACGCGCGCCGCCGTGATCCAGGATATAGGCCACCGTATCCACGTCGAGGCGGACGTTGATCGCGTTCAGAACCGCGCCCGCCGCCGGCACGCCGAAATGCGCGATGGCCTGCGCCGCGACGTTGGGCAGGATCGTCGCCACCACGTCGCCCGGCCCGATGCCCGCCACCGCCAGCGCGCCCGCAAGGCGCGAGGCATCGGCATGATAGCGGGCGAATGTCCAGCGGCGGTCGCCATGCACCAGCGCCTCGGCCTGCGGAAAGACGGTGGCGGCGCGGGCGAGATGGGACAGCGGCGTCAGCGGAACGTGGTTCGCAGGATCGCGGTCAAGCCCGGTTTCGTCGTCCAGCCAGCCCATGCGCGCGCCCCCCTGTCGGATGGCCCGAGTATTCGCGCATGGGCAGGTATTGCAAGGGCCGGGCGCGTCGGCACGCCCGGCCCGCCGCGTCAGGCCGCCCGTGCAGCCGCGCCGCCGCCGAAGCGGCCATAGAAGATCGTCCCGTCATCCGCGATCCGGCGCAGCAGGTCGGGGGCGGCGAAGCGCGCGCCGTACTCCCGTTCCAGCGTCTCGCAGATGGCCACCGCGCGGGCGGGTCCAATCATGTCGAGCCAGCCGAAGGGGCCGCCCGACCAGGGCGCGAAGCCCCATCCCAGCACCGCGCCGACATCGCCTTCGCGGATATCCTCCAGCACGCCCTGTTCGAACGCGCGGACGGCTTCGAGCACCTGCGCCATCATCAGGCGGTGCTGCACGCGGGTTAGGTCCGGCTGGTCGCCGGCAACGGGATACTGCCCTTCTAGGCCGTCCCACAGCAGACCGCGCTTGCCCTTGTCGTCATAGGTGTAGAAGCCCGCGCCGGCCTTGCGGCCCAGACGGCCCTGATCGGCCAGCCAGAACAGAACCTCGTCCACCTCGGCGTCGGGATAGGCGTCGCCCATCCCGGCGCGCGTGGCCTTGGCGATCTTGACGCCCAGGTCGATACTGGTCTCGTCCACCAGTTGCAGCGGCCCCAGCGGAAAGCCTAGCAGCTTGGCCGCGTTCTCGATCAGGGCAGGCTCGACCCCTTCCTTCACCATCCGCACGCCTTCGTTGATGTAGGGGATGATGCAGCGGTTGGCGTAGAAGAAGCGCGCATCGTTGACGACGATGGGCGTCTTGCGGATCTGGCGCACGAAATCCAGCGCCTTGGCGACGGCCCGGTCGCCCGTCGCCTCGCCCTTGATGATCTCCACCAGCAGCATCTTGTCCACGGGGCTGAAGAAGTGGATGCCGATGAAGTTTCCGGCATCCTTGCTGGCCTTGGCGAGTTCGCCGATCGGCAGGGTCGAGGTGTTGGTGGCGAAGATGCAATCCGCATCCGTCACCGCATCGACGGCTTTCGTTACCTGAGCCTTGACGCCGATATCCTCGAACACCGCCTCGACGATCAGGTCGCACCCTTTCAGCGCCTCGTAATCGGTGGTGGCGGTGATGCGCCCCATGACCTGCGCCTTCTTTTCGGGCGTCACCTTCTTGCGCTGGATCCCCTTGTCTAGCAGCGATTCGGAATGGGCGCGGCCCCGGTCGGCGGCGTCCTGGTCCTGGTCCAGCAGCACCACGTCGATCCCGGCATTGGCGGCGACATAGGCGATGCCCGCGCCCATCATGCCCGCGCCCAGCACGCCCAGCCGGCGCACCGACTGGTCGGGCGCGTCGGGGCGGTTGGCGCCCTTTTCAAGCGCCTGCTTGTTGATGAACAGGCTGCGGATCATCGCGGTGCTGGTCGGATCCATCAGGACCGACGTGAACCAGCGCGCCTCGATCTTCAGCGCCGTGTCGAACGGCACGAGCGCGCCTTCGTAGATCGCCGACAGCAGCGCCCTGGCGGCCGGAAAGACGCCCTGGGTCTGGCCGTTGACCATCGCCGAGGCGCCCACGAAGGTCATGAAGCCCGCCGGATGATAGGGCGCGCCGCCCGGCATTTTCCAGCCCTTCTGATCCCAGGGCTTGACGATGTCGGCGGGGCCGGCATTCAGCACCCAGTCCTTCGCCGCCTGCATCAGATCGTTCGCGGGAACCACGGCGTCGATCAGCCCGGCGGATTTGGCGCGGGCGGGATCCAGCATCTTGCCTTCCAGCAGGACGGGGGCCGCGGCCATCGCGCCCACCATGCGCGAATAGCGCGTCGTGCCGCCGCCGCCGGGGAAAAGGCCCACCATGATCTCGGGCAGACCGATGCGGCCCTTGCCCTCGGCCATGACGCGGTGATGGCAGGCCAGCGCGATTTCCGTTCCGATCCCGGCGGCGAGGCCCGGAATGGCGCAGGCCACGGGTTTGCCGCCCTTGTTGGTCTTGGGGTCGGCACCCGCGCGTTCCAGCTTGCGCAGGATGCGGTGGCCTTCCATCGTGAAGTCGAAAAGCGCCCGCGCGGGATCGTCGCCCGCCTGGTCGCGGATCGTCGCCAGCACGTTCAGATCCATGCCGCCGGCGAAATCCTTCTTGCCGCTGGTGATGACGATGCCCTTGACGGCATCGTCCGACAGCGCGTCGTCGAGCAGCGCCTCGACCGTGGCGAAGGCATCGCGCGACAGGACGTTCATCGACTTGCCCGGAACGTCCCAGGTGATGATCGCGACGCCGTCGGCGTCCTTCTGCATCGTGAAATCGGTCATGTCCGGTCTCCTCACACACGTTCCAGGATGGTCGCGGCGCCCATGCCGCTGGCGATGCAAAGCGTGGCAAGGCCCGTCTCGCGGTCGGTCCGTTCCATTTCGTCCAGCAGGATCCCGAGGATCATCGCGCCGGTGGCGCCCAGCGGATGGCCCATCGCGATGGCCCCGCCATTGGGGTTCAGCCGCGCCGGGTCGATGTCGAACGCCTGCATGAAGCGCAGCACGACCGATGCGAAGGCCTCGTTTACCTCGAACAGGTCGATGTCGTTTATCTCCATGCCCGATTCGCGCAGGATCTTCTCGGTCACGGGGACGGGGCCGGTCAGCATGATCGTGGGATCGGTGCCGATCTTGGCGGTGGCGCGGATGCGGGCGCGCGGTTTCAGCCCGCGCGCTTCGCCCCATTCGCGGCTGGCGACCAGAATGCCCGCCGCGCCGTCCACGATGCCCGACGAATTGCCGGCATGATGGATATGCCGGATGCGTTCCAGATGCGGGTATTTCATCATCGCGATGCGGTCGAAGCCGGGCATCGTCTCGCCCATATCCTTGAAGGACGGGTTCAGCGCGCCCAGGCTCTGCATGTCGGTGCCGGGGCGCATGTATTCGTCATGCGCGAGGATGGTCAGCCCGTTGATGTCGCGCACCGGGATCACCGATCCGTCGAAGCGGCCTTCCTCCCAGGCTTGTGCCGCGCGCTTCTGGCTTTCGACGGCGAAGGCGTCGGCATCGTCGCGGCTGAACCCGTATTCGGTGGCGATGAGGTCGGCGCTGATCCCCTGCGGGACGAAATAGGTCTTCATCGCGATGGACGGATCGACAGCGATGGCGGCGCCGTCGCTGCCCATCGGCACGCGGCCCATCATCTCGACCCCGCCGGCGATATAGGCCTGGCCGCTGCCGCCGCGCACCTGGGCCGCGGCCATGTTCACCGCCTCCATCCCGCTGGCGCAGAAGCGGTTGATGCTGACGCCGGGGATGCTTTCGTCCAGATCCGACGCCAGAACCGCCGTCCGCGCAAGGCAGCCGCCCTGTTCGCCGATCTGCGTGACGTTGCCCCAGATCACGTCCTCGACCGCATGCCCGTCCAGGCCATTGCGGTCCTTGAGCGCGTTCAGCACCACGGCCGACAGGCGTGCCGACGTCACCTCGTGCAGGGCGCCGTCCTTGCGGCCCTTGCCGCGCGGGGTGCGGATTGCGTCGTAGATATAGGCGTCGGTCATGTCGATCCTCCTTCGTCCGCGGAACGCGGCATCAAGTCGTAGGGGTGCTTCCAGCCGGGCAGGGCGGCGATGCAGGTCAGCCAGCGGTCGATCGCCGGCCAGTCGGCGCGCGCAAAGCCGAACGGTTCTTCGTAGAACAGATAGCCGCAACAGGCGGTGTCGGCGATGGTGACGGCATCGCCCACGATCCAGTCGCGGTCCTTGAGATGCGCGTCGAGGACGGCATAGGCCGCGCGCAGGCGGGCCTGCATGAAGTCGATGACCGGCTGGGGGCGCTTTTCGGGCGGCACGAAGTTCATCAGGAACCGCGTCATGCCCGCCTGGCCCGACAGCTTGTGATTGTCCCACAGGATCCAGCGCAGCAGTTCCAGACGGTCGGGATGGCCCAGCCTGCCACTGCGGTCCACGACGTATTGCTGAATGGCGCCCGACTGGGTCAGCGTCAGGTCGCCGTCCACCATGACCGGCACCTCGCCCATCGGGTTGAGGCGGCTGCGGTAATCGTCGCCGCGCGTTTCGCCGTTGAAGAAATCGACGAAACGCGGCCGCCAGTTCATCCCGGCCAGCTCGAGGCTGAGCGCGGCCTTGTAGGCGTTGCCGCTTTCGCCGAAGCAATAGAGGTCGATACTCATCGTGGCGCCCTTTGCATGAAGCGGACCGGGGGTTTCACACCCCAGGACCCCCGTGGGGTATTTTCGGAAAGATGAAGAACGGTAACGCGATGTTAAGGGCGACCGGTCCAGCATGGCGCTGCGGTACAGGCTGGGGAGCCGATGACCGCGAAAGGTGAAGACGCCGCCCCGGCCCGCGCTTTCCGATGCCGAAGGGCAGGTCGGTCGCGGGGGGCGGGGCGGTTTCATCTTTCTTCAAATACCCTCGCGCCGAAGGCGTCCGCCGGTGCCGCGCGCGTGGACCGGGCCGCCGATGCGCCGGGGTTTCCATCAGAAACCGGCCGCGTCCAGGTCCATCACCGGGGCCGCGCCGCTTTGGATGCGGGCCAGGTGCAGTGCCGTCGCGGGAAGCTGGCGGGCCATGTAGTAGCGTCCCGTCGCCAGCTTGGCGCGATGGAAGTCCGCATCGGACGCGCCGCCGTCCAGTGCCGCCTGCGCCGCGCGGGCCATGCGCGCCCACATCAGCCCCAGGCAGACATGGCCGAAAAGGTGCATGAAGTCATAGCTGCCCGCCAGCGCGTTTTCGGGATCCTTCATGCCGTTTTGCATGAACCACGTCGCGGCGGCCTGCAAATCCTTGCTCGATGCCTTCAGCGGGTCGAAGAAATCGGCCTTGATAGCGGCGTTGCCCTCGTTCTCCTTCAAGAAATCCTTCACCATCTGGAAGAACGCCATCACCGTCTTGCCGCCGTTCAGCCCCAGCTTGCGCCCGACCAGATCGAGCGACTGGATGCCGTTGGTGCCTTCGTAGATCATCGTGATACGGGCATCGCGGACAAATTGTTCCAGCCCCCATTCGCGCACGAAACCGCTGCCGCCCAGCGTCTGCTGCGCCAGCACCGTCGTCTCGAACCCCTTGTCGGTCAGGAAGCCCTTCAGCACCGGGGTCAGCAGCGACACCATCGCCTCGGCTTCGGCATCGTCGCGGCGGCGCGCGGCGTCGATCAGCGACGCGGCCCAGAGGACGAAGGCGCGCGCGGCCTCGACGAAGCTTTTCTGGTGCAGCAGGTTCCGGCGCACGTCGGGGTGAACGATGATCGGATCGGCAGGGCCGTCGGGATTCTGCGCGCCGGTCACGTCGCGCCCCTGAAGCCGGTCATGCGCGAAGGCGGCGGCGTTCTGGTAGGCGACGACGCCCTGCGCATAGCCTTGCAGCCCGACGCCGATCCGCGCCTCGTTCATCATGGTGAACATGGCGCGCATGCCCTTGTGCTTCTCGCCCAGCAGCCAGCCGGTCGCGCCGTCGTAGTTCATCACGCAGGTGGCGTTGCCGTGAATGCCCATCTTGCGCTCCAGCCCGCCGCAGGACAGCGCGTTGCGATCCCCCAGGCTGCCGTCGTCGTTCACAAGGAACTTCGGAACGATGAACAGGCTGATGCCCTTCACGCCCTCGGGGCCGCCCGGAATGCGCGCCAGAACCAGATGCACGATGTTGTCGGTCAGGTCGTGTTCGCCGGCCGAGATCCAGATCTTCTGGCCGGTGATGCGATAGGTGCCGTCGTCCTGCGGTTCGGCGCGGGTGCGGATCAGCCCCAGATCGGTGCCGCATTGGGGTTCGGTCAGGTTCATCGTGCCCGACCACGATCCCTCGACCATGTTCGGCAGATACATCGCCTTCTGCGCGTCGGTCCCGTGGGTGTGGATGGCGTTATAGGCCCCGTGGCTGAGGCCCTGATACATGTTGAACGCCATGTTGGCGCTGACGAACATCTCGCCCACGGCCGAGTTCAGCAGATAGGGCATTCCCTGGCCGCCATAATCCGGGTCGCAATCCAGCCCGATCCAGCCGCCGTCGCGCATCTGGTCATAGGCGGCGCGGAATCCCTCGGGCGTGCGCACGACGCCGTTTTCCAGCGTGCAGCCCTGTTCGTCGCCCACCGCGTTCAGCGGCGCCAGCACGTTCTCGGCCAGCTTGCCCGCCTCGCCCAGGATCGCGGCGGTGAAGTCGCGATCCAGATCCGCATAGCCCGGAATGGCGCTGGACCCGATATCGAGAACCTCGTGCAGAAGAAACTGCATGTCCTTCACGGGGGCGTTGTAGACGGGCATCGGCGGCTCCTTGCGGGGTTGGGTTCAGGCGGCGTCGGTGCGGCGCAGCTCTTCGAGCTTGCGCGCTCCCCAGTCGAGCTGGGCGCGAAGGTCGGTGATGGCCGCGTCCAGTTCTTCCTGGCGGCGTTCCATGTCCGCCAGATGGACCTTCGCGATCTCGCAGGCGCGCGACAATTGCAGTTCCTGCTTGTCGTCGGCATCGTAGAGGTCGAGCAGCTGGCGGATTTCTTCCAGACTGAAGCCGAAGCGCTTGCCGCGAAGGATCAGCGTCAGACGCGCGCGGTCGCGGCGGGTGAAAAGGCGCTTCTGGCCTTCGCGGATCGGCGACAGCAATTCCTTGGCCTCGTAAAAGCGCAAGGTCCGGGGCGTCACCTGATAGGTTTCGCACATCTGCCTGATCGTCATCACCGGGTCGTTCATCTTGTGTCCTTCCAAGGCGGCATGGGCCTCAGATGTGTTCCGAATCATCTGATACAACCGTGCCTTACGTTCACGTAAGCGGGACGTCGCGTCATCCCACCGACAACCGCGCTGAAGCCCGAACCGACGCCCGATGCAAGCCCCGAGGGCGCGTCAGAGCGTGCGCGCGACCTCGTCGCGGGTGGCCTGCAATTCGTCGATGGTCCGGCCGAGCCGGTCGCGCTGGGCGCGCAGGTCGGCAAGCTGCCGGTCGGCCAGGCGCACCCATTCGCGCATCTGCGCCTCGGTGCCCTGGCTGTCGTAGATTTCCAGCCACTGGCGGATTTCTTCCAGGCTGAATCCCCAGCGCCGGCCGCGCAGGATCAGCTTCATGCGCGCCACCTCGCGCGGGCCGTAAAAGCGCGCGCGCCCCTCGCGCTGGGGCTTGAGAAGTTCGATGTATTCGTAATAGCGCAGCGTGCGCGGGGTCACGTCGAAGCGCGCGCACATCTGCTTGAATGTCAGTGCGGTCTCGTCCATCGCCTCCGGCCTCTTTACGCAACGCTAGCCGGGTTGGGGCCTGCGTTCAATCGCGCGGGGCGGGTGCGCCGGTCAGTTTGCGCTTGTCCGCGCGCCCTTCGGCACGGCAAGAGGGACCGGCACCCTGTCCCGAGGACCGCATGACCGACAAGCTGACCCGTATCGCCGCGCAATTCATCGAGGCGATCCCCCATGCCCGATCGCTGGGAATGCGCCTGACCGCCATCGGCGAGGGTACGGCCACGATCGAGATGCCCTATGACGCGCGGTTCGTCGGCGATCCGGCGACGGGGGTGATCCACGGCGGGGCGGTGTCGGCGCTGATGGATACCTGCGGCGGGGCGGCGGTGATGGCGCATCCGACCGGCGCCACCAGCACCGCGACACTGGATCTGCGCATCGACTACATGCGCAGCGCGACGCCCGGCCAGACCGTGCGGGCGCGCGCCGACTGCTATCATGTGACGCGTTCGGTCGCGTTTGTGCGCGCCGTGGCGACCGATGACGACGAGGACCGGCCGGTCGCCACCGCATCGGGCGCCTTCACGGTCGAACGTCCGGCCGGTGCCGCATGAGCCGCGCCATTCCCGAACCCGTGCAGGTCGTCAAGCAGCGGCGCGACGCGGCCCTGGCCGCCCTGGTCGGCGGCGTGCCCTATATCCGCTATCTGGGCATCACCTTCGACCGGCGCGGCGACGAGCTGACGGCGCTGCTGCGCTATGACGACAAGCTGATCGGCAACCCCCGCCTGCCGGCGATCCACGGCGGCGTGACGGCCGCCTTCATGGAGGTGACGGCCATCATCGAGCTGGGCTGGCAGCAGGTCTGGTCGGGGATGGAGGCCGGCGCCCCCGAGCACGGCGCGCCCGAAGCCATGCCGCGACTGCCCAAGACCATCGACTTCACCGTGGATTACCTGCGGTCGGGCCTGCCGCGCGACGCCTATGCGCGGGCGACGGTCAACCGGTCGGGACGCCGCTATGCCAGCGTGAATGTCGAGGCGTGGCAGGATAACCGCGCCCGGCTTTTCGCGCAGGCGACGGGGCATTTCCTGATGCCGCCGCGGGACGATGGCTGAACCGCGTCCGGTCACGCATCGCCGGGTTCTGGCCGTCGCCCTGCCCATCGTGCTGTCGAACGCCACCGTGCCGATCCTGGGCGCGGTCGATACCGGCGTCGTGGGGCAGCTGGGCCAGGCCGCCCCCATCGGCGCGGTGGGGATCGGCGCGGTCATCCTGACGGCCTTCTACTGGATCTTCGGGTTCCTGCGCATGGGCACGACCGGATTCGCGGCGCAGGCGCTGGGACGGGGCGATAAGGACGAGGGCGCTGCGATCCTGTCGCGCGCGCTGGCCATCGCGGCGCTGGGCGGGGGCGCCATCGTCGCGCTGCAATGGCCGCTTTTCGCCGCGGCCTTCGCGGTGGCCCCCGCCAGCGCCGAGGTCGAGACGCTGGCGCGCGCCTATATGGGCATCCGCGTCTGGTCGGCGCCCGCGCTGATCGCGATCTATGCGATCACCGGCTGGCTGATCGCGGCGGAACGCACGCGCGGGGTGCTGGGCATCCAGCTGGCGATGAACGGCGCGAATATCGCGCTCGACCTGTGGTTCGTGCTGGGTCTGGGCTGGGGCGTGCGGGGCGTCGCCGCCGCCACGGTCATCGCCGAATGGTCGGGTCTGGCGCTGGGGCTGTGGCTGTGCCGCGACGCGTTCGCCACGCCCGCATGGCGCGACCGGGCGCGTGTGCTGGACCCCGCACGCCTGCGGCGTTTCGCGCAGGTGAACGGCGACATCCTGGTGCGGTCGCTGCTGCTGCAATCGGTGCTGGTGTCGTTCCTGTTCCTGTCGGCGCGGTTCGGCGACGTGCGGCTGGCGGGCAACCAGATCCTGATCCAGTTCCTGAACATCACCGCCTATGCGCTGGACGGTTTCGCCTTCGCCGCCGAGGCGATCGTCGGCGCCGCCGTCGGGTCGGGGCGGCGCGACCTGTTCCGGCGCGGGGCGGTCGTGACCGGCTTTTGGGGCGGCATCGGCGGCCTGCTGCTGGCCGCGGCCTTCGCGCTGGGCGGCGGTGCGGTGATCGACACGATGACGACATCGCCCGAGGTGCGCGAGGCCGCGCGCGCCTATCTGCCGTGGATGGTGGCCGCCCCGGTGCTGGCGGTCGCGGCATTCATGCTGGACGGCATCTTCATCGGCGCCACGCGGACGAAGGACATGCGCAACATGATGGCGCTGTCGGTGGCGATCTATGCGCTGGCGCTGGTCGCGCTGCTGCCGGTCTTCGGCAATCACGGCCTGTGGATGGCGCTGTCGGTCAGCTATGTCGCGCGGGCCGCGACGCTGGGCTGGAAGTACCCCGCGTTGGAACGGTCCATCGGCTAAAGCCAGGCGTCCCGTCCGCTGCCGACCGCATCGGCGACATTGGCGAACCCGTCGCGCGCCAAAGCGGCGTCGAGGTCGCGGGCGATGCGGGCGGCAAGCGACAGGCCACGATAGGACAGCGCGGTATAGAGTTGCACCGCGGACGCCCCCGCGCGAATTTTGGCATAGGCATCCGCGCCGCTGGCGATGCCGCCCACCCCGATCAGCGGCAGCGCGGTCAGCGTCGACAGCCGCGCCAGCACGCGGGTGGACCGGTCGAAAAGCGGCCGTCCCGACAGGCCGCCCGCCTGATCGCGGTGCGTCCTGCGCAGCCCGTCGCGCGCAAGTGTGGTGTTGGTGGCGACGATGGCGGCCAGCCCGGCATCCTCGGCCACTGCCGCAATGTCGGCCAATGCCGCCTCGTCGAGGTCGGGGGCGATCTTCAGCATCAGCGGAATGCCCGTCCCGTTCGCGGCCCGCGCGCCGTCCAGCAAGGCCGCCAGCGCGTCGCGCCCCTGAAGGTCGCGCAGCCGTTCCGTGTTGGGCGAACTGACGTTGATCGTGGCGAAATCGACATGCGGCCCGACGATCCGCAAAACCTGTCCGAAATCCGCCGCCCGGTCGGCGCTGTCCTTGTTGGCCCCGAGGTTGAGGCCCACGGGGATGCCGCGCGCCCGCCGGGCCAGCCGCGCGGCGATGGCGTCGGCGCCATCGTTGTTGAAGCCGAAGCGGTTGATGACCGCGCCGTCCTCGGGCAGGCGGAACAGCCGCGGGCGGGGATTGCCGGGCTGGGGGCGGGGCGTGGCGGCGCCGACCTCGATCCAGCCGAAGCCCGCCTGCGACAGCGGCGCCACCGCGACCGCGTTCTTGTCGAACCCCGCCGCCAGCCCGACAGGGTTCGGCAGGTCCAGCCCGGCGATGCGGGTACGCAGACGGTCGGACGCGACGGGGCCGGGGCGCGGGGCCAGTCCGGCGCGGATCGCCCGCAGCGCCAGCCCATGCGCGCGTTCGGGGTCGAGCCGCCGCAGGGCGGGCAGCGCCAGACGTTCGGCCAGACGTTCGGGCAAGCTCATCGCACGGCGTCGGGCAGGACGTGGATGCCGCCCGACAAAGCCAGCGGCGCATGCCAGCGCACCTCGTCCAGCCCCAGCGGGCGATAGAGATGCGGAAAGAGGTCGCCGCCCCTCGACCGCTCCCATTTCAGGGCATCGCCCAGATCGTCGGTGTCGCAGGCGCAGATCGTCAGGCCGGCCGCCCCCGCGAAATACCGCGCCAGCGTCTCGGCCACCTGATCGGCGGTCGAGAAATGGATGAAGCCGTCGGCCAGATCGACCGGCGCGCCGTCCGTGCGGCCATCGGCGGCAAGCTGCGCCCATTCGTCGGCGCGAAGGATCTTGTAGATCAGCATGGCGTCCTTTTGACATCTGGCGGGGCGAGGGGCCAGCCCCTCGCGCTCCCCGGGGTATTTCGGGAAAGATGAAGGGGTGCCGTAGGGTCACAAGGGCGCCGGGCAGGCGCGAACCTTTTGACAGCGGCGGTCGCGCGCGCCACGCTGCGCGCATGTTCCAACACGGGGGGAAAGACATGATCCGACTAGCGACGACCACCGCGACGCTGGCGCTGATGACCGGCGCCGCTTCGGCCTATGACCTGACGATTCTGCACACCAACGACTTCCATTCCCGGTTCGAGCCGATCACCTCGCGCGACAACACCTGTTCGCCCGAGGATAACGAGGCCGGCGAATGCTTCGGCGGATGGGCGCGGCTGGTGACGGCGATCCAGGACGCCAAAGAACGCGCGGACAACCCGCTGCTGGTCGATGGCGGCGACCAGTTTCAGGGCACGCTGTTCTACACCTATTACAAGGGCGCCCTGTCGGCCGAGATGATGAACGCGCTGGGCTATGACGCGATGACCGTGGGCAACCACGAATTCGACGACGGACCCGAAGTGCTCAAGACCTTCGCCGAGACGATCGAATTCCCGATCCTGATGTCGAACGCGGATCTCACGTCCGAACCGCTATTGAAGGACACCATCCAGAAATCCACCGTGATCGAGCGCAACGGCGAGAAGATCGGCCTGATCGGCCTGACGCCGCTGGATACGGACGAGCTGGCCAGCCCAGGCCCCAACGTAGTGTTCACCGACCCCGCCGAGGCGGTGCAGGCCGAGGTGGACAAGCTGACCGAGCAGGGGGTCAACAAGATCGTCGTGCTGTCGCATTCGTCCTACAAGACCGACCTCGATGTCGCCAAGAACACCACCGGCGTCGATGTCATCGTGGGCGGTCATTCCAACACGCTGCTGGGCGACATGGAGGGGGCGGAAGGGCCCTATCCGACGATGGTGGGCGACACCGCCATCGTTCAGGCCTATGCGTATGGAAAGTATCTGGGCGAACTGAACGTGACCTTCGACGACGAGGGCAAGATCGTCAGCGCCAGCGGCGCGCCCATCCTCATCGACAGGTCCATGGCCGAGGATCCGGCCGTGGTCGAGCGGATCCGCGAGGCGGCGATCCCGCTGGACGAGATCCGTAACAAGGTGGTCGCCGAAGCCGCCGAGCCGATCGAGGGCGATCGCACGATCTGCCGCGTGCAGGAATGTTCGATGGGCAACCTCGTGGCCGATGCGATGCTGGCCCGCGTCGCCGATCAGGGCATCGACGTGGCCATCGCCAATTCGGGCGGCCTGCGCGCCAGCATCGAGGCGGGCGAGGTGACGATGGGCGACGTTCTGACGGTGCTGCCGTTCCAGAACACGCTGTCCACCTTCCAGGTCGACGGTGCCACGCTGAAAGAGGCGCTGGAGAACGGCGCGAGCCAGATCGAGGAGGAAGCGGGCCGCTTCGCGCAGGTCGCGGGCATGACCTATGCGGTCGATCCGTCCGCGCCGGTGGGCGAACGCGTCAGCGACGTGACGGTGGGCGGCGAACCGCTGGACATGGACAGGACCTATGGCGTGGTCAGCAACGATTATGTCCGCAACGGCGGCGACGGGTATTCCATGTTCGTCGATGCCGCGAACGCCTATGATTTCGGGCCGGACCTGGCGGATGTCACGGCCGAGTACATGGCCGCGCAGGACGGCGCCTATCGGCCCTACACCGATGGCCGCATCACCATGAAGTGACGCATCCTCAGCGGGGCGCGTTCTGGGGGTGCGCCTCGCTCTCGTCCTGGCGGGCGGCATCGTGGGCGGCCTCGGCATCGTCGCGGGCCGCCGCCATCTCGCCTTGGTCCGTCTCGGCCAGCAGCGCCGTCTGCGGGGTCGAGATGCGACCGCCCGGCACCGGCTGAAAGCTGCCCTTCGCCGCTTCGGCCACGGGCGCGCGCCGCGACATGCGGTAAAGCGTATAGAGGATGATCAGGATGTGCGCCCCGGCCGTGACCCAGTAAAGCGCCGAATTGCCCACGTTCGTCATGCCCCATCCGGCCACCAGCGGCCCCACGACGGACCCCAGACCGAAGATCAGCAGCAGGCCGCCCGAAATCTGGATGGCGGTGCCGGGGGCCGCGTGGTCGTTCGCGTGCGCCACGATGATCGGATAGAGCGCGAAGATCGACCCGCCCAGCAGCGCGGCCAGCAACAGGTTCTCGGTCCGGCCCGTGGGCGCCCAGAAGATGAACGCCAGATCCGCGATCAGCGCCAGCACCGCGACCCCCACCAGCACCTTGCGGCGATCCGTCCGGTCCGACAGAATCCCCACCGGGATCTGAGCGACGGCCCCTGCAAGAATCGGGACCGAGGTGAAGACGGCCACCGCGGTCAGCATCAGGCCGACCCGTTCGGCATAGACCGCCGCCAGTGCGCCGAAGGCCGCGTTCGAGATGCCGACGCAGAAAACGGCGAAGACCGCCACGGGCGAATTGCGCCATAATCCCCGCAGATCCAGGCGAACCGATACCAGCGGCGCCGGCGTGCTGGTCGAACTGATCGCCGTGGGCACCAGCGCCAGGCAATAGAAGATCGCCCCAAGCGCGAAGAAGGTGAACCCCGCCGGATCGCCCAGCGTCAGCATCAACTGGCCCGCCGTGCTGGCCGCCAGGTTGACCATCGTATAGATGCCGAAGATACGGCCGCGCGTTTCGGGCGCGGCGCGTTCGCTCAGCCAGCTTTCGACGATCATCGCGGCGCCCGCGAAGCAGAAGCCGCAGACGCCGCGCAGCACGATCCACGCCACCGGCGTCAGCAGCAGCGCCGAGCCCAGGATCGACACCGCCGCAATGGCCGACATGGCGCTGAAGGCGCGCACATGCCCGACCCGCGCCACCAGCCCCGATGTCAGCGCGCAGCCCGACACATAGCCGATGGCCCATCCCGTCCCCAGCAGGCCCAGCGAAAAGGCGGTGAACCCTTCGATGGAACCGCGCACCGGCAGCAGCAGCGCGTTGATCCCGCCCGCGAACAGCAGAAAGGCGGATCCGATCAGCAGGGCGCTGATCGGCAGAATCTGGCGGACCATGGCAGGCTCCTTCGGTTGAGGGGCCTTCTAGGTCAGGATCGCGGGCCGGGCCAGTTGTGGCGTCGCTGCCGGCCCGCGTCGCAGGGTCAGTCGGGGTGGAATCAGTTGGGAATGTCGCCGGTCAGCCCCTCGACATAGAAATCCATGCCCAGCAGCGTCGCGTCGTCGGCGGTCTCGCCCTCTTTCAGCCATTCGCTGCCGTCCTGCCGGTTCAGCGGGCCGGTGAAGGGATGGTATTCGCCCGCCGCGATCCTGTCCCGGATCTCCAGCGCCTCGGCCTTCACGTCGTCGGGGACGGCCGTGATCTCGCCGATCTCGACCATGCCGGGGCCGATCCCGTCCCAGGTGTCGTCGCTTTCCCAAGTGCCGTCCATCACCGCCTGGACCCGGTCGATGTAATAGGGCGCCCAGTTGTCGATGATGGAGCTGACGCGCGGGCTGGGCTTGTATTCGGCCATGTCGCTGGCCTGGCCGAAGGCGATGACATTGCCCGCCTCGGCCGCGGCGGCATGGGGCGCGGTCGAATCGGTGTGTTGCAGGATCACGTCGGCGCCCTGTTCGATCAGCGCCTTGGCGGCGTCGGCCTCCTTGGCGGGGTCGAACCAGGTGAAGGCCCAGACGATGTTGAACTCGACATCCGGGTTGGCCTTCTTGGCGGCGATATAGGACGCGTTGATGCCGCGGATCACCTCGGGGATGGGATAGGACGCGATATAGCCGATCTTGTTCGTCTCGGTCATCTTGCCGGCGATATGGCCCAGCACCGCGCGCCCTTCGTAAAAGCGCGCCGAATAGGTGCCGACGTTGTCTGCCCGCTTGTAGCCGGTGGCATGTTCGAACTTCACGTCCGGGAACTTCTTGGCTGTGTTGATCGTCGGATCCATGAAGCCGAAGGACGTGGCGAAGATCAGGTCGGCCCCCGACAGCGCCATCTGCGTCATCACCCGCTCGGCATCGGCGCCTTCGGGAACGCTTTCCTGATAGACGGTCTCGACCTTGTCGCCGAAATGCTCCTCGACCTTCAGGCGGGCCTGGTCGTGTTCATAGGTATAGCCGCCGTCGCCGATCGGTCCGACATAGACGAAGCCGACCTTCACCTTGTCGTCCTGCGCGAAGGCGGGCTGCATGAAGGCCAGCGCCGCCGCACCGAGCAGCGTGGTGCCCAGGAAAGTTCTGCGGATCATGTCGTGTTCCCCTGTTGATCGCGTCACTGCGACGCGTGGAATGATTGGCCCAGCGATGCGGGCGCGGCCGCGGCCCCCCTGCGGCGCGCCGACATCAGGACCAGCACCGCAATCGTTATCAGGTAGGGGGACATCGACAAGTATTCGACGGGCAACGCCACGCCCGCCGCCTGAAGGTTCAGTTGCAGCACCGTGACCCCGCCGAACAGATACGCGCCCAGCAGCACCCGGCCCGCGCGCCACGACGCGAAGACGACGATGGCCAGCGCGATCCAGCCCGCGCCCGACGTCATGCCTTCGGTCCATTGCGGCACCCGCACCAGCGAAAGATACGCCCCGCCCAGCCCAGCGCAGGCGCCGCCGAAGGCGATGGCCGCCATGCGGATCGCCACCACCTTGATTCCCAGCGCATGCGCCGCCGCGTGGTTTTCGCCCACCGCGCGCAGCGTCAGCCCCGCCCGGCTGCGGTTCAGGAACCACCAGACCGCGAAGGTCAGGAGCAGCGAGAAATAGACCACCCAGTCATGGCCGAAGACGACGCGGCCGACGAAGGGCAGATCGCCCAGCGGCCCGAGATCCAGACGCGGCGTGGCGGGCGGACGGATGCCGCTGTAGGATTGCCCCATCAGCGATGAAATCCCCAGGCCGAACAGCGTCGTCGCCAGCCCCGTCGCCACCTGGTTTGCCAGCAGGAACTGCGTCAGCACGCCGAAGACCGACGCCAGCGCCGCGCCCGCCACCGCCGCCGCGACAAAGCCCGCGACGGGCGATCCGGTCTCGACCGCGATGGCGAAGCCGCCGATGGCGCCGACGATCATCATCCCTTCGACGCCCAGGTTCAGCACGCCCGCCTTCTCGACCACCAGCTCGCCCAGGGCGGCCAGCAGCAGCGGGGTGGACGCCACCATCAGCGACGCCACCAGCAGCGTGGGCGAGATGACGCTCAGATCCATGCCGGCCCCCGCATGGCGGCGTTCGCCTTCGGCGAGGGTATTTGAAGAAAGATGAAGGGCGCGGTCATGCGATGTCCCTGCGGCCGACGCGGATGCGGAAGTTCGTCAGCACGTCCACCGCCAGCAGGAAGAACAGCAGCATCCCCTGAAACGCCTGGATCGCCGCGACGGGGATCCCCAGCATGAAGCTGGCCAACTCGCCACCGATATAGGTCAGCGCCATCAGCAGTCCGGCCAGCAGGATGCCCAAAGGGTCGAGCCGCCCCAGAAACGCGACGATGATCGCGGTGAAGCCGTAACCGACGTTGAAGTCGATGCCGATCTGCCCCGCCGGGCCCGTCACCTCGAACACGCCGGCAAGCCCGGCAAGGAGGCCCGCGGTGCCGAAGCAGAACAGAACCAGCCGCGCGGGGTTCACCCCCGCGAAGCGCGCGGCGCGCGGCGCCTGTCCGGCCAGCTTGATGTGAAACCCCGTCAGATGCCGGTTCAGTACCACATAGGCCAGGATCACCGCGATCAGCGCCGCGACCACGCCCCAATGCGCGCCCGTTCCCGCGATCAGTTCGGGATTGGCCGACGATGCCCATTGCGACAGGTTGCGGCTGCCGGGAAAGCCGCCGCCTTCGGGATTGCGCAGCACGCCCACCGCCGCCGAGGCCAGCAGGCTTTCGGCCACATAGACCAGCAGCAGCGATACGAGGATTTCGTTGGTGTTGAACCGGGTCTTGAGAATTGCGGGGATCATCGCCCAGGCCCATCCGCCCAGTGCGCCGGCCAGCACCATCAGCGGAAAGATGAACCATGCCTCCATCGGATAAAGCGCCAGACCCGCGCCCGCGCCGCAAAGCGCGCCGACGATGTATTGCCCCTCGGCGCCGATGTTCCAAACGCCGGCCCGGAACCCCAGCGCAAGGCCCGTGGCGATCAGCACCAGCGGCCCCGCCTTGACCAGAAGCTGGGGCCGGGAATAGGCGGCGAATTGCGGGTCGAACAGCGGATCCCAGAAGATCGTGCGGATCGCCGCCACCGGATCCTTTCCGAGTGCCGCGAACATCAGCCCGCCCGCGATCATCGTCAGCGCCACGGCCAGCAGCGGCGCACCCCAAAGCCAGGCGCGGCTGGGTGCTGCGCGGCGCTCCAGCGCGATCATGCCGCTTCCCCGCGGACGCCGCCCAGCATCAGGCCGATCTCCTCCATCGTCAGGCCGCGCATGGGCCGCGGCGCCGACAGGCGGCCCGCGTTCAGCGCGGCGAACGTATCCGAAACCTCGGTCAACTCGTCCAGATCCTGACTGATGACGATGACGCCCGCGCCGTCGGAGGCCAGATCCAGCAGCGCTTGGCGGATGGCGGCGGCGGCCGACGCATCGACACCCCATGTCGGCTGGTTGACGGCCAGCACCACCGGCGCCTGAAGGATTTCGCGCCCGATGACGAATTTTTGCAGGTTGCCGCCCGACAGCGCCTGCGCCGCCTGGCCCGGACCGGGCGTGCGAACGTCGAAGGCGGCGATCACGGCACGGGCGAAATCGCGTGTGGCGCGCCAGCGGATGAAGCCGTGCCGCGCCAACCCCTTGCGTTCGTGCGCCGTCAGCAGCGCGTTCTCGGTCAGGCTCATCGCGGGGGCGGCGGCATGGCCCAGACGTTCCTCGGGGGCGGTCAGCAACCCCGCGCGCCGCCGCGCATCCGGCCCGTCGCGGGTGATGTCGCGCCCCGCCAGCGTCACGCGGCCCGCGGCGGCGCGGCGTTCGCCCGCGATCACCGCCAGCAATTCGTCCTGACCGTTGCCGGCCACACCGCCGATGCCCATCACCTCGCCCGCGCGCAGGGTCAGCGACACATCGTGCAGCGCCGTCCCGAAGGCATGGGTCGCAGGCAGCGCCACACCGTCCAGCGTCAGCACCGCGTCGCCCGGATCGCGCGCGATGCGGGCGGGCGCCGTCAACCTTGCGCCGACCATCATCTCGGCCAGTTCGGCGGCGCTGTGATCGGCCGGGGTGCAGGTTGCGACCACACGGCCGCCGCGCAGGATCGTCGCGTGGTCGCAAAGCGCGCGGATCTCCTCCAGCTTGTGCGAGATATAGAGGATCGCCGTGCCCTCGTCGCTCAGCTTTTCCAACGTGTCGAACAGCAGCCGCACCTCCTGCGGGGTCAGTACGCTGGTCGGCTCGTCCATGATCAGCAGGCGCGGCGATTGCAGAAGGCAGCGCACGATCTCGACCCGCTGGCGTTCGCCCGCCGACAGCGTGCCGACGATGCGCGCAGGCTCCAGCGGCAGGCCATAGGCGCGGCTGACCTCGCGGATGCGCTGCGCCAGTTCCGACCGGGGCGGCGGCGTATCCATCCCCAGCGTGATGTTCTCGGCCACGTCCAGCGCGTCGAACAGCGAAAAGTGCTGGAACACCATCCCCACGCCCGCCGCGCGCGCCTCTTTCGGCGAATGCGGCGCGTGGGGCGCGCCCGCCAGCCGCATCGTGCCGGCATCGGGCCGCACCAGACCGTAGATCATCTTGACCAGGGTGGACTTGCCCGCGCCGTTCTCGCCCAGCAGGGCATGGGTGCTGCCTTCGGCGATCCCGAACGACACCGCATCGTTGGCGACGACGCCGGGATACGCCTTGGTCAGCCCATCCAGCGTCAGGATATCAGCCATGCGCGCGCCTTCCGTCCGCCCGGCGGGCGCGGTCCAGCAGACGTGCCGCCACCCCGATGGCGATGGTCTGCGGATGCTTGCCCAGCGACGGATCCCCGATCGGGCAGTCGATCCGCGCCAGATCGGCGTTGCCATGGCCCAGATCGCGCAGCCGCTTACGGAACCGCGCCCATTTCGTCGCCGACCCGATCAGCCCGATCCCGCCACAGCGCCGCGACAGCAGCGCGTCGCACAGCGCCAGGTCGAGCGCATGCGAATAGGTCACGATCACATGGCGCGCATCGTCGGGCGCATGGCGGACGGCAAGAACCGGGTCGGCCGCCACCAGTTGCGCGACGCCGTCCGGTATCGCGGCCGGAAAGCGGGCCGGCGCCGTGTCGATCCATGTCAGCGCCAGCTCGGGCAGCGGCGACAGGACCGCGACCATCGCCCGCCCGACATGCCCGGCCCCCCAGATCCAGACGGGCCGGGTGCGCCGCGCCAGCGGCTCGACCATCCAGCCGCCGTGCAGGCCGGGCGCGGGCAGAACCCCCGAACCCCGCGCCCGGCTGCGCAGTCGCGCGACGCTCAACGGAACCTCGCCCGGCCCGCGCGCCACGATGCCGCCGCCTGTATCCAGCCGCGCCAGCGACGCCGCGTCCCAGGCTTCGGTCCACAGCGTCACCGCCCCCCCGCAGCACTGGCCCAGCGACGGCCCCAGCGGATGCCGCGTCACGCCCCGCGCGCCCTCACGCGCGGCCTGCGCGGCCTGCCATTCCAGCGCGCCGCCGCCGATCGTTCCCGCCTGTCCGCCATCCCAAAGCAGCATCGCCGCCCCCGGTTCGCGCGGGACGGATCCGCGCGCCTCGGCCACCGCGACGCGCAGCACCCGCCCGTGCAGGGCGACAGCCTCGGCGATGGCGTCCAGATCGAAGCTCATCCGCGCGCCCGCCGCACCGCCGCCAGCACCCGTTCGGCCGTGGCGGGCGCGTCCAGCGCGGGATAGTTCGGGCCGCAGGCCGCGCAGGCATCGCTCAGCGCCATCAGCGCGGAAATCCCCAGCATCAAGGGCGGCTCGCCCACCGCCTTCGAGCGATAGATCGTCTCGGCCCGGTTCTCGCCGTCCCACAGCGCCACGTTGAAGACGCGCGGCCGGTCCGACATGGCCGGGATCTTGTAGGTGGACGGCGCATGCGTCGTCAGCCGGCCTTTGTCGTCCCAGACCAGTTCCTCGGTCGTCAGCCAGCCCGCGCCCTGCACATAGCCGCCCTCGATCTGGCCGATGTCGAGCGCGGGGTTCAGCGATGCGCCCGCGTCGTGCAGGATGTCGCAGCGCAGGATGCGGTTCTCGCCGGTCAGCGTGTCGATGACCACTTCGGTCACGGCGGCGCCATAGGCGAAGTAATAGAACGGCCGCCCGCGCCCGGCGATGCGGTCCCATTCGATATCGGGCGTGCGGTAATACCCGGTCGAGGACAGGCTGACGCGCCCCATATAGGCCAAGGCCACCGCGCGCGGAAAATCATAGACCTCGCCCCCGGCGCGCACCTGCCCGCCCTCGAACCGGATCGCGGCGGCATCGGTCTGATGCAGCCCGGCCAGATAGGCGGCGATCCGGTCGCGGATCGTGTCGCAGGCCGCCTTGACCGCCATGCCGTTCAGATCCGCCCCCGAAGACGCCGCCGTTGCGGATGTGTTGGGCACCTTGCCGGTATCGGTCGCGCTTATGCGCACCTGCGACACGTCGATGCCGAAGCGGTCGGCCGCCACCTGCCGCACCTTGGAATGCAGCCCCTGACCCATCTCGGTGCCGCCGTGGTTCAGATGCACGGACCCGTCCTGATAGACATGCACCAGCGCGCCCGCCTGGTTCAGATGCGTCAGCGTGAAGGAAATGCCGAACTTCACCGGCGTCAGGGCGATTCCGCGCTTCAGCACCGCGTTGGCCGCGTTCCAGTCCGCCACCTTCTGGCGCCGGGCGTCGTAATCCGCCGTTTCGGCCAGCCGCGCGGTCAGCCGGTGCAGGATGAAATCCGTGACCGGCATGTGATAGGGCGTGGTCTGCACACCGGGCGGCGGCGCGTGGACCGGACCGACCGGCTCGGCCACCTCGTGCAGCGCGCCGCGGCTGGCGATGTCGGCCTCCTTCATCTTTCCCGAAATACCCCCGGGGGGGGCCGAAGGCCGGGGGGCGGACAGCCCCCCTTCGGGGTCGCCATCCGCGTCGGCATAGAAGTTGACGCGCCGCACCTCCAGCGGATCGCGCCCCAGCGCATGGGCGATCTCGTCCATCACCCGCTCGATCCCGACCATGCCCTGCGGCCCGCCGAAACCGCGAAAGGCGGTCGCCGATTGCGTATGCGTGCGCAGCCGGTGGCTTTCGATGCGGCAATGATCCAGACGATAGGCGTTGTCGGCATGCAGCATCGCGCGATCGGCGACGGGCAGCGACAGATCCTGGCTCCATCCGCAGCGGGCGTATTGCCTGAATTCGACGCCCCGCACCCGCCCGTCGCCGTCGAACCCCACGTCATAGTCGATGCGGAAATCGTGGCGCTTGCCGGTGATCGTCATGTCGTCGTCGCGGTCGTAACGCATCTTGCAGGGCCGCCCGGTCGCCCGCGCCATCACCGCGCAGGCGACGGCCAGCGCGTTGCCCTGGCTTTCCTTGCCGCCGAACCCGCCGCCCATGCGCCGCACCTCGACGCGCACGGCGTGCATAGGCAGGCCCAGCGCCTCGGCCACCTTGTGCTGGATCTCGGTCGGATGCTGGGACGACGAATGGACCACCATCTCGCCCCCCTCCTGCGGCAGGGCGAGGGCCACCTGGCCTTCCAGATAAAAATGCTCCTGCCCGCCGATCTCGATCCGGCCGGTCAGTCGGCGGGGCGCGTCCGCGATGGCGGCGGCGGCGTCGCCCTTGGCATAGATGCGCGGCCCGTCCTCGTATCGTGCATCCGCCGCCAGCGCGTCGTCGATGGTCAGAAGCGCGGGCCGCTCGACGATCTCGAGGCGGGCCTGCCGCACCGCCTTGCGCGCCGCCAGATGCGATACAGCGGCGACGGCGAAGATCGGCTGGCCCATGTGGTGCACGATGCCGTCGGCCAGCAGCGGTTCGTCATGCGCGGCGGGCGCCACGTCGTTGGCGAAGGGCAGGTCGGCCGCCGTCATCACATGCACGACGCCCGGCGCGGTGCGCACTGCCTCGAGATCCAGCGCCGCGATCGCGCCATGCGCGGCGGGCGACAGGCCGAAGGCCAGATGCAGCGTGTTGGCGGGCACCGGCAGGTCGTCGATATAACGCGCGGCGCCCGTGACATGCAGCGCGGCGCTTTCGTGGGGCAGGGGACGCGCGACGCTCATGGCTGCACCTCCAGCACATGCAGCGGGCTGTCGGCGCAGGCGCGCGCGATCATGCCGCGCGCGGCCTCGATCCGATAGGCGGCGCTGGCGCGCATGTCCGACAGCGGGGTGAAGTCCCGCGCCAGCGCCTCCTGCGCCTCGGCCACCGTCCCGCCCGCCAGCAGCACGTCCTCGACCGCGCGGGCGCGCTTGGGAATGCCCGCCATGCCGCCGAAGGCGATCCGCGCCGCCGTTACGCGGCCCCCGTCGCGCGCGATGGCGAAACACCCGCACACGGCCGAGATGTCCTGGTCGAACCGCTTGCTCAGTTTGTAGCAGCGCAGGATGTCCGGGCCGTCGGGGATCGTCACCGCCTCGACGAACTCGCCCGGCCCTCGGTCCTGCCTGCCGTAATCGACGAAGAAATCCTCCAGCGGAATCGACCGGCGCGCATCCCCGCGCCGCAGATGCAGCATGGCGCTCAGTGCGATCAGCGCGGGCGGGTTGTCGCCGATGGGCGATCCGTTGGCGATGTTGCCGCCGAGCGTCGCGGCGTTGCGAACCTGGACGCTGCCATAGCGGCGGATCAGCTCGGCATAGGACGGATGGCGGTCGGTCATCGCCTCCAGCATCCGGGTCATCGTCACGCCCGCACCGATGCGCAGCCCGTCCGGCCCCTGCTCGATCCGCTGCAAATCCGTCACGCCGTTCAGAAAGGCGACCTGGCCCAGATCGCGCAGCCCCTTCGTCACCCAAAGCCCCACGTCCGTTGCCCCGGCGATCAGCACCGCGTCGGGGTTTTGCGCATACCATCCGGCCAGCGCGTCGGCGTTGCGGGGCCGGAACCCCGCACCGGCGCGGCCCGGATCGCCCTGCGCCGATGCGCCGGTCGCGGCCAGGGAATCGCGGTGTCCCCAATCGGCGGACACCGTGCCGTGCGACGGCGCTTCCTTCGCGCCGCCTTCGGATCCATCGGAACCCTCCGCGCCCTTCACCGGCGCATCCCGCATCCAGTCGGGCACCGGCGCAGCCTCGGCGGCTTCGGCGGCGCGGCGGATCGGCGCATAGCCGGTGCAGCGGCACAGGTTGCCGGCAAGCTGGTCGTCGTGGTCGGTGCGTCCGTTCAGATGCGCGGCGGCCATCGCCACGACAAAGCCCGGCGTGCAGAACCCGCATTGCGATCCGTGATGGTCGATCATCGCCTGCTGCACGGGATGCAGCGCGCCGTCCGGCCCGGCGATCCCCTCGACCGTGCGGATCGCCATGCCGTCCAATTGCCCCATGAACAGGATGCAGGCGTTAAGCGTCCGTGCGCCGTCCGCATCGGTGGCGATCACCGTGCAGGCGCCGCAATCGCCCTCGTTGCAGCCTTCCTTGGTGCCGGTCAGCCCCCGCGTCTCGCGCAGCCAGTCCAGAAGTGTCGCCGTCGGGGCGACATCGGCCGCCACCGGATCTCCGTTCAGTCGAAACCGGACGTGCATGTTCCTGTAGTCCGCCGCCTTACCCTCTTCCCCAGCAGGCGGCGCGGTCGATGCGGCGTAGAGTGCGCGGCCCGCCGGTCATGAAAGCGGGCCGGACATGCCTTGGCAAGTTTTTTGTGCGTTCAAAGGTTCCGCGCCGCCTTGCGGCAATCCTCGGCGCATTCCCGGCACATCTGGGCGCAGCGCGCGCAATGGGCATCGTCGTGCTTTTCGCACATCGCGGCGCATTCGTCGCAGGCCTGCGCGCAAAGCTCCAGCATCGCCTTCAGCACGCCTTCGTTGCTGCCCGTGCGGCGCGAGCCCACGCGGTAGGTCGCCGTGCAGATGTCCGAACAATCGTTGCAAAGCCGGATGCACGGTCCGCGCTCGCCGGCATCCTCCTCGGCGGCGCAGGCATCGGCGCACGCATTGCAGATCGCCGCGCAATACATCGCGTGACGGACGGCCTCGGCCAGCGGTTCGTTCAGATGCCCCGCGACGTCGGGGTGCTCGGCCAGCATTTCCTTGATGGACATGGGTTCCCTCCTCGGTTGTCCATCGGCAATGCGCGCGGGCGGCGCGGTGTTCCGGGGCATCCGGCATATCGGCGGGCTGGCGGGGACGGGCGGGGCGGGCTACGACTGCGCCATGACCGCCCCCCGATTCATCCACCTGCGCGTCCATACCGAATATTCGCTGCTCGAAGGCGCCGTGCGGCTGAAAAAGCTGCCGGGGCTGGCCGCCGCGATGGGGATGCCCGCCATCGCCGTGACCGACAGCAACAACATGTTCGCGGCGCTCGAATTTTCGGTCGGCGCCATCGAAGGCGGCGTGCAGCCCATAATCGGCTGCCAGCTCGACCTGCTGGATTTCGGCGAAGACCCGCCGCGCGGGCAGTTGCCGCGCCCCGCGCCGCTGGTGCTTCTGGCCCAGTCCGAAGCGGGCTATGACAACCTGATGAAGCTGAACACCGCGCTTTACATGCGCGCGGATGGCGGGCCGCTGCATGTCACGCCCGACGATCTGGCTTCGCATGGCGACGGGCTGATCTGCCTTTCGGGCGGCCCCGACGGGCCGGTGGGGCGGTTGTTGCAGGCCGGCCACCGCCAGCGGGCCGAGACGCTTCTGACCCGGCTGGCCGCGATCTATCCGGGCCGCCTTTACGTCGAGTTGCAGCGCCATCCTGGCGAGGGGGGACAGCCGACGCCCGCCGAACAGGCGACCGAGCGCGGGCATGTCGAAATGGCCTATGCGATGGATCTGCCGCTGGTCGCCACCAACGACGTGCACTTCCCCAAGCCCGACATGTTCGAGGCGCACGATGCGCTGATCTGCATTGCCGAAGGCGCGTATGTCGATCAATCCACGCCCCGCCGCCGCCTGACGCCGCAGCATTACCTCAAATCCCCGGCCGAGATGGCGGCGCTTTTCGCCGATCTGCCCGAGGCGCTGGAAAACACCGTCGAGATCGCCCGCCGTTGCGCCTTCGCGGTGTCGCGCCGCGACCCGATCCTGCCCCGCTTCGCCGAGAACGAGGTCGCCGAACTGCGCCGCCAGGCGCGCGAGGGTCTGGCCGCGCGGCTGGCCGTCATCCCCCACGCCGCCCCGGTCGAGGATTATCAGGCCCGGCTGGATTTCGAGCTGGGCATCATCGAAGGCATGGGGTTTCCCGGCTATTTCCTGATCGTCGCCGACTTCATCAAATGGGCCAAGGACCACGACATTCCCGTGGGTCCGGGCCGGGGGTCGGGCGCGGGGTCGCTGGTGGCGTATGCGCTGACGATAACCGATCTCGATCCGCTGCGCTATTCGCTGCTGTTCGAGCGGTTCCTGAACCCCGAACGCGTGTCGATGCCCGATTTCGACATCGACTTCTGCATGGACCGCCGCGAGGAGGTGATCCGCTATGTCCAGCAGCGTTACGGCGCCGACCGCGTGGGGCAGATCATCACCTTCGGCGCGCTGCTGTCCAAGGCGGCCGTGCGCGATGTGGGGCGCGTTCTGCAACTGCCCTACATGCAGGTTGACAGGCTGTCCAAGCTGATCCCGGTCGAGGGGGTCAAGCCCGTCAGCATCGAAAAGGCGCTGGCGGACGAACCGCGCCTGCGCGAGGAAGCCCGCGAAGAAGTCGTGCGCCGCCTGCTGGATTACGGCAGCAAGATCGAGGGGTTGTTGCGCAACGCGTCGACCCATGCGGCGGGCGTGGTCATCGCCGACCGGCCGCTCGACGCGCTGGTGCCGCTCTACCGCGACCCCAAATCCGACATGCCCGCGACCCAGTTCAACATGAAATGGGTGGAACAGGCGGGACTGGTCAAGTTCGACTTCCTGGGTCTCAAGACGCTGACGGTGATCCAGAACGCCATCGACCTGATCCGCGCCTCGCGGCCGCTGCATGTCGGGCCGGACGGAACGCGGCTCTACGATCCCGCTCCGGGGACCGAGAACGACATCGGCGCGATCCCGCTGGACGATCCGGCCACCTATCGCCTTTACGCCAGTGCAAAGACCGTCGCCGTGTTCCAGGTGGAAAGCAGCGGCATGATGGACGCGCTGCGCCGGATGAAGCCCACCTGCATCGAGGATATCGTCGCGCTGGTCGCGCTTTATCGTCCCGGCCCGATGGAGAATATTCCCAAATACTGCGAGGTGAAGAACGGCCTGTCGGACCGCGAGCGCCTGCATCCCAGCATCGACCACATCCTCGACGAAACGCAGGGCATCATCGTCTATCAGGAACAGGTCATGCAGATCGCGCAGGACATGGCCGGCTATTCGCTGGGCGGCGCCGACCTGCTGCGCCGCGCGATGGGCAAGAAGATCCAGGCGGCGATGGATGCCGAAAAGCCCAAGTTCCTGGCGGGCGCCAAGGCGAACGGGGTCGATGCTTCCAAGGCGACCGAAGTGTGGAACCTTCTCGACAAGTTCGCCAATTACGGCTTCAACAAGTCGCACGCCGCCGCCTATGCCGTCGTCAGCTATCAGACCGCCTGGCTCAAGGCGAACCATCCGGTCGAATTCATGGCCGGCGTGATGAACTGCGACATCCACCTGACCGACAAGCTGGCCGTCTATGCCGAGGAGGTGCGGCGCGGCCTGAAGATCGAGATCGTGCCGCCCTGCGTCAACCGCTCGGACGCGACCTTCCGGGTCATCGACGGCCGGATCGCCTATGCGCTGGGCGCGCTCAAGAACGTCGGCGTCGAGGCGATGCGCCTGATCGTCGAGGGGCGCGGCCAACGCCCCTTCGCCACGCTTTACGACATGGCGCGCCGCGTCGATCTGAAACGCGTCGGCAAGCGCCCGATGGAGATGCTGGCCCGCGCCGGCGCCTTCGACCAGCTCGACCGCAACCGGCGGCGCGTCTTCGGCGGGCTGGATGCGCTGGTGGCCTATTCGGCGGCGATCCACGACCAGAAGGCCAGCAACCAGGTCAGCCTGTTCGGCGAGGCGGGCGACGATCTGCCCGAACCCCGGCTGGCGCAGGCCGATGACTGGCCCGCCGCCGAACGTCTGGCCGAGGAACACGCCGCTGTCGGCTTCTACCTTTCGGGCCATCCGCTGGACGATTACATGGCGCCTCTGCGCCGCAAGAAGGTGATGACGCTGGAAGAGGTCCGCGCGCGCGCCGCCCAGGGCCCGCATGTCGCCAGCATCGCCGGTGCCGTCAGCGGCCGGCAGGAACGCAAGTCCGCGCGCGGCAACCGCTTTGCCTTCGTGCAGATGTCCGATCCCACCGGGCTTTGCGAAGTAACGGTCTTTTCCGATGTGCTCGAATCCTCGCGCGACCTGCTCGAGGCGGGCAGCCGCGTGGTCGTCCAGGTCGAGGCGACGATGGAGGCCGACACCCTCAAGCTGCTGGGCCGCAGCATCGCCGCCGTGGACGACATCGTGGCCGATGCGGGCGGCTCGGGCCTGCGCGTCTTCGTGGACGAGGCGGGCGCGATCGAGGCCGTGCGCGACCTGCTGGAAGGCGCGCGCGCCGACCGCAACGTCCGCAGCGGGCGCGGCCCCATCACCCTGTGCCTGTCCGACCCCGCCCTTCCCGGCGAGGTCGAGGTCGATCTGGGTGCCGATTTCCCCGTCTCGCCCCGCATCCGCGCCGCCATCAAATCGCTGGGGTTCGAGGTCGAGGACGTCTGACGCCCAGCTACCAATGCGGCGGGCGCTGGTCGGCTAGGGGGACCGACCCGCCCGCGTCCAGGTCGCGCTCGGCCTCGCGGCGCATCAGCATCTCGATCCGCCGCTCCAGCCGCTCGATTCGGCCGGCCTGCTCGGCGACGATATCCGACAATTCGTCCTGCACACGCAGAAGATGCGCGACTTTCTCTTCTAGATTGTAACGTGGATCGGTCATCGGTCCTCGGAAGAAACAATAGGCCAGATCACGCAGTCATTATCGCCACAACTGACTGATCTGGGGCGATAAACTTCAACCCGTCTCAAATTGACCGTATCCCGGACAGACCGACAATTCCATGGCCGGTCGATTCATGCGGCCCTTTCAAGCGAGTGATACGATGAAAAAGAAAACTCTGGCCGGCGCGTTTGTCGCGGCGGCATTGCTCGGCGGCGCTGCGAATGCCGCCACCATCGGATTCGAGGGGCTGGATGCCGGCGCGATGCAGAATGTGCCGCTGACCACCTTCACCGAAGCCGGTTTCACCTTCGGCCTGACCTGGACTGGCCCGTCCAAGGGGCCGGCGATCTTCGACACCCTCTGCAAGGGCTACAAGAAGTGTAACGACGACAAGGATCTGCGGCCGCGCAACCAGGGCGACAACGGCGTCGCCGGCAACGTCCTGATCCTTCAGGACGCGGGCAACGGCAAGCCGACGCCGAACGACGCGGCCGCCGCGGGCACCATCACCTTCACCCTGCTCGACGGTCCGGCGCTGCTGCTCTCGGGCGCCTCGGCGGTCGATGACGGCATCTTCGGTGTCGTGGCCGGCGGCAAGACGCTGGGTTCGGCGAACATCGCCAAGGATCGCCAGACGGCGACGATCGCCTTCGATCCGTTCCAGATCAACCGGGGCGAGTCGTTCACCCTGACCTACAGCGGCTCCGGCGGCTTCGACGCGCTTCAGGTGGCGGCCGTTCCGCTGCCCGCCGCGCTGCCGATGCTGCTGGCCGCGATGGGCGGTCTGGGCTGGGCCGCCCGGCGGCGCAAGGCCGCCTGATCGCGCGCCTGATCGCGTCTTGGCGTCGGGCTTGCACGCCCGGCGCCCCATCCCGGCGGCTTGCCCCCACAAGGGGCATCCGCTAGGCAGCGCGCGACTGCAACGCCGGGGACAGTGATGGCGCCGAAGAAACAACCGCGACCGAAGGCCGCCACCCCCAAGGGCTTTCGCGACTATTTCGGCCCCGAAGTCACCCGCCGGACCGAGATGCTGCGCCGCATCGCGGATGTCTATCACCTTTACGGCTTCGATGCGCTGGAAACCTCGGCGGTCGAGACGGTCGAGGCGCTGGGCAAGTTTCTGCCCGATGTGGACCGCCCCAATGCCGGCGTCTTCGCCTGGCAGGAGGATGCCGACGACAAGGGCGACTGGCTGGCGTTGCGTTACGACATGACGGCGCCCCTGGCCCGCGTCGCCGCGCAATACCGCGACACCCTGCCCAGCCCCTACCGGCGGTTCACCATGGGTCCGGTCTGGCGCAACGAAAAACCCGGTCCGGGCCGCTTTCGTCAGTTCTATCAATGCGATGCCGATACGGTCGGCGCGCCCTCGATGGCGGCCGATGCCGAAATCTGCGCCCTGACCGCCGATGTGCTGGAAGCGGTCGGCATCGCGCGCGGCGATTACATCGTGCGCGTGAACAACCGCAAGATCCTCAACGGTGTGATGCAGGTCGCGGGGCTTGCCGGGCCCGACCACGACGCCGCCCGCGGCATCGTCCTGCGCGCCATAGACAAGCTGGACCGCCTCGGCCGCGACGGCGTGCGCGATCTGCTGGGCGCGGGCCGGCGCGACGAAAGCGGCGACTTCACCAGCGGCGCCGGGCTGGACGACGCGCAGGCGGCGCTGCTGCTCGATTTCTGCGAGGCGCGGCGCGACGACAACGCCGCCACGCTGGTCCGGCTGCGCGATCTCGTGGCCGATTCCGCCATCGGCGCCGACGGGGTGGAGGAGCTGTCGCAGATCGCCGACGCCCTCGCCGCGCTGGGCTACGGCCCCGACCGCGTGGTGATCGACCCTTCGGTCGTGCGCGGCCTCGGCTACTATACCGGCCCCGTCTACGAGGCCGAGCTGACGTTCCAGATCGCGGACGAGGACGGGCGCCCGCGCCAATTCGGCAGCGTCGCGGGGGGCGGGCGCTATGACGATCTGGTGCGCCGCTTCACCGGCCAGGACGTGCCCGCCACCGGCGTGTCAATCGGGGTGGACCGCCTGCTGGCCGCGCTGGACGCCAGGGGGCGCGTCGACGACGCGGCGGCGGGTCCGGTCATCGTGACCGTCATGGACCGCGACCGCATGTCGGACTATCAGGCCATGGCCGCCGAGCTTCGGCGCGCCGGCATCCGCGCCGAAGTCTATCTGGGAAATCCCAGAAACTTCGGCAACCAGTTGAAATACGCCGATCGCCGCGCGTCCCCGCTGGCCGTGATCCAGGGGGCCGACGAACGCGCGCGCGGCGTGGTGCAGGTCAAGGATCTGGCGCTCGGGGCGCGGTTGGCGGGCGAAGTCACCCACGAGGAATGGCGCGCCCAGCCCGCGCAGTTCGAATTGCCGCGCGCCGATCTGGTGGCCGGGATCGCCAAGCGCCTGCAATGACCGATCTCGCCGAAAAGGCCGAGGCCGCGCGCTTTCTCGCCGCATTTCAGGCTGCCGGCGCGCAGCCGGTCGAAACCGACATCCTGCAACCCGCCGAGACGTTGCTGGACCTTTACGGCGAGGATATCCGCGGCCGCGCCTTCACCACCTTCGATCCCCAGCGGGGCGAAATGATGCTGCGCCCCGATTTCACCGTGCCCATCGTGCAGATGCACATGGCCGGCGGGGCCGATGATGGCGGCATCGCGCGCTATGCCTATTCGGGGCAGGTTTTCCGCCGTCAAGAAGACCTGTCCGACCGCGCGCCCGAATACCTTCAAACGGGGTTCGAGCTTTTCGGCGGCGACGATCCCGCCGCCGCCGACGCCGAGGTTTTCGCGCTGTTTCACGACCTGCTGGCGCCCCTGGGCCTGCGGATCGCCACCGGCGATACCGGCCTGCTGATGGCCGCCGTCGCGGGGCTGCCCGTCAGCGATGCGCGCCGCGCCGCGCTGCTGCGGCACATCTGGCGGCCGCGCCGGTTCCGCGCGCTGACGGAACGGTTCTCGCACCGGACCCGGCCCCGCCGCCCGGCCCCGTCGAACTCACCACAGATCGGCCTGCGCAGCCTGGCCGAGGTGCGCGCGCGTCTCGCGGCCCTGAATGCCGACGCGGACGAACCGCCGCTCGATCCGGCGCTGGTCGGGCTGATCGACGAATTGCTCGAACTCCACGATGCCGCCCCCGCCGTTCTCGGCCGGCTCGAGGATATGGCGATGGATATGCCCTGGATAGCCGATGCCGTCGACGGTTTGGCGCGCCGGCTGGATGCGATGACGGCGCGCGGCATCGACGTGGCCGCCCTGCCGTTCGAAACGGCGCATGGCCGTGCGACGATGGAATATTACGACGGCTTCGTCTTCTCGTTCCGCGCGCCGCAGCGGGGCGATCTGCCGCCTGTGGCGACGGGGGGGCGCTATGACGCGCTGACGCGGGTGCTGGGATCGGGCCGCGCCGTGCGCGCCGTGGGCGGCGTCATCCGCCCGGCGCTGACGCTGCTTGCGGCGGGCCGGGGGGCGTCATGCTGAAACTGGGCGTGCCGTCCAAGGGCCGGCTGATGGACAAGACGTTCCAGTGGTTCGGCGAACGCGGCCTTGCCATGGCCCGCGACGGCGCCGACCGCGAATATGCCGGCAGCGTGGACGGCGCCGATCTGCAACTGGTTCTGCTCAGCGCCGCCGAGATCCCGCGCGATCTGGCCGCCGGGCGGATCCATCTAGGCGTCACCGGATCCGATCTGGTGCGCGACCGGCTGGTCGCCTGGGATGCGCAGGTCGAGGAGCTGGCGAGGATGGGTTTCGGTCAGGCCGACCTGGTGATCGCCGTCCCGACCTTCTGGACGGATGTGGAAACGCTCGACGATCTCGACGCGGCGGCGGCGGCCTTCCGGCGCGATCATGGCTTTCGCATGCGCATCGCCACCAAGTATCACCGCCTGGTCCGCAACCATCTGCGCCACCACGGCGTCGCCGATTACCGGCTGATCGACAGCCAGGGCGCCACCGAAGGCACCGTGCGCAACGGCACCGCCGAGGCCGTCGCCGACATCACGTCGTCCGGCGAGACGCTGCGCGACAACCATCTCCGGCCGCTGGCCGACGGGCTGGTCCATGCCAGTCAGGCCACGCTCTATCGCGCGCGCAACGCGGCATGGACCGACGAAGACCGTCAGACGCTGCAAAGGCTGAAGAAGCGCCTCGGCCTCGACGCCTGACGGTCCGTGCGGGGCGTCAGGCCGGGCGCTTCATCCGGCGACGGCCAAGGATGCCCATTCCCGACAGGCCAAGCAGCAGCAGACCGGCCGCACCCGGAAGCGGCACCGGCGAAATCTCGGCGGCGGCCACGGGCATCGTCGCGACAAAGCCGCCGTCAGGCGCCGACGGGTCGATGCCTCCGGGCACGATCAGCCCGTGGATCACATATTCCCGCAGATGCAGCGGAAAGATGTCCGCCGAGGTATAGTCGTTGCCCAGAACCGGGCTGAAGAAAATGGAATCGTCGGTCAGGTCGAACAGCAGGTCGTATCGCAGCACGCCGCTGGCATCGGCGAACGGCCCCGAATGGACGGCGCTCGGGTCGGGATCGGGAAGCGCCAGCGCCGGTTCGAGGGACAGCAGAATGTCGCCATAATTCGGCGCGGCTTCCAGCACCTCGACGAACCCGTCGCCGTCATCGTCCAGGTCCATCGTCGGCAGGATCGAATCGCGCGGCGTTCCGTCGTCGTTGAAGCGGCCATGGATGTGATTGACATGCAGCCGGTCCGGCGTCAAGCCGAAGATCTCGGCCCGGGCGCGCAGCGTGTTTGCGGTGCGGTCCACATCGAAGATCACCGATCCGCTGACGCCCGAACCGTTCAGTTCCGTCAACGCCGCCTTGAAGGTCGCGGCCCAGCCGGTCACGGGAACCGTCAGCGCCAATGTGGCCGCCGCCAGAACCGCCGTCATCCTGTAGCTTTTCATCAAAAGTCTCCCTGAAAGTCGGTGACAAACTGTCACGTCGTCACAAGCTAGACTAACTTTTCGTCAAGACAGCCGCCCTCACGGAAACTTTTGTTCACCGTCACCGCACGCCGATTTCCGCCAGTGCTGCCATTAGCGACGGCGGCAGGTCCGCATCGCCACCGCGCGCGCCACCCAGGTCCGCCGGGGCATCGGCCGCTTCCAGATAGCGCCAGCCCTGAAAGGGGCGTCGCGCCACGGGTTCGGTCCGCACCACTTCGGCGTCCAGCACCAGCCCGCAGCGCCGGATGCCGTCCTGCCCCGTCACCTCGTGCAGCGACAGGACGCGCTGGCGGGCCAGGATCAGCCCCTGGATCACCCAGAAGATCGACCCTCCTGCCAGCAATTCGGCCTGTCGGCGCGGCCACATCCGCGTCAGATGGTAATAGCGTCCGCCGATCCGCTGCTCAGAGCGGTTGCGCTGCCAGTCGATCAGCCCCTCGACGCTTTCCGATCCGACCGAAAGTTTCAGAAGATGCAGTTTCGCGTCCATGCCGTCCCGTTCCGGTCGCCTACAAGCGCTTGTGCCTCAGCGCCTCCGACCGCCGATATAGCCCGGTGCACGTTGACGCGCCATGCGGCCGACAGTAACGTGATCGGCCCGCCTC
>NZ_AMGO01000021.1 GCF_000299575.1 Oceaniovalibus guishaninsula JLT2003
ATCCGCCAGACCCAGCAGATCCTGCAACTGGCTGGTCGCGATGATGATGGCGATACCGATGGTGAATCCGTTGACGACGGGTTCAGGCACATACTCCACCAGATTGCCGGCCCGCAGCGATCCCGCCGCCAGCATGATGATGCCCGCCATGAAGGTCGCCAGAACCAGCCCGTCATAGCCGTGTGTCGCGATGATCCCCGCGACCACGACGATGAACGCGCCTGTCGGCCCGCCGATCTGCACCCGGCTGCCGCCCAGAAGCGAAATCAGCAGACCGCCAACGATGGCCGTCACCAGCCCCTTTTCGGGCCCCGCCCCCGATGCGATGGCGATGGCCAGGCTCAGCGGCAGCGCCACCATCGCCACGGTGACGCCCGCGCCCAGGTCCTGGCCGAACTGCGCGCGGTCATAGGTGGCCAGCGTGGTCAGGATCTTCGGCTTCATGGCAGGTGCATCCCGGCAGCGATCGAACCTTGGACCGGTCGATACCTTCATCCTTCGTCAGTCAAGACTGACACGCCGTTAAACTGTTCCACGTGAAACGAAAAAACCCCCGAACCAGCGGTCCGGGGGCCAATGCCGTCACGTCGGGAACGATCTACATCATTCCTTCGCGTTGGGCCTTCTTGCGCGCCAGCTTGCGCTGGCGGCGGATCGCCTCGGCCTTCTCGCGGGCCTTCTTTTCGGACGGTTTCTCGAAATGCTGCTTGAGCTTCATCTCGCGAAAGACGCCCTCACGCTGGAGCTTCTTCTTCAGCGCGCGAAGGGCCTGATCGACGTTGTTGTCACGAACACTGACCTGCATGTGGTTTTCACCACCTTTCTAGGTTTGAGTTGCATGGATGCAGGAGGTGGTCTTCTAGCAGCGCGCGCCTAGATTGTCCACCCGAACCCAGAGGAGATGCGATGCCACCCGATCCCCGTTCCGCCATTCTGGATGCCGCGCTGGTCAATGTCCCGTTCGACGGCTGGTCCGAAGCCACCCTGAAAGCCGCGGCGCGCGATGCCGGCGTTCCGCTGGCCGAGGCGCGCGCGTTGTTCCCGCGTGGCCCGGTCGATCTGGCGCTGGCCTGGCACATCCGGGGCGACGACGCGATGGCCGACAGACTGCGGCAGATGGACCTGGCCGACATGCGCTTCCGCGACCGCGTCGCCGCCGCCCTGCGCACCCGGATCGAGGTCGTGCGCGACAAGGAAGCGGTGCGGCGCGGCTTCACCCTGTTCTCGTTGCCGATGTATTCGGCGGACGGCAGCAAGGCGCTTTGGGGCACGGCGGACCGTATCTGGACGGCCCTGGGCGACACCGCGACGGACATCAACTGGTACACCAAGCGCGCAACGCTGGCGGGGGTCTACGGATCGACGGTGCTTTACTGGCTGGGCGACGACAGCCTCGACAATCAGGACACCTGGGCGTTCATCGACCGCCGGATCGAGGACGTGATGCGGATCGAGAAGGTCAAGGCCGCGGCGAATGCCAATCCCATTCTTCGCACGCTTCTGGCGGGACCGAACTGGGCGCTCGGCCATGTCCGCGCGCCGATGAAGATGCCCCGCGTCGATCTTCCCGGCACATGGCGGAGCACGCCCGAATGACCCTTCCCGATGAAATGACCGCCATCGAGATCGCCGGCAACGGCGGCGGTCCCGAAGTCCTGCGCCCGACAACCCGGCCCGTACCACGACCCGGCCCCGGTCAGGTGGTCATCCGCGTGGCCTGGGCGGGGGTCAACCGTCCCGATGTCGCCCAGCGCGCGGGCACCTATGCCCCGCCCCCCGGCGCCAGCGACCTGCCCGGCCTCGAATCTTCGGGCCATGTCGCGGCGGTGGGCGACGGTGTTGGTTGGAACGTGGGCGACGCTGTCTGCGGGCTGCTGCCGGGCGGCGGTTATGCCGAATACGTCCGCACCCAGGCCGATCACGTCCTGCGCGTGCCGGACGGCATGGCCCTGCGCGAGGCGGCCTGCCTGCCCGAAACCTACTTCACCGTCTGGTCCAATGTCGTCATGCGCGGCCGGCTGGAAGCGGGCGAGCGGTTTCTGGTTCACGGCGGATCGTCCGGCATCGGCACCACGGCGATCCAGATCGCCCGCATGCTGGACGCGCGCGTCTGGGCCACCGCCGGAACCGACGACAAGTGCCGCGTCTGCGCCGATCTGGGCGCCGAGGCGATCAACTACCGCAATGCCGATTTCGTCGAAATCCTGCGTGATGCCGGAGGCGCGAACCTGATCCTCGACATGGTGGGGGGCGACTATGTTCCACGCAACGTCAAGGCGCTGGCCGATGACGGGCGCCTTGTGCAGATCGCGTTCCTGCAGGGACCGCAGGTCGCGCTGAACCTCGCGCCGCTGATGATGCGCCGGCTGACGCTGACCGGATCGACCCTGCGTCCCCAATCCGATCTGGCCAAGGCGCGGATCGCCGACAGCCTGCGCGAAACCGTCTGGCCGTGGCTGGATGCCGGTCGCATCGGGCCGATCATGGACAGCGAGTTCGCGCTGGACGATGCCGCGAACGCCCACCGCCGGATGGAGGAGGGCGATCATGTCGGCAAGATCGTCCTGCGCGTCGCGGGGGGATAGAGGCAAGGTTTCTCTATCCGCCGGCGGCCTTCCCGTGTCATCCTGACGAAAACGACGGGAGAAGGCGATGATCATCGGATGTCCGACCGAAACGAAAACGCGCGAATACAGGGTCGGCCTGACCCCCAACGCCGTGCGCGAAATCGCCGGTCGCGGCCATGACCTGCTGATCGAGGCAGGCGCCGGGGTCGGGTCGGGATTCGAGGACGCGGCCTATGAGGATGCGGGCGCGCGCATCGTCCCCGATGCCCGAGCGGTGTTCGACCAGGCCGAAATGATCGTCAAGGTGAAGGAGCCGCAGGCGAAGGAACGCGCGATGCTGCGCGACGGGCAGGTGCTGTTCGCCTATCTGCATCTGGCCCCCGATCCCGACCAGACCGCCGACCTGATCGGATCGAAGGCCACCTGCATCGCCTATGAAACGGTGACGGACCCACAGGGCGGTCTGCCGCTGCTGGCGCCGATGTCCGAAGTGGCGGGCAGGCTGGCACCGCAGATGGGTGCCTGGACGCTGCAAAAGGCCAATGGCGGGCGCGGCGTGCTGATGGGCGGGGTGCCGGGCGTGGCGCCTGCCGACGTGCTGGTGATCGGCGGCGGCGTGGTGGGCACCCATGCGGCACGGATCGCCGCCGGGATGGGCGCGCGGGTGACGGTCATCGACCGGTCCCTGCCCCGCCTGCGCCAACTGGACGAGACGTTCGGAAACCTGTTCGTCAACCGCTATGCCGGCGCGACCGTGCTGGCCGAGGAATTGGCCCGCGCCGACATGGTGATCGGCGCGGTGCTGATCCCCGGCGCGGCGGCGCCCAAGCTGGTCGGCCGCGCGCAACTGGCGACGATGAAACCCGGCGCCGCGATCGTCGATGTCGCCGTCGATCAGGGCGGCTGTTTCGAGACGTCGCGCCCCACCACCCACGACGATCCGGTGTTCGAGGTGGACGGCATCATGCATTACTGCGTCGCCAACATGCCGGGCGCGGTGGCGCGCACGGCGACGCTGGCGCTTGGCAACGCGACGCTACCCTTCATCCTGGCGCTGGCCGACAAGGGCTGGCGGGATGCCTGCCGCGACGACCCGCACCTGGCCGCCGGTCTGAACGTCCATGCCGGGCGGCTGACCAACCTGCCCGTGGGCGAGGCGCTGGGGATCGACGCGATCGCCCCGGCCGAGGTGCTGGCCTAGGCGCGGTCCGCCGGACGCCCGCCCGCCAGTTGGTCGCGGATCTGCAGCAGCACGTCCAGCTCGCTCGGGCCGGTCGCGACCTCGGGCTCGACATCGTCGGGGCGCTCGGCGATTGCCTTGATGCGGTTGACCGCCTTGACCAGCAGGAAAACGACGAAGGCGATGATCAGGAAGTTGATGCAGGCCGTGACGAACGCGCCATAGGCGAAGATCGCGGCCCCCGCCGCGCGCGCCGCTTCCAGCCCCGCGCCTTCGGGAACGGTGCCCGACAGCACGACATACATGCTGGTGAAATCCACGCCGCCCAGGATCAGCCCGATGACCGGGTTGATCAGATCGCCGACCAGCGAATTGACGATGGCCGTGAACGCCGCCCCGATGATGATCCCAACGGCAAGGTCCATGACATTGCCCTTGGCGATGAAATCCCTGAATTCCTTGATCATAACTCCGCCCCGATGCCCTGATGCACAATAATCCGGGATCCGCCATATCACGGATATGACACCTGGCATCGGTTTTTCGTGATCCGGCGCTAGGTTCGGGCGGGAACCCGCAGCCGAAGGATCGTCATGCCCGACCTGTCCGCCTTTCCGATCACCGCCCGATGGCCCGCCGCCGACCCGTCGGCGATCCAGCTTTACGCCTATCCCACGCCCAATGGCGTCAAGGCGTCGATCATGCTGGAAGAAACCGGCCTGCCCTACGAGCCGCATCTGGTGACGTTGAAGGATGCCGACGTGAAAAGCGACGCCTTTCTGTCGCTGAACCCCAATAACAAGATCCCCGCGATGATCGACCCGGACGGGCCGGGCGGACAACCCATCGGCCTGTTCGAAAGCGGCGCGATCCTGATCTATCTGGCCGAAAAGTCGGGGAAACTTCTTGGCGAAGGGGCCGCGCGATACGATGCGATCAAGTGGCTGATGTGGCAGATGGGCGGCGTAGGGCCGATGTTCGGGCAGCTCGGCTTCTTCTGGAAGCTGGGCGGTGCGGACTGGCCGGACAAGCGCCCGCGCGACCGCTATGTGGCCGAAGCCCGCCGCCTGCTGGGCGTGATCGAGGGGCATCTGGACGGCCGCGACTGGGTGGCGGGCGGCTATTCCATCGCCGACATCGCCATCGCACCGTGGCTGAACGCGCTGGATTTCTATGGCGCGAAGGACGCCGTGGGATGGGACGACCATCCGCGCACGGTCGCCTATCTGCGCCGCTTCATGGACCGCCCCGCCGTGCAGCGCGGCCTGAAGATCCCCGATCCGGGCTAGGATCGGCCGGGCAGCTTGCCGGTCAGGACATAGCGCAGGCAATCGACGACCTGCTCGGGCGTTTTGGCGACGGCCAGCGCGGCGGCGTCCACCTCTTTCAGGGCATGGGCGTGTTCGGGACCGTGCAGCACGATCAGCGACTTGCCGAGGGCGGCGGCATAGCCTGCGTCGAAGGCGGCGTTCCATTGCTTGTATTGCTCGCCGAAGCGCACGACGACCACATCGGCATCCATGATCCCCTTGCGGGTGCGGATCGCGTTCAGTTGCGCGCCCTTGCGGTCGTGCCAGACCTTGTTTTCCTCTGGCCCGAGGATGGCGACGCCGCAATCGTCGCTGGCCGCATGATCGGTGACGGGGCCGAGGAACGACACCTCGAGCCCGGTGCAGCCGGCCACGATCCGGTCGCGCCAGTCGGTATGGATTTCACCCGAAAGATAGACGTTCAGCATGGCTTGTCCTTTCTAGCGTCTCAATTCGCCGCCGGTGGCCTTTTCGACGGCGCCGACGATGCGGTCTGAAACCGCCTCGATTTCGGTGTCGGTCAGGGTGCGGCCGCGCGGTTGCAGCCTGACGGCGATGGCCAGCGACTTGCGCCCCTCGCCCAGCGTGCCGCCGGCGAAGCTGTCGAATACGCGCACATCGTCGATCAGTGTCTTGTCGGCGCCCTGCGCGGCGGCGATCAGTGTCGCGGCCTCGGTCCGCGCATCGACGACGAAGGCGAAATCCCGCTCGACCGCCTGATGCTCGGGCAGGTGCAGCGCGGGCCGCGCGGCGTTGCGGTTGCGGGGCTGCGGGACGGCGTCGGGCGAAATCGTGAACGCCATCGCGCTGCCCTTCACGCCCATCGCGCGCAGGATGCGCGGATGCAGTTCGCCGAATGTCGCCATGACGGACTTGCCAAGGCAGATCTGCCCGTGCCGCCCCGGATGCCACCAGCCTTCGCCGCCGCGCCGGATCTGCGCGCGGGCGGGTGCGCCGATGGCGGCCAGCAGCGCCTCGGCATCGGCCTTGACGTCGAAGGGATCGACCGGGCGGCTGTCGCCGTGCACATCCTTCGGCCCGGTGCGGCCCGTCAGCAGACCGCCGACCTGCATCTGCTGGTCGCCCGGCTCGCCGCCGGAAAAGACCGCGCCCACTTCGAACAGCGCGATGTCGGCGATACCGCGCCGCTGATTGCGCGCGACGGCCTGCAACAGACCGGCCAGAAGGGACGGCCGCAGATGGCTCATCTCGGACGAGATGGGGTTTTCCAGACGGGTGGCATCGTCGCCGCCGCCGAACAGCGCGGCGCTGTCGCGGTCGATGAAACTGTAGGTGACGGCCTCGGCATAGCCCAGCGCGGCGCAGGTCCGGCGCAGCGTCGCCTCGCGCCTTTGCGCGTCCGTCAGGATCGGCGCGGGAACGCCCGGCCGGGCGCGCGGCATCGGCTGCGGCACCAGCCGCGTCAGAGAGGCGATGCGCGCCACCTCCTCGACCAGATCGGCCGGGCCCTGCACATCGGGCCGCCAGGACGGCGGCGTCACGCGGTCGCCGTCCACGGCAAAGCCCAGCGCGCGCAGCGTCTGCAACTGGGTTTCGGGCGGGATCGACATGCCGACCAAGGACTGCACCCGGCCCGTATCCAGCGCATAGTCGCGCGCGGTGTCGGGTGCCGCCCCCGCCTCGACCACCGCGGCCGCCTCGCCGCCGCAGATGTCGAGGATCAGCCGCGTCGCCGCTTCGAGTCCCGGACGGGTGAAGGCCGGATCGACCCCGCGCTCGAACCGATAGCGCGCGTCCGAATTGATCTTCAGCGCACGTCCGGTGCGGGCGATGGTGACGGGATTCCAGAACGCCGATTCCACGAACACATCGGTCGTCGCGTCCGACACGCCCGTGGCAGCGCCCCCCATGATTCCGGCGATGCTTTCGGCGCCGCGCGCGCCCGAAATGACGGTCATGCCGGGGGCCAGCGTATAGTCGCGCTCGTCCAGCGCCGTCAGCGCCTCGTCGCCCGCCGCGCGATGAACCCGCAGATCGCCCTGCACCTTTGCCATGTCAAAGACGTGCAAAGGCCGGTTCAGATCGTAGGTCAAAAAGTTCGTGATATCGACGAGCGCCGAAATCGGCCGCAGCCCGATGGCGCGCAGGCGGGCCTGCATCCAGTCGGGGCTGGGTCCGTTGCGCACCCCGCGGATCACGCGGCCGGTGAAATGCGGGCAATCCTCCAGCGTGTCGGCGTCGATGGCGACGCCGACGGGGCTGTCGAACGCGCCCGGCACCGGATCGACGGCCATGGGACGCAGCGCCCCCAGCCCCCGCGCCGCCAGATCGCGGGCGATGCCGCGCACGCCCAGCGCGTCGGGGCGATTGGGGGTGATGGCGATCTCGATCACCGGATCGACGCGCGCGGGGTCGTTGGCGGCCAGCCAGTCGGTGAACCGCTGTCCGACCTCGCCCGAGGGCAACTCGATGATGCCGTCATGTTCGTCCGACAGTTCCATCTCGCGCTCGGACGCCATCATGCCGTGGCTTTCGATGCCCCGGATGGTGCCGACCTGGATCGTCGTGTCGATGCCCGGAACATAGGTGCCGGGCCGCGCGACGACGACGGTGATGCCCGCCCGTGCATTGGGCGCGCCGCAGACGATCTGCCGCATCCCGTCCGCCGTGCGGACCTGACAGACGCGCAGCCGGTCGGCATCGGGGTGCTGTTCGGCGCTCTCGACATAGCCGAGCGTGAAATCGTGCAGCCGCGCGGCGGGATCGGTGACGCTTTCGACCTCGAGCCCCAGATCGGTCAGCGCCTCGGCGATCTCGTCCATTGACGCCGCAGTGTCGAGGTGGTCGCGCAGCCAGGAAAGGGTGAACTTCATCGCATCGCCATCCGTCTTGATCCGGGGTGCGGCATATCAGGGGCGACGCCGCCCCGCCAGCCCGCGCCGCGATACGAAAAAAGGGCCGGAGTTTCCCCCGGCCCCTGTCTGTTCGAGCGATGCCAAGCGTCAGATCTTGGTGCCACTGTCCTTGTTGGCCTCGTCGCGGGCGCGGTCGGCGATGCGCTGGCCGGCTGCCTTGGCGTCATCGACGGCCTCGTCCGCCGCCGTCTTGTCGCCGTCGGCCTTCGAGTCGATCTTGTCCTTCTCCTCGGACGCGACCTTCTTGGCCTCGTCGACGGCGGCCGAACCGACGCGCTTGGCGCGATCCAGCTCTTCGTTGAAGATCGCTTCGGCCTCGTGCATCAGGCTGTCGCTGTATTCGCCCATCAACGCGTCCTCGCGCGCGGTGCGCGGCAGCGCCCCGCCGATGGCCGCGCCGACCGCAAGCGCCAGCGCGCCGAAGACCAGCGGCTGTTCGTCGAAGGCGTCACCGGCACGTTCAGCCCCCTGACGCATGGTGCGGCGGGCGGAATTGCGCGCCTCGACCGCACGCATCCGGGCGGCGACGACGCGGTCGCGCGCCTCGGCCGACAGATGCTCGGTCCCTTCGGCCACGCGGCGGCGCATCCGGTCATAGGCGGCACGCGCCCGTTCCGACTGCTCGCCCGCGCCTTCCTTCGCGGCGTTCCAACGATCCGACAGACGGTCGCCCGCACGTTCGGCCCGGTCGCGGATCGACCCGGCGGTACGGCTGGCGGACGCGCTGACGGCGGCGCCGGTCGCCGATGCCCGGTCGCGCGCCTCTTGCGCCGCACCCTTGGCCCGGTCGGCAGCGTCATGTGCGGCGCCCTTGGCACGGTCGGCGGCGGAGGGGCCGTCGTCGTCATCGTCATAGTCGTAATCGTGCAGATCGCCCACGTTGCGCGCCCAGGACGGTTCGGTATCGTACACTTCGTAATCCGGCTGGCTGCGCGGCAGCGGCGCCGAGGAATAGCGCGACAACGGACGGCGATCGGCGCGATAGGGGTCGTCGCCATAGGCATCGCCGCGATAGGGCGCTCCATAGGCGGGGGCGGCCGTCGTCTGGGTGCGGCTGCTGCCGAAGATGAGCCAGGCAAGCCCCACGCCCGTCACGGCCAGCGCGACCGGGTTCCGCTTGACCGACTCGGCCAGCGTCTGGCTGATCTCGCCGCCATGGGTGCGCAGTTGCGCGCTGGCTTCACGAACCAGCCCGTCGAACGAAAACCGTTCCTGGATTTCATCCAGGTTGCTGGTCAGGTGCGCGCGCTCGGCCTCGATGTCGCGCTCGATCTCGGCGGGGGTGCGGGTGTCATTTGTCATTATAGGTTTCCTTCACGGCGTTGGCGTCACGGCGCACGTTCTTGGCCGTGCGCGTCGGAGCCAGACTTGAAAGCTTGAGGTCGGACGTGCCCTTGTTCATCAGGATATAGGCGATGATGCCCAGGATGGCGCCCACGATCAGCGCCGCCCAGCCAACGGCCAGCCCGAATGCCGCGATGGCATCGACCAGCGCCGCCGCAAGGACGTTCAGCGCCACAAGCCCGATCACCCCGGCAGCAACGAGCATCCCGATGGCCCGACCGGCCCGCTTGACGTTCTGGTCCACCTCGGCCCGCGCAAGGTCGATCTCGTTGCGGATCAGCGAGCTGACGCTGTTCAGCGTATCGGTCAGCAGATTGCCGGTGCTCTTGATGAAGCCCGGTTCTTCCTTCGGCGTCACGACAGGCGTGGCCGGCGGAGGGGTGGTCATGTTCGGATCGTTCGTCATCAAATGTCTCCCTTGCGCGGCGGCGTCGCGGTGCCCGGAATGGTGTCGGAGGTCGGCGCGGTGTTGCGCGTGTCCTGCCCGGCATAGCTGGTCGCGCCGGCGGTGCCGCCCGTCGATCCGGCCCCGGCCGTCGGGGTCGAGCCGTAGGCCGTTCCGGTGGCGGTCGTCGTCGTGCCGCCCGCGGAAGCGCCGCGATAGGACGTGCCCGAAGTCGTCCGGTCGGCATAGGCCCCCGAACCCTGGCGTCCCGATCCCGAAGCCGCATAGCCGCCCGAGGGCCGGTCGGTTCCCGCCTTGGCGAAGCGCGCGACGGCAAAGCCCAGCAGCGCGGCGCCGCCCAGGAAGACCAGCGGGTTGCGGCGCGCAAAATCGCCCACATCGCGCGCCATTTCGCCCAAATCGCGGTTACGCAGCGAATCCGACGCGTCGGCAAGGCTGTCGGCGATCTGCGCGAAGGTGCGTTCCTGAGGCGAGCCGTCGCGCATTTCGTCCGCGGCAGTGCGGATGGCCGAGGCGAAGTTCGACACTTCGTCGGCGACGCGGCCCTGCGCGGCATCGGCCTGATCGCGCGCGGCCTGCGACGCGCTGTCCACGGCACCCTTGGCGGCGTTGCGCGCCTCGTCGGCCAGACCTTCGGCCTTGGCCTTGGCGTCTTCGGTTCCGGTGGTTCGGGATGTGTTGTTGTTCATGTCGGACATCGTCGTCTCCTTCTAATGGGTCAAGAGACCAGATTCAGGATGGCCAGAACGATCACGATCAACCCTACAAGATAAATTATCGCGCTCATGTCGTTCCCCTGTGCTGGTGCGGACAGGGTAGAGCAAAGGCGCTCGCCTGTCCGTGATCAGGGGTGGAATTGCCGGAAAGGCCGATTTGTTCCGCGCCGACAGGAATAGTTGCGAAATTGTCGCCCGCGCGTCGCAGGGGCGTCAGATCCCGGCGCGAAGGGTAGGCACGGCCAGCGGGGCGAACCCGTAATGCCGCAGCCAGCGCAGGTCGCTGTCGAAGAAGGCGCGCAGGTCGGGGATGCCGTATTTCAGCATCGCGATCCGGTCGATCCCCATCCCGAAGGCAAAGCCCTGCCAGGCGTCGGGGTCGATGCCCCCCGCCGTCAGCACCGAAGGGTGCACCATGCCGCTGCCCAGCACTTCCAGCCAGTCGTCGCCCTCGCCCACCTTCACGGTGCCGCCGTCCCAGCGGCACTGGATGTCCACCTCGGCCGAGGGTTCGGTGAAGGGGAAATGCGACGCGCGAAAGCGGGTCTTCACGCGGGTGCAGAAATAGGCGGTGAAGAACTCCTCCAGCACCCATTTGAGGTTGGCCATGCTGATGTGGCGGTCCAGCGCCAGCCCCTCGACCTGGTGAAACATCGGCGTGTGGGTCTGGTCGTAATCGGCGCGATAGACGCGGCCGGGGCAGATGATGCGCAACGGCGCGCCCTGCTGCTGCATGGCGTGGATCTGCACGGGGCTGGTATGGGTGCGCAGCACATGCGGCGGGCGCGCATCGCCGTCGGCGCGGTGCATATAGAACGTATCCATCTCGCCGCGCGCGGGGTGATGGTCGGGGATGTTCAGCGCGTCGAAATTGTACCAGTCCGATTCAACCTGCGGCCCTTCGGCCACCCCGAACCCCATATCGGCGAAGATCGCCGTCGCTTCTTCCCAGACCTGGCTGACCGGATGAACGCTGCCGGGGGCCGTGCCGCGCCGGCGACCGGGCAGCGTCACGTCCAGCCATTCCGAGCGCAGCCGCTCCTCCAGCGCCGCATCCTCGAACGCGGCGCGGCGGGCGGCGATGGCCGATGTGATCTCGTCCTTGAGGGCGTTGAGGCGCGGCCCCTCGGTCTGGCGGCGCTCGGGCGTCATGCGGCCCAGCTCGCGCATCGCCAGCGCCACTTCGCCCTTCTTGCCGATGGCGGCAAGGCGAACGTCCTCCAGCGCGGCCTCGTCCGAGGCATCGACGATGCGCGACAGGTATTTCGTTCTCAGCTCGTCCATAGGTCCGCGTTCCCCGGAAATGTCCGCCGCGGTGCTACCCCCTGCCGTCAGGTGTGACAAGCGGGGCGGTCAGTTGCCCATGGCGTTGGGCAGGACCGTCACGATCTGCGGAAAGACCGTGATGATCGCGGCGCCCAGCAGCAGCAGCAGGAAGAACGGCAGGGCGGCCCAGGCGACGCGCAGGATGTCGATGCCGGTAAGCCCCTGGATGACGAACAGGTTGAAGCCGACGGGCGGGGTGATCTGGCTCATCTCGACGACCAGCACCAGATAGATGCCGAACCACAGCGGGTCGATGCCCACGGCCTGCACCATCGGCAGGATGATCGACGTGGTCAGCACCACCAGGCTGATACCGTCCAGAAAGCAGCCCAGCACGATGAAGAACAGCGTCAGCACGGCCAGCAGCGCATAGGGCGACAGATCGAACCCGCCGATCCAGGCGGCCAGGTTGCGCGGGATGCCGGTAAAGCCCATGGCGATGGTCAGGAACGACGCGCCGAGCAGGATGAACGCGATCATGCACGACGTGAAGGTCGCGCCCAGCAGCGCATCGCGGAAATCCCGCCAGCCGAAACTGCCGGTGGACAGCGCCAGCACCACCGACAGCACCACGCCGACCGCCGCCGCGTCGGTGGGCGACGCGATACCGGTATAGATCGACCCGATCACGCCGCCGATCAGCAGCATGACCGGCACCAGACGGCGCGCGGCGTGCAGCTTCTCGCCAAACGAATAGCGCGCGGACTCGAACGGAATGAGATGCGGCGCCATCAGCGCGCGGATCGCGACATAGCCCGAGAACAGCACGATCAGCATGGTGCCCGGCAGAATGCCCGCCACGAAAAGGCGCGCGATGCTCTGCTCGGTCGCCACGCCATAGACGATCAGGATGATCGAGGGCGGGATCAGCAGGCCCAGCGTCGCCGATCCGGCCAGCGTGCCCAGGATCAGCGACATCGGATAGCCGCGCGCCTTGAGTTCGGGCACCGACATCTTGCCGATGGTCGCCGCCGTCGCCGCCGACGACCCCGACACGGCGGCGAAGATCGCGCAGCCCAGGATGTTGACGTGCAGCAGCCGCCCTGGCGCGCGGGCGAGCCAGGGGGTCAGGCCGGTGAACATGTCCTCGCTCAATCGCGAGCGCAGCAGGATCTCGCCCATCAGGATGAACAGGGGAAGTGCTGCCAGCGGCCAGGAATGCGAATGGCCCCAAAGCGTCGTGGCCAGCACCAGCCCCTCGGGCGCGTTGGTGAAGGCGGCGATCGCGACAAAGGCCATCACCATCAGTGCCAGCGCGACCCACAACCCGGCCGCCAGCAGCCCGATCAGCAGGGCCAGCAGGATCGCGAAGATCGCGGGATCGCTCATCGGATCGGGGGGTGGACCGGGGCGCTGCCCCGGACCCCGAGGTATTTGGGGAAAGATGAAAGGGCAGTCATGCCTCGGCCGCGTCCTTGAGAATGGGGGTGCGGCGGCGCAGCGATTCCACCAGCGTGTCGAGCAGCGCCACCGTCAGCAGCCCCAGCCCCGCGACCATCGCGATCTGCGGGATCCAGATCGGCACGGCCACGATGCCGGTGGACATGTCGCCGTAATGACGGCTTTCCTGCAGCAGCGATCCCGCGAACCATGTGGCATAGGCGGCCATCGCTGTCCCCAGCGCCAGGACGATCAGTTCGGCCACCCATTGCAGCCTTGTCGGGAGGCGCATGACGGCAAGGTTGACGCGGATATGCACGCCGGCGCGCAGGGTCGGCGCCAGCGCCAGGAAGGTTGCCGCAGCCAGCGCGAAGCCGGCGAAATCGGCATAGGACGGGATGGTCAGCGCCACCCCCGCCCCGCCCAGCCGCGACGCCACGTTCAGCACGACCTGCGCCGTCACCACGAGGCAGATCACCAGAACCGCCATGGCGGCCGCCCATGCGGCGGTGGCATAGACCGTGTCGAGCGCGCGGCGCATCGCCGCCTACTGTCCGCGATAGTCGGACAGGATCTGCTGCGCCTCGTCGCCGGCCTGCGATTGCCATGTATCGAGCATCCGGTCGCCGATGGCCTTCAGTCCCTCGACCAGTTCGGGCGAGGGTTCGTAGACGGTGATGCCGTTGTCGCGCAGGATCTGTGTCTTTTCCTCGGCTTCCTGCCGCGACATGTCCCAACCCCGCTCCTCTGCGGCGGCGGCGGCGTCGAGGACGGCCTGCTGCTGGTCCTCGGGCAGGCCGTCGAAGACCCGCTGGTTGACCAGGACGATGTTCTTCGGAATCCAGGCGTTGATCGGCGAATAATGGGTTACGAAATCCCATGCCTTGCTGTCCGCGCCGGTCGAGGGCGAGGTGATCATCGCCTCGACCTGGCCGGTGGTGAAGGCCTGGGGGATATCGACCGCCTCGACCTGCACGGGCGCCGCGCCGGCAAGCTGGGCGAATTCCTCGAGCTGGGCGTTATAGGCGCGAAAGCGCAGGCCCGACATCTGGTCGATACTGCCGATCTCGCCGTTGGTATAAAGGCCCTGCGCGGGCCAGGCGACGGCGAAAAGCGGCTTCAGCCCCTCCTCGGCCAGCATGTCGGTGATCACGGGCTTTTGCGCCTGCCACAAGTTCCATGCTTCGTCATAGGACGTCGCGAGGAACGGCTGGCTGTCCACGCCATAGGCCAGATCCTCGTTGTTCAGCCGCGACAGGAAAATCTCGCCGATGGGCACCTGACGCGAGCGGATGGCGTTCTTGATCTCCTCGTGCGGAAACAGCGACTGCGCCGAGTGAACGGTGATCTCCAGCGCGCCGTCGGTGGCGTCCGACACGTCCTGCGCGAACTGCCGCACGTTCTGCGTCAGGAAGATGCCGTCGCCATAGGGCGTGGGCATGTCCCAGGTTTCGGCCAGCGCGGGGCCGCAGGCGAGAGGCGCGAGAAGGGCGGCGGCGACGCCGTGGCGGATCGTTGCGTTCATGAGAAGCTCCTGTCGGGTGGCGGCCTCTGCCGGGCCTTGGTCGCGTGGATGTTGACAACCTGCGTCGAGATTGCGAGCCGTGCAACATAAGACTTGTCGGAGGCTTCCGTGAACGACGGCGCAGGCGACGATTTTCCGAACATCATCCCGCTGGGGCTGGACGGCATGCTGGTCCGTTTCGCGGACACGCTGTCGGATAGCGGCAACCGTGCGGCATTGGCTTTTCGCGGCGTCGTGGACGGGGCCGGCATCCGCGGCATCCGCGAGACATCGACATCGCTCGCCTCGACCTTCATCGCCTTCGATCCGGTGGCGTTGTCCCATGACCGGCTGCACGCGACCCTGCGGGAACTGCTGGCGGGGCGCGACTGGTCGGATGCGCCGCTGCCGGGCGGGCGGACCCGCTGGACGGTGCCCGTCTGTTTCGAGGGGGCCTGCGCGCCGCAACTGGCCGACGCGGCGGCGCTGGCCGGGGTGTCGCCCGACCGTGCCGTGCGCGACCTGACCGCGCGGCCCTTGCGCGCGCTGGCGCTGGGATACGCGCCGGGGCAGGCCTATCTGGGCACGCTCGACGCAAACTGGAACCTCGACCGGCAATCGGCGCTGACGCGGTCGGTGCCGCTGGGGGCGGTCATCGTCGCGGTGCGGCAGGTCATCATGTTCGCGACATCCGGCCCGACGGGCTGGCGGCAGGTGGGGCTGACGCGGTTCCGCTGCTTCCGTCCCGATCACGGTGAACGGCCCATCCCGCTGGCCCCCGGCGACGAGGTTCGGCTGCGCGCCGTCAGCGAGGACGAAATGCAGCGTCTGGCCGGTCAGCCCGATGCCGGCGCCACGTCCGAGGCGCTGGCATGAGGGCGCTGATCGTCCACCGCATCGGCGCCGGCTGTTCGGTTCAGGATCGCGGGCGGACGGGCTGGCTGGCGCAGGGCCTGTCGCGCGGGGGGGCGGCCGACCGGCTGGCGCTGGCGGAAGGCGCGGCGCTGCTGGGCCAGCCGCCCGACCTGGCCGCGCTGGAACTGACCGGCGCGGGCGGCACGTTCGAGGCGACCGAACCGATGCGCGTCGCGCTGACCGGCGCGCGCGCGGTGCTGCGGCTGGGCGACAAGGACTTGCCGCCCGATGCCGTCCACCGGGTCGAGCCGGGCGCGCGGTTCAGCGTCGGGGCAGCGCGGGGGGGTGTCTTCGCCTATCTGAATGTGGGCGGCGGGATCGACGTGCCGCCCGTCATGGGCAGCCGGGCCGCGCATCTGGCGCTGGCGCTGGGCCCGACGCTTCAGGACGGCACCCGCCTGCCGGTCGGTGCCGATCCGGGGCAGGCCGTCAATCGCGGCCTAGACCCCGAGGCGCGGCTGGGCGGCGGCGATCTGCGGATGCTGCCTTCGGCCCACACCGCCTTGTTCGCCCAAGACGATCTGGCACGGTTCGCCGCCACGCCCTTCGTGCGCGATCCGCGCGGCAACCGTCAGGGCGTGCGGCTGGAACACGATGGCGCGCCCTTTGCGACGCAGGGCCAGCTGACGCTGCTGTCCGAAGTGATCGTGCCCGGCGACGTGCAGATGACCGGCGACGGCACGCCTTATATCCTGGGGCCCGAGGCGCAGACGATCGGCGGCTATCCCCGGATCGGCTGCATCCTGCCCGCCGACCTGCCGCGCGCCATGCAGGCCGCCCCCGGCGACGTGCTGCGCTTTCGCTTCGTCACGCCGGACGAGGCGCTGGCGACCTGGCGCGACGACGACGCGCTGATGGCCGCCCTCCGCGCCCGCGTCAGGCCCATCACGCGCGATCCGCGCGACATGCCCGACCTTCTGTCCTATCAACTGATCGGCGGCGTCACATCCGGCACGCCCGAGGAGGAACAATGACCAGCGTCGATCTGAATGCGGATATGGGCGAAAGCTTCGGCGCGTGGCCGATGGGCGACGACGCGGCGCTGCTGAAGATCGTCACGTCGGCCAACATCGCCTGCGGCTTCCATGCGGGCGACTGGGACGTGATGGCCGAAACGATGAAGCGCGCGGTCGCGAACGGCGTCGGCATCGGCGCGCATCCCGGCCTTCCCGACCTTCAGGGGTTCGGGCGACGGTCGATGCAGATGGCCCCCGACAGCGTGGCGCATATGGTGCAGTATCAACTGGGCGCGGCGCAGGCGATGGCCCGTGCGGCGGGCGGCACGGTGCGGCACCTGAAACTGCACGGCGCACTTTCGCATATGGCGGTGGCCGATGGCGAGCTGGCCCGCCGCGCCTTTGCCGCCGCGCTGGAGGTGCAGCCCGATCTGGTTCTGATGGTGCTGGCCGCCACCCCGATGGAGGACGCGGCCAAGGCGCTCGGCACCGAATATGCCGCCGAGATCTTCGCCGATCGCGGCTATAACGACGACGCGACGCTGATCCAGCGCGGCACGCCCGGCGCGATGATCACCGATGCGGACGAGGCGGCGGCGCGGATCAGCGAGATGGTGCGCGAGGGGGCGATCATCTCGGCGTCCGGCAAGCGGACCCCGACGCGGATCGACACGATCTGCCTGCACGGGGACGAACAGGGCGCGGTCGCCGCCGCCCGCGCCCTGCGCGCCCGGCTTGAGGCGGACGGCATCCGCATCGCCCCGCTTTAGACCTTATTCGCCGTAGGGCACCCAGACCGTCTTGATCTCGGTCGAGTGCGCCAGAAAAGCGGCGCTGTCGGCGCGGCTCCAGTCGCGCGCATGGCCGTTATTGACCCATGTGCGCTTGAGGTTGCCGGCCGATTCCCGCTCGATCACCGCCGATATGTCCGACGACGAGAAGGACCAGCAGGCATCGACATCGGCATGCCCGGCCAGGTGCGGGGCCAGTTCGGCGTGATCGCCGGTCAGGATGTTGACGACGCCACCGGGCAGGTCGGACGTGTCCAGCACCTGATAGAAATCCGTCGCCGCCAGCGGAAAGGGCTGACTGGCCACCGTGACCGCGCGGTTGCCCATGGCGATGGCGGGCGCGACGATGGCGACCAGTCCCAGCAGCGGCGCGGTATCGGGGGCGAACTGGCCGATCACGCCAAGGGGTTCGTTCATCGCCAGCGCCACGCCACGGATGGGCACGCCCTTGACCGCGCCGTCGTGCTTGTCGGCCCAGGCGGCCCAGGTGAACAGGCGGTCCACCGACGCCGCGACCTCGGCCCGCGCGTCGTTATCGCCGGCCCCGGTCATGTCGCGCAGGCGCGCCGCGAATTCGGCCGCGCGGGCATCCAGGTTTTCGGCAATGAAATAAAGGATTTGAGCGCGCGCATGGCCGGTCGTCCGGGACCAGGCAGCAGCGCCCCGCGCCGCTTCGACGGCGTTGCGCACGTCCTTGCGATTGGCCAGCCCCGCATGGCCCAGAAGCCGCCCGTCCCTGCCCCAGACCGCGCGGGAATAGCCGCCATCGGGTCGCGCCTGCCTGCCGCCGATATAAAGCTTGGCCGTCCGGTCCAGCGCATCGGCGCGCGCCTCGTCCGGCGCGGGCACGGCAGCGACGGGCTGAAGCTTCTGCCCCGGATCGCCCGTGCGGACATAGCCGCGCAGCCCTTCCCAGCCGCCTTCGCGGCCGAAACCGCTTTCCTTGACCCCGCCAAAGCCCGCGGCCGCATCCATCATGTTGGTGCCGTTCACCCAGACGATGCCGCTGTGCAGTTTCGGCGCGATGTCCAGCGCCAGGTTGACGTTCTCGGTCCAGACCGTCGCCGCCAGACCATAGCGGGTGTTGTTGGCAAGGCTCGCCGCCTCGTCCGGGGTGCGGAACGTGGTGCCGACCAGAACGGGCCCGAAGATTTCTTCCTGCATCAGGCGGTCGGACGGGTGCAGGCCGGTGATCAGTGTCGGCGCGCACCAGGCGCCCCGCTCCGGCAGGGGCGTGGCGGGACGATAGACCTCGCCCGGCGCATCCTCGACCATCGCGGCGATGCGGCCCGCCTGAACCGGATCGGCGATGGCCCCCATGTCGATGCACTTGTCCAGCGGATCGCCGATGCGCAGCCTGTCCATCCGCGCGCGCAGGCGGTTGTGCAGGTCGTCCGCGATGCCTTCGTGCACGAGCAGGCGCGATCCGGCACAGCAGACCTGCCCGCCGTTGAACCAGATCGCATCGACCAAACCCTCGACCGCGCTGTCGATATCGGCGTCGTCGAAGACGATATAGGGCGACTTGCCCCCCAGTTCCAAACTGAGCGCCTTGCCCGTTCCGGCGGTGGCGCGGCGGATGGCGCGGCCCACCGGCGTCGATCCGGTGAACGCGATCTTGTCCACGGGGGCGGCGACCAGCGCCTCGCCCACGGCACCGTCGCCGGTGACGATGTTCAGCACGCCGGGCGGCAGCCCCGCCTGCCCCGCCAGGTCGGCGAAGAGCAGCGCCGTCAGCGGCGTCCATTCGGCGGGCTTCAGCACCACGGTGTTGCCCATCGCCAGCGCCGGCGCGACCTTCCAGGACAGCATCAGCAGCGGAAAGTTCCACGGGATGACCTGGCCGCAGACCCCCAGCGCGCGGGCATCCGGCAGCGCCTCTGGCATCAGCTGGGCCATGCCGGCGTGATAGTAGAAGTGCCGCGCGACCAGGGGGATGTCGATGTCACGCGATTCGCGGATGGGCTTGCCGGTGTCGAGCGTTTCCAGAACCGCGAACAGGCGCGATTGCTTCTGCACCAGACGCGCCAGCGCATAGAGGATGCGTGCGCGGCCCGGACCGCCCATCGCCTCCCACCCCTTCTGAGCGCGGCGGGCGGCGGCGATTGCGGCGCCGATGTCGGCCGGGGCGGCCTGCGTCACCTCGGCCAGCGCATCGCCGGTGGCGGGATTGCGGGTGGCGAACGCCTCGCCCGGATCGGCGAAGCGCCCGTCGATATGGCAGCCGAAGCGCCCGCCATGCGACGCGATCCAGTCCAGCGCCGGTCGCGCATCCTCGGGGGCCGGCCCGTATTCCATCGTCTCGAAGATCTCCGCCACGCTCATGCCGTTTCCCTATGCCAGACCGTGCCGCCAGGCGGCCGAATAGCGGCCCGTCACGTGATGTTCCAACTGCCGCTCGATATCGCCCAGCAGCGACGACGCACCGAAGCGGAACAGCGCAGGACGCAGCCAGTCGTCGCCCAGTTCCTCCTTCAGCAGCGCAAGATAGGTCAGCGCGTCCTTGGCCTTGGAAATGCCGCCCGCGGGCTTGTAGCCGACGCGTGCGCCGGTCATCGCGCGATAGGCGCGGATGGCGCGTATCATCGTCAGGCTGACGGGCAGCGTGGCGTTGACGCCTTCCTTGCCGGTCGAGGTCTTGATAAAATCGGCCCCCGCCATCATACAGACCATTGAGGCGCGCGCGACATTGCGCAGGGTGCCCAGTTCGCCGGTCGCCAGGATCGCCTTGACATGCGCGTCCCCGCAGGCGTCGCGGAAGGCGCGCATTTCGTCGTAAAGCGCCTGCCAGTCGCCGGTCAGCGCGTGGCGGCGGGAAATCACGATGTCGATCTCGGACGCGCCCGCGGCGACGCTTTCGCCGATCTCGGCCAGGCGCAGGCGGAAGGGCGACAGTCCCGCCGGAAAGCCGGTCGAGACGGCGGCGACCGGGATGCCGGATCCGTCCAGCGCGCGCACCGCCGTTTCGACCATGTCGTGATAGACGCAGACGGCGCCGACGGTGATCGGAGCCATGCCCATCGCGTCCAGCAGGTCGGGGCGGACGGGCTGGCGAGCCTTGGCGCACAGGCGCTTCACGCGGCCTTCGGTGTCGTCGCCCGACAGCGTGGTCAGGTCGATGCAGGTGATCGCGCGCAGCAGCCACGCGGCCTGCCAGTCCTTCTTGACCGTGCGGCGCCCCGGCAAGGTGGCCGCGCGGCGTTCTATGGCGCTGGTATTGGCCTGCACGGCGCGCACGATGTCCATGTCCAGCGGCATGCCGGGATTGCGGGCGGTTTCGGGGTGCAGGCGGGTGACGGGTTCGGGCATCGCAAACTCCTCGTGCGGCACGTTCGCATCCGGCCCGCCGATCCGCAAGCGTTCCGCGACGGCCCTTTTCCCGAGGCCCGGCAAGGGATACATCCCATGAAAAAGGGGATTTGCCATGCCGTTCGACCGCAACGTGAAGATCGCGCCGTCGATCCTGGCCGCCGATTTCGCCCGGTTCGGAGACGAATGCCGGGCCGTCGAAAGTGCCGGGGCGGACTGGGTTCACGTCGATGTGATGGACGGACACTTCGTTCCGAACCTGACTTTCGGGCCGGCGATGGTGGCGGCGATCCGGCCGCATGTGCGCGGGACGCTGGACGTGCACCTGATGATTTCCCCGGTAGATCAATATGTTGAGGCGTTCGCCAAGGCCGGCGCGGACATCCTGACGGCGCATGTCGAGGCGGGGCCGCATCTGCACCGGACGTTGCAGGCGATCCGGGGGACGGGGTTCGGGCGGGGGTGGCGCTGAACCCGGCGACGCCCGCGTCGGCCGTAGCACATGTGCTGGACGCGGCCGACCTGGTGCTGGTGATGACGGTCAACCCCGGCTTCGGCGGTCAGTCGTTTCTGGATATGTCAAGCAAGATCAGGGAGTTGCGCTCCATGATCGGGGACCGCGAGATCCACCTGGAGGTGGATGGCGGCATCGACCCCGCCACGGCGGGCGGGGTCGTCGCGGCGGGCGCGGACGTTCTGGTGGCCGGATCGGCGGTGTTCCGGGGCGGCAATGCGGACGATCCGCAGACCTATGCCAAGGCCATCGCGGCCATCCGGCAGGCGGCGACCGGCGGCTGAAACGTACAAATTGTACATTTCGGAGCGCGAAACGTACAGGTCGGGCAGCGCGACCGGAAAAGAGGCGCAATCATGCTGACAGGCAGGCCGGGGCCGCTGAACCTGATCACCGATGTCGCCGGTTTGCTGGTCGGCAATGCCGCCGACGACGCGCTGAAATCAGGGGTGACGGTCGTGCTGGGCACCGGGCCGTTCGCCGCGTCGGTCGATGTGATGGGCGGCGCGCCCGGCACGCGCGAGACCGACCTGCTGCGCCCCGGCACCCTGGTGGACCGCATCGACGCGCTGGTGCTGTCGGGCGGATCGGCCTTCGGTCTGTCGGCGGCGGACGGGGCGATGGCGGCGCTGCGCGGAATGGGACGCGGCTGGCCGGTGGGCGACCGGCGGGTGCCCATCGTTCCGGCGGCGATCCTTTACGATCTGGCATCGGGCGGAACGCATGACTGGACCGACACGCCCTATCCGGCGATGGGCCGCGCGGCGGTCGAGGCGGCGGGGACACGCTTTGCGCTGGGCACCGAAGGGGCCGGGACGGGGGCGGTCGCGGGATGCCTGAAGGGCGGGCTGGGCAGCGCGTCGCTGGTGCTGGACGGCGGCGTGACGGTCGGGGCGCTGGTGGCGGCGAACCCGGTGGGCGGCGTCGCCTGCCCCGAGACGGGCCGGTTCCGGGCCGCCCCGTTCGAGCTGGACGGCGAGTTCGGATCGCGCGGCGCCCCCGCTTCGGCCCGGCCCGAGACGCGCGGCGCGCCGCCTGGCACGGCCACGACCATCGCCATCGTCGCCACGGATGCCGCGCTGGACAAGGCGCAGGCGCAGCGCGTGGCGGTCATGGCGCAGGACGGCATGGCGCGGGCGATCCTGCCCAGCCACACGCCCTTCGACGGCGACCTGGTCTTCGCCGCCTCGACCCTGCGGCGGCCCGCGCCCGATGCGGCGGGGCTGGCGGCCATCGGCCATGCGGCATCGGTCTGCCTTGCCCGCGCCATCGCGCGCGGCGTCTTTCACGCACGCAGGGCACCGGGCGACCCCTATCCCTGCTGGTCCGACCGCTGGGGCTGAGCGGTCAGGCGCGCCAGAACCGCGCGGTGAACAGCACATAGACCGCCATCAGTTCCAGCCGCCCGACCAGCATCCCGGCGATCAGCAGCCATTTCGCGGTGTCGTTGAGCGGCCCGAAGAACCCCGCCGGGCCAATCACCGGCCCGAGACCCGGACCGATATTGCCGATGGCCGTGGCCGCGCCCGACAGCGACGTGACGAAATCCAGCCCCGTCAGGCCCAGCAGCACCGACAGAACCCCCAGCGACACGATGAACAGCACCAGAAACGCCATCACCGACGACAGCACGTCCACAGCGACCGGGCGTCCGTCGAATCGTGGCTGAAAGATGCCGTGGGGCGAGTTGATGCGGCGGACCTGCGCCGCGACCGCCGACAGCACGATCTGATAGCGGAAGATCTTGACCGAGCAGCAGGTCGATCCCGCGCAGCCCCCGACGAGGCCCAGAAAGAAGAACGCCACCATCGCGAAGGCGCCCCAAAGCTGGTAATCGACGCTGGCATAGCCGGTGCCCGAGATGATCGAGGTGACGTTGAACACCGCCTCGCGCAGGCTTTCCTCGATCCCGCGGCCGTCGGCCGTAATCTGGAAAAAGGCCAGCACCATCGTCGTAACCGCGATGACCGCCAGATAGCCGCGCACCTGCACGTCCAGCAGGATGGGGCGCGCGGTGCCGGCCAGAAGCTGGATATAACGCACGAAGGGCAGGCTGGCGAGGATCATGAAGATCGACGCCAGATATTCCGGCGCGCCCTGAAACGCGCCGAACGACGCGTCGCGGGTGGAAAAGCCCCCGGTGCTGAGCGTGGTCAGCGCGTGATTGACGGCATCGAAATTGTCGAGGCCCAGCGCGATATAACCCAGAAAGCAGGCGAAGGTCAGCGAGACGTAGATCCAGCTTATCTGACTGGCGATCTCGGCCGCGCGGGGCAGGATCTTGCCCATCGTGTCGAACGCTTCGGACCGGAAGATCTGCATCCCGCCGATCCGCAATTCGGGCAGGAACACCATCGCCATGACGATGATGCCGATGCCGCCGAACCATTGCAGCATCGAGCGCCACAGAAGGATGCCCTCGGGCAGACGGTCGAGGCCGGAAAAGACGGTGGATCCGGTGGTCGTGAGACCCGACATCGCCTCGAAGAAGGCATCGACGGGGCGGGCATGAAGCGGATCCATCAGGAACGGGATCGCGCCGAACAACGGCAGCGCCACCCAGACGGCGACGGTCAGCAGGAAGGTCTGTTGCAGCGACAGCCGCCCGGTATTGCTGTTCGCGGTGGCCAGCGCGGTCAGCCCGCCCCCCAAGACGGTCATCACCGCGGCTTGCAGGAAGATCGGCCAGTGCCCGTTGCCATAGGCCGCATCGACAACCATCGGGATCAGCATCGTCGCGCCCAGCACCGCGACCAGCAGGCCGATCACGTGTCCTACGGGGCGAAGGTCGATCATGCGCCACGCATGGGCACGCGTCCCGAATGTGTCAAGCGGCGGCGGCGTCCGCGGTCAGCCCATATGCCCTGCGGAACACGTCGCCCGCCCGCGTGTCGGGATAGTTCGCCGGATCGGTATGGATGTCGAAGGCGTATTCGCGTTCGGTGCCGTGCGCCGACAGCATGGTGCCGCCCAGCCCCTGGATCAGCCCGATCATGCCCGCATTGCCCGCATGGACCAGCGCCGAGAAGCGCCGGAAGCCGTGGCCGGACGCGTCGCGCGCCAGCAGCCCCAGCAGAAGCGACCCCAGCCCCCGCCGCTGCCAGGCGTCGATGACGGTGATGGCGAATTCGGCCTGCGGGGGGTCGCCCGCGACGGGCGGCAGGCGCAGCCAGCGGGCGATGCCGGCGGGGCGGATGGCGCTGCCCTCGATCACGCCGGCGCCGATGGCTTCGTGCGAGGTGTGGTCGGGATGGGTCAGAAAGCGCAGATCCTCGGCCCCCAGCCGCGGCATGGCGCGCAGGAAGCGGAACTGGCGCGAGCTGTCGGAAAGCTGGGCGAATCCCTGTTCGACCAGCGGGGCGTCGTCGGGGGTTACGGTGCGCAAAAGCACGGGCGTGCCGTCGCGCAGGGCGGTGGTGATGGGGGGGATCATCGGACTTTCAGGCATAGGCGGCGCGGCGTTCGGACGGCGTCAGGGATCGGGGGGCGGCCACGGGGCGGCCGTTATCGGTGAAGAACGGAGTCTGCATGTGCGCCCCCGCGAGCCGCGCCGCAAGGGTGCGTCGCGCGGCCGTGAAAAGCAGCGCGGCGACGTTGCCGTGCGGGCGGGGCACGCGGGCCGTGGCGCTGCCGCGATGGACGCGGGCGGCGGGCGGATCGGCCTGCGGCGGCATGACGACGCTGGCGAAGGGCACGGCGCGGAAGGGGGCGACGACGGCCAGCGGCGTGTCGCAGCACGCGGCGTAGAACCGCAGCGGCCCGCGCGGCGTCAGGCGCAGGCAAGCGAGGCGGTCGGCACCTGCGCGCAGCGCGATGCGGCCCGGCGTCGTCTGCCGCAGCACCAGCCCGCCCGCGGGATCGAGCAGGTCGTCGCGGCCCAGCGCGCGGGCATGGGCGCGGCAATCGCGGCAATAGCACACGATGGGCGTGGCGTCGCCCGGCCCGTCCGCAAGGTCGAGCCGCACGGCGCCGCAGGTGCAGGACCACGCGCGCATCGCTCAGCCCACGTGGAACAGGCTGGCGAACAGCCGCGGATCGAGGCTGGCCTGCGCGAAGGTGTCGCCCTGGGTCAGCACCGACACGGCGTCGTGGCTGTGCAGGCTTTCCTGGTGGCTGGCCACGACGCGGAAATCGGCGATCCGCTCATCGGCGTGCAGGCCCTGCGCGAAAAGCCGCGCCGCATCCTCGACGAAGACCGGATTGGCGGCGTTGAGTTCGGCGAAAGCCTGTTCGTCCTCGCGCTTGACCATCGCCTGCGTTTCGGTCGGGACGGCGGCGCGGCAGATCCCGACCAGATCCTCGAACCAGAGGCAGGGCCGGTCGGGTTCCAGCAGCACCGAAAGACGCGCCACGGACCGCTGCGAATGGGGCGTGGCAAGCTGGCGGCGCGACAGGCGGGCATGTTCGCTTAGTTCCAGCGAGCAGGGGCAGGTCGAGGAATAGACGTAATCGAGATGCACGATCTTGCGCCGCACGCCGCCCTGATCGACCAGTTCCAGCGCAATGTCGTAATATTGCCAGCCCGACAGCCCCGAGCGCAGGCTTTGCACCCGCATCGGGAAGGACAGGCGCATCTGGATGCGGGCGTCGAAGCTGCCCAGATCGGTCTTGTAGTCGTCGAGCGCGGCCTCGATCACCCCGAAGCTGAACGTCCGGTCGGCATGGCGATAGAAGGTCCGCATGATGCGCGACATGTTGATGCCCTTCGACTCGGCATCGAGGCTGACAGTGCCCGTCACGGCGGTTTCCAGCGTCATGTCGTCGCCGTCGCGGGTGCGATAGCGGATCGGCAAGCGAAAGTTGCTGATGCCGACATGCTGGATGGTGCGGCGCGCGCCCCGGATCGACGCGGCCGGGCCGTTCTGAAGGTCGGGCAGCGTGGCGATATAGGCCGCGTCGCTGGCGAAGGCATGGGGATAGACGCGCGACAGCGGCGCGGGGCCCGCCGCACCGGGCAGCAGGGCACGCAGGGCCGGATCGGCGCGCGCCAGTTCTTCGGGCGCCGCCGACGCCGCCCAGAGGCGCAGCGCATCCAGCGCGCGCGCGGCGTCGTCGGCATCCCCGAGGGGCGCGGTCTTTGGCAGATGCACGTTCATGGATGCCCTTTCGGTCCGGTCCTGGACCCAACATAGGCACGGGGGCGGTCCGTTTCCAATGCGCCGATGCCGCAGCGCGGAACCCGTCAGATCGCGTCCAGCCCCCGCCGCAGATCGGCCAGCAGGTCGGCCGGATCCTCCAGCCCCACGGAAAGGCGCACCAGACCCGGCGCGATGCCGAGCTGGTCCTTGCGTTCGGGCGACAGGCGTTGATGCGTGGTCGTCGCGGGATGGGTAACGATGCTTTTCGCGTCGCCCAGGTTGTTCGAGATCAGCACGATCTCCAGCGCGTTCAGGAACCGGAACGCGGCCTCCTGCCCCCCGGCGATGTCCAGCGCCAGAACGGTGCCGGGCCCGGCCATCTGGTCGCCGACAAGCGCGTGTTGCGGGTGATCGGGCAGGCCCGGAAAGATCACGCGCACGCGCGGATCGTCCGACAGCGCGTCGGCCAGGGCCCGTGCGCCTTCGGCCTGCGCGCGCACACGCAGATCCAGCGTTTCCATCCCCTTCAGCATGATCCAGGCGGTGAAGGGCGACATCGCCCCGCCGGTGTGCTTCATGTAGGGTTCGACGACCTTGCGGATATGGTCGCGGCTGCCGAGGATGACGCCGCCCAGCGCGCGGCCCTGCCCGTCGATATGTTTGGTCGCGGAATAGACGACGAGATCGGCGCCCAGTTCGACCGCGCGCGAAAAGACCGGCGTGACGAAGACGTTATCGACGATCACCGTGGCGCCGACGCCGTGGGCCAGATCGGCCACGGCGCGCAGGTCGGCGATTTCCAGCGTGGGGTTCGAGATGGATTCGAGGAACACGGCACGCGTGTCGGGGCGCAGGGCGGCGCGCCACTGGTCCAGATCGGTGCCGTCCACGAACGTCACCTCGACCCCGTAGCGCGCCAGAACGTCCTCGAGGATATAAAGGCACGATCCGAACAGCGCCCGCGCGCTGACCACATGATCGCCCGCGCGCAGCATCGAGGCCAGCGCGCCGGTGACGGCCGCCATGCCGCTGGCGGTGGCGAAGGCGTCTTCGGTCCCTTCCAGCGACGCGATGCGGTCCTCGAACATCCGCACGGTGGGGTTGCCGTAGCGCGCATAGATGAATTCGTCTTCGCCCAGCGATTCGAACCGCTGCGCGGCATCTTCGGCGGTGTCGTAGACGAAGCCCTGGGTCAGGAAGATGGATTCGCTGACCTCGCCATAGCGGCTGCGGCGCGATCCGGTATGGACCATGCGCGTGCGCGGTTTCCAGTCGTCGTGCATGGCGGTCCCCGCTTGGCGCATCGGCAGGGGCCGTCGATAGGGACCGGCGCGCGCGGCGTCAAGATCGCGGCGGTTAACCGGACATTCAGCTTTGGGTGCGATGCTGACAGCGCGGAAAGGAGGATGACATGCTTTATCGTGGACGGCGCTGGCCGGTGGATTTCACGCTGAAGCTGCGCGCGGGCGGGGCCGAGCGATTGGCGCGGGTGATCGACGTCAGCCCCGGCGGCATGGCGCTGACCACGGGGGGGCTGGACCCGGCGGTGGGCGACATGGTGGCGATCGAGCCCTCGACCGACTGGATCGCGGGCGAGGTGCGCTGGCGGCGCGGCGACCGGATCGGCCTGGCCTTTGCCGCGCCGCTGGACCGCGCGACGCTGAACCTGATCACCGGCGGCAAGGCGGGCGGCGGGGCCTATGGCGATCTGCGCGGAAGACGGCCGGATCTGTCGGAAATGATGTAGCGCGCGCTATCCGTCATCCTCGCCATAGGTCTGGAACAGGCGGGCCTGCGCCATGAAGAAGGCGAACAGAAGAACGGGGAACACGAAGGTTTCGATCGTCACCCAGGCGTCGTTGGACATGGTGCGCCAGATAACCTCGTTCGCCACGGCCAGCAGGGCGAACATCGCCGTCAGCCGCCGGGTCAGGATCATCCAGCCCTCGTCGCGCATCGGCAGCATCTCGGACATGACGAAGGCCAGATAGCTTTGACCGCGCCAGAGGCCGAAGCCCAGGATCGCAGCGAGAAGGCCGTAGACGATGGTGGTCTTCATCTTGAAGAAGCGTTCGTCGTTAAACCACACGGTCAGCCCGCCGAAGACGATGACCAGCACCGCCGTCACGATCTGCATCCGGCTGAGCCGCCCGGTCAGCGCCCAGAGCGCGCCCATCGCCGCCAGCAGGATCGGCACGAAGATCGCCGCCGCGACAATGAAGCCGTCGTAGCTGCGCGCGCCGATGACGTATTCGGTATCGCGCAGTTGCAGGTAGACGACGAAGAACAGCAGCGGCGGCCCCAGTTCCAGCACCTGCTTGAGCACCCCGTTGATCTGTCGTTCGGCCATCAGCCCGTCTCCACTATCACCGCCCCCGCCGCGATCAGCGCGATGAAGGCCAGCCGGCGGGGGCCGACCGTCTCGCCCAGCAGCAGCCAGCCCAGCGCGGCGGCGAAGACCGGCGACGTTTCGCGCAGGATCGCCGCTTCGCCCACCTTGTCGAGCCGCGTCGCCAGCATCACCGACCCGAAGCTGCCGAAGGCCACCAGCCCGCCGGTGATACCGCGCGCCGCCAGCGCCGGCCAGTCCACAATCGCGGCGACCGCGCGGCGGTGAAAGACCGCCACCAGCGGCGCGAAGGTCAGCCCGTCGAGCATGAAGAACCAGGCCAGGAAGGTGAAGGGATCGGCCGCGGCCCGGATGCCATAGGCGTCCCACGTGGTGTAAAGCGCGACCAGAAGCCCCGTCAGCACCGCCAGCCCCATCGCGGCGGGAAGCGTGGCGCGGTCGGCGCGCAGATAGGCCAAGTTATAGGCGGCCAGCCCGAAGATGCCCGCCATCAGCACCGCGACGCCGGCCCATTGGACGGGGCTGAACGCCTCGGCGAAGACCAGCCAGGCGCCCAGCACGGCGAAAAGCGATCCGGTCCCGCGCACGACCGGATAGACGACGGTGAAGGCGCCCTTGGTATAGGCGAAGCCCATCGCCAGCTTGTAGGCGGCGTGAATCGCGACGGCGCCCGCGAAGATCGGCCACAGATGCGGCGCGGGCCAGGGCACGACGACAAGCGCGAAGGGCGCGGCCATCAGGCCATAGCCGCCATCCATCGCCATGCGGCTGATGAAGGGATCGAAGCGGCCCTTCTGCAACGCGCCGAAGATCGCGTGCAGGAACGCCGCGACCAGCGCCAGGACCAGCGCCAGATCGTGCCCGGCCCGCGTCCCTTCGAGCGACAGAAGCCAGTCCGTCATGGCGCGGGGAACGGCGCGGCGGGCCTGCGGGTTGGGCCGTGGGGAAGGAACGGGGCGATGGGCGACGCGCTGTATGACGAGTTGCTGGGCGGCTTTTCGGTGGTGCCGGCGCAGGTGGCGGGCATCCGGCTGGTCGCGGCGATGGTGCTGGGCGGCATCATCGGGCTGGAACGCGAACACAGTCGCAAGCCCGCGGGGTTGCGCACGCACATGCTGATCGCCATTGCGGCGTGCCTGTTCACCATCGTCGGCCAGCAACTGAGCGAGCTGCCCTTCGGCGACGTGGACCAGCGCCGCATCGACCCGCTGCGCCTGATCGAGGCGGTGACGGCGGGCGTCGCGTTTTTGGCGGCGGGGATCATCTTTACCTCGGGCGGAAAGGTGCAGAACATCACCACCGGCGCGTCGATGTGGATGGCGGGCGCGGTGGGGCTGGCCTGCGGCGCGGGCCAGACGCTGCTGGCGGTGCTGGCGACGGTGATCGTGGTGACGATCATCGCGGTGCTGGGCGCGATCGAGCGGCGGATCTTCGACACCGAAGACCGCCCCTAGACAACGCCCGGTTCCTTGCGATCGCGCGGATCGCTATTTGTCGTTCCGCGCAAGCCAGTCCCGAAGGAAGGCGATTTCGGCCTCCTGCGCTTCGATCACGTCCTGCGCCAGCTTGCGCAGGTCGGGATCCGCACCGTGTTCCAGGACGACCTGCGCCATGTCGATGGCGCCCTGGTGATGCGGGATCATCGCGCGAGCGAAGTCGATGTCGGGATCGCCCGTGGGGTCGATCGCCATCGCCTGCGACATGGTGGCATGGGCGGCCGCCGCGGCCTCGGCGGCGACGGCCGTGCCCATTTCGCCATGCGCGTCGTGCGGCGCGGTGGCCTCGTGACTGTCGGCCAAAGCGGGCGCGATTGCGCCGGTCAGCAGCAGCAAGGCCGTCGCGGCGGTTCGGATCGGGGGCATTGTCATCTCCATTCTGCAATCCGGGCAGCAAGACCCGTCCGATAGCGGGTTACAACCCCGGCGGCGTCGCCGACGCGGTCAATCGTCAATGCCGACCAGCGCCGTGGCGAAATCCTGCGGGTCGAAGGGGGCCAGATCGTCGATCTGTTCGCCCACGCCGATGGCGTGGATGGGCAGGCCGAAGCGGTCGGCCAGCGCGACCAGCACGCCGCCGCGCGCGGTGCCGTCCAGCTTGGTCATCACCAGCCCGGTGACATCGGCCAGCTTCTGGAACGTCTCGACCTGGCTGAGCGCGTTCTGGCCGGTCGTGGCGTCGAGCACCAGAATGGTGTTGTGCGGCGCGGTCGCGTCCTTCTTGCGAATGACGCGGACGATCTTGGCCAGCTCCTCCATCAGGTCGGTGCGGTTCTGTAGGCGCCCGGCGGTGTCGATCAGCAGCAGGTCGGCGCCCTCGGCCTCGGCCCGCGTCATCGCGTCGAAGGCGAGGCTGGCGGGGTCCGATCCCTGCGGCGCGGTCATCACCGGCACGCCCGCGCGGTCGCCCCAGATCTGCAACTGTTCCACCGCCGCCGCGCGAAACGTGTCGCCGGCCGCGATGACCACGGACTTGCCCGCCGCGCGGAACTGCGACGCCAGCTTGCCGATGGTGGTGGTCTTGCCCGATCCGTTGACGCCCACCACCAGCACGACCTGCGGGCGGCGCGGATAAAGCGGCATGGGGCGGGCCACCGGCTCCATGATGCGGGCGACCTCGGCGGACAGAAGCGCCTTGATCTCGGGCACGGACAGACGGCGGCCAAGGCGGCCTTCGGCCATGTTGGCGGTCACGCGGGCGGCGGTCTCGACCCCCATATCGGCCTGGATCAGCAGATCCTCCAGCTCCTCCAGCATGGCGTCGTCGAGGGCGCGGCGCGCGACGGGCGGCTGGGCCGTGCCGAACATGCGGCCCATCAGGCCGGGTTTCGCCGAAGGCTCGGGCGCGGGCGGCGGGGCGGCGTCGGCGGGGGGCGAGGCGGGCGGCTGTTCTGGCGGGGCGGCATCCTCGACGATGGCGTCCAGCCCTTCGTCGATCTTCGACGAGGACTTGAACAGGCGCGACTTGAGCTTGTTGAGAAACGACATGGACGGCCCCCTTCGGGCGATCACCTAGCCGTTCGGCGGCGGGTTGCAAAGCGGGGTCGGGCGGGATCGCGGCGCGGGCTGGTCCCGGCGAGCGCGGCATGGCATTGTGCGACGATGATCCGCACCGCCCTTCTGGCCGCCGCCCTGCTGATGCCGGGCCATGCCGCCCCCGCCGAAACCCCGCTGGACGCGGCCGGGTTCGAGGCGCGCGTGACCGGCAAGACGATGTTCTATTCGTCCGCCGGCGTTCCCTATGGAATCGAGCAGTATCTGCCGGGCCGACGGGTGCGCTGGTCGTTTCTGGGCGACGAATGCAAGGACGGCATCTGGTACGAGAGCGATGGCCTGATCTGCTTCGAATACGAGGACGGGACCGGGCCGCAATGCTGGCAGTTCTTCGCCGAGACCGACGGCCTGCGCGCGCGGTTCGCGGGCGACGCGCCCGGCGACGACCTTTATCAGACGCACGAAACGGACGAACCGATGCAATGCCTCGGCCCGCGCATCGGGGTCTGACGGGTCACAGCAGCGTGCCCTGATCGGGCGGCGGGGGGGTCTGCTTGCGGCGGCGGCGCGCGCCGGGCGTCATGCGGCCGTCGCGGAACTGGATTTCCAGCGGGGCAGCGGCGGCTTCGGCGGCGGCGCGGGTGGTGACGACCGCATCGCCCGCGCGCACGACGGCATAGCCGCGTTGCAGCGTCGCCTCGTATCCCAGCGACAGGCGCAGGCGGTCCAGCGCCTCGAGCTGCCGGCCGCCGCGTTCCAGACGCGCGGATTGCGCCGCCGCCAAGCGCGCGACCTGCCGCGAAAGGGTGTCGCGGTGGCGCGCGATGTCGCGCCGCAGGGCGTCGGGGCGCAGGCGGTCCGACCGTTCGGCCAGGCGGGCGGCGCGCAGATCGAGCGCGCGGCGCAGGCCGGGGGCCAGACGCGCGCCCAGCCCGGCGGCGGTGCGGTCGCAGGCCACCAGCCGCTGCATCAGGCCCGAGGGGCGCAGATGGGCGCTGCGTTCGGCCAGACGCGCGCGGCGCGCCGCCTGTCCCGCCGCCAGCGCGGCATCCAGCCGCCGTTCCGCCAGATCGAGCCGCTGGCGTCCCTGCGCGGTCAGCGTGTCGGCGCGCGGCAGGGCGCGGGACAGGTCGCGCAGGCGGTCGCGGCGGCGCGCCACCCCCTGCCCCAGCGCGCGGGTCAGCCGCGCCCCCAGCGCGTCGGTCTGCGCCACCAGATCCAGCCGCACCGGCACCGCCATCTCGGCGGCGGCGCTGGGCGTCGGCGCGCGCCTGTCGGCGGCGTGATCCAGCAGCGACGTGTCGGTTTCGTGGCCCACGGCGGAAATCAGCGGAATGGTGCCCGCGAAGGCCGCGCGCACGACGATTTCCTCGTTGAAGCCCCACAGATCCTCGACCGACCCGCCGCCGCGCGCGACGATCAGCAGGTCGGGCCGCGGGATGGGGCCGTCGGGCGGCAGGGCGTTGAACCCGGCGATGGCGGCGGCCACTTCGGGCGCGCAGGCGCGGCCCTGCACGGCGACGGGCCAGACCAGCACGCGCGACGGAAAGCGGTCGCGCAGGCGGTGCAGGATGTCGCGGATGACGGCCCCCGTGGGCGACGTGACCACGCCGATCACGCGCGGCAGGAACGGCAGCGGGCGCTTGGCGGCGGGATCGAACAGCCCCTCGGCCTGAAACTGGGCGCGGCGCTTTTCCAGCATCGCCATCAGCGCGCCGACGCCCGCCGGACGCAGGCCGTCCACGTTCATCTGGTATTTCGACTGGCTGCCGAAGGTGGTCAGGCGGCCGGTGACGACGACCTCGGCGCCTTCCTCGGGCATGGCGGTCAGCGCGGCGACCTGGCCCTTCCATGCGACGCAGGCCAGCAGGTTGCGGTCGTCCTTGACGTCGAAGTAAAGGTGGCCCGAGCGCGCATGCGACACGCGCCCCACTTCGCCGCGCACGCGGACGCGGCCGAATTCGCCCTCGATCACGCGTTTGACGGCGCCCGAGATTTCCGAAACGGTGAATTCGGGCGCGTTCTGGCCCGGCGCGGGATCGTCGATGAGGTCCATGCGTTGCAGGATACCGCGCGGCGCGAAAGGTGCAACGCCGCGCGCTTGCCCGGCCCGGCGCCAGCCGGTATCGGGGCGCATGAACATCCTGATCCTGGGCGGCGGCGGGCGCGAACATGCGCTGGCCTGGGCCGCGTTGCAGAACCCCAAATGCGACCGGCTGATCGTGGCGCCGGGCAATGCGGGCACCGCCGCCATCGCGGAAAACGTGCGGCTCGACATGGCCGATCCGGTGGCGGTGGTGAACTTCTGCGCGGAGACGGCGGTGGATTTCGTGGTGATCGGCCCCGAGGGCCCGCTGGAGGCGGGGGTGGCCGACGCGCTGCGGCAGGCGGGGGTGCTGGTGCTGGGGCCGGACCGGGCGGCGGCGCGGCTGGAGACGTCGAAGGCGTTCACCAAGGAAATCTGCGATGCGGTCGGTGCGCCCACGGCCCGCTGGGCGCGGTTCGACGATGCCGAAGCGGCGCGCGCGCATGTGCGGGCATCGGGCGCGCCGCTGGTCGTCAAGGCGGACGGGCTGGCGGCGGGCAAGGGCGTGGTCGTGGCCGCCAGCGTGGACGAGGCGCTGGCGGCGGTGGACGACATGCTGGGCGGACGCTTCGGCGCGGCGGGCGCGTCGGTGGTCATCGAGGAGATGCTGGAGGGCGAGGAGGCGTCGTTCTTCGTGCTGGTGGACGGCACCGACATCCTGCCCATCGGCACCGCGCAGGATCACAAGCGCATCGGCGAGGGCGATACCGGCCCCAACACGGGCGGCATGGGCGCCTATTCGCCCGCGCCGGTGCTGACCGACGCGGTGGCGGCGCGCGCGATCGACACCATCGTGCGGCCCTGCATGGCCGAGATGGCGCGCCGCGGCACGCCCTATCGCGGGGTGCTTTATGTCGGGCTGATGATCGCGGACGGCGCGCCGCGCCTGATCGAGTTCAACGCGCGGTTCGGCGACCCCGAGGCGCAGGTGCTGATGATGCGGCTGGGCGCGCAGGCGCTGGACCTGATGCTGGCCTGCGCCGAGGGGCGGCTGCACGGCGCGCGCGTCAACTGGGCCGACGATCATGCGATCTGCGTGGTGATGGCGGCGCGCGGCTATCCGGGCGATCATGCGGCGGGCGAGGCCATCGGCGGGCTGGCGGGGCTGGGCGGCACGTCGTCGGAAATGGTGTTTCATGCCGGCACGGCGTTGCGCGACGGACGCGTGGTGTCGGCAGGCGGCCGGGTGCTGGGGGTGTCGGCGCGAGGCGGCGACCTGTCGGCGGCGGCGGCGCGGGCCTATGCGATGTGCGACGCGGTGGACTGGCCGGGCGGCGTTTTCCGCCGCGATATCGGCTGGCGGGCGATGGCGGGCCGGGGCTGACGCGGCCCGTCAGCGGTTGCGCGCGATCCATTGGGTCGCGAAATCCACCAGATCGCGCAGGCCGAACCCCCTGATCGTCCCGTCGCCCAAGGGGGCCGCGCGGACCTGCCCCGTCGCCTCGAACGCGGCGCCGATGCGGGCGAAGTCGCTGTCGTCGAAGACGATGGATCGGCAGCGCACCTCGCGCCGCCCGTCCGCGTCGCGCATCCAGCTTGTGTCTTCCTCGACCCGCTTGCCGGGCCAGTCGGCGCGCGTCTCGGCAAGGTGCAGGGCGGTGCACTTGTCATAGCCGACGCCTGCCAGCAGGATCCGCGCATCGGCCCGCCATGCGGCGCCCAGCGGGCTTGCATCGCCATGCACATCGTCGAAATCGTGGGTTCGCGTCAGCGCGGCGGCGCGCGCGCCGATGGCGGCCCAGGATCGGGTCGGATGAATGCTGCGGCGGGCGCCGGGCCAGGTGCGCACGGCCTCGGCGGTGGTTCCCATGCCGATGCTGGGCGTCGTCGCCGGATCGAAGCCCGGCAGCGCGGCGCGCAGGTCGGGCCATGCTTCGGGCGGCAGGCCATGCACGCCGCGCGCCGGGTCGAGGTTCAGCCAGGTCTGCGCGGGCACCATCACCGTCCCGCCGGGCGCGACATGGCCCAGCAGCGCGCGCACCAGACTTTCCGCGCCGCCCGCGACATGACCCAGACGCGACAGCGCGGCGTGGACGATCACCGTGTCGCCCGGCCCGATCCCGACCTCGCCTAACGCGGCGGCGATCAGCGTGGGCGACACGATGGCGGGATGGCGCGCCATGCTAGCGGCAGGCCATCGCGGAGGCCGCATCGCCAATGGGGCCGATGTCGCGCGCGGTCAGCGCGCCGTCCGTCAGCGTGACCGCCAGCAGGCGCGACCAGTCGGCGCTGGCGACGATCATCTGGGGGCTTGCGCCGCAGGTGCGGATGCCGCCCAGGATCGTCCGGTCGCCGACGCGGTGGTTGGTGACGCCGGGCAAGGCCGCGACCGGCACCAGCGCGCCGTCCCGCCAGCGCCAGACGCGCAGGGTGCGGGCCAGGTGGGGCCTGTCCACATAGGCCAGTTCGACCGTGCCGTCGCCATCGAGATCCGCCGCACCGACCGGGGCCAGCCAGCGAAAGCGCCGCCCGATGAACGGCGTCGCGCCGAGCTGCGTCAGTTGCCCGTCGCGCAGGCCCCAGATCGCCAGCCGCGAACCCAGATCGCGGTGGCTTTCCACGACGACGACCTCGGCCGCGCCGTCGCCGTCGAGATCGGCAAGGCGCGGGGCCGTATCCTCGAACACGATCGCGTCGGGCCGGCGGGCCGACAGGCGGCGGCCGCCCGCCGTCGTCACCGTCAGCGTGTCGTGGCGCGGCAGGCCGCCCAGAACGTCATGGGGATAGCGGTCGGTCGGCCCGGCATAGCGCGCATCCGCGATGTCGGCCCCGGCGGGGGCAGTCAGCGCCAGCAACAGGGCCGCCGCCAGCCGCATTAGATCTGCTTTTCGGGCATCCGCACGACCAGCCCGTCCAGCGCGTCCGTCACCTTGATCTGGCAGGTCAGGCGCGACCGGTCGGGATCGGGCTGATAGGCGAAATCCAGCATATCGACTTCCATGTCGTCCTTGGGCGGCAGCTTGTCCGTCCAGGCGTCGTCCACATAGACATGGCAGGTCGAACAGGCGCAGGCACCGCCGCAATCGGCCTCGATCCCCGGAATGCCGTTGTCGCGCGCGCCTTCCATCACGGTCAGGCCGCTGGGCACGTCCACCACGTGTTCCTTGCCGCCATGTTCGATATAGGTGATCCGGGCCATAGGCTGCTCCTTGAAAGGTTCGGCCCTGATTATGCGCCGAGCGGCGCGCGCGCCAGCCCCAAGGCCAGGGCCGGGGCAAGGCGGGGTGGGGCGCAGGGGCACGAAAAAGGGCGCCCGAAGGCGCCCCCTGTCGCACGTATGCGCGCGTCACTCCAGCGGCAGGGCCACGAAGCGCGGATCGCCGCCGCGGCGCACCAGCAGCAGGATCGACTTGCGCCCCGCCTCGCGCGCCTCGTCGATGCGGCCTTCCAGATCGGCGACGCTGGCGATCTTCTGCTGGCCGGCCTCGGTAATGACGTCACCGGCGCGGATGCCCTTCTCGAACGCTTCGGCATCCTCGGCCACATCGGTCACGGCCAGACCTTCGGTGCCTTCGGGCACGCCGAGTTGTTCGCGCATCTCGTCGCTGAGCGGCGTCACCTTGACGCCCAGCAGATCCTGCTCGACCGGATCGGATCCGTCGGCGGAAACTGGGATCGCCTCGGCTTCCTCGCGGCGGCCGAGGGTGATGTCGAGCGTCTGCTCCTCGCCGTCGCGCCAGACGCGCAGGCTGACTTCCTTGCCGACCTGCGCGTTGCCGACGCGGCGCACCAGTTCGCGGGTATCGGACACGTCGCCGCCGTCGAAGGCCACGATCACATCGCCCGCCTCGACGCCCGCCTCGGCGGCGGGGCCTTCGGGAACGTCCGTCACCAGCGCGCCGCGCGCGTCGGCCAGACCGATGCTTTCGGCGATGTCGTCGGTCACGTCCTGGATGCGCACGCCCAGCCAGCCGCGCCGCGTCTCGCCGAATTCCTTGAGCTGATCGACGACCTGGCTGACGACGTTGGACGACATGGCGAAACCGATGCCGATGGACCCGCCATTGGGCGACAGGATCGCCGTGTTCACGCCCACGACCTCGCCGTCCATGTTGAACAGCGGACCGCCGGAATTGCCGCGGTTGATGGCGGCGTCGGTCTGGATATAATCGTCGTAGGTGCCGCTGAGTTCGCGGTTGCGCGCCGACACGATCCCGGCCGAGACCGAGAAACCCTGCCCCAGCGGATTGCCCATCGCCAGCACCCAGTCGCCCACGCGCGCGCCGTCGCTGTCAGCGAAGGGCACGGGTTTCAGTGGCGCGGCGCTGGTCACTTTCAGCAGCGCGATGTCGGTCTTGGGGTCGGTGCCGATCACTTCGGCAGGCAGTTCGGTGCCGTTGAAGAATTCGACGTTGATTTCGTCCGCGCCCTCGATGACGTGGTTGTTGGTGACGATATAGCCGTCGTCGGAAATGACGAAGCCCGATCCCAGCGCCTGCGACCGGCGGGGGCGGTCATTGTCCATTCCCGGTCCGCCGCGCTCCATGAAGTCGCGGAAGAAATCCTCGAACGGGCTGCCGGGGGGCACCTGCGGGGCGGGACCGCTGCGCGCGGCCACGGTGGTCGAGGTGGTGATGTTGACGACCGAGTCGCTGATCTGCGCGGCCAGGTCGGCCAGTTCGGGGCGGTCCTGCGCCATGACGCCGGGGGCGGTGCCCAGGCTCAGCGCGACGCCCAGCGCCAGGGCGCCCAGCATCTGGCGCGGGGCCCGCGCGACGCCCGTTCGCGGGATGGAAAGTTCAGTCACACGCGTCTCCCTTCGGTGAATAGACGGTCGCAGGGGACAGTGTCGCCGCCCCGCCGCATCGAAGCGTTTAGTAGATAGAGAGCTTGACCTTCAACGCAATGCGTGATCGCGCGCCGTCACCACTGCGTGACACGCGCCGCGCGTCAGATCAGCCGTGCCGCCGCAACCAGGGCCGCGCCGATGGCCAGCGCGGCCAGCCCCATCAGGCGCCGCGCCTCGACCGGGATGGTGCGCAGCAGGTCCAGCAGATCCTCGACGCGCGAAGGGGCCAGTGCCAGCACCAGCCCCTCGGCGACAAGGACCATCCCCAGCGCAAGCACGAGGGTGGCCATGAGCCTAGTTCACCGGCGCCGCGTCAACCTCGGCCGTGCCGGTGGCGGGGCGCACCGAGGTGACGGCGCTTTGCGGCGCATTGGCCGGATCCGGCTCGGCCCGCGTGATCGGCACCGACCGGGCGTTCTCGGCCGCATTGGCAGCGTCGCGGGCAACGCCGCCATCCGATTTCAGATAGTCAAAGAATTCGGAATTAGGCGACAGCACCATCGTCGAGTTCCCTTCCCTCAACGCGCCCTGATAGGCCGCGAGCGAGCGGTAGAAATCGAAGAACTCGGGATCGCGGCTATAGGCTTCGGCGAAGATGGCGTTGCGCTGCGCGTCGGCCTCGCCTCGGGTGATCTCGGCGTCCTTCTGCGCCTCGGACACCAGTTCCACCTTGGTGCGGTCCGCCTGCGCCCGCACGCGCTGCGCGGCCTCGGCGCCGCGGGCACGTTCGTCGGTCGCCTCGCGTTCGCGTTCGGCGCGCATCCGGTCGAAGGTCGCCGCCAGGTTCTGTTCGGGCAGCGCGGTCTGCTTCAGCCGCACGTCGATCACCTCGATCCCCAGAGCGGCGGCGCGCAGGCGGGCCTGATCGCGGATCCGCGTCATCAGCGCGGCGCGATCCGCCGACAGGATGGTGTTCGACGTCACCCCGTCCGAACCCAGAACCGCGCGGGTTTGCGTCGTCAGGATCGATTCCAGCCGCTGTTCGGCGGTCCGCACACCGCCCACGCCCACGGCGCGGCGGAACTGTTCGACATCCGCGATCCGGTAGCGCGCGAAGGCGTCCACGACCAGACGCCGGTCGTCGCTGGGCGTCACCTCGATCGGGTCGGTATCCAGCGACAGGATCCGGTCGTCATAGCGCACGACCTCCTGGATGAAGGGGATCTTGAACGCCAGGCCCGGTTCTTCCTTGACGTCGCGGATCTGGCCGAATTGCAGCACCAGCGCCTTTTCGCGCTCGTCCACGATGAAGACCGAACTCAGCAGCGTGACCAGCGCCACCACCGCCACGCCGATGATAATGTATGTCCTGCGCATCAATTGTTCCCTCCGGTCGCTGCCGCGCGGCCCGCCGCGCCGGTATTGCCGCGCAGCTCGTTCAGCGGCAGATACGGCACGACGCCCTGTCCGCCATTGCCCTGTTCGTCCAGAATGACCTTGTCGACCCGGCCCAGCACGTCCTCCATCGTTTCGAGATAGAGCCGCTTGCGCGTCACGGCGGGGGCCTTTTCGTATTCTGTCAGCACCGCCTCGAACCGGCTGGCCTCGCCCGCCGCCTCGTTCACGACCTGCGCGCGATAGCCTTCGGCCTCTTCCAGCAACTGCGCGGATTGTCCGCGCGCCTGCGCCAGCGCCTGGTTGGCATAGGCGTCGGCCTGCCGTTCCAGCCGGTCGCGTTCCTGTTCGGCCGCCTGCACGTCGCGGAAGGCGTCGATCACCTCGGTCGGCGGGTCGGCCTTGTCGAGGTTGAGGCGGACGATGTTGATGCCGCTGTCATAGGCGTTCATCGTATTCTGGATCAGCTCCTGCACGGTGTCGGCGATCAGATCGCGGTCGCGATTCAGGATCGGCGCCAGTTCGGACTGGGCGATCACCTCGCGCATGGCGGATTCGCTGACGGACCGGACGGTCTGCTGCGGCTCGGCCAGGTTGAACAGGAACATGGCGGGATCCGAGATGTTCCAGACCACCTGGAAGTCGATATCGACGATGTTCTCGTCGGTGGTCAGCATCAGGCCGCTGTCGCCGCGCGTGTTGGTGCCGACGCCGATATCCTCGGTCTGTTCGCGGGTCACGGGGATCACCTCGGCGGTGACGAAGGGCCATGGCGCGAAGTTCAGGCCCGGATTGCCGGTGGCGTAATATTCGCCGAGAAACAGCTCGACCGACTGTTCCTCGGGCTTGACGGTATAGAAACTGGCGAAAAGCCAAAGGCCCAAAGCCGCAAGACCGGCGATGATATAGGCGCCGCGCCCGAACTGCATGCCGCCGCCGCCGTCGCCGCCCGGACGCCTGGGGCCGCCGCGCCCGCCCATCAGGACGCGCAGCTGTTCCTGGCCCTTCTTCATGATCTGGTCGATGTCGGGCATCTGCGTCCCGTTGCCCGGCCGGCGGTCGCCCGGTCGCCGGTCGTCGTCGTTGCCCGGTCCGGGGCCGCGCGGGCCACCGCCCCAGGGTCCGCCATTATTGCTCGCCATGCGTGGGAAGGTCCTTTTATTCCGTGTCGAATGCAACCCGTTCGGGTAGCATGTGGTTAGTGCCTGTCGATTATCAACCCGAGCGGACGGGTTCGCGCATCGTGACCAGTTCTTCGGCCATGGTCGGATGGACGGCGCAGGTGGCATCGAACTGGTCCTTGGTCAGCCCCGCCTTGACCGCGATCCCGGCAAGCTGGATCATCTCGCCGGCATTCTGTGCGACGATATGACATCCCAGCACCACGCGCGTCCTGCGCGACACGATCAGCTTCATCAGCACCCTGTCCTTGCGGCCGATGAACGCCTGCTGCATCGGCCGGAACGAGGTGCAGTAAACCTCGACCTCCTCGCGGTCGCGGGCCTGTCCCTCGGTCAGGCCGACAGTGCCAAGCTCGGGCCGGGTGAAGACGGCGGACGGGATGCGGTCGTGATCGGCGGGGGTCTTCACGCCCTCGAACACGGTCCGCACGAAGGCCATGCCCTCGCGGATGGCCACGGGCGTCAGCGCCACGCGTCCGGTCACGTCGCCGATGGCATAGACGGACGGGACCGAGCTTTGCGAATAACCGTCCACCACGATTTCGCCGTTGCGGCCCAGCGTGACGCCGATTTCTTCCAGTCCCAGCCCTTCGGTCGACGGTCTGCGTCCCGTGGCGAACAGCACGCGGTCGAACGTCCCCTCGCCGCCGGTGGTCGATTCGACGCGAATCCCGCCGGCATCGCCCGGCCCCATCCGCAGGATGTTCGTTCCCAGATGCAGGCCGATCCCCTGATCCAGCATCGCCTCCGAGATCAGGCCCCGCGCCTCGTCGTCGAAGCCGCGCAGGATCTGCGCGCCGCGATAGTATTGCGTGACCTTCACCCCCAGCCCGTTCAGGATACAGGCGAATTCGCAGGCGATATAGCCGCCGCCGACGATCAGCACGGATTTCGGCAGCTCGTCCATCAGGAAGATGTCGTCGCTGACCATCCCCAGATCGGCGTTCTCGATGTCGGGGCGCACGGGATGGCCGCCGGTGGCGATCAGGATATGCGCGGCGGACCGGCGGGTGCCATCGGCCAGCGCCACCTCGTGCGGGCCGGCAAGCGTGGCGCGCTGGTCCACGATCTCGACGCCGGACGTGTCCAGCATCGACCGATAGATCTGTTCCAGCCGGTCGAGTTCGCCACGCAGGCGGGTGCGGAATTGCGGCCAGTGGAAGGTGCCCGCCTTGGCGGACCAGCCGTAATCGCGGGCCTCGTCGGCCGCGTGGCCATAGCCGCTGGCGAAGACCATCATCTTCTTGGGCACGCAGCCGCGGATGACGCAGGTGCCGCCCATGCGGTCTTCTTCCGCCAGCGCGACGCGCGCGCCGGTCGCCGCCGCCATCCGCGCCGCGCGCACGCCGCCCGAACCGCCGCCGATGACGAAAAGGTCGTAATCGAAGCTCATCGTTCAGTCCCCGGATTCCGCAAAGATGTTGTCGGGTTCGTCCATTTCCGCGCGTTCCTCGATGACCGTGCCGTTGGCGAGGTCGCGCAGTTCGATCCGCCCGTCGGGATGGCCCACCACGACGATGTCGCACAAATCGCAGAACAGCCCGTTCTCGACCACGCCGGGGATCTGGTTGAGCTGGATCGACAGCCGCCGCGCGTCGCCGATGCGCCCCAGATCCAGATCGAGGATGCGGTTCCCCTCGTCCGTCGCATAGGGCGCGTCGTCCTCCATCCGCAGCGTGACCGAGCGGTTCAGAACGTCCGCCGAGGCCAGGATCTCCGCGATGGCCGCCCGCGTCGATTGCAGGCCGAAGGCGACCGCCTCGACCGGCAGGGGAAAGGCGCCCAGCGTCTCGACGCGCTTGGACGGATCGGCGATCACCACCATCCGTTCGCTGGCGGCGGCGACGATCTTTTCGTGCAGCAGCGCCCCGCCGCCGCCCTTGATGAGGTTGAAGTCGCGGTCGAACTCGTCCGCGCCGTCGATGGTCAGATCCAGCCAGCGCGCCTCGTCCAAGGTCACGACCTGTAGGCCGACCGACCGCGCCAGCGCGCCGGTGCGCGCCGATGTGGGCACGCAGGTCACGCGCAGGCCGTCCGCGACAAGCTGTCCCAGATGGCGCACCATGAAGGCGGCGGTGCTGCCGGTGCCCAGCCCGACCTTCATGCCGTCCTCGACATAATCGCAGGCGCGCCGGGCGGCGATCGATTTGGCCAGATCGCCGGGCGTCAGGGGGTGCGGCATGGGTCGGATCCTCGGAACGGTTGCGCGCGCCTTATAGGCCAGCGCCGGCGCGGAAACCATGCCTGCCGGGCAGGATCGCGCCCCTTGCCGCCCTTGCCGCGCCGGGCCGCGCGCTAGGTCCTGCGCGACACGTCCCGCCAGGAACCCAGATGGACCGAAACAATCCCGCCGCCGGACCCGCCGTGCGCCTGCGCGGCCTCGGCACCGCGCTGCCGCCCCATGCGCTGCCGCAGGACGCGGTGCTGGCCAAGGCGCGCGAGCTTCTGGCGCCGCGCTTTCCGCAATTCGACAAGCTGGCGCCCAGCTTCACCAATGCGGGCGTCGATTGCCGCTATTCCGTCGCGCCGATGGACTGGTTCGAGCAACCGCGCGACTGGCCGCAGCGCAACGCGATGTATCTGGACGGCGCAACGCGCCTGTTCATCGACGCCGCCCGCGCCGCCCTGGACGATGCGGGGCTGGCGGCCGGCGACGTGGATATCTGCGTCACCGTGTCGTCAACCGGGATCGCCACCCCCACGCTGGAGGCACGGGCCGCGGCCGAGCTTGGCTTTCGTCCCGACCTGCGGCGCGTGCCGCTGTTCGGGCTGGGCTGCGCGGGCGGCGTCACGGGGCTGGCCTGCGCGCGGGCGGTGGCGGCGGCGCATCCCGGCACCACGGTGCTGATGGTGGCGGTCGAAACCTGCACACTGTCCTTCCGTCTGGACCGGCTGCGCAAGGCCGACATCATCGCCACGGTGCTGTTCGGCGACGGCGCGGCCGCCGCCGTGCTGGACAGCGGCGACAGCGGCCCGGTTCTGGGACAGGGCCGCGAACACATGTGGCCCGACACGCTGGACATCATGGGCTGGCAGATGGACACCGACGGGCTGGGCGTGATCTTCGACCGCTCGATCCCCGCCTTCGCCGAGGCCGAGTTTCGCGGCGCGGCGCAGGACGCGCTGGCGCAGGCGGGGCTGGGTCTGGATGCGGTGGACCGCTTCGTCTGCCATCCGGGCGGCGCCAAGGTGGTCGAGGCGCTGGAAACGGCGTTGTCGCTGCCGGACGGCACGCTGGATCACGAACGCGCCGTGCTGCGCGCCGCCGGAAACATGTCGGCGCCCACGGCGCTGTTCGTGCTGAAACGCGCACTGGATGCGGGCGTTTCGGGGCGGCTGATGCTGACCGCGCTTGGCCCCGGCTTCACCGCGTCGTTCCTGCCGGTGGACGCATGACGGGGGCTTTGGCGTTCATCGCGTTCCTGGTGCTGCAACGCCTGTCGGAACTGGCGATCGCGCGCCGCAATACCCGCCGCCTGCTGGCCGCCGGCGCGGTCGAGCACGGGGCGGAACACTATCCCTTCATGGTGGCGATGCACGCGGCATGGCTGGCCTGCATCGCGGTCTGGGGCTGGGACAACCCCGTCTCGGTCCCGTGGCTGATCCTGTTCGCGGTCTTGCAGGGGTTGCGCGTGTGGATCCTGGCCAGTCTGGGCGGCCGCTGGACGACGCGGATCATCGTGCCGGATGCGCCGCTGGTGGCCCGCGGCCCGTTCCGCTTCGTCCCGCATCCCAACTATGCGCTTGTCGTGGTCGAGATCGTGGCCGCGCCCATGGTGCTCGGCCTTTGGCCGGTGGCGCTGGCGTTCACGTTCCTCAACGCCGCGATGCTTTACGTCCGCATCGGGGCCGAGAACCGCGCGCTGGCCCCGTTGCGCCGCTGACGCCTCAGCCCAGCGCGCCGATCAGCACCGCCAATGCCGCGCGCGGCAGGATCAGCAGCATCCCCGGCCCGTCCATCGCCAGCCGCACCGGCCCCGTCACCCGGTTCGACGTGCCGATCCGCGCGGCGGGCGCGAAATCCAGCCCCTCGATGGGCCATTCCAGCCCCTTGGACCGGCCCGCGACCCGCGCCAGCGGCCAAAGCGACAGCCGGCTGCCCAAGGGCAGATCCATCGTCAAAGGCCGCGTCAGGTGCATCGCCACGTCCCGTGCCCCGATCAGGATGCAGCGCGTCCGCGTACCGCCCAGCGCCGTCATCGCGGCAAGCTGATGGTCCAGCCGCGCGCCCAGGAATCCGACGCCCAGGATCAGCGGCGCGTCGATCGCGCGCAGGCATTTCTGGAAATCGGTGCTGTCCTGTTCCGCGATGCGGTGGATGTTCCGCGCGCCCATCCGCGACCGCGCCGCGTCCGACAGCGAATCGAGATCGCCGATCACCGCGTGCGGCACATGCCCCAGCGCCAGCGCCGCGTCCGCGCCGCCATCGGCGGCCACCAGATGCGGCGCATGGGCCAGCGCCAGCGCCAGATCGCCCGCCGCGACATCGCCGCCGCCCACCAGCGTGACGGCGACCGAAGACCGGACCAGCGGGGCGACAGGCGGATTATCCATGCGACCATCGTTTTGCCGCGAAATCGCCCGACAGAGAACCCCCCGTGGGGTCATCGTGGCCGGGCGGCGCATGAAACCAGGGGCGAGGGACAGATGACGCAACCGACCGAAGACCTGACGCTGACCTTCCGCCGGCTGCGGCTGCGCATCGGCGACGCCGATCCGCTGGCGATGCTCGCCGCGATGATGCCGCTTCTGCACGAGGCGGGCGAGGAGGACGGCGCGGCCCTGGCCGACGCCTTCGCGGTGCAGGGCTTCGCCGCGCGGGTCGAGGACGACGGGACGCTGGCCGTCAGCCGCCGCACGCACGCCGCCGACGCCCCCCCGGCGGCGGCGGACGATGCGCCGGACGCCGGCACCGACCCCGAAGGGGATGCCGATATCGACCGGCTGCTGGACCGCACCAATGCCCATCTGGGCGAAACCGAGGGCAGCCGCCGCCGGTCGGCCATCGTCCATCTGCGCGCCGCCGTGGCCGCGACGCGGGCCGACGGGGTGCTGCGCGCCGTGCGCCAAAAAACCCCCGCGCCCCCGCCCGCCGCGCCGGTCGATGCGTCCGCCGCGCCGGTCGTCCCCCGCCGCCCCCAGCCGCGCCCCGCCGGCGGAACGGGCCGCCCTGTCACCCGCCCCGCGCCGCTGGTGCCCGCGCCGGCCGCACCCGATGCCCCGCAGGCCGCCGCGCAGCCGGTCCGACCACGGCGCATCACCGCCCGCCAGCGGATGGAGCATTGGCAACAGGACGACACCGAAACCGAAGCCGGCACCGACGCATCGCCGCAGGGCTAGGCGGTCAGTCGCGGTCCTCGGGGTCGGGCTGGCCGACGCCCAGGAAAATCCGCCGGAAGGGCAGCGCCCACAGCACGCCCAGCACCATGTAGATCGCCAGTTCCACCAGGATCGGCGGGCGGCCCAGCCATGTGACGATGCTGGACGCGACGACGATATAGATCGGCAGCCCCACCAGCAGGATCGCCAACGCCCAGCGTCCCCGCGCCTTGCGCGACATGCGGCTGCGGGGCGCCATGCTCAATCCTCGAACGGATCGGTGACAAGGATCGTGTCCTCGCGCTCGGGCGAGGTGGACAATAGCGCGACCGGACAGCCGATCAGTTCCTCGATGCGGCGGACGTATTTCACCGCGTTGCCCGGCAGATCCGCCCAGGACCGCGCGCCTTCGGTCGATTCCGACCAGCCCGGCAGCGTTTCATAGACCGGCACGCAGCGCGCCTGACGCTCGGACGCGGTGGGCAGGTGATCCAGCCGCTCGCCGTCCAGATCGTAGCCGGTGCAGATCTTCAACTCGTCGAACCCGTCCAGCACATCCAGCTTGGTCAGCGCGATGCCGCTGACGCCGCTGGTGGCGCAGGTCTGGCGCACCAGCACCGCATCGAACCAGCCGCAGCGCCGCTTGCGCCCCGTCACGGTGCCGAATTCGCGCCCCCGCTCGCCCAGACGCTCGCCGGTCGCGTCGTTCAGTTCGGCCGGAAACGGCCCTTCGCCGACGCGGGTGGTATAGGCCTTGACAATGCCAAGCACGAAGTCGATGGCGCCCGGCCCGATGCCGGTGCCGGTCGCCGCCTGCCCGGCGATGACGTTCGACGAGGTGACGAAGGGATAGGTGCCGAAATCCACGTCCAGCAAGGCGCCCTGCGCGCCTTCGAACAGGATGCGGCGGCCGGCGCGGCGCGCGTCGTTCATCACCCGCCAGACCGGCGCGGCATAGGACAGCACCTCGTCCGCGACGCCGCGCAGCGCGTCCAGCAGTGCGTCGCGGTCCACCGGATCCATCCCCAGCCCCCGGCGCAACGCATCGTGATGCACCAGCGCGCGGTCCACCCGCCGTTCCAGCGTCGCGGCGTCGGCCAGATCGGCGACCCGCACCGACCGCCGGCCGACCTTGTCCTCATAGGCGGGACCGATGCCGCGCCCGGTGGTGCCGATCCGCGCGACGGTGCTTTGCGCCTCGCGCGCACGGTCCAGTTCGCCGTGGATGGGCAGGATCAGCGCCGCGTTCTCGGCGATCATCAGCGTCTCGGGGGTGATGGCGACGCCCTGCTTGCGCAGCTTGGCGATCTCCTCGACCAGATGCCATGGGTCGAGCACGACGCCGTTGCCGATCACGCTTAGCTTGCCGGGGCGCACGATGCCGCTGGGCAGCAGCGACAGCTTGAACACCGTGCCGTCCACGACCAGCGTGTGACCGGCATTGTGACCGCCCTGAAAGCGCGCGATGACATCCGCCCGCTCGCTCAGCCAGTCGACGATCTTGCCCTTGCCCTCGTCGCCCCACTGGCAACCGACAACCACGACATTGGCCATGACATTCCCCTGCACCGCAAACCCGGCTGTCTTACCCCTGCGGCGGCGACGGCGAAACCGCAAATGCGCGCCGGGTTGCGCTGTTTCGATGCCGCCTTTAGATACCGCGCGTCAACGGTCCGTCTGGGGCCCGCATGATGGGAACCGCCCGATGCAGAACATCGTCCTGATCGTCCACCTTCTTCTGGCCTTGTGCCTGATCGGGGCCGTGCTGTTGCAGCGCTCCGAAGGGGGCGGGCTGGGCATGGGCGGCGGGGGCGGCGTGATGTCGTCGCGCGGCGCGGCCACGGCCTTGGGCAAGATGACCTGGGGGCTGGCGATCTGCTTCATCGGCACGTCCATCGCGCTGACGATCTTCGCGGCCGAGAATGCCGCCGGCGTTTCGGTCATCGACCGGCTGGGCATCGACGCGCCCGCCCCGGCCGATCCCGCGGCGCCCGCCCTGCCTTCGGGCGACGATCTGCTGCCGCCGCCGGTCAGCGGCGCGCCCGTGGCCCCGCCCCGCGCGGACTGACCCGCGCGCCGTTGCGATCCGCCCGGTTTGGGCGTATGGGCTGACGCCCGTGACAGGCGATCCTGCGGGCCATCGCCGCCGACATGACCGTGCCGTTCCGGCCAGCAATCACGGGGGATGCCGCCGATGGCGCGTTACGTTTTCATTACCGGCGGCGTGGTCTCGTCGCTGGGCAAGGGCCTCGCTTCGGCCGCTCTGGGGGCGCTGTTGCAGGCGCGCGGCTTCAGCGTGCGGCTGCGCAAGCTCGACCCCTATCTCAACGTCGATCCCGGCACGATGTCGCCGTTCGAGCATGGCGAGGTTTTCGTCACCGACGACGGCGCGGAAACCGACCTCGATCTGGGTCACTACGAACGCTTCACCGGCGTCGCGGCGCGCGCCACCGACAGCGTGTCGTCGGGCCGCATCTATTCCAACGTGCTGGAAAAGGAACGCCGGGGCGACTATCTGGGCAAGACCATCCAGGTCATTCCCCATGTTACCAATGAAATCAAGGACTTCCTGACCATCGGCGCCGACGAGGTCGATTTCATGCTGTGCGAGATCGGCGGCACCGTGGGCGACATCGAGGGGCTGCCCTTCTTCGAGGCGATCCGCCAGTTCGGCCAGGAACGCCCACGCGGCCAGTGCATCTACATGCACCTGACGCTGCTGCCTTACGTCGCGGCCAGCGGCGAGCTGAAGACCAAGCCGACCCAGCACAGCGTCAAGGAGCTGCGCAGCATCGGCATCGCCCCCGACGTCCTGGTCTGCCGGTCCGAACATCCCATCCCCGAAAAGGAGCGCGAGAAGCTGGCGCTGTTCTGCAACGTGCGCCCCGACAGCGTGATCGCCGCCTGCGACCTGAAATCCATCTACGAGGCGCCCTTGGCCTATCACCGCGAGGGGCTGGACCAGGCGGTGCTGGACGCGTTCGGCATCAGCCCCGCCCCGCGCCCCAACCTGTCGCGCTGGGAAGACGTGGCCGACCGCATCTTCAACCCCGAGGGCGAGGTGCGCGTCGCCATCGTCGGCAAATACACCCAACTGGAAGACGCCTACAAATCCGTGACCGAGGCGTTGACGCATGGCGGCATGGCGAACCGCGTCCGCGTCCGCGTCGAATGGGTCGATGCCGAGCTTTTCGACCGTGAGGATCCGGCCCCCTGGCTGGAAGGCTTCCATGCCATTTTGGTGCCCGGCGGCTTCGGCGAGCGCGGCACCGAGGGCAAGATCAAGGCGGCCCAGTTCGCCCGCACGCGCAAGGTGCCCTATCTGGGCATCTGCCTGGGGATGCAGATGGCGGTGATCGAGGCGGCGCGCAATCTGGCGGGGCTCAAGACCGCAGGCAGCCAGGAATTCGACCTCGAAGCCGTGGACAAGCTGTCGCCCCGGTTCGAGCCGGTGATCTTCCACCTGCGCGAATGGATCAAGGACAACCAGAAGATCGCGCGCGACGTGCTGGACGACAAGGGCGGCACGATGCGGCTGGGCGCCTATGCCGCGCGGCTGGCTGAAGGATCGAAGGTGGCCGCGATCTACGATTCGACCCGGATCGAGGAACGGCACCGCCACCGCTACGAGGTGGACATCAAGTATCGTGACGTGCTGGAGGCGCAGGGCCTGCGCTTTTCCGGTATGTCGCCCGACGGCCACCTGCCCGAGATCGTCGAGATCGACGATCACCCCTGGTTCATCGGCGTCCAGTTCCACCCCGAGCTGAAATCCAAGCCCTTCGCGCCCCATCCCCTGTTCGCCGACTTCGTTCGCGCCGCCAAGGACATCTCGCGCCTGGTGTGACCGGGGAACATTGCCGCAGGGTGGCCGTTAACCTTTCAGAGAAATCGAAAGGACAGCGTCATGGACGAAGATCGCGTCAAGGGATCCGGCAAGGACATGGCCGGCAAGGCTCAGGAAAAGCTGGGCGAAGTGACCGGCAACAAGGAAACCGAAGCCAAGGGCGAAGCCAAGCAGGCCGAGGGCAAGACCCAGAAAGCCTGGGGCGAAACCAAGGATGCGGTGCGCGGCAAGGACTGAGCCTTTGCTGCTAGCGGACAGGGGCGGCTTTCGGGTCGCCCTTTTTTCGTTGTCGATGTCAGCGATCGCTAATTGCCTGCCAGCCGACGGCGTCCTTAATCTCTGTTATGTGAATGGCACCCCCGGAACATTCCTTCATTGCAGTTATTTGGCAGATGTCTACCGCTAACCTTGATGGAGAGTGAAATGACCAGCACGAAGACGATCGGCGCCGCCGCCCTCGCCGCCCTGATGTCGATATCCCCTGCATTCGCACAATCCAGCGACACTGCGACGGATTCGGATATGTCCATGGGCAGCATGAACAGCACGGACTTCGGCACCGCCATGACCGGCACCGGCACATTCGGCGACATGGACGCCAATGCCGACGGCATGCTTGACGAAACCGAGTATAACGAGGGCATGTTCAAGCGCTATGACCGCGACCAGAGCGGCGACATCGACGAGGTCGAGATGGAAGACTATGACCGCGACATGGGCGAAGGCGGAATCTTCGGCGACCGTAGCTGACGAATTCTAGCGCCCCGACATCAGGGCCGTCCTTTCGGGCGGCCCTTTTCGCATCGTTCCCAACGTTCAGAAATCAAGCGTGATCTGTCGGGTGATGCCGATGCGGATGCCGTATTGGTCGCGGTCGCCCGCTTCCACGATGGGGCTGTCCTTGGCGTCGCCGGTCAGGCGGTCCCATGTCACCGCGCCTTCGACGCCCCAATCGTCGGTCAGCGCATAGCTCATGCCCAGTTCCAGCCCGGCGCTCAGCACGCCGCCATCCGCGTCATAGGCCGAGAACGCGCTGCGCCCCGCTTCCTTGTCGGAGATGCCGAAATAGGTGTCGGCGTAATCGTCCGATCCGATCAGCACGCGCGGCCCCAGCGTCACTTCCATGCGGTCGGTCGGCTGGACGCGCAGATCTGCGCCCAGTTCCCCGACGAAACTTTCATGCCCGCCGATCCCGTGGCGCAGGTCGGCGAAGGCCCCGAAATTACGGGTGTTGTAGCCCAGCCCGAGGCCCAGCTCGACCGTCGCGTCGATATCGTCCAGACCGCTCAGCGCGCCGCCTTCCTCGTCCCGATCCTTGACGTAGCGGAACGATCCGCGCAGGCCCAGCCCCTCGGGCTCGAACAAGGGATCGGGGCTGCCGAAGCTGACCCCGCCCGGAAGCCGCAGATAACCCAGCGAAAAGCCGAAATCGGGACCGGGCGAATAATCGTCCGAACCGAAATAGTCGGGTGTCACCGCGACCCCGCCCCGCAGGGTGAAGATCAGGTCGGGCGTGGTCCCCGTGCGGGTGCCGTAATCCTGCGCGGCGGCCAGTCCGGGCAGCAGCGCCGACAGGGCGGCAAGGGCGAGTGCGATTTTCATTGACGGTTCCGGCAGATGCGTTTCGTCATACATAGCGCGCCCGTGCCGCGCCGGACAGGGTGCCGCGCAACGTATCGGCGAGGTGTGCGTTTCGTGCAAGACCCGCCGCCCCATCACGCAAGGACCGCCATGTTCGCCGATCTTCTCAGACGCCTGACCGCCCCCGAACCCCAGCCGATGCCCGAAACCGATGCCCGCCTGGCGCTGTCCGCCCTGCTGGTGCGGATCGCCCGGTCGGACGGATCCTATGACGCCGCCGAAATGCGCCGGATCGACCGCATCCTTGCCGCGCGCTACGGGCTGGACGCCCAGGGCGCCGCCGAACTGCGGGCACATGGGGAAACCATCGAGGCCGACGCGCCCGATACCGTCCGCTTCACCCGCGCAATCAAGGATCAGGTCTCGCTCGAGGATCGCACGGCGGTGATCGAGGCGCTTTGGGACGTGGTGCTGGTGGATGGCGAACGCGACGACGAGGAGGATTCGCTGCTGCGGACCATCGCGCCGCTTCTGGGCATCCACGACCGCGACAGCAACCTGGCCCGCCAGCGCGTCGAGGATCGGCGCGGTTTGCGTTAGCCACGTTGCGCGATGCCGCGCTTTGACCGTTGCAATCGGGGGCGCGATTCGCGTTACTTTACCGGATGCGCCCGCAACCCGACCCCGCTTTGCCCGATCCCGGCCCCGCCGTTCCCGTCATCGAGATCGAGGGGCTGCACAAGGCCTATGGCACGCTCGAAGTGCTGAAGGGCGTGCATCTGACCGCCCCGCGCGGCCATGTCGTGTCGCTGATCGGATCGTCGGGGTCGGGCAAGTCCACCCTGCTGCGCTGCGCCAACCTGCTGGAAAACAGCCAGCAGGGCCGCATCGCGTTCGAGGGCGAGGACGTGCGCTGGCGGGGCGAGGGCCAGAACCGGCACCCGGCCGATTCGCGGCAGGTCACGCGCATCCGCACCAACCTGTCGATGGTGTTCCAGTCCTTCAACCTCTGGTCGCACATGACCGTCCTTCAGAACGTGATGGAGGCGCCCGTCACCGTTCTGGGCCGCCCCAGGGCGCAGGTCGAGACGGCGGCGCGCGGCTATCTCGACAAGGTCGGGATCGGCGACAAGGCCGATGCCTGGCCCGCGATGCTGTCGGGCGGCCAGCAGCAGCGCGCCGCCATCGCCCGCGCGCTTTGCATGGAACCGCGCGCGCTGCTTTTCGACGAACCCACCTCGGCCCTCGACCCCGAGCTGGAGCAGGAGGTGATCCGCGTCATCCGCGCGCTGGCCGACGAAGGCCGCACCATGGTCATCGTCACGCACGACATGGATCTCGCCCGCGATGTCAGCGATCATGTCATCTTCCTGCATCGGGGCGTGATCGAGGAAGAAGGACCGCCCGACGCCCTATTCGACGCCCCGCAATCCGAAAGGCTGCGCCAGTTCCTCGGCGCGGTAGGCTGACCGACCCAACAGGAGAGTAAAAAATGAAGAAACTGCTTCTCGCCACGGCGCTTCTGGCGCTGACCGGCGGCACCGCCATCGCCCAGCAGACCGTGCGCCTGGGCACCGAAGGCGGCTATCCGCCCTATAACTTCCTCAACGATGCGGGCGAGGTCGACGGCTTCGAGCGCGAGCTGGGCGACGAGCTTTGCGCGCGTGCGAACCTGACCTGCGAATGGGTCACGAACGAATGGGACAGCATCATTCCCAACCTCGTATCGGGCAATTACGACGCGATCATGGCGGGGATGAGCATCACGCCCGCCCGTGACGAGGTGATCGATTTCAGCGATCCCTACACCCAGCCCGACCCGTCGGCCTATGCCGCGCCCACCGGCGCCGATGTCGATATCGAGAACGCCGTGATCGCCGCGCAGACGGGCACGATCCAGGCGAGCGAGGTCGCCTCGATGCCCGGCGCCACGCTGGTCGAATTCGCCACCCCCGAGGAAACCGTCGCCGCCGTCCGCAACGGCGAAGCCGATGCCGTGATCGCCGACAAGGCGTTCCTGGTGCCCATCGTCGAGGATGACGGCGATCTGGCCTTCGTCGGCGACGACGTGCTTCTGGGCGGCGGCATCGGCGTCGGCCTGCGCGAAAGCGACGACGCGTTGCAGGAACAGTTCAACGCCGCCATCCAGTCGATGAAGGACGACGGCACCCTGAACGAGCTGATCGCCAAGTGGCTGCCCGACAGCGCGCAGTTCTGACGGCCCCAGGCGGCGCGATCCCCGCGCCGCCGTTTCCGCGATGTTCGCCTGCACCGATCCCGCATCCCTGACCGGACTGCACTGGCTAGCCTGCTACCTGACCACGGGCAAGCATGTGGCGTTCTATGCGTCGTTCGGCACCGTGCTGGCGCTGCTGGCGATCACCGCGCCGCTGGCGCTGGCCTTCGGCTTCGGCGGGGCAATCGCGGCACGCAGCCGCATCGCGCCGCTGGCATGGTTCGGGCGGTTCTACATCGCCATCGTGCGCGGCGTGCCCGACATCGCGTTCTTCCTGTTCTTCGTCATCGCGCTGGATCAGGGCATCGAATGGCTGCGTCACAAGGTCAAATGCCCCGATTGGGACATGCCCGTCCGGCAGGGCAGCGATTTCGTCGTCTGCGCGCAGGCCAAGCTGCCGCTGGGCACCGATCCGCAATGGATGCATGAGATTTACGGCTTCGCGCTGGCCGTCCTGACCTTCGCCATCGTCTTCGGCGCCTTTTCGGCCAATGTGCTTTACGGGGCGATGCGGGCCGTGCCGCGCGCGCAGATGGAAACCGCCGAAGCCTACGGCATGACCCGCAGGCAGGCGTTCCGCCGCATTCTGGTGCCGCAGATGTGGGTCTATGCCCTGCCGGGCCTCAGCAACCTCTGGATGGTGCTGATCAAGGCGACGCCGCTGCTGTTCCTGCTGGGGGTCGAGGATATCGTCTATTGGGCGCGCGAACTGGGCGGATCGAAGACGCCCAACTTCACCGACTATCCCCACCCCGACTGGCGGGTCTGGTATTTCCTGGCGTTGCTGGTCTTCTATCTGATCTTCACCAAGGTGTCCGAAGCGGTGCTCGACCGGCTGATGCGGCGCCTGACGCACGGGCAGGCCGTCAGCGGCGCGACCATGCCATGAGCTGCCTTCAGACCATCGCCGATTACGGCCTGCGCAGCATCGGCATCGGCGAACGGCTGCTGCCGCGCAGCGACTTCACGCTGTGCCAGCAGGTCACGCTGATCGGGTCCGGCATGATCTGGAACGTCTATTTCGGCGTCGTGGCCTTGTGCGCGGGGTTCTTCCTCGCCACCCTGCTGGCGCTGGGGCGCACCGCGCGCCCGGCGATCCTGCGCAAGCCGGCGGAATGGTTCGTCTTCCTCTTTCGCGGCTCGCCGCTGTTCATCCAGTTCTTCTTCGCCTATTTCGCGTTTCTGGCGCTCAAGGGCCGATACGCCTTTTTCGATCCCTTCACCTCTGCCTGGGCCGGGGCGCTGCTGGTGCTGTTCTGCAACACTGCCGCCTATTCGGGCGAGATTTTCTATGGCGCGCTGCGCTCGATCCCGCGCGGCGATCTGGAAGCGGCCGAAGCCTATGGCCTGACCGGCTGGAAGAAGTTCCGCCGCATCACCTTTCCGACGATGCTGCGCCTTGCCTGGCCCGCCTATATAAACGAGGCGATCTTTCTCTTTCACGCCACCACGCTGGTTTTCCTGTCGGGCTTTCCGGCGTGGCAGCAACGGGGCGACGCGCTCTATTACGCCAAGTATTTTGCCGACAAGACGTTCAATCCCTTCGTCCCCTATCCGATCCTAGCGGGGTTCTTCATCCTGCTGACATTATGCGTCATCGGCATTATGGGCGCGATGAACCGGCGGCTGAACCGGCATCTGCCGCAGGAACGGCGTCAGGCCCTGCGTCTGCGCCCGAACTTCCTGCGCTAGACCCGCCGCAGCACCGCGCCGGGGTTCATGATGCCCCGCGGGTCCAGCGCCGCCTTGATCGCCCGCATCGCCGCCAGCCGCGCCGGATCGCCATAGCGTTCCAGTTGCGCCACCTTCAGCCGTCCGACCCCATGCTCGGCGCTGAACGATCCGCCGTGATCGTGCACCAGATCGTCCACGACGCGGCGCAGATCGTCCGCAAGATCGGCGAACTCGGCCTTGGCGCGGCCCTTTGGCGGGAACAGGTTGTAATGCAGGTTGCCGTCGCCCAGATGGCCGAACGCGTTGATCCGCACCGGCGCGATTGCGGTCAGCGCCGTGCCCGCGCGGTCCATGAACGGGGCGATCTCGGACAGCGGCAGCGATATGTCGTTGCTGGCAATGGCGCCCACATGACGATTCGCCTCGGGGATGCGTTCGCGGACGGCCCATAATTCGGCGCGCTGCGCCTCGCTCGACGCGATCACGCCGTCATCGGCCAGCCCCGCCTCGGCCCCCGCCGCAAACAGCGCCTCCAGCCGCGTCATGGCGTCGTCGCCCGCGGGAAGGCCCAGATCGACCAGCACGCACCAGTCGGGCGGATCCGCGAAAGGCTGGCGCACCGCCAGTCCGGCCTCGGCCAGAAACCGCAGCCCCTGCCCCGAGATCAGTTCGAACGCGCTGACGCCGCCCCCCGCCTGCGCCATCCCCAGCAGCGTCAGCGCGGCGGCGGGATCGCGCACGGTCAGGATCGCGGTGCCCCGGACGGCGGGCCGCGGAAACAGCCGCAGCGACGCCGCGGTGACGATTCCCAACGTCCCTTCCGCCCCGATCAGCAGGTTGCGGATGTCATATCCGGTATTGTCCTTCCGCAGCCGCCGCAGCCCGTACATGACCGACCCGTCAGGCAGCACCGCCTCGACCCCCAGGCACAGGTCGCGCGCGTTGCCATAGCGCAGCACGTTCACGCCACCCGCATTGGTGGACAGCAGCCCCCCGATCCGCGCCGACCCTTCGGATGCCAGCGACAGTGGAAACAATCGGTCCGCTTGCGCGGCGGCCGCCTGAACGTCCGCCAGGATCGCGCCCGCCCCGGCGATCAGAACGTTCTCATCGGCATGGACGGCGCGGATGGCGTTCATGCGTTCCAGCGACAGCAGGATCGGCAGCGCGCCCTCGGCCAGCACCTGCCCGCCGACCAGCCCGGTGCCGCCGCCCCAGGGCACGATGCCGATGCGGTGCCGCGCGGCAAAGCCCACGATGCGTGCTACCTCGTCGGTATCGGCGGGTGCTAGGACCAGCCCCGCCCGGCCCCGCCACATCCCGCGCGGTTCGGTCAGATAGGCGGGGCCGCGATCGCGCGCGGTTCCCGGCGGCAGCCGCGACAGCAGGTCGGCGGCCAGACCGGGCGTCAGATCCGCCAGCGGCTCAGCCATCGCGGCCGTTATCCGTCCGCCCGCGCCGGTCGGGCCGCAGATTGGCGTAAAGCACATGGTTCCGCCAGCGCCCCGCAATCTGAAGATAGCTTTGCGCCACGCCCTCGTACTTAAACCCGCTGCGCTCCAGCACCCCGCGTGATGCCGCGTTCTCGGGCAGGCATCCCGCCTCGATCCGGCTGAGGTCCAGCGTGTTGAACGCGTAATGCACCACACCGGCGATCGCCTCGCGCATGAAGCCCTGCCGCGCGAACGGCTCGCCCACCCAATAGCCCAGCGTGGCGGATTGCGCCGGCCCCCGCCGCACGTTGTCCAGCGTGATCGCGCCGACCAGCATCGCGTCGCTGCGGCGGATCAGGAACAGCGGCGCGCCCGTATCGTCCGAGATGGTGCGCTGCGCCCAATAGACGCGATTGGTAAAACTTTTGCGCGTCAGGTGATCGGCCGCCCAGACCGGCTCCCACGGTTGCAGGAACGCGGCGGACCGTTCGCGCAGATCGGCCCAGTCCCGGAAATCGGAATGCCGGGGCGGACGCAGCGTCAGCCGCTCCGTCTCGATCCGCACTTTGCGCCGGGCAAGGCGCATCAGGCGGCAAGCCGCGCCGTCAGCCCTTCCAGCCGCGGCGCGTCGGCGACCGGCCCGTAAAGCGCCAGCGCCGCGCGCCCCGACGCCGCCATCCGCGCGGCATAGTCGCGCACGTCGCCGCCGTTCACCGCCTCGATCCGCGCCACCGTCTCGTCCAGACCCGGAACGCGGTTCCAGATCGACAGCAGCCGGGCCAGGCGTTCCGCGCGGCTCGACGGGCTTTCCAGCCCCATCAGCAGCCCCGCCTTCATCTGCGCCCGCGCGCGCGCGATCTCGGCATCCGACATCTCGTCGGCGGCGCGGCGCAGCTCGTCCACCGTCAGATGCGCCAGTTCGCCGATCTGCTCGGCCGAGGTGCCGGCATAGATGGTCAGCGTGCCGCTGTCGTCATAGCTGCCCGCCTGCGCGAAGATCGAATAGCACAGTCCCCGCTTCTCGCGCGCTTCCTGGAACAGCCGCGAGGACATGCCCCCGCCCAGAACGCTGGCATGGACCTGCGCGGTGTGGAAATCGGGGTCGCGGTATCCCGGCCCTTCCAGCGCCAGCGCGAAATGCACCTGTTCCAGCGCGCGCACCTCGCGCCGTTCGCCGCCGCGGAACGTCGCGGGTTCGACATGGCGGGCGGGACGCGGCGGCAGATGCCCGAAGATCCGCTCGGCCGCGCGGACGATGGCATCGTGATCGACGGCGCCCGCGGCGGCGACGATCATCTCGGCCGGGCCATAGCGTTCGTGCACGAACCCCGCCAGATCGTCGCGCCCGAACGCGCCGACCCGCTCGCTCGGCCCTAGGATCGACCGTCCCATCGGCTGATCGGGATAGGATACTTCCTGAAGCCAGTCGAACACGATGTCGTCGGGCGTGTCGTTGGCCTGCCCGATTTCCTGAAGGATCACGCCGCGCTCGACCTCGATCTCGCCCGGATCGAAGGCGGGGTCGGTCACGATGTCGCCGATCACGTCCAGCGCCAGCGGCACGTCAGCCGACAGGACGCGCGCGTAATAGGCCGTCATCTCGCGGCTGGTATAGGCATTGATATAGCCGCCCACATCCTCGATCGCCTCGGCGATCTGCAAGGCGCTGCGCCGCGTCGTGCCCTTGAAGGCCATGTGTTCCAGAAAATGCGCGATGCCGTTCTGTTCGACGCGTTCGTGACGGCCCCCAGCATTGACCCAGACGCCGACGCTGGCCGACATCAGCCCCGGCATGTGTTCGGTGACGATGCGCAGGCCGTTGGAAAGGGTGTGAAGCTGGACGGTCAAGGCAATCTTTCCAGTATGAGGGATTTCAGCGCGCCGACATCGTTGGCAACTTCGGTCACGCGCTCGGACCGCAGATAGAGGTCCGCCATCCGTTCGGGAAGGGCCGGGCGCAATCCGGTCGCCGCCTCGACGGCATCGGGGAACTTCGCCGGATGCGCCGTGGCCAGCGTGACCATCGGGCCGCGGTGCGGCTGTTCGGACGCCACCTTGACGCCCACGGCGGTATGCGGGCACAGAACCTCGCCCGTGTCGGCAAAGACGCGGCGGATCGTTTCTGCCGTCTCCTCCTCGGATGCGCGGCCCGAGGCGAAGGTTTCGCGCAGCGCCTGCAACGCGCCCTGGCTGACCGTAAAGCCGCCGTCGCGCGCCAGCTCGTCCATCAGCTGCGCGATGGCCGATGCGTCCCCGTCATAGGCCATGAACAGCGCGCGCTCGAAATTGCTCGACACCTCGATATCCATCGACGGGCTGGCGGTGGGCACCACGCCTTCCTTGCGATGCGCGCCGGTCGTCAGGGTGCGGTGCAGGATGTCGTTGCGGTTGGTCGCCACCACCAGCCGGTCGATGGGCAGCCCCATCCGCCGCGCGACGTCGCCCGCCAGGATGTCGCCGAAATTGCCGGTCGGCACGGTGAAGCCGATGGCGCGGCCCGGCGCGCCTAGGGCCGCCGCCGCGGTGAAGTAATAGACCACCTGCGCCAGCACCCGCGCCCAGTTGATCGAGTTCACCGCCGTCAGCCCGACCCGGTCGCGGAAGGCGTGGTCGTTGAACATCGCCTTCACTGCCGCCTGGCAATCGTCGAAATCGCCGTCCACCGCCAGCGCATGCACGTTGCCCTCGGACGGCGTGGTCATCTGGCGGCGCTGCACCTCGCTGACCCGCCCGTGGGGATAGAGGATGAAGCACTCCACCCCCTCCAGCCCCCGGAACGCCTCGATCGCGGCGCTGCCGGTATCGCCCGACGTGGCGCCGACAATGGTGATCCGCTCGCCCCGTCGCCGCATCACGTCCTGAAACAGCTGCCCGATCAGCTGCATCGCGAAGTCCTTGAAAGCCAGCGTCGGCCCGTGGAACAGTTCCAGCAGCCAGCCATCGGGCGCGATCTGCACCAGCGGGGCGCGGGCCGCATGGCCGAACCCCGCATAGGCGGCGGCGATCATCTCGGCCAGCCGCGTCTCGGGCAGGTCGGTGAAGGGGCGCATAACGCGCAACGCCGCTTCCTCATAGGGCAGGCCCTGCAAGGCGGCGATGTCGTCCCGCGTCATCTGCGGTACGGCCTGCGGCAGGTAAAGGCCGCCGTCGCGCGCCAGGCCGGCCAGCATCGCGCCCTCGAAATCCAGCACCGGCGCCTGCCCGCGTGTCGAATGATAGCGCATGGTCGCCTCCTAGCCCCGCCGGCTGGCCATACGCCAGCCAAGCAGCGCTGTCATCCCCGCCCAGATCGCGGCAAGGCTGAACCACGTGATCGCATAGCCCAGGTGATCGTTGGGAATGTTGGCCGATGTGACGGGCAGCGGCACGGTGCCGGGCACCGGCGGGTCGGTCCGGCGCGCGACCAGAAGGATCGGTTCGGTCCCCAGCGCGTCGGCCATCGCCGCCACGTCGCGCGCGAACCAGATATTCTCGGCGCGGTCGGGCGCGGGGGTGAAGCGGTCCGTCTCGTCCGGCCAGTGCAGGTTGCCGGTCGCCGTCAGACGCTGCGCCGGGCGTGGCGGATCCTTTTCCTCGGTCGGCACGAAGCCCAGATCCAGAAGGATGCGCCGCCCTCCGGTCTCGAACGGCACGACGACGCGATAGCCGGCCCCAAGCTGCGCGGTCGAGATCAGCACGTCGATCTCCTGCCCCGTCGTCGTGCCTTCGGCGGCGACGGGCAGGTAACGGTCAGCCTGCGGATCGGGCGCGGCGGGGATCGTCACGGAGGCCGCGGCGATGCGCGCGTCGATATCGGCCAGCACGGCACGCTTCCACGCCAGGCGCTGCACCTGCCACACGCCCAGCGACAGCAGGATCGCCACCCCGCCGATGCCCAGCGCCGCCAGCAGCGCCCATCGCAGCGCCCCCACGCGCGAAGGGGCGCCGGTTCCCCCGCGCCCCTTTTCGACTCTCACGGAACTCATACGCGATTCATACGGCGATCTTACGATCCCCAGATATAGATCGACGCGAACAGGAACAGCCAGACGACATCGACGAAATGCCAGTACCACGCCGCCGCCTCGAACCCGACATGGTTCTGCTGGGTGAAGTGCCCGGCCCGCAGACGGAAGTAGCAGACCAGCAAAAAGATAGTCCCGATAATGACATGCGCCCCGTGAAACCCGGTCGCCATGAAGAAGTTGGCGCCATAGATGTTCCCCGCGAACCCGAACGCGGCATGACTGTATTCATAGAACTGGAACACCGTGAACAGCACGCCCAGCGCCACCGCGATGATCAGCCCCCACGCCATGTCCTTGCGGTTGTTCTCGTGCACCAAGGCATGATGCGCCCACGTCGCGGCCGCCCCGGAACACAGCAAAATCAACGTGTTGATCAGCGGCAGATGCCACGGATCGAACGTCTCGATGGACGGGGGCGGCCACTGGCCCTCGCTGAACGTCTCCATCGGATACATGGCGTGCTTGAAGAACGACCAGAACCACGCCGCGAAGAACATCACCTCGGACATGATGAACAGAATGAAGCCGTAGCGCAGCCCGATGCGCACGACCGCCGTGTGATCGCCCTCGCGCGATTCGGCGACCACGTCGGCCCACCAGGCATACATCGTGTAAAGCACCACCGCGACGCCGATGGCGAAGACGAATGGCCCGCTGTCGTGCATCCACAGAACGGCGCCGAACAGCATGACGAACCCGCCGACAGCCGCCAGGAAAGGCAGGATCGACGGGGGCAGAATGTGATAATCGTGGTTCTTTGCGTGCGCCATCGGGCTGCGTTCCTTCGGTGGGCGTCAGTTCACGTCGAGGCTGGCCTGCCGGTCGTCCTCGGGCAGGTCGATTTCGTAGAAGGTGTAGGAGAGCGTGATGTGTTTGACAAACTTCGCGTCGCGGTCGGTCGTGATCGCCGGATCGACATAGAACGTCACCGGCATCTGCACCCGTTCTCCGGGTTGAAGAACCTGCTCGGTAAAACAGAAACACTCGATCTTGGTGAAGAAACCGCCGGCCTCGTAGGGCGCGACGTTATAGGTGGCCTGCCCCGCCACAGGCTTGTCGGTGGGGTTATAGGCTTCGTAGAAGGCCAGCCCCGTCTCGCCTATGCGCAGCGTCATCTCGCGCTCGACCGGCTTGAACTGCCACGGCATCGACCGGTCCAGCGATCCGTCGAAGCGCACGGTAATGGTCTGGTCGAGAACCTCGTCGCTGGCCACCGTCGATACGCCGGTCGTTCCGCCAAAACCGGTAACGGCGCAGAACCAACTGTAAAAGGGCACCGACGCCCAGGCCAGCGCGCCCATCGTAACGACGACCCCGGCCGTCATCGCCACCGTCCTGATCTTCGGGTCCGTGGTCATTTCAGCGGATCCTCCTCGCCGGGCAGCAGGACGCCGCCGCGGATCTGATCGAAGCTGTCGGTCTCGCCCAAGGACTCGACCTTGACGACGGTCAGGCCGAAGATGATCGCGATGAAGCCGACCAGCACAAGCCCCACGCCGACATTGCGCGACCGGCGGCTGCGATGCAGCGCGTGTTCGGTGCGGATGGCCATCACACGATCCCCGCCGCCCGCAGCGCGGCATCGCCCAGAAGCGCGCCGAAATGCAGGAAAAGATAAAGAAGCGAAAATCGGAAGAACGCCCTTTCGACGGCGAAATTATCGGCTTCGGCCATATCCTCGTCACGCCGGAAGATCGTCCAGGCGCCCTTGAGGAACCACAGGTTCATTGCCACGGCCACCGCCAGATAGACCGGTCCCGCAACGGATGTCGTCGCCAGACCCAGCGCGAAAACCGCCAGAACCGCCGTATAGGCCAGGATATGCCGCCGCGTCGTCCGGCGGCCATGCGTGACCGTCAGCATCGGCACGCCGGCATCGTCGTAATCGGACCGCATGAACAGCGCCAGCGCCCAGAAATGCGGTGGCGTCCACAGGAAGATCAGCGCGAACATCAGGACCGATTCGATCCCGATGGATCCGGTGGCCGCCGCCCAGCCGATCATCGGGGGGAAGGCCCCCGCCGCGCCGCCGATGACGATGTTCTGCGGCGTCGACCGCTTCAGCCACATCGAATAGACGACGGCATAGAAGAAGATGGTGAATGCCAGCAGCCCCGCCGCCAGCCAGTTGGTCGCAAGCCCCAGCATGACGACCGCAAAGCCCGACAGCGCGATTCCGATGGCCAGCGCCTCGTCGCCCGCGACCCGCCCCGAAGGCACCGGACGGCGGCGCGTGCGGCGCATCACGGCGTCGATATCGGCATCCCACCACATGTTCAGCGCGCCGGAGGCCCCGCCGCCGACCGCGATGAACAGGATCGCGCAGAAGCCCACGAAGGGATGCAGATCGACGGGCGCGACCAGCAGGCCGACCAGCGCCGTGAAGACGACCAGCGACATGACGCGCGGCTTGAGCAGGGCGAAGTAATCGCCGAACTGCGCCTCGTATGGCCGGTCTGCGCTGATATCCGTCATGGCGTGTTCCTCAGACCCGAATCATTCGACAAGGGCGGCTGTCTGCGCCTCGGGGCGGGTGCCGCCGTATTCTTCGATCGCGCGGTCCAGCCAGGCTTCGTACTCCGCCTCGCTGACGACCTTGACGGTGATCGGCATGAAGGCGTGGGCGATTCCGCACAGCTCGGAACATTGGCCGAAATAGATGCCTTCCTCCTCGGCGTTGAACCAAAGCTCGGCCAGGCGACCCGGCACGCCGTCCTGCTTCACGCCGAAGGCGGGGATCGTCCACGAATGGATCACGTCCGCGCCCGTCACCTGAACGACGATGTTCTTGCCCACGGGAACGACCATCGCGGTGTCGGTCGCCAGCCTGAATTCGTCCTCTGTATAGCCGGCCTGCTGAAGTTGCAGGACCACCTCGGGCGTCAGACGGTAATCGCCGCCGGTCGCGGGCGATCCGATCATGTAGCTGTCGAAGTTGAACTCGTAATCGGGGTATTCGTAGTTCCAGTACCACTGGAAACCCGTGGTCTTGATGGTGATGTCGCCCTCGGGGATCGTCTGTTCCTCGAACAGGACGGGAAGCGAGAAGGCCCCGATAAAGATCAGGATCACGATCGGCCCGATCGTCCAGGTGATTTCCACCGGTGTGTTGTGCGTGAAGGTCCGGGGCGTCGGGTTGCGACGGTGGTTGTAGCGTACCAGCACAACGCCCAGCAGGCCGATCACCAGCAGCGTGATGGCCGTGATGATGATCAGCACCATCCCGTCCAGCCATTGCAGATCATGCGCGATATCGCTCGATGCCGGCTGAAAGTCGATGCCGGCGGGCTTGGGCGCGCCGATGATCGGCAGATCGCCGCGAATGTTGTCGGTATCCTGCGCATGGGCGGCAATGGCTGCGAAAAACCATGCGGCGGCTGCGACGGGAAGACGGGAAAGGCGCATCGGCTTGTCCTGTTCGGCTGTAACGGGCGGCACGCAAGCCTGATGGGGCCGACATTGTGCTCGCGCAACTTAAAACCATATTAAACGCAACGGGACAAGCGGCCCCATCGCGGCATCTGGCCGCGAGCCTGTCCGCCCATGCAGGAGATTCCCCATGACCGACAGTGCCTTTCGTCCGTTCGAGACGGCCTTCGATGCAGACGCTGCGCTGCGGCAGTTGCGAACCGCTCTGGCCGGCGCCGAGGATGGAGAGATCTTTTGCGAACGCCGCCGCGCCGAAGGCCTGACCTATGATGACGGTCGGCTTCGATCCGCGTCCTATGACGCGTCCGAGGGATTCGGCCTGCGCGCCGTCAAGGGCGAGACGACCGGATATGCCCATTCCACCGAAATGACCGAAGCGGCGCTCGGCCGCGCCGTCGAGACGGCGCGCCTGGCGGTGGGCGATGGCGGCGGCACGCTGGCGGTCGGGCCGAAGGCGACGAACCGGCGTCTTTATACCGACAGCGATCCGGTCGCGGGCGCGCCCTTCGCGGTCAAGCTGGACATGCTGAAAGAGATCGACGCCTTCGCCCGCGCCCTCGACCCGCGGGTGGTGCAGGTTTCCGCGACGCTGGCGGCATCGCTGCAAGAGGTCGAAATCCTGCGTCCCGATGGGCGCATCCTGCGCGACGTCCGGCCGATGACTCGCCTCAATATCGGCATCATCGTCGAGGAGAACGGGCGTCGCGAATCGGGCGGCATGGGCGGCGGCGGGCGTGCGGGGCTGGCCGCGCTGATGGAACGGTCGCACTGGGAAGCCGTCGCGCGCGAGGCGCTACGCATCGCGCTGGTCAACCTGCGCGCCGAACCCGCCCCGGCCGGGGTGATGGATGTCGTGCTGGGCGCCGGCTGGCCCGGCATCCTGCTGCACGAGGCGGTGGGGCACGGGCTGGAAGGCGACTTAAACCGCAAGCGGTCCAGCGCGTTCGCCGGACTGATGGGACAGCGGGTCGCGGCACCGGGGGTCACGGTTCTGGACGACGGCACCATCCCCGACCGGCGCGGATCTCTCAGCATCGACGACGAGGGCACCCCTTCGGCCCGCAACGTGCTGATCGAGGACGGCATCCTTGTCGGCTTCATGCAGGATCGCCAGAATGCCCGGCTGATGGGGGTCGAGCCGACGGGGAACGGCAGGCGGCAGTCCCATGCCCACGCGCCGATGCCGCGGATGACGAACACCTACATGCTGGGCGGCGATGCCGACCCCGAAGTGATCGTCGCGGACCTGAAGGACGGTATCTATGCGGTGGGGTTCGGCGGCGGTCAGGTGGACATCACCAGCGGAAAGTTCGTCTTTTCCTGCACCGAGGCGTATCGCGTCCGAAACGGCAGGATCGGCGCGCCGGTCAAGGGCGCCACGCTGATCGGCGACGGGGCCACCGCGTTGCAGAAGATCAGGGCCATCGGCAACGACATGACGCTCGACCCTGGCATCGGAAACTGCGGCAAGGCGGGGCAATGGGTGCCGGTCGGGGTCGGACAGCCGACGCTAATGATCGGCGGGCTGACGGTCGGCGGCGCGGCGACGGGGTGACGCAGGCTGCGGGCAGGAAAATGAAGATTTCGCGTTAAACCCTTCTTAACCACTCGCCATGCAGGCTGTCCGGGCAAGAGATGGAGACCGGACGTTGGACCTATTCCCTTCCTCCCCCGCCCTCACACCCCCCATGTCGGCGGAAGGTCGGCTCGAATGGATCCGTCTCTTGCGCTCGCGCCGGGTTGGCGTCGCGACCTTCTTCCGTCTCTTGCGCGACCACGGCAGCGCCGCCGCGTCGCTGGAAGCGCTGCCCGAGGTCGCGCGCGCGGCGGGCGTCAGCGATTATCGTGCCTGCCCCCCCGAAGTGGCCGAGGCGGAACTGCGCGCGGCGCGGCTGGCCGGCGCCACGATGGTTTGCTGGGGCGAACCGACCTATCCGTCGCAGCTTTCCGACATCCCCGATCCGCCCCCGTTCCTGTGGGCGATGGGCGACATGGCGCTGCTGGAACGCCCCGCAATCGCGCTTGTGGGGGCGCGCAACGCGTCGTCGCTGGGCCTGCGGATGGCCCGCACGCTGGCACGCGGCATCGGCGAGGCGCAGGCCGTGACCGTTTCGGGTCTGGCGCGCGGCATCGACGCCGCCGCGCACGAGGCCGCCCTGCCGACGGGCACAATCGCGGTCATGGCCGGCGGCGTCGATGTCGTCTATCCGTCGGAAAACGCCGTGCTTGCCCAGGAAATCGCAGAACAGGGGCTGCGCCTGTCCGAACGGCCGATGGGTCTGCAACCGCAGGCGCGCGACTTTCCCCGGCGCAATCGCATCGTGTCGGGCCTGTCGCGGGCCGTCGTCGTCGTCGAGGCGGCCGCCAAGTCGGGCAGCCTGATCACCGCGCGCGACGCGCTGGATCAGGGGCGCGAGGTGATGGCCGTGCCCGGCCACCCGTTCGACGCGCGCGCCGCCGGGTGCAACATGCTGATTCGGGACGGCGCGACGCTGGTGCGCGGAACGCAGGATCTGGCCGAGGTTCTGGGCGGCATGCGGCCCCAGGACCGCGACGCGCCGGCCCCGTCGCATGAGCAGGTGGCGCAGATGCCCCGGCCGGAACCTGCGCCGAAACCCGCGCGCAACCTGCGCGAGACCCACGCGCTGCACCGCCGCATCCTCGACCGCCTGGGGCCGGTCCCGACGCTGGAGGATCAGTTGATCCGCGATCTGGGCGCGCCCGCCGCGCAGGTCACGGCGCAGATCGTCCATCTGGAGGTCGAGGGCCGGCTAAGCCGTCATGCTGGCGGAATGCTGTCCCGCGCCGCCCCGCCGGCCGAGTGACACGCCCCCGTCACGACCGCCACATTGACATCCCCCGGCCCCTTCCCACATCAAGCGGCGCCGCAATGCGCGCCCACCCGAAGGAAGCCGAATGCCAGTCGTCGTCGTCGAATCGCCTGCCAAGGCCAAGAAGATAAACGAATATCTGGGCAAGGATTTTACGGTCCTGGCGTCTTACGGCCATGTGCGCGACCTGCCGCCCAAGGACGGATCCGTCGATACCGAGAACGGCTTCGACATGACGTGGGAGGTGGCGAGCGACAGCAAGAAGCACGTCAAGGCCATCGCCGATGCGCTGAAGGACGACCCGGTCCTGATCCTCGCCACCGACCCCGACCGCGAGGGCGAGGCGATCAGCTGGCATCTGGAACAGACCCTTCGACAGCGCAAGGCGCTGAAGAAGGACACGCCGGTCAGCCGCGTCGTGTTCAACGCGATCACCAAATCCGCCGTCACCCAGGCGATGGAAAAGCCGCGGCAGGTCGATGCCCCGCTGGTCGAGGCGTATCTGGCCCGCCGCGCGCTGGATTATCTCGTCGGCTTCAATCTGTCGCCGGTCCTGTGGCGCAAGCTGCCAGGCTCGAAATCCGCGGGGCGGGTGCAGTCGGTCTGCCTGCGCCTCATCGTCGAGCGCGAGATGGAGATCGAGGCTTTCCGCCCGCGCGAATACTGGTCGGTCCGCGCGATGCTGACGACGCCGCGCAACCAGACCTTCGAGGCGCGGCTGACGACGCTGGCCGGTAAGAAGCTGGACCGTTTCGACCTGGCCGATGCGACTCAGGCCGAAATGGCGGTGCAGGCCGTCAGTTCGCGCGCGCTGCATGTGGCCAGCGTCGAGGCCAAGCCCGGCACCCGCAACCCCGCGCCCCCGTTCATGACATCGACCCTTCAGCAGGAGGCGAGCCGCAAGTTCGGCATGGGCGCCAAGGCCACGATGAGCGCGGCGCAGCGTCTCTATGAGGCGGGGCTGATCACCTATATGCGGACCGACGGGATCGACATGGCCCCCGAGGCCGTCACGGATGCGCGTCGTGTGATCGGCGCGACCTATGGCGACGGCTATGTCCCCAAAAGCCCGCGGATGTACAAGAACAAGGCCAAGAATGCGCAGGAAGCCCACGAGTGCATCCGCCCGACCGCGATGGCCACCCGGCCCGAGAAGGCCGGTCTGACCGACAGCGACCAGCGGCGGCTTTACGATCTGATCTGGAAGCGCACCATCGCCAGCCAGATGGAATCGGCGCGGCTGGAACGCACTACGGTCGAGATCGAAAGCGAGGATGGCCAGGTGGGCCTGCGCGCGACCGGGCAGGTCGTGACCTTCGACGGCTTTCTCAAGGTCTATGAGGAAGGCCGCGACGACAGCGAAAGCGAGGAAAACCGCCGCCTGCCGCAAATCGCGCGGGGCGACGCGACGCCCTTTGCTTCGGGTTCCTACACCCGAGGCGAGGACGATGCTTCCTATCTGTCCAAGGATGCCGCAACGCTTGCGACCCAGCACCACACCCAGCCGCCGCCGCGTTACACCGAGGCCACGCTGGTCAAGCGGATGGAGGAACTGGGGATCGGCCGCCCCTCGACCTATGCCAGCATCGTCACGACGATTCAGGATCGCGGATATGTCCGCAAGGAACAGAATCGCCTGTTTCCCGAGGACAAGGGCCGTCTGGTGACGGCGTTTCTGTCGAACTATTTCCGCCGCTACGTCGAATACGACTTCACTGCCGATCTCGAGGACCAGCTCGACCATGTCAGTGCAGGCGATGCCGACTGGAAGGAACTGCTGGCGCGCTTCTGGCGCGACTTTTCCGCCGCCATCGCCGAGACGGCCGATCTGCGCATCGGTGAGGTGCTGGAAAAGATCAACGAGGTGCTGGAGCCGCATCTTTTCCCGCCGCGCCCCGATGGCGGCGACCCACGGCTTTGCCCCAACTGCGAAAAGGGGCGGCTGTCGATGCGCACCGCCCGGTCCGGCGGCGCGTTCATCGGATGCTCGAACTATCCCGAATGCCGCTTCACCAGGCCTTTCGGCCCGCCTGTGGAAAGCGACGAGGCGCCGGTCGTCCCGCCCGAGGGCAAGCTGCTGGGCGAGGATCAGGGCGACGCGATCTGGCTGCATGACGGCCGCTTCGGCCCCTATGTCCAAAGGGGCGAGGTCACGGAAGACGTGAAGAAGCCGCCGCGCCAGTCCGTCCCCCGCGACTGGCCGCTGGAAAGCGTCGATCTGGCGCGCGCGCTGATGCTTCTGAACCTGCCCCGCGAAATCGGCACGCATCCCGAGGACGGTGTAAAGATCTGGGCGACGATCGGGCGCTATGGCCCCTATCTCAAGCATGCGGACGATCCGGCGGCCAAGGGCGGCAAGACCGCGCCGCTGCCCGAACTGGCGGATGTGTTCGAGATCGGCATGAACCGCGCGGTGGAAATTCTGGCGCAGAAGGCTGCCAGCCGCCCCGGTCGCGGCGCCGCCGCGCAGCCGATCAAGGAACTGGGCGACCATCCCGATGGCGGGCCGGTCGCGGTGATGCCGGGGCGGTTCGGGCCTTACGTCAAGTGGGGCAAGATCAACGCCACGATCCCCAAGGGCACCGAGCCCGAAGCGGTGACGATGGAAGCCGCGTTGGAATGGATCGCCGCCAAGGCAGCCAAATCGCCGGCCAAGCGCAAGGCCGCCCCGAAAAAGGCGGCGGCAAAGAAGCCAGCCGCGAAGAAGACAGGCACCGCGAAAAAGCCCGCGGCGAAGAAGACAGGCACGGCCGCGGCGGCGAAGAAGGCGACCGTTCCTTCCGACGATGTCGTCGAATAGCCGCGGCGGCGCGCGTTGACACATTCCCGGCGGCGGGCGATGAACGCCTGACCTGTCCCGCCGCCGGAGAATGCCAATGCAGAAAATCTATGACAGTCCCGCCGCCGCCCTCGACGGCGTCCTGCACGATGGGATGCTGATCGCGGCCGGGGGGTTCGGCCTTTGCGGGATCCCAGAATTGCTGTTGCAGGCGATCAAGGAGGCAGGGACGAAAGACCTGACCTTCGCCAGCAACAATGCCGGCGTGGACGATTTCGGCATCGGCATCCTGCTGCATACGCGGCAGGTGAAGAAAATGATCAGCTCGTATGTCGGCGAGAATGCCGAGTTCATGCGCCAGTATCTGTCGGGCGAGCTTGAGCTGGAGTTCAATCCCCAAGGCACGCTGGCCGAACGGATGCGCGCCGGCGGTTGCGGCATCCCCGGCTTCTACACCAAGACCGGCGTCGGCACGGTGATCGCCGAAGGCAAGGACCACAAGGATTTCGACGGCGAAACCTATATCCTGGAACGCGGGATCGTGGCGGATCTGTCGATCGTCAAGGCGTGGAAGGCCGACGATACCGGCAACCTCGTCTTCCGCAAGACGGCGCGCAACTTCAACCCGCCCGCCGCGATGTGCGGCCGCATCTGCATCGCCGAGGTCGAGGAGATCGTGCCGCGCGGCAGCCTCGATCCCGATTGCATCCATCTGCCCGGCATCTATGTGCACCGCATCGTGCAGGGTACCCACGAAAAGCGCATCGAACAGCGGACCGTGCGCAAGAAGGAGACGGCGTGATGGGTTGGACACGGGACCAGATGGCGGCGCGGGCCGCCGAGGAACTGGAAGACGGGATGTATGTGAATCTCGGCATCGGCATCCCGACGCTGGTGGCGAACTATACCGGCGACAAGGACATTACCCTGCAATCCGAGAACGGGATGCTGGGCATGGGCCCCTTCCCGCTTGAAGGAGAGGAAGATCCCGACCTGATCAACGCGGGCAAGCAGACGATCACCGAACTGCCCCGCACATCCTATTTCGACAGCGCGACCAGCTTCGGCATGATCCGCGGCGGCAAGATCGCTGCGGCGATCCTGGGCGCGATGGAGGTGGCCGAGAACGGCGATCTGGCCAACTGGATGATCCCCGGCAAGCTGGTCAAGGGCATGGGCGGCGCGATGGATCTGGTCGCCGGCGTCGGCCGCGTGATCGTGGTGATGGACCATCAGAACAAGGCGGGCGAATCCAAGGTGCTGCGCGAATGCACCCTGCCGCTGACCGGCAAGGGCGTGGTGGACCGCATCATCACCAATCTGGGCGTGCTGGATGTGGTCGAAGGCGGTCTGCGCATCGTCGAGACGGCCGACGGCGTGTCCGAGGACGAACTGCGTGCCGCGACGCAAGCGACCATCGTGTGACCGCCCTCACCCGTTGAACGCGGTCCTTTGCACGAAGACGCAGCCGTCGCTGACCAGCATCGGTTGCGTCAGGCACAGGCCGCGGGCGACGCCGAAAGCGGCCATCACCTTGGGCACGTAATCGCGCGTTTCTGCATAGGGCGGAACGCCGCCATGCCGCCGCACCGTACCCTCGCCGGCATTATAGGCCGCAAGGACAAGGACGGGATCGCCCGCGAACTCGTCCATCAACCAATCCAGATAGGCCACTCCGCCCCGGATGTTCTGGGCCGCGGCAAAGCTGTCCGTCACCCCGAAGCGGGCGGCGGTCGCGGGCATCAACTGCATCAGGCCCTGCGCCCCCGCGCTGCTGACCGCACCGGCCTGGCCCGCCGATTCGACCGACAGCACCGCCAGCGCCAGCGCCGGTGAAACCCGCGTGCCGATTGTCGCCGCCAGGATGTCGCGCCCGTGCCGGTCGGCCAGACCGGCCAGCGTTTCCAGCCGGGGGGCGCGCACGGTGGCGTCGGCGCGCAAGGCGGCCAGCGCCAGATCCAGCCCCCCCGCCCCGCTTCCCGATACCGGCACGTTGTCCCAGAACTGTCCGCCCGCGGCAACGGCGCCTGCGGCAGGATGTTCCGTCGGCGCCGGTGCGGCGGGCAGCGCGGGCGGCGCTTCGATCTGCACGGTGATTCGCCGCGCGCCGGGCACCGGCGGCTTGACCCGCTTGAAGGTGAAATCCCCGAAGGGCTGCGCGTCGCCGGCTAGAACGGGCATCGGCAGCAGGCATAGCCACGCCAGCGCGCAGACGGCGTAAAGGATCGCCCGTCTGCGGCGCGATTGGGGGATTCTGGGCATGGTCATCGCCGCCAGTTTGCCCGCGGGCGGGCGGATGCCAAGCCCGCGCTGGCGCAGGCGCCTTGAAAAACAACGATACGTCACCGGAATGCGTCAGCCTTTCGCTGTTAGAATGCCCTTGGCGATAGGCGGCGGGTGATAACGAACCGTTAAAATGCGAAGGATCATCTGCGCCGGGCGCGATCCTGCCCGGATGGCGTCGCAATTCGGCCGCAATGCGATGGGACAGTCAGCCATGCCGAAACGGAGCGTGGTGTTCTGGTTCGGTGACATCGGACCGGAACACAGGACAGGAGAACACGAGATGAAATTCTTCAAAATCGCGAAAGACTTCCGCAAGGACGAAAGCGGCGCCGTCACCGTCGACTGGGTCGTGCTGACCGCGGCGATCGTCGCGCTGGCCATCGGCCTACTTGGGACGATCAGGAGCAACACCGAGACTGTCGCGGACGGGATTGCAGATAACATACTCAAAGCTCCGAACGGAACATCAGCTTCGTCGTCCGGGTCGTCGGGAAGCGGTACCCCATGACGTGTCCGTCCAGTTTCCTTCACAACTAGTCGGCAGGAACAGACTGATCGTCCTGTCGGCGATCCGAGAGGACCATCCCATGCGCATCGTCTTCGCCCTCGTCCTGCTGGTCGGCCTCGGCCTGTCAGGCTTCGCCGTCTACATGGCGCGGGACTACATCACGGCGGTCGAGGCGCAGCAGGTTCAGGTCGTATCCGTGCCGACGCGCGACATCTATGTCGTCAACCGCGCCACCCGTTACGGCGACAGGTTGACGGCAGACGATGTGCGGCTTGTCTCATTCCCCGAAGCGGCCCTGCCCGAGGGCGCGTTCCATACCGCCGACGCGCTGTTCCCCAAAGGCCCCGACGTGACCCGCGCCGTGTTGCGCGCAATGGAACCGAACGAGGCTGTGCTCGCCTCCAAGGTGACGGCACCGGGCGAAGATGCGGGCGTCTCCGCCCGGTTGGGCGAGGGCATGCGCGCCTTCGCCATCAATGTCGATGTGTCGTCCGGCGTGTCGGGTTTCCTGCGCCCCGGCGACCGCGTCGATGTCTACTGGAGCGGGACGATGCCCGATGACCGCAATGTCACCAAGCTGATCGACACGAACGTCCGTCTGGTCGCCATCGACCAATCCGCCGACGAGGACCGCAACGAAGCCGTCGTCGCCCGCACCGTCACGGTTGAGGCGACGCCCCGCGATGTCGCGGCCCTTGCGCAGGCCCAGAATACCGGGCGCCTGTCGCTCAGCCTGGTCGGCGCCAACGATCTGTCGGTGGCGCAGGGCATCGAAGTCGATCAGCGCGACCTGCTGGGGATCGTCGACGAGGTTCAGGTTGCCGTCGAAGCGCCCAGGGTCTGCACGATCCGCACCCGCCGCGGTGCCGATGTCGTCGAAATTCCGGTTCCCTGCACGAATTGAGCGGTGTTGCTGCCTGCCCACACCGGGCACCGGATTCTGCCCCGACAGCTTTCGACACGACATGGAAATCTTCCGCTGCTAACAACCCTAGGGTGAAACGGCAGGATTGACGCGGCCGTAGGGCAGGATGGCGGCATGGCACATATGAAGCTGAAGGCGGCCCTGGTCGCACTGGTCTGCATCATCGGCGGCATTCTTCCGGCATCTGCGCAGGGTCTGCGGATTCTCAGCGAAACGGCATCGGGCGATCTTCAGGTGCCGATGAACCGCGCGGTCGTGGTCGAAAGCGATACGCCGTTCGCCGAACTCAGCATTGCGAACCCGGCGATCGCCGATATCTCGACCCTGTCGGATCGCACGATCTATGTGCTGGGCAAGGCGCCCGGCCGCACGACGCTGACGCTTCTGGCCGCCGATGGCCGCCTAATCACCAATGTCGAGGTTCAGGTCACGCCCGAAATCAGCGAATTCAAGGAACGCCTGCGCCAGATCCTGCCCGACGAACGCATCGAGGTGCGCACCGCCAATGACGGCATCGTCCTGTCGGGCATCGTCAGCAGTGCCTCGGCGCTGGACCGCGCGCTGGACCTTGCGAACCGCTATGCGCCCGACCGCGTATCGAACCTGATGAGCGTCGGGGGCACGCAACAGGTGATGCTGAAGGTGCGGTTCGCCGAAATGTCGCGGTCGGTCCGCAAGAACCTGTCATCCTCGGTATCGCTGTTCGGTCTGTCGGGCGACAGCAGCGTGACCGGCGGAACCAGCACCTTCATCACGGCGCCGAACGGCGTCGGTCCGGCCGGCGACGGAATCGGGCTGGGCAACGTGACGGTAGGGCCGAGCGAGGGGGTTCTGGGGCTGGATTTCGGATCCGGCAGCCTGCAATTTCAGGTTCTGCTGGAAGCCCTGGAAACCAAGGGCCTTGTGCGGACGCTGGCCGAACCGAACCTGTCCGCGCTGTCGGGCCAGGAGGCAAGCTTTCTGGCGGGCGGCGAGTATCCCATCCCGGTGGTCAGCGATGACGGCGGCGTCGGGATCGAATACAAGCCCTTTGGCGTGCAGCTTAACTTCACCCCGCGCGTGGTCGACAAGGGGGTCGTCAACCTTCAGCTGAACGCCGCCGTGTCCGGCATCGACAGCACGCAGACGCTTCAGGCGAACGGTTTCAATGTCGCGTCCTTTACCCGGCGCGAAACCTCGACCGTGGTCGAACTGCGCGACGGCGAAAGCTTCGCCATTGCTGGCCTGTTGCAGGACACGTTCACCGATCTGAAGGGGCAGGTGCCGTGGCTGGGCGATATTCCCATCCTGGGGGCGCTTTTCCGCAGCGCCGAATACAACCGGAACCAGTCCGAGCTGGTCATCATCATCACGGCGCATCTGGTGTCGCCAGTCCGCGGCGAGGCGCTGGTGCTGCCGACCGATCGCATCGCCATTCCGTCCGAACGCGACCTGTTCCTGTTCGGCCGCACCGAAGGCCGCGTCAAGGGTGCGGCCGGCGAAGTCGCGCGACAGGATTTCGTCGGGTCTTACGGGTATGTGATGGAATGATGCCGATGCCGAAAACCGCCGCGCTTGCCCTGCTTGCCCTTCTCGCCGGATGCGGGCCAGACTGGACGCGCCCTGCCGGGGGCGATCTGGACGAAGGCCGCTTCGGCAATCCGACGATGACCAACATGCTTGTCCAATCGGGACGGCTTGGGCAGGTCGAGGGGTTGAACAACCGCTTTTCGCGCGAAGTGGACAGCGTCGTCACGTTCGACTTCAACTCGGCCGTGCTGACGCCCATCGCGCGCGCGACCGTCGCGCAGCAGGCGCAATGGATCCGGCAGTTTCCCGAAGTACGCTTCCGCGTTTACGGCCATACGGATCTGGTCGGAAGCGCGACCTACAACAAACGGCTGGGGTTGCAACGCGCGCGCGCCGTGGTGGCGGCGCTTGTCGCCCAGGGTGTCGATCCGGCCCGGCTCGAAGCGCTGGTGTCTTTCGGCGAGACCCAGCCGCTGATCGTGACGCAGGGACGCGAACGCGCGAATCGCCGCACCGTGACCGAGGTTTCCGGCTTTGTCGGACGCAACGACCAGCTTTTGAACGGGAAATATGCCGAACTGGTGTTCCGCGAATACGTCGCCAGCGCGACCGAACTGTCCCCGACGGCGCAGGCAACGCTGGGAACGCTGGCGGAATAGGGACCGGGTGCCAAAATGCGGGATGTCGCCCTGCATGGCATAATCTGGCGGCATCGGCCCTAATGTTGCCGCGTTCTTCGGTCATCCACAGACGTGACGGCGAATCCGTTACGCGAGGGGCGATCAGGAATGAACAGCAGCGCAGCGCCATCGGCTGAACCGGCACCCATTCTTGCGATCAGCGTCAGCCGCGACGTGCAGAACTTCGATCTTCTCATCGAGGATATGGAGGCCGTTCTGGGTGACGGATGGGGCGATCTGACGTTTACGGATGCCCTGGCCTTCCTGACCCAAACGGATGCGCGCCATCTAGAATTCGTCGCGCTGGCCATCGACGAGAATGACGAGGAGCATTTTGCCGCGATCGCCAGCATCATTCGCGCGGCAATCGAGGCCGATATCGCCGTCATCGTCGTCGCCGAAGAGGTCAGCCCGGTCATCCTTCACCAGATCCTGAAGTTGGGGGCGCGCGAATTCGTGCCCTATCCCCTGCCCGATGGCGCCCTGGCCGAAGCTGTGGACCGGATCCGCGCGCCTGCCCCGGCCATGGCGGCGATGGCCGGTGCGGATGTCACGCGGCTGACGGCACGCCCCACGCAGGACCGTCATGGCGTTCTGATGCCGGTGCAGGGCCTTGCCGGCGGAACAGGGGCCAGCACCTTTGCCGTGAACCTGGCGTGGGAACTTGCGACCGTAACGAAAACCGACGCGCCCCGCGTCTGCCTCGTGGACCTCGACCTGCAGACCGGCGCGATCAGCACCTATCTGGATCTGCCGCAGCGCGAGGCGGTCTTCGAATTGCTGACCAATACCGAAACGATGGACAGCGAAAGCTTTCTTCAGGCGCTGCTTCCCTATCGCGAGAAGTTACATGTCCTGACCGCGCCTGCGGAAATGCTGCCGCTGGACCTTGTCCTGCCGACGGATATCGAACGGATACTTGAATGCGCCATGGCCAATTTCGATTATGTCGTCGTCGATATGCCGAAAACCGTCGTCCAGTGGACAGAGACGGTTCTGAACGCGGCGCATGTCCATTTTGCCATGCTGGAACTGGACATGCGGTCGGCGCAGAATGCCGCGCGGCTGATACGGGCCTTGAAGGCCGAAGCGCTGCCATTCGAAAAGCTGCGCTTCCTGCTCAACCGCGCGCCGGGCGCTTTCGACCTGAATGGCAAGTCTCGCGTCAGGCGTCTGGCCGAAACGCTGGACATCGCCATCGAGGTGCAACTGCCCGATGGCGGACGATCCGTGACCGATGCGAACGATCGCGGCGCCCCCTTGGCCGAGGTCGCGCGGAAGAACGCGCTGCGCAAGGAAATCCGCAAGATCGCCGCCTCGATCCACGAATTGAACAAGTCCGCCGCGACCCTTGAGGGATAGCCCGATGTTTTCACGCTACCGCAAGCCCGACGATCCCGCATCCGCCCTGTCAAGGACCGCCGTTCCCGCCCCCGCGGGACGCGACGCACCCGCTGTTGCGCTGCCCCCTGCGACAAGCCAGGCGACGGCTTCCGCAGGCAGGGTGCAGGCGCAGGTCGAACCGGCCGGCAAGGATCGCCGGCGTCGGGAAAAACTGGGGGAAATCAAGGTCCGCATCCATCAAGAACTGCTGGAAAACCTTAATCTGGCAGCCTTGGAACAGGCCAGCGAGGCCGATCTCAAGGCCGAAATCACCGCCATCGCCGGGGAAACGCTGGGCGATCTGGGCGCGGTGCTGAACCGTGACGAACGGCAGGGCTTGATCCAGGATCTCTACGACGAGGTGAAGGGCCTGGGCCCGCTGGAAACCCTGCTCAAGGACGATACGGTCAACGACATTCTGGTGAATGGCCCGCAGCAAATCTTTGTCGAGCGCGATGGTCGCCTGACGCTGACCGACGTGACGTTCAAGGACGAACGCCACCTTCTGCGGATCATCGACAAGATCGTTTCGGCCGTGGGGCGGCGCGTGGACGAATCGAACCCCTATGTCGATGCAAGGCTGGCCGATGGCAGCCGATTCAATGCGATGGTGCCGCCCATTGCCGTCGATGGCAGCCTGGTGTCGATCCGCAAGTTCAAGAAGGAAAAGCTGGGGATCGACGATCTTGTGCGGTTTGGCGCCTTTTCGGACGATATGGCGCGCTATCTCGAAGCGGCGGTCAGCACGCGGCTGAACATCATCGTTTCGGGCGGAACGGGATCGGGCAAGACGACCACGCTGAATGCGCTGTCGTCCTTCATCGACAATTCCGAACGCATCCTGACGATCGAGGATACGGCAGAACTGCAATTACAGCAGACGCATGTCGGACGAATGGAAAGCCGACCGCCCAATGTCGAGGGCCGCGGTGCGGTCAGCCAGCGCGATTGTCTGAAAAATGCCCTGCGAATGCGGCCGGACCGGATCATCGTCGGCGAAACCCGCGGGGAAGAGGTGATCGACATGCTTCAGGCGATGAATACCGGCCATGACGGGTCGATGACGACGATCCACGCCAATTCGGCCCGCGACGGGATCAGCCGGCTGGAAAACATGATCGCCATGGCGGGGATCGAGATGCCGCTGAAGGCCGTGCGCAGTCAGATCGCTTCGGCGGTCAACCTGATCGTGCAGGCCAGCCGGCTTCAGGACGGCAGCAGGCGCATGACGTCGATCACCGAAATAACCGGCATGGAAGGCGACGTGATCTCGATGCAGGAGATCTATCGCTTCCAGCGCACCGGGCTGACCCCCGAAAACAGGATTCTCGGCCATTTCACCGCGACCGGCGTGCGCTCGCACTTTTCTGAACGGTTCAGAATGTGGGGCTTTAATCTGCCTCCTGAAATGTTCGAGCCGGCGAAAGGATAGAGGCCATGACGTTCAGCGCCCAACCCGTCATCTATATCGTCATCTTCCTCGCCGTCCTGTTTCTGGTCGAAGGCATCTATCTGACCGTTTTCGGCCGGTCGATCAGCCTGAACAGCCGCGTCAACCGGCGGCTGGAAATGCTGGAGAAGGGAAAGGCGCGCGATCAGGTTCTGGAACAGCTTCGCAAGGAGATGGGCCAGCATCTGAAGGGCCGGCAGATTCCGCTTTACTCCCTTCTGGCAACGAAAGCGCAAAAAGCCAATATCGCCTTCACGCCGCAGCAATTGATTCTGCTGATGGGGGGACTTGGCGCGGTGGCGTTTGCCGGGCTGACTTTCGGCACCAGTGCGGCCGCACCGGTGCGAATTGTCTGCGCATTGGCGATGGGTATCGGTGGCGTCTATGTCTGGATCGACCGCAAGGCCAAGAAGCGCCTTGCCCTGATCGAGGAACAGCTGCCCGACGCGGTCGATCTGATGGTGCGGTCGCTGCGCGTCGGCCATCCGTTCAGCAGCGCCATCGGCATCGTCGCCCGCGAAGTGCCCGATCCCCTGGGGACCGAGATGGGCGTCATTGCCGACGAATCCGCCTATGGCCGCGATGTCGGCGAAGCGCTGAAGTCCATGGCCGAACGCCTGGATATGCAGGATCTGCGGTTTCTTGCCGTCGCGGTGACGATTCAGCAGCAATCTGGCGGCAATCTGGCCGAGGTGCTTCAGGGCCTCAGCAAGGTGATCCGTGCCCGGTTCAAACTGTTCCGCAGGGTCAAGGCCATCACTGCCGAGGCCAAGTGGTCCGGCGTGTTCCTGTCGGGCTTTCCCATCGTTGCGCTGGTGATGATCAATGTCATTCAGCCGAACTACTACGACGACGTGAAGACGACCGCCTACTTCATCCCCGCCTGCCTGATCGTGGCGGCGTTCCTGATTGCGAACGTGTTCGTCATGCGCGCGCTGGTCAATATCAAGGTGTGACCCGATGACAGGAATCACGACGCTGCTGACATCCCTTGGCGGGCCGCTGGGCCCGCTGATCGCCACCGGTCTTCTGGGGGTGCTGCTGATCCTGGCGGCGCTGCCTTTCCTGCTGCAACGTCGGACCGATCCCCTAGACCGCCTGCGCGCCCGAAAGTCGCAGCCGGAAACGGCCGAGCCGACATCGGCCGCGCTTCGGGTCGGCGGCAGGAACGACAAGCTGGCGCGGTTTTCGACCTTTCTGGAACCGCAGGACGCGACCGAATATTCGGCCGCGCGACTGAAACTGTTGCAGGCGGGGTATCGCGGCAAGAACGCCGTGCGGGTCTTCCACTTCGCGCAGTTCGCGCTGGGGATCGCGCTGCTGATCCTCGGCTTGCTCTATGCGCTGACGACATCCGCCGGTGCGGAGCCGAGCATGCAATCCATGATCCTTTACACCCTGGGGCCGGGGGCGCTCGGCTATCTTGCGCCGCGCTATTGGGTGACGCGCCGACAGCAGGAGCGCAAGGACGAGATCGTCAGGGGCTTTCCTGATTCGCTGGACATGATGCTTGTCTGCGTGGAGGCGGGGCAGTCGCTGGACCAGTCCATCACGCGCGTCGCGAAAGAAATCCGCGCAGGCTTCCCGGCCCTCGCCGACGAATATGATATGGTGGCGCACGAAACCAAGGCCGGCAAGGACAAGAGCATCGTCTTGCGCGACATGTCCGAACGCGCGGGCGTGACCGACATTTCCAGTTTCGTGACCGTCCTGATACAATCGGCGACGTTCGGCACATCCATTGCGGATGCGTTGCGGGTCTTTTCCGACGAAATGCGCGACAAGCGGGTCATGCGCGCCGAGGAGAAAGCCAACACTCTGCCGACGAAGATGACGCTTGCCACCATGATGCTGACCGTGCCACCGCTGCTGATCATCCTGCTCGGCCCATCCGTCAACATGATCATCGAGACTTTTTCACAGCTTGGCGTCTAGAGTATCATTTCCGGCCATGGCGTTGACGGCCTTGGCGGCCTGCGCGTCGCCCGACGGTACGATCGGCCCGTTCGCGCCCTCCGGCGTCCCCCGCGATAGCGGGGCGATCGACGGCATGGTCGTCGGCAACAGGATGATGGCGGCCGGCGAATACGACCTGGCGCTTCGGGCCTATCTGCGAGCTGCAGGGGAACAAGGCGCAACTGCCGAGGTGCTGACGGCCATGGGGTCTGCCAACCTGAAATTGGGACGGCTGGGGCAGGCCGAAGGCCTGCTGCGCCGAGCCGTCAGGACCGATGCGGAATACGTCCCCGGACTCAACAACCTGGGTGTGGTGCTGATGGAGAAGGGCGAAATCCCCGAAGCCGCACGGGTCTTTCGCGCCGCGGTTGCGGCCGACAGTGGCGAAAGTGACGCAATCCGCGCAAATCTCGCGCTCGCTCTCGCACGCCTTGACCAAACAACGCCCAAGGACAACCTTGAGGCGAGTTTCACACTGCTGCGCGGCGGCGGGGCGACCTATCGCATCCAGTCAACTGACCGGGATGTCCGACCCCGCGACTGAGAAAGGACCGACGATGACGACACGCCGCCCTGCGCTGACGATATGCCTGCTGGCGGGCGCGATGCTGGCGGGGTGCGCGGGCGGAACCGTGGACGTTCAGCGGGCGCTGAAGGACGTCAATGTCATCGACGAATCCAACCTCAACGACATCATGGCCAGTGCCGCCGATCCGGGCGAGGCGGTTCTGTATTTCCGCCGCAGCGCCGACGCCGAACCGGATCGCATCGCCCTGCAAAGAGGGCTGGGGCGGGCCCTTGTGCGGGATGGGCAGGCGGCCCAGGGTGCGGCTGTCTGGTCGCGGGTGGTTCGGATGCCGGGCGCAACATCCGAGGATGGCATAGACTATGCCGATGCGCTGATCAGAACGAACGACTGGGCGGGCGCGGCTGCGCAACTCAACACCATTCCACCGACCTATGAAACCTATCGCCGCTACCGGCTGGAAGCGATGGTTGCCGACAGCAATCGCCAGTGGAACAAGGCCGACAGCTTCTATCAGACGGCAGCGGGGCTGACCAGCAAGCCCGCCCCGGTTCTGAACAACTGGGGTTATTCCAAGCTGACGCGCGGGGAATATGCCGCCGCAGAACGGCTTTTCGCCGAAGCGGTCGAAAGCGAGCCGGACCTTTTCACCGCGAAGAACAACCTTGTCATGGCGCGCGGCGCGCAACGCAAATACGATCTGCCCGTCATGTCCATGTCGCAGACCGAGCAGGCGCAACTGCTGCACACGCTGGCCCTGACGGCGATCAAGCAGGGCGACGTGTCCATCGGGCGGGGCCTTCTGGAAGAAGCGGTCGCCGCGCATCCGCAGCATTTCGAATCCGCCGCGCGCGCCTTGGCCGCGCTGGAGGGCAACGCGATCGGCCGTTCGTGATCGCGCTGCCGCCTGCGGCCGCCGTCGCCTTTCTGGTTGCGACGGCGCCCGTCGCCCTGTGGATCGCGTGGACCGACCTGTCGCAGATGCGGATCCCGAACCGCGCCCCCCTGGCGTTGCTGGCGCTTTTCGCCTCGGTCGGTCCGTTCGTGCTGCCGCTGAATGTCTGGGCGTGGCAGTGGATCAACCCGGTCGTCGTCATCGGCATCGGTTTCGTTCTCAACCTGCGGGGCGGCGTCGGCGCGGGGGACGCCAAGTTCGCCGCGGCCGCTTCGGTTTTCGTGCTACCGCCGGACGCGCCCTTTGTCCTGATGCTGTTGGCCGCGGCCGTGCTGGGGGCTGTCGTCACACATCGCATCGTCGGCCGTTTGCCGACCCTGCGGATGGCGGGCGCCGATTGGCGCAGTTGGTCGTCACCCAGATTTCCCATGGGCTTCGCGCTAGGCCCGGTCCTGGTCTTCTATCTGGCCATCGCCGCCCTGTCCTGACTTCATTGCCCTATGGACGCAATTTCGCCTTGATCGTCGGGCACGATGTCTTCGATCCGGCACCTCGGCCGCGTGGAAAGACAGGTCATGTCCATCGAAACCGGTAACGTCCTTGCCCCGCCCGTCCCCCGCTCGCTGAGCGCGATGCGGCTGCCGCAGGTGATGATGCGGGACATTTTGCTGAAGACGATCTTTCGCAGCAACGCGGCGCATCTGTCGCAGATCGCGCAGCAGATTTGCCTGCCGGTCCAGGTCACGCAGGAACTGATCGACCTCGCGCGCAGCCAAAAGCTGGTCGAGGCCACCGGCACCATGCATGCCACGGCATCGTCCGAAATGGGCTATCAGCTGAGCGAGGCGGGAAAAGCGCGGGCGCTCGATGCGCTGGCGCAGTCCGAGTATTACGGGCCGATGCCGGTCCCGCTGGACGTCTACCGCGAACAGGTGGCGCGGCAATCCATCCGCAACATCGCCCTGACGCGCGAACAGTTGGTTCGCGCGATGGGGCATCTGGTGTTGCCGTCCAGCCTGCTGGACAATCTGGGACCGGCGGTCGGGTCCGGCCGCTCGATCCTGATGTACGGGCCGCCTGGGAACGGCAAATCGTCGATCTCGAACGGTATCCGGGATGCGCTGGGGGATCGCATCTATGTGCCCAGGGCGATCGAGTATTCGGGGCAGGTCATCACCGTCTACGATCCCATCGTGCATTCCGCAGCACAGGTGGCGCTTGACGATCCGAACGCCTTGCGCCGCACGGCGCGGTTCGACACGCGCTATGTGCTTTGCGACAGGCCGACGGTCATCACCGGGGGCGAGCTGACGCTGGGAATGCTGGATCTGGTCTATAATCCTTCCGCCAGAACCTATCAGGCACCGCTGCAACTGAAGGCGACCGGCGGCGTCTTCATCGTCGACGACCTTGGCCGTCAGGTCGATCCGCCTCAGGCGCTGGTCAACCGCTGGATCGTTCCGCTTGAAGAATCGCGCGACATCCTCGCCTTGCAATCGGGCGAAAAGTTCGAAGTGCCGTTCGACACGCTGGTCGTCTTTTCCACGAATTTCCACCCCAACCGCATCTTCGACAAGGCCGCCCTGCGCCGCATCTTCTACAAAATCCGCATCGACGGCCCTTCGCAGGAAGATTTTTTGAAGATTTTCGCTATGGTCGCGGAAAAGAAGGGGCTGGCGCTGGACGAAGATGCGCTCGTCCACCTTATCGGAACCAAATATCCGCAGATCGGAAACGTATATGCCAATTACCAACCGGCTTTCCTGATCGACCAGATCCTGGCGATCTGCGCGTTCGAAGGCATCCCCAACCGAATGTGCCGCGATCTAATCGACCGCGCCTGGGCCAACATGTTCGTCGAGGAGTCGGAAGTCGCGCATTAGCGGGCCACGCACCTATGGCAGCAGCGCGACCGACGGACTAGATGACGCCGCATGACCCTGCCCACCCGCTTTCAACAATGGTTTTCCGAACGCGGCTGGCACATCCACCCGCATCAGCAGGAGATGATCGACCGGGCGGCAGACCCTGCCCTGCTGCTGATCGCGCCGACGGGGGGCGGCAAGACGCTGGCGGGGTTCCTGCCCAGCCTGATCGAGCTTGCCGACGGCATGCATGAGGGTCTGCACACGCTCTATATTTCACCGCTCAAGGCGCTGGCCGCCGACATCCGGCGCAACCTGACCACGCCAGTCACGGCGATGCAGCTGCCGATCCGGATCGAGGACCGCACCGGCGACACCAGCGCCACGCGCAAGAAGGCGCAGCGGGCCGATCCGCCGCATATCCTGCTGACGACGCCCGAATCGCTGGCGCTGCTGACCAGCTACGAGGACGCGCCGCGCCTTTTCTCGACGCTAAGCCGGGTCGTCATCGACGAAATCCACGCCTTGGCCGAAAACAAGCGCGGCGATCAGCTTATGCTCGCCATGTCGCGCGTGCAGGCGATGGCGCCCGGTCTGCGGCGGGTCGGTCTGTCGGCCACGGTCGAGGATCCGCCGGCGATCGCGCGTTATCTCGCGCGGCATCCCGATCCATGCCGGATCGTCATGGCCGATCCCGGTCCCGATCCCGACATCTCCATTCTGCGGGTGGAAGAACCGCCCCCCTGGGCCGGAGCGGGCGGATCGCATGCGATCCCGGCAGTGCTGGAACAGATCCGGCGGCACAAGACCACGCTGATCTTTCACAATACCCGCGCGCAGGCCGAGATCTTCTTTCACAACCTCTGGCTGGCCAACGAGGACGACCTGCCCATCGGCATCCATCACGGATCGCTCAGCCGGGAACAGCGTGAACGGGTCGAACGGGCGATGGTGGCCGGCGAATTGCGCGCGATCGTCTGCACGTCTTCGCTTGACCTCGGGATAGACTGGGGGGATGTCGATCTGGTCATCCAAATCGGGGCGCCCAAGCAGGTCAAGCGGCTGGTCCAGCGCATCGGTCGCGCGAACCATCGTTATAACGCCCCGTCCAAGGCCCTGCTGGTCCCCGCCAACCGCTTCGAGGTGGTCGAGTGCGAGGCCGCCCTGCAAGCGGTGCGAGAACGCGACCTGGACGGAGAGCCGCGCGGCCCCGGACCGCTGGATGTGCTCTGCCAGCATATCGCCATCCGCGCCGCCAGCGGGCCGTTCACCGCGACCGGGCTTTTCGCCGAGGTCAGGACCGTCGGCGCCTATGCCGGGCTGACGCGGGCGGCGTTCGACGATTGCCTCGATTTCGTGGCGACCGGCGGCTATGCGCTGCGCGCCTATGACCGATGGCAGAGGCTGATCGAGCGGGATGGCGTCTGGTCCTTGCGCGATCCGCGCGCGGCCCGCCGCATCCGCATGAACATCGGCACCATCATGGATACCGACATGCTGAAGGTGCGGCTGAAATCGCGCGGCACGGGTCAGCCCCTGGGCGATATCGAGGAAGGATTCGCCACGACGCTGATGCCCGGCGACACGTTCCTGTTCGGCGGCAAGGTCGTCCGGTTCGAGACGCTCAAGGAAATGACGGTCGAGGTGACGCGCCAAGGCAACAAGGAACCGCGCATCGCCACCTATATCGGCATGAAGATCGCGACATCCATTCAACTGTCGCAACGCATCCTGCGTATGTTCGCACAGCCGGACTGGCCCTCGCTTCCTGCCCATACCCGCGACTGGTTGCACCTGCAGCGCAGCCGCTCGCGCCTGCCCGAAGCGGACCGGATCCTGGTCGAGACGTTCCCCCATGACGGCCGCCATCACACCTGCATCTACGGTTTCGCCGGGCGCAACGCGATGCAGACGCTGGGTCTGCTGATCACGCGCCGGATGGAGCTGTCGGGCCTGCACCCCACGGGCTTTGTCGCGTCCGATTACGCGATCCTCGTCTTTTCGCTGGAACCGGTGACGGATCCCGCGCCGTTGTTCGACAGCGCCGGGTTGCGCGACGGTTTCGACACCTGGCTTGGCGGCAATGCCGTGATGAAGCGCACGTTCAAGTATTCGGCCACCATCGCGGGGCTGATCGACCGCAACGTCGCCGGTCCGCGCCGCACCGGCCGTCAGGCGACGTTCAGCGCCGACATCCTTTACGACACGCTGATGAAATACGACCCCGACCACCTGCTGCTGCGGATCACCCGGCAGGAAGCGCAGCGCGGTCTGGTCGATTTTCAGCGGATCGAGGGGATGCTGGAAAGGACGGCAGGCCGGATCGACCATGTGACGCTGGACCGCGTCACGCCGCTTGCCGCGCCGATGTTTCTGGAACGGGGCTATGTGCCCGTCGAAGGGGCGGCGACCGAACGCCTGCTGGCCGATGCGGCGCAACGGCTGATGGATGCGGCCGGTCTTGACCTCGACCCGGCGACCGAAGGGCGGTTGTTTCGGATGGCTGGACCGGACGCGACCGGCGCGGTAAGGAACGCACCATGAACCCCGGCTTCCTTTTTCAGGGCGAACGCCTTTTCCTGCTGCCGTCGGGTGCCTTGTGGTGGCCCGGCGCCGCAACGCTGATCTTTGCCGACCTGCATCTGGGCAAGGCCGAACGCATGGCGCGCAGGGGCGGGGCCGTTCTGCCCCCCTACGAAGTGCACGATACCTTGCGGCGGATGGAGGCGGATATCGCACTCACTGCCCCCCGCCTGGTGATCTGCCTGGGCGATTCGCTGGACGACGACGCCGCGATTGCCGGACTTTCGCCGTCCGAAGCCCAAAGACTGCGCGACCTGACCCTTCGGATCGACTGGATCTGGATCGCGGGCAACCACGACCCTGCCCCGTCGGGTCTGGGCGGGCGTTCCGCAGACGCGGCAAGCATCGGCCCGCTGACCTTCCGCCACATCGCGACACCCGATGCTTCGGGCGAGGTGAGCGGCCATTATCACCCCAAGGCGCGGCTGGCGCTGCGGGGCCGGTCGGTCAGCCGCCCCTGTCTGCTGCATGACCGCGATCGGGTCATCCTGCCTGCCTATGGAACGTATACCGGCGGGCTGGACTGGACGGCCCCGGTGCTGGCAGGGCTGTTTCCGACAGGCGGCTGCGCGATCCTAACCGGCCCGACGCCCCATGCGGTTCCCATCCCATGCACGTCCCGGTCGCGGCGGGCATCGGCATGACGCCCGAAAAGCGGGCACAGATCCGGGACAGCTTCGCGCGTCAGGGATTGATGGCGACGCTGGGCGCGACCTTGGACGACCTCGAACCGGGACAGGCCACGATCGCGGCCCCCATCACGGACCGATCCAGCCAGCAGCACGGGTTCGCCCATGCCGGTCTGGTCTTCGCCATCGGCGATTCGGCAGCGGGCTATGCGGCGATGACGCTGACCGGCCCCGCAGCCGAGGTTCTGACTGCCGAGATGAAGATCAACCTTCTACGCCCCTCGCAGGGGGAATCGTTGATCGCGTTCGGCCGGGTGCTGAAACCCGGTCGCAGGCTGATCGTCGTGGTGTCCGAAGTATGGGCGCTGACCGGCGGCGACAGGGTGCATGTCGCGCAGTTGCAGGGCACCATCGTTCCGGTCTGAAAACAAGAACGCCGCGTCCGGGGAAAGTCGGACGCGGCGTCGATGTGGTCTGGCAGGCAGCGCTAGATGAGGGCCAGCGCCGCAAGTCCCAGACCGGTAAGCAATCCGGCGTGAATGGCGAGGGTCACGTTCAGCATCGTTCTCTCCACCTGTTGTTGTCGGGCCAACACGGCATCGTCCCAATTCGTTCCATCACGGTCGGTTGAGGCTGCGGTCAAACCCGTTTAGCTGGTCGGCGCATGGCGTTCGGAAAAAACGGTGACATGACCTACAGATCGGACATCGAGATTGCCCGCGCCGCGATCCCCCTGCCGATCGGGCAGATCGGAACCCGGTTGGGAATCGATCCCGACGACTTGATCCCCTATGGCCGCGACAAGGCCAAGATCTCCCGCTCGTTCATCGACACCTTGTCCGGGCGCCCCGATGGCAAGCTGGTCCTGGTCACGGCGATCAGCCCGACGCCGGCCGGCGAGGGCAAGACCACCACGACGGTCGGCCTCGGCGACGGCCTGAACGCTATCGGCCGGCGCGCCGCCATCTGCATCCGCGAAGCGTCGCTCGGCCCCTGCTTCGGATCGAAGGGCGGCGCGGCCGGCGGCGGGATGGCGCAGGTGATCCCGATGGAGGATATGAACCTTCACTTCACCGGCGATTTCCACGCGATCACCAGCGCGCACAACTTGCTGTCGGCGATGATCGACAATCACGTCTATTGGGGCAATCGGCTGGATATCGACCTGCGCCGCACGACATGGCGGCGGGCGATGGACATGAACGACCGCGCCTTGCGCCAGGTCACGGCGGGTCTGGGCGGCGTTCCGAACGGTTTTCCGGCACAGACCGGCTTCGACATCACCGTCGCGTCCGAGGTGATGGCCTGTCTCTGTCTGGCCGATTCGCTCGGCGATCTGCGCCAGCGGCTTGGGCGCATCATCGTCGGCTATTCCCGCGACCGTCGGGCGATCACCGCCGCCGACCTGAAGGCCAGCGGCGCGATGACCGTCCTGCTGCGCGACGCGATGCAGCCCAATCTTGTGCAGACCATCGAACACAGCCCGGCCTTCGTGCATGGCGGCCCGTTCGCCAACATCGCGCATGGCTGCAATTCGGTCATCGCCACCCGCACGGCGCTGAAACTGGCCGATTATGTCGTGACCGAAGCGGGGTTCGGCGCGGATCTGGGCGCCGAGAAGTTCATGGACATCAAGTGCCGCAAGGCCGGGCTTGCCCCGTCCTGCATCGTTCTGGTGGCCACGATCCGCGCGTTGAAGATGGGGGGCGGCGTTTCCCGTTCGGAACTGGGCAGGGAAGACGCCGCCGCCGTGCAACGCGGCTGCGCCAACCTTGTGCGCCATGTCGAGAATCTGCGCGCCTTCGGACCGCCGGTCATCGTGGCGATCAACCATTTCGCCGGCGATACCGACGCCGAGATCGCCGTCGTGCAGGACGAAGCCGCCGCCTTGGAATGCGAGGCGATCCTTTGCCGCCATTGGGCCGAGGGCAGCGCCGGCATAGCCGATCTGGCCAGGCGGGTCGTGGCGCTGTCCGAAGGCGATCCGCCTGCGCTGCGGCTTCTCTATCCCGACGATCTGCCGCTTGCCGCCAAGATCGAAACCATCGCCACCCAGGTTTATCGCGCGGGCGAGGTCACGTTCGCCCCCGGCCTGCGCGAACAACTGGCACGCTGGGAGGAGGCGGGTTTCGGCCACCTGCCGATCTGCATGGCGAAAACCCAGTATTCCTTTTCGACCGATCCCGACCTGCGCGGCGCACCGCAGGGCCACACCGTCCCGGTGCGCGAGGTGCGGCTGGCGGCGGGCGCGGGCTTCGTCGTCGCCATCTGTGGCGACATCATGACAATGCCCGGCCTGCCCCGGATCCCCGCCGCCGAGACGATCGGACTGGACGCCGCGGGCCGGATCGAAGGTCTGTTCTGAAAGAGGATCCGATGGCTGCAATTCTCCTCGACGGTCGCGCCCATGCGTCGCGCCTGCGCGACCGCATCGCGCGGCAGGTGACGGCGTTGGCGGATGGGCACGGCATCGCGCCGGGGCTGGCCGTGGTGCTGGTGGGCGAGGACCCCGCCAGCCAGGTCTATGTCCACTCCAAGGGGCGCCTGACGCGAGAGGTCGGGATGCGCTCGTTCCAGCATCGCCTGCCCGCCGATACCGACAGCCATACCCTGCTGAACCTGATCGCATCCCTGAACGCCGACCCGGACGTTCACGGCATCCTTGTGCAACTGCCGCTGCCGTCGCATCTGGATGCGGCGGCGATCATCGACGCCATCGACCCGGCAAAGGACGTGGACGGGTTTCATGTGCAGAATGCCGGGCGGCTTGCTGTCGGATTGGACGCGATGGTGCCCTGCACGCCGCTGGGCTGCATGATGATCCTGCGCGATCACCTGGGATCGTTGGCAGGGGCGAACGCCGTGGTGCTGGGACGGTCGAACATCGTCGGCAAACCGATGGCCCAACTTCTGTTGGCGGCCGATTGCACTGTGACAACGGCCCATTCGCGGACCCGCGACATTGCCGATATCGCACGGCAGGCCGATATCCTGGTCGCCGCCATCGGCCGGCCGGGCATCGTCACGGCGGACTGGATCAAGCCGGGCGCAACGGTGATCGACGTCGGCATCAACCGGATCTCGGACGACGAAGGAAAGACGGTCCTGGTCGGGGATTGCGCGCCCGAATGCGCATCGGTCGCGGGCGCGATCACGCCCGTTCCGGGCGGCGTCGGCCCGATGACCATCGCCTGTCTGCTGCAAAACACGGTCACGGCCTGTTGCCGGATCGCCGGCATCCCGGTTCCCGCAGTCTAAAGCGGGGCTTGCCGCTTGGCGGGGATGCCCTGCCAAGCCCGCTGATCGGGAACGTGCAACCGCAGATCGTCGCCGATCGCAATGGTGCCCGGACGCTCGACCCAGGCCGTCACGCCCCGCCGCCCCTTGGCCGCTGCCTGAAACAGCTTTCCGGCCTCACCGACGGCTTCCACAATCGTAAGTGCGGGCAGATGACAGGGCCGGTTCTGCATGTCGACCACCAGCGTCACGCCATCCGGCCCCTGAAGGCGCGAAGACGGCGGCAGATGCGAAAAATCCGGCAGACCCTCGACGACGACCGAGGCGCCCAGCCACGCCGGGTCCAGATCGGACAGGCCCATCGCTTCGGCGATTTCCGCCAACTCCTCGGCCGAGAGGATCGAGATTTGCCGCACATTGGCAATCTCGGTTCCCTTGGGATGCTGCGCGACGACCCGACTGCACGACGGCCGCGTGCGCCCGCCATGCACCTCGCCCTCCATCCCGCCGAAACCCAGCGGCATCATCTGCACGGCCAGGCCATCGACGGCCTTGCGATCCCGATGCGGAACGCGTCCCAGCCACGTGACCTTGCCCACCAGGTCGGTTGGTTCGAGTGCCGCCATGAAATCCCCGACCTTGCATGAAAAACCCGCCGGAAGGTTATTCCGGCGGGCGCTGTGGGGTCGAGGGCAATCTCAGGCCGACGGTTCGGGTTCCAGCCCCGGCTCGTCGGTCTTGGCCTTCGGCCGCAGCTTGGGGATCGACGCAATGGACGGCGTGCCCTTGTCGGACCGGTCGTCGTGATCGTCCCCACGGCTCAGCGGCTCGCCCGCGATGACCTTCTGGATCTCGTTTCCTGTCAGCGTTTCGTATTCCAGCAGACCCTGCGCCAACCGCTCCAGATCGTCGCGCTTTTCCGTCAGGATGCGTTTGGCCGTGTTATAGCCCTCGTCAATGATCTGCCGCACCTTGTCGTCGATCAGCTTCTGCGTCGCCGCCGAATGGCTGGAGCCGCCGCCATAGCTTCCCAGATAACTCTGCTGCTCGTTGGCATAATCGACATAGCCCAGTTCCTCGGCAAAGCCGAATTGCGTCACCATGGCACGGGCGATCTTCGAAACCTGCTGGATGTCGGACGCGGCCCCCGAGGTCACGTTCGGCTTGCCGAAGACCAGTTCCTCGGCCACGCGGCCACCCATCGCCATCGCGATCTTCGACGTATACTTGGTCAGGCTGACCGAAAGCTGGTCGCGTTCCGGCAGCGACAGGACCAGACCCAGCGCCCGACCGCGCGGAATGATCGTCGCCTTGTGGATCGGATCGTGCTGCGGCACGTTCAGGCCGACGATGGCATGCCCGGCCTCGTGATAGGCGGTCAGCTTCTTTTCGTCCTCGGACATGACCATGGACCGCCGTTCGGACCCCATCATCACCTTGTCCTTGGCGTTCTCGAAATCCTCCATCACGACGTAGCGCCGTCCGACCCGCGCGGCCATCAACGCGGCCTCGTTCACCAGGTTCGCCAGATCGGCACCCGAAAAGCCGGGACAGCCGCGGGCGATGATGCGCAGGTCCACATCCGGGCCAAGCGGCACCTTGCGGGCATGGACGCCCAGGATTTTCTCGCGCCCCTTGATGTCGGGGTTCGGCACCTGCACTTGCCGGTCGAAGCGGCCGGGACGCAACAGCGCCGGATCCAGCACATCGGGCCGGTTGGTGGCGGCGACGATGATGATCCCCTCGTTCGCCTCGAACCCGTCCATTTCGACCAGAAGCTGGTTCAGCGTCTGCTCGCGTTCGTCGTTGCCGCCGCCATAGCCGACGCCGCGCGACCGGCCGACAGCGTCGATTTCGTCGATGAACACGATGCATGGCGCGTTCTTCTTGGCCTGTTCGAACATGTCGCGCACACGCGACGCGCCGACACCGACGAACATCTCGACAAAGTCCGAACCCGAAATGGTGAAGAACGGCACCCCCGCCTCGCCGGCGATCGCACGGGCCAGCAGGGTCTTACCCGTGCCCGGCGGTCCGACCAGAAGCGCGCCTTTCGGGATCTTGCCGCCGAGGCGGCTGAACTTCTGCGGGTTGCGCAGAAACTCGACGATCTCCTCAAGCTCTTCCTTGGCTTCGTCGATGCCGGCCACATCGTCGAAGGTGACGCGGCCATGCTTTTCGGTCAGCAGCTTGGCGCGGGACTTCCCGAAACCCATCGCGCCGCCTTTGCCGCCACCCTGCATCCGGTTCATAAAGTAGATCCAGACACCGATCAGCAGCAGGAACGGCAGGAACGACAGCAGCACCGTGGTGAAGCCCGATTGCTCTTGCGGCTTAGCGTTGACCTGCACATCGTTGGCGATCAGGCGGTCCGTCAGGTCGGCACCGTCGGGCCGGATGGTGACGTAATCGTTACCGTCGTTGCCCCGGAACAGCACCCGCTCGCCGTCCAGCGTCACGGCCGACACCTCGCCGTCATCGACCGACTGGATGAATTCCGAATAGCTGATCGAGCGCGAGGACATCGACGACTGGCCGCCCGAAAACAGGTTGAAGAGCGCCAGCACCAGGAAGAAAAGAACGACCCAGAAGGCGATGTTGCGCGCGTTGCCCAAGGACAGGCTCCTATTACAGCGTTTGCCCGGCCGATACCGGACACTTCGTCAAATAGGTATCAGGTTCGCCCGTTCAATGCGAGCGAAGCCAGCGGTGAAAATCGTCGCGGCCATCCGCCAGACGGGCCGACCAGAGACCACCGGGTTCCTGAAGCGGCGCCGCGACTAGCGTTTCGCCCCGCCAGATCGCAGGGCTGGCGGCCAGGGTGCCGACCGGCCATCGCCCGCCCGCATAGGCCCGATCCGCCAACGAACGCACGGTCAGGGCCGCATCGTGCGGACCGGAAAGGCACCACCGCCCGTCCCAGGCGTCGTCGGTCCGCGACACCGTATCGCGCACGGCCCGCGGTTCCCGCATCAGACGGACGCTGCCACGCTGACGTCGCAACAGAACGCCGTGCAGCGTGCCATTGTCCAGCGTGTCCACCATCCCCTGTAGGGCGGCGAATCGGGGGCGATAGGGATTGCCGGAAATCCATCGCAGCCCGGCCGCCAGCAGCCGCATCCGGGTTTCGGGCCGGGCGGCCAGCAATGCCGCGCGATCCAGCACAAGATCGGGACCGTCCTGCCGCACGGCCTGTCCGGCCAGGTCGCGCATCGCATCGTTCAGAACGTCGCGCGCCCGCGCCATGTGCGCCGACAGAAGCTCCAGCCGTGCTGCGGACAGGCCGAGGTCGGCCAGCGTTCCCGCCATCCGCCGCGCCCGCACGCGGTCGAACGCGCTGTTTTCGTTGCCCGGATCCTCGGCCCAGTCCAGCCCGCGCTTCGTCAGCCAGTCGCGCAGTTCCGCCCGGCCCCGCGTCAGCAGCGGACGCAGCCATGCAATCCCCTGCGCCCGGCCGACCTCGGCCATTCCTGCCAGCCCGTCCACGCCCGATCCGCGCGCCATCCGCATCAGCACGGTTTCCGCCTGATCGTCGCGCGTATGTCCCAGCAGGACCGCATCGACCCCAAGGCGGGCGGCCCAGGCGGCGATCAGCCCTCGGCGGGCGGATCGGGCCGCGTCCTGAAGGTTGCCCATCGTTTCGCGGCGCCAGACCAGCGTGTCATGCGTCAGCCCGAGGGCGGCGGCCTGCCGCCTGACCATGACGGCTTCGTCCGCCGATCCGTCCCGCAATCCGTGATCCACGGTCACGACATGCAGTTTGCGCCGCGAAGGGCCGGCCCATTCGGCGGCAAGATGCAGCAGCGCCATGCTGTCGCCGCCGCCAGACACCGCCAAACCCAGCGGCCAGAAGCCCCCGGCGATCCTGTCCATCGTCGCCGCGAATGTCGGGGCGAGCGTCAATTGACGTGGCTCAGGGGCAGGTCAACGCAGCGCGGGCGGTCGTGGCTTCGCCCGCGGCGGACGATGACGGATACCGGGTCGGAACCTCTCCCAGCGTCAGGCAGGCGTCACCGCGCTGACCCAGCGCCTCCAGCCCCAGACCCAGTTGCAACAGCGCATCCGCCGCCCGGACCCCATCCGGCGCGCTGGAAAACGCGTCGAGATACGCGCGCGTCGCGCCTTCCGTATCCTCCAGCGCGGCCAACGCCTGACCGCGATAGAAATGCGCCTCGCCGGTCAGCGGACCGCCTGTATAGGTCTCGGTGAAGGTCTGAAAGAGGTCAGCGGCGCTGCGAAAGCTACCGGAGTCGAGGGCCTCCTTCGCCCGATCGAAGTCCTGTTGCTCTCCAACCGCCAACTCGGCCCCGCCCGTGGCCGGCGCGGGGGCGGCAGGCGCGGGGGCGGCACCCGTCTCGCCGCCCAGCGGCGGGGTGCTGCCCAGCGCGCCGATGTCGCAGCCGGGTTCCAGTTCGCAAAGGCGGAATTGCAGATCGCCGATGCGGTTGGTGCCGTCCGTCACCACGCGGTTGACGCGAAACTCGATCTCCTCGGCGCGGCTGGTCAGGCGGCGCAGTTCCGCCTCCATCGCGTCGATCCGCTCCAGCGCGCCGGTGCCTTGAAGGTTCGGCTGCGCGGTCCCGGTCGTCGAAAGCTCGCGTCGCAGGCCCTGCACCTCGCCCAGCAGCAGGGACAGTTCCTGCTGGATGTCGGCCAGCGTCTCGCCGTCCTGCGCGACGGCGGCGGCCGGGCCCAGTGTCACGGCCAGCGCCAGGGCGGCAATCGTGCGGATCATGCGCCTTCGCCCCCGGTCAGCTTGTCAGACCCGACGCGATCACCGTCACCGCCCGGCGGTTCTGCGCGTAGCAGGCTTCGGTCGAGCAGACTTCGATCGGACGTTCCTTGCCGTATGTCACCGTGCGCAGACGTGCCGAGGATACCCCCTGGCTGACCAGGAAATCGCGCGCCGCGTTGGCGCGGCGTTCACCCAGGGCGAGGTTGTATTCGCGCGTGCCCTTTTCGTCGGCATGGCCTTCGATGATGGCGGTATAGGCGGGATTCGTATTAAGCCAGCGCGCCTGACCGGCCAGCGTGGACCGCGCGGCATCGGACAGCGTCGACTGGTCGTTGGCGAACAGCACCCGGTCGCCGACCGTCTGGTTGAAGTAGGCGGGCGAGGACGGGTCGAGCGCGCCAGCGGTCACGCCGCCCGCGCCGGCCATCGCGCCCGGCCCGCCCAGCCCGTTCGCCCCGCCCGCGCCGAACCGGTCCGCGTTGTTGCAGGCCGCAAGGGCCAGAAGCGCCGCGACGGTCGCGGCCTTGGAAAGGAAATTCATCTGCTCGTCCTCAACAGCATGGGGGTCGGATCGCCCCCGTTTCGGGCGCACCCTAGCATCACACACGGCGCTGGGGAACATCCCTTAGGGCAGCAGCGGCGACCAGGCCGGATCGGACGCCGATTGCGGCGTCGGCACCTTCCTGAGGTTGCGTCCCGATATATCCACGGAATAGAGCGCCGGTTGCCCCTCGGCCCCCGCACTTTCGCGGGTGAACATCAGCACCCGGCCGTTGGGGGCCCAGGTCGGCCCTTCGTCCAGGAACGATGCCGTCAGCAGGCGTTCCTCGGACCCGTCGGTGCGCATCACGCCGATATGGAACCGCCCCTCGTTCTGTTTGGTGAACGCGATCAGATCGCCGCGCGGCGACCAGACCGGCGTGCCATAGCGGCCCTGGCCGAAGCTGATGCGCCGCGGCTCGCCTCCGTTGGCGTCCATGATGTAAAGCTGCGGGGTGCCGGAACGATCGCTTTCGAAGACGATCTGGCTGCCATCGGGGCTGTAGCTGGGCGCGGTTTCGATGCTGGGCGCGTTGGTCAGCTTTTCCGGCCCGCCGCCGGGGCGCAGGCGGAAGATGTCGGTATTGCCGCCCATCGCCGCCGAGAAGATCACCGTCTGCCCGTCGGGCGCATAGCGCGGCGCGAATGTCATCGATTCGGCCGGCACCGGCAGGGAAACCCGGCTGACATTGCCGACATCGAGTTGATAGATCTGCGGGAACCCGGTCTCGTAGCTTGTATAGAGGATCCGGTCGCCGGTGGGCGAAAAGCGCGGCGCCAGCACGATGGACGCGGCATCGGTCAGATACTGGACGTTCGCGCCGTCGTAATCCATCACCGCCAGCCGCTTTTCGCGCTGGTTCTTCGGACCCGCCTCGCTGACGAAGACGACGCGGCTGTCGAAATAGCCCGTCTCGCCGGTGATGCGGCTATAGACGGCATCCGCGACCTTGTGCGCCATGCGCCGCCAGCTTTGCGTCGTGCCGCCGAATTGCAGCCCCTCGCCCAGCGGGGCCTCGGAAAAGACATCGAACAGTCGGAACTTGACGTTCAACTGGTCGCCATCGACGCTGATGGCGCCGGTGATCAGCGCCTGCGCGTTGATCGCCTTCCAGTTCGCATAGGTGATGGACGGCGTGAATTCGGTGATTTGGGCGACGAAAGCGTCGTTCGGGATGCGACGGAAAAGGCCTGTGCCGACAAGATCGTCGGCGATGACCTGCGTGACCCTCTCGGCCCATTCCTGCGCGGCGGGATTTTCCGCCACCAGTGTCGGCAGCGCGAAGGGCAGCGGTTCGATCACGCCTTCGGTGATTTCGATCCGCAGGGGTTCCTGCGCGATCGCGGACAGCGGGGCAGCGCCGACCAGCAGGGCGGCGCAGGCGATCTTCAAAAGGCTCAGCTTGGTCATCATCGCTCCAATACCCTGAATTGGGGGTTGTTCCTTCAGCGCAGCCGCATGTTGCCGGGGTTGAACACGATCTCGACATTGCGCCAGTGCTCGTACTTGTCGACGGGCAGGTCATAGCCGTCGTCCTGACAGCGCAGGATCGCGCGGCGCGCCGCCTCATACGCCGTCTTGGCCGCCGCCCCTGCCCCGTCATTGTCCAGCTCGCGCAGGGACGATCCCACCACGCGGCCGTCCGGCGTCATCTCGAACCCGACCGTCACGGTCACGCCCGCCGCCTCGGACCCCACATCGACCACCCAGCACCGCTGGACCGCCACGCGCATCGCGTCCTTTTCCCCGGCCGACAGCGGGGGGCCGGCGGCGGGGCCGATTGTCGGCGCGGCCTCCTCCAGCCCGGCCAGCGCGTCCTGCACGGCATCGCGGACGTTTTCGGACGCCGCTTCGGTGGTCTGCGCGGGCGTCACGGGCGCCTCGGGCGTCTCGGGCTGGACCGCAGCCTGGCGGACGGGCGGCGCGGGCTTGGGACGCGGCCGCTGCGAGACGACGGGCGCCCTCGGGCCGTCCTCGGCGCGGGCGGGCTCTTCGGCCTCGGTCACGATCTCGGTCGTCGTCTCCTCGGGGGCGGCGGGCGTGTCCGCGACCGCTTCGGGGGCCGCGGCGTCGGGCTCGGGCGCCGTCGTCTCGACGATGTCGGGGGCGGTCTCGGCCTCGGGCGGCGCGGGCGGGGTCGGTTCGCTCGACACCCTGTCGGCGGGACGCGGGATGGCGACCGGCGCCACCGGCAGATCCTCGGCGGTGTCGGGATTGGCCATCGGCTCGGGCGTCTCGGGAAGCTCGGTTTCGGCCGGCAGCGGATCGGGCGGCGTCGGCACGTCCTGCGGCGGCTCGGCCTCGGCCTCGGGGCGGGGCGGTGGCGCCTGCTCGACCGGGGGGGCCTGCTCGGCGGGCGGCTCGGGGGTGTCGGGCATCTCGACGGGCGGCACGGGCGCGACGGGATCGGTCATCGGCGGCGTCTGCTCGCCCTCGACGGGGCGGGTCAGCGCGGCGAATTCCGTCTCGCTCAGGATCGTCACCTGCGCCACCTGCGGCGGCGGCATGGAGGCGCGCGTGAACAGCCCGCCGAACAGCACGAAGGCGATCAGCAGCAGATGTCCCAGCCCCGATATGACCGTGCCCGGATTCATCCCGCGGCCCATCCTTCGCGCCTAGCGATCCGACCCGTCCAGCCGCGGACCGCCCGTATCCGTTACCAATCCGATATCCGCGAACCCGGCCGCGTTGAGCGCGCCCATCACCTGCACCACATCGCTGTAAGGGATCGTCCCGTCGGCGCGCAGAAACACCTTGCGGCTGGTCCGTTCGGCGGAAATGGCCCGCAATTGCGCGATCAGGTCGTCGCTTTCGGTCTCGTTCGCCATCAGCAGCACCCGGCCATCGGCGGCCAGCGTGATCGTCAGCGGCTCTTCGGTTTCGGTCGGCAGCGCCTCGGCGGCGGTCTGCGGCAACTGCACAGGCACACCAACGGTCAGCAGCGGCGCGGCGACCATGAAGATGATCAGCAGCACCAGCATGACATCGACGAAGGGCGTGACGTTGATTTCGGACATTGGCCGCGCCGCGGCTCGGCCCCTGCCCCGCCGCCCGCGCCCCTGTCCTCGGGCCTGACCGTTCTGGACGACACCGGCGCCCATTTCAGGAATCCAGCTGGCGGCTGAGGATGGTGGCGAATTCGTCCGCGAAGGATTCGTAGCCGCCGACGATGCGGCCGCTATCGGCGCTCAGCTTGTTGTAGAAGATCACCGCCGGAATGGCGGCCAGCAGGCCCAGCCCGGTGGCCAGCAGCGCCTCGGCGATGCCGGGGGCGACCACGGCCAAGTTGGTGTTCTGCTGCTGCGCGATCTCGATGAAGGCGTGCATGATGCCCCAGACGGTGCCGAACAACCCCACGAAGGGCGCGACCGATCCGACCGTCGCCAGCAGGCTCAGCCCCCGATCCAGCGTTTCGGCCTCGCGGGCGATGGCGACATCCATGCTGCGGTCGATACGGGCTTGCGCGCCCGGTATCAGCGCGCCGTCGTCGCGGTGGCTGCGCTGCCATTCGGTCATGCCCGCGGCAAAGACGCTGGCCGCGGGGCCGTCCGGTTCGGGGCCCATCTTGCGGTAAAGCTCGTCCAGCGGCTCGCCCGACCAGAAATCGGATTCGAAGCGCCGCGCCTCGTCGCGGGCGCTGCGGAACAACAGGCATTTCTGGATGATCGTGGCCCACGACCAGAACGACGCGACGATCAGAAGGATCATCACCAGCTTGACCGTGATCGTCGCACGGGCGAAAAGCGCCCACATCGAAAAGTCGATATCCGCCGCCGCGGCGAGGGTTTCGGTTTCCATCTGCCTGCTCTACCTCTGTCGGGCCGCTTGCGGGCCGCGTTGCGCGTGTATGTATCGCAGCGCGGGATGGAAAGCCAACAGAACCGCATGACCGGCCCGTCACGCAAATGTCAGCCGACGGGGGCCCGCAGCGCCGGCGGCAACCTGCGCGGACGCCCGCTGGCCATGTCGAACGCGGCCAGCGTCACCACCGCATCGAAAAGGACCGATCCCTTCAGCGACACGGTCTGCGCCAGCACCATCCGCGCGCCGCTGCCCGAGACGGTCCGCGTGAGGACGGTCAGCCGGTCGTCCAGCCGCGCGGGCCGCAGGAAATCCGCCTCGATCCGGGCCACGGCAAAGGCCATTCCGGCGGCGCGTAGGGCGTTCTGGTCGATGCCGAGGGTCGCCACCCAGTCCGACCGCGCCCGCTCGATGAACTTGAGGTAATTGGCGTGATAGACGATGCCGCCCATATCCGTATCCTCATAGTGGACACGGACATCGAAGACGTGATCCGTCACTGGACGGTCCCCAGACGGGCGGCAAGCCGCAGGGCGTGCGAAGGATCGTCGGCATGCAGGGGCATCACCGGGTCGTAGGCCGCGCGGATCAGCGCGCCGATCTCGGGCCCCAGCACAGCGTCGCCATCGGGCGTCAGCGCCAGAGGCGAGCGGTCGGCAAAGGCCCGGTCGGACCACAGCAGGATGGTCTGCACCGCCTGCGACAACGCCAGCGTCGCCGCCGGCACCGCGACCAGATGGGCGTCCATGCGCAGAAAGACGAAGGCCGCCCGGATGCCGCCTTGCGCGTCGAAGCGGAAGATACGGTATTGATTGGCCTCGGCCCGTTCCAGCCGGCCCAGCAGCGGATGCAGGTCTGGGATCATCCGGTCGAGGTCGGGAACGTGCCGCAATTCGTCCCAGTCGCGCAGGAAGAACATCATCAGGTTCGATCCCAGTTCGGGATCGGTTTCGACCGTGCCGTTGCCCGCCAGCGTCGCCAAAGCCTCCAGCGCGCCCTTGAAGATGCCGATGGACGGCTCCTCGATGCCAAAGGCGACGGGGGCCAGCGGCCGGCCCCAGCGCGCGAAAGCATAGGTTCCGTCGGCGCGGGTGAACAGCGCCTGAATATCGTCATGGGTCATGGAGCATCGGGGTAAAGCGGCTTGGAAGGGCGCGCAACATGCGGCAGCACGCCGCAATGGGACGGGTGGATCCCGACCATATCTGTCGGGCATGAGCATCCTGACCCCCATCCCGCCCCGCACCCCGCTGCATCTTCGCATCCTGCTGCACGTTCCCGTCCTCGGCTGGATGGCGCGCGATGTGTTGTTCGGGGATCGCAACAACCTGTGGTTCGCGCTGATCGCCATCGTATCGGTCTGGATCATGGCGATCGCCGCCTGGGGGATCGTCGCCGTCTATCTGCCGGTGGTGTTTCTGGTTCCGGCGGTGTTCGTGCTGCTTTTCCTGGTCACGAACGGCTAGCCCGGATCGAACAGGTCGCGCGTATCGGACAGACGCGGCGGGACCAGCCCCAGATGCGTCCAGCCGCCCTGCGCCAGCATCCGCCCGCGCGGTGTGCGCTGGATCAGCCCCTGTTGCAGCAGGTAGGGCTCGATCACCTCTTCCAGCGAATCGCGCGACTCGGACAGGGCGGCCGACAGCGTCTCGATCCCCACCGGACCGCCCTGATAATGCTCGGCAATCAGGCGCAGATAGCGCCTGTCCGCCCCGTCCAGTCCCAGCGCATCGACCCCCAGCCGGGTCAGCGCCGCATCGGCCAGCGGACGGTCAAGGCGGCCGTCGCCCTCGACCAGCGCGAAGTCCACGACGCGGCGCAGAAGGCGGCCGGCGATGCGGGGGGTGCCCCTGGCGCGGCGGGCGATTTCGCGGATGCCGTCCCGGTCGGCCTGCACGCCCAGAAGGCGGGCGCCGCGGGCGACGATCTGTTCCAGTTCGTCCACGGTATAAAATTGCAACCGCACGGGGATCCCGAAGCGGTCGCGCAGCGGGGTGGTCAGAAGCCCCATCCGGGTGGTCGCGCCGACCAGGGTGAAGGGCTGCAATTCGATGCGGACGGTGCGGGCGGCGGGGCCTTCGCCGATGACCAGATCCAGTTCGAAATCCTCGAGCGCAGGATAGAGAACCTCCTCGACCACAGGATTGAGGCGGTGAATTTCGTCAATGAAAAGAACGTCCCGCCGGTCCAGATTGGTCAGGATTGCGGCCAGGTCGCCGGGCCGGGCGAGGACGGGGCCGCTGGTCATGCGGAAGTTCACGCCCAGTTCGCGGGCCATGATCTGCGCCAGCGTCGTCTTGCCCAGGCCGGGGGGGCCGTGGAACAGGACATGGTCCATCGCGCGTTCGCGCATCCGCGCGCTTTCGATGAAAACCCGCAGATTCGCGCGTGCCTCGGCCTGGCCCACAAAGGCGTCTAGCGTCTGGGGACGCAGCGCCGGACCGTCGTCGCCGGGCTGTTCGTGGGGGCGCATCAGGGGATCAGGCGTCGCCATCCGGCCCCCCGCGGCGATGCGAAACGTACAACTTGTACAGTTCAGGGCGCGAAACGTACATGTCGGCGGTGAGGCGGTCGCGCAAGGCTCAACCCTCCTTCGGGGCCAGCAGGCGGAGTGCGGCGCGGATCAGACCGGCGGTCGTATCGGCCCCTTCGCCGGCCGCCCGCGCCACCGCGCCCGCCGCTTCCTGCGGACCGTAGCCGAGATTGGCGAGCGCCGACAGCGCCTCGGCCTCGGCGCCCGGAGCGACGGACGGGGCAGGCCCGCCGCCGGGGGGCGGCGCGACCGGCCCCGCGCCCATCGCCATCACGGCCGGGGCCTTGCCCTTCAGCTCGATCGCGACACGCTGGGCGATCTTGGGGCCGATGCCGGGGGCGGCGCGGATCGAGGCCAGATCGCCCAATGCCACCGCGCGGCCGATGCCGTCGGCGCCCAGCGCGCCCAGTATCGCCATCGCCGCCCTGGCCCCCACGCCCTGCACCGTGCAGAGCAGGCGGTGCCATTCCTTTTCCTGCAAGGTGGCGAACCCGAACAACTGCAACAGATCCTCACGCACCAAAAGGTCGGTCCAGAGCATCGCGGCCTCGCCCACCGGGGGCAGGCCCGCCAGCGTGCGGTCCGAGACGTGCACGACATAGCCGACGCCGCCCGCGTCGATGATGACGTGATCGGTCCCGCGATGGACGATACGGCCGGCCAGACGCCCGATCATGGTCGCGCGGCCTGCGTCAGACGGCCAGCGGTGCGGCGGTGAAACGCGTGGCAAAGCGCAATGGCCAGCGCGTCGGCGGCGTCGGGGCTGGCGGGATCGGCGCCGGGCAGTTGTAAACGCACCATGTGGGCCACCTGCCCCTTGTCGGCATGGCCGACGCCGACCACTGCCTTCTTGACGGCGTTGGGGGCATATTCGCCGATGGGCAGACCGGCCTGCGCGGGCACCAACAGGGCGATCCCGCGCGCCTGGCCGAGCTTTAGCGTGCCCGCGCCGTCGCGGTTCACGAAGGTCTGTTCGACGGCGGCGCAATCGGGGCGGTGCAGCGCCACAACCTGCGTCAGTGCGGCATGCAGGGACAGAAGGCGCGCGGCCAGATCGCCCGCGCCCGACCGGCACGTGCCGCTGGCGACGTGCCGCAACCGGCCCTCCGCCAGGTCGATCACGCCCCATCCGGTGTTCCGCAATCCGGGGTCGATCCCGATTATCCGCATCCGCCGCCCCGCCTTGTCGCCCCTGACTAGCACGAAGCACGAACATCCGCCAAGACCCCGCAACGCCCCCCTGTCACCGCGTCATGCACCAACTGCATAAAAGACTTGACATTTCGGCCATTGCCTTCGGCATCCGGCCTGGCTAGGGCCGGGCGATCCGCAACCGGGGCCGTGTCGGTCCCCTTCGACAGAGGACTTCGCGATGGCGATCTATGACATGCACCGTTCGACCGCACCCGCCCTATCGACCACCATCGCGACGGGAGTCGCGCGCTTCTTCACGTCCTTGTCGGACCGCGCGGCCGAGCGCCGCACCCGCCGGGCGCTGAACCAGCTATCGACGCACGAGTTGCGCGATATCGGCCTGTCGCGGGACGAGATCGACACGGTGGCGCGCCGCCGCTGAGGGCGAAGAACGTCGTGCCGGGCGGGCGGATCGTCACCGAGACGAGCCTGCCCGGCACGGATTCGCGGGGAGTTGCGCTTTTTGCGAGGCGGAACCTGTGATCGGGTAGACTTAAACATCGACGTTTCTTGGATGAACGGCCACTATGTGAAACAGAATGGGCGTTCGTTGCATGGACACCGTAAAGCGTCCGACGCCGCTGGACGCTAAGTCGCTTTGTCGCTTGCTAGCAAGTTAATAGGGCTACAGTGTTCTATCTATGATCGAAATACCTTACCAGATTGAGAACGCTTACGACGTCAGCGAAACGGAGGTCGCATATTGCTTAAACTGTTGGGTAAAGCTTAACCATTGCAAGCACGATCTCCCGTTTACTGCGTCGGCAACGGACCCCGAACCGCATGGCCGATCCCTTTATAAACGCTTGCGAGCCGGTGAGTTTGGCAAAATTCACCCGAACGGTAGGTTCGCTTACGATTATTTTACGGTGAACAATCCAAGGGAAGTGAGCCTGACGCCAGAAACGGTTAGTTTCTTGGGTCAGGGACTTGAAGAAGCCAACCTTGAGAACTCGCGCGGCACACCACGGGGCATTGTTCTCGTCTGGGGTGCACTGTTGGAGATCGCACTTGGTGAAATCATCCGGTTGAAACTTCCGAATGACATCGTGCATAAGACGCTTGGTGGAAAAATTAACCAACTGGAAAAGGCAGCTGTTTTGTCGGATGCCAATGACTGTGAAGACTTGAAGGCCATCAAGAATATAAGGAACCACGCCGCTCACAACCTTCGCTTTTCATCCTTCGAGCATTTGCGAGAGGATAGTATTGTATTCGATGCTTATGGCCGTCTCTATTCTGGATACGCCGAGGCGATGTATCACGAAGTTGGCAGTCTACTTTTTGTAACCCGCGAAATTTTCATGAGATCTTGCATTGCGTCAATTGAACGGGCATGGCGCTTGAGAAACGGGTAGCCAGTGCTTGCGCTTCTCGTTACGGAAGCCGAAAAGCAGAAGCGAAATGACGGCTAACTGGCGATAATGGGCGCGACAACGCCATTCGACGAACGGCATGCGGATGGCAGGGTCTTTTGAATCACCGGTCGCTCGATCATCGCGGCCCTGATCCATGGGCTGCGCGCTAGTCCGCCCGCCTGACCGTCAGCGTCGTCCAGTCGCCGATCTGCCGGCGATGGACGGGGGCGAAGCCGGCCGATCCGTAGATTGCGGAAACCTCGTCGGCCTGTTCGTTCAGCAGGCCCGACAGGATGGCATGGCCGCCGGGCGCGGTGTGACGAGCCATCGGCGTCGCGAGGTCGATCAGCGGCGCCTTTAGGATGTTGGCGAAGACCAGATCGAAGGGGGACGCGGCGGCGAGATCGGCGGCGTCGAAGCCAGCGGCCTCGATGCAAGCGACGCGATCCGACAGGGCGTTCAGCGCGACGTTGGCGCGGGCCACGTCCACGGCCACGGCGTCGATGTCGGACGCGATCACCGCCGCGTCCGGCCAGGCCCGCGCCGCCGCCATCGCCAGAACGGCGGTGCCGCAGCCTATATCGGCCACATTGCGGCCGACGATGCCCGCGTCGATCAGTCGGTCGAGCGCCAGAAGGCAGCCCTGCGTCGTGCCGTGATGGCCGGTTCCGAAGGCCATCGCCGCATCGACCAGCAGGGCGATGCGCCCGTCCGGCACGCGGTCGGCGTCGTGGCTGCCGTATAGGAAGAAGCGCCCCGCCTCGATCGGGGCGAGTTCGCGGCGGACCTTGGCGACCCAGTCGGTTTCGGGCAGTTCGCTGACCGCGAAGGGACGCGCGCCGAATGCCGCCTGAAGCACGGCCAGAGCGGTGCGGTCGGGGGCGGCGGTGAAATAACCGCCGACTTCCCAGAGGGACGATCCGTCCTCCATCTCGAACACGCCGACGCCTTCGGGCGCGGGGTCGAGCCGTTCCAAGGCGTCGCCGAGCGCGATCGCCGACGCCTCGTCCGGCAGGGTGGTCAGGGCGGTCCAGGTGGGCATCGCGGTCCTCGGGGTCGTGTCGGGACCGCGATAGGCAAGGCGGCGGGGCGGGTCAATCGCCCCGCGCGCGCGTCAGGCGGCGCCGGTCGTGGCGCCGGTGCCGATGGGGCAGGCGACGCCGGTGCCGCCGATGCCGCAATAGCCGCCGGGATTCTTGGCCAGGTATTGCTGGTGATAATCCTCGGCGAAATAGAAGGGCGGGGCATCGACGATCTCGGTCGTGATGTCGCCGTAACCGGCCGCCTTGAGCCTGGGCGCGAAGGCGCGCTTGCTGTCCTCGGCGGCGCGGCGCTGGGCGTCGGTCGTCGCATAGATGCCGCTGCGGTATTGCGTGCCGCGATCGTTGCCCTGACGCATTCCCTGGGTCGGATCGTGGCCTTCCCAGAAGACGCGCAGCAGGTCGTCGTAGGTGACGACCGACGGGTCGTAGACGACGCGCACCACCTCGTTATGGCCGGTACGGCCGCTGCATACCTCCTGATAGGTCGGGTTCGGGGTGTGGCCGCCGGCATAGCCCGCCATCGTCAGCCAGACGCCCGGCAGCTTCCAGAACATCCGCTCGACCCCCCAGAAACAGCCCATGCCGAAGATCGCGACCTCCATCCCCTCGGGCACCTTGTCGGTGAGGGGACGGTCGAACACGTCATGCGTGCTGGCGGTGGGAATGGGATCGGGGCGGCCGGGCAGCGCATCGCCGGGTGCTACCATCTCGGACTTGGAACGCAGAAGGTTGAACATGAAAGACTCCGTTCGGGGGGTGATGGCGATATAGGTGCAGGCGCGCGCCGCGCCAGCGCCGGGCGGTCAAAAGGGTGCGAGGGGCGGCGCGGGGGCTATACAACGGGGGCGGCGGGGACTAAGCGCATCGTTTCCCCTGCCGGAGGCCCCGATGCCGCAGATCCCCGCCCCGCTTGCCACGGCGCTTGCCGACCGCGGCTATGCCACCCTGACGCCCGTGCAGGAGGCGGTGACGGATGCGGATCTGGCCGCGTCGGATCTGCTGGTGTCGGCGCAGACGGGATCGGGCAAGACGGTGGGCTTCGGCATCGCCATCGCGCCGACGCTGCTGGAGGGCGCCGAGCGGCTGGACCGCGCCGCCGCCCCGCTGGCGCTGGTCATCGCGCCGACGCGCGAACTGGCGTTGCAGGTGATGCGCGAATTGCAGTGGCTTTACGCGCCGGCGGGCGCGGTGGTGACGGCCTGCGTCGGCGGCATGGACATGCGCGACGAACGCCGCGCGCTGGAACGCGGCGCGCATATCGTCGTGGCGACGCCGGGCCGGCTGCGCGACCACATCACGCGCGGCAGCATCGAGATGTCGGATCTGCGCGCGGTGGTGCTGGACGAGGCGGACGAGATGCTGGATCTGGGATTTTCCGAGGATCTGGAATTCATCCTGGCCGCCGCCCCCGCGACGCGGCGCACGCTGATGTTTTCGGCCACCGTGCCGCCGGGCATCGCGCGGCTGGCAGAGAAGTATCAGCGCGACGCGGTGCGGCTGGAAACGGCGACGCGGGGCGGGCAGCATGCGGATATCGAATACCGTGTGATGCAGGTCGCCCCGCACGACGCCGAGAACGCGATCATCAACATCCTGCGGTTCTACGAGGCGCCGGGCGCCATCGTCTTCGCCAATACCCGCGCTGCCGTGGCGCGGCTGACGGCGCGGCTGACCAATCGCGGCTTTTCGGTGGTGTCGCTGTCGGGCGAGCTGAGCCAGACCGAGCGCACCCACGCGCTGCAATCCATGCGCGACGGGCGGGCGCGGATCTGCGTGGCGACGGACGTGGCGGCGCGCGGCATCGACCTGCCGAACCTCGACCTGGTGATCCATGCCGAATTGCCATCGAACGCCGAAGGCCTGCTGCACCGGTCGGGGCGGACGGGACGCGCGGGCCGCAGCGGGATCAGCGCCATCGTGGTGCCGATGAAGGCCGAGCGCAAGGCCGAGCGGCTGCTGAAGGACGCGCGCATCACCGCCGAATGGACGGTGCCGCCCTCGGCCGACGAGGTGGTGGCGCGCGACGAGGAACGGCTGCTGGCGGATCCGGTCTGGTCGGAACCGGCAAGCGCCGGCGAACGCGCCTTTGCGGCCAAGCTGGTCGCGGCGCACGACGCCGACGCCATCGCCGCCGCCTATCTGCGGTTGTGGCGGCTGCGCCATTCCGCGCCCGAGGATCTGGCCGCGCCCGACGCGCGCGCGGCCCGGCCCGAACGCGCGCCCTTCGACAGCGGCGGATGGGTGGCGCTGTCGGTCGGGCGCAACCAGCGGGCCGAGGCGCGCTGGATCCTGCCGCTGCTGTGCCGGGCGGGCGACATTTCCAAGGACGATATCGGCGCGATCCGCGTCCAGCCCAACCAGACGCTGGTGGAGATCTCGGCCCGCGCGCTGGACGGGTTCCTGGCCGCTGTCGGCCCGGCGATGAAGCTGGAGGACGACATTGCGCTGCGCCGTGCCGAGGGGCCGAATGCGCGCCCTGCCCCTGCCGCAAGGCCGCGCCCCGCGTCCAGGCCAGTGCCAGTGCCTGCGCCAGTGCCGGAAACCGCGCCCGCCCCGTTGCCCCGGCGCAGCCCCGAAGACCGCAAGGCGCGCTGGACGCCCGACGGGGACGGCCCGCTGGCCAAGGTTCAGGAACCCCGGCGCGACCGGCCCGAGGCGGACCGCGAGACGGGCGGCGACCGGGCGGCGGCGGACCGGCCGCGCGCCAAGCCCTCCGGGAAACCGGGCGCAAAGCCGGGCGGCAAGCCTTACGCGAAGGCGGGCGGCAAGCCGGCACGGCCCTATGGCAAGCCGGGCGACAAGCCTGCGGGCGGGGCGGCCTGGCCTTACGGCAAGCCGGGCGGCAAGCCCGCGCGGCCGGGGGGCAAGGCGTTCGTCAAACCGGGTGCCAAGCCGGGCGGCAAACCGGCGGGCAAGCCCGCGCCGCGCGCCAGCGACACGTCGCGCCGGTTCGTCCCCCCCGGCAAGAGCGGCGCACGCAAGCCCTAGTAAAAGCTTTGCGGGTCGATATCGACGCTGATCCGCAGATCCCCCTTGGGACGCACCTGCGCCAGCCATTCGGCCAGCGCGGGTTGCAGCGGCGCGGATCGGTCGGCCTTGACCAGCAGCCGGACGCGGTGCCGCCCCCGGATGCGCGCGATGGGCGCGGGCGCCGGCCCCCAGACCTGCGCGCCGATGCGCCGCAGCGGATCGTCGGCGCGCGCCAGCCGCGTGCCGGTGTCGAACGCCGCCTGCAAATCGGTGCCCGACAGCACGATGCCCGCCATCCGGCCGTAGGGGGGCATCCCGGCGGCGCGGCGTTCGGCCGCCTCGGCCCGCCAGAACCCGTCCTCGTCGCCCGACAGGATCGCGCGGATGACGTGATGTTCGGGCTGGAAGGTTTGCAGCATCGCCTCGCCCGCGCGGTCGGCGCGGCCGGCGCGGCCCGCCACCTGCCGCATCAGTTGAAACGTGCGTTCGGCGGCGCGCAGGTCGCTGCCCTGAAGCCCCAGATCGGCGTCGATCACCCCCACCAGCGTCAGCAGCGGAAAGTTGTGGCCCTTGGCGACAAGCTGCGTTCCGACGACGATGTCGGCGGCGCCCGCCGCGATCGACTCGATCCGCGCCTTGAGATCGCCCGCGGTCATGTGCAGGTCGGAACTGAGAACCTCGATCCGGGCATCCGGAAACAGCGCCGCCGCTTCCTCGGCCATGCGTTCGACGCCGGGGCCGATGGCGGCCAGCTTGCCCTCGACCGTGCAGGACGGGCAGGCATGGGGCACGGGGCGGGTATCGCCGCATTGATGACAGACGAGCTGGCCGCGAAAGCGATGCTCGACCATGCGGGCGTCGCATTGCGAACAGCCGATCTGCTGGCCGCAGGCGCGGCAGAGCGTGACCGGCGCATAGCCGCGCCGGTTGAGATACAGCAGCGATTGTTCGCCGGCATCCAGCCGCGCGGCGATGGCCGATTGCAGGCTGGGCGAGATCCAGCGCCCCGGCGGCACGTCCTCGGCCCGCATGTCGATGGCGCGCATTCGCGGCAGGACGGCGGTGCCGTAGCGCGCGGGCAGGATCAGCGACGCGTATTTGCCGGCCTGGGCGTTGGCCCATGTTTCCAGCGACGGCGTGGCCGAGGCCAGCACGACCTGCGCATCCTCGAACGACGCGCGCAGGACGGCCATGTCGCGCGCGGAATAGAGCACGCCGTCCTCCTGCTTGTAGGACGTGTCGTGTTCTTCGTCGACGACGATCAGGCCCGGATCGGCGAAGGGCAGGAACAGCGCCGAGCGCGCGCCGACGACCAGTTGCGCGCCCCCTTCGGCCACCATCCGCCAGCAGCGGCGGCGCTCGGTGGCGGTGACGCCGCTGTGCCACTCGGCGGGACGCGCGCCGAAACGCGCCTCGACCCGGTCGATGAAGCCCGCGGTCAGCGCGATCTCGGGCAGCAGGACCAGCGCCTGACGCCCCTGCGCCAGACATTCGGCGACCGCTTCCAGATAGACCTCGGTCTTGCCGGAGCCGGTGACGCCGCGCAGCAGGGTGGTGGCATAGACGCGCCCCCGCACGGATGCGCGCAGGGCGGCGGCCGCTTCGGCCTGATCGTCCGACAGCGCGCGCCCCGGCAGCGCGGGATCGAGGCGGGGATAGGGCGTGTCGCGGGGGCTTTCGCGTTCCTCGACCGCGCCCTGCGCGACCAGCCCCTTGATCACGCCCGTGCCGGTGCCGGCCATGCGCGCCAGGTCCTGCAAGGTGAAGGCCAGGCCGCCGTGATCGCGCAGCACCGCCAGAACGCGGGCGCGGGCGTCGGTCATGCGGTCGGGCTGCCCGGCGCCCATCGCATAGACCTTGCGCATGCCGGGCGCGTCGCCCAGCCCCGGCGCGCGGGTGGCCAGACGCAGCATCGCGGAAAGCGGCGTCAGCGTGTAGTCGGCCGCGCGGGTCAGAAAGGCGCGCATCGGCGCGCGCATCGGCGGCACGTCCAGAACGCGACCCACGGCGCGCAGCCTGGATTCGTCCCAGCCGCCCTGCGCCGCGCCCCAGACCACACCCGTCACCCGCCGCGGGCCCAGCGGCACCTCGACGAAATCGCCGACGGCGCAGCCGCCTTCGGGCGCGCGGTAATCCAGCAGCCGGTCGAGCGGCTGGGTCGTCAGGACCGCGACCGGCGCGGCCCCGTCGAACCGCGTGTCATCATCTTTCTTCAAATACCCGAATCCCGCCGTTCCGGCCCGCGCTGCGCCCTTTCGACGGCGCCCCTTCCAGTGTAATGACGGCACGATCCAACCGGAAGGACAGGCCATGAAGTTCTTTGTCGATACCGCCGATACCGACGCCATCCGCGAGCTTGCCGCGCTGAACATGGTGGACGGCGTGACCACCAACCCGTCGCTGATCATGAAGTCGGGCCGCGACATCAAGGAGGTCACGGCCGAGATCTGCGAGATGGTGGACGGCCCCGTCAGCGCCGAGACCGTCGCCGCCGACGCCGACGGCATGATCGCCGAGGGCCGCGAGCTGGCGAAGATCGCCGACAACATCGCCATCAAGGTGCCGCTGACCTGGGAAGGGCTGCGCGCGTGCAAGGTGCTGACCGACGAGGGGCGCATGGTGAACGTGACGCTGTGCTTTTCGGCCAACCAGGCGCTGCTGGCGGCCAAGGCGGGGGCCACGTTCATTTCGCCCTTCGTCGGGCGGCTGGACGATCTGAACATCGACGGGATGGAACTGATCGGCGATATCCGCACGATCTATGACAACTACAATTTCGACACGCAGATCCTGGCGGCGTCGATCCGCACGGCGAACCACATGAAGGAGGCCGCGCTGATCGGGGCCGACGTCGCCACCGCGCCGCCCGCGGTCATCAAGGCGATGGTGTCGCATGCGCTGACCGACAAGGGCGTCGAGGCGTTCCTGAAGGATTGGGCCAGCACCGGACAGAAGATCCTGTAACCCCCCCTAACCGCCAAGCTGTGACCGGCAAGCTGTGACCGGGGCGCGCCATCGGGGCGGATCGTGCATTGCCCCTTTGCGCCCGCCCCCGCGCCCCGTGTAGTGTCGTCCGAAACAGAACAACAAAAACGGACGAGGCATATGGGCGAACCCGCGAGCAACGCGGATCTGCGCGAGCGGATCCTGCGCGAACCAGACGTGATTCTCGAAGACATGGACGTGATGCGCGCGCTCGTCGCGGCCAGCGACCGGCAGGCGGGCGACAACGTGATCGACCTGCGCGGGCTGGCCATGCGGCGGCTTGAACAGCGGCTGGACTGTCTGGAGGAAACCCACCGCAGCGTCATCGCCGCGGCCTATGACAACCTGTCGGGCACGCGGACGATCCACCGCGCGGTGCTGTCTCTGCTGGATCCGCCCAGCTTTCCGGGCTTTCTGGCGACGCTGGAAGGCCCCGTCAGCGAGGCGCTGCGCGCCGCCGACCTGCGGCTGATCCTCGAGACGGAAACGGATCTGGATACCGGGGCGCCGGGGCTGTCGGGGCGGATGCTGGTGGCGGTGGCGCCGGGCACCGTCGCGCGGCTGACCGACACGCCGCGCGGCGCAGCGCCCCGCCGCGTCACGCTGCGCGACGGGGGATCGGCGTCGGCGCGGATGCCGGGCGGCGCGGGCGGCGGCATCCTGTCCGAAGCGATCCTGACGCTGGATCTGGGGCCGGGACGCCTGCCCGGCGCGGTGCTGCTGGGATCGCGCGAGGCGCAGCAATTCGCGCCCGGACAGGGGACCGACCTGCTGGAATTCTTCGCCGGCACGCTGGAACGGGTGCTGCGGCGCTGGCTGGCATGATCGCGCCCGCCCTGCGCGACGCGGTCGAGCGCTGGCAGGACGGCCTGTCGGCGCTGGACGGATCGGCGGGGGCGACGCTGGACGCCTATCGCCGCGACGTGCTGGGGTTTCTGGCGTTCATGCAGGCCCATCTGGGCGGGCTGGCGACCGCCGGGGGGCTGGCCGCCGTCACCGTGGGCGACATGCGCGCCTGGATGGCGGCCGAGCGGGGACGCGGCATCGCCGCGCGGTCGCTGGCGCGCGAATTATCGGCGGTGCGCAATTTCGTCCGCTGGGCGGCGCGGCGCGAAGGGTTCGATCCCAGCGTGATCCTGTCGGCGCGGTCGCCCCGGTTCCGGCGGCGGCTGCCGCGCCCGCTGGACGTGGATTCGGCCCGCGCCATGCTGGACAGCGTCGATTCGCAGGCGTCGCGCCCCTGGGTCGCGGCACGGGATCTGGCGGTGCTGACGCTGCTATGGGGCTGCGGGCTGCGGATCTCGGAGGCGCTGTCGCTGACGGGGGCCGACGCCGAATTGCCCCAGACGCTGCGCATCCGCGGCAAGGGCGGCAAGGACCGGCTGGTGCCGGTGCTGCCCGCCGCCGCGCGGGCGGTGGCGCGCTATGCGGCGATCTGCCCCTATCCGCTGGGCGTGGACGGCCCGCTGTTCCGGGGCGTGCGGGGCGGCGCGCTGGACCAGCGCATCGTCAGGGGCACGATGGAACGCGCGCGGATGCAGCTTGGCCTGCCCGCGACGGCCACCCCCCATGCGCTGCGCCATTCCTTCGCCACGCATCTGCTGGAAGCGGGGGGCGATCTGCGCACGATCCAGGAATTGCTGGGCCACGAATCGCTGTCGACGACGCAGGCCTATACGTCGGTCAATTCGGCGCGGCTGATGGATGTCTATGCCAAGGCGCATCCGCGCGGCTAGAACCGCCGGCGGTCGGCGGGATAGACGCCCAGAAGCGTGATCTCGTCGGTGAAATAGTCGAGCTCCTCCAGCGCGCGGGCGAGGGGCGGATCGTCGGGGTGGCCTTCGACATCGGCGTAGAACTGGGTCGCCGTGAACCGCCCGCCGACCATGTAGCTTTCCAGCTTGGTCATGTTGACGCCGTTGGTGGCGAAACCGCCCATCGCCTTGTAAAGCGCGGCCGGAATGTTGCGGACGCGGAAGACGAAGCTGGTGATCATGCCGTCGCCGCCGCGCCGGGTCATGTCGGCATCGCGCGACATGACCAGAAAGCGCGTGGTGTTGGTGTCGTGATCCTCGATCCGGGCGGCGACGATATCGAGGCCGTAGATTTCGGCCGCGAGATCGGAGGCCAGCGCGGCGCGGGCGGGATCGCGGACCTCGGCCACTTCGCGGGCGGCGCGGGCATTGTCGCTGCTGGACACCCCCGCGATGCCGTGGGTGCGCAAAAACCCCGCGCATTGCGGCAGGATCACCGGATGGCCATGCGCCTCGCGGATGCCCTCGAGGCGGGCGCCCGGCACGCCCAGCAGGTTGACATGCACGCGAACGAACGCCTCGGCCACGATATGCAGGCCCGAGCGGGGCAGCAGCGAATGCACGTCGGCCACGCGGCCATAGGTGCTGTTCTCCACCGCGATCATGCCCAGGTCGGCATCGCCCGCGCGCACGGCGGCGAACACGTCCTCGAACGTGCGGCAGGGAAGCGGCGCCATGTCGGGGCGGGTTTCGCGGCAGGCCTGGTGCGAATAGGCCCCCAGTTCGCCCTGGAAGGCGATGCGTTGTGTCATAGTGTCCCCTGCCCCGCACCGACGCGGCCTTCGGGCGCATATCGCTTGAAAGCGGCGCGGTTAAGCGGATAGAGAGTGCACGATTTGGGCGCAAGGCGGGTGAAGCATGTTCGACACTATGACACTGACCAAGATCGTCGGCAGTTTCTGCGGCGCCCTGCTGATCTTTCTGCTGGGAAGCTGGGTCGCCGAAGGGATCTATTATTCGGGCGACGGCCACGGCGAGGAGATGCAGGCCTATGTGATCGACACCGGCGAGGACGAAGCCAGCGACGAACCCGTCGAGGAAGGCCCCGATTTCGAGGTGCTGCTGGCCTCGGCCGATCCCAGCGCGGGCGAGCGGGTGTTCGGCAAGTGCAAGGCCTGCCACAAGCTGGAAGCGGGGGCCAACGCGGTCGGCCCCTATCTGCACGGCGTGGTCGGCCGCCCCGTCGATGCGGCCGAGGGATTCAACTATTCCGGCGCGCTGGAAAAGGTCGTCGATGTCTGGACGCCCGACCATCTGAACCACTTTCTGGAAAATCCGCGCGGCTATGCGCCCGGCACCGCGATGAGCTTCAACGGTCTGCCCGATGCCGAAGACCGCGCGAACCTGATCGCCTATCTGGAAACGCAGGACGGCTGATCGCGGCCCCGCACGGGCCGGTCACGCGATTTCAATTTGGACTTGGCGCGGCGCCGCTTTAGCGTCCCTGCTGGACCTGCAACGGAGATCGCGATGAACGACCGGCCCCGACCGCCCCTGCGCCGCCTGCTGACCGGGCTGGCCGCCGCGCTGGCCCTTGCGGGGCCGGGCGTGGCGCAGGACGACGCCGCCATCGTCACCGCGCATGCCTATTCCGATCTGGGCGGCATCAAGTATCCGCCCGACTTCGCGCATCTGGACTATGTCAACCCCGACGCCCCCAAGGGCGGCGAGATGGCCACCTGGGCGCGCGGCACGTTCGACAGCATGAACCCCTATTCGCGCAAGGGCCGGTCGCCGGCGTTCTCGGTCCTGCCCTACGAGCGGATCATGACGACCACGGACGACGACGCCTATGCGTCCTACTGCCTGCTGTGCGAGACGCTGGAATATCCCGAGACGCTGGATTGGGTGATCTTCAACCTGCGCGACGACGTGACGTTTTCCGACGGCACCCCGATGACCGCCGAGGACGTGGTGTTCACCTATAACCTGTTCATCGAGCAGGGGTTTTCGTCCTTCGCCGCCGCGGTCAGCCAGATGTTCGACAAGGTCGAGGCGCTGGGGCCGCACCGGGTGAAGTTCACCTTCAACCCCGATCTGCCGCGCAAGGGGATGATAAGCCAGGCCGGCGCATCCATCGTGTTTCAGAAGAAATGGTTCGAGGAGACGGGCGCGCGGCTGGACGAATCGCGCCTGACCCAGCCGCCCGGCACCGGCCCCTACATGATCACGCAGGTCGAGGTGCCGCGCCGCATCGTCGCCACGCGCAACCCCGATTACTGGGGCGCCGATCTGCCGATCAATCGCGGGCGGTGGAATTTCGACACGCTGCGGGTGGAGTTCTTTGCCGATACCAATGCCGCGCTGGAGGGGTTCAAGGCGGGCGTCTATACGTTCCGGCAGGAGACAAGCTCGATCGCGTGGGCGACGCAATACGACTTTCCGGGGATCGACAGCGGCGCGATCGTCAAGGCGGAATTGCCGGACGGATCGCTGCCGGTGGCCAGCGGTTTCGTCTTCAACCTGCGCAAGCCCAAGTTGCAGGACGTGCGCGTCCGCCGGGCGCTGGGGCTGATGTATAACGGCACATGGACGAACGACACGCTGCAATACGCGCTGTTCGAGCAGCGCGAATCGTTCTGGCAGAATTCGGACTTGCAGGCCAAGGGCGTGCCCGAGGGGCGCGAGCTGGAGCTGTTGCAGACGCTGGGCGACGGGATCGACGACGCGATCCTGACCGAACCCGCCGTGCTGCCGCACGAAAGCGGCGACCGGCAGCTTGACCGGGGCAACCTGCGCGAAGCCAGCGCCCTGTTGCAGGACGCGGGCTGGATCGCGGGCGACGACGGGCTGCGCCGCAAGGACGGCGAGGTGCTGACCATCGAGTTCATCGAGAACAATCCCAGCTTCGACCGGATCATCCTGCCCTATATCGACAACCTGAAGCGGCTGGGCGTCGATGCGCGCTATAACCGGATCGACGACGCGCAATATACGTCCCGCGTGCGCGACCATGATTTCGACATGATCTTCGACGGCTATACCAACGGGCTGGAGGAGGCTTTGGGCATCGGCCAGCGCTATGGCTGCGAGGATCGGGACGACGTGTTCAACCCCGCGGGCTATTGCAACCCGGCGGTGGACGAATTGATCGAGCGGCTGGTCGAGACCGACACGCTGGAGGACATGCAGGCCGCCGTGCGCGGCATCGACCGGATCATGCGGGCCGATTATTTCATGGTGCCGGTCTGGTACAATCCGCGCTATTGGGTCGCCTATTACGACATCTTCGACTATCCCGAACCGCTGCCGCCCTATGGCTTGGGCAACCTCGATTTCTGGTGGTACCTGGACGAGAAGGCCGAGGCGCTGAAGGCGTCCGGCGCGCTTTAGCACCCCGATGGGCGCCTATATCCTACGCCGGCTGCTGCTGATCGTGCCCACGCTGCTGGGAATCATGATCATCAACTTCACGCTGACGCAGTTCGTCCCCGGCGGCCCGATCGAGCAGATCCTGGCCACGATGGAAGGCGAAGGCGACGTGTTCGCCGGCATTTCGGGGGGCAGCGGCGACGCGGATATCGGCGGCGGGTCCAGCGAATACGTGGGCGCGCGCGGCCTGCCGCCCGAGTTCATCGAGCAACTGGAACGCGAATTCGGCTTCGACAAGCCGCCGCTGGAACGGTTCTTGGGGATGTTGTGGAATTACGTGCGCTTCGATTTCGGCGAAAGCTATTTCCGGTCGATCAGCGTGATGGAGCTGGTGCTGGAAAAGATGCCCGTGTCGATCACGCTGGGCCTGTGGTCCACCTTGATCGCCTATCTGGTGTCGGTCCCGCTGGGCATCCGCAAGGCGGTGCGCGACGGCAGTTCGTTCGACACATGGACCAGCGCGCTGATCATCGTGGCCTATGCGATTCCCGGATTCCTGTTCGCGATCCTGCTGCTGGTGCTGTTCGCGGGGGGCAGCTATTTCCAGTGGTTCCCGCTGCGCGGACTGACGTCGGACAACTGGGCGCAACTGAGCTGGCCCGCGCGGATCGTCGATTATTTCTGGCATATCGCGCTGCCGGTGCTGGCCTCGACGATCAGCGCCTTCGCCACGCTGACGCTGCTGACCAAGAACAGCTTTCTGGACGAGATCCGCAAGCAATACGTCACGACCGCGCGTGCCAAGGGGCTGTCGGAACGCAAGGTTCTTTACGGGCACGTCTTTCGCAACGCGATGCTGATCGTGATCGCGGGGTTCCCTTCGGTGTTCATCGGCGTGTTCTTCGGCGGCAGCCTGATCATCGAGACGATCTTCTCGCTCGACGGGTTGGGACGGCTGGGATTCGAGGCGGCGGTGGCGCGCGATTATCCGGTGATCTTCGGCACGTTGTTCGTGTTCGGGCTGATCGGGCTGATCGTTGGCATCCTGTCGGATCTGATGTATGTGCTGGTCGATCCGCGCATCGACTTCGAACGGCGGGAGGGCTGAGGTGACGCGCCCCGACCGCATCCCCCACGACCCGGCCGAGCCGACCGAACCCGGCATCGTGACGCCCCCCATCCAGCCCAGCCCCGGACAGGACGCGCCGCCGCCCGTGGCCCCCGCGTCGCGCCGGCCGTTCCTGTCGCCGCTGAACCGGCGGCGCTGGCGCAATTTCCGCCGCAACGGGCGGGCGTTCTGGTCGCTGGTGATCTTCACGGCGATCTTCACGTGCTCGCTGTTCGCCGAGTTCATCGCCAACGACAAACCCATCCTGCTGAGCTTCGACGGCGAATGGCGCATGCCGATCTTCAGCTTCTATCCCGAAACGGCCTTCGGCGGCGATTTCAGGACCGAAGCGGTTTACAAGGATATCGAGGTGCAATGCCTGATCCGCAGCGGCGGACTGGAGGATTGCTTCGACGATCCCGAAGGGGTGATCGCCGAAGGCGCGGTCGCCGAGGGCGCGCAGCCGGGCTGGATGATCTGGCCGCCGATCCCCTATTCCTATGACACGATCAACGATATCGGCCGCGCGGCCCCGTCGCCGCCCGACGGCGATCACCTGCTGGGCACCGACGACACGGCGCGCGACGTGGCGGCGCGGGTGTTATACGGGTTCCGCCTGTCGATCCTGTTCACGCTGATCGTGACGGTGCTGTGCACGCTGGTCGGGGTCGCGGCGGGGGCGGTACAGGGCTATTTCGGCGGCTGGACGGATCTGGCGTTCCAGCGGGTGCTGGAGATCTGGTCGTCCACGCCGTCGCTGTTCGTCATCATCATCCTGTTCGCGATCCTTGATCGAAGTTTCTGGATCCTCGTCTTCATCTCGGTGCTGTTCGGCTGGCCCGCTTTGGTGGGCGTGGTGCGGGCCGAGTTCCTGCGCGCGCGCAACTTCGAATACGTCCGCGCCGCCCGCGCGCTGGGCGTCGGCAGCGGCACGATCATGTTCCGCCACATGCTGCCCAACGCAATGGTCGCCACGGTGACGATGCTGCCCTTCGTCATCACCGGCACGATCTCGACCCTGGCGGGGCTGGATTTCCTGGGCTTCGGCCTGCCGTCGTCTGCGCCGTCGCTGGGCGAGCTGACGTTGCAGGCCAAGCAGAACCTTCAGGCGCCGTGGCTGGGTTTCACCGCGTTCTTCACCTTCGCGATCATGCTGTCGCTGCTGGTCTTCATCTTCGAGGGGGTGCGCGACGCCTTCGATCCGCGAAAGACGTTCCAGTGACGCCGGTGCTGTCCATCCGCGGCCTGGACGTGCGCTTTCGTCAGGACGGGGCCGAAACCCACGCGGTGCGCGACGTGTCCTTCGACATCGCGCGCGGCGAGACGGTGGCGCTGGTGGGCGAAAGCGGATCGGGCAAGTCGGTGACGGCGCTGGCGGGGCTGGACCTGCTGGCCGGATCGGCGGCGGTGACGGGATCGGTGCGCTACGACGGCGAGGAACTGGTCGGCGCGCCCGAGCGCACGCTGCGCCGCATCCGGGGCAACGACATCAGCTTCATCTTTCAGGAACCGATGACCTCGCTGAACCCGCTGCACACGCTGGAACGGCAGTTGACCGAAAGCCTGGAACTGCATCAGGGCCTGCGCGGCGACAAGGCGCGCGCGCGGGTGCTGGACCTGCTGGACAAGGTGGGGATCCATGACGGGGAAAGCCGGCTGGGCGCCTATCCGCACCAATTGTCGGGCGGACAGCGGCAACGGGTGATGATCGCGATGGCACTGGCCAACGGCCCCGACCTGCTGATCGCCGACGAACCGACCACGGCGCTGGACGTGACGATTCAGGCGCAGATCCTCGAACTGCTGGCGGATCTGAAGCGGCGCGAGGGGCTGTCGATGCTGTTCATCACGCACGACCTGACCATCGTGCGCAAATTCGCCGACCGTGTCTGCGTGATGAAGGCGGGCGAGATCGTGGAACGGGGGCCGACCGCGCGGATCTTCGGCGACCCGCAGCACCCCTATACGCGGATGCTGCTGGCGGCCGAATCGACGGGGCTGCCGGGGCCGGTGGCGCCGGACGCGCCGGTGATCGTGCGGACCGACGGGCTGCGTGTGTGGTTCCCGATCCAGCGCGGGCTGCTGAAGCGCACGGTCGGGCACGTCAAGGCGGTGAACGACGCCACGCTGTCGGTGCGCGCGGGCGAGACGCTGGGCATCGTCGGCGAATCGGGGTCGGGCAAGACGACGCTGGCGCTGGCGATCATGCGGCTGATCGCGTCGGAGGGCGACATCGCCTTCGTCGGGCGGCCGATCCAGGGCCTGCGCTCGCGGCAGTTGCGGCCCCTGCGCGCCGACATGCAGATCGTGTTCCAGGATCCCTATGGTTCACTATCGCCGCGCATGACGGTCGAGGAGATCATCGCCGAGGGGCTGGGCATCCACGGGGTCGAGCCGGGGCGCGACAAGCGACAGATGGTGGCCGACATCATGGCCGAGGTGGGACTGGATCCGGCCACGATGCACCGCTATCCGCACGAATTTTCGGGCGGCCAGCGCCAGCGCATCGCCATCGCGCGGGCGATGATCCTGCGGCCCAAGCTGGTGGTGCTGGACGAACCCACCAGCGCGCTGGACATGACGGTGCAGGTGCAGATCGTGGAATTGCTGCGCGACCTTCAGGCGCGATACGGGCTGGCGTATCTGTTCATCAGCCACGACCTGAAGGTGGTGCGCGCGATGGCGCATCAGGTGATGGTCATGCGCCGCGGCGACGTGGTCGAGGCGGGCCCGGCGGCCGAAGTGTTCGACGCGCCGCGCACCGATTATACCCGCGCGCTGATGGCCGCGGCGTTCGATCTGAAGGCGGAAAACGCGGCCTGACGGCGAGGGGCGGCAACGATCCGGCGGCCATCCGCGTTGGGCGGCACGACCTTGACGGAGCCATCATGCCGGACCAGCCGACCGACCCGACCGACCGCCGTTCGATCTGCGTGATCGCCAACCGCAAGTCGGGCCGCAATTCGCGCGACCGGGCCGCGATCGAGGACGCGCTGGCGACGTTCGGCGACGGCGCGCGGCTGGTGGAATGGGGCAAGGATGACGACATCGCTTGCATCGTGGATCGCGCCGTGGGGGACGGCGCCGACCTGATCGTCGCGGCAGGCGGCGACGGCACGGCGATGGCCGTGGCGGGCGCGATGCTGGGCCGCAACGTGCCGATGGCGGTGCTGCCGCTGGGCACGTTCAACTTCTTCGCGCGCGGTCTGGGGCTGTCGGAAGACCCGAAGGAAGCCGCGCGCCAGATCTTGGCGGGCGGCGCGCGCGACATCCGCATCGGCACCGCCAATGGCAGACCGTTCCTGAACAATGCCAGCCTCGGCGTCTATCCCGCCATCCTGAAGGAACGCGAAACGGTCTATCGCCGCTGGGGGCGTCGCCGGATCGCGGCGCATTGGTCCGTCGCAAAGACCTTCCTGCGGTTCCAGCGCCCGATGGACGCGGTGCTGCGGATCGACGGGGGCGCGCGGGAAATCCGCGTGCGGACGGCGCTGATCTTCGTCGCGCGGTCGATCTATCAGCTGGACAGTTTCGGCCTGAAGGGCGCGGGCGCGATCCACGACGACGCCTTCGCGGTGCTGATCGCCAAGGGCGAGACGCGGGCGCGATTGTTCCGGCTGGCCTGGCGGCTGGCGACCGGCCGCGCCGAGGCGGGGCGGGAATACGATTTCGTCCCCGCGCGCGAGATGGAGGTCACGCTGCGCCGCCCCCGCGCGCTCTTGGCCTATGACGGCGAGAAGACGCGCGCCGTGTCGCCCTTCGTGTTCCGCATGTCGGACCGTCCGCTGCGGATCGTGCTGCCGTGATCCGGGTGCTGCATCTGTCGGATCTGCATTTCGGCCGCGACCGTCCCGAATTGCAGGACCCGCTGCTGGCGCGGATCGACGCGCTGGCGCCCGATGTCGTGGCGATTTCGGGCGACTTCACCCAGCGCGCCCGGATCGGCCAGTTCGAGCGGGCCAGCGCCTTTGTCGATCGCATCGCCCAGCCGGTGATCAGCGTTCCGGGCAACCACGACACGCCGCTGGACAATATCTGGATCCGCATGCTGCGGCCCTGGGCGCGGTATCGAGATGCCATCGACTCCGAGCTTGAGCCGGTGATGGAGACCCCCGCGGCGGTGCTGGCGGGGGTGAACACCGTCAACCGGTTTTCGTGGCAGCGCGGGCGGATGTCGCGGCGCACGGTGACGCGGGTCTGCGACGCCTTCGCGGATGCGGGCGACCGGGTGCGGATCGTGGTGCTGCATCATCCGCTGGAACACGGTCAGGACGTGGACAAGCGGCTGATGCGCGGGGCGGAACCCGCTTTGGCCGCCTTGCAGGAATGCGGGGCCGACATGGTGCTGTCGGGGCATCTGCACCACACGATCACCGCGCCGTTCGGGCTGGCGCAGGGATTGCTGTTCGTGCAGGCGGGGACCGGCCTGTCGAGCCGTCATCGCGGCGACCGCAACACCTTCAACCTGATCGAGGCGGATCGCCGGCGGATCGCCGTCCAGACCTGGCAGGACGACGAGGGGGACGATTTCCGCCCCTTTCTGGACGCGGCCTTCACCCGGCAGGACGGGGTCTGGCGGCGCGCGGACGCCTGATCAGCCCGGTCCGAGGGTCGAGCAGGTCATGTTGCGCGCGCTGAGCCTGCGGCAGGCCAGCGACGCCATTTCCTCGGACATGCCGACGAAATTGGCGTCGTATCCGCCCCCCTGCGGGACGACCTTGCGCAGCGCATCGTCCAGTGTCCCGATCTCGACCAGGGCGGTCTTGAGCAGGATGCGCTCGGCCTCGCTCTTTGATCCGAAGCGGCCAAGATTGATGCCCCAGTGCCGCCCGCCGCTGGTCGAGACGCGGGTGACGACCTCGAGCACGTCTTCGGGGCGCGCGACGGGGGCGGCGGCGCTGGCCAGCGCGATCTGCACGCCGCCCGGCATGACGGGCGCGGCGTTCGCCGCCATCATCGGCGCCGACACGCTGCCAGGCCGGGGCGCGGGCCGCGCGGTGCTGGCGACGGAAACAGGCGCCACGCGCACGGCCGACGCAACGAGCGACGGCGCGTCATAGCGCGGCGCGCGATCGAATTGCGGGGCAGCGGCGCAACTGGTGATGCGCGAAAAGCCCAGATCCATCAGTTCGGCCACCTTGGCGTTGCGCTGCGCGGTGGACCGGCCGCCGAAGACGGTGGCGATCACCCGCTCGCATCCGCGTTCGGCCGATGCGACAAGGTTGAACCCCGCCGCCGAAGTATAGCCCGTCTTGATGCCGTCGGCGCCCTTGTAGGCAGCCAGAAGGCGGCGGTTGGTGTTGTTCACCGGCGCGATCCCGGCATCGGTCGAGGTGCGGCTGAACAGGTTGTAATATTGCGGATAATCCCAGAACAGGCGGCGGCCCAGCAGGGTCATGTCGCGCGCGGTGCTGAGATGGCCTTCGCGCGTCAGGCCGTTGGCGTTCTTGAAGGTCGTGCGGGTCATGCCCAGCGATTGCGCCGTCGCGGTCATCCGTGCGGCGAAGGCCTGTTCGGAACCCGATATCGCCTCGCCTATGGCGGTGGCGGCGTCGTTGGCGGATTTCACCGCCGCGGCGCGCACCAGATAGCGCAGCGCGATCTTCTGCCCGGCGCGCAGCCCCAGCTTGGACGGCGGTTCCTTGGCGGCGTTCGATGACACCGTAACCAGCGTGTCCATCGTGATCTCGCCCCGTTCGACCGCCTGGAAGGCAAGGTAGAGCGTCATCATCTTGGTCAGAGACGCGGGATGCAGGCGCGCATCGGCGTTCGTTTCATGCAGCACCTGGCCGGATCGCGCGTCGATCACCAGCGCCGCATAGGGTTGCGCATGGCCTGCATGGGGGGCCAGAACCCCCACCAGGCACAGAAAAACAACCGCCCAGATACGGGCGAACTTCCACCGTCGAATATCCACGGGACACTGCCTCTATCTGCCTCGACGTGCCCGAATCTTTGCCGTCCGGGTCACGGGGGAAACGCTAGCACGCAAATCCGCCCCGGAAAATAGCGATTGTTCAGACAGTTTTAGCGTGATCCTCATGCAACGCATGCAGGATGCGGGCCGTCACACGACATCGGGCGATCAAGCGCCCCTGCGTCGTCCCGCTGCCCTTTTCAGCGCGGCAGGCGTCCTTATATAGTCGGACCTGACCCGAACATGCCCAATGCGAGGCCCGGACGTGATCGACCTGCCCCCGCTGAAAACCGCCGCGCGCCCCGTCAGGCCGTCGCAGGACGACGACGGCGCCACCGGCGTCGCGCTGGAGGCGAAGCCAAAGACCAAGCGGCCGCCGCTTTACAAGGTGATGCTGCTGAACGACGACTATACCCCGATGGAATTCGTGGTGCATGTGCTGGAACGGTTCTTCGGGCTGACCCACCCGCAGGCGTTCGAGATCATGCTGACTGTGCACAAGAAGGGGCTGGCCGTGGTCGGGGTCTTCAGCTTCGAGGTGGCGGAAACGAAGGTGACGCAGGTGATGGATTTCGCCCGCCGCCATCAGCATCCGCTGCAATGCACGATGGAAAAGGAATAGGCGCGGCCCGCGCCCGTCATGCTTGCCGCAAGATTGCCCCTTGCCCTGAACGAGGGGCTGCTGGACTTTCCGCTGCTGATCTGGGGCGCGGGGGACGGGGATCTGCCCGATGGCGTGCTGGCCGGTCTGCCGGGGCCGGTGACGGTGGTGCAGGCCCGCCAGCCCGATCACGACCGGCTTGCCACGCGCGGTATCGACGTGGTGCGCGCGCCGCGGGGCCGCTTTGCCACGGCGCTGGTCGTGCTGCCGCGGTCGGCGGCGCAGGCGCGCGACCGCATCGCGCGGGCGGCCGCATCGACCGACGGCGCGGTGATCGTGGACGGGCAGAAGACTGACGGCGTTGATTCGATGCTGCGCGCGCTGCGCGGGCGCGGGGCGGTCGGGCCGGTCATCGCCAAGGCGCATGGCAAGATCTTCGCGGTACGGGACGCGGATGTGACCGACTGGCTGGCACCGCCTTCGCGCAACGCCGAAGGATTCGTCACGCCGCCGGGCAGCTTTTCGGCCGATGGGGTCGATCCGGCCTCGGCCCTGCTGGCCGCCGCATTGCCCGAGGGGCTGTCGGGCCGCGTCGTCGATGCCGGGGCCGGCTGGGGATACCTGTCGGCGCGGGTTCTGGCCCGCCCAGGCGTCACCGCCTGCCATCTGGTCGAGGCGGATGCCGATGCGCTGGACGCCGCGCGCGTCAACGTCGCCGATCCGCGCGCGGTCTTTCACTGGGCCGACGCCACCGCGTTCCGGCCGCCGCAACCCGCCGATCATGTGGTGATGAACCCGCCCTTTCACCGCGACCGGCGGGCCGATCCCGATCTGGGGCGCGCCTTCATCGCGGCGGCGGCGCCGATGCTGGCCCCGCGCGGGCAGTTGTGGATGGTCGCCAACCGCCATCTGCCCTATGAAGCCGATCTGGGGCGTGCCTTCGGACAGGTGACGGAACTGGCCGGGTCGGCATCGTTCAAACTTTACCATGCCGCCCGGCCCAGGGGGCCCGCGCGGCGCGTTCGCTGAAAGGCGCATCATGTCCTTTTCCATCGCCGGAAAGACCGCCATCGTGACCGGGGCCGCGAACGGCGTGGGCCTTGCCATAGCGCGGCATTTCATCGACCGGGGCGCCAATGTGATGATGGCGGATCTGGACGAGGAGAAGATGCGCGCCGAGATCGGCGAGCTGGACGACGACGGCGGCACGGCGCGCTATTTCGCGGGCGACCTGCGCGAGAAGCTGACCATCGCCAACCTGCTGTCGGCCACGGTGGACGCGTTCGACGACATCGACATCCTGGTCAACGCTTCGCGGCAGATGGAGCGGTCCAATCCGCTGGACCCCGACGACGACGCGGTCGAGGCGCTGTTGCAGCAGAACCTGATGATTTCGCTTCGGCTGTCGCAGCAGGTGGCCAAGCGGATGATCCGCCAGACCGAGGAATCGGGCCGGACCGAGGGGCCGGCTGGGTCGATCGTGAACCTCAGCTCGATCGCGGCACGGCGCACGCAGCCCGACCTGCTGGCTTATTCGGTCAGCTCGGCGGCGCTGGACCAGGCGACGCGCTGTCTGGCGGTGGCGCTGGCCCCGCACCGCATCCGCGTCAATTCGGTGGCCTTCGGCAGCGTGATGAGCGCCAGCCTGCGCGGCGCCATCAAGGACCGCGCGCAGATCCGCGACGACATCATCGAGGGCACCCCGCTGAGCCGCATCGCCAAGCCCGCCGAGGTCGCAGGCGCGGTGCAGTTCCTGGCGGCGGACGAATCGGGCTTCATGACCGGGCAGATCCTGACCATCGACGGCGGCCGCACGCTGTTGGATGCCGTGGATGCGCCTGCCCATTGAGCGGCGCGCGGGCCGGCGGCCGGGCATGGGTATTTGGAGAAAGATGAAGGGCAGGCGATGAGCGGGATGGAAGCCGAGAAGGCCGAGGCGGCGGCGTGGTTCCGCGCGCTGCGCGACCGCATCGTGGCGGCGTTCGAGGGGCTGGAGGACAGTCACGATGCCGGTCCCTTCGCGGACGAGCCGGCGGGCCGGTTCGAGGTGAGCCGGACGCATCGGCGCGGCGAGGCGGGCGAGGATGCGGGCGGCGGGCTGATGAGCGTGATGCGCGGCGGGCGCGTCTTCGAGAAGGTCGGCGTCAACGTTTCGACCGTGCACGGAACGCTGAACCCGCGCGCGCAGGCGGCGATGGCCGCGCGACGGGGGCTGCCGGGCATCGCCGACGATCCGCGCTTCTGGGCATCGGGCGTCAGCCTGGTGGCGCATATGCGCAACCCGCATGTGCCCGCAGTGCATATGAACACGCGGATGTTCTGGACGCCGGGCGCCTGGTGGTTCGGCGGCGGGTCCGACCTGAACCCCTGCATCGAATATGCCGAAGATACGGCGCATTTCCACGCCGTGCAGAAGGCGCATCTGGATCCCCACGGGGCCGGGGAATATCCGCGTCTGAAGGCGTGGGCGGACGAGTATTTCTTCATTCCGCACCGCAACCGCGCGCGGGGCGTCGGCGGCATCTTCATGGACGACCGCTGCACCGGGGACTGGCGGGCCGATTTCGCCCTGACCCGCGACATCGGCGAAGCGTTCCTGCCCGCCTTCGTGCCGCTGGTCGAGCGGCGCCGGGTGCAGCCCTTCACCGATGCGGATCGCGACGCGCAGCTGATCCACCGAGGGATCTATGCCGAATACAATCTGGTCTACGATCGCGGCACGAAGTTCGGGCTGGAGACGGGACACGATCCCGATGCCGTGCTGATGAGCCTGCCGCCCCTGGCGAAATGGGTCTGACGGCCGGTCTGGCCAATGCCTTCGGCGCGGGCTAGATCGCCGCATCACGCAGAACGAAGGCCGAGCCTTGACCACGACGCATGACGCGACCGCGCCCGCCGCGAACAGATGGATCGCGATGGCGGTGCTGCTGGTCGCCGGGTTCATGAACCTGATCGACGTGACCATCGTCAACGTGGCGCTGCCCCGCCTGCAAAGCGCGCTGGACGCGTCGGAATCGCAGATCGAGTGGGTGGTGGCGGGGTATATCCTGACCTTCGCGCTGTTCCTGCTGCCGGCGGGCCGGGCCGGCGACATCTGGGGACGGCGGCGCATGTTCGTCTGGGGAGTTGCGGTGTTCACCGTCGGCTCGGCGCTGTGCGGCCTTGCGCCGTCCATCGGGACGCTGATCGGCGCGCGGGTGGTGCAGGCGATCGGCGGCGCGATGATGACTCCGCAGACGCTGGCCATCGTGCCGATCATCTTTCCGCCGTCCGAACGCGGCACGGTCTATGCGCTGTTCGGCCTTTCGGCGGGGCTAGCGACGGTGACGGGGCCGGTTCTGGGCGGCGTGCTGATCAAGCTCGATCTTTGGGGGCTGGATTGGCGGCCGATCTTCCTGGTCAACATTCCCATCGGCGTCGCGGCGATCCTGCTGGCGTTCCGCTTCGTGCCGCGCACGCCGGGCACGGCGAGGACCGGCTTCGATGCGGTCGGCGTCGGGCTGGCCGCCGTCGCGCTGCTGCTGGTGGTCTTTCCGTTGATCGAGGGACGGCTGATCGGCTGGCCGGGGTGGATCCTGGCGATGCTGGCCGGTTCGGTCCCTGTCGCCGCGATCTTCGTCTGGTGGCAGCGACGCCAGGCCGAGATGGGCCGTCCGCAGCTTTTGCCGGCGCGGCTGATGGACAATCGCGACTTCCTGCTGGGGACGGGGCTGGTGACGGTGCTGTTCTCGTGCATTCCGGGCTTCTTTCTGGTGATCGCGCTTTATCTTCAGAACGGCTATGGGCTGACGCCGCTGCAATCGGGGCTGACGACGCTGCCGTTTTCGATCGGCGGGCTGATCGCGTCGGTCGCTGCGGGATGGATGGGCAACCGCTGGCTGCGGCCGCGCATCTGCATCGGCGCGCTGATGCTGGCCGTGGCGATGGGCGCCACCCATGTCGTCGTCGCCACGACCGGCGATGCGGTGGTCTGGACCGCCTTTGCCGGTCCGCTGTTTTTGGGCGGTCTGGGGCTGAGCACGACGATCTCGCCGCTGTTCAACACCACGCTGTCGCGGGTGTCGGGTGCCGATACCGGATCGGCCTCGGGCGCGTTGCAGACGTTTCAGCAGGTGGGCGGCGCGCTGGGCGTGGCGTTGCAGGGGCAAATCTTCTTTTCGACCCTGGCCGGGGCCGCGGGCATGCCGGGGCACGACGCCTATGCCACGGCCTTCGGGCTGACGCTGTTCTATACGATGGGCATCATGGCGCTGATGGCGGCGCTGACATGGGTGCTGCCGCGGCCCGATATAGACGGGGCCTAGCGGCCGGCATACCCTGCCGCGACGCGGCGCACGGTATCGACCCGCTGGGCGTTGGGCGGATGCGACCCGAGGAAGCGGTTGCCGGGATCGGGCACGCGTTCGAAATAGGCGACGCCGCGCACCGGGTCGAACCCCGCGCGCAGGGTCAGCACCGCGCCCAGCGCATCGGCCTCAAGCTCGAACGTCTTGCCATAGCGGCGCTGTCCGACATCCGCGCCGACCTGCTGCGCGCGTCTGATCGCGATTTCGTCCCCGCCGAGGATCTGCGCCATCGCGCCCGCCAGCACGGCCCCTTCGGCGGCGGATCGGCGGCCGCGGTCGATATGCCCGGCGATGTGATGCGCGGCCTCGTGGCCCAGGATGAACGCCAATTCGTCGGTGTTGCGCGCCTCGGCGATCAGCGGCAGGGTGAAGCCGATCACCGGCTGGCCGTCGGGCGCGCGCGTCTGGAAGGCGTTGGGCGGAACGCCGGGCCGGTCGTCGATGACGATGGCATAGTCGCACCGCACACCCCGCGTCCGGGCGTTGCATTCGCGCATGGCGACGGGCCGCATGCGATAGATCACCTCGACGAAATTGCGCGCGGCGATTTCGGGGCTTTGCAACCTGTCGGGCACCTGCGAGGGCGGCGGCGGTGGCAGCGATGGCGGCCGCGGCGCGACGACAGGCGTCCCGCAGGCCGTCAGCGCCAGCATCCCGATCGTGGCCAGCCATTTCAGCATCGTCCGTCCCCCCGGTCAGTGCGGTCATCATAACCGCGCGGCGCGCGACCGCCAGCCGATGCGGACTGGCCAGCGGCGGCGGCGTGCCCTAGCTTGCGCGGCATGTTCACCATCGAGCACGATTTCGACGCCACGATCGTCACCCTCGTGGACGATCCCGCGCGTCACAGGCAGGAGGACGTGACCGTCAGCCTGTTCGCCGAATGCATCACCGTCGCCCAATACGACCCGCGTGCGGACAGGGTGACGACGATCACACTGTCGCTGGCGCAGGTGCGCGACCTGCGCGCGGCGCTGGACCTGCCCGAAGGCAGCTATCGCATCGCGCCGCAGGGGCGCGCAGACGCCAAGGAATGACGATGCCCACGCCGAACCCCGCCGCCCTCGACTTTCTGCTGACGCGCCGGTCGCGTCCCGCCAAGACGCTGGGTCTGCCCGTGCCGGACCGCGCGGCGCTGGAGCCGATCCTGCAAGCGGCGCTGCGCAGCCCCGATCACGGCAAGCTGGAACCGTGGCGCCTGATCGTGCTGGAACGCGCGGCGCTGTTGCGTCTTGGCCGGCTGGCGGCGGATCGCGGCGCTGCGCTGGGCAAGTCCGAGCCCGAGATCGCCAAGCAGCGGTCGCAATACGACGATTCGCATCTGGCCGTGGCGGTGATCGCCGTCCCGCAGGACAGCGGCAAGATCCCGGTCGTCGAACAGACCCTGTCGGCGGGGGCGGTGTGCCTTGGATTGCTGAACGCGGCGCTGGCGGCGGGCTGGGGGGCGAACTGGCTGACCGGCTGGGCCAGCCAGGATGCGGATTTCGCGCGCGAGGGCCTGCATCTGGACGCGAACGAATGGGTCGCGGGCCTGATCCATCTGGGGACCGAGCGCGTGACGCCGCCCGAACGGCCGCGCCCCGACATGGCGGCCAAGGTCAGCTGGCTGAGCGCATGACCATCGCGCGCGACGTGTCGCTGGCGCTGGCGCAGATGGGCGACCGGCGGTTCCGGGGCGTCCTGCTGCGCGGGATCGGCCTGACGCTGGCGCTGCTGGTCGGGGCGACGGCGCTGGTGGCGTGGGGCATCGGCTGGCTGCTGCCCGACAGCGTCAGCCTGCCGTGGATCGGTCCGGTCGGATGGCTCGACAACCTTGCTTCGGGGGCGGGCGGCGCGGCGATGCTGGTGCTGTCGGTGTTCCTGATGATCCCGGTGGCCAGCTTCTGCACGTCGTTCTTTCTGGACGACGTGACCGACGCGGTCGAGGCGCGCTATTACCCCGCGCTGGCCCCCGCCCCGCGTCTGGGGCTGGCCGAGGGGCTGGCCGAAAGCCTGTCGTTTCTCGGCGTGCTGCTGGTGGCGAACGTCGTCGCGCTGATCGCCTATCTGCTGGTCGTTCCGGCGGCGCCGTTCATCTTTCTGGCGCTGAACGGCTATCTGCTGGGGCGGGAATATTTCCAGCTTGTCGCGCGCCGCCGTCTGGGCGCACAGGGCGCGCGTGCGTTACGCAAGCGTCATGCGGCGCGGATCTGGCTGGCGGGGATCGTCATGGCGGTGCCGCTGCTGGTGCCGGTGGTGAACCTGCTGGTGCCGGTGCTGGGGGCCGCGACCTTCACCCACCTGACCCATCGGTTGATGGCAAGGGCGTCATCCGGCCGAACCAGTCCAGATCGCGCGCGGTGAACCCGCCCCAGACGATGATCGACGCCACCACGGCCCAGATCAGCGTGGCCCATACCGTCGTCCAGAACGCCTTGCGCTTCATGGAAATGCGCGCCGGCGATCCGGCATGGGTGCCCGGAACGATCTCGCCCTCGTCGCCCTGGGTGCTGAGGCCGATCGGCAACATCACGAACAGCGTCATGAACCAGATGACCGCGTAAAGGACGATGCCGCTGGTGATGCCCATGGCTCAGACCTGTTCCAGCTCGACCAGGCAGCCGTTGAAATCCTTGGGATGCACGAACAGCACCGGTTTGCCATGCGCGCCGATCTTCGGTTCGCCGTCGCCCAGAACCCGCGCGCCCTTGTCCAGCAGCCGGTCGCGGGCATCGCGGATATCGTCCACCTCATAGCAGATGTGATGGATGCCGCCCGCCGGGTTCTTTTGCAGGAACCCCGCGATGGGCGATGCGTCGCCCAGCGGATGCAGCAATTCGACCTTGGTGTTGGGCAGCGTGACGAAGACGACGCGCACGCCGTGGTCGGGTTCGTCCTGCGGCGCGCCGACATCGGCGCCCAGCATGTCGCGATATTGCGCCGAAGCCGCGTCGAGGTCGGGGACGGCGATGGCGATGTGGTTCAGTCGTCCGATCATGGCACCCTCCGTTTGGGGCGGGGATAGTGCGCGCGGGGCACGGCGGCAAGGGGCGCGGCCATCCGGCGGGCCGTGGTTAACCCCCTGTTAGGCAAGCTGCCGTCTGATCGGGGCATCGAATCGCCCGTGAGGCCCCATCAGGACACCCGCCATGACCGACCGCATCGACGACATCCTCGTGCCCTATCGGCCGACCGCCGACCGCCCGTTGCTGGGCCAGACCGTGCTGCTGGCCGAGGACAGCCGTTACGCGGGTGAGACGATGCGCCTGATCTGCCTGCGCAGCGGCGCCCGCATCCGGCGCGCCGACAGCCTGCGCGCGGCGGCCCGGCACCTGACCAACTATCGCCCCAGCGTGGTGGTGATCGACGCGGGCCTGCCGGACGGTTCGGGGCTGGACCTGCTGTCGCAACTGGCGGCGGCCAGTCCGCGAATCCCGGTCCTGCTGGCGATCTCGGGCGACCCCGATCTGCGCGACGCGGCGCTGGCGACAGGGGCGGACGGGTTTCTGGCCAAGCCCATCGCGTCGGTGGCCGCGTTCCAGTCGGCGATCCTGGCGCATCTGCCGGCCGGCGCGCATCCCGCCGGCCCCCGCGCCTTGTCGCAAGAGGACGTGCATCCAGACGATGCCGCGCTGGCCGACGACCTGACCCTGCTGGGCAACCTGCTGGACGGGCCGGGCGACGACGCGACCCGCGACTATGCCGTCCGCTTCGCGCTGGGCCTTGCCCGCAGCATCGGCGACACGGCGCTGGAACGCGCGGCGATGGCGGCGCTGGACGATCCGGCGCTGACCGGGCGGCTGAAGCACGCCGTCCTGTCCCGTCTGCCGGTCAGGGCAATGGCCGTCTGACGCGTCCCGCCCGGCTAGAGATCCATGTAGATATGCTTTTCGGCCGCGGCCCCCGGATGGGTGACGGCACCCTTGTTCGTGGCGCCGACAAGCTGGGCGTATTTCCACAGCGCGCCCGACGCATAGATCGTGTCGCGCGGGCCGGTCCATTCGGCGCGGCGGCGGGCCATCTCGTCGTCGGTGACATCCACGCTCAGCACGCCCTGCGTCGCGTCCAGCGTGATCACGTCGCCGTCGCGGACCAGCGCGATGGGACCGCCCTGGGCCGCTTCGGGGCCGACATGGCCGACGCAGAAGCCGCGCGTCGCGCCCGAAAAGCGGCCATCGGTGATCAGCGCCACCTTCTTGCCCATCCCCTGCCCCGACAGGGCGGCGGTGGTGGACAGCATCTCGCGCATGCCGGGGCCGCCGGCGGGGCCTTCGTTGCGGATGACGATGACCTCGCCCTCGTTGTAGGCGCGGGCCTTGACGGCCGCGAACGCGTCCTCCTCGCATTCGAAGACGCGGGCGGGGCCCGTAAAGACCTGCTCGGCCCGGCTCATCCCGGCGACCTTGACGATGGCCCCCTCGGGCGCAAGGTTGCCCTTCAGCCCGACGACGCCGCCGGACGGGGAAAGCGGCGCGGCGATGGGATGGATGACGCGGCCATCCGCCTCGCGGTCGATGCGGTCCAGCTCCTCGCCGATGCTGCGGCCCGATGCGGTCAGGCAATCTTCGTGGACCAGCCCGGCCTTGCGCAGCTCTTTCATCACCACGGGCAGGCCGCCCGCATCGTAGAGATCCTTGGCGACGAACTGGCCGCCGGGCTTGAGATCGACGAAATAGGGCGTGTCGCGGAAGATCTCGCAGACGTCGTCGAGGTCGAAGTCGATGCCGGCCTCGTGCGCCATCGCGGGCAGGTGCAGCCCGGCATTGGTCGATCCGCCCGTGCAGGCGACGACGCGGGCGGCGTTTTCCAGGCTTTGCCGGGTCACGATGTCGCGGGCGCGGATGTTCTTCTCGATCAGGTGCATGACCGCCTGGCCGGATGCCTGCGCATACTGGTCGCGGCTTTCATAGGGCGCGGGCGCGCCAGACGAATTGAACAGCGCCAGACCGATCGCCTCGGACACGCAGGCCATGGTGTTGGCGGTGAACTGGCCGCCGCAGGCCCCGGCGGACGGACAGGCGACGCGTTCCAGGATGGCCAGCGCCGCGTCCGACAGGGTGCCGTTCTGGTGGCGGCCCACCGCCTCGAACATGTCCTGCACGGTCAGGTCGCGGCTGGCGAAATCGTCGGGCACGTCCGCGCCCGCCGGAACCTTGCCCGGCAGGATCGAGCCGCCGTAAAGGAACACCGAAGGCGTGTTCAGCCGGATCATCGCCATCATCATACCCGGCAGCGACTTGTCGCAGCCCGCCAGACCGACGATGGCGTCATAGCAATGGCCGCGCATCGTCAGTTCCACCGTGTCGGCGATGGCCTCGCGGCTGGCCAGCGACGAGCGCATGCCTTCGTGGCCCATGGCGATGCCGTCGGTAACGGTGATGGTGGTGAATTCGCGCGGGGTGCCGCCGGCCGACTTGACGCCCATCTTGACCGCCTGCGCCTGACGGTTCAGCGCGATGTTGCACGGTGCCGCCTCGTTCCAGCAGGTCGCGACACCGACGAAAGGCTGGGCGATCTGTTCCTCGTCCAGACCCATCGCATAGTAATAGCTGCGGTGCGGCGCGCGTGCCGGACCTTCGGTCACGTGCCGGCTAGGAAGGTTCGATTTGTCGGTCCTGGTCTTCAGCATGGCATCCTCCGGCCGCGAAAGGGGTCGCCTCGGGTCTAGGTCAGGCGTCCGGACCGGGCAAGCGCGATTGCGGCACGGGGGCGGCGCGGCTAGGGTCCGCGCGACCGCGGTTCACCGGACATCCATGACGCCCTTCGCCGCCTATATCGCCCCCGCCCGCGCACGACCGCAGATCTGGCGGCTGGCGGCGGGCCTGATCCTGTGCACGCTGGTCATGGTGCTGTGGGTGGGCGCGCTGCTGGGCCTGGTGCTGATGCTGACGGGGGTGCAGGCGGCGCAGGACTGGGCCGCGCGGATGCCCTCGGGCGGGTCGCCTACCGCCACGCTGCTGATGCTGTTCGGCTTCACCGGGCTGGCGCTGGGCCCGGCCCTGGCCGCGCGCGTGCTGCATGGGCGCAGCCCGCGGACGCTGCTGGGGCCACCCGGCGCGGCGACGCGCGATTTCATTCGGGCCGTCGCCGTGGTGGCCGCGATTTATGGGCTCGGGCTGGCCGTATGGGGGTGGGGATACGACACGCTGCCGAACCTCGATCCGGGGGTGTGGCTGACCTTCCTGCCGCTGGCGCTGGTGGCGGTGCTGATCCAGACCGGCGCCGAGGAGCTGCTGTTTCGCGGCTATATCATGCAGCAGCTTGCTGCGCGCTTCGCCTCGCCGCTGGTCTGGATGGCGCTGCCGGCGCTGGTCTTCGGCGCGCTGCATTACGATCCCGCCCAAGCCACGGCCAGCGCGCTGGGCATCGTCGCGGCGACGACGGTCTTCGGCCTGATCGCGGCGGATCTGACCCGGCGCAGCGGCAATCTGGGCGCGGCCTGGGGGCTGCATTTTGCCAACAACACGCTGGCGATCCTGCTGGTCGCGACGCAGGACACGATCACCGGCCTCGCCCTGCGCGTCACCCCTTATGGCGTCGAGACGATCGGCCCCGCGCTGATGCTGGGCGATGCCGCGATGCTGGGGGTCGTGTGGCTGGTGCTGCGGCGCGTGACGGGCCGCTGATTGCAATGCGCGGCGTCACGGCGTATTTCGGGCGCGGTTGCAAGGGGGCGCTGGCTGCATGAACTGGATCTCGAACTACGTCCGGCCCAAGATCAACTCGCTCTTTTCGCGGCGCGAAATCCCCGAGAACCTGTGGACCAAGTGCGACGCCTGCGGAACGATGCTGTTTCACCGCGAACTGGACGAGAACCAGCAGGTCTGCACGAATTGCGGCAACCACATGCAGATCGCGCCCCGCGCGCGGTTCGACGCGCTGTTCGACGGCGGCACCTATGTCGAGGTGCCGGTCGAGGCGCCGAAGCCCGATCCGCTGCATTTCCGCGACCAGAAGAAATATCCCGACCGCCTGCGCGCCGCCCAGCGCGCCACCGGCGAAAAAGAGGCGATGCTGGTCGCCGAAGGCGAGATCGGGCGCACGCCGATCATCGCCGCCGCGCAGGATTTCAGCTTCATGGGCGGATCCATGGGGATGTATGTCGGCAACGCGATTCTGGCCGCCGCCGCCCGCGCGGTCGAGACGCGGCGGCCACTGGTCCTGTTCTCGGCCGCCGGCGGCGCGCGGATGCAGGAAGGCATCCTGTCGCTGATGCAGATGCCGCGCACCACCGTCGCGGTCGAGATGCTGAAGGAAGCGGGCCTGCCCTATATCGTCGTGCTGACCCACCCCACCACCGGCGGCGTCACCGCCAGCTATGCGATGCTGGGCGATGTGCAGATCGCCGAGCCGGGCGCGCTGATCTGTTTCGCGGGCCCGCGCGTGATCGAGCAGACGATCCGCGAAAAGCTGCCCGAAGGGTTCCAGCGCGCCGAATACCTGCTGGAACACGGGATGCTGGACCGCGTGACCGACCGCCGTGCGCTGCGCGACGAGCTGGTGACGATCCTGCGGATGATGCTGTCGCTGCCGCCCGCGATCCACGGCGAACTGCCGCCCCCCGCGCCCGAGACGCACGCCGCCCCGGACGAGGCGCGGCCCGTGCCGGTGGACGAACCCTGAGCGGACCGGACGCCATCCTGACGCGGCTGATGACCCTGCACCCCAAGGTCATCGACCTGACGCTCGACCGGATGTGGCGGCTGCTGGATGCGCTTGGCAACCCGCAGGACGCGCTGCCGCCGGTGATCCACGTGGCGGGCACCAACGGCAAGGGATCGACGCTGGCGATGATCCGCGCGGGGATCGAAGGGGCGGGCCAGACGGCGCATGTCTATACCTCGCCGCATCTGGCGCGGTTCAACGAACGCATCCGCGTCGCGGGCGACCTGATCGGCGACGACGCGCTGTCGGCGCTGCTGGACGAATGCGAGGCCGCGAATGGCGGCCGGCCGATCACCTTCTTCGAGATCACCACCTGCGCCGCGCTGCTGGCCTTCGCCCGGACCCCGGCCGATTACTGTCTGCTGGAGGTCGGCCTCGGCGGCAGGCTGGACGCGACGAACGTGGTCGCGCGGCCTCGCCTGACGGCGATCACCCCCGTATCGCCGGATCACCAGCAGTATCTGGGTGACACGCTGCCGCTGATCGCGGGCGAAAAGGCCGGCATCCTCAAGCCCGGCGTGCCCTGCATCGTCGGGCGGCAGCAGGATGCGGCGCTCGACGTGATCGAGGCGGCCGCCGCCCGTCTGGCCGCGCCGCTGCTGGTGCGCGGGCAGCATTGGCATACCGACATCCAGCATGGGCGGCTGGTCTTTCAGGACGAAACCGGGCTGCTGGATCTGCCGCTGCCCAACCTGCCCGGCCCGCACCAGATCGACAATGCGGGCGCCGCGCTGGCGGCCCTGCGCTGCCTGCGCATCGCCCCGGCGGCGTTCGAGGCGGCGGTGACGCGCGCCGAATGGCCCGCGCGGATGCAGCGCCTGCGGCGCGGCCCGCTGCCCGATGCGGCACCGCGCGCCGAATTGTGGCTGGACGGCGGCCACAACCCCGCCGCGGGCGACGCGCTGGCCGCGACGCTGGCGGGGATGCCGCGCCGGCCCACGCGGCTGGTCTGCGGGATGCTGAACACCAAGGACGTGGCAGGCTATCTGCGCCCGCTTGCCGCCCATGCCGACAGCCTGACCGCGATCTCGATCCCGGACGAGGCGAACACCCTGCCCGCCGAAGCCACCGCCGATGCCGCGCGGGGGGCGGGCCTGCGCGCCGACATCGCCGACAGCGCCCTCGATGCCGTGCGCGCCATCGCGGCGGCCGATCCCGAGGCGCGCATCCTGATCTGCGGATCGCTCTATCTGGCCGGAAACGTGCTGCGCGACAACGGCTGACGCTTGCCCCGCGTGGCGCGCCGGCCTAGCGTCGGATCGAAGCACCGGCAGGGGACCGCCATGCCGCCCGATCCCGTCCACGAGGCCGAAACCGATTTTCGCGACCGCATGTCCTATGGCGACTATCTGTTGCTGGGGGCGCTGCTGGACGCGCAGCATCCGCTGACCGATGCGCCGGACGAGATGCTGTTCATCATCCAGCACCAGACATCCGAACTGTGGATGAAGCTGATGCTGACCGAGCTGGACGCCGCCCGCCGCGCCATCGCCGACGATCGCGCGCCCGAGGCGTTCAAGATGCTGGCGCGGGTGTCGCGCATCCTCGAACAGCTCAACAGCGCGTGGGACGTGTTGCGCACGATGACGCCCAGCGACTACACCACCTTCCGCGAAAGGCTGGGGCAATCGTCGGGGTTCCAGTCGCTGCAATACCGCTTGGTCGAATACGCGCTGGGCAACCGCAACCGCGCGACGGCAAAGGCCCATGCCCACGATGCCGGGGCCGTGGCCGCGCTGGACGCCGAACTGGCGCGGCTGACGCTTTATCAGGAAGTGCTGGCCTTCGCCGCGCGGCGCGGCATGGACGTGCCCGCGCATCTGATCGACGCCCCCTCGGCCGGCCCGCATGCCCCTGACCCGCGCGTTCAGACGATGTGGGCATCCGTCTATCGCGCGACCGACCGGCACTGGACCCTTTACGAGATGGCCGAGAAGCTTGTCGATCTGGAGGATTACTTCCGCCGCTGGCGCTTCAACCACGTCACCACGGTCGAGCGCATCATCGGCTTCAAGCGCGGCACGGGCGGAACGGCGGGCGTCGAATATCTGCGGCGGATGCTGGCGGTCGAGCTTTTTCCCGAACTCTGGCACGTCCGCACCGACCTGTGACCGCTCAGATCGGGTCGCGCGGCTCGCCCGGCGTGCGTTCCGAGATCGCGGGCGGATCGTCGAAGCTGGCCCAGCCGCGGTCGGTTCCCGTGGGCGGCAGATCCTCGGGGGGAATGTTGCGGTGCATATGCGCCTTGGCGATGAAATTGGCCGTCACCGGCGCCGTCAGGATCAGAAAGGCGGTGATCATCAGCTCGTGGAAGGACAGCGTGCCTTCCTGGCGATAGTAATAGACCATCGACGCGATCAGCACGCCGCCCACGCCCAGCGTCGTTGCCTTGGTCGGCGCATGCAGCCGCTGCATCGCGTCGGGCAGGCGCACCAGCCCGTAGGATCCCACCAGGCCGAAGATCGACGCGACGATCAGCGCCGCCCCGGCCACGATATCCAGAAACAGCGTCATTCGATGATGTCTCCCCGCAACGCGAAGCGGCAATAGGCCACGGTCGAGACGAAGCCGACCATCGCGATCAGGATCGACGCCTCGAAATAGACCTGACTGCCCAGCCACATGCCGTAAAGCACGATCAGCGCGATCACGTTGATGACCATCGTGTCCAGCGCCAGGATCCGGTCGGAAACCCCCGGCGCATGGGCGATGCGGTAAAGGCAGAACAGCAATCCCAGCGAAAAGGCCGCGGTGGCGCAGATCAGCGGGATGGCGACGATCAGGGACGGTGTCGGGTTCATGGAAAGATCTCCAGCAGCCGGCGTTCATAGCGATGCTTGATCTCGGCGCAGACGGCGGCCGGATCGTCGGTATCCAGACAATGCACCAGCAGGCTGCGCCCGTCCGCCGACAGCATGGCCGAAACCGTGCCCGGCGTCAGCGTGATCGTGCCCGCCAGCATCGAGATCGCCTCGGGCGAGGTGACGTCCAGCGGGATCACCACCCAGGCCGACCGAATCCGGTCCCGCGGCCGGAACAGCACGATCTTCGCGACCGCGATATTGGCCAGCACGATGTCCCAGAACACCAGCAGGCAATAGAAGGCCAGCGACAGCGGCTTTTTCAGCACCGGCACGCCCGGCCAGTAGGGCGAGGTCAGGATCGGGATGACGACGCCCAGGATGACGGCCATCACCAGCGTGCCCAGCGAAAAGGAATTGACCAGCGCCAGCCATACCAGCACCAGCGTCAGCGTCAGCAGCGGATGGGGCAGCAGCCGCCGCATCACCGCATCCCCCCCGCCAGCACCGCCCCGATATAGGCGGGCGTGTCGTAAAGCTGCCGCGCCGTCGCGTCGGCATATCCCGCGACGGGTCCGGCCAGCACCGTCAGCAGGATCAGCGCGCCGATGGCAGCGGCTGCCGCGATCACCGCCAGCGCCGGGCTGGGCGCGTCCGCGGCCGGTCCCTTGGGCGCGTCCTGCGCCGTTTCGTGCGGCTTCCAGAACAGCGTGCTGCCCGCCCGCGCGAAGCCCACGACCTGCACCAGCGACCCGATCAGCACCGTGGCCCAGATCGCCCAAACCCAGCCCGATACCCGCGCCGCGTCGAGGATCAGCAGCTTGCCGACGAAGCCCGACAGCGGCGGCAACCCCGCCAGGGCGATGGCCGCCGCAAAGAACAGGGCCGCGATGGGACCGGCCATGCCGATTACCGGCCCGGTCCGCAGGTCGCCCCCCGCATCCCCCCGACGCGAAACGGCCAGATCGGCCACCAGGAACAGCGCCGCCGCCGCCAGCGTCGAATGGATCAGGTAATAGATCGCCGCCGCCGTCGCCTGCGGCGTGATCAACGCCACGCCCACCATCAGCGTGCCCATCGACGCCAGCACCGCGAAGGCCGCGAGGATGCCCAGCCGCCGCGCGCCCAGCACGCCTAGGGCGCCCACGGCCAGCGTCACCAGCGCCGCCGGAAGCAGCCATTCGGTCAGCATCCCGTCCGTCGCGGCGATGTTCGGGCCGAACACCGTCGTGGTGAAGCGGACGATCGCATAGGCGCCCACCTTGGTCATGATCGCGAACAGGGCCGCCACCGGCGCGCTGGCGCTGGAATATGCGCCGGGCAGCCAGAACTGCACCGGGAACAGCGCCGCCTTGATCGCGAAGACCCCAATCAACAGCATCACCGCCGTCCGCAGCAGCGCCGAGTCCTCCAGCGGGATCGTCGCCGACACGCGCGCCAGATCGGCCATGTTAAGCGTCCCCGTCACCGCATAGATCGTGCCCAGCGCGAACAGGAACAGCGTCGAGCCCGCCAGATTCATCACCACGTATTGCAGCCCGGCCCGCAGGCGCGCGCCCCCGCCGCCGTGAATGATCAGCCCATAGGACGCGATCAGCAGGATTTCGAAGAAGACGAACAGGTTGAACGCGTCGCCGGTCAGGAACGCGCCCATCAGCCCCATGAGCTGAAACTGGAACAGGGCGTGGAAATGCCGCCCCCGCGCGTCCCATCCGCTGCCCAGCGCGTAAAGCAGCACGATCAGCGCCAGCGCCGATGTCAGCACCGTCATCAGCGCCGACAGCCGGTCCAGAACCAGCACGATCCCGAAGGGCGCGGGCCAGTTGCCCAGCTCATAGACGTGGATGCCGCCCTGCGCGGCCAGCATCGCCAGCCCGCCGGTGATCGTCAGCAGCAGAACGGTTCCCGCCAGCCCGGCCACCCGCGCCAGCACGATGTCGTGGCGCATGGCGACGGCCATGATCGGCGCCAGCAGGGCGGGCAACAGGATGGGGGCGATGATCCAGTGGTTCACGAACGGCGCCTCATCGCAGGTCGGCCCCGCTCGGCGGCATCTCGTGATCCTCCTCGTCGGTCTCGGAAATGTCGATGCGGTCGGTGCCCGATTCCAGGAACGCCCCCAGCGCCACCAGAACCACCACCGCCGTCATTCCGAACGAGATCACGATGGCCGTCAGCACCAGCGCCTGCGGCAGCGGGTCGGTATAGGTGCCCGCGCCGCTGCCCAGCACGGGCGGCGCCCCGCTGACCAGCCCGCCGGTCGAGAACAGGAACACGTTGACCGCATAACTCAGCATCGACACGCCCAGGATAACCGCGAAGGCGCGCAACCGCAGGATCAGATAGATCCCCGCGGCCGTCAGCACGCCGATGCCCGAGGCGACCAGAAACTCCATCAGCGGTTCCCCGCCTTGCCGGACGGATCGAAATCCATCGGCCCCTCGTCGGCCTGCCCGCCGGCGCGCCGCGCGATCCGGCTGAGGCTGTAGAGCATCAGCAGCACCGATCCCAGCACGGTCAAGAACACGCCCAGATCGAACAGCATCGCGGTCGCCAGCTCGAACCTTTCCAGCGGCGGAATGGTGAAGTAACCGAAGGCGGATGTCAGGAACGGCACCCCGGCCAGCATCGAACCCGCGCCGGTCAGCAGCGCCACCACGACGCCCAGCCCGATCAGCGTGTGATAGGCGACGCGCTGGCGGTTCTGCGTCCAGGCGAACCCGCTGGCCATGTATTGCATCAGCACCGCGATGGCTACGACCAGCCCGGCGATGAACCCGCCCCCCGGATCGTTGTGGCCGCGCAGGAAGATGAACGCGCCCACCATGACCGCGATGGGCAGCATCAGCCGCGTCACCACCACCATCAGCAGCGGATGCCGGTCGCGCGACCGGGTCTGCCCGAACTGCCAGTTGATCAGCTTGGCCGAGGCCGGACCGGCCAGCAGCGCATCCATCAGCGCATAGATGGTCAGACCGGCGATCCCCAGCACGATGATCTCGCCGAACGTGTCGAAGCCGCGGAAATCCACCAGGATCACGTTGACGACGTTGGTGCCGCCCCCGCCGGTCTTGGAATTGGCCAGATGGAAGGCGCTGATGCTGTCCACGTCGCGGCGCATGAACGCGAAGGCCAGCAGCCCCACCGCCCCGCCGCCGATCGCGGCGATCACCGCGTCGCGCCCGCGCCGCAGCATCGACGATTCCGCCACCGTCACCTTGGGCAGGAAATGCAGCGCCAGCAACAGCAGCAGGATCGTCACCGTTTCAACCGTAATCTGCGTCAGCGCTAGGTCGGGCGCCGACAGATAGACGAAACCGAACGACACCATCAGCCCGATGACCGAGATCACCACCAGCGCCAGGTAACGCTGCCGGTGCCAGACCACGACCGACAGGGCCGCCACCACCGTCAGAAGCCATGCGACCCATGCCGCCTCGGGGACCGGCAGGACGGGGCGGTCGGCCATCCGCAGCCCGCCGCCCGACCACGCCCAGACCGCCAGCGCCACCGTCGCCGTGACGAAGATCGCCAGATAACGTGTCAGCGCCCCGTTATGCGTGACCCCGATCAGCCGCGCCGACCCGGCCGCCGAGGCGCCCACGATGGCGTCGAAGATCGACTTCGCCTCGGGGCGGGGGGCGGCGTCCCAGGCGCGCGACAGCGGCCCGTGCAGCGCCAGCAGCACCGCGCCACCCGCCACGGCCGCCACGCTCAGCCACAAGGCAGGCGTCACGCCGTGCCACAGTTTCAGCGAATAATAAGGCAGATCGCCCTGCCCCACGCCGATCACCGCCGAGGACGCGACGGCGACGATCGGCCCCACCATCGCGGCCGAAGCCAGGCCGATGGCGATGACCAGCACCGTCAGGAAGGCGGGCGCGAACCACAGTCCTGCGCCCGGATCGTGCGGTTCGGCCGGATAATCGTCGCGCACCTTGCCGCCGAAGGTGTGGAACGCGAAGCGCAGCGAATAGGCCACCGACAGCAGCGCGCCCAGACAGGCCAGCGCGGGCAGCAGCCAGTGATTGTCGCCCAGCGGGGTATGCACCGCCTCCTCCAGCATCATTTCCTTGCTGATGAAGCCGTTCAGCGGCGGGATCCCGGCCATCGACAACGCCGCGACGACGCCGATGGTCGCGGTCAGCGGCATCAGCCGCGCCAGCCCGCCCAACCGCCGGATGTCGCGCGTATGCGCGGCGTGGTCGATAATGCCCGCCGACATGAACAAGGCCGCCTTGAAGGTGACGTGGTTGATGATGTGGAACACCGCGACGACGGCGGCGGCAGGCGTGGAAAAGCCCAGCAGCATCACGATCAGTCCCAACTGGCTGACCGTGGAAAACGCCAGCAGCGCCTTCAGGTCGTCCTTGAACAGCGCGATCAGCGCGCCCACGATCATCGTCACCAGCCCCGTCAGCGTGACGATCCAGAAGAACGCCTCGGTTCCCGACAGCACGGGCCACAGCCGCGCCAGCAGGAAGATCCCCGCCTTCACCATCGTCGCGGAATGCAGATAGGCCGAAACCGGCGTCGGCGCGGCCATCGCATGCGGCAGCCAGAAATGAAACGGGAACTGCGCCGATTTGGTGAAGCAGCCCAGCAGGATCAGCAGCAGCGCCGGCAGATAAAGCGGACTGGCCCGGATGACGTCGCCCGCCGCCAGGATGTCGCCCAGCCGATAGCTGCCGGCGATGCCGCCCAGGATCAGCATTCCCCCGATCAGCGCCAGACCGCCCATGCCGGTCACGGCCAGCGCCATCCGCGCGCCCTGCCGCCCCTCGGGCAGATGTTTCCAGTAACCGATCAGCAGGAACGACGACAGCGATGTCAGCTCCCAGAAGATCAGCAGAAGCAGCACGTTGTCCGACAGCACGATGCCCAGCATCGCGCCTTGGAACAGCATCAGATAGGTCATAAACTGGCCCATCGGATCGTCGCCATCCAGATAGAAGCGTGCATAGAGGATGATCAGCAGGCCGATTCCCAGGATCATCACGGCGAACAGCAGCGCCAGGCCGTCTAGCCGGAACGCCACCTCCAGCCCCAGTTGCGGCAGCCACGCGAAGGCGGCCATCGGCACCTCGCCCCGCAGGACCGCTGGCGCGCGCAGCAGCACCAGGATCAGCGCCAGCATCGTCGCCGACGCGCAGGAGATGGCGCAGGCATTACGGCTTGCCCGGATCATGACGCCCGGCAGCAGCGCGCCCAGAAACGGCAGCGCGGCGATCAGCGGCAGCATCGTGTCGGCTGAAATGGCGTCTGGCGGCATATGGTCCATCTGTCGTCGGCGCTATGCACAGGTCTAGCGGGTGCGCGCGCGGATTGCCAAGCCCTTCCGCGACCGGCCGCCATTTCACCCCTCGGCATAAGCCCGCGCCAGGATCAGCGCGCCGTCCAGCGGCGTGCCCAGGGGCGGCACGAACCGCCGCCCGTCCCTGTCCAGCGCCGCGCGGTAAAGCGGCCCCAGCCCGCCCGTCAGGCACAGCGGATCGTCCGCCGCGTGCCCCAGCGCGGCCAGCGCGCGTTCCATCCACGCCGCCCCTTCGGCCACGATGCCGCGCGCGGTGGCGTCCCCGTCGGCGGCCGCGCGCATCACCTCGGGGGCCAGCGCGCCCAGATCGGCGGGCTGCGCGGTGGCGGCGAAGGCCACCAGCCCCTGCGGCGTCCCGCCCATTCGCGCCAGCAGCGCGTCCGTCAGCGGCGAGGGGTCGCGCATCCCGTCCGCCGCCTCCAGCGTCGCGGACAGCGCGGCGCGCCCCAGCCAGGCGCCCGACGCGCAATCGCCCAGCCGCAGGCCCCAGCCGCCCACGCTGCGCACCGCGCCGTCCTGCCGGCGGCCCGCGAAGCTGCCGGTGCCGATGGCCAGCACCGTGCCGTCGCCCTGCGGCCCCAGCGCGCCGGCGATGACGATGCCCCGATCCTCGTCCACGCGGGCGCGCGTGCAGGGCAGCGCGGCAGCCGCGCGCGCCGCCGTCTGCGGCGACTGCACGCCGGCCAGCCCGGCATGGCAGACTGCCCCCCTTGCGTCGTCGTCCGACAGCCCCGCATCCCGTGCCGCCGCCGCGATGGCCGCCCGCACATTGGCGATGCCGGCGTCGAAATCCGTGGTCAGGTTCGCCGGCCCCGCCAGCCCCGTTCCCAGCCGGCGGCCTTCGGTATCCCAGAACGCCGCCCGGCACCCCGTGCCGCCGCCATCCACGCCCAGATAGATCCGCCCCATGCCCTCCGCCCCGATCCGTGCTGCTCCTTCAAGGACAGACGGCAAAATTCCGGGATGGACAAGCCGGATGCGAAAGGCTTCGATACCGCAGGCAGGGCACGGGGACAGCACAACGATCCGCCGGCCCCCATCCGACAGGAGGATCCCATGACGAACCGCAAATTTCTGGCCGCCCTGCTGGGCAGCACGCTGCTGGCCACCGCCGCCAGCGCGCAGGACGTGACGCTGACCATTGAAAGCTGGCGCAACGACGACCTGTCGATCTGGCAGGACCAGATCATTCCCGCGTTCGAGGCCGAGCATCCCGGCATCAAGCTGAACTTCACCCCCTCGGCCCCCGCCGAATACAACGCCGTGCTGAACTCCAAGCTGGATGCGGGCAGCGCGGGCGACATCATCACCTGCCGCCCCTTCGACGCGAGCCTCGCACTTTACGAAGGCGGCAAGCTGGCCGATCTTTCGGATCTCGACGGCATGTCCAACTTCTCGGACGTGGCGAAATCGGGGTGGAGCACCGATGACGGGTCCGTCACCTATTGCGTGCCGATGGCGTCGGTCATCCACGGCTTCATCTACAACAAGGACGCCTTTGCCGAACTGGGGCTGGAACCGCCCGAAACGGTGGACGACTTCTTTGCCGTGCTCGACGCGATCAAGCAGGACGGCACCTATATCCCGATGGCGATGGGCACCAACGACCAGTGGGAAGCCGCGACGATGGGCTATCAGAACATCGGCCCGAACTACTGGAAGGGCGAGGAAGGCCGCAAGGCGCTGATCGCCGGCGACGCCAGGCTGACCGACCCCGAATGGACTGCGCCCTATGCCCAGCTTGCCCGCTGGGGCGACTACCTCGGCGACGGTTTCGAGGCGCAGACCTATCCCGACAGCCAGAACCTGTTCACCTTGGGCCGCGCGGCGATCTTCCCCGCCGGATCGTGGGAAGTGTCGGGCTTCAACAATCTGGTCGACTTCGAGATGGGCGCCTTCCCGCCCCCCGTTCAGAACGAAGGCGATACCTGCTATATCAGCGACCACACCGATATCGGCATCGGCATGAACGCGGCGACCGACCACCCCGAAGCGGCCCGCACCTTCCTCGACTGGGTCGCGTCCGAGGAATTCGCCACGCTCTACGCCAACGCGCTGCCGGGCTTCTTCCCGCTGTCCGAGGCCCCAGTGCAGATCGACGATCCGCTGGCGCAGGAATTCGCAAGCTGGCGGCAGGATTGCGAAAGCACGATCCGGTCCACCTATCAGATCCTGTCGCGCGGCACACCGAACTTGGAAAACGAGACGTGGAACGCCTCGGCCCAGGTCATCAAGGGCGAGGAGACGCCCGAAGACGCCGGCGCGCGGCTTCAGGAAGGTCTGGCATCCTGGTATCAGCCGCAGCAATGACCGCGTGCGCGTCCCCAAGGGGGCGCGCATCCGCAGGGGGCCGGATGCACAAACCCAGATCCCGCCGCCGCTGGCACATCGCCGTTTTTCTGGCGCCCGCCGTGCTGGTCTACAGCGCGGTGATGATCCTGCCGCTTTTCGATACGCTGCGCCTGTCGCTGTTTACCGAAGGGCCCGAGGGGCGCGTCTTCGCCGGCCTTGCCAATTTCCGCACGCTGTTCGGCGACCCCAATTGGTCGCGCCAGTTCTGGAACGCGCTGGCCAACAACTTCTGGTTCTTCCTCATCCACATGGCGGTGCAGAACCCCATCGGCATCGCGCTGGCGGCGATCCTGTCGGCGCCGGGGCTGCGGCTGGCGGGGTTCTACCGGTCGGCCATCTTCATCCCCACGATCCTGTCCTTCGTCATCGTCGGCTTCGCGTGGAAGCTGATCCTGTCGCCGATCTGGGGCATCGCGCCGTCGATGCTGGATGCGGTCGGCCTGAAATCCTGGTTCGCCCCGTGGCTGGGACGCGAGGAGACGGCATTGACCACGTTGGCGCTGATCTCGGTCTGGCAATTCGTCGGCATCCCAATGATGCTGATCTATGCCGCGCTGCTGTCGATCCCCGACGAGATACTGGAAGCGGCCGAATGCGACGGCGTGACCGGCTGGTCGGCCTTCTGGAAGATCAAGCTGCCGTTGATCCTGCCCAGCATCGGCATCATCTCGATCCTGACCTTCGTGGCCAACTTCAACGCCTTCGACCTGATCTATGCCGCGCAGGGCGCGCTGGCGGGGCCGAACTTCAGCTCGGACATCCTGGGCACGTTCCTTTACCGCACCTTCTTCGGATTCCAGCTTCAACTGGGCGATCCCTATATGGGCAGCGCCATCGCGTCGGCGATGTTCGCGGTGATCCTGGTCGGGGTGTGCATCTACCTTTTCGGGATCCAGACCCGCATCCGCCGGTATCAGCTTTGAGCCGCGCGAGAACCAATCCGCTAAACAGCGTCGCCGCGCATGCCGCGCTGATAACCTACACGCTGATCGCGCTGTTTCCGGTCTGGGTGATCGTCACCAACAGCTTCAAGTCGCGCCGCGCGATCTTTTCCGAACCGCTGGCCCTGCCCGACGCCGACAGCTTTTCGCTGATCGGCTATCAGACGGTCATGCGGCAGGGCGATTTCGTGCTTTATTTCCAGAACTCTATGATCGTCACCGTCGTGTCGCTGGCGCTGATCCTGATCTTCGGCGCGATGGCGGCCTTCGCGCTGGCCGAATACAGGTTCCGCGGCAACACGCTCTGGGGGCTTTATCTGGCGCTTGGCATCATGATTCCGATCCGCATCGGCACGGTGGCGATCCTTCAGGGCATGGTGGCCACGGGCCTCGTCAACACGCTTGCCGCGCTGATCCTGGTCTATACGGCGCAGGGTCTGCCGCTGGCGGTGTTCATCCTGTCGGAATTCATGCGCCAGGTCAGCGACGATCTGAAGGATGCGGGCCGGATCGACGGGCTCAGCGAATACCGCATCTTCTTCCGCCTCGTCCTGCCGCTGGTGCGTCCCGCGATGGCCACGGTCGCGGTGTTCAACATGATCCCCATCTGGAACGACTTGTGGTTCCCGCTGATCCTGGCCCCCGCCGAGCAGGTCAAGACCCTGACGCTGGGCAGCCAGGTGTTCATCGGGCAATTCGTCACCGACTGGAACGCGGTGCTTTCGGCGCTCAGCCTTGCGGTGCTGCCGGTGCTGGTCCTCTATATCGTCTTTTCGCGGCAACTGATCCGCGGCATCACCTCGGGGGCCGTCAAATGACACATCGCGTCCTGATCGCGGGGCTGGGCAATATGGGCCTTTGTCACGCGCTGGCCCATCATCGCCATCCGCGCGCCGAGATCGTGGCGCTGGTCAACCGCTCGCCCGTCGATCTGCCGCCCGAACTGGCCGGTTATCCGGTCTTTCAGGATTTCGACACGGCGCTGGCCGAAACCCGTCCCGACATCGCCGTCATCGCCACCTATACCGACACCCACGCCGATTACGCCTGCGCCGCGATGCGCGCGGGCTGTCATGTCTTCGTGGAAAAGCCGCTGGCGACCACCGATGCCGACGCCGCCCGCGTCGCCGGTTGCGCGGCCGAAACGGGGCGCAAGGTCGTCGTCGGCTATATCCTGCGCCACCACCCAAGCTGGCAGCGCCTGATCGCCGAGGCGCGCGACCTCGGCGGCCCCTACGTCTTCCGGCTGAACCTCAACCAGCAATCGTCGGGCAAGACGTGGGAAACGCACCGCGCGCTGATGCAGACGACCAGCCCCATCGTCGATTGCGGGGTGCATTACGTCGATGTCATGTGCCAGATCACCGACGCCGCCCCGCTGCGCGTCAACGGCATGGGCCTGCGGCTGACCGATGAATTGCCCGGAGGCATGTATAATTACGGCCAGTTCCAGGTCGTCTTCGCCGACGGATCGGTCGGCTGGTACGAGGCGGGATGGGGGCCGATGATGTCCGAGACGGCCAGCTTCGTGAAGGACATCGTCTCGCCCGCGGGATCCGTGTCGATCACCGAAGGCAACAAGGGCGCGTCCGACGACGTGGACGGCCATACCAGGGTCGGCGCGATCCTGGTCCACCGCCCCCAGGGCGACAGGCTGATCGAGATGCCGGACGAACCCGGCCACCAGCAGCTTTGCGAGGCCGAGCAGGACTTCCTGCTGCGCGCCATCGACGACGATACCGACCTGACGCGCCATCTGCGCGACGCGGTGCAATCGCTGCGCATCTGCCTTGCCGCCGACCGGTCCATCCGCACCGGGGCGCCGGTGGATCTGACATGACCGCGCTGATCCTCGACCGCGTGAACAAGTCCTTCGGCGCGACGAAGGTGCTGCACGACATCGACCTCGCCGTGGACGAGGGCGAATTTGTCGTCTTCGTCGGCCCTTCGGGCTGCGGCAAGTCCACCCTGCTGCGCGTCATCGCGGGGCTGGAGGACGCGACATCCGGCACCGTCAGCATCGGCGGCGAGGACGTTACCCGCACGCCGCCCGCGAAACGCGGCATCGCGATGGTGTTCCAGTCCTATGCGCTTTACCCGCATCTCGACGTGCGCGGAAACATGGCGCTGGGGCTGAAGCAGGAAGGCCAGCCCAGGGACGTGATCGCCGCCCGCATCGCCGAAGCCGCGCGCATCCTCGACCTCGATCCCTATCTCGCCCGCCGGCCCGCCGAACTGTCGGGCGGCCAGCGCCAGCGCGTCGCCATCGGCCGCGCCATCACCCGCCAGCCGCGCCTGTTCCTGTTCGACGAACCGCTGTCGAACCTCGACGCCGCGTTGCGCATGAACACCCGGATCGAGATCGCGCAGCTTCACCGCGCGCTGGCCGCCAGCATGGTCTACGTCACCCACGACCAGACCGAGGCGATGACCCTGGCCGACCGCATCGTCGTCCTGCGCGCGGGCCGGGTCGAACAGATCGGCACCCCGATGCAGCTTTACAACGACCCCGCCAACCGCTTCGTCGCGGGGTTCCTCGGCGCGCCCTCGATGAACTTCCTGCCCGCCGGGCCGGATGGCGGCGTCATCGGCATCCGCCCCGAACATCTGGCCCCCGCCCCGGACGGCGCGATTGCAGGCGGCATCGTCCATGTCGAACGGTTGGGCGGCGATACGAACCTCGTCGTCGATGCCGGCGATGCGGGGTCCGTCACCGTGCGCATGTTCGGCCAGCACGACGCCCGCGTGGGCGAACGGCTGACGCTGGGCTACGATCCCGCCCGCGCCTTCCGCTTCGACGCGGACGGCAACCGCCTGCGCTGATCGCCCCGGCCCGCGTTCCGGCCGTCAGCCATAGACGCGCGCCAACGTGCCGCGCTGCGTGGCGGCGATCGCGGCAATCCGGTCCGCGACGACGAAATCCCGCGGATCGGCCAGCACGTCGCCGATCCGCGCCAGCACATCGTCCACGTCCAGCGGCAGCGGGACCGTCATCCGGGGGTCCGCGTTCAGGGGGGCCATGAAGTCGTGGCATTTGGGCAGATAGGCAATCATCAGCGCCGGAACCCCCGCGACCATCGCGAAACCGGCGGCATGCAGTTTCAGCCCAAGAAACACGCGATATCCGCTGATCGCGTGCATGAAGGCATAGGGATCGAAATAATGCGCCTCGATGCCGTATTGCCCTTCGGCCAGACCGGCGCGCGCGATGACCCGCTCGGTCGCGGGCAGGTCGGTTCTGACGGCGACATGGAACGCCAGCCGGTGATCGCGCGACAGCCTTTCGACCAGCGCCACGCAGGCATCCTCGAACGCGTCCTGATCGCCCAGACATTCGCCCAGACTCAGCCCGACGGGTCCGTCCTGCCGGTCACGGTTGGCGGCCGCCAGACCGGGCCGGTGCAGAAGAAACCCGAAATCCCCGAAGATCCCGGCACGCACGCCCATCCGTTCGGCAAGGCCAACCGAATCGGGGCCGCGCAGATGGACATGCCGGGCTTGCCGCAGGATCGCGCGCCAGCGGCGATAAGGGTCGGATTCGTTGACGATCTGGTGTTCGGCAAAGGCCATCCCGGTCCCGAAGAACGACACCTCGACCCCCTGCCGCGCCCGCATCTCGACATAGTCCAGCCATCCGGTATCCCCGCCATGAATCAGCGTCCCGCCGCCCACCAGCAGGTGTTTGCGACGCCTGCGCTCGACCAGACCGTTCAGAAGCGGTCGCGCGGGGTATCGCCGGCTCGGCACGATCCGCCGGGGGGACAGCGCCTGACCGGCAGCGACCAGCATCGCCTCGTCGCCCAGATTGCCGGGGCCGAACATGCCGAAAACCTCGATGTCCTTTTGCGGATTCGCCAGAAAATCCAGCAGACCGACGATCTTGTTCGGCAGCGTCATCCGACGGGCTCGCCCAGTGTCCTGTCGCTCTGCGTTTTGCCGCGGCCGGGCCGCCCCACGGCCTGCAAATGCGCGATCCGGCGATCGAACTCGCGCTCGAACGAATGGGCAGCGGCGAAATCGCGCGCGGCCGTGCAGCATGCCGCCAGCCGAGCGCGGTCGGTCGCGGCCTCGGCCAGCGCCTCCGCCAGCGCCTCCGGTTTGCCCAGGGGCGCGGTCCATCCCGCCCCCGAAACCTCGCACAGGGCCGCCCACATGCGGTTCGCATATCCGACCACGGCTAGCCCGCAGCCCATATTCTCAAGATATGTGCAGGACGGGTCCGATTGCCGGTGGCAGCTCAGATAGATATCCGCCCGCGTCCGCGCGAACGGCATAAGCTCGGTCCTGAAATCCACCGGCCCGTTCAGCCTGACCTTGCCCTGCAATCCATGCGCGGCGATCCCGGCGGCGATCTCGGCCTCCAGGCTGCCGGTGCCGAAGATATCCAGCTCGAACGCGATGCCCCTGGCCGTCAGCCGCCGCGCGATGGGGATCAGATCCTGCGACCCCTTCAGCGGCTCCAGCCGCCCCGAATGCATCAGCCGCAGCGGCGCACCCGTGGCCAGCCGCCCCGACCGCGCGGCCATGTCCGCATCGGTCGCCAGCAGGTCTTCCGAAACGCGGCTGTCGTAGAACATCATCGTGTCCGGGTTCATCGGACTGTAGGCGGCGAAGGCCGGATGGCCGTTGGCCTGGATCCCGCCCGCCGCCTGGAAAGCCTGCCGCCGCCGCCGCCGGCCGCTCTGGATACTGGCCAGCGCCCGCGCCCGCCTCGGCCAGCTTCGCGTCCGGTCCAGCATGACCATCTGCCGCCGGGTCTCGTCGATATTCTCGATCACGAAGACCAGCGCCTGCCCGGTCCGGCGGCAGGTTTCGGCCAGATGCAGATGCGCTTGCCCGTCGCCCCCGCACAGGATGGTGTCGTAACCCGCGATCTCCCTGGGGCCGAGGGCACGGCCCTCCGGCAGAAGTTCGACCTTGAACGGAAGCTCGGCCGGGTCGTAATACTGCCCGAATGCGAACGTCCCTGTCCGTTCGTGCAGCAGACACCCGACCGGCCCCGGCCATCTGTCGCTGTAAAACCGCATCCCTTCGACGAATTTCTTGTCGAGAAACAGCTTTCCGTCCCTGGATGCGGCCAGCGTGGGCGAAATCACCAGAAGTCTGGACATCTATCCCATCCCGATCCCGCACCTGCGCCAGCCACGCCTGCACGGGTCGCGCAAACCACCGGGCAAGTCCCCGATACCGGTCGGATACGCCATATCAAGGACTTGGCCAAGGCCATCCGTCACCCTGCGGAAAATTCGCAACGATGGTGCGGGCGGCCGGATTCGAACCGGCACGGGCTTTCGCCCCAGGCAGTTTAAGTGCCATGTGTCTACCGTTCCACCACGCCCGCGGCGGCGCGCCGTCCTAGCCGACCTTGCGCTGCGTGTCGATCACCCATGCGCGGGGGTTGCCCCGGCGCGCGGCGGCGGGAATAATGCCCCGAAGCCCGCCGCAAGGAGACCCCATGATCGTCCCCGTCCTTCTGTCCGGCGGCTCGGGCACGCGGCTATGGCCGCTGTCGCGCAAATCCTATCCCAAGCAATTCGCCAGACTGACCGGCGAGGGGACGCTGTTCCAGGCATCCGTGACGCGGCTTACCGGACCAGCCTTCGCGCCGCCTATCATCGTCACCGGGTCCGACTTCCGCTTCATCGTCACCGAACAATTGGCCGATGCCGGCATCGACCCCGGCGCCATCCTGATCGAGCCCGAGGCGCGCAACACTGCCCCCGCCGTTCTGGCCGCCGCCCTCTGGCTGGAAAAGACGCAACCGGGCGCGCTGATGCTGGTGGCGCCGTCCGATCACGTCATCGCCGATGCCGACGCCTTCTGCCGCGCGGTCGAGGCGGGCATTCCTGCTGCCCGCGAAGGCCGCCTGGTCACTCTGGGCATCACGCCGGACCGCCCCGAAACGGGCTATGGCTATCTCGAACTCGACGGCCAGCCCGGCAACGGCCCCGTGCCGCTGCGCCGTTTCGTCGAAAAGCCCGACCTCGACACCGCACGCGCGATGCTCGACGCCGGCACCTATCTCTGGAACGCCGGCATCTTCCTGTTCCGCGCCGACGCCATCGTCGCCGCCTTCCGCGAACACGCGCCCGCCCTGATCGACCCCGTAACGCAGGCGGTCGAACGCGCGCGCCCCGATCTGGGCTTCCTGCGCCTCGACGTCGATACGTGGAAAGAGGCCGAGGATATCTCGATCGACTTCGCGGTGATGGAAAAGGCCGCCAACCTCTCCGTCGTCCCCTTCCCCGGCGGCTGGTCGGATCTGGGCGGCTGGGACGCCGTCTGGCGCGAGATGGATCGCGACGGCACCGGCACCGCGGTCTCGGGCCACGCCACCGCCATCGACTGCACCGACACCCTGCTGCGCAGCGAGGATTCGCGCCTGGAACTGGTCGGGATCGGCCTGACCGACGTGATCGCCGTGGCCATGCCCGACGCCGTGCTGGTCGCCCACGCCTCGCGCGCGCAGGACGTCAAGAACGCCGTCACCGCGCTGAAAGGCAAGGCCGCCAAGCAGGCGACGGCCTTTCCGGTCGATCACCGGCCCTGGGGCTGGTTCGAAAGCCTGGTCATCTCCGACCGCTTCCAGGTCAAGCGCATCGTCGTGCATCCGGGGGCCGCGCTGTCGCTGCAATCGCATCACCACAGGTCGGAACATTGGATCGTGGTGCGCGGCACCGCCCGCGTCACCGTCAACGACGATGTCGCCCTGCTGACCGAGAACCAATCGATCTATATCCCCCTGGGCGCGGTGCACCGGATGGAAAACCCCGGCAAGGTCGATATGGTCCTGATCGAGGTCCAGACAGGCCCCTACCTGGGCGAGGACGACATCGTGCGCTACGAAGACATCTATGCCCGCTGACGGCCCTCAATCGGGCGCGGTCAGGCAGTAGAACGCCAGCGACGAATAGATGAACCGCGTGCTCGCGATCGGGGTCGAAGGGCGCAGCGCCATGATCAGCAGCCCGTCCTTGGGCACGTCATAGCCGATGGCCAGATCGACGACATACATCGCCGTGCCGGGAATCGGCACGCCGTCGCGCGACAGGATCTCGGTGCGCGCGTAATCGTTGCCCCAGAAATCGCCGTTCGCCCCGGTCTGGTGATAGACCCGCACGTCGAAGGCCGACAGATCGGGCTGGTTCGCCCGCATCACCCCGCGCAGCGCCACGATCCGCGATCCCCTGCGCACGAACGGTCCCAGATCGACGAAGCGCGATGTGGGCTCGCCCGTCTTGGGGCCGTAATTCTGGTTATAGGTCTCGGCCCCGTGGCCCGAATTGTCCGAGAGGCCCGCCCATTGCCCGTTGGCCGCGCATTGCCACTTGCCGGGAATATGCAGCACCTGCGACACCCGCGCGCCCGATGGAAACCGCGCCGCACCGGACGCGCGGTCGATCCGCAGGCTTTCGCGATAGGTGCCGGAATCGTCGGCGACCTTGATGCCGAAATCGTCCCGCCCCAGCAGCCCCATCAGCGCGCGCGGCGCATAGGCGGTCTTGAACGTCAGCGACGCGTCGTCGCCCGCGGCGGCCTTGTTCACCGCGATGTCGAATCCGCCATCGGATGTCAGCAGCGCGTTGGTGCCGTGAACCGCCAGCCGGTTCGTCGCGTCCCAGGCCGTGCCGATCCCCAGCCCCGGCACGTTCTGCAAATCGAGCGCGCCACCCGCGCCGCCCCCGCCCGCGCCGCCGCCCGTGCCCCCGTTCCCCGCATCGCCCATCGCCAGCACCTCCCACACGCCGTTCTTGCGCACCCGCAATTGCGCGCCTTCGGTATCCCAGCCGATCCAGCCGTCGGCGGGCGCGATGAACCGCCAGCCGTTCGGCCCCCATGTCGCCAGCCTGCCGCCCTGCCCGGCCCATTCCGCCGAAGGGGCCGCGCCCAGAGCATAGGTCGCGCCCGGCAGCGGATCCGCGGGCGGGGCCGCAAGGTCGAAACCCGCGATGCTCAGTTGCACCACGGTATCCAGCGCCAGCACCGCCTCGTTATGGGTGACGTGCTTTTGCGCCTGCGACGGCTGAATCAGCGGCAGGTCGAGCCGGGGCGAGGTGTCGGTCATGGGGCGCGCTCCTGTTGGATGGATCGTGCGGCGTTCTACGCGGCGATGATGACCGAACCCCTGCACCGCCGCGCGTTGCGGCGCGCCTTCGCGCAACGCCCTTGCCCTCGGGGCCGCGATCTGGTCAGGCATCCCCGTTAACGGAGGGCGGCATGAACAACATCGCAGGCAGGCTGACGGCCATCGTCGTCACCCACGAACGGCTGGACCAGCTGCGCGTCACGCTCGAAAGCCTGCTGGCCGCGCCCGCCGACCTGCTACAGGCGGTGGTGGTGGTCGATAACGCGTCGCAGGACGGCACCCCCGCCTGGCTGGCCGCGCAGGACGATCCACGCCTGATCGTGCATCGCTGCGACCGCAATGTCGGCGGCGCCGGCGGGTTCGAGGCCGGCATGCGTCTGGTCGTCGCCCGGCTCGATCCCGACTGGATCGTGGTGATGGACGATGACGGCCGCCCCGCGCCCGGCGCCATCGCCGCTTTCCATGCCGCGCCGCGCGATGCCCGCACCGCCTATGCTGCCGCCGTGCGCTATCCGGGCGGCGCGATCTGCGAAATGAACCGCCCCGGCCTCAACCCGTTCCGCCGCCCGGCGGCCCTGCTGCGCGCGTTGGCGGGGCGGGGGCGCGACGGCTATCACCTCGATCCGCGCGCCTACGACACCGACCGTCTGCACGACATCGACATGGCGTCTTTCGTCGGTCTCTTCGTGCCGCGCGCCGCCATCGAACGCTGCGGCTATCCGCAGGGCGGGCTGTTCCTTTACGGCGACGACGTGATCTATTCGCTGGGCCTGCGCCGCGCGGGCTTCCGCATCGCCTTCGATCCGGGCCTGCACTTCCAGCACGACTGCACCACCTTCGCCGCATCGGACGGCAAGGCGCGGGTCTATCGTCCGCTCTGGAAGGTCTATTACACCTATCGCAACGGCCTGATCATGTATCGCGCCGCCGCCGGGCCGCTTTTCTGGGGCCTGCTGCCGGTCGTCGCGTTCAAATGGCGCCGCGCCGCCGCCCGCTACGGCGCCGACGCGCCCGCCTATCTGCGGCTGCTGCACCGCGCCCTGCGCGACGGCGTCGCCCGCCGCACCGACATGACCCTGGCCGAGGTGCGGGCGCTTGCCGACGCGCCTCAGCGCCAGAAAAGCCCGCCCAGCACGTCCTGAAGCAGCCTCTCGGCCGCGTCGGCGCCGCGCCGCCGCGCGCTACGGCGCCGACGCGCCCGCTTATCTGCGGCTGCTGCACCGCGCCCTGCGCGACGGCGTCGCCCGCCGCACCGACATGACGCTGGCCGAGGTGCGGGCGCTTGCCGACGCGCCTCAGCGCCCGAAAAGCCCGCCCAGCACGTCCTGAAGCAGCCTCTCGGCCGCGTCGGGGAACGATTCGCCGCGCGCCGGCACACCGCCCGACTGCGCCACCGCCCCCCCGCCGCCATAGACGGGGGCCGCCGCATAGGGCTGCGCGTGTTGCATGGCGGGCGCGCGCGGGCCCGCCATCGGCAGCGGCCGCGCCGGCAGCCCCTCGCTGATGCGCGACATCGCTTCTTGCCAGATCTCCGCCGGCAGGCCGCCGCCCGTCACGCCCTTCAGCGGCGTGTTGTCGTCATAGCCCATCCACACCCCCGCCACGTAATCGGCGGTGAACCCCACGAACCACGCATCCCGCGACGCCTGCGTCGTGCCGGTCTTGCCCGCCGCCTCGCGTCCCGGTAGCCGCGCGCGCTGCCCGGTTCCCGCCTCGATCACCCGGCTCATCATCCAGGTCAGCTGCTGCGCCGCGTCCTGCGAGATCACCCGCTCGCCCAGGCCCCCCGTCTGGCCGATCAGCGGCGTGTCGTTGCCCTTCAGCCGCAGCTCGACCAGGCCGTAGGGCTCGACCGACGATCCGCCGTTCAGGATCCCCGCATAGGCGCCCGTCATCTCCAGCAGCGTCGATTCGGACGCGCCCAGCGCCAGGGCAGGCCCCGCCGCCAGATCCGAATCGATCCCGAAATCCGACGCCACCTTGCGCACGTTCTCGCGGCCCACCGCTTCGGACACGCGCACGGCGGCGGTGTTGATGCTGTGCTCCAGCGCCTCGGTCAGCGTGATCTCGCCGCGGTATTCGCCGGTATAGTTGCGCGGCGACCACGGGCCCGATCCGGGGATGTTCAGCGTCAGCGGCGCGTCCATCACCCGGTCGTTGGGGCTATAGCCCAGCTCCAGCGCCGCGGCATAGACGAAGGGCTTGAACGCCGATCCGGTCTGCCGCTTGGCCATGATGGCGCGGTTGAACTGCCCCGCCACGCCCTTGAACTTGCGCCCCCCCACCATCGCGCGCACCGCGCCGTCGGCGCTCATCACCACGATGGCGGCCTGCGCCTTGCTGCCCTCGCGCACCTTGGCGTCGAAGATGTAGTCCAGCGCGCTTTCCGCCGCCCGCTGGATGCGCGGATCGAAGGTGGTCCGCAGGATCACGTCCTCGGTGGTCTTGCGCGTCAGGAAATCGGGCGCGTCCGTCATCACCCAGTCGGCGAAATAGCCGCCCGCCCGCGCCTCGGCCGCCGCCGAAAGCTCAGCCGGATGCGCGCGCGCCTCGCGCACCTCCTCGGGGGTCAGATAGCCCTCGCGCTCCATCAGGCCGATGATCACCGATGCGCGGTCCTGGCTGCGTTGCAGATCGTTGGTCGGCGCATAGCGCGTGGGCGCCACCAGCAGCCCGGCCAGCATCGCGCCCTCGGCCGGCGTGACCTGGTTGGCGGACTTGCCGAAATAGCGCTGCGCCGCCGCCTCGAACCCGCGCGATCCGGCCCCAAGGAACGCCCGGTTCAGATAGATCGTCAGGATCTCGTTCTTGGAATACTTGGCTTCCATCGCCATCGCATAGACGGCTTCCTTGACCTTGCGCCAAAGCGATCCCTCGCGGCAATCGGCCTCGTATTCCGCTTCGGTCTCCCAGACCGCCGGATCGTAGGGCACGCCGAGGCACAGCAGCTTGGCGGTCTGCTGGGTGATCGTCGATCCGCCGTTGCCCGACAGCGGCCCGCGCCCTTCGCGCAGGTTGATCGCCACCGCGCTGGCCACGCCGCGCGGCGACACGCCGAAATGGCGATAGAACCGGCGATCCTCGGTGGCGATGACGGCATTGCGCAGGTTGGGCGAAATGGTCGCGGCGTCGATCTGGCCGCCGAACTGTTCGCCGCGCCAGGCGAAGATCGCGCCGTCGCGGTCCAGCATCGTCACCGATCCGCGCGCCCGCCCGTCCAGCAATTCCTCGACCGGGGGCAGCGTCGTATAGAAATAATAGACCGCGACCCCCAGGATCAGCGCCAGCACCGCCGCCCCGCGCACCGCCAGCCCGCCCACCAGCCGGAACGCCCAGCGGATCACCGCGCCGATCCATGCCAGCGGCCCGCGCCGCCGCCCGCCGCGCCGCACCGCCGGCCTGCGGCGGGGGGCGGGTCTGGCCGGGGCCTTGCGCGTGCGTTTCGGCGCCACGAGGGGCGATCTGCCTTTGCCGGAGGTGGCCATCTGCGGGACCTTGCCTGATCTGCTCTCGGCGACCCTACACCGAACCCGCGCGATATAGAAACGCCGTTCGGAACCGCAAGCGATTCGTCCCTGCCCAAAAACGCGTCGATTTGCCCGAAATGCAGGCAGGACCGTCTGAAATTCGCCGCAGCGCAGCGCGATCAGCGACCGCAGCCTTGCGCGGGATGGCCCGCTGCCGGTCCGCTGCGACGGTCCGGCACCGCTTGCCGGCATCACGCCAAAGGGAATATTGAGAATGAAGACCGTCTTTCACCTGTCGCCTTGCGCGCTTCTTGCGATGTCGGGCATCGCCCAGGCGCAGGATGCGGCCCCGCCCGATGTCGCGCCCTACATCCTGACGACGCTGCTGTTTCTGGTCGGCGGCTTTCTGGTCTTCTGGATGGCCGCGGGCTTTGCCATGCTCGAAGCCGGGCTCGTCCGGTCCAAGAACGTCACCATGCAGTTGACCAAGAACGTGGCGCTCTTCTCGCTGGCGGCGACGATGTATTACCTGACCGGCTTCGGCCTGATGTATCCCGCCGACTGGACGGTCGCGGGGGTTCTCGGCCCGCTCTTTTCCCCCACGGTGCTCGACGCGGTGGGGCTGACGGCCGACGACGCCGCGCTCGACTATGCCTCGGCGGGATCGGACTTCTTCTTTCAGTTGATGTTCTGCGCGACCACCGCCTCCATCGTGTCGGGCACGCTGGCCGAACGGATCAAGCTCTGGCCGTTCCTCGGCTTCACCGTGCTGCTGACCGGCTTCATCTATCCGATCGAGGCGTCGTGGCAGTGGGGCGGCGGCTGGCTGGCCGATGCGGGCTTTTCGGACTTCGCCGGGTCCACGCTGGTCCATGCGGCGGGCGGTTTCGCCGCGCTGGCGGGCGCCATCGTGCTGGGACCGCGGATCGGCCGGTATCCGGGCGGCCGCGCGGTGCCGATGCCCGGCAGCAATCTGGCGCTGGCGACGCTGGGCACGTTCATCCTGTGGCTGGGCTGGTTCGGCTTCAACGGCGCGTCGCAGCTTGCCGCCGGAACCGTGGGCGACATCAGCGATGTCAGCCGCATCTTCGCCAACACCAACGCCGCGGCGGCGGGCGGTGCGCTGGCCGCCCTTGCGCTGACGCAGCTCGTCTATGGCAAGGTCGATCTGACGATGGTGCTGAACGGCGCGCTTGCCGGTCTGGTGTCGATCACCGCCGAACCGCTGATGCCGTCGCTGGGCGGCGCCACCCTGATCGGCGCGGTCGGCGGCGGCATCGTCGTCTTCGCGGTGCCGATGCTGGACCGGCTGCGGATCGACGACGTGGTGGGCGCGATCCCGGTGCATCTGCTGGCGGGCATCTGGGGCACGATGGCGGTGCCGCTGACCAACGACGCCGCCAGCTTCGGGGCGCAGTCGCTGGGGCTTCTGGCGGTGGGCGGCTTCGTCTTCGCGACCAGCCTGGCCGCGTGGCTGGTCATCGACCGGCTGACCGGCCTGCGCGCCTCGCCCGAGGACGAGATCGCGGGCCTCGACGTGGCCGAACTGGGGATGGAGGCGTATCCCGAATTCGCCCGCGGACAATAGCGCGGGGGTCCGACGGAACTCCGACGCGACTCTTACGCGATTATCATGGCCGGCGGGGCATCCCCGCTGGCCAAAGCGCCCCGTTCCGTCCTAGCCTCGCCCGGCGGATTGCAGGAGGGGCCGATGCAGGACATGGATGGCAAGGTGGTGCTGATCACCGGCGCAAGCCGGGGCATAGGTGAAGCCACGGCAAGGGTTTTTGCCGATTCCGGCGCCCGCGTCGTGCTGCTGGCGCGCAGCGCCGACGCCATCGGCGCGCTTGCCGGCGAACTGGGCGCCGACCGCGCCCTCGCCGTCACCTGCGACGTCAGCCGCTTCTGGGAAGTCGAAGCCGCCATAGGCGCCACCCTCCAGACCTTCGGCCGCCTCGATTTCCTGATCAACAATGCGGGCGTCATAGACCCCATCGCCATGCTGTCGCGGGCCGATCCCGAGGCATGGAGTTCCTGTATAGATATCAACGTCAAAGGCGTGTTTCACGGCATGCGTGCGGCGATGCCGGTGATGCTCGAACAACGCTCGGGCACGATCCTGACGGTCTCGTCCGGGGCGGCGCACAACGCGCTGGAAGGATGGTCGGCCTATTGCGCGTCCAAATCCGCCGCCGCGATGCTGACCGCCTGCGCCGACAAGGAAGGGCGCGGCCGGGGCCTGCGCGTCATGGGCCTGTCGCCCGGCACCGTCGCCACGCAGATGCAGCGCGACATCCGGCAAAGCGGCGTCAATCCCGTCAGCCAGCTTGACTGGAGCGTCCACATCCCCCCCGACTGGCCCGCCCGCGCCCTGTTGTGGATGTGCGGCACCGATGCCGACGACTGGCTGGGCAAGGAGGTCTCGCTGCGCGACGACGCCATCCGCGCCCGCATCGGCCTGACCGCCTGACATGGGCGACGGTCGCATCACCGCCACCCGCCAAGGCGGCATCCTGCGCCTGACCCTCGACCGCCCCGACAAGGCCAATGCCCTGACCGCGGCGATGCTGACGGCGTTGCTGGCCGAATTGCGCAACGCGACCGAAGCCGACCGCGCCGTCGTTCTTGCAGGCGCAGGCGGCACGTTCAGCGCCGGGGCCGATCTGGGCGAAGCCGCCGACGGGCTGGCGACTTCGGGCTTGTGGGAAGACGTGTCGCGCGCCGTGGCCGACCTTCCCGGCCTTAGCATTGCGGCGCTGAACGGACCCTGCGCCGGCGGGGCGATGGGCATGGCGCTGGCCTGCGACCTGCGGATCGCCACACGGCAGGCCCGGTTCTTCTATCCGGTCCTGCGGCTGGGCTATCTGCCGCAACCCTCCGATCCGGCGCGGCTGGCCGCGCTGGTCGGCCCTGCCCGCGCCAGACTGATCCTGCTGGGCGGTGCCCGCATCGACGCCGCCGAGGCGCTGACGATCGGCCTTGTGGACAGGCTTTGCGACGATCCGGACGCCGCCGTGGACGAGCTTTCGGCGGCCGCCATCGCCGCCCCGCCGGGCCACCTTCGGGCGATCGGGGCGATGATACCGGACATCCGCCCGTGACCGCGCTTCAGCTGTGCCTTGCGCAGATGACATCGGCCGACAACCATGCCGACAACATCGCCTGGATGCGCGAGGCCGCATCGCGGGCCGCGAAAGACGGGGCGCAACTGCTGGCCCTGCCCGAAGTCGCCGGCCTGATGAACCGCGACCCCGAACAATCCCGGCGTCAGGTCACGACCCATGCGGCGGACCCGTTCGTCGCGGCCTGCCGCAAAGAAGCCGCCCGGCACCGCCTCTGGATCCATACCGGATCGACCCCGGTTCTTGCGCCCGGCGGCGACCGCTATCTCAACCATGCGGACCTGATCGGGCCGGATGGCGGCATCGTCGCATCCTACGACAAGATCCACCTGTTCGACGTGTTCCTCGAAGGACGCCCCCCGACAGGCGAATCGCGGCGATTCGCCGCCGGGGCCCGCGCCGTTCTGGCCGGCACGCCCTGGGGGCTGGCCGGGTTGAGTATCTGCTACGATCTGCGCTTTCCGCAGCTTTATCGCGACTATGCCCGCGCCGGTGCGGTGTTGCTGTTCGTGCCCTCGGCCTTCACCGTCCCGACCGGCCGCGCCCATTGGGAGGTTCTGCTGAGGGCCCGTGCCATCGAGACGGGCGCCTTCGTCATCGCCGCGGCGCAGGTCGGCCCCCATGCGGACGGACGGCGGACCTGGGGACATGCCATGGTCGTGTCGCCATGGGGCGAGGTGCTGGTCGATATGGGTGGCGACGATCCGGGCCTTGCCACGGTCGATCTCGACCTGGCTGCCGTGGATGCCGCCCGGCGGCAAATCCCGTCCCTGCAAGGCGACCGGCCCTATGGTCTGGACCGACCTGTTGCCGTGGACGGACCGGCGGGGTAAGCGGCGCGCATGACCGATATGCCCCTTCACCCGGAAATCCAGCCGCGCATCGTCCGCATCGGGACGATAGACGTGGGCGGTGACGCGCCCATCGCCCTGATCACCGGGCCGTGCCAACTGGAAAGCCTTGATCATGCGCGGATGATGGCGGACCGAATCTCCACGGCCTGCGCGCCCACGGGGACGCGGTTCATCTTCAAGGCCAGTTACGACAAGGCGAACCGATCCTCCATCGGCACCCGGCGCGGTCTGGGGATCGAGGCGGGGCTGGAGATTCTGGGCCGCATCCGCGAGGAATTCGACTGTCCGGTCCTCACCGACGTGCATCTTCCCGATCATTGCGCGCGCGCGGCCGAGGTTTGCGACGTTCTGCAAATCCCCGCCTTCCTGTCGCGCCAGACCGACCTGCTACTGGCGGCCGGCGAAACCGGGGCGGCGGTCAACGTCAAGAAAGGGCAGTTCCTGGCGCCCTGGGACATGGCGAATGTCGCCGCCAAGATCGAAAGCACCGGCAATGCGCGCATCCTGCTCTGCGAACGCGGCACGTCGTTCGGCTATAACACCCTTGTCAGCGATTTCAGGGCCTTGCCGATCATGGCGCGGACGGGCTGGCCGGTGGTCTTCGACGCGACCCACTCGGTGCAGCAGCCGGGCGGCATAGGCGCGACCAGCGGCGGGCAGCGCGAATTCGCGCCTGTTCTCGCCACGGCGGCCTGCGCAATCGGCGTTGCCGCGCTGTTCATCGAAACGCATCAGGATCCCGACCGCGCGCCGTCCGACGGGCCGAACATGATCCCGGTGGACCGGATGGAGCCGCTGATCGCCCGCCTGCGCGCCTTCGACGATCTGGCCAAGGGACGGACGGGGGCGCAGACCTGACATGCAGATCGAACAGACCGCACTGGACGGCGTGCTGATCCTGACGCCGCGCCGCCACGGCGATGCGCGCGGCTGGTTCGCCGAAAGCTGGAACCGCGCGACGCTGGCCGAACACGGCATCACGACGGATTGGGTGCAGGACAACCATTCCTTCTCGGCCCGCGCGGGAACGGTGCGGGGTCTGCACTACCAATCGCCGCCTGCCGCCCAGGCCAAGCTGGTCCGCTGCGCGCGCGGCGCACTGACCGATGTGGCGGTCGATTTCCGTTCCGGCAGCGCGACGTTCGGCCGATGGGTCGCTGTCGATCTGACCGAGGAGGACGGCCGCCAACTGCTGATCCCCCAAGGGTTCCTGCACGGTTTCGTCACCCGCAAGGATGCGACCGAGATCGCCTATAAATGCTCGGCCCCCTATTCGCCGCGGCATGACGGCGCGGTGCGCTGGGACGATCCGGCCATCGGCATCGACTGGCGCATCGACCCCGCCGATGCCATCCTGTCGGCCAAGGACGCGGCGGCCCCGCTGCTGAACGAGGTGGAAAGCCCCTTCGTCACCGCCGATGCGTAGTGCGTTCATCACCGGGACGGCCGGATTCGTCGGATTCCATCTGGCCCGGCGCCTTCTTGACGATGGCTGGAACGTCGCCGGCTTCGACGGGATGACCGACTATTACGATGTCACGCTAAAACGGCGGCGGCACGAAGCGTTGTCGCGATTTGACCGGTTCACCGCGACCGAGGCGTTGCTGGAGGATCGCGCGGCCCTGGCCCGTGCCGCCGACGCTGCGCGACCCGACGTGATCGTCCATCTGGCCGCGCAGGCCGGCGTGCGCTACAGCCTCGACAATCCGCGCGCTTATGTGGAAACGAACGTCACCGGCACCTTCAACGTGATGGAGATCGCCCGCGACCATGCGGTCCGCCACCTTCTGATGGCCTCGACCAGTTCCGTCTATGGCGCCAATACCGATCTTCCCTATGCCGAAACCGACAAGGCCGACCACCCGCTGACGATCTATGCCGCGACCAAGAAGGCGAACGAGGCGATGGGTCATGCCTGGTCGCATCTGCATGACCTGCCGACCACGATGTTTCGCTTCTTCACGGTCTACGGCCCGTGGGGACGGCCCGACATGGCCTATTTCAAGTTCGCCCGCGCCATCCTGACGGGGGAACCCATCGACATCTACAATCACGGCAAGATGTGGCGCGACTTCACCTATGTGGACGATCTGGTGCGCGGTATCGCGCTGCTGATCGACGCCGTTCCGCCCCTGCCCGGACAGCGCGACGGGGCGTCTGTCGCGGGCGACACCCTGTCGCCGGTCGCCCCGTGGCGGGTGGTGAATATCGGCAACTCGGACAAGGTGCGTTTGATGGATTTCGTCGCCGCCATCGAAGAGGCGACGGGCCGCACGGCCATCCGCAACATGATGCCGATGCAGCAGGGCGACGTTCCCGCCACATGGGCCGATGCCGCGCTGCTGGCGGCGCTGACCGGATACCGCCCGCAGACCGATTTCCGCGATGGCGTCGCCCGGTTCGTCGCGTGGTATCGCGACTATTACGGGCTGTGACGGATCAGGCCGCGTTCATCGCGGCCCGCCCGACGGGGACATAGGCGTCGAACCCCGCATCCCGCGCGTCGTCCACCGAATAGATGTTGCGCAGATCGGCCATGTGCCGCGTCGCCATTTCGCCGGCGATACGGCCCAGATCCAGCGCGCGGAACTCGTTCCATTCGGTCAGGATCACCAACAGATCGGCGTCCTTCGCGGCGGCATAGGCATCGTCGCACCAGGTTACGCCGGGCAGCAGCGCCTCGCCCTCGTGGCGGCCCTGGGGATCGGTGACGCGCACCTTCGCGCCGCCGCCCACGAGGGCCGGAACAATGGTCAGCGACGGTGCATCGCGCATGTCGTCGGTGTTGGGCTTGAACGTCACGCCCAGCACCGCGACCGTCTTGCCATTGAACGAACCGCCGCAAAGATCGCGCAGCTTGTCGATCATCCGGCGCTTGGCGTCCTCGTTCACCTCGATCACCGTCTCGGTGATGCGCATGGGGCGGCCATGTTCCTGACCGATCCGGGCCAAAGCCTTGGTATCCTTGGGAAAGCACGACCCGCCATAGCCGGGGCCGGCATGCAGGAACTTGTTGCCGATACGGTTGTCCAGCCCGATGCCGCGGCTGACCTGCTTGATGTCCGCCCCGACCGCCTCGCACAGTGCCGCAATCTCGTTGATGAAGGTGATCTTGGTCGCCAGAAAGGCGTTCGCGGCGTATTTGATCATCTCGGCCGATTCCAGATCGGTCACGAGGATCGGAAATTCGCGAAGGAAAAGAGGGCGATAGATGTCGGCCATGATCTGGCCGGCGCGTTCGGTCTGGACGCCGACGACGACGCGGTCGGGGCGCATGAAATCGTCAATGGCGGCCCCTTCGCGCAGGAATTCGGGGTTGCTGGCCACGTCGAAGTCCAGGGTCGGATTCGCGGCGCGGATCACCTCGGCCACCTTGCGATTGGTGCCGACGGGAACGGTGGATTTCGTAACGATAACAACGGGTCCCTCGACAGCGCGGGCGACTTCGTCGGCGGCGGCCATGACGTAGGTCAGGTCGGCGTGGCCGTCACCTCGGCGGGTGGGGGTGCCGACGGCGATGAAGACGGCCTGCGCGCCCTTGAGGGCGGCGGCCAGGTCGGTGGTGAACCGAAGCCGCCCGGCATCGACGTTCCGCGACATCAGATCCTCGAGTCCCGGTTCGTAGATCGGCACCTCGCCCGCGTTCAAGCGTTTGATCTTGCTTGCATCCTTGTCCACGCAGACGACATCGTGGCCGAAATCGGAAAAGCAGATACCAGAGACGAGGCCGACATAGCCGGTCCCGATCATGACGATGCGCATCGAAAACGTCCTTGTTCCGTTGTGGCGGCGGCGGCTGTGGCCACCCTGTTTCGGGGCATCGGATAAACGTAAGAGAAGCGTAAGACCAGCGTAGGAGCGGCCGCGCGGTTTCAGCGGATCGCCTTGCGCCGCAAAAGACCGCCAAGCCGTCCGTCGATGACCGCCAGCCCCGTACCGATCAGCGCCAGTCCGGCGATCTGCATGGCACCCAGCGATTCGCCCAGAAGGGTCACGCCGAGCGTTATGGCCGAGACGGGAATGAGGAACGTCACCAGCAACAGGTTCGTCGCGCCCGCGATCCCCAGAAGCCGGAAGTAGAGGATATAGGCCAACGCGGTCGAAAGGACCGCCAGCCCGACAATCGCCGCGACGGTCGTTGCCGAAGGCGCGGCCAGCGTCCAGGGGCGATCGACGATCAGCGCGGCGGGGCCGAGGATCAGGGTCGCGCCCGTCACCTGCCCCGCGGCCACGACGACCGGATCGACACCCAGCCGTCCGAATCGCCGCCCGAAGACCCCCGCCACGGCATAGGACAGCGCGCCGCCCAGACAGGCGATCTGCGCCAGCACGTTGTCTTGCAGACCCGCCAGCGCACCGGGGCCGATCACCGCCACCACGCCCCCGAGGCCGAGCGCCATCCCCACCGCCTTGCGCCGGACTAGCCGTTCATCGGCCAGGAACAGTGCCGCGACGGCCATCGTGAAAAGCGGCGTCGTCGCGTTGAGGATCGAAGCAAGGCCCGAGCCGATCGTCTGCTGGCCCCAGACGATCAGGCCGAAGGGAACCACATTGTTGAGAAGCCCCATAACGAGGAAGGCCAGCCATACCGACGCGTCACGCGGCAGCGGGCGGCCCAGAACCGCGACGGCAGCCCAGAGGACGGATGCCGCAAGCGAAACCCGCAGCAGCACGATGGTCAGCGTGGGCAGTTCGCGTACCGCCAGTTCGACGAAGAAGAACGATCCGCCCCAGAGGACCGACAGGACGACAAGCATCGCACAGGCGCCGGATCCCATCGGGCCGATGGCGGGGGCGGGTGGCTGGAGGGTTGCTGTCATGGCGGGCACCTTTCGTCGGTTTCGGCCCAGCTTCGCCAGCGCCCTGCCGATACGCGACCCGAAAGCCGCGCATAGGGCGCTTTACGGCGCGGCGGCGATGGGACAGATTCATGCTTTGCCCTGCCCCCGGAGCGCGCCATGCCCCCAAAGTTCGGAACCAGCGGCCTGCGCGGTCTGGCGGTGGAATTGACCGACAGCCTGATCGCCGCGCATGTGCGGGCCTTCGCGTCGGTCTGCGACAGCGGCGGCACGGTCTGCATCGGGCGCGACCTGCGCGACAGTTCGCCCCGCATCGCCGCCGCCGTCGGTCAGGCCGCGCGGAAGGCGGGGCTGGACACGGTCGATTGCGGCCTGGTGCCGACGCCCGCGCTGGCGATGGCGGCGCTGGATGCGGGGGCCGGCGCGATCATGGTCACGGGTAGCCATATCCCGGCGGACCGCAACGGGCTGAAATTCTATACCCGCGCAGGCGAGATCACGAAGCAGGAGGAAGCGGCGATCACCGCGGCGCTGTCGGGCACCCCGCCCGCCGCTGACGGGACAGGCAGGGGATCCGACGATCCGCAGGCGGGTGCGCGGTTCGCGGCACGGTATGTCGATGCCTTCGGGGCGGGGGCGTTGACGGGCCGGCGCATTGGCATCTTCAGCCATTCTGCGGTGGGCCGCGACCTGCTGGCGGACATGCTGCGCGGTCTGGGGGCTGTGACGGTGGAGCTTGGCCGGTCCGACACGTTCATCCCCGTCGATACCGAAGCGGTGGATCCGGCGGCCAGGGCGCAACTGGCCGCGTGGACGTCCGAACACGATCTGCATGCGATCGCATCGACGGACGGCGACAGCGACCGCCCCATGCTGTGCGACGAAAAGGGCCGGATGATCGCCGGCGACGTCCTGGGACAGATCGTGGCCGAGACGCTGGGCGCGCGCACGGTGGTGACGCCGGTATCGTCGAATACGGGGGCCGAACGGAAGGGCTTCGATGCCGTCATCCGCACCCGGATCGGATCGCCCCATGTCATCGCCGCGATGCAGGACGCGATGCGCGACGGCGCCCTGAACGTCGCGGGATACGAGGCGAATGGCGGCTTCCTGCTGGGATTCGCGGCCGATGCGCCGGGCGGAACGCTGTCGCCGCTGATGACGCGGGACAGCTTTCTTCCCATCGTCGCGGCGGGCGACGCCCCGCTGTCGCAGCGCGTCGGTGCCGAGCCTGCGCGCTTTACCGCGACGGACCGGGTGCAGGACGTGCCAACCAACCGGTCGCTGGCGCTGGTGGCGCGGCTGACGGACGACGGCGCCGCACGGTCGCAATTCGCCGGACGGGCCGGGCTGGCGGGGGGCATCCGGGCGGATGTCACCGACGGATTGCGTCTGACGGACGGGGACGGGAATATCATCCATCTGCGCCCCTCGGGCAACGCGCCGGAATTGCGCGTCTATGCCGAGGCGGACACGCCCGCCCGCGCCGAGACCCTGCTGGCGCAGGGGATGGGGGCGGTGCGCGGCCTTGTCAGCTAGGGCCGGGGCGGCGGCCGCCGGTTGCCATCGCGGGGCCGTTCTGAAATATCGGCGCGCACGAAGGACCGCGGACGCGGCATAACGGGATTCGGAACGCCATGCTGCGCACGCTTTACCTGCATATCGGCGCCCATCGCACGGCGACCAGTTCGACCCAGCGGTTCCTGCACAACAACGCGCCCGCGCTGCTGAAACAGGGATACCTCTATCCGTTCGGCGTGCGGCGGCACATGGACCTGATGAACGAGGTCTTCGCCGGCAAGCGCAGCGCGGCGCAGGTGGCGGGGGCGCTGAACGATGCCGCGCGCGGGCAGGACGTGCATACCGCCATCCTGAGCGACGAGGACGTGGCGATGCGGCGCGACCTGTCGCCGCTGGCCGCGCTGCGCCGGCATTTCGATGTCCGCGTCGTCTATGCCATGCGGCGGCAGGATACCTGGCTGGAAAGCTGGTATCTGCAGAACATCAAGTGGCAATGGAACGACAGCCTGGCGCATGTCACCTTTCCCGAGTTCCTGGCCCGGTCCGAGGAATTTCACTGGATCCATTACGACCGCTTCCTTGCGCATGTCGCGGGGCTGTTCGGCGCGGAAAACATCGTGCCGCTGGTCTTCGAGAAGGGGCAGATGCCGGACGGGCCGGTCCTGGCCTTCTGCCGGGCGGTGGGGCTGCGCGACATGAGCGAGGCGCGCAAGGTGCCGCATGTCAATTCCAGCCGGTCGCCGCAGATGGCCGAGTTCATGCGATTGCTGCCGCTGGACCGCGCCGCGACGGATGTGCGCAACGCGCTGGCTTCGGCCTGCGAGACGGTGGATCGCCGCAGCCTGGGCCACAAGGGCAAGCAGAGCGAGCTGCTGATGGAGCCGGGACTGCGGCGCGCGGTGATGGCGCGTTATGCGGACGGCAACGCGGCGGTAGCGCGGCATTATCTGGACCGCGACGCGCTGTTTCTGGACCCGCTGCCGCCCGAGGACGCGCCGCTGGCCAGCCTGACCCTGCCCGCCGATCCCGAAGTGCTGATGGCGCGCTTCGTGGCACCGCTGTTCGAGGCGCTGATCGAGAAGGGCGCGGTCGTCAACCCGCGCAAGGCGGGCGCCGCAAAAGACCGCGGCTGATGCCCCATCCGTTGCAGGCGCAGGACGGTCTTCATACGGTTCAGCGGCTGATCCGCCCCGATCCCGCCCTGCCCGCGCCGCCCCGCCTTTTCATGCAGACCGACGGGGACGGGTTCGTGCTGGAACCGGGCGGGTTTCTGGGGACGAACGGGTATTCCAACTATTTCGCGCTGGGCGACTGGCAGGATCGCTGCGGGCTGGACGATCTGACGGTCGTGCTGCGCGGCAGCGGACGGGTCGAGGTCGCGGTGGTGCTGTCCCAGCCCGCGGGGGCGGTGCGGCTATGGGCGGGGACGGTCGATCTGGATGCGGATGCGGGATGGCGTCATCGCATCGACGGGATCGGTCCGGCGACGCGGCGGGGATTGCTGCATGTCGAGATCCGGGCGCTGACGGCGGTGCGGATCGACGCGATCGACTGGCGGACGGCGCGGGCGCCGCAGCGGCAGCCGGACCTCGTCGCGTCGATCACCACGTTCGGGCGACCCGAGGCGGTGCAGCGATCCGTGGCGCGGTTCAGGGATTACCTGGCCGCGTCGCCCCTGCGGGGGCATGTCCGGCTTCAGGTCGTCGATAACGGGCATGACAGCGCCCGGCCCTCGGGGGTCGGGGCGGGCCGCGGCGTCACAGTGATCGCCAACCGCAACCTGGGCGGGGCCGGCGGGTTCGCGCGCGGTCTGATCGAGGCGCGCGCGGCGGGGGCCAGCCATGTGCTGTTCATGGACGACGACGCCGCGATCCACATGGACAGCATCGAGCGGACTTGGACGTTTCTGGCCTGGGCGACGAACCCCGATACGGCGGTGGCCGGCGCGATGATCGACGCGGGCAAGCCGGGCATTCTTTGGGAAAACGGCGCGACCTTCGATGGCGGATGCCACCCCATCGACAACGGGGCCGACCTGCGCGATCCCGACGAGGCGGCCGAGGCGATCCGGGGCGGGTTCGGGGCCAATCCGCCCCATCTTTACGGCGGATGGTGGTTCTTCGCCTTTCCGGTTCGGCCGGTGCGCCACCTGCCCTATCCGTTCTTCGTGCGCGGCGACGATGTCAGCTTTTCGCTGGTCCACGATTTCGATATCGCGCGCCCGCCGGGCGTGGTGTCGTTTCAGGACGGATTCACCGGCAAGGAAAGCCCGCTGGTCTGGTATCTCGACCTGCGCAGCCACCTTGCGCATCACCTGTCGCTGCCGAACCTCGACAGCGGCGCGCGGACGCTGCTGCGGCTGCCGGTCTGGTTCTTCGCCCGGAACCTGATCCGCCTGCATTACGAGACGCTGGCGGCGATCAATCTGGCGGTCGAGGATGTGATCGACGGCCCGATGCGGATGGCCGAGGATGCCGACATGGCGCGCCGCCGCCCGCAACTGGCCGCGCTGCGGCATGCCGAGGCGTGGAAACCGTCGACGGACCCCCTGCCGCAGGACCGCATCGCGCTGAACCCCGACAATCCTGCCGCGCGCTGGCTGATGAAGCTGACGGCGAACGGCCATCTGCTGCCGTTCTTCGGCAGGTTCGGCAACCGGATCACGCTGGACGCGGCGGACCGGGGCGCGGTGCGGCGGATGTGGGGGGCCGCGCGCATCACCGTCCTGAGCGGCGACGGGCAGCATTACACCGTCGCCCATTCCAAGGCGGCGGCCTGGCGGCAGGGCCGGCGCATGGCGCGCAATCTGTGGCGGCTTTATCGGCGGCGGGCCGATCTGGTCGCGCAATGGCGCGCGGCCTACGATCCGCTGACATCGCAGGCTTACTGGGACCGGGCCCTGGACCGCGAGGGAATGCAGCCCGAAGACATGCGACGATCCACCCGGATCGCCGACTGACCTGCGACGATCCGCCGATGCGGGACCGCGCGCCTTGCCGCCCTGCAAGGGACCGGCGTTAATATCCCGATCCGACCGACCGACATCGGGACGTCACGACAGCGCCCTCAAACCGTCCAGATCCGCGGGCATCCATCCCGAAAGGATCGACCCCGGAAGGAGATGACGCATGGCTGCCGCAACGGAATTCGAACATTACATGCTGGGGCTGGTGAACGCGGCGCGCGCGGAACACGGCCTTGGCGCGCTGAAGATGGAACTGAACCTGAACCTGTCCGCCGACCGGCACAGCGACTGGGTGCTCGAGACCGACACATTCTCGCATACCGGGGTCGAGGGGACGAAGGCCACGGAACGGATCGAGGCCGCCGGTTTCGATCTGTCGGGCGGATGGGCGACGGGCGAGAACCTTGCCATCCAGTCGCTGAACGACGACGGATCGTGGTTCGACGAAATCGACGACATGTTCGACAGCCTGATGAAAAGCCCCGGACACCGGGCCAACATCCTGTCGGACAAATACACCCATGTCGGCATCGGTATCGACGACGGCGCATTCGCCTTCGACAAGTTCAACACCCGCGATTCGCTGATGGTCACGCAGAACTTCGGAATGACGCACGGCACCGTGGATCTGGATCTGCTGGGCGGCGACAAGGCCGACCGGCTGACCGGCGGCACGGGCGACGATCACCTGCGCGGGGCCGGCGGCGACGACCTGCTGGACGGTCGCGGCGGCAACGACACGATCGACGGCGGCAAGGGAACCGATACCGCCGTCATCGGCGCGGATTGGGATCCGGCGCGGATCGCGCATCTGTCCGATGGCGGCGTGCGCATCCGGTCCGATGCCGGAACGGACGTGTTCTATTCGGTGGAACGGTTCCGGTTCGCCGACCGTGTCGTGACCGCCGACGGCCTGCAAAGCGGCGCCGAAGCGCCCCCTGCGCCGGATGACGGCCAGCGGATCAAGGGAACCGGGCGGTCCGACACGCTGAAGGGCGGGGATGGCGACGACTGGATCGACGGCGGCAAGCGCCACGACACCATCGCCGGGGGTGGCGGAGACGACACAATCACCGGCGGGCTGGGGCGCGACAAGGTGAATATGGGGGACGGCGACGACCTCTATCTCGATCACGGTCAGGGCGGAAGGCTGGGACAGGACATCGTGCGCGGCGGGGCCGGCGACGACACCATCAAGGGGCGCGGCGGCAATGACCGCTTCTTCGGCGGAACCGGCGACGACGCGATCTATGGCGGGGCCGGGAACGACACCATCCGCGGCGGATCGGGCGACGATTTCATCAAGGGCGGAACGGGCCGCGACCGTGTGCTCATGGGCGGCGGCAACGACTTTTATCAGGACAGCGGCCAGAACGGGTTTCGCGGCCGCGACGTGGTGCGCGCGGGAAGTGGCAACGACACGATCGAGGGCGGCGGCGGCAACGACCGTTTCTTCGGCCAGCGCGGCGACGACAGCATTTCCGGCGGGCGGATGCACGACGTGCTGAAGGGCGGATCGGGCGACGACACGATCTATGGCGGCAGCGGGAACGACACGATGGTGGGCGGCACGGGGCACGATACCTTCGTCTTCGATGCCAAGGCGCAGAACGACGTCATCCGCGACTTCGATCTGGCGGAAGACAGGCTGCATCTGAACGACGACCTGTGGCGCGGGCAGATGGACGCGCAGGATGTCGTGGACCGCTATGCGTCGCAGACGCGCGACGGGGTGCTGTTTGACTTCGGCGGCGGCAACACGCTGATGCTGGACGACGTGACCGGCCTGGACAGGCTGGCCGACGCGATCGACATCGTCTGATCGCGTCGCTCAGGCCGGATCGGCGGAAAAGACCGGCGGCCGCGCGTTCGCCTGCACAGCATGCAGGAACGCGTCGGCCGCATTCAAGGCCTCGCGGATGGTGACGTCCATGTCGAGATAGCGATAGGTGCCCAACCGCCCGACGAAAGTGACGTTTCCGGTGCCGGCGGCGCGGGCGACGTATTGCGACAGCAGCGCCTTTTCCCGCACCAGGCGGATCGGGTAATAGGGCGTGTCGTCGGCACCGCAGGCCTTGGAATATTCGCGGTAAAGCACGCTGCCTTCGTGGGTTTCCCACGGCGCGAAATGCTTGTGCTCGGTGATGCGGGTGAAAGGCACGTCGGGGTCGCCGTAATTCATCACCGCGCATCCCTGCCAGTCGCCGGTCGCGCGGAATCGCTCGAACGTCAGCGACCTGTAGCCGAGCCGCCCGAGGTCGTAGCCGAAATAGCCGTCCAGCGGGCCGGACCAGAAGACGTGATCGTGGCGGGCGGCCATGTCGGAAACGAACGGCGTGTCGAGATGCACGTCGATGCCCGGATGATCGAGGATCGAGGCGACCACCGGGGTATAGCCGTCCTCGGGCATGCCCTGGAAACGGTGGAAGAAATAGTTGTCGTCGTAGTTGAACCGCACCGGCAGGCGCTTGAGGATCGAGGCGGGCAGGTCGGCGGGCGAACAGCCCCATTGCTTTTCGGTATAGCCCTTGAAGAAGGCCCGATAGAGGTCGGGACCGACGAAGCGCAGGGCCTGTTCCTCGAACGTCCGGGGATCGGCGATCGAGGTGTCGGCCTGCGCCTCGATGAAACGGCGGGCCTCGTCCGGGCGCATCGTGCGGCCGAAGAATTGGTTGATCGTGTGCAGGTTGATGGGCAGCGAATAGACGGCCCCCTGCGCGGTGGATTTCACCCGGTTGCGATAGGGCCGGAAGCGGGCATGGCGGTTGACATAGGCCCACACGCCTTCGTCGTCGGTGTGGAAGATATGGGGGCCGTAGACATGGACCAGCACGCCGGTTTCGGCATCCCGCTCGGTATGGCAGTTGCCGGCGATATGGGCGCGCGCGTCGATCACCGTCGCGCGGTGTCCCGCCTCGGCCAGCGCGCGCGCGATGACGGCACCCGACAGCCCCGCCCCGACCAGCAAGATCCGCATCTCAAGGCATCCTTTCCACAGTCGCCCGGCTGATTTGCACCTTTGCGCCACGGATACAATCGCCGCGCGGCAATCCGTTGCGCGAACGCGCATTCGGCCCTATCGCGAAGAAACCGACGCAATGGCGTCCCCGGTGATTCGAGGTTGGAGGACAGGCCGTCATGTCAGACCGCACAGGCCGTTCGGGCGGCGGGTTCGATCCGCTGGACACGATCCACTGGGGCGAGCCGGTATCCGACCCCCATGTCACCGTATATTTCACGGGGGCCGGCGAAACCGTCCGGCTTTACGGCGAATCGGGCCGGTCCGAGGGGTTCAATGCCTATGAACAGGCGCAATTTCGCGCGGCCTTCGATCTGATCTCGGCCGTCAGTGGCCTGACATTCGAGGTGGTGCAGTCCCGGCGCGCGGCGGATTTCGTGCTGGCGCTGGATACCGACGAGATCGACGGCGAGTTTCTGGGCATCTTCATGCCGCCGGGCGAACCCGACGAGGGCATCGGCGTGTTCAACGGCGCGATGTGGGACCGCCATCCGGGCGGCGACCTGGCGCAGGGCGGTGCGGGCTTCGTGACCATCGTGCACGAGTTGCTGCACGGGCTGGGCCTGGCGCATCCGCACGACCGGGGCGGATCGTCCACCCTGCTGCCGGGCATCTACGACGAGTTCACGGATACGGGACGGTTCGGCCTCAATCAGGGGGTCTTTACTATGATGAGCTATATCGACGGCTTTGTCGAAGGGCCGGTCGGCACGCCTGCATCGGTGGACGACTGGGGCAGCCAGTTCACCCCGATGGCGCTGGACATTGCGCTGTTGCAGAAGATGTACGGGGCGAATTACGACCATGCCGCAGGCGCGACGACCTATCTGCTGCCCGATGCGAACCGCATGGGAACGGGGTGGCAGTCGATCTGGGACGGCGGCGGCGACGACACGATCCGGCATGACGGAAACCGCGACGCGGTGATCGACCTGCGCCCCGCGACGCTGATGGCGGAACAGGGCGGCGGCGGTTTCATCTCGGCCGTGGATGGAATCGCGGGCGGCTTCACCATCGCCGCCGGAGTGCGGATCGAACGGGCGCTTGGCGGCGGCGGCGACGACAGGCTGATCGCGGGGGACGAAGGGCACATCCTGAACGGCCGCAACGGCGACGACGACCTGCGGGGCGGGCGCGGCGACGACAGGCTGATCGGCGGGCGCGGCGACGATACGGTATTCGGCGGGCGCGGCGCCGACATCGCGCGGCTGGGCGGCGGCGACGACACCTATCGCGATACGGGCCAGCCCGGCAACGCGGGGGGCGATACGGTCTTCGGCGGCCGCGGGCGCGACACGATCGCCGGCGGCGGCGGTCACGACAGACTGCTGGGCGGAATGCACGCCGACACGCTGTCGGGCGGCCGGGGGCGCGACGACATTCATGGCGGGCTGGGACGCGACCGGATCGCCGGCGGCGGCGGTGCCGACACGCTGTCGGGTGGCACGCATGGCGACACGATCCGGGGCGGACGCGGCAACGACCTGCTGGACGGGGGGCGCGGCAACGACGTTCTGCGGGGCGGCGACGGCGCGGACATCCTGAAGGGCGGCGCGGGGCGCGACGTGCTGACAGGCGATGCCGGGCGCGATGTCTTCGTCTTCGCGCTGGGCTTCGGCGCGGACCGGATCACCGACTTCGCCCTGTCCGAGGACGCGCTGAGTTTCGACGCGACGCTGGCCGATCTGGCGGGCATCCGCGACGACCGGCTGCCCGACACGTTCGCCAGCCTGACGCGGGACGGCGTGCTGTTCGATTTCGGCAACGGCGATTCGCTGCTGCTGGAGGATGTGACGGATCTGACCGGGTTCGCGCTTGCCTGACAAAGGCGGTCAGCGACCGCGCAGCAGCAGCGATTCATGGCGCTCAATGGCCTCGTCGATATCCTCGAAATACTCGATATGGCCGCCGCGCGTCATCACCAGCCCGGACGAACAGAACCGGCGCACCTGACGGGTTTGGTGGCTGACCATGATGGCGCTAGACGACTTCACCCGTTCCATGAACACGGCGCGGCTTTTGCGCTGGAAATCGGCATCGCCCACGGCCGTCGTCTCGTCGATCAGATAGGTGTCGAAGCGGATGCCCATCGACATGCCGAAGGCCAGCCGCGCCTTCATCCCCGACGAATAGGTCGAGATCGGCATGTAGAAGTGATTGCCCAGCTCGGCGAAGTGTTCGACGAAATCGGTCAGCTCGTCGCCATCCACGCCATAGACGCGCGCCACGAACCGCACATTCTGCGCGCCGGTCAACTGGCCGTGGGTCGATCCCGAGAAGCCGACCGGCCAGGAAATCGTGCCGTCGGTGACGATGCGCCCCGAATCGGCGGAAAGGATCCCGGCGATAATTTGCAGCAGCGTGGTCTTGCCCACGCCGTTGCGACCCAGCAGCGCCAGCGACTTGCCGCTGGGCAGCGTCAGGTTCAGCCCGTCGATCACCTGCTTGCGCTGGCCCCGGACCCAGAAGGACTTGGACAGGTTTTCGAACCGGATCACTGGCAGGCCGTCAGCGGCTGTCGCGGATACTGTAATAGACCAGCGCCATGATCGCCCAGGCCAGCGTCAGGAACAACGCCGCCAGCCCCAGCATCGACCAGCGGCGCGGGTATTCGGCGGTCTGCGGCAGGGTCGGTTCGACATAGGCGGTCAGGTACCGGCTTTGACGGACGGCGTTCGACCGGGCCACGTCCAGCGCCTGAAGGGCGGCGCGATAGCTTTCCTCGGCATATTCGCGGTCCACGCTGAGACCTTCGTATTCTGCGATGAGCGACGGATAATCGTCGCCCGCCGCCGACGCGTCCGCGGACGAAAACGTGTCGCGTTCCTGCACGATGCGTTCGCGGATCACGTCGATGCGCTGGCGCGTCTGCTGCACGCGCGGATCGCTGGGGGCGGCGGTCGTCAGCAGCAGGTCGTATTCCACCAGCGTCGCGGCAAGCTGCTGCTGAAGGTTGTTGATGACGCCCATGCGGCCCTGGATGTCGGCGGACGGATCGACGATCTGGGTGCGCGTGCGAAAGAGCGTCAGCGCCTCGCGCGCGGCCTTGAGCCGTTCCAGGGCGGTTTCGAGATCGCGCTCGGCGAAGGCGATGGTGTCGCGGCGGGCCTGCAGGTTGAGGTCGTTGATAAGCCGCTGGCTTTGTTCGAGGATCGCCTGCGCCACCGCCTGCGCGGTCTGCGGATCGAAGGCCAGCACCCGCAATTCGATCAGGCCGCTGGCCTTGTCATAGGAGATCTGGACGATGCGGCTGTCCCAATAGGCCGTGAGCTCGGCCATCGTGGCGTCGGGGCGAAGGGCGAAATAGGGATCGGACGGGTATGGCGCGGAATAGGCGGCCCGCAGGTTCAGCTCGTCGTCCACCCGCGACACCAGCGAGGCGGACTGGATGAATTCGTAAAGGATGTCGCTGTCGCTGGATCCGGTGCCCGACAATTGCGTCAGCCCGCCCAGCAGGTCGGCGGCGGCGCCGCCTTCCTCGCGCCGGACGGTGAAGCCGACGGTGGAGCCATACTGATCCTCGGCCACGGCCCAGAGATAGAAGGCGGCGACGGCCAGCGGCAGCAGGACGATGACGACAAAGCTGGCCAGCACGCCCCAATGCCGCCGCTGCATGCGCGCGGAACGGGCCATCGGCGTGACCTCCACGACCGTGACGGTTTCGTTGGGGTCGGGTCTGGCAGGCTTCTTGCGCTTCGGTTCGGCCTCGGCCGGTTGGGGCTTGGGCTTGGGCGCAGCCTTGGGCTTCTCGGGCGCGGCCTCGGCGCCGGCAGCGGCATCGGGTGACGACGGGACGGCGCGCAGGGGTGGCGCACCCTTTCCCGACGGGACGGGACGCATCGGGGATTTGGGGTCGTCTGACAATGGCGCCTCGCTTGCGGGCGGTTTGATCTTTGCCGAAGCAACCTACATAAGCGCAGGCGAAGAAACCAGCCGCCCCGCCGCGTTCGCGTTACGACGGCGCAGCGGCCGCCATCACTTTTGCGGTAAATCCCCCCCGTGACCCGGACAGCGACAGACGACGCCATCGCCCTTCCGCCGCCCCTGACGCCCGCGCGCGCGACGGTCACGGGCAAACGCCCGCCCGCCGCCATCGCCCGGACCGTCACCGCGCTGGTGCTGCGCGAGATGTCGACGCGATACGGCAACAAGCCGGGCGGCTATCTGTGGGCCATCGTCGAGCCGCTGGGCATGATCGCCATTCTGGCGCTGGGCTTTTCGCTGCTGCTGCGCACACCGCCGCTGGGCGACAGTTTCCTGCTGTTCTATGCCACGGGGTTTCTGCCCTACACCTTCTTTCAGGGCATGTCGCGGACGGTCGGGCGGTCCTTGCGCGCATCGCGGGCGCTGCTGGCCTATCCGGTGGTGCACTGGATCGACACGATCATCGCGCGGATCGTGCTGAACACGCTGACCTCGCTTCTTGTGGCGTATATCCTGCTGGCGGGGATCCTTGGCATGACCGGCGCCCCGGTGGTCATCGACATGGGCCCGGTGCTGGAAGCCTATGCGGTGGCGGGGCTTCTGGGGATCGGGGTCGGGCTGGTCAACTGCGTCCTGACGGGGTTCTTTCCGATCTGGGATTCGGTCTGGGGCATCATCACCCGGCCGCTGTTTCTGGCATCAGGGGTGCTGGTCCTTTATACCGCGCTGGGACCGCAGGCGCAGGCCGTCCTGTGGTGGAACCCGCTGATCCACGTGATCGGACGTATGCGGTCGGGGTTCTATTCGATGTATTCGCCCGACTATATCTCCATGACCTATGCGATGCTGGTCGCGCTGCCGCTGATTGCCCTCGGGCTGGTGCTGCTGCGGCGCCATCACAAGCGGATCCTCGAATGATCCGGCGCCGCCCGCTGGCCCGCTGGCCCCTCACTCGTCTTCGGTGGACCAGCCGGAAACGGCCTTGACCTCCAGAAAGTCCTCGATCCCCCAGACGCCGCCCTCGCGGCCGTTGCCCGACCGCTTCATCCCGCCGAACGGCGATCCGGCGCCGCGGGCCTGGCCGTTCATCTCGACCATGCCGGACCGCAGCCTGCGGGCCAGACGGTTGCGGCGGGCGCCGTCCTGGCTTTGGACATAGTTGGTCAGGCCATAGACGGTATCGTTCGCCATCGTCACGGCTTCGTCCTCGGACCCGAATTTCATGATCGACAGGACGGGGCCGAAGATTTCCTCGCGCGCGATGGTCATGTCGGCGGTGACATCCGCGAAAACCGTGGGCTTGACAAAGAAGCCGCGATTCGTCCCCTCGGGGCGTCCGGTGCCGCCGGCGACCAGCCGCGCGCCTTCGTCGATGCCGGTCTGGATCAGATCCTGGATCTTGTTCCATTGGGTTTCGTTGACGACCGGCCCGATATGGCGGCCTTCCTTGCCGGCCGGGCCGACCTCGATCGCGCGGGCGATCGCGCCCGCCTCATCGACGGCGCGGTCGTAAATGGGCGCCTCGACCATCATGCGGCTTGGCGCGTTGCAGCTTTGGCCCGAATTGTTCATCATGTGCAGCACGCCGCGCTTGACCGCCTTGTCGTCGGCATCGGCGAAGATCAGGTTGGCGCCCTTGCCGCCCAGTTCCAAATGCACCCGCTTGAGCGTTTCGGCGGCGTTGCGGGAAATGGCGGTGCCGGCGCGCGTCGATCCCGTGAAGCTGACCATGTCCACAGCCGGGTGGCCCGACAGCGCGGTGCCGATCCCGGCGCCGTCGCCGTTCACCAGGTTGAAGACGCCGGCGGGAAACCCGGCCTCGTCCATCAGTTCGGCGAAAAGCAGCGCGCTGAGCGGGCTTTCCTCGGACGGTTTGAGGATCATCGTGCAGCCCGCCGCGACGGCCGCGCCGACCTTCAGCGTGATCTGGTTCATCGGCCAGTTCCACGGCGTGATCAGCGCGGCGACGCCCACCGCTTCATAGATGATCCGGTCGTTCGGCGCATGATCGCCCAAGGGTCGCACGAAAGCAAAATCGCGGGCCGTGCGGATGAACGTCTTGAGATGGCCATAGCCCGCACCCCATTGCGCGGCGCGCGCCATGTCGATGGGCGCGCCCATTTCGGTGCTGATCGCCTGGGCCATATCCTCGGACCGGGCCTTGTAGAGGTCTGCCAGACGGTCAAGCAGCGCGATCCGGTCCTCGGGCGCGGCATGCATCCAGCCGGGCAGCGCATCCTTCGCGGCGGCGACGGCGGCGTCGGCATCGGCGGCACCGCCCAGCGCGATGACGGCGCAAGGCTCTTCGGTGGACGGGTCGATCACGGGATGATCGCGGCCCTCGACGGCATCGACCCAGCGGCCGCCGATATAGAACTGGCGTTTCTCGATCATGGAAGACTGTCCTTTCGGGTTTCGGTCAATTCAATGGGGCAGCGGTCAAAGCCGGTCGCCAAACGCCCGGAACACCGCGTCATAGACATCGCGCTTGAATGGCACGATGCGCGTCACCAGTTCCTGCGGGGTCAACCATGTCCAGTCTGAAAATTCGGGATGCGCGGTGGCAATGTTCACGTCGGCGTCGCTTCCGTCGAAGCGCATCAGGAACCATTTCTGCCGCTGGCCGCGAAAGCGCCCTTTCCAGAGCCGCCCCAGAAGTTCGGGCGGCAGGTCGTAGGTGATCCAGTCCGGCGTCTCGCCCTCGACCCGGACGAGGGATCGGGTCACGCCGGTTTCTTCCTCGAGCTCGCGCAGGGCGGCGTCGCGCGGAGTTTCGCCCGCGTCGATCCCGCCCTGCGGCATCTGCCAAGCGCCGCCCGGATGGTCGAGCCGCTGGCCCGCGAAGACCAGGCCGTCACGGACCAGCACGACCCCGGCGCAGGGGCGATAGGGCAGATCGGCGGTGCTCAATCCCCGGTTCTCAGCGCCGAGAGGCCCTTGAGGATGTCGATGGCGTAGGCGAGCTGATAATCCTCGTCGCGCAGCTTGGCCGCTTCTTCGGCCGCGGCCTGTTCGTCGAGGATGATCTTGCGCTCGTCCTCGGACACCGAATCGTTGCTGATCGCGCCGCGCAGGTCGGCCTCGGACCGCAGGGGGCGCGCCGGGCTGTCGTCCTCCTCCTCGATTTCGGCGTCGGGGTCGCGGCGGGGCTGCTGCACCACGATGTCGGGCGACACGCCCAGCGTCTGGATCGACCGGCCCGACGGCGTGTAATAGCGCGCCGTGGTCAGCCGCATCGCGCCGTCGCCGCGCACCGGCATGACCGTCTGCACGGATCCCTTGCCGAAGCTCTTGGTGCCGATGACGATGGCGCGGCGATGATCCTGCAAGGCACCCGCGACGATTTCGGACGCGCTGGCCGATCCGCCGTTGATCAGCACGACGATGGGCTTGCCCTGCGCCAGATCGCCCTCGGTCGCGTTGAAGCGGTCGCTGTCGGCCACGTCGCGACCGCGGGTCGAGACGATCTCGCCCTCGTCGAGGAAAGCGTCGCTGACCTCGATCGCCTGGTTCAGCAGGCCGCCGGGATTGTTGCGCAGGTCGATGATGAAGCCGTTGACGTTGTCGATGCCGCCCGCCGCCTCGACCTGTTCGTTCAGGTTCTCGACCAGCTTGGGATAGGTCTGGTCGCTGAAGGTGATGACGCGCAGCACGACGCTGTCGCCTTCGGTGCGCGACCGCACGGCGGTCAGTTCGATCGTGTCGCGGATGATCGACACGTCGAAGGGTTCGTCGGTGCCTTCGCGCACCACGGTCACGACGATTTCGGATCCGACCGGGCCGCGCATCATCTTGACCGCATCGTCCAGCGTCAGGCCCAGCAGCGATTCGCCGTCCACATGGGTGATGAAATCGCCCGCCTCGATCCCGGCGGTGTCGGCCGGGGTGCCGTCCATCGGCGAGACGACCTTGACGAAGCCTTCCTCCTGCGTGACCTCGATGCCGAGGCCGCCGAACTCGCCCTTGGTCTGGGTCCGCATCTGCGCCGCGTCTTCGGGCGAAAGATAGCTGGAATGCGGATCGAGCGACGTCAGCATGCCGTTGATCGCCGATTCGATCAGGTCGGTCTCGTCCACTTCCTCGACATATTGCGACCGGATGCGCTCGAAGATGTCGCCGAACAGGTCGAGTTGTTCGTAGACACCGGCGGAGCGCGCGCTTTCCTGCGCGATCAACGGGCCGGCGACCTGCGTGGTCAGGATGGCCCCGGCCAGAATACCGCCGATTGCGGCCCAAGCGTATCGTTTCATCTTCATCCTATTCGTTCGGCGGCAAGGCGGCCCCTGCGGCGGCGACGGTAACGTCCCGGTGCGGAAAAGAACATCCCGCCGCCGCCGGTGACAATAGGCGATTGGACACACCTGCGGCACCCCGTGGCAAGGCGGGCGCGGTCACGGCGCCATCACGTTTCGGGGCGGTCGATTAGGCTGCGGCCCGTCATCTCGGGCGGCGGCTTCAGCCCCATCAGATCCAGCAGCGTCGGTGCCAGATCGGCCAGGCGTCCGTCATGCAGCGTCGCCCCCTTCGGCCCGCCGGTCATCACGACAGGCACGGGGTTCAGGGTGTGCGACGTATGCGGACCGCCGGTTTCGGGATCGACCATTGTTTCGCAATTGCCGTGATCGGCCGTCACGATCATCGCGCCGCCCGCATCGCCCAGCGCGCGGATCACCCGGCCGAGGCCCCGGTCCACCGCCTCGCAGGCGGCGATGGCAGCGTCCAGATCGCCGGTATGACCGACCATGTCGGGGTTGGCGTAGTTGCACACGATCAGGTCATAACCCTGCGCGATCGCCTCGACGAAGCGGTCCGTCACCTCGACCGACGACATTTCGGGTTGCAGATCGTAGGTGGCGACCTTGGGCGATGGCGGCATGGCGCGGTCCTCGCCCGTCTCGGGCGCTTCGCGGCCGCCGTTCAGGAAGAAGGTGACGTGGGGGTATTTCTCGGTCTCGGCCACGCGGAACTGGCGCAATCCGTGCTGCGCGACCCACGAACCCAGGGTGTTCACCAGCGTCTGCTTGGGAAACATCGCGGCGAACCAGGCATCGTGGTCGCTGGAATAATCCACCATCCCCAGCCGCGCCGTCAGGTCGGGACGCGGGCCGCGGTCCCAGGCGGCGAAATCAGGATCGCCGATGGCGGCCAGAATCTCGCGCGCGCGGTCGGCCCGGAAGTTGAGGCAGAACACGCCGTCGCCGGCGGCCATGCCCGCATAATCGCCGATCACGGTCGGCGGGATGAATTCGTCGGTTACGTCCGCCGCATAGGCCGCTGTCACCGCCGCCAGCGGGTCGGCCGCGCCGCGCCCCTGGCCCCGCACCATCGCGTCATAGGCCAGACGCACCCGGTCCCAGCGCTTGTCGCGGTCCATCGCGTAGTAGCGGCCCGAAACCGTCGCGATGCGGGCCGCGTCGGGCAGGCGGTCGATGAGGATGGGCAGAAAGTCGATCGCCGTCTTGGGGCCGACATCGCGCCCGTCGGTCATGGCGTGGATGGCGACGGGGACGCCTTCCTTCGCGATGATCGTTGCGGCGGCGATCAGGTGGTCGATATGGCCGTGCACGCCGCCATCGGATGCCACGCCCAGCAGATGCGCGGTGCCGCCGCTTTGCCGCAAAGTGGCGATGAAGTCGTCGAGGGCCGGGTTCAGGGCAAAGCTGCCATCCTCGAGCGCAAGGTCGATCTGGCCCAGATCCATCGCCACGATCCGGCCCGCGCCGATATTCGTGTGGCCGACCTCGCTATTGCCCATCTGACCGCGGGGCAGGCCGACATCGGGGCCGTGCGTGACCAGTTGCGCCGAAGGGCCATTCGCCATCAGCCCGTCGAAATTGGGGGTCGCGGCCAGCAGGGGCGCGTTGGCCTGCGCCTCGGCGCGCAGGCCCCATCCGTCGAGGATGCAAAGAACGACTGGGCGGGGTGCGGTCATCGGCGGGTTCCTTCGGCTTGTCCGGCGCGGCCTTAGCACGGCGCGGCCCGACACGGAATGTCAGGCGCGGTGATAGGGACTGCCGGCAAGGATCGACGCCGCGCGGTAAAGCTGTTCGGCCAGCATCACGCGCGCCAGAAGATGCGGCCAGACCATCGGGCCGAAGCACAGGCGCGCATCCGCATCGTCGCGCAAGGCGGGGTCCAGGCCGTCGGCACCTCCGATCACGAAGGTCAGATGCGCGCATCCGCCATCGCGCCTGCGTGCCAGCCAATCGGCGAATTGGGGCGAGCTGAAAACCGCGCCGCGTTCGTCGAGCGCGCAGATCAGGCCGCCGGGCCGGATCGCCTGGCGCAGCGCATCGGCTTCGGCTGCCATTCCGGTGGCGCGCTTCGACTCCACCTCGGTCAGGGCGAGGGGGCCCAGCGACAGCGGGCGGCCGGCGCGGTCGAACCTTCGGGCGTAATCGTCGACAAGGTCGCGTTCAGGGCCGGACCGGCACCGGCCGACCGCGCAGATGGCGACCTTCACCCCGGATCAGGACGCGTCGGCGCCCTGCGGCGGAACGACAGGTGCGGAGCCGGGCGCCATCCACATCTTTTCGAGCTGATAGAATTCGCGCACTTCGGGACGGAAGACATGGACGATGACATCGCCCGCGTCGATCAGCACCCAGTCGGCGGAATCCTTGCCTTCGATCTTGGCCAGAATGCCATGATCCTGCTTCAGCCGGTCGGCCAGCTTGTCGCTGATGGCCGCCACCTGCCGGGTCGAGCGCCCCGAGCAGATCACCATGAAATCGGCCATGTCGGACTTGCCCGCAAGGTCGATGCGGATCACGTCTTCGGCCTTGTCGTCATCGAGCGAGGTCAGGATATGGGCCAGCAGCTGGTCGCTGGTGGGCTTGCTGGCGGCCTTGTCGGCGGCCTTGTCAACGGGGGCGCTCAATGCAGGCCCCCAGGCGGCGGCGCTATCGGCCGCGCTATGGTCGAGAGACAGGACATCGTCCTCCGGGTTCTGGCGCCGACCGGCCGCGGCGCGGGCATGACCGTAATATAAGGCGCAGGCCCCGGCCTTTTCAACGATCCCGCGCGCGGAACCGCACCCATCGGCCAAGGGTTGCCACGGGCAGCCGCAAAGCAGAGGATCGCATGGTACAGCACAAGATCGGCGAGAAGGTCGAATGGAACTGGGGCAACGGCACCGGAACGGGCAAGATCACCGAACGGTTCACCGACAAGGTGACGCGCACCATTTCGGGAACCGAGGTGACGCGCAACGCGACGGACGACGATCCGGCCTATCTGATCGAGCAGGAGGACGGCGGCAGGGTGCTGAAATCGGCCTCGGAACTGAAATGACCGCACCGGCATGACGTCGGACCATCATCACCACGTCACCGGACCCGGCCTGTCGCGGCGCAAATGGTGGGATGCCGTGAAGGCGGTCTATATGGAGATGAACGACAACAATCTCGGCCTGATTTCGGCCGGGATCGCGTTTTATGCGATGCTGGCGATCTTTCCCACCGTGGCCGGGCTGATCGCGATCTGGGGCTTTTTCGCGGACCCGTCCGAAGTGTCGATGCAACTGCACCTGCTGCGCGGCATCATCCCCGAACAGGCCTACCGCATCCTCGACAATCAGGTGACGAGCCTGATCACCGCCAATACCAGCACTCTGGGCTGGGCGACGGCGGCGTCGCTGGCGCTGGCCCTGTGGTCTTCGCGCGCGGGGGTCGAGGCGATGACGCGGGGCCTCAATGCCATCTACCGCGAACGCAACCGCCTCGGTCTGCGCCAATGGACCGCCGCTTTCGGGATTACGTTCCTGCTGATGGGGGTGGCGTTGGTCGCGCTGGCCAGCGTCGTGATCCTGCCGATCGTGCTGGCGGTGTTGCCGCTGGGGCCGCTGACTTCGTGGCTGATCGCGTCGGTGCGCTGGATCGTGGCGCTGTCGGTGATCGTCGTGGCGCTGGGCGTCGTCTATCGCTATGGCCCCAACCGCCGGGGCGCGCGGCCCGGATGGCTGACGCCCGGCGCGATGGTCGCGGTGGTGGTCTGGGGCGCGGTGTCGTGGGGGTTTTCGTTCTATCTGTCCAACTTCGGACGCTATAACGAGATCTATGGTGCGCTGGGGGCCTTCATCGCATTGCTCATGTGGCTCTATTTCAGCGCGTTCTCGGTCCTGCTGGGCGCATCGCTGAATGCGGAGCTGGAATTACGGACGCGAGAGGACAGCACGATCGGCCCCGACCGCCCCATGGGCGAGCGCAAGGCCTATGTCGCGGATCATCTGGTCGAGCCCAAATCATAGCAGCGGCCGGTTGCGCGCCGGTTCGATCTCGGCGCCCGCAAGACGGTGCAACTGGCCCGGATCGCGGATATGCAGGGCGTCGTTGCGCCAGACGACGATGTCCATTTCCCGCAGGCGGGCCAGCGTCTTGTTGGTGTGGACCAGCGACAGGCCCAGAAGATCCGCCAGATCCTGCTGCCGATAGGGAAACGGCATCGTGTCGCCCAAGGCGAGACCGAGCGCCAGCGCGCGCTGGTGGATCTGCGCGATCGCCCAGGCGACACGCTCTATTGCGGGCAACTGGCCGATGGTGGCCAGCGCGTCGCCCAGAAAATGCTCCTCGGATGCCGCCAGCCAGACGACATCGTAGGCGCGTTGCGGGTTCTGGGCGAAGATGCGGAAGAAGCGGTCGCGCCGGAAGGTGCACAGCACCATGCGCGTCGTCGCCTCGATCGTGTGGCCCATATCCTCCAGCACCGCGCCCTGAAGGCCGATGAAGTCGCCGGGCATCAGGAAGTTGATGACCTGCCGCTTACCGTCCGCCATGCGGACGTGACGCAGGCCCATCCCCGAGAGCACGGTGAAGAGATAGGGGGCCGGGCTGCCTTGGTCGAGCACGGTCGCGCCCGGCTCGACGACGGTTTCGCGGATCTTCAGTTCTTCCATTAGGGCCACATCCTCGGCCGAGAACGGATCGAAGATCGGCAAACGGCGCAGCGGGCATTCGGCGCAATGCACGGCCATCAGCATCCCTATGTCATACGTTAATGCGAAAGCGTCCAATATGCGGCACACGGACGGGAAACCCACTGTTACCGGACTGCATGGAAACCGCAACGCGCCAGCCGTCGATCTTTGTCGTCATGGAACGCGACCCGTTCGTCGCGGCGGACCTTTGCGACTGGATCGCGCGCCGCTGGCCGGACGCGCGCATCTTGCTGGCGCGCAGTTTCGCCGAGGCAGAGGGCATCCTGGCGACGGTACCGGAGGGCGTCTTCGCCGTGATCGACGACACTTTTCCGGGTGCGTCCGATGGTCGCCTGTCAGCCTTGCTGCCCGAGACCTGCCGGGGGATCGTCCTGGTATCGCGTTACGGCGAAGCGCAGCCGGTGCCCCGTCATGTCATGGTGGACAAGCCCTTCACCTCGGCGGTGCTGGACGGCGCCTATCGCCGTGCCATGGCCCCGCCGTCGCGCAAGGCCGCCGGATAGACGGTCAGTCGTTCTCGAAGTCGCTGGGACGGAAGCGGACGACGACCTCGAACCGACCGTCGTCGATGTTGCGCTCGATCTGCGCGCTGAGTTGCAGGACGAAGGCGTCGATCAACTGGCTGCCGAGGCCGGCGGCACCCAGCCCCTGCTGATCGTTCAGATGTTCGCCGGTCGAATTGGCGACGCGCAGGGTCACTTCGCCGTCGTCAAGCCTGTCCAGACGCACCGACAGCCACGGTTTCCCGTCCGCGGGCCGCCCGATATATTTCAGCGCGTTCGTCAGCGTCTCGGTCAGAAGCAGCGACAGCGGCACGGCCTGATCGGGATAGAGACCGACCGTATCGAACGCCATCTCGATATGAATGCCGGCTTCGTCGGCGCTGCCCGCGCGCAGGATCTGGCGTGACAGATCGGACATCAGCCGCGCCGAGTCGATGCGCGTGAGAACCGACGCTTCGTAAAGGTTGCGGTGAATCGTGGCCAGGCCCAGCACCCGGTCCTGCAAGCGCCGCAGGACGAACCGGGTCTCGGGAACCTCGGTCTTGCGCAACTGCATGTTGGTCATCGACGCGATCAGTTGCAAGTTGTTCTTGACCCGGTGATGAACCTCGCGCAGCAGCACGTCCTTTTCGTGCAGCGAATTTTCCAGATCGGCCTCGTCGCGCATGATCTGATCGGTCATCGTATGGAAGGCGAGGATCACCTCGCGCAGTTCGGCGGGGGTGTCGCGCGACGGATTCGGAACGGTGATGTGGCGCGTCGCGGTAAAGGCACGGATACGCCGGCGCAGGTCGCGGATGTGCCGTGTCACCAGACGATGCACGGCGAAATAGGCAACGCCGATGCTGACCAGCCACATCAGAAGCGGGAAGACGATCGCGCTGAGCGCCGGCAATCCTCGCGTGCCGATATCGCCCGGCAGCCAGATCGACATCGTGAACAGTTCTTCCTCGATCAGCGGGGCGATGGCATAGACGCGTTCCTGCCCAGCCTCGTTCGGCGCGCGGAAGGAATAGGCCTCGGGCGCGGTCAGGTCGGCCAGCGTGCGGCCCCGTGGCAGACGCGGGGTGATGTCCGTCTCGACCGTCGCGGATTGCGCGGTCAGGACCAGACCGTCCTCGTCGAAGGTGATGATTTCCAGCGGCCTGACGCCGCCGATCTCGGTTCCGACGATGTCAGGGGGCGATTGGGGCACCGATACGGCGAAATAGCCGATATCCTGACCGTCCTGCACAATCGGTTCGGTCATGATGACGACGCTGGCGCCCGAAATCAGGCCCCTCGTCGCGGCCGTTATCGATCCGCGCTCCGCCACATATTCACGATAGGCCGCGCCCTGCGACACGTCGGTGCCGTATCCGTCCGACCCGCAAAGGACGATGCCGTCCAGACCGACCACCCCCGCGAATTGCAGCATCGGGTCCGACGCGACCAGCCGGACCATCTGCGCGTTGCAATCCAGCGGGTCGTTTAGAAGCGGCGGCGCGAATATGGCGCCCGCAGCGGCGGCGGCCCGGCCCCGAAGCAGCGACTCACGCTCCATCGCGGCGGCGGCGCGGGTGCTGCTGACGATGGCCGCGTCGAATTGCGAATTGGCTTCCTCGATGACACGATAGGTCTGGACCATGGCGATGATCCCGACCGGCGCCAGGGCCACGCCCAGAAGGGCGACCAGCCTTACATCCAGCCGGTCGAGAATGCCGAAACCGCGTCCGCCCCCCAGCATGGGACTAGCCCTGCTGCGGCGTCGCGGCCATGACGGAAATCGTCGTCGCGTCGGTGATGGTCGGATCCTCGCCCTCGACCATACCCAGCAATTCGGCCAGCTTGCGGCGGCCCCTGTTGGCGCGGCTTTTGATCGTGCCGACAGCGACGCCACACATCGAGGCCGCTTCTTCGTACGCGAAGCCCGACGCGCCGACCAGCATCAGCGCCTCGCGCTGCTCGACCGGCAGCTTCTCGAACGCCTTCTGGAAGTCCTTCATCGCCAGCCTGCCGTCATGGGCGGGCTTTTCGGAGAGCTGAGCGGCCATGATCCCATCGACATCCGCGACCTCTCGCTTGGCCTTGCGCCTGATCGAATAGAACGCGTTGCGCTGGATCGTGAACAGCCAGGCGCGCAGATTGGTGCCCGGCTGGAACTTGTCCATGTTCTTCCAGGCCTTTTCGATCGTGTCCTGTACCAGGTCGTCGGCTGCGGACGAATTGCGCGTCAACGACATGGCAAACGCGCGCAGAGCACCGAGATGCTCCACCAGTTCCTCCCTCGGATCCCGAGGGGCATTGGCATTGCTCATTCTGTCGGTCCTGCCTTCTGGTCCTGCGCTTTCAACCGATCGAGGAGTTCCTTGAAGCGGTCGGGAACCTCGTCGGATTGCGACTGCTCGTAGACACGCCGCAGGTTTTCGTCGATCTGTCGCATGACATTCGACGTGCTCTTGTTCTTTGACATGAGAATTGGTCTTGTCCCGGCTTGAAAATCGGCATGGCTCTGGAACCAACGTGCGGTTCTGGCGTTGGTTCCATGGGACACCAGAGTTTAGGGCACTTCAAGATGACTGACCGCACTGCGACTGACGACGTTTCCGTCGTCATCGGACGAGAACTTCCTTACCTGCGACGGTACGCCCGCGCCCTGACCGGATCCCAGACGACCGGCGACAATTACGCCGCCGCCACGCTCGAGGCGATCCTTCAGGAGGCCAGCATCTTCGACCGCGCGATGCAACCCAAGGTGGCGCTTTTCCGGGCCTTTCACAAGATCTGGTCCACCGCGGGCGCGCCCACTGCGGATACAGAGGATCCGGGCACGCGGCTGGAATCCCGCGCGCTGGATCACATGGCCGGGCTGACGAACAACACGCGCGAGGCGCTGCTGCTGTCCACGATCGAATCGTTCAACAACGAGGAAATCGGCACGGTCATGGGCATCGACGCCGACGAGGCGTCTGAACTGATCCACATCGCCATCCGCGAGATGGAGAAGTCGATGGCCGGCAAGGTCATGATCATCGAGGACGAGGCGATCATCGCCATGGACATTCATTCCATCGTCGCCGAGATGGGGCACGAGGTGACGGGCATCGCCCGGACACGGTCGGCCGCCGTCGATCTTGGAACGCGCGAACGGCCCGACCTGATCCTTGCGGATATCCAGTTGGCCGACAATTCGTCGGGTATCGACGCGGTGAACGATCTTCTCGGCCAGTTCGGCGAAATCCCGGTGATCTTCATTACCGCCTTCCCCGAGCGTCTGCTGACCGGCGACAAGCCGGAACCGGCCTTCCTGATCTCCAAACCCTATTCCGAGGAACAGGTCAGGTCGGCCGTCAGTCAGGCGATGTTCTTCAGCAGCACCGAAACGCTGAGCTCGCCGGCCTGAAGCACCGGTCAGCCGTCCCGCATCATCTTGAGAAGCAGCAGGACGGCGGACACCACGAGAAACACGAAGAACAGGCCCTGTCCCGTCACGGCCAGTTCGCCCGGTTCGCCGCCGAAGCCGACAAGCCCGGCGGTCAGGGCCACCGTGAAGGTTATGAAAGACCAGTAAACCATCGCGCCACCGTCTCCGTCTGTCATCGGGTGACTGGCCAAAGCGCGACCCGGCGATCCGGTTCCGCCGCAAATCGCGCCTCACGGTGACGTCAGGGCACGCGTTGCAATTTTGTCGCAGGGCGCCGGTCAGTAATCCTTTTCGAAGAAGACGCCCAAGGTCGAGTTGCCGTCGTTCGACACCCCGCCCCTGACCTTGACGTTGTCGGTCAGATCGAGGTTCAGGTTGATGTTCGCATCGCCCGAGGCACCGACCGTCACGTCCGTATAGAGGTTTTCCGACAGGTACTTGCCTGCCCGCAGGCCGATGTTGCCGTCGGCGTCGGTGGTGACGTCCAGATCGTCCAGCCCGGTCTTTTCGCGTAGGGTGGTGATGATGCCGGTCCCGCCGCGCCCCGCCAGGGTCGCCACCGCCTGTGCCAACTGTGCCGCCTGCAAGGGCGAGATCGAGTCGAGCGACCGTCCGAACAGAAGCCGCGCCAGAACCTCCTCCTGCGGCAGGTCGGGGCTCGAGGCGAAGGTGATGTCGGGGTCCGAAACCGGTCCTTCGACGATGATGCGGATGGTGACGCCTTCCGCCTGCGTGCTGGCGACCAGCCGCACGACTGGCACGAAATCGCCCTGAAGGGTGATCTGCCCCTCGTCCAGTTCCAGCCGGCGACCGAGCAGGTTCAGCCGGCCGCGGATCAGGTCGAACTGGCCCGAGGGGATCACATCGGTCGTCGTTCCGGTCAGCCGCAGACGGCCGCCCAGCTCGGCATCCAGTCCACGGCCCCGCACGAAGATCCGTGTATCCGACACGATCAGCACGTCCAGCGGATAGGACACGCCGATACTCCGGCCGCCTCCCTCGTCCGCATCCTCGATCAGGCCGGCACGGTCGCGCGTCGCGCGCACGGCCGCAGGTTCGTTGACATGGACCAGCCCGTCGGGGATCGGCCCCGTCCCGCCCAGCCCGGTCGAGGGGATGCGCACCTCGGTCTCGTCCAGACCGATCCGGCCGGATATGCGCGCGCCGCCGGTCAGCGAACCGTCGAGGGTGATGTCGCCATCGGCCTGCGTGCGGTAGAGGTTGGGATCCTCGAATACCAGATTCCGCAGGACCAGCCGCAGGTCGGCATCGTATCCCGGCGTCAGCGAAATGGGGCCCGACACTTCCAGCCGCCCGCCTGCCTGCTTGCGCGCGCGTCCATCCAGCACGGCGCGCCCGTTTTCCAGCCGCGCGGTCAGGGCGATCTGTTCCAGCACGATGGACAGGTTGGGCAGCACGGCGCGGGCATCGCTTGTCGTGACCGTGCCCGACAGCGAGGACAGTGCCAGCGGCCCGTTCAGTCCGAGATTTGCGCGGGCCGTGCCGGACAGGGATCTGGGTTCGATGAACGGGTTCGCCACGACAAGCGGAATCGTGCCGTCGATGGCGAGGTTCGCGCGCCCGAACGTCTGCGCGACCGTTCCGTCCACGGTGGCGGCGATGCCGGCCGGCCCGGTCAGGCGCATATCGACCGAGATATCGCGCCCAGCCTCGCCCATACGACCCTGCGCCGTCACCGGACCGTTGAGGCCCGGAACGAAACCGCCGAGATCCGCAAGCCGCGCGTCGAAGGTCAGGTCGCTTTCCCCGCCCAGCAGCGTGCCGCTGGCATTGGCCGACACCCCCGGCGCATCGAGGTTCAGTTGCCGCACGCGGATCGGCGCATCGGCCCCGTCGCGCGACGCATCAAGTGCCAGCGTCGCACGCCCGGCGAACAATCGGTCCGCGTCGGGGATGCCGATGCGCAGCGATTGCGCGGTGGCGTTGGCCGTGACATCGAATTGGCTGCCATCCGCCTGCGCGCTGCCCTCGACGCTCAGATCCACGGATCCGCCCAGTGAACGACCGGCGACGCGCGAGAAGCGCGCCAGATCCGTTGCCTGCAAATCGGCCTCGCCGCTGATCCGCAGGGCGCTGTCGTCGTTCAGACCGGCCACATCCGCCATCGCATCCAGCATCACGCCGGCGCCGTCGCCATCCACCGAAACCTGCCACGCCTCGGCCGTTTCATCGGCAACGATGGTCAGCCGCCCCTCGCCCGACAGTTCCGGCACGACCTGTCCCAGATCGGGGAAGACCAGCGACAGGCGCGCGGCATCGTCCTGCGTGCCGTATTGCCCCGATCCGGTCAGACGCACCTGATCGTTCGACAAAGCCAGCGACGGCACCTCGATCCTGTCGCCATTGCGAACGATCCGGCCATCCAGGTCGGTCACGCCGGCGAAAAGGCGGTTCAGATCCGGCTGGCCGACGGCAAGGTCGCGGGCCTGACCGTCGACGGTCGCGTCGATCTGCGACAGATCCAGCCGCGCGCTTCCCCTGACGCCCAGGTCCAGGCTGCCGCCCAGACCGCGGCCCGCCACGTCCGAAAAGCGCGCCAGGTCCTGCACCGTCACGTCGAGATCGGCCTCGGCCAGCGGCGACGGCGCGTCGAGTTCGCTGATCGTCCCGTTTCCGTCGATCCGCACGCCCGCGCCCGATCCGTCCAGCGTCACTGTCCAGATGCCGGCATCCTCCTGCGCATCCAGCGTCAGCGTGGCGGGTCCGGACAGCGACGGCAGCACATCGCCCAGTTCGGCCATCCGCACATCGGCATCGACGAAGCCCGCGCCGTCGACATACCGCGCCTCTCCCGTGGCAGTGATCTGCGGATTGGTAAGGCTGAACCGCGGCACCAGCACGTCCGCGCCGTTCTTTGTCGCCTCGACGGCAAGCTCGGTCTGCCCCTGCAGCAGACGGTTCAGGTCGGGCTGGCCCAGTTCCAGCGATCCGGCCTGGCCCGCCGCCTCGATCGACACATCCGACAGATCGGTGCGCCCGGATCCGGTGATTTGCAGATCGACGGACCCGCCCAGTTCCCGACCCGCGACGCCCGAAAATCTGGCAAGGTCGTCCGCCTGCACCGAGGCGCGCCCTTGAAACAGCGGTGCGTCGGCTTCGGGATCGGTCAGCGTCCCGTCCGCCATCGCCGTCGCGCCCGCCGCTTGGGCATCGAGGTCCATCACCCAGCCGCTGCCCTCGTTGTCGGCGGCAAAGCGGACGGTTCCGGCACCCGACAGGGCGGGATCAACGACGCTCAGGACGGGCAGGCGCAGGTTCGCGCGGGCCGTGCCGCTGTCGGCAGCCAGATCGGCGCTCGCCTCCAGCGAAATCCCGCTGCCCTCGACCGAAAGCTGGGGCACGCGGGTGCCTTCCGCATCGCGGGCGGCGCGCAGGGTAAGCGTGGTCTCGCCGTCCAGCAACCCGCCAATCTGCGGAATGTCGAGCGCCAGATCCTGCGCCGTGCCGTCCAGCGCCACGTCGAAGGACCGCGCCAGGATCGCGGCCTGCAAATCCAGATCGGTTGTCAGAGACCCGGCAAGCGACCGGCCCGCCAGCGCCGAGAAGGCATCAAGATCGGCGATCTGCGTCTGAACGTTCAAGGTCAAAGGAATGTTCTGTCCGCCGGGATCGAGCTGGCCCTGCCCCGTCAGCGCGACGCTCGCGCCGTTCAGGTTCAGTCGCTCCAGCATCACGGGCGCGCCCGCGGACCAGTCGATTGCCGCGTTGCCGGTCAGATTGTCGCCCAGCGCCTGCGCCACGCCCGGATCGTCGGTCTGGAAGCCCGCCGCCGTAAAGTCGAGGTTGGCATCCACCTGCAACGATTCGCCCTGCCCCGCGATGCGGCCAGTGCCGTCCAACGCCAGACGTTCGACCGCCAGATCGCCCTGATCCAGCCCCGTCACGATCAGCCGCGCGGTCCAGTCGTCGCCCTGGGCGCTGTCATAGGACACGTCGAGGTCCACGTCCTGCACCGAAATCTCGCCGCCCACGGGTAGCACGACAGGCCCATCCGGCGACGCGATCCGGCCGGTGAGGGCGATCCGATCGGGTGCGCCGTCGGCCCCGATCACCAGCGATCCGTCAAGGTCGATGGACCGCGCCGACAGGGACAGATCGTCGATCCGCAACACCCCGTCGGGCAATTGCGCGCCGTCCACCGTCAGCGCGATGTCGGGGCCGAAGAAGGGACGGTATTCGGGGACGAAAAGCGGCGCGATGTCGCCCGCGATGTCGGCGCCGAAGGTGCGCGCGCCGTCATCGGTCGCGGTGCGCACGGTGCCGGTAAGACGCGGCTCGCCGTCCGTGGCCAGCGCCAGTTCGGCGGCGAAATCCGACAGCGGCCCCTGCCCCTGCACCGACGCTTGCAGCGCCGGCTTGCCCGGCAGGTTCAGCAGGTTGGCGACGATCCCGTTCTCGCCCTCGTCCACGGCGATGTCGATGGCCAGATTGCTGTCCGCATCGAACGACACGTCGATGCCGAACGTGCCCTGCCGGTCGTCCACGCGCGCAATTTCCAGATCGGTATCCAGCGTTCCGTCCCGCAGCAGCGCCGATCCGTTCACCGACACCACCGCCGGCACGCCGATCACCGGCTGGCCCAGATCGACCTGCGGCACGGCAAGCCTTTCGATGCGGACGGAAACGGGCAGGTCGGGCAGGCTGAACGGCTTGGCCTCGACCGACGGCACGGACGGGTCGGGCGTCGGAAGGCGCGGCACCTCGATGGACGCGGCCGCCAGTTCCTCGACCTCGACCCGGCCGCGCAGCAGGGCGGATCGGTTCCAGTCCAGGACGGCGTCGTTCACCGTCAGCCACGGCCCTTCGTCATCCGAAATGACAAGCTGGCGGATGGTGGCGCGGGAACTCAGCGCGCCCTCGAATCCGCGCACGTCCACGTCGAAACCGGGACCGGACAGCGCGTTTTCCAGCAGCCCTTCCAGAAAGCCCGGACCGTCATCGTCGTCCTGCGCCAGAACCGGCAGAACGGCAAGCCCCGCCAGAACGAGGGCGATGCGAACGCCCCGCATCAGAAAGCCTGCCCTATGCCGACATAGACCTCGACGCCGTTGTCGTCGTCGCCCATCACGGGCGCTGCGACATCCAGCCGGATCGGTCCGATGGGGGTCAGGTAACGCAGGCCCAGTCCGGCACCCGCCTGATCGTCGCTGTCGCTGCCCGGAAAGCTGTCGCGCCCGACGATGCCGTAATCGACGAAGCCGACCAGCCCGATCCGTTGCGTCACCTGCCCGCGCAGTTCCGCCTGCAAACCGACGAAGGACGCGCCGCCAGAATCCACGCCGTTGTCCAGCGTGACGCCGAGCGACTGGTATTCGGTGCCACGCACCGTTCCGCCGCCGCCCGAATAGAAGCGGTAATCGTTCGGCACCTCCTCCAGATCGGCGCCCAGGATCGACCCGGCCTGCACCCGACCGGCCAGCATCACGCGGTTTTCGGCCCCCAGCCCCAGATAGGCGCGGCCGTCGACGGTCAGTCGTCCGCCGGTGCCGGTGGCGTCGTTCAGTCCCGCGAACGGCGTCAGCCCGGCCTTCAGATAGAACCCTTCGGTCGCGTTCAGCGGCGCGTCGCGAGTGTCATAGACACCTTCCATCGGCAGGTTGACCAGCAGGTAATCGGTATCGCCTGCATCGTCCGTCACGCTGGCATAGCGCAGGCCCAACGCGGCCGAAACGGTCAGCGCGTCGTTCACGCGGCGGGTATAGCCGAAGGCCAGCGATGCCGTGTCGGATTCGAAATCGGGTTCGTCCAGATGGGCGATCTCGCCCTCGATGAAGAAGTTCGTCTCGGGGTTGAAGGTCGCCGGACGCTCGAACCGGCCCTTTATGCCGTAATCCATGCCGTCCGTCTGCCCGCCGATCCCCGAAACCGACGCGTCGAAGCGCAGCCGCTCGGCCCCGCCCAGCAGGTTGCGGTGCAGCCAGAACGCCGTCAGTGCCGCGCCGTCCACGGTCGAAACCTCGGCGCCGAAACCGATACGCCGGGGTTTCTGCGCGGCCAGTTGCGCGATGATATCCATGCGGTTGCCCGGCCCCAGGGCATCGGCTTCGGTCAGGGCCACGGACGAAAAAACGCCCGTCTCGCGCAGCCGGCGCGCGGCGTCGTTCAGCTCCTCGGGCGAGAAGACTTCGCCCGTGGGAAGCCCCGCAATGGCGCGCAGGCGTTCGGGCCGGACCGACGTGTCGCCTTGCAAAACCAGATTGCCGAACGTCACCCGCGGGCCGGGGGCGATGTCGATATCGACCGCCAGCGTGTTGCGTTCGTGCTGCGCGACGACCGTCTGATCGGCGATCTCCGCCTTGGCCATGCCCACGTCGCGCCACCCCCCGACCGCCGCCGCCGCCGCGTCCTCGATGATCGGGGACCGGGCGGGTTCGCGCACGGCGAATCCGTCGGGCAGTTCGGTGCCGGGCGCCAGAGGGTCGATGCGCGTCTGCGAAAAGCGGTATCGCGGCCCCGGATCGACGTTGACGGTGATGCTGTCGATCCGGCCGATCCGCGCCAGGGGCGGGATGCGCGCGGCCTCGGTCCCGTTCACGAGAACGTTGATCACCGCGCCATACCGCGCCTCGGCGTAAAGCGCGCCGATCAGGCGACCGTATTCCGCCCGCGCATCGGCCAGCAATTCCTGCGGATCGGTGACATCCTCGGCGTCCGCCGCAACCAGAAGCGAGACGTTGCGCAACTTTTCCTCAAGCTCGCCGCCGCCCGCCACGCGGAACGTGATGTCCTGCGCCGCGACCGAATGGGCGCATGTCACCGCGGCGATACCGGCCGCGCAGATAATCGTCCGTCCCAACCCGACCACCCCCGGTGCTTTGCCGTGACAGTAGAAAGCTGATCGACGCTTGGCCAGCGGCCTTGCGGTCACGTTTTCGCAGCGGGGCCGACAGGAACTTCCGCGCCACACCAACGCTTTTTCCCGCATAACCGAAGGAGGACGCCATGGCCCGCAATCACGGACCCCAGATCAAGGACGACGAGACCTATCAGGCCCTGCGCGACGACGGCGCCAGCAAGGAAAAGGCCGCCCGCATCGCCAACGCCCAGGCCAACAAGGACATGCATCCCGGCAAAAAGGGCGGAAAGGCCCCCGCCTACGAGGACTGGACGAAGGACGACCTTTACGGTCGCGCGCAGGAGCTGGATATCGAAGGCCGGTCGGACATGACCAAGGACGAACTGATCGAGGCCCTGCGCAACCATTGATGCCGGCCCGCCTCGGTCGGGTCCGCAGCCTAAGGCATGCCGATGCCGTCTAGGCTGCGATTCGGCCCGATTTGCGTTCAGGGATCAGTCCTTCGCTACGGCAACCGCGTCTTCCCCCAGCATCCGCACCTCGCGCTGCGGGAAGGGGATGCTGATGCCGTGCGCGCGAAAGGCATCCCAGAGCGCCAGAAACACATTGCCGCGGATATTGGTCAGCCCGCCGGTCGGATCGGTGATCCAGAAGCGCAAGATATAATCGACGCTGCTGTCACCGAAACCGACGATGTGGCAGACCGGGGCACGCGCCGACAGGACGCGCGGCACGCCTTGGGCCGCTTCGACGGCAATCCGGCGCACCAGATGCGGATCGTCCGCATAGGCGCAGCCGAAATGGATATCCAGCCGCACGAACGGGTCGGAATGGGACCAGTTCACCACCTGCCCGGTAATCAGATCCTCGTTCGGGATCAGGAATTCCTTGCCGTCCCGCGTGGTGATCGACGCATAGCGCGCACCCAGCGTGTGCACCCAGCCGAAGGTCTGGCCCAGGCTGATGACATCGCCCGGCTTGATCGACTTGTCGAGCAGGATGATGACGCCCGAGACAAGGTTCGACACCACCTTTTGCAGACCGAAGCCCAGCCCGAGACCGATGGCGCCCGACAGGAACGCCAGACCGGCCAGATCGACGCCCACCGCCTCCAGCCCCAGAAACAGCGCCGCGCCGTAAAGCGCGATTTGCAGCACCTTGACCGCCAGCACCCGCATCGAGGGGCTGATATCCTCGTTCCGGCGGATGCGATCGCCGCTGGCGCGCGACAGGAACCGCGCCACGACGAAAAGCACGGCGACGATGACCACCGCCTTGATCAGCGTCAGAAGGCTCAGCCGGACCTCTCCGAAGCCCAGCGCCAGCCGGTCGAGAAAGGCGGTCGTCTCGTCCGTCAGGCCCAGCAGGTAAAGCGTGACCCAGACCCACAGGCCCCAGCGCACCACGGTCCGCAGGATCGGGTTGCGCACCAGACGGGCGGCAAAGATCACCCCCAGCCAGGCCGATCCCAGCGTCGCGGCCATGTCCACGATGTAGTATTTCGACGGAAAGACATAGATCGCCCGCAGGATCCACGTGACCGCCCAGGCCAGCACGACGAACCAGATCAGTTGCAGCCGCCGGTTCACCACCAGCAGCATCCTGATCTGCCACGTGGGCCGGTCCAGCCCGCGCATCCAGTCGCGCATGGGTTCGGTCGTGAGCCTGCGCAGGATCCATGCCGCCGCCAGAACCACGAGGATCAGCACGATCTGAAGCACGCGGCTGGGCAGCAGCATGTTGCGCCACCAAAGCTCGGCCGTGCGCCACAGCGCGTCGAACTGCTCGATCAGGATGCGCAGGGCGTCGTCCATCACGGCACGATGACGCGCCGGTGGCCGTGCGGCAAGCCGGTTCGCCGCTCCCTAGCCGTCGCCCGCCCCGCAGGCGGCGTAGCCCATCCGTATCGTATCGATATAGGGCGCCATGGCTTCTTCGCGGCTCATCCGCTGTTCGCGGACGAACATGTCGTAAAGGTCGCGCGGCGCGATCCGGGCGCCCAACTGTTCGCCGACGCAGCCGCAGGTCTCGACGCACGTTCCGTCGCCGGTATCCTCGCAGGCGGCAAGGCATGTCTCGACCGATGCGCGGACGAATCCTTCGTGGTTGGCCCGAAGCGAGTCTTCGCTGGGCTGGGGCTGGCCGCCGGACGCGCCGACGAAGCCGCCGATAAACAGCAACGCGGCGACCGCGACACCCGCCATGCGCCCTTGCCGGCGGGGCATCCGTCGCGACGCCAACAGCGCGACCAGAAGTCCCGCCAAGACAGGCAGCACCAGACGCGCCGAAAGATAACCGATCTGCTCGCCCGTCATCGCATCCCTGCCAATGTGCATCCGTTCGACAGCATTCGCTGCCGGCACCGATACCGTCAATCGCTTTTGGCCGGTCCGGGCAAATCCATGCCCGGCCTTCCGTCCGCCCCGGCGCGGCGCTAAGGGCACCTTTATGATCGACGCGCTTATCCTTCTGGCGGCGGGGTTCCTGGCCGGTATCGTCAACGCCATCGCGGGGGGCGGCACGTTCCTGACCTTTCCCGCCCTCGTCGCGGTCGGCGTGCCGCCGATCCTTGCCAACGCCACCAGCGCCGTCGCGGTGCTGCCGGGCTATGTCGCGTCGGTCGTGGGGTTCGGCCCGGCGCTGCGGATGCTGCCCCGGCGCGGCGTCGCGCGGATCGTCGCGGCGTCGGCGGCGGGGGGGATCGCGGGCGGTGCGCTTCTGCTCGTCTCGTCCGAGGATGTCTTCGCCGTCGTCGTGCCGTTCCTGCTGCTGGCCGCCACGGCGGTCTTCGCCTTCGGCAATGGCCTGCGCGACAGGCTGGCCGCAAGCCGCTTCGCCCTGGCGCCCTTCGGCATCGCCAGCAGCCTCGTCGTCGCGATCTATGGCGGGTATTTCAACGGCGGCCTGGGGATCGTGCTTCTGTCGCTCTACGCGCTTTGGGGGATGACCGATCTGAACGCGATGAACGGCCTCAAGGTGCTGGTCTCGGTCATCGTGTCGGTCGTCTCGGTGGCGACCTTCGCGCTGGGCGGGCTGGTGCTGTGGCCGCAGGCGCTGCTGATGGCGGCGGCGGCGGTGGCGGGGGGCTATGCCGGCGCGCGGCTGGCGCGCATCCTGCCCGACCGGATCGTGCGGGCCTTCGTGGTCGTGACCGGCCTTGCGGTCGGCATCGTGTTCCTGCTGCGGCTTTGACGCGGCTTGCCCGGATCGCGCCGGAAGTGTATCGGATCGGGCCATGACACGGGTTTTCGATCTGGGCGACCGCGCCCGTCTGAACGAACGCTTTCACGGCGACATCCGTTCGGTGTGCGCCCAAGGCTGACCGCGCGGCCGCGCCATCCTTTCCGACCGCCCGCCCGACAGCAGAGGAAACCGCCCATGTCCGGCAAGACGCTTTACGACAAGATCTGGGATGCCCATCTCGTGCACGAGGCCGAGGATGGCACCTGCCTTCTGTATATCGACCGGCATCTGGTGCACGAGGTCACCAGCCCGCAGGCATTCGAGGGGCTGCGCATGACGCAGCGCACCGTGCGCGCGCCGGACAAGACCATCGCCGTGCCCGATCACAACGTGCCCACCACCACCGACCGCGCCAACGGCATCGAGAACGAGGAAAGCCGCATCCAGGTCGAGGCGCTGGACCGCAACGCCCGCGATTTCGGCATCCATTACTATCCCGTCTCGGATGTGCGGCAGGGCATCGTGCATATCGTCGGCCCCGAACAGGGCTGGACGCTGCCGGGCATGACCGTCGTTTGCGGCGACAGCCACACCGCCACGCACGGCGCCTTCGGCGCGCTGGCCCACGGCATCGGCACCTCCGAGGTAGAGCATGTTCTGGCAACCCAGACGCTGATCCAGAAGAAATCGAAGAACATGAAGGTCGAGATCACGGGCCGTCTGGCGCCGGGCGTGACGGCCAAGGATATCACCCTGTCGGTCATCGGCCATACCGGCACGGCGGGCGGCACCGGCTATGTCATCGAATATTGCGGCGAGGCGATCCGCGCGCTGTCGATGGAAGGCCGCATGACGGTGTGCAACATGGCGATCGAGGGCGGCGCGCGCGCCGGGCTGATCGCGCCCGACGAAACCACCTTCGCCTATGTCATGGGCCGCCCGCACGCCCCCAAGGGTGCGCAATGGGAAGCGGCGCTTGCCTGGTGGAAGACCCTGCGCAGCGACGACGACGCGCATTGGGACAAGGTCGTCACCCTGCGCGGCGAGGATATCGCGCCGGTCGTTACCTGGGGCACCTCGCCCGAGGACGTTCTGCCCATCACCGCCGCCGTTCCGGCCCCCGGCGATTTCGCGGGCGGCAAGGTCGAGGCGGCGAAGCGGTCGCTCGATTACATGGGCCTGACGCCGGGAACGCCCCTGGCGGACGTTCCCATCGACACGGTGTTCATCGGCTCGTGCACCAACGGCCGGATCGAGGATCTGCGCGCCGCCGCCGCCATCCTGCGAGGCAAGAAGATCAAGGACGGCCTGCGCGCCATGGTGGTGCCCGGTTCCGGCCTCGTGCGCGCCCAGGCCGAGGAGGAGGGGCTGGCGCAGGTCTTCATCGACGCGGGCTTCGAATGGCGGATGGCCGGGTGTTCGATGTGCCTTGCGATGAACCCCGATCAACTGTCGCCGGGCGAACGCTGCGCCGCAACCTCGAACCGCAACTTCGAGGGGCGGCAGGGCAAGGGCGGCCGCACCCACCTGATGAGCCCCGCCATGGCCGCCGCCGCCGCCATCACCGGCAAGCTGACGGATGTGCGCGATCTGATGCGGCAGCAATGAGGATGGCAAAGGCTACCGAATCACCTGACCGGGGTGATTCGGTGACTGTCCTTATCGAGCGCATAAAACGCGATCTTCCGGCGCGATTGTTCCCGTACTTGAGTTATTAACGAAGTCTTAACACCCGTTCCTTGCATCGGCTGAAACGTCGCGACACGTGATTACCGGGGGCAGTCGGCCGGTCAGGTCGGCGCCGCATTCAGGGAACACGACATGAAGTATTCATTCACCGCCGCTATCCTTCTGGGACTCGCCATGGCAGTGCCCGCGGGCGCCGCCACGTTCAACGCGACCGACAAGGGCGGGATCGCCGGCCGTTACGAGAGCAACGCCTATATCTCCAAGTCGCCTGCCGAGGCCGGCAAGCGGAAGGGTAACGTCGCCGCAGCCGCATTCGGGATGCACGAAAGCAGCGGCGTTCTGGGCGATTTCGCGGCGTTCTGCCTCGATCTGGCGACCACGTTGAAGACGCATAGCAGCTACAAGACCACCGACACCCCCTTCAGCAATTCGTTCGCGCTGGGCGGCGGCAAGGACCGTGTGCAGGCCGTGTTCGATGCGAATTACGCCACCCTCGACCTGCACGATCGCGCCCAGGGCGCGGCGCTGCAACTGTCGCTCTGGGAAGTCATCTATGACGGCACGGATTTCGATCTGACGCGGGGTAACTTCCGCGCCAAGGGAACCAGAAGCTATGCCCGGACGACCGATAGCCTAGCCAAGACGTTCCTGGCTAATGCCAAGACCTACACCGGCCCGAAGATGTGGAACCTGACGTTCCTGGAAAGCACCGGCAAGCCGCAATCCCAGAACCTCGTCACGGCCAGCGCCGTCAGCGCCGTGCCGCTTCCCGCCGGTGGCATGCTGCTTCTGACGGGTCTGGGCGGCTGGGCCGGCTTTTCGGCCACGCGCCGGCGCAAGGCGGCCTGACCCTCGGTGCCCGCGATGCCCCGGCCCGCAAGTGCGCGGCCGGGGGCATCGCAGGGATGCACGATGCTGGCCTTGGCGCTGTCGGCGCGGTATCACGGCCCCGACAGCCCGCTATCGTGCAGAAGGACGCAAGGCATGGACAAGTTCACCACCCTGACCGGCATCGCCGCCCCCCTGCCGCAGATCAACGTCGATACCGACATGATCATCCCCAAGCAGTTCCTGAAGACGATCCAGCGCTCGGGCCTCGGCCGCAACCTGTTCGACGAGATGCGCTATGACAATGACGGCAACGAGGTGCTCGATTTCGTCCTGAACCGCCCCGCCTATCGCGAGGCGCAGATCCTTGTCGCCGGCGACAACTTCGGCTGCGGATCGTCGCGCGAACACGCGCCCTGGGCGCTGCTGGATTTCGGGATCCGCTGCGTCATCGCGCCCAGCTTCGCCGACATATTCTATAACAACTGTTTCAAGAACGGCATCCTGCCCATCGCCCTGCCGCAGGATCAGGTCGATCTGGTGATGCGCGACGCGCAGCGCGGCGCCAATGCCCGCCAGACCGTCGATCTGGAAAACCAGACCATCACCCTGTCGGACGGCACCGCCATCCCGTTCGAAGTGGACGGTTTCCGCAGGCATTGCCTGATGAACGGCCTCGACGATATCGGCCTGACACTGGAAAAGGCCCCCGCAATCGACGCGTTCGAACGGCAGGCCGGCCAGTCCCGCCCCTGGGTCTGATCTTGCGGCGCGCCATTGCCGTCGCGCTGGCGCTGCTGCTGGCGGACGGCGCGTCGGCCGACAGCCTGCGCATCGCCACGTTCCAGACCGGCCTTTCGGCGGACGGGCCGGGCCTGTTGCTGCGCGACATCCTGCGCGACGATCCCCGCATCACGCTTGTCCTGGATATGGTCGCCGGGGCCGATGCCGATGCGATCCTGTTGCAGGATGTCGATTACGATGCGGGCGGTGCCGTGCTGTCGGCCCTGACCGACCGGCTTGCGGATATCGGCGCACCCTATCCCTTCGCCTTCCAGGCGCGCCCCAATACCGGCATGGCCACGGGGCTGGACATGGACGGCGACGGGCGGACGGGCGGGCCGCGCGACAGCCAGGGGTTCGGACGCTTCGCCGGTCAGGGCGGCATGGCCCTGCTGTCGCGGCTGCCCATCGACACCGACGCCGCGCTGGACTTCGCGCCGTTCCTCTGGCGCGACCTGCCCGGCGCGATCCCGCCCGACGGCCCCTTTCCTTCGGCACGTGCGGCCGAGATCCGGCGCCTGTCCTCGACCGCGCATTGGGTCGTGCCGCTGCGTCTGGCGAATGGCGACAGGCTGTCGCTGCTGGCCTGGCACGCGACACCCCCGGTCTTCGACGGCCCCGAGGATCTGAACGGCCGCCGCAACCATGACGAGGCCGCGTTCTGGCTGCGCTATCTCGACGGGGCGCTGCCCGAACCGCCGCCGGACGGCCCGCTTGTGGTGCTGGGCGACGCCAACCTCGACCCGGTGGACGGCGACGGCCGCGCCGGGGCGCTGAACGCGCTTCTGGCGCATCCCCGCCTTCAGGATCCGCTGCCATCCGCACCCCCAACCACCGTGCCGGCGGGCGTGAACCTGACGCATCGGGGGGCGCCCCATCTCGACACCGCGGATTGGGACGATGCGGGGCCGGGCGATCTGCGCGTCAGCTATGTCCTGCCGTCGCGCGACCTGACCGTTCTGGGGGCCGGCCTGCTGCGTCCCGATCCGGCGCTGCCCGACGACATCCGCCCGTCCGCCGCGGTGGTCTGGGTGGACATTGACCTGCCGCCTGCCCTTCGCTAGGCGAAGCCGACCCCTGCAAGCCACGGATGACGCCATGCCCAACCCGTCCCTTCTGATCCTGCCCGGCGACGGCATCGGCCCCGAGGTGATGGCCGAAGTGCGCAAGGTCATCGACTGGTTCGCCGCCGAACGCGGCCTGGCCTTCGATGTCAGCGAGGACCTGGTCGGCGGGGCCGCCTATGACGCGCATGGCACGCCCCTGACCGATGAAACGATGGACCTGGCGCAATTGGCCGATGCGGTGCTGCTGGGCGCGGTGGGCGGCCCGAAATACGACGATCTGGATTTCAGCGTGAAGCCCGAGCGCGGGCTGCTGCGCCTCCGCAAAGAGATGGACCTTTTCGCCAACCTGCGCCCTGCCCAGTGCTTCGACGCGCTGGCCGATTTCAGCAGCCTCAAGCGCGAGATCGTCGCCGGCCTCGACATCATGATCGTGCGCGAACTGACGAGCGGCATCTATTTCGGCGAACCGCGCGGCATTTCCGACGACGGCCGGGGCGGCCGCGTCGGTATCAACACGCAGCGCTATACGACCGACGAAATCCGCCGCGTCGCCCGGTCCGCGTTCGAGCTGGCCCGCCGCCGGCAGAACCGCGTCTGTTCGATGGAGAAGGCGAACGTCATGGAATCCGGCATCCTCTGGCGCGAGGAAGTGCAGTGGGTCCACGACAACGAATATCCCGATGTCGCGCTCAGTCATATGTATGCCGATGCGGGCGCGATGCAGCTTGTGCGCAAGCCCAACCAGTTCGACGTGATCGTGACGGACAACCTCTTTGGCGACATCCTGTCCGACGCCGCCGCCATGCTGACCGGCAGCCTGGGGATGCTGCCCTCGGCCAGCCTTGGCGCGCCGATGGCCAACGGGCGGCCCAAGGCGCTTTACGAACCCGTCCACGGATCCGCCCCCGATATCGCCGGTCAGGGCAAGGCGAACCCGATCGCCTGCATCCTCAGCCTCGCGATGGCGCTGCGCTACAGCTTCGATCGCGGCGACGACGCGGCGCTCCTGGAAGGCGCGGTCGAACGGGTGCTGGCCGATGGCGTGCGCACCGTGGACCTGCTGGGCGACGCCACCACCCGCGCCGCCACCACGTCCGAAATGGGCGATGCTATCGTCGCCGCCTTGTCGCGGCGCTAGGTCGCCACGCGCAATTACGGCCCCGCTAGGGCCTGACGGTATGCGGCGGATCGTGCGGCGGCGCGTCCGGGCTTGCCGGTTGCCGGGCGCCGCGGCCGATCACGGCCAGCGTCGGCTCGGCAGCGATCAGGCGTTTGGTATAGGCCGTGGCGGGGGCGTCCAGAACTTGCCGGACCGGCCCCGTCTCGACCAGGCGGCCGTCTTGCATGACCGCAACCTCGTCGCAGATCTCGTCCACCACGCCGATGTCGTGGGTGATGAACAGCACCGCGATGCCGTGATCGTCGCGCAGCTTGAGGATCAGTTCGAGGATCTTCTTCTGCACCGTCAGATCCAGCGCCGATGTCGCCTCGTCCGCGACCAGAAGGCGCGGCCGGGTCAGGATGGCGCGGGCGATGGCGATGCGCTGGCGCTGGCCGCCCGAGAACTGGTGCGGATAGCGGTCGATGTCGTCGGGAGACAGGCCCACGTCGCGTAGCGCCTCGCGGATCAGGTCGCGCCGTTCGGATCCGCGCGGCGCGTCTGGCAACAGATGCAGCGGCTCGGCCACGATGCGTCCGACACGCTGGCGCGGATCGAGCGAGCCATAGGGATCCTGAAAGACCATCTGGAAACCGCGGCGCGCCTTGCGCAGATCCCTTAGCGACAGCGCAAAGAGGTTCCGTCCGGCAATCGCAACCTCGCCATGTGTCGGGCGATCCAGCGCCATGACGATGCGCGCCAGCGTCGATTTGCCCGATCCGCTTTCGCCCACCACGCCCAGGATCCGGCCCGGCGCCAGCGTCAGCGATACATCGTCCAGCGCGCGGATCGTATGTCCACCCGCGGTGAAGTGGCGGCTGAGATTGCGGACGGCCAGCAGGTCAGGCACGGCCCGCCTCCAGTGTCGCACGCGCGCGGCGCGGCATGGCGTCGATCAGCGTGCGGGTATAGTCGTGGCCCGGACGGCGCAGCACGCGTTCGGTCGCGTCCTGTTCGATCTCGGCCCCGCGATGCATGACGAGGGTGCGGTCGGCCAGCCGCGCGATCACCCCCAGATCGTGCGAGATCAGGATCAGCGACAGACCCAGATCCGCCACCAGATCGCCGAGGATATCGAGGATCCCGGCCTGAACGGTCACGTCCAGCGCTGTCGTCGGCTCGTCCGCGATCAGCAGATCGGGTTCCAGCGCCAGTGCGATGGCGATGCCGACGCGCTGACGCTCGCCGCCCGACATTTCGTGCGGGTAGCTGTCGATGCGGCGCCCGGCCTGCGGGATTTGCACCCGGTCCAGCAGGCGCAGCGCCTCGGTCCGGGCATTCCCGCGCGACAGGCCGCGACGGACGCGCAGCCCTTCGGCAATCTGCACGCCGACCCGCATCGCCGGGTTCAGAGCGGTCATCGGTTCCTGAAAGATCATCCCGATCCGCCGCCCCCGAACGTCGCGCATCCCGCGTTCGGACAGGGTCAGCAGATCCGTGCCGTCCAGAAGCACCCGTCCTTCGGCGCGCGCGTTGCGGGGCAGAAGACCGATGACCGACAGCGCCAGCACCGACTTGCCCGATCCGCTTTCCCCGACGATGCCCAGCGTGGCCCCGCGTTCCAGCGTCAGCGACACGCCGCGCAGCACCTCGACCGGCGGGGCGCGGTCGCGGCGGAAGGTCACGCGCAGCGACTCGACCGCCAGCATCAGGCGGCCTGTCCGCGGCGGGGATCGGTCAGGTCGCGCAGGCCGTCGCCCAGAAGGTTCAACCCCAGCACCGCGCCCGCGATGGCCAGCCCCGGTGCCAGCACCAGATGCGGCGCCGAGGACAGATAGGTCTGCGCCTCCGACAGCATCCGTCCCCAACTGGGATTGGGCGGGGCGACCCCCATGCCCAGGAAGGACAATCCCGCCTCGGCCAGGATGGCAAGCCCGGTCTGGATGGCGAACTGGACGATGATCTGCGCCGAGATGTTGGGCAGGACGTGTTCGATGCTGATGCGCACCGGCCCCTTGCCGGCCATCCGCGCCGCCTTGATGAAATCGCGCGACCAGACCTGCAATGCGGCCCCGCGCGCGATGCGGGCGAAGACGGGCACCATGAACAGCCCGATGGCAAGGATCGCGGTTCCCGCCCCCGGCCCCAGCAGCGCGCCCAGCAGGATTGCCGACAGGATCGGCGGAAAGGCAAAAAGAACCCCGTTCGCAGCCATCACCGCCCTTTCAAAGCCGCCGCGTCCGGCGGCGGCGGCCATGCCGGTCGCGGTGCCCACCGCGCCGCCGATCGCCGTCGCGGTCAGCGCGATGCCCAGCGATGTCCACGCGCCCGCCATGACGATCGACAGCACGTCGCGGCCGATCTGGTCCGCGCCCAGCAATCCCGCCTCGCCCGGTCCCTTCAGACGGGCGGCGATGTTCATTCCCGTCGGATCCGCCGGCGTCCATACCCGGCTGAGCAGCGCGGCCCCGACGAACAGAAGCGACAGCGCAGCCCCGATCCACAGCGTCGCGGGAACGCGCCTCATCCCGAACCCCGAAGGCGCGGATCCAGCAGGATGTAAAGCGCATCGACCAGCAGGTTCACGCCCAGCACGATGACGGCGAAGAACAGCACCACGTTCTGCACGACGATCAGATCGCGCTGCGACAGCGCCTGATAGGCCAGCGTGCCGATGCCGGGCAGGGTGAACACATTCTCGACCAGCACCGCGCCCGAAATCAGGAAAGGGATTTGCAGACCCAGCATCGTGACGACCGGCAGAAGGGCGTTGGGCACCGTGTGCCGCCAGAGCGCCCGTCTTCGGCTGAGACCCTTGGCGCGCGCGGTGCGGATGAAATCCTCGTTCGAGACCTCGATCACGGCGGCGCGGGTCACGCGCGTCAGCACCGCGGCCTGCGGGATCGCCAGCGCGATGGCGGGCAGGACCAGCGCCGACAGCGCCGGCAGCGCGCCCGCCCGCCAGCCGGGAAAACCGCCGGTCGGAAACCAGCCCAGCCCCAGCGAAACCCCCAGGATCAGAAGCAGCCCGATCCAGAAGTTCGGCACGGCGATGCCGATCTGCGAAAAGGCCGTGGCCAGACTATCGACGATGCGATTGGGGTTTTGCGCGGCCATGACCCCCAGCGGAAGCGCCACGGCGACAGCCAGAAGCGTGGCCATCGCGGTCAGCGGCAGCGTCACCACCAGGCGCTGGCCGATCAGTTCGGCAACCGGCGTGCCATAGGTATAGGACATTCCCAGATCGCCGGTGAAAACGCCGCCCAGCCAGGCCAAATAGCGGAGGGGCAACGGCCGGTCTAGGCCAAGCTCGGCCCGCAGCGCCGCCACGGTGTCGGGCTGCGCGCCCGTTCCCAGCATGATCTGTGCCGGATCGCCGGGCGCCGCCTCGATCAACAAAAAGATCGCCAGCGACGCGATGCCCAGAATACCCAGCAGACCGGCCAGCCTGCGCCCCAGATAGCGAAGTTTGCGCATCCCGACCGGCCGGCCTTTCCGTCATTCGGACCAACGCACCTCGGTCATGTCGTTGGCGGGGACCGGCCCGTCCGGCCAGACCCCTTCTAGCCCCGCATCCCAGACGCCGAGCTTGGGGTCGGAATAGAGAAACAGCGCCGGCAGGTCGTCGGCCAGAATTTCCTGCGCGCGGATATAGGCCGCCTTGCGGGCGGCCTCGTCGGTGGCGGTGGCCACGTCCTGCATGGCCGCATCGAACGCGTCGCTGTCATAGTTGAAATAATAGGGATCGCGTGCGTAGATGCCGATATCCAGCGGCTCCGCATGGCCGATGATGGTCATGTCGTAATCGGTATCGGTGAACACTTCCTGAATCCAGGCGGCCGGAAAGTCCGAGCTGACGATATTCGCGGTCACGCCGATCTGCTGAAAGAACGCCTGAAGGATCTCGGCGGACCGCTGGGCATAGGTGCGGTTCGGCACCTTGAACGTGAATTCGAATCCGTTCGGATAGCCGGCTTCGGCCAGCAGCGCCCTGGCCGCTTCGGGGTCATAAGGATATTCGCCCGTCAGGTCCGTGTAATAGGGGCTGGCGGGCGAAAAGTGCGATCCGATGGGCGTGCCATAGCCCGACTTGACCGCCTGGATCAGCGCGTCGCGGTCGATGGCCATCATCAACGCGCGACGCACGCGCACGTTGTCGAAGGGCGCGCGGGCATTGTTCATGCCGGCCACGACCTCCATTTCGCCGGTGCCGACATTGGTGGCGAATTTGGGATCCTCGGCGAACTGGGCGAAAAGCTCGGGGGCGCCCAACTCGGACGCGATGTCGACCTGGCCCGATTGCAGCGCCGCCGCCTGCGCCTGCGGATCGGCGATGAAGCGCGCGGTGATCGTGTCGAGCGGGGCCGGGTCGCCCCAGTATCCGTCCCAGGCCGACATGATGACCCGGTCGCCCTTGCGCCATTCGTCCAGCTTGAAGGGGCCGGTGCCGACAGGATCGGTGCCGTTGGTGTCGGCCGATCCTTCCTCGACCATCACGGCGGCCGGGAAGCCAAGCCAGTAAAGCAGATCCGAGGACGGGCGCGACAGCGTCAGCACCAGCGTCTGCGGATCTGGGGCCTCGACCGCCGCGATGTCGGTATAAAGCGCCTTCTGGCCGTTGGTCGAATCGTCCGCGACGATCCGTTCGATGCTGAACTTCGCGGTGCCGCTGTCGAAAGGCGTGCCGTTGTGGAACGTCACATCCGGGCGCAGGTTGAACGTATAGGTCAGCCTGTCCTCCGAGATCGTCCAGTCGGTCGCAAGTTGTGGCACGATCCGGCCGTCGCGGTCGATGGCCACCAACCCCTCGAACAAGTTCTGCCACGTCACCTGCCCCGCCGCCACGGGCGAGCTGACGGTCGGATCCAGTCCCGCCGGTTCGACCGACTGGACGAAATCGACCTCACCCGCGGCGATGGCGGCCACGGGCAGCGCGGCCAGAAGCGCGGCTTGCGGCAGGGTGCGGGCGAAGTGGCGAAAACGTGCGAACATGGTCGATCCTCGCTGTTGGTGTCGCGCCGGGGCCGCGTGCGCGTATCGTCGGCACCAGACCGCATCCCGGCGCGGATTGGAATAGGGTCCGCGCCCTAGCGATGATGCAGGATACGGCCGATGGCGTTGAGAAGTACCTGCGCGGCCAGGGTCTGCGTCGTGCCGGTATGGTCGTAATCCGGCGCGACCTCGACCAGATCCAGCCCGACGACCGGCCCCTTGCGAGCCAGCCCGTCGATCAGCTCCAGCATTTCGTAATAGCCGAAGCCGCCGTGGCTGGGCGTGCCGGTGCCGGGCGCGATGGACGGATCGAATCCGTCGATGTCGATGGTCAGGTAATACCGCACACCGTCCGGAATGCGCGCCAGCACACCCTCGACGCCCAGCTTGCGGAACTGACGGACGGACAGGATGTCGGCCCCCATCCGGCGCGCGGCCTCGTAACCGTCCCGCGCGGTCGACGATACGTTGCGGATGCCGATCTGCGTCAGGCCGGTAACATAGGGCTTTTCCGCGGCGCGGCGCATCGGGTTGCCGTGCCCGAACCTGACGCCGTGCCGTTCATCTACAAAATCGAGATGCGCGTCGATCTGCACGATGTGAATGGGTTCCTGCCCTTCGAACGCGTCGATACAGGGGATGTTGACCGAATGGTCGCCGCCCAGCACGACGGGAACGGCCCCGGCCTCGAGGATCTTGCGCACGCCGTAGGCGATGTTCGCATGGCTTTGCGCCGTGTCGGTATGGATGATGTCGGCATCCCCTATATCCACGATCCGCACCTTCGCCGGATCGAGATAGGTGATGTCGTCCTCGAAGTCATAGGCGCCGCCCAGCCCGAACGAAAACAGCGTCGATGCCTCGCGGATACCGCGCGGACCCATCCGCGCGCCTGACCGATACTGCGCGCCGCAATCGAAGGGCGCGCCCATCACCGCAACATCGGCCTCGATCCTGTCCCAATCGGCGATATACGGAAACTTGCCGAACGTGCATATGCCGACGAAGGGCAGGTTCAGACGGGCGGGCCGGGCAGCGTCAGGCATGAATTGGCAACTTTCATCTGGTAGGGCATGACGACGCTAGCATCTGCCCCGCCCCAAGGGCCACCCGAGTCCTTTTCTGCAAACCGCCGAGGTTCGCCATGTCGATTGCCCCGCCAGCCGGTCTTGCCGAAGGTGCAGAGTGAACGGTCCGCGCCCTTGGCGCCACCGGGCGGCACTGGCGGCGGCTGCTCTTGCCGTTGCCGCATGGGTCGCGGGCGCGCCCTATCTGGCGCGGCTGGACGAACCGGCGCTGGTCTTCCGCCCCCTGCCGGGGCTGGAGCCGTTCCGCGAACTGGCGGTGGGTGGCGCGATCTCGACCGGCGCGGGCAGCCCGCTTCTGACGGGGTTGCCATCCGACGATCCGCCGCAAGGCAGCGCCCTCATGGACGAGGTGCGCGCCAATCCCTGCCGCGCGTTTCATGGCGGTTACGCAGGCGAAGCGGTGCCGGTTGCCGTTTTCTCCGACATCCGCTGTCCCAATTGCCGGATCATGGATGCCCGGCTGGCCGAGGTCGCGGCCGCAAACCCGGCCGCGATCCGCATTGTCCGTCATGAATTGCCGGTCCTCGGGGCCGGGTCGGTCATCGCCGCGCGGGCGCTGTTGGCCGCCGAAAGCCAAGGGGCCAGGCAGCGGCTGCATGACAGGCTGGTCAGGACGCCGGCGGTGACGGATGCCGCCTATGTGGCCAGGGTGGCCGAGGCAATCGGCTTGGATGCCGCGCGATTGCTGAAGGACATGCAGTCCGACGCCGTGACCGCCGATCTGCGCCGCAGCCGAGCGATTGCCGACCTGTTCGGCTTCAGCGGAACGCCCGCATTCGCCATCGGCGGGACCGTGCTGTTGGGAACGGCGCCGATTTCCGTCCTCGAAGCGCTGATCGCAGAGGAACGGCACGGCGCTTGCAGCGTGCGCGCGCCCGGCTGACGGGCCGAAAACGACGTTGCGGCGCAGGCCGCGCGCGGGCATCGTCCCCGATCGAACGTCGTCAGAACTGGAGCATATGCGATGACCGATCAACTTCCCGGCGCGGCCGGTACGATTGCCGACAAGCATCCCGATGTGTGGGCGGCCTATTCCGCCTTGGGCAAGGCCACCGCCAATGCCGGCGGACTGACCGCACGGGAGAAACGTCTGGTGAAGCTGGCGCTGAGCCTCGGCGCGGCATCCGAAGGGGCGGTTCATTCGCATACCCGCCGGGCGCTGAAGGAAGGGATCGCCGTTGCGGATCTGGAGCAGGTGGCGCTGCTGGGCATTGGCCCGCTCGGCTTTCCGCAGGCGGTCGCGGGCTATACCTGGATAGGGGATTCGACGTCCGCCGACTGAACGAGATCGGGGCGGGTGAATGCCACCCGCCCCGAAAGGCTAGTCCGTGATCACGACCGTGTCGTCGGTGACGGGCACGGCGGCTTCGTCCACATCGTTGTCGAACAGTCCGAACAGCCACGCAAGCAGCAGCAGGACGACGATCACGCCGACGGCGATCCCGATCCATTTCCCGGTACTGTTGCCGCTATCGGTCGTCGTGCTGACTTTGGGATCTCTGAAATCTTTGGGATTGTTGGCCATGGCTTCCTCGCTTGGGTTGCGTGTTGCCGGCACGATCCGGCGAAAAGACTCCGTTCGGCGACGGGGGTCCGATCCCAATTCCCCGCGGGCCGGTAGGTTCCCGCCGGAAGACCTGGAACCTTAATCGAAGGTTACCGTTGGCCATCCGAACGGCAGGACGCTGACGCATCGTTGGCGGTTGCCGTAATCTCGAACACTGGACAGCGAACCATGAGCGATCGAAAGAGCGATGAAGAAGCGGCGGGCACGCACATCCCGATCGCCCGCGAACGGGTCGTGCTTGGCAAGCGCAAGGTCGAGAAGGTCGCGGCGCATCTCGACATCAGGACGCATGCCGAGGACGTGACCGTTTCAGAGCCTTTGCAGACCGAGCATGTCGATGTCGAACGCGTCGCCATCGACCGCATCACGGATGTGCCACCCGAGGTCAGGACCGAAGGCGCCGTAACGATCGTTCCAGTGGTCGAGGAAGTGCTGGTCCGGCAGTTCAGGATCGTCGAGGAAATCCGTCTGACCCGGCGATCCGAGACGGTCGAGCATACCGAAACCGTCACTCTGCGCCGTCAGGAAGTGGTGGACGCCTCGCAAAGCGACCGCCCTATAGCCTCGACCGACGACGACAGGGCCTGATCCGCATCCGGCCAGATCACAAACCACGCAACACGAAGGAAAGAGGACACACCATGTCACATACCGTCACCGCAATCTTCCGCACCGCCGAAGTCGCCGAGACCGTCCGTCAGAAAATCGCCAGCATCGGCGTTTCGGACCGGCACATCACCGTCGTCGGCGGCACCGACCAGCACAGCCATATCGACGCGCTGGACCTGCCCCACGACGAGACGGCGACCTACAAGCAGGCCGTGCGTCAGGGCAATTACGTCGTGTCCGCCGATGTCGAGGACGCGCATATCGACGCCGTTGCCGACATCATGCGCAACCCCGAGCAGGCCGTCGATATCGACGCCTACGAGACCGAGTATCGCAGCAGCCCCGATTATGCCGCTGCCGAAGGCGCCCGTGGCACGACGGGGACAGCAGCCGAAGGCCAGACGATTGCTGTCGGGGAGGAGCGTCTGAAGGTCGGCAAGCGGACGACCGAAAAGGGGTCCGCCCATGTCCGCACCTATGTCCACGAAACCCCGGTCGAGGAGCGGATCCGCCTGCGCGAGGAACGCCTTTCGGTCGAAAGTCGGCCGGTCGACCGCGTCGTATCGGGTGCCGACGCCGAAGGGCTGTTTCAGGACCGCGACATCGAGGTGAAAACGAAGTCCGAGGAGGCCGTCGTCGACAAGGAAGCAGTCGTCACCAAGGAAGTCGTCGTCGACAAGGACGTGACCGAGCGCGAGGAAGTGGTCGAGGATACCGTCCGCAAGACCGAAGTGGATATCGACAAAGACCGGACCTGACACCGTCTGGCCCGTCGTCGAAGGGGGTGCCGCGAAAGCGGCGCCCCCTTTTTCATGCGCGGAAGGATTGTGTGTGTCCGCCGCCCCCTCGACCCGATCTGCCATCCGTGTCACGACGCCGTCCGTTGTTCATGGACGGAAAACAGGATGGCCGAAACCTCACGATCCGCCCTTCCTGACGATGCCCCGGCGCTGCCGGCCCCGCTGATGACGCTTTGCCGCCTGTTCGCGGTGCTGGGCGGACTGGTGCTGCTGGCGATGATGCTGATGACCGTGGCCAGCGTCACCCTGCGCGCGCTGGCGAACAGTCCGATCCCCGGCGATTTCGAGCTGGTCGAGATCGGGACCGCATTGGCCGTCTTCTGCTTTCTGCCATGGTGCCAGGCGGTCGATGGCAATGTCAGGGTCGATCTTTTCACTGCCAAGACAGGTCTGCGGACCAGGCGTCTGCTGGGCGCCTTGGGCGATACCCTGTATCTTGGCCTCGCAATGCTGCTGCTTTGGCGACTGATCTACGGCGCCGGCGACATGCGGGCCTATGGCGAGACGTCGATGATCCTGCGCGTCCCGCTCTGGTGGAGCTTCGTCGTCATCCTGCCCGCGATGGCGTTGCTGGCGATCACCTGCGCCGCGTCGATTGCCGGGCGTCTGCGGCGATCGTTCGGATGAGCGGCCTTGCGGTCGGGCTGACCGGCTTTGCGGCGCTTCTGGGCCTCATGGCCATCCGCGTGCCCATCGGCGTGGCGATGCTGGCGGTGGGTATCGGCGGTTACGCCTTACAGACAGGCACCGCGCCGCTTCTGGCATTCCTCAAGACGTCGGCCTACTACCAGTTCTCGACCTATTCGCTGTCGGTGATTCCGCTTTTCGTACTGATGGGCGAATTCGCCATGAAGGCGGGGATGAGCCGCGCGCTCTATCATACCGCTGCCGCCTTTCTGGGGCATCGCAGGGGCGGGCTGGCGATGGCGTCGGTCGGCGGTTGCGCGGCCTTCGGCGCGATCTGCGGCAGTTCGCTGGCCACCGCCGCCACGATGGGCCGCGTCGCCCTGCCCGAGATGGAGCGTCACGGCTATGGCGGCGCCCTGGCGACCGGATCGCTGGCGGCGGGCGGCACGCTGGGCATCCTGATCCCGCCTTCGGTCATTCTGGTGCTTTACGCGCTGATGGCCGAGCAAAGCATCCCGCAGATGTTCGTCGCCGCCATCGTTCCGGGGATCCTGGCGGCGGGTGGATACATGCTTGCCATCGCGGTCTTCGTCGCGCGGTATCCGGGCGAAGGTCCGGCCGGCCCACGGACGACATGGGCCGAAAAGGCCGCGTCGCTTCGGCGGACATGGTCGCCGCTGGCGATCTTCGCGCTGATCATCGGCGGCATGTATCGCGGCTGGTTCACCCCGACCGAGGCGGCCGCCATCGGCTCCTTCGGCACCGGGGCGCTGGCGATCCTGCATGGCGGAATGCGGTTGAAGGGCATCGCCGAGTGTCTGCGCGGCACCGCGCTGACCTCGGGGATGATCTTTCTGATCCTGCTGGGGGCCGAGACGTTCAACGCGTTCCTGGCCCAGACCCGCACGCCGGTCATGCTGGCCGACGCCATCGCCGGATTGGCGCTCAGCCCGCTTGCGGTGCTGCTGGCGATGCTGGCGCTTTATCTGGTGCTGGGCTGCGTCATGGATTCGCTGTCGATGCTGCTGCTGACGATCCCGATCTTCTATCCCATCGTCGGCGCGCTCGATTTCGGGATGCCGCGCGAGGACACGCTGATCTGGTTCGGCATCCTCGCCGTCGTGGTGGTCGAGGTGGGGCTGATCACGCCGCCCGTGGGCATGAACGTCTTCGTCATCAATGCCTTGGCCAAGGATGTGCCGATGGCCGAAACGTTCCGCGGGGTGCTGCCGTTTCTGGCCAGCGACATCCTTCGCATCGCCATCCTGATCGCCTTTCCGGCCCTGACGCTGGGGTTGGGCAGGATGCTGGCCTAGACCGGGGAACGACAAGCCGCCGATGCGACTGTCGTCGCGCGGCGATGGTGCCCAGGAGAGGACTCGAACCTCCACGGCCTTGCGGCCACTGGCACCTGAAGCCAGCGCGTCTACCATTCCGCCACCTGGGCCGGTGTCGTGAGGCCGCGATGTAATGGGGGCGGAAAGGGGTGTCAACGCGATTTCGCCCGTCGAGGACACGGCATTTGCGCCTTGTCGTGTTGCCCCCGGCGTCCTAAACCCGAAGCGGTCTTTTCCGGGTCTTTCTGGCCGGTGTCGGAGGTTGCGTCATGTCCAAACTGGTCACGATCTATGGGGGATCGGGGTTCGTCGGCCGCTACATCGCCCGCCGGATGGCCCAGCAGGGCTGGCGCGTGCGTGTGGCGGTGCGGCATCCCAACGATGCGATGTTCGTGCGCACTTATGGCGTCGTGGGCCAGGTCGAACCTGTCTTCTGCAACATCCGCGATGACGACAGCGTGCGCGCGGTGATGATCGGGGCGGATGCCGTGGTCAATAGCGTGGGCATCCTGGCCGAAAGCCGCAAGCAGGGTTTCGACGCGCTTCAGCACGAAGGAGCCGCACGGATCGCGCGGATCGCGGCTGAGCGGGGCGTGGCGCAACTGGTCCAGATCTCGGCCATCGGCGCGGACGAGGACAGCCGCAGCGACTATGGCCGCACCAAGGGCCTGGGCGAAAGGGCTGTGCGCGATGCGTTCCCGTCCGCGGTGATCCTGCGGCCCTCGATCGTGTTCGGGCACGAGGACGAATTCTTCAACCGCTTCGCTGCGATGACGCGGGTGTCGCCGTTCCTGCCGGTGGTTGGTGCGAATACCCTGTTCCAGCCCGTCTATGTCGATGACATCGCGCGGGCTGCCGAAATGGCGCTGCTGGGCCATGCGGAACCGGGCATCTACGAACTCGGCGGTCCCGAGACGCTGACGTTCCGGCAGCTGATGCAGCGCATGCTGACGATCATCCGCCGCCGCCGGCCGATTATCGCCATCCCCTTCTGGGCCGCCAGCGTGATGGGGGCTGTTTTCGACTTCGGATCCCGGCTGACCGGAGGACTGCTTGCCGGTCCGATCTCGCGCGATCAAGTCCGCAACCTGCGGCGCGACAACGTGGTTGGCGGCGGGGTTCGGACCTTTGCCGATCTGGGCATCCAGCCCACCGCGATGGAGCCGGTGCTGGAGGATTACCTGTGGCGCTTCCGTCCTTCCGGCCAATATGCCCGCATCAAGGAAAGCGCGCAGAACCTTCGCCGCCCTCAGCCATAGGCGACGGCAAGCAGGACGATGCCCAGCACGATCCTGTAAATGACGTAAGGCGTGAAGCTGACGAATTTCAGCAGCCGCATCATGCCCCACAGCGCCAGCAGCGCCGCGCCGAAGGCGAACAGGGCGGCGACGGCGCCGTCGCGGGCCAGCTGCGCGTCGGCCGATCCCGCCACCTCGATCCCCAGCAGGGTGCCCGAGGCGATGATCGTCGGAATCGACATCAGCATCGCCAGCCGCGTCGCATCCTCGCGCCGATAGCCCAGCCAGCGCCCGGCCGAGATGGTGATGCCCGACCGCGACGTGCCCGGTATCAGCGCGATCGCCTGCCACAACCCCATCACGACCGCATGCCGCAGCGTCCAGTCCGGCACCTGCAATACGGTTCGTCCCTTCTGGTCGGTCCAATAGAGGACAATGCCGAAGACGATCATCGTCCAGCCGATGATCGCGGTGGATCGCAGCGATGCGGTCAGGTCAAGTATGCTGAGAACCAGTCCGGCGAGGACGACTGGGATCGTCGCGACGACCAATCCCAGGGCCAGACGCGCGCCCGGCGTATCCATCCGCCCCCGAACGAGTCGCGGCAGACCAGCAAGCGAAAGGGCGACATCGGACCGGAAGTAAAGGATGACCGCACCCAGCGTTCCCACATGAACGGCCACGTCGATGGCCAGCCCCTGATCGTCGAGGCCCGTCAGAAGCGGCAGCAGAATCAGGTGGCCCGACGACGAGACTGGCAGAAATTCGGTCAGACCCTGAATCAAGGCCACCAGAAGCAGGTGAAATACGGGCATTCGAACGCTCACGAGGGGTCGGGGACGCTATACCACTCGCATACGGAGGTGGAAGCGGATAACAGCGTCCGCTTCGGACCTGATAGACATCTTAATTTACAGTCAGGGGTGCGTGCGATGGAATAAATCGGCATTAAGGTCAGCATTACTGTCTTTCATTTATGCATCCCGTTGCGGTAGATGGATCGCGGTTTGAGGGAGATGTGATGGGCAAGGATCGGATGTTGCGGTTCGTCGATGTCGCGCGGGACATGCCCGCGAAGCGGCCGCCGGAATTGCGCGCGCGGGATTTCGGCGAGATTTATGGCGAATATGCGGACGAGAAGGCGGCCGAGCAGGCGGGGCGGTGCAGCCAGTGCGGCGTGCCCTATTGCCAGTCGCATTGCCCGCTGCATAACAACATCCCCGACTGGCTGCGGCTGACGGCCGAGGGGCGATTGCGCGAAGCCTATGAGATCAGCCAGGCGACCAACACCTTCCCCGAAATCTGCGGCCGCATCTGCCCGCAGGACCGGCTGTGCGAAGGCAACTGCGTGATCGAGCAATCGGGCCACGGCACCGTGACCATTGGATCGGTCGAGAAGTATATTACTGATTCCGCTTGGGAAAACGGCTGGGTGCAGCCCATCGTCAATGCCGGCGAGCGGCCCGAGAGCGTCGGCATCATCGGTTCCGGCCCCGGCGGTCTGGCCTGTGCGGACATGCTGCGGCGCGAGGGGGTGCAGGTGACGGTCTACGAACGCTCGGACAGGGCGGGCGGGCTGATGACCTATGGAATCCCCGGTTTCAAGCTGGAAAAAGACGTCGTGATGCGCCGGATCCGGCAGCTTGAGGAGGGCGGCGTCGAGTTTCGGCTGAACTGCGATGTGGGTGGGGATGTGTCCTTTGCCGCGATCCAGGGGCGGCACGATGCGGTGCTGATCGCCACCGGCGTCTATCAGGCGCGGGCCTTGCCCGAACCCGAGGATGGTTCGCAAGCCATTGTTCCTGCATTGGATTTCCTGACGGCAAGCAACCGTCAATGCTTCGGCGACGAGGTGCCCGAGTTCGAGTCGGGAGAGTTGAACGCGCATGGCAAAAGGGTCGTCGTGATCGGGGGCGGGGATACGGCGATGGATTGCGTTCGGACCGCGGTGCGGCAGGGGGCGGTCAGCGTCAAATGCCTTTATCGCCGGGACCGCGCGAACATGCCCGGCAGCCAGCGTGAGGTCGCCAATGCCGAGGAGGAGGGCGTCGAATTCGTGTGGCTGAGCGCGCCGGGAAGGGTCGGCGCCGGCGGCGCGAAGGGGGTCAGCGTGCAGAGGATGCGGCTGGGCCAACCCGATGCGACGGGTCGGCAAGTGCCTGAGTTGATTGAGGATTCCGAGTATCTGGAAGAAGCCGATCTGGTCATCGCGGCCCTGGGATTCGAGCCTGAACCGTTGCCGAAACTGTGGGGCGTCGACGGGCTGGAGGTGACGCGGTGGGGCACGGTTCTGGCCGATTTCCAGACCCACGAAACCAGCCTGCCCGGCGTCTATGCCTGCGGCGATATCCAGCGCGGAGCCTCGCTGGTCGTCTGGGCGATCCGCGACGGACGCGAGGCGGCGCAGGCGATCATGGCGCAATTCGGTGCGGCGACGGCCATCGCGGCCGAGTGAAACGTACAACTTGTACATTTCGCGGGCCGAAACGTACATTTCGCCGCGACCGGACAAGACAGACATAAGGTCAGTCAGACTGACCCACCCGCAGCAAGGGGACGATCCGATGACCACATACGATGCAGCCTGGGTTGCGGCCGAGGACGCGCGCCGCGCATGGATGAATGAACATTCGCTTTACCGGGTGGACGACGAGCACGCGTCCTGCGGCGTCGGGCTGGTGGTCAGCGTGGACGGGGTGCCGTCGCGGCGGGTGGTGCAGAACGGGATCGATGCGCTGAAGGCGGTCTGGCATCGGGGGGCCGTCGATGCGGACGGACGCACCGGCGACGGCGCGGGGATCCATGTGCAGATCCCGCGCGCCTTCTTCCGCGATCAGGTCGAGCGGACGGGGCACGTTCCGCACGACGACCGGACGATGGCGGTCGGGCAGGTCTTCCTGCCGCGCATCGATTTCGGGGCGCAGGAGAAGTGCCGCACCATCGTCGAGACCGAGGTGCTGCGGATGGGCTATTTCATCTATGGCTGGCGGCACGTGCCGGTGAACGTCGCCTGCCTGGGCGACAAGGCCAACGCGACGCGCCCCGAGATCGAGCAGATCCTGCTGTCGAACGTCAAGGGCGTGGACGAGGAGACGTTCGAGCGCGAGCTTTACGTCATCCGCCGCCGGATCGAGAAGGCGGCGGCGGCGGCCGGCATCCGCGAGATGTATATCGCGTCGCTGTCCTGCCGGTCGATCATCTACAAGGGGATGATGCTGGCGCAGGACGTGGCCGAATTCTATCCCGACCTGCGGGACGAGCGGTTCGAGAGCGCCTTCGCCATCTATCACCAGCGCTATTCCACCAACACGTTCCCGCAATGGTGGCTGGCGCAGCCCTTCCGCATGCTGGCCCATAACGGCGAGATCAACACGCTGAAGGGCAACCTGAACTGGATGCGCAGCCACGAAATCCGCATGTCCAGCGACGCGTTCGGCGAGATGGCCGAGGACATCAAGCCGATCGTGCCCCAGGGGTCCAGCGACAGCGCGGCGCTGGATTCGGTGTTCGAGGTTCTGGTGCGGGCGGGGCGCAGCGCGCCGATGGCCAAGACGATGCTGGTGCCCGAGGCCTGGACCAAGCAGGCCACCGCGCTGCCGAAGGCGTGGCAGGATATGTATGCCTATTGCAACAGCGTGATGGAGCCCTGGGACGGTCCCGCGGCGCTGGCGATGACCGACGGCCGCTGGGTCTGCGCGGGGCTGGACCGCAACGGGCTGCGGCCGATGCGGTTCGTCGTGCTGAAGGGCGGCATCGTCATCGCCGGGTCCGAGGCGGGGATGGTCCCCGTGGACGAGACGCAGGTGGTCGAGAAGGGCGCGCTAGGGCCGGGCGAATTGCTGGCCGTCGATATGGCCGAAGGGCGGCTTTACCACGATGCCGAGATCAAGGACCGGCTGGCGGCGTCGCTGCCCTTTGGCGAATGGGTCGGCAAGATCACCGATCTGGACCACGCCTTCGCGCAGGTGAGCGAGCGCGCGGTATTCGCGGGCGAGGAACTGCGCGCTCGGCAGATCGCCGCCGGCTATACGCTGGAGGAGCTGGAGCAGATCCTGGCGCCGATGGCCGAGGACGGCAAGGAAACGCTGGCCAGCATGGGCGACGACACGCCCGCCGCCGTGCTGTCGAAGCACTATCGCCCGCTGAGCCACTATTTCCGGCAGAATTTCAGCCAGGTGACGAACCCGCCCATCGACAGCCTGCGCGAATACCGGGTGATGAGCTTGAAGACGCGGTTCGGCAACCTCAAGAACGTGCTGGACGAGTCGGGCGCGCAGACGGAAATCATCGTGCTGGACAGCCCCTTCGTGGGCAACGCGCAGTTCGATCGCATGGTGGCGGCGTTCAACGCGCCCTGCGCCGTGATCGACTGCACCTTTGCGGCGGGCGGCGGGCCGGGCGCGCTGAGCGAGGCGCTGCGCCGCGTGCGTGCGCAGGCCGAGGATGCCGTGCGGTCGGGATCGGGGCATGTTGTGCTGACCGATCAGGGATCGGATGCGGACCGCGTGGCGATGCCGATGATCCTGGCGACCAGCGCCGTTCATTCATGGCTGACGCGGCAGGGGCTGCGGACGTTCTGTTCGCTGAACGTGCGGGCGGCCGAATGCATCGACCCGCATTATTTCGCAGTGCTGGTGGGCTGCGGGGCGACGACGGTGAACGCCTATCTGGCCGAGGACAGCCTGGCCGACCGGATCGAGCGGGGGCTGCTGGACGGGCCGCTGACCGAGGCCGTGGCGCGCTATCGCGCGGCCATCGACGCGGGGCTGCTGAAGATCATGGCGAAGATGGGGATTTCGGTCGTCAGTTCCTATCGGGGCGGGCTGAACTTCGAGGCGGTGGGGCTGAGCCGCGCCATGTGCGCCGAGTATTTTCCGGGCATGCAGAGCCGGATCAGCGGCATTGGCGTGAACGGTCTGCAACTGAAGGCCGAGGAGGTTCACGCCCGCGGCTGGCGGGCAGGCGCGTCGGTGCTGCCTATCGGCGGGTTCTACAAGGCGCGCCGGTCGGGCGAGACCCATGCCTGGGAGGCGAGCGCGATGCACATGCTGCAAAGCGCCTGCGACCGGGGCAGTTACCAGATGTGGACGCAGTATTCGGCGCGGATGCGGGCCGCGCCCCCGATCCACCTGCGCGACCTGCTGGACATCAAGCCGCTGGGCGCGCCGGTGCCCATCGAGGAAGTGGAAAGCATCACCGCCATCCGCAAGCGGTTCGTCACGCCGGGGATGAGCCTGGGCGCGCTGTCGCCCGAGGCGCACAAGACGCTGAACGTGGCGATGAACCGCATCGGGGCCAAGTCCGATTCGGGCGAAGGCGGCGAGGATCCGGCGCATTTCGTGCCAGAGGCCAACGGCGACAACCCCAGCGCCAAGATCAAGCAGGTGGCTTCGGGGCGGTTCGGGGTGACGGCCGAATACCTCAACCAGTGCGAAGAGCTTGAGATCAAGGTCGCGCAGGGCGCCAAGCCCGGCGAGGGCGGGCAATTGCCCGGAATGAAGGTGACGGCGCTCATCGCTCGGCTGCGCCATTCGACGCCGGGCGTCACGCTGATCAGCCCGCCGCCGCATCACGACATCTACAGCATCGAGGATCTGGCGCAGCTTATCTACGACCTCAAGCAGATCAACCCGCGCGCCAAGGTGACGGTCAAGCTGGTGGCGTCGTCGGGCGTGGGGACCATCGCCGCCGGTGTGGCCAAGGCCAAGGCGGACATCATCCTGATCTCGGGCCATAACGGCGGCACGGGGGCGTCGCCCGCCACCAGCATCAAGTATGCCGGCCTGCCCTGGGAAATGGGCCTGACCGAGGCGCATCAGGTCCTGACGATGAACAACCTGCGCGACCGCGTGACGCTGCGCACGGACGGGGGGCTGCGGACGGGGCGCGACATCGTCATGGCCGCGATGCTGGGGGCCGAGGAATACGGCATCGGCACCGCCGCGCTGATCGCGATGGGCTGCATCATGGTGCGGCAATGCCAGTCGAACACCTGTCCCGTGGGCGTGTGCACGCAGGACGACCGGCTGCGCGCCAAGTTCACCGGCAGCGCGGAGAAGGTGGTGAACCTGATCACCTTCTATGCGACCGAGGTGCGCGAGATCCTCGCCTCGCTGGGCGCGCGGTCCCTGGACGAGGTGATCGGGCGGGCGGATCTGCTGACGCAGGTGTCGCGCGGATCGACGCATCTGGACGATCTGGACCTGAACCCGCTGCTGATCAACGTGGGCGGCGGCGCGGTGCTGGACCGGCATCGCCCCCGGCAGGCCGTGCTGGAAACGCTGGACGCGGATATCGAGCGCGACGCGGCGCGGTTTCTGAAGGACGGCGAGAAGATGCAGCTTTGCTATGCGATCCGCAACACCGACCGCACGGTGGGCACGCGCACGTCGAGCCATGTCGTCAGCCGCTTCGGGATGCGCGACAACGGGCTGCAACCCGATCACCTGCACGTCAAGTTGACGGGCAGCGCCGGGCAGTCGCTGGGCGCGTTCCTGGCGCCCGGCATCAAGATCGAGGTCAGCGGCGACGCCAACGACTATGTCGGCAAGGGGCTGTCGGGTGGTCTGATCGTGGTGCGGCCGAACACCGCCTCGCCGCTGGTGGCGGCCGAGAACACGATCGTCGGCAACACCGTGCTTTACGGCGCGACGGACGGATACCTGTTCGCCGCGGGCCGCGCCGGCGAGCGGTTCGCCGTGCGCAATTCGGGCGCGCGGGTGGTCGTCGAGGGCTGCGGCAGCAACGGGTGCGAATACATGACCGGCGGCGTGGCGGTCATCCTGGGGCGGATCGGGGCCAATTTCGGCGCGGGCATGACCGGGGGGATGGCCTATATCCACGATCCCGACGGCCTGTCCGACAACCTGATGAACCGCGAGACGCTGGTGACGTGCCCGGTGACGGTGCCCCATTGGCAGGCAGAGCTGAAAGGGCTGGTCGAGCGTCACCTGGCCGAGACGGGCAGCCGCCGGGCCGAGGACATCCTGCGCAACTGGGACGAGGCGCTGGGGCAGTTCGTGCAGGTCTGCCCCAGGGAGATGCTGTCGCGCATCCCGCATCCGCTGGCGGCCGAGGACTGGGCGATTCCGGCGGAATGAGCGCCTAGTTCCCCCCGCAGGCCGCCAGACCGTCCGCCAGTTCGCGCAGCAGCGCGGGATAGAAGGCGGGGCCGGGGGCGATGCCGGTGCCCAGCGGGTCGAGGACGGCCGGCCGGGCGCCGGTGCCTTCGGTCACGGTGCGGACGAGGGCCGGGTTGAATTGCGGTTCGGAAAAGACGCAGGCGACGCCCAGATCGGCGATGGCGTCGCGGATCCGCTCGATCCGGGCGGGGCCGGGGCTGGCGGCATCGCCCAGCGCGATGGCCCCCGACGCGGCAAGGCCGAACCGATCCTCGAAATAGCGATAGGCGTCATGGAAGACGACGAAGCGCATGTCCTTCGCGGCAGCGAGGGTCGCGGCGATGTCGGTCTCGGCCTGTTCGATCCGGGCGATCCCCTGACGCGCATTGGCGGCATAGGCGTCGGCGTTGGGCGGGTCGAGACGGGCGAGTTCGGCGGCGATGGCCGTCAGCCAGGCCTTGCCGTTTTCGGGGTCGAGCCAGGCATGCGGATCGCGGCCCGGATGGTCGTGGCCGCCGAACCCGTCGCCGGTGCGGAAGGGAACGGCGTTGGTGTCGGGCAGGTCCAGCAACGGGACCAACGCGGCGCCGGGGGCCAGCGTGCCGATGACATCGCCCAGCCACGGGGTCAGTTCGGGACCGATCCAGAACACGATGTCGGCGTCCTGAAGGGCCGACGCCTCGGACGGGCGCATGGCGTAGCCGTGGGGCGATGCGCCGGGGCGGACGATCTGCGACGGGTCGCCCAGACCGTCCATCACCGTGGCGGCCAGCGACCGGATCGGGGCGATGTCGGTGGCGACGCGCGGCACATCGGCGCGCGCGATACCGGCCAGCAGGCAGAGCGTCAGGGAAAGGCGGAAGATCATCGGCGGTCCTTTGCATCGGGAGTGTCGGGCGGCAGGCGGTTGCCGGTTTATACGTGATAGTATAACATCGCAAGAACCTGTCGGGAGATGCCGGATGTCCTTTCACGCCCACGATCACCGCGACTGCATCGCCGACGGCATCGCCGCAGCCGAGCGGTATTGCGCCGAACGGCGGTTGCACTTCACGCCCGTGCGCCGGCGGGTTCTGGAAATGCTGCTGGGCGGGCACACGTCGCTGCGCGCCTACGAGATTCTGGACCGGCTGCGCGCCGAAGGGCTGGGATCGCAGCCGCCGGTGGCCTATCGCGCGCTGGATTTCCTGGTGATGCACGGATTCGCGCACCGGGTCGAGCGGCTGAACGCCTTCATCGCCTGTTCGCACGCCGACAGCCGCCACGCGCCCGCCTTCCTGATCTGCCGGGCCTGCAACCGCGTGGTCGAGGCCGAGTCCGATCCGCAGGCGGGCGAACTGGGGCGCGCCGCGCGGCGGGCGGGCTTCGTCATCGAGCGCACCGTGCGCGAGGCCGAGGGCCTGTGCCCCGATTGCGCGTGCGCCGCATGACCGCGCCGCTGGTCGAGACGCGGGGGCTGGGCGTGCGAATGGGCGGCGTGCAGGTGCTGCGCGACGTGGATTTCGCCATCGCACCGGGCGAGATCGTGACGATCGTGGGGCCGAACGGATCGGGCAAATCGACGTTGCTGCGCGCGATCCTGGGCAGCATCCGGCCCAGCGCGGGACGGATCGTGCGGTCGGCGGGGCTGCGGCTGGGCCATGTGCCGCAGCGGCTGGTGCTGGACCCGACTTTGCCGCTGACGGTGACGCGGTTTCTGGGGCTGCCGCGGCGGGTGTCTGTCGCACGGGCGCGCGAGGCGCTGGACCGGGCCGGGCTGGCGGATCTGGGCGGGCGGCAGATGGCCGACCTGTCGGGCGGGCAGTTCCAGCGGGTGCTGCTGGCGCGCGCGCTGCTGGACGCGCCGAACCTGCTGATCCTGGACGAGGCGACGGCGGGGCTGGACCAGCCGGGGGCCGCCGCCTTCTATCGCCGGATCGAGGAGGTGCGCGCCCGGACGGGCTGCGCGGTGCTGATGGTCAGCCACGACCTGCATGTGGTGATGAGCGCGTCGAACCGCGTGGTGTGCCTGAACGGGCATATCTGCTGCGAAGGCGCGCCCGAGGCGGTGGCCGGCGCGCCGGTCTATCGCGCGCTGTTCGGCGAGGGGACGCAGGGCGCGCTGGCGCTGTACCGGCACCGGCACGACCACCACCACGATCATGCGGTGGAAGCGGCCGAATGATGCTGGACGATTTCATGACGCGCGCGGTGCTGGCGGGGATCGGCACGGGGCTGGCGGCGGCACCGGCGGGATGCTTCGTCGTCTGGCGGCGGATGGCCTATTTCGGCGACGCGACGGCGCATGCGGCGATCCTGGGCGTGGCGCTGTCGCTGGCGCTGTCGCTGCCGGTCTTCGCGGGGGCGCTGGGCGTCGCGCTGGCCATGGCCGTCACGGTGACGCTGCTGACGGGGCGGGGGCAGGCGGGCGATACGCTGCTGGGGGTGATGGCCCATTCGGCGCTGGCCTTCGGGCTGGTGGGGGTGTCTTTCCTGACCGATGTGCGGATCGACGTGATGGCGTATCTGTTCGGCGACATCCTGGCGGTGTCGCGGGGCGATCTGGCGGTGATCTGGGGCGGTGCGGCGCTGGTGCTGGGGCTGGTCGGCTGGCGCTGGTCGGCCCTGCTGACCGCGACGCTGAGCCCGGATCTGGCCCGTGCGGCGGGGATCGACCCGAGGCAGGAACAGATGATCCTGACGCTGGTGCTGGCGGTGGTGGTGGCGGTGGCGATCAAGGTGGTGGGCGCGCTGCTGATCACCGCGCTGCTGATCGTGCCCGCTGCCGCCGCGCGGCCCTTCGCGCGCACGCCCGAGGCGATGGCGGGGCTGGCGGCGGTGCTGGCGATGGGGTCGGCCTGGGCAGGGCTGCGGGCATCCTATGCGCTGGATACGCCCGCGGGGCCGACCATCGTATGCGTGCTGGCCCTGTGCTTTGCGGTGGCCAGCGCCGTGTCGGGCGCAAGCCGGCGGGCCTGATCCCGCGCCGGCGGGAAATGCCGGCGCGGAAGGGGCTTACCAGTCGCGGCGTCCACCCGCGGCGGCACCGGCGGCGGCGGCGAGGCCCAGAAGCGACGCGATGGTCAGCCAGATCGAGGCCTGCGCCACCGCATCCGTCGCGGCCTGCGCGGCCTGGACGGCTTCTTCCTTGGCGTCGTCGATCGTCTCGCGGACGGTATCGGCGGCTTCGCGGAAATCGGCCTCGATCTCGTTCACGACCTGCTCGGCGTCGGCAGGGTCGATGCCGAGGCGACGCGCCAGCGTGTCGAACGCCTCCTCGCGGTCCTCGGCCGACAGGACGGCGTTCGGACCCTGGAAGAGGTTGTCGAAGGCGCGCTCGATCCGGTCGCCCGCATTGGTCGGGTTGGCCAGAACGTCGGCGGCGGTGCGGCGGACGATGTTGATGGCGCGCTGGCGTTCTTCGGGGCTGGTCACGTCCTGAAGCGTCTCGCGCGCTTCGGTGCGCAGGCGCTGGGTGGTAATGCTGGCATCGTTGAGAACCTGCTGCACTTCGGGCGGCAGATCGTCCACCGAGATGCGGTCGGCCATCTGCGAGATGTCGGGCAGGTCGATGTCGTCGGGGATGAGGGCGTCGGCCGCGTTGACGGTGGCCTGGCCTGCATTGGACAGAAGCGCGCCCGATGCGCCGAAGACGGCGCTGCCGCCGCTGATCGCGGCCCAGGCCATCAGAAGCGTGGCCAGCGCCCAGACCGCAGCACCCTGAAGGGCCGCCGACATGGTGGGAACGGGGCCGACGAACTGCGCGGCCGCATAGCCGCCCGCCGCCAGCGAGATCAGTTGCGTGATGACGAGATAGACGGCCGATCCGGTACCGAAACCGCCCAGCCCGTCGCCCTGCGCCGGATCGAAGACCGACATGCCGATGGCAAGGCCCAGCGTGGTGAACATCACCATCAGGGCCAGGGTTATGAAAGTGCCCGCGACGATGGCGCTGAGCGATACGCGGCGGACGCCGGCGGCATATTCGTGGGGGGCATAGGTCATCGGGCGCTGTCTCCTGCTGGGTGCACGGTTGCGCAACCCGCGGGGACGCGTTCGGTTGCGTCGGCGCGCGGGTTATTTCGCGCGGACGGTGCATGGGGGTGTTCCAGCGTGACAATCGGGCCGCTATGACGCCGCGCATGACCGAACGCCGCGCCCGCAAGACGCCCCAGCCCGCCACGCCGATCCGCCGCCCCGGACGGTGGCTGCGGCGCGGGACGCTGACGCTGGCAGCGCTTGTGCTGGCGGCGATCGCCCTGCCCGCCTGGGTCGCGCCGCCCGCGACGCCGCTGATGCGGTCCGAGGCGCGGCGGCTGGGCGGGATCGAGCGCGAATGGGTGCCGATGGACCGCATCGCGCCGGTCATGGCGCGGTCGGCGGTCGCCGCCGAGGATGCCAATTTCTGCCGCCACTGGGGGTTCGACATGGCGCAGATCCGCGCCGCGCTGGCCGAGGGCGCCAATCGCGGCGCCTCGACGATCAGCCAGCAGACGGTGAAGAACGTGTATCTGTGGAACGGCCGGTCCTGGCCGCGCAAGGCGCTGGAGGCGGCGATCACGCCCGCGGTCGAGCTGATCTGGACCAAGCGCCGGATCCTGGAAGTCTATCTGAACGTGGCCGAGTTCGACGAGGGCGTGTTCGGCATCGGCGCGGCGGCGCGGCATTATTTCGGCGTGACGCCCGATGCATTGAACGCGGTGCAGGCGGCGCGTCTGGCGGCGATCCTGCCCGATCCCAAGGGACGGTCCGCCGCCGATCCGGGGCCGGCGACGCGGCGGCGGGCCGAGTCGATCCGCGACGGGGCCGCGACCATCGCCCGCGACGGGCGCGCGGCCTGCTTCGGCGGCTGACGCGCCGGCGGGGCGGTCGCGGCGGGGTTGTAGCGCGGCGGGGTTCGCGGCATGAGGGGCCATCCTTGACCGCCTGCCGACCGGACCGCCCCATGCATCGACTGTTCCATTTTCCGCTTTCGCCCTTCTGCCGCAAGGTCCGGCTGAGCCTTGCCGAAAAGCGCATCGAGGTGGAACTGGTCGAGGAACGCTATTGGGAGCAGGACGCCGATTTCCTGCGCCGGAACCCGGCGGGCAAGGTGCCGGTGCTGCGGATGGGCGGGCAGAACCTGTCGGAATCGAGCGCGATCTGCGAATACCTGGAAGAATTGCATCCCGAAACGCCGCTGCTGCCGCGCAGTCCCGAGGGGCGTTACGAGGTGCGCCGCCTGGTCGGGTGGTTCGACGACAAGTTCTTCCGCGAAGTGACCAGCAAGCTGCTTTACGAGCGGGTCAACAAGAAGGTCATGGGGCAGGGCTACCCCGACAGCGCCAACGTCAAGGCGGGCGCGCGGGCGATCAAGTTTCACCTCGACTACATGGCGTGGCTGCTGGACCAGCGGCGGTGGCTGGCGGGCGATTCGATGAGCCTGGCGGATTTCGCCGCCGCCGCGCATCTGAGCTGTCTCGACTATATCAGCGACGTCGACTGGAACCGCAGCGAGACGGTCAAGGACTGGTATGCCAAGATCAAGTCGCGCCCGGCCTTCCGGTCGATCCTGGCCGATCAGGTGCCGGGCTTCCTGCCGCCGCCGCATTACGCGGATCTGGATTTCTAGGAACGTCCGGGCGGGCGGATGTCCGGGCCTTCGGGGCGGTATTCGCAGCCGAAGGGCGCCGTCCAGCCTGCCCTGCGGCATGCGTCGATGAAGGCATGGGTCGCGGCGGCGGGTGCCGTGCGGGCCGGGACGGACGCAATCTGGACATGGCCGATGCGGGCACGGTGACGCCGAAAGAGGTCGGCCGCCCCGCCATGCGCCGTTTCGATATGGTAGTAATCGAACAGGATCCGCAGGTTGGGGGCGCCGACATCGTCCTGAACGCGGATGGCGAGGTCGAGCGTCGGCAGCGCATAGCCGGGGGCCGCCGCGGAACAGAGCGGTTCGATCAGGATGGTGCGGTCGGTGGAACCCGCCGCGTGGCGCAGGACGCGGACGAACTGGCCGAGGTCGGGGTCGCCGGTGCGTCCGGCAAGGACATGGACGGCACGGGTGCCGATGCCGTCCGCCAGCGCCAGCGCCGCATCCACGTCGCGCCGCGCGTCGTCTTCGGCCCCCCGCATCGCCGCGCGCCCGCCGGTGGCGCCCATCGCGACGTTCAGCGACAGGACGGGCAGGGCCGCGTCGCGCAGGGCGGCATGCAGGACGGCGGGGTCGGTGCGCTGCGCCTCGTCGTGAAACTCGACCGCGTCGAAGCCGGCGGCGGCGGCCGCGCGGATGCGGTCGCAGAAGGGCAGGTGCGGCCAGAGAAAGCCGGTATTCGCCGACCAGCGGTTTGCGTCGGGGCGGGGATCGGATAGGTCCCGCGCAGAGGATCCGAGGGGAAGGTGGGTGCCATGAAACGGCTGGCGGTCTGCGCCATCTGCCGCAACGAGCGGCCCTATCTGCTGGAATGGCTGGCGTTCTATCGGCATGTCGGCTTCCCCGAAATCTATGTCTACGACAATGTCAGCGATGACGGCACGTCCGAATTGCTGGCCGCGCTGGACGATCTGGGCGAAATCCGCCGCATCTTCTGGCCGCGCCGTCCCAAGGTGCCGCCGCAACGGGATGCCTATAACGATTTTCTGGAAAACCACGCGCATCGCCACGATTACGTCCTGGTCTGCGATCTGGACGAGTTCCTGATCGTCGAGCCGCCGCTGGACGTGCAGGGTCTGATCGCCGAGGCCGAGGCGGCGTTCGGCGAGGTGGCGTCGATCGTCGTGCCGTGGCGGATGTTCGGGTCGGACGGGGCCGAGCGGATGGTGCCGGGGCTGGTGCTGGAACGCTTCCGCCGGACGGCGCGCAAGGTGGATACGACGGTCAAGACGATCTTCAACACCCGCCACGTCTACAGCTTTCGCACCCATATCGCCGACAGCGTGGACGGGGCGGACGTGACATCGGCGATGACGCCCTTCGTGCGCGACCGCGACATGCCGATCCGCATGGATGCGCCGCGCGCGGGAAAGGCGGTGATGCACCATTATTACACCAAATCGCGCGAGGAATGGGCGCGCAAGGTGCAGATGGCCAAGGCCGACCGGCCGGGCGACGAGAGGCGGCGCGCTTCGGCGTTCGAACGGACGGCGGATCTGCCGATGGTGAACGACGCGGCGCTGCCCCATGTCGCGCCGGTCAAGGCGGGCATCGCGCGATTGCAGGACGCGCTGGACGGGCTGGCGCGGGCGGTGGCGCCCGACAGCATCCGCATCCTGCGGGCCGATCCCAGCCGGCTGTTCGGGACGCTGACCTACGAGGGGCGAAGGCCTGCGCGGTTGCCGGTGGTGCGGATCGTCGCCGAGGGGTGCCGCGAATACACCGTTGCCGCCCGCGAGACACGCGAGGCCGGGGTCTATCTGTTCACGCTGCGGCGCAAATGGAAGCGCGCGATGCGGTGGATCACCGTTTCGGTCGTGGGGGACATGGCGACGCTGCACGTCGATCTGGACGGGGTTGCACCGCTGATGGCAGACGAGGACGGCCGCCATTCGCTGGCCTCGATCCTGCGCAAGGACGGCTGAACGCCGTCAGTCCGGGCGGTCGAAGGCGGCGAGGAACAGCGCCTTGACGGCTTCCATGTCGCCGTCTTCGCAGATGTCGATGGGCGGGCCGTCGTCCACGGGGCGGGTGCGGCCGATTTCCGCGCCGTCCAGCGCGACCGACAGGGCGGTGCGGCGCATCCGGAACAGGTCGGGGCGCAGGGCGGCGACGATGGCGGCGGGATCGTGCAGGCCGCAGCCCTCGACGCCCGCCACGTTGCGATAGAAGTCGAGGTAGAAGCGGCTGGCGCGGTCGAGAAAGCCGCCCAGATGCGGGTCGGTCCGGGCGATGCGCGCGAAGTCTTGGGCGGTGCAAAGCACCCGCATCGTCACGTCGAGGCCGACCATGACGACCGGCGCGCCGCTTGCCAGAACCTCGGTCAGGGCGTGGGGATCGTTCCAGGTATTCGCCTCGGCATGGGGGGTGACGTTGCCGGGCACCCAGGCGGCGCCGCCCATGAAGACGATGCGCGCGACGTTGCGCGCGAAGGCGGGGTCGCGGCGGATCGCCTCGGCCACATTGGTGATCGGCCCGATGGCGCAGACAGTCAGCGCGCCCGGATGTTCGCGCGCCAGACGGCAGAGCAGGTCGGCGGCATCCTCGGCCACGGCACGGCGGGCGGGCGCGACGGCGGGCAGGTCGCCGAAGCCTTCGGCCCCGTGCACATGCGCCGAGGGCGGGCTGGGCGCGCGCGCCAGCGGTCCCGCCGCCCCCTGCGCCACGGGAATGTCGAGGCCGGCCATTTCGCACAGATGCAGCGCGTTGCGGGTCGCCGTTTCGACGGTCACGTTGCCGAACACGGTCGTCAGCGCCAGCAGGTCGATCTGCGGCGTGCGGGCGGCGAAGAACACCGCCATCGCGTCGTCCACCCCCGGATCGGTGTCGATGACCATCTTCAGGCGTTGCGTCATCCGGCGTTTCCGTCCCATGGCTGCTGGCAGGGTGTGAGTCGCACCGATGACGGCGCGGATCAAGCCCGGGGCGATTGACGGGCGGATGAATCGTCGTGAAGAAAGAAACACTACCCTGAGAAAGGACATGGCCCACATGCCGACCGCGCCGCAGACCGCCGCCCCCTGGACCCTGGTGGCGGTGTTGACGCAGCCGGACGGGGGGATGGCCGACGCGCCGGCGCTGCTGCGCGATGCGTGCATCGGGACGGTCGAGGTCCGAAGCCTGGGCGATCTGGCGGACCGGGTCGCGGACGGCATCGGCTGCGCCCTGCTGCCCGCCGATGCGCTGGCGGGGCCCGACGCCGATCGGCTGGCCGAGGTTCTGCGCAATCAGCCGCCCTGGTCGCATCCGCCCTTTATCGTGCTGGTGGACCGCGACGCGCCGCCGCTGTCGGGGGTGGCGAAGGCGCGTCTGACGGAGCTGCGCAATGTGGTGGTGCTGACGTGGCCCTTTCACGATGACGAGGCGGTCCATGCCGTGCGGTCGGCCCTTGCCGCGCGGATGCGGCAATACGAGGCGGGGCGGCGGTTGCAGCAGCTTGAGTTGCAGGGCACGCGGCTGCGCGACAGCGAGGCGAGCTTTCATGCCATCGTCGAATCCATCGACCAGCTTGTCTGGTCGGCGCGGGCGGACGGGGTGCACGATTTCTTCAACGCGCGGTGGTATGCGTTTACCGGCCTTGCGCCCGGCGATCCGATGGATCCCGCGACCGGCGAGCATTTCCATCCCGACGACCGCGACAGGATCGTCGCGGCGGTGGCCCATTCCTTCGCCACCGGCGAGAGGTTCGAACAGGAATACCGCCTGCGCCACCACGAGGACGGCTATCGCTGGGTGCTGGGCCGCGCGCAGCCGATGCGCGACGAAGCCGGCCGGGTGCTGCGTTGGTACGGCACCTGCACCGACATCCACGAGGACGTGCTGGCCGACAATCACGACATGGCCCTGCGCGATGTGGAACGCGACGCGCTGTGGAACGGCGCGCGCGAGCTGTTCGTCATTATCTCGATCAAGGGGGATTACATCGACGTCAATCCCAGCATGCAGGCCGCGCTGGGATATGCGCAGGACGAGCTGACCGCGATGCGCTTCGACGATCTGGTGCATCCCGACGACCTGAAGGCGGTGCACGAGGGGTTCGCCGCCATCGTCAAGGGCGGCGCGATGACCGATCTGCCGCTGCGCATCCGCCGCAAGGACGGGCAATACCGGCTGATCGAGTGGAGCGCGGGCATCAGCGGCGAGGTGGTCTTCGCCTCGGGGCGCGACGTGACCGAACGGCGCGAACGCGAGGCGGCGCTGAAGCGGACCGAGGCGGCGCTGCGGCAAAGCCAGAAGCTGGAAACGATCGGCCAGCTTACGGGGGGCGTGGCGCACGATTTCAACAACCTGCTGATGGCGATCCGGTCCAGCCTCGACCTGGTGCGGCGGCGGCTGGGGGACGATGCCGAGGCAAAGGGTTATATCGACAACGCGCAGGAAGCCGCGGCGCGGGGCGCGGGGCTGACGCAGCGGATGCTGGCCTTCGCGCGCAAGCAGGATCTGCGGCCCGATGCCGTCGTGCTGGACGATGCGCTGCGCGATCTGCGCGGGCTGCTGGAACGGTCGGTCGGGCCGGGCGTCGAGATCGGCATCGAGGTGGCGGCGGGCATCCCGCCGGTGCGCGTCGATCGCAACCAGCTTGAAATGGCGGTGCTGAACCTGGCGGTGAACGCGCGCGACGCGATGGGCGGCAGCGGGCGGCTGACGCTGACGGCGGCGCGTGCCGATGACGCCGCGGTGGCCGATCTGCCGCCCGGCGATTATGTCGCCCTGGCGGTCGGCGATACCGGCGCGGGGATGGACGCGACGACCCTGGCGCAGGCGCTGGAGCCGTTCTTCACCACCAAGGGCGTGGGCGAAGGGACGGGACTGGGCCTGTCGATGGTTCACGGTCTGGCGATGCAGTCCGGCGGTACCTTCGTGCTGGAGAGCATGCCGGGTCAGGGCACGACCGCGACGCTGATCCTGCCCGTGGCCGAAGTGCCGGCCGCCGCGCCCGAACCGCGCGCCGAACCCGCAGCGGCCGGGGCCGGGACCGGACGCCGGACGATCCTGGCCGTGGACGACGATGCATTGGTGTTGATGGGAACGGTCGGGTTGCTGGAGGATATGGGACACGACGTCATCAAGGCGCGGTCGGGGGCCGAGGCGCTGAAGCTGCTGGGCGACCGCCCCGAGGTGGACCTGATCCTGACCGATCAGGCGATGCCCAAGATGACCGGGGTGGAACTGGCCGGGGCGATCCGCCGTCTGCGCCCCGACCTGCCGATCCTGCTGGCCACCGGCTATGCCGACATGCCCGAAGGCGCGTCGGGCGTCATCAGCGCCAAGCTGGACAAGCCGTTTTCGGACATCGAGTTGACCGACGCGCTTGCCCGCCTGCTGTAACGACGCCCGGTCAGGCCGAAGCGGGGGCGTCGGTGTCGGGCAGTTGCAGGAAGAACCGCACCATCTGGGCCGAGGCGTCGGGCCCGGCGGGATCGGTGTAGGATCCGGCCGCAGCCCCGCCCGACCAGGCATGGCCGGCGCTGTCGATCATCCAAAGCTCGGCCCGGTGGGATCCGTCGGGGGCGGAAACGACCGTGCGGACATAGCTTTTGCCCGATGGCGCGCGCCCGGCGGATCTGGCGGTGCTGGTTCCCGGCCCGCTGGCCGCCTGCAACAGCATGTCGCCATTTGAGGGATGCACCGTCTGATCGGCGGTGCCGTGAAAGACGATGCTGCGCGCCGCCGAAGCCCCCGAGGCCCCCGCCCCGCCGCGCATGGCGCTGAAGGCCGACATGACATCCTGCGCCGCGCCGTGCGGCAGGCCGGAATGGACACCGACGGCGGCGAAGATTTCGGGATGCGTCACGCCAAGGATCGCGGCCATCGCGCCGCCCGCCGACAGCCCCGCCGCGAAGGTGCGCCCCTTGGGCACGTCGAATTCGGCGCCGAGGGCCAGCGCCAGACCGGCGAGGATTTCGGGCTCGCCGCCCTGCGCGGTCTGGTCGCCGGGGCGGAACCAGTTCCAGCAGCCCTGCGCGTTCTCGCCGCGGGTCTGTTCGGGATAGGCGACGATCAGCCCGTGGCGTTCGGCCACGGCGTTCATCTGGGTGCCGAGCGCGAAATCGTCGGCGTTCTGCGTGCAGCCGTGCAGCATCACCACCAGCCCTTGCGCGCCATCGGGCAGGGTCGAGGGCACATAGAGGCGATAGTCGCGCTGTCCGGCGGGGTTCGCGAAAGTGCGCCGCTCGAACGTGGCGCCATCGGGGACGGCGACAGGCTTGGCATTGCCGGGCAGACCCTTGCCCAGAATGTCGAGGCCGGGCATGTTCTTGCCGAGCCCGTCCAGTCCGGGCATCCCCTTGCCGGACAGGTCGATGCCCGGCATCCCCTTGCCCAGCAGGTCCACCACATCGCGCAGCGGACGCCGCCGGCTGGGGGCGGGGGGCTTGCGGTCGGTCTTGGCGGCCGGACGCGCGGCGGGGCCGGGGCGATCCTCGACGATTTCGGCATCCTCGATGGCGGGATCGCGGGGCGGTTGGGCCGGTCTGGCCTCGGGGGCGGCGGGGCGGCCCGACAGGGCGGCCTGGATGCTGCGCGTGGCGGCCATCGGGTCGCCGGCGCGGGTCTGTTCCAGCGCGCGGCCCAGTGCCGCGCCGAGGTCGATCTTCATGGTGGTATTCCTTTGGCAGAGGCCGCGGCCTCAGACGATGCGATCCCGAAGGGCCGCCTTGAGTTCTTTCGATGCCTGCAACGCGCCAAGCACGCGCAGGGATCCGATGGTGGCCCGCGCCAGATCGGCGGGGATGTCGGGGGCGATGCGGACCAGGCCCACGACCTTGACGTGCAGAACCTCGCCCGCGTCATGGGCGGTCTGTAGATCGGGCAGCGTGATGTCGTGCAGGCCCATTTCCAGCATGTGCCGTTCGACCGACCGCGCGATGGCGTCGTCCTGCGTCGCAAGCTGCGACCGGATGGCGGTGCGGATGAAATCGGTGCGGTTGGAATAGAACCCTTCCTCGACCAGCAGGTCGATACGACCCAGATCGACCGGGCCGAGATTGACGGTGATCTTCTCGCTTTCCGCTGCCTTTATGGGGATGCCCATGCCGCGCTCCGTTTTTCGCCATCCGCATGGATGGTATATGGATGGTTTATCGCGGCTTGCAAGGGACGTTTGGAAATGAGGCTGGTCTCGACAGGCCCTGCCGCTTATTTGCCGGGCGTTGTTATCGAAGGACGGGCGGGTGTCGGCGGACCTCAAGGCACGGCTGAAGAACGAGGCGCTGGCGGCGGGGTTCGTGCGCATGGGCGTCTGCCGCCCCGGTGCCATCCCGCAGGCGGCCGGCCGGCTGGCGGCGTTCCTGAAGGCCGGACGGCACGGCACGATGGGCTGGATGACGGAACGGCAGGGCTGGCGCGGCGATCCGGCGGCATTGTGGCCCGAGGCGCGATCCGTGGCGATGCTGGCCGAAAGCTATACCCCCGCGCACGATCCGCTGGACGATCTGGCGCTGGCCGACCGGGGGACGGTGAGCGTCTATGCGCAGGGGCGCGATTATCACGACGTGGTCAAGAAGCGGCTGAAGCGCGTGGCGCGGTGGCTGGTCGCGGCGGCACCCGAGGCGGGGGTCAAGGTTTTCGTCGATACCGCGCCGGTGATGGAAAAGCCGCTGGCGCAGGCGGCGGGGCTGGGATGGCAGGGCAAGCACACCAACCTGCTGGGCCGCGACATCGGCAACTGGGTGTTTCTGGGCGCGATCTTCACCACGCTGGACCTGCCGCCCGATCCGCCCGAGAGCGAGCATTGCGGGACGTGCCGCAAATGTCTGGACATCTGCCCGACGGATGCGTTTCCCGCGCCCTTCCAACTGGATGCGCGGCGCTGCGTGTCGTATCTGACGATCGAGCATGCGGGCCCGGTGGACGAGGCGCTGCGCCCCGGTCTGGGCAACCGCATCTATGGCTGCGACGATTGCCTTGCCATCTGTCCGTGGAACAAGTTCGCGGTGGCCGCGCGCGACATGCGGCTGACCCCGCGCGACGGCGTGCGCGCGCAGCCCCTGGCCGAGCTGGCGACGCTGGACGATGCGGGCTTCCGCGCGCGGTTCTCGACCAGCGCGGTCAAGCGGATCGGCCGCGACCGCTTCGTGCGCAACGTCTGTTACGCCATCGGCAATTCTGGCCTGCCGGCGCTGGATCCGGCTGTTGCGGAATTGACGCAGGATGCGGACCCGGCCGTTGCCGATGCCGCGCGCTGGGCTAGGATGCGGCTGGCGCGGCAAGGAGGGTGAGGGTGGCGCAAACGGGTCTTCTGCGCCGTCTGGCCATCGGCGGCGCGCGGCCCCGCCGCCGCGCCAAGCGCCCGGTCCTCGACGCCTATCGCGGTTACGGGGTGCCGGGGGGGTGCGTCCTGCGCGGGCGGGTTCTGGCCGCGCTGCGCCGCACGACGCCCGACCCCGACCAGAGCCGCTGGCAGAACCTGCGCGAGATGGCGTCGCTGTTCTTCACCGACGAGGTGGCGGACGTGCGCGTCACCGTACCCGCGACCGGGGCCGAGGCGGTCAGCGACAGCGAGGGGTATGTCACGCTGGAAATGCCCTTTGCCGCGCCGCCGGGCTGGCACGAGCTGGGCATGGAGATCGCGGGCGATCCGACGACGCGCACGGTCTGCCGCGTGCTGATCCCGTCGCCCGACGCGCGGATCGGGGTGATTTCCGACATCGACGACACGGTGATGCTGACCGGCGCCTATTCGCTGGCGCGCAATCTGTGGACGACATTCACCGGGTCGGCCATCACCCGAAAAGTGTTCCCCGATGCGGTCGTGCTGCTGGACCATCTGTCGGCGCACGGGGTCAATCCGGTCTATTACGTCAGTTCCAGCCCCTGGAACCTGCATGCCTTCCTGAACCGCGTCTTCGACCGGGCGGGGCTTGTCGCCGGGCCGGTCTTCCTGCGCGATCTGGGGATCGGCGGGCCGGCGGGCCGGACGCGGCGGCATGGCGACCACAAGGGCGACGCCATCGACCGGATCATGGACGCGAACCCCGCCCTGCCCTTCGTCCTGATCGGCGATACCGGGCAGCACGATGCCGAGATCTATCTGGAAGCGGCGCACAGGCACGGGGGACGGGTGCGTGCGGTGATCCTGCGCGAACCCCGGCCCGAAGCGCGGCATGGCCCGGACGAGGCGAGCCGGGTCGCCATGGCGGCGCTGAAGCGGATTGGCGTGACGGTCATCCATGCGCCCGATTTCGCGCAGGTGGCGGGCGATCTGCGGCGGGCCGGGATCGTCGTCTGAATGAACGCGGAATTGACCGCGTCGGCGGGAACCGTTTCGCGTCTTCGGCGACTCGTGTCAGGATGGCCGTCCGTCACGGAGGAGTTCCCATGACCAAGCATGTCCTCGACCGCCGCAGAAGTTCGGATGCCGGGCGGGTGTTGCAGTTCGCGCGGATCGAGCGGGCCGACAGCGCGCTGCGCCCCGGCCGCCTGACGCCGCAATTCCGGGCGCCGCGCCGTCCCGAGAACGGCATCGTCGCCCGGTTCCGGCGTCTGGTGCGCCGGGAAGTCTAGGCCCTGACCAGCCGTTCGTAGCTGTCCGAGATGTCGCGCGTCAGCGCGCCCACCTCGAACCGGTAGTCGCCGATCTGGCCCACGGGCGTCACTTCGGCGGCGGTGCCGGTCAGCCAGCATTGCTGGAAACCTTCCAGTTCGGACGGCTGGATGTGGCGTTCGTGGACGGGGACGCCCTTTTCCTTCAGCAGGCCCAGCACGGTCTGGCGGGTGATGCCGTTGAGGAAGCAATCGGCCAGCGGCGTGTGAACCTCGCCATCGCGGACGAAGAAGATGTTGGCGCCCGTCGCCTCGGCCACATAACCGCGATAATCCAGCATCATCGCGTCGCTGCAACCCTTGGCCTCGGCCGCATGCTTGGACATGGTGCAGATCATGTAAAGACCGGCGGCCTTCGCCTCGGACGGGATGGTTTCGGGCGACGGGCGCTTCCACTTCGACAGGTCGAGCCTGGCGCCCCTGGTCTTGGCATCGCCGTAATAATTGCCCCATTCCCACGCCGCCACGGCCATGCGGACCGGATTGCGCGATGACGCGACCCCCATTTCGGGACCGACCCCGCGCCACGCGATCGCGCGGACATAGGCGTCGGTCAGGCCGTTCGCCTTCAATGTGGCGGTCTTGGCGGCCTCGATCTCGTCCACGGAATAGGGGATTTCGAAGTCGATCAGGCTGGCGGAACGGCGCAAGCGTTCGGAATGGCGGCGCGATTCGAAGATGCGGCCGCCATAGCACCGCTCGCCCTCGAACACGGAACTGGCGTAATGCAGGGCATGGGTCAGGATGTGGACCTTGGCGTCGCGCCATTCGACCAGATGCCCGTCCATCCAGATCTTGCCGTCACGGTCGTCATACCCATCCGCCATAGCCGCACCTTTAGTTGCCATGATATGCCCGCAACGGACATATAGTTGCTAAAATCGCGTCTGTTCGCTAGCAGTCGGATCTTGGAATGTCAATAAAGCTGACATAAACTGACGGCTGAAGGAGGACGCGATGCACCGCATGCCAGTCACCGGCGGCCCCGGAGGCGAGAACCTGCTGTTCCTGACCGACGCGCAGTTGCGCAAGGGAATCGAGGCGATGTTCTTCGCCTATCGCGGCTTCACCGCCGATCCCGACCGGATCCTGGCGCGGCACGGCTATGGCCGGGCGCACCACCGGGCGCTGCATTTCATCGACCGCTGGCCGGGAACGACGGTGACGAACCTGCTGGCGATCCTCGGCGTGACCAAGCAGTCGCTGAACCGCGTGCTGCGGACGCTGGTCGATGACGGGCTGGTCGAAAGCCGCGTCGGCACCCGCGACAAGCGCGAGCGGCGGCTGACGCTGACCGAAGCGGGCCGCGCGCTGGAGGCCGAGCTGAGCGGCGCGCAGCGCGAACGGATGCGCGACGCCTATCGCCGCGCCGGACCCGAGGCGGTGGCGGGTTTCCGCACGGTTCTGGAGGCGATGATGGACAGCGAGCTGCTGCGCCGGTTCGAGGCGGCGCGCGAGGCCGCCGAATGAGCGACGCGCCCGAACGGGACGGGCCGCCTGCCGGGGACGTGCATCTGCTGGTGGTGGATGACGACGAACGCATCCGCGACCTGCTGGGCCGTTATCTGCGGCGCGAGGGCTTTCTGGTTACGCCGGCGCGCGATGCGGCGCAGGCCCGGCGGCTGCTGGGGGGGCTGGATTTCGACCTGATCGTTCTGGACGTGATGATGCCGGGCGAGGACGGCATCGCGTTGACGCGCACCCTGCGCGAGACGCGGCAGACGCCGATCCTGCTGCTGACGGCGCGGAGCGGCACCGACGACCGGATCGAGGGGCTGGAAGCGGGGGCCGACGATTATCTGGCCAAGCCGTTCGAGCCGAAGGAGCTGCTGTTGCGGATCAACGCGATCCTGCGCCGCGTGCCCGCCCCGCCACCCGCCAGCGCGCTGCCCAAGATGCTGACGCTGGGCGATGTGCGCTATGACGTGGCGCGGGGGGAGATGTGGGCGCGGGGCGAGCAGATCCGCCTGACGGCGACCGAATCGCATCTGATGCGGATCTTCTCGGCCACGCCGAACGAGGTCGTCAGCCGCGCGCGACTGATCGAGGATCTGGGCCGCGGGGGAGCGGATGGGGACGGCGCGCAGGACCGGGCGGTGGATGTGCAGATCACCCGCCTGCGCCGCAAGCTGGAGGCGGACCCAAAGCAGCCGCGCTATCTTCAGACGGTGCGCGGCGCGGGCTATATGCTGGCGCCGGACCGTGGGCCGGTTAGGGGAACGACATGACGACATTGTGGTATTCGGCCGAGGCCGGGCGCGGGCATGTCAACCCGCCTGGCCATCCCGAACAGGTCGCGCGGCTGGACGCGGTCGAGGCGGCACTGGCGCGGATGGACGGGCTGGAGCGGCGCGAGGCGCCGGTGGCGGCGGAAGGCGACATCACCCTGTGCCATCCGACGCGCTATCTGGACCGGGTGCGGAACGCGGTGCCGACCGAGGGGCGGGTCGAGCTTGACGCGGACACGACGCTGTCGCCCGGATCGTTCGATGCCGCGATGCGCGCCGCCGGGGGCATGGTGGCGGCCATCGACGCGGTGCTGGACGGCGCGGCGCGCAATGCCTTCGTCGGATGTCGCCCGCCCGGCCACCATGCCGAGGTCGAGACGGCGATGGGGTTCTGCCTGTTCGGCAATGTCGCCATCGGCGCGATGCATGCGCTGGAACGGCGCGGCCTGTCGCGGGTGGCCATCGTCGATTTCGACGTGCATCACGGCAACGGCACGCAGGATCTGCTGTGGGACGAGGCGCGGGTGCTGTTCGTGTCCAGTCACCAGATGCCGCTTTATCCGGGCACCGGCGCCATGACCGAACGCGGCGCGCACCGGCAGGTGATGAATCTGCCGCTGCCCCCCGGAAGCGACGGCGTGCTGATGCGCGAGATCTATGAGACGCGCGTTCTTCCGGCGCTGCGGCAAAACGCGCCGGAATTGCTGCTGATCTCGGCTGGGTTCGATGCGCATGCCGCCGATCCGCTGGCGCAGCTTGAATGGCAGACCGAGGATTATACCTGGCTGACCGAACAGCTTTGCGACGTGGCCGATGCCGTCTGCGGCGGGCGCGTCGTCTCGACTCTGGAGGGCGGATATGATCTGGCCGCGCTGGAAGCGTCGGTCGCGGCGCATGTCGCCGTGTTGAGGGACCGCAGCCGATGACCAAGGACGAAGACCTGCCCATCGCCAAGATGAGCTTCGAGCAGGCGATGGCCGAACTGGACCGTGTGGTTCATGCGCTGGAATCCGGCGACGTGCCGCTGGAGGAATCGATCCGCCTTTACGAACGCGGCGCGGCGCTGCGCGAACGGTGCAGTCGCAAGCTGGCCGAGGCCGAGGAAAAGGTGCGCCTGATAACCCGCGACGATTCGGGGCGGCCCGACGGGCTGGCGCCGCTGGATCCCTGACGCGGCATGACGTTTCACGACAGACTGGACAGCGCGGCGCGACAGATCGACGCCTTGTTGCGAACCGCCGTGCGGGGCGATCTGCCCGTCCACGACGCGATGCGCCACGCGCTGACCGGCGGCAAGCGGCTGCGCGGGTTTCTGGTGATCGAGGGCGCGGCGCTGCACGGGGTCGCGGATGCCACCGTGGCGGCCGCCGCGATCGAGGCGCTGCACGCCTATTCGCTGGTGCATGACGACCTGCCCTGCATGGACGACGACGACCTGCGGCGCGGCCAGCCGACGGTGCATGTCCGCTGGGACGAGGCGACGGCGGTTCTGGCGGGCGATGCGTTGCAGACGCTGGCCTTCGATCTGCTGAGCGATCCGGCCTGCCATGACGATCCGGCGGTGCGCTGCGTTCTGGTCTCGACCCTGGCGCGCGCGGCGGGGGCGGGCGGCATGGTGCTGGGTCAGGCGCTGGACATCGCCGCCGAAACCGCCGGCCGGCCGCTGACGCTGAACGAGGTCGAGGCGTTGCAGGCCGCCAAGACCGGCGCGCTGATCGAATGGTCGGGGGCGGCGGGCGCGGTGCTGGCCGAAGCCGATCCCGCGCCGCTGACCGCCTATGCGCGCGCGCTGGGCGGGGCGTTTCAGATCGCCGACGACATCCTGGATGCAGAGGGCTGCGAGGATCGGGCCGGCAAGCGGCTGGGCAAGGACGCGGCGGCGGGCAAGGCGACCTTCGTGTCGCTGCTGGGGATGGACGCGGCGCGACAGCGGGCGGCGGACCTGACCGATGCGGCCTGCGCGGCGCTGGACGGCTATGGCGCGCGCGCCGAGACCCTGCGCGATTGCGCGCGGTTCGTGCTGACGCGCGACAGATGAGGCGGTGCCGGTTTGCGCCCTGTGGCGTTGCGCGGTAGATCAAGGCAAACAGCAAGGCATTCCCCATGGACGACCGCCCGGCCACGCCGCTTCTGGACCGCATCCACGAACCCGCCGACCTGCGCGGGCTGACCGATGCCGAACTGGTGCAGGTCGCCGACGAACTGCGCGCCGAGACGATCAGCGCCGTCAGCCAGACGGGCGGCCATCTGGGTGCGGGTCTGGGGGTGGTCGAGCTGACCGTGGCGTTGCATGCGGTGTTCGAGACGCCGCGCGACCGGCTGATCTGGGACGTGTCGCACCAGACCTATCCCCACAAGATCCTGACCGGGCGGCGCGACCGCATCCGCACCCTGCGCCAGAAGGACGGGTTGTCGGGATTCACCAAGCGCAGCGAAAGCGTCTATGACCCGTTCGGCGCGGCGCATTCGTCCACCTCGATCAGCGCGGCGCTGGGATTCGCCACCGCGCGCGATCTGGGCGGCCGGCCCGATCCGCGTCTGGGCGACGCCATCGCGGTGATCGGCGACGGCGCAATGAGTGCCGGCATGGCGTTCGAGGCGATGAACAATGCCGGCCACATGAAGAAGCGGCTGTTCGTCGTGCTGAACGACAACGAGATGAGCATCGCGCCCCCTGTCGGCGCGATGTCGAGCTATCTGTCGCGCCTTTACGCCGGCGCGCCGTTCCAGGAATTCAAGGCGGCGGCCAAGGGCGCGGTGTCGCTGCTGCCGCAGCCGTTGCAGCAGGGCGCGCGGCGCGCCAAGGATCTGATCAAGCACATCACCATCGGCGGCACGTTGTTCGAGGAGCTGGGCTTCGACTATATCGGGCCGCTGGACGGGCACGATCTGGACCAGTTGCTGCCGGTTTTGCGCACCGTGCGGGCGCGGGCGACGGGGCCGATGCTGCTGCATGTCATCACGCGCAAGGGCAAGGGCTATGCCCCCGCCGAGGAAGCGGCCGACCGGGGCCATGCGACCTCGAAGTTCGACGTCATCACCGGCAAGCAGAAGAAATCGCCGTCGAACGCGCCGTCCTATACGTCGGTCTTCGCCAAGGCGCTGATCCGGGAAGCGGCGGACGATCCGCGCATCTGCGCCGTGACGGCGGCGATGCCGGACGGCACCGGGCTGAACCTGTTCGCGGAACGCCATGCCAGCCGGTGCTTCGACGTGGGCATCGCCGAACAGCACGGCGTGACCTTCGCCGCGGGGCTGGCGGCGGGCGGGATGCGGCCCTTCTGCGCGATCTATTCGACGTTCCTGCAACGCGGTTACGATCAGGTCGTGCATGACGTGGCGTTGCAGCGTCTGCCGGTGCGCTTCGCCATCGACCGCGCGGGGCTGGTCGGTGCCGATGGCGCGACCCATGCGGGCGCGTTCGACATCGCGTTCCTGTCGAACCTGCCGGGCTTCACCGTGATGGCCGCCTCGGACGAGGCGGAGCTGGTGCACATGGTCGCGACGGCGGCCGCGCATGACGACGGGCCCATCGCCTTCCGCTTTCCGCGCGGCGAGGGAACGGGCGTCGATCTGCCCGAACGCGGCGTGCCGCTGGAGATCGGCAAGGGGCGCATCCTGCGCGAGGGAAGCGGCGTCGCCATCCTGTGCCTCGGCACCCGCATGGTCGAGGTGTTGCAGGCCCACGAGGCGCTGGCCGCGCGCGGCATCGTCCCGACCGTCGCCGATGCGCGGTTCGCCAAGCCGCTGGACCGCGAGATGATCCTGCAACTGGCGCGCGATCACGACGCGCTGATCACGGTCGAGGAAGGCGCGGTGGGCGGATTCGGCAGCCATGTCGCGCAATTGCTGGCGGACGAGGGCGTGTTCGACGACGGGCTGGTCTTCCGGTCGATGGTTCTGCCCGATACGTTCATCGACCAGGCCGATCCGCGCGACATGTATGCCGTGGCCGGTCTGAACGCCGAGGATATCGAGGCGAAGGTGCTGTCGGTCATGGGCGTGGCGCGGCTGAACAAGCGCGCCTGACGCCTAGAGATGCCCTGCCGCGCGAAAGCTGAGTTCGGCGTTCTGCCCGATGATCAGGTGGTCGTGCAGCACCAGGTCGAGCGCCGCGCAGGCGCGTGCGACCTGCGCCGTCATCGCGATGTCGGCATCCGATGGCGTGGGGTCGCCGGAGGGGTGGTTATGCACCAGGATGATCGCCTTGGCGTTCAGTTCCAGCGCGCGCTTGACGATTTCGCGCGGATAGACAGGGACGTGATCGACCGTGCCGCGCGCCTGTTCCTCGTCCGCGATCAGGATGTTGCGGGTATCGAGGAACAGCACGCGGAATTGTTCGGTGCCGCGATGGGTCATGGTGGTGTGGCAGTAATCCAGCAGCGCCTGCCAGCTTGATACGACAGGCCGGCCGATAACGCGGGCGCGCGCGATGCGGTGCGCCGCAGCCTCGACGATCTTGAGATCCTGGGCGGTGGCGGGGCCGATGCCGTCCACGGCGCAAAGCTGGGCGGGGGTGGCCGACAGGATGCGGCCCAGATCGCCGAAGCGGTCGATCAGGCAGCGTGCCAGCGGTTTCACGTCGCGGCGCGGGATTGACCGGAACAGCAGCAGTTCCAGCAATTCGTAATCGGGAACCGCCGCCGCGCCGCCACTGTCGAACCTGTCGCGCAGCCGCGAACGATGGTCGCGGATATAGGACGGCAGCGGCTGCGCGGTGTCGTCCGCGGCGGTGAAAAGCGGCAGGGCCGGTTCGGCGAAGTGGCGCGGGCGGGTCATGCCCCAGCCTAGCCGCCAAGCGGTTAAGCCGGGGTTAAACGCATCAGCCCTTCATGCCGTCCCAGAACGTCTTGACCTTGTTGAAAAAGCCGCTGCTTTCGGGGTTGTTGTCGTCGCCCAGACGCTCGAATTCGCGCAGAAGCTCGCGCTGTTTGCCGGTCAGGTTCACCGGCGTCTCGACCGCAAGCTCGATATACATGTCGCCGCGTCCGTTGCCGCGCAGGGCGGGCATGCCCTTGCCACGCAGGCGCATCTGCTTGCCCGACTGGCTGCCGGCGGGCACCTTCACGCGGCTGCGGCCGCCGTCGATGGTCGGCACCTCGATATCGCCGCCCAATGCGGCGGCGGCCATCGAGACGGGGACGCGGCAGAACAGGTTCTCGCCCTCGCGCTGGAACAGCGGATGGTCCTCGACCTCGATGAAGATATAAAGATCGCCCGCCGGTCCGCCGCGCAAGCCGGCCTCGCCCTCGCCGCCCAGACGGATACGGGTGCCCGTCTCGACCCCGGCGGGGATGTTGACGCTGAGCTGGCGGTCCTTCTCGACCCGGCCGGCGCCGTGACAGACGGGGCAGGGATTCTTGACGATTTGACCGGCGCCCGAACAGGTGGGGCAAGTGCGTTCGATGGTGAAGAAGCCCTGCTGCGCGCGCACCTTGCCCATGCCCGAACAGGTAGGACAGACGACGGGTTCCGCGCCGCCCTCGGCGCCGGTGCCGTGGCAGGTGGCGCATTGCACGGCGGTGGGCACGGTGATCGACTTCTGCAACCCGCGATGGGCGTCTTCCAGCGAGACGCGCAGGTTATAGCGCAGATCGGCGCCGCGCGTGGCCCGCTGGCCGCCGCGTCCGCCGCGCTGGCCGCCCATGATGTCGCCGAACAGATCGTCGAAAACGTCCGAGAACGCCGAGGCGAAATCGCCCTGCTGGCCGTAGGCCCCGCCCGGACGCCGCCCCGCGCCGCCCATGCCGCCATTGCCCATGCCGCCGTCGAAGGCCGCGTGACCGAAACGGTCATAGGCCGCCTTCTTGTCGGGGTCCTTGAGAACCTCGTAAGCCTCGTTCACTTCCTTGAACTGAGCCTCGGCCTGGGGATTGTCGGTGTTGCGGTCCGGATGAAGCTGTTTCGCCTTCTGGCGATACGCCTTCTTGATCTCGTCTGCGCCGGCGCCCCGGCCGACGCCCAGCACCTCGTAGAAATCGCGCTTTGCCATGCAATCAGATCCTTTGGGAACGACAGGACCGGCCCGATGGAATCGGACCGGTCCCGCCAGTCATGCCGTGGCTCAGGACGCGCGCTTGTCGCCGCCCAGATCCTCGAAATCGGCATCGACGATACCGTCGTCGTCACCACCGTTGCCGGTGCCCTCGTCATCGCCGCCCGACGATTGCGCCTTCGCGGCCTCGGCCTTGTAGATCGCCTCGCCCAGCTTCATCGCGGCTTCGGTGACGTTCTGGATGCCGGACTTGATCTTCGCGGCATTGTCCGTCTCGAGCTGCTCGTTCAGGTTGGCGATGGCCAGCTCGATGGCCTCGACCGTGGTGGGATCGACCTTGTCCTTGTGCTCTTCCAGCGACCGTTCGGTCGAATGGATCAGCGACTCGGCCTGATTCTTCGCCTCGACCAGCTCGCGGCGTTCCTTGTCGGATTCTGCGTTGGCCTCGGCCTCCTTGACCATCTTCTCGATCTCGTCGTCGGACAGACCGCCGGACGCCTGGATCGTGATCTTCTGCTCCTTGCCGGTGCCCTTGTCCTTGGCGCTGACCGAGACGATGCCGTTCGCGTCGATGTCGAACGTCACCTCGATTTGCGGCAGGCCGCGGGGGGCCGGGGGGATGTTTTCCAGGTTGAACTGGCCCAGCAGCTTGTTGTCGGACGCCATCTCGCGCTCGCCCTGGAAGACGCGGATCGTCACCGCGTTCTGATTGTCCTCAGCGGTCGAGAAGATCTGCGACTTCTTGGTCGGAATGGTGGTGTTGCGGTCGATCAGACGCGTGAACACGCCGCCCAGCGTCTCGATCCCCAAGCTCAGCGGAGTGACGTCCAGAAGGACCACGTCCTTCACGTCGCCTTGCAGCACGCCCGCCTGGATGGCGGCGCCCAGCGCCACGACCTCGTCGGGGTTGACGCCCTTGTGAGGTTCCTTGCCGAAGAACTTGGTCACTTCCTCGACGACCTTGGGCATCCGCGTCATGCCGCCGACCATCACGACCTCGTCGATGTCGCCGACGGACAAGCCGGCATCCTTCAGCGCGGCCTGGCAGGGCTTGATCGACGCCTTGATCAGATCGCCGACCAGCGATTCCAGCTTGGCGCGGGTCAGCTTCATCACCATGTGCAGCGGCTGGCCGTTGCTGCCCATCGAGATGAAGGGTTGGTTGATCTCGGTCTGGCTGGTGCTGGAAAGCTCGATCTTGGCCTTCTCGGCGGCTTCCTTCAGGCGCTGAAGCGCCATCTTGTCGCCCTTCAGATCGACGCCGTTCTCTTTCTTGAACTCGTCGGCCAGGTAGTTGACGATCCGCATGTCGAAGTCTTCACCGCCGAGGAACGTGTCCCCGTTGGTCGATTTCACCTCGAACAGGCCGTCGTCGATTTCCAGAATGGTGATGTCGAACGTGCCGCCGCCAAGGTCGTAGACGGCGATCGTCTTCGATTCCTTCTTGTCGAGGCCATAGGCCAGCGCGGCCGCGGTGGGTTCGTTGATGATGCGCAGCACTTCGAGACCAGCGATCTTGCCGGCATCCTTGGTGGCCTGGCGCTGGGCGTCGTTGAAATAGGCCGGCACGGTGATGACCGCCTGCTCGACCTTCTCGCCGAGATAGGATTCGGCGGTTTCCTTCATCTTGCCGAGGATGAAGGCAGAAATCTGGCTGGGCGAATACGATTCGCCGCGGGCCTTGACCCATGCGTCGCCGTTGCCGCCATCCACGATGTCATAGGCGAGGTTCTTGCGGTCCTTCGCGACTTCGGGGTCGTCCGCGCGGCGGCCGATCAGGCGCTTGACGGCAAAGATGGTGTTGTCGGCGTTGGTGACGGCCTGGCGCTTGGCGGATTGCCCGACCAGGCGTTCGTCTTCCGTGAAGGCGACGATCGAGGGCGTGGTGCGGGCACCTTCCGAATTCTCGATCACGCGCGGCTGGCTGCCATCCATGATGGCGACGCAGCTATTGGTGGTTCCAAGGTCGATACCGATGACTTTGGCCATGTTCATGGTCCTCTTCGTTAGGCGATATATGTGCAGGCAAGCCCGGTGCGGCACCTGCCCGGCGATCCCGTCGCCCGGCCGAAAACCGTCCGAACCGAGCGTCGGGGCGTATATAGGAGGCCGTCCTGCACCCTGCAACGGCCCCACAAGGCACGATTGCAGCAAATTCGGAGGGCGGATCGGCGCCATTGCCCGCGATCCGGGGCCGAAGGAGTATCTTCGCCACCCCCGGCGCCATGCGCACGGAGGAGGCGCTGTTCCTCTGCCTGCCCGCCGTCGCCTGGACGAGCGGTCAGATCCTGACCGTATCGGGCGGCGGCGTGCCGAGGCTTGGCTGACGGTCAGCCCCGGTCACTCTGTCTTGCAGGACCAGTTCGCCGCGTCCTGCCATTCGCCCTCGCCCGAAAACACCGCCTTAGCGGGCCAGGCGCAGGCGGGGCGGGTCCAGACGGGCGTGCCTTCCGCCGTTTTCGTCGTCTCGATGCTGTCCGGGGCCGCGCCATCCTCGACCCAGCGTTCCAGCGCCGTCAGCGGGTCGATCCCGTCCTGCGCGATGCCCGGCCCGGTCGTCTGGATGCCGCAATGGTCCATCCCCGGCACCATGAACAGCCGCGCGAAGTCGCCGCCGGTGGTTTGCTGCAAATCCTCGAAATAGGCGACCGTCTTGCCGGGGAAGACGATGGCGTCGGCCCAGCCGTGATACATCAGCAGCTTGCCACCGCTTTCGGCAAAGGCGCCGAGGTCGGGATCGTCGGAATTATAGATGTCTTCCTGCGGCGCCATCCGCGCGGGATCGGTGTCGAAGTCGAAATTCTGCGGGCTGTAATCCGCGCCGGGATCGTCGGGGAACGCCATGTAGCGCAGGAAGTTCGGGCCGAAAGCCCGCGGCACCAGCGCGCCACCGCCGCCCGGCATGCCCGTCAGCCAGAGCGGCCAGAACGCTTCGGACCCGACCGGAACCGCGGCGGGATAGAGCAATGTGCCGGCCGAGTCGACGGGCTCGGAATACCACGCGTCGAGGACAGCGATCTTTTCGGGTGCGAGGTCCAGCGTCGCGGGATCGAACCGGCAGGCCGGTGGATCGGATACGATTCCGTCCTCGACCCCGTCCGCCGCGTCGCAGGCGGCGATCACCGCGTCGGCCACGATCCGCGCATCTTCGGGTTGCAGGATCGGGTTGCCGTCCCGATCGGTATTGGCCTGCGCGATCCAGGCGAAAGACGTGCCGACAAGGCCCGGATAATCGAGCGCCGGCGCCCCCGAGATGATGCCGTCGAAGGCATCGGGCATCCGCATCGCGGCCATGTTCGCCATGCGCCCGCCCGTGGAACAGCCCTGGAAATAGGCATGGCGGGGATCCTCGCCGTAAAAGGCCGTGGTCAGCGCCTTGGCGACGCGTGTCGTTTCCTCGACGGCGCGATAGCCCCAATCGGCCTCGGCCACGGGATTGGCGTCGGCCCAGCGGGCATCGGTCGATCCGCTGCCCCAATGGCCGCCATCCATCGTCGCCACCGCATAGCCGCGCTTGAGGGCGTGGTTTATCGCGTTGAACAGGTTCGGCGAATCCGCGTCCACCTTGCCGCAGAAGCCGCCGCATCCGGCCATATAGAACTTGCCGTTCCAGTCGGACGTGGGCAGGCGCACCTCGAACCCGATGGCGGGGCGGATGGTGCCCGCGATCCGGCAATACCCCGGCAGATCGTCCTTCGCCGCCACCTAGGTTGCCATGACGCCGACGGTATCGGCCAGCCCCAGATCGGCCAGCGCCAAACAATCGCCTGCCCCCTCTTGCTGCTGCGCCTGCGCGGTGCCTGTCGCAAGCAACAGGATGGCTAGTCCGTATCTGACCATGATCGTCCCTCCCCGGTTCTTGGCGAAGCCTATCGTGCCGGATCGTCCCGTCAATCGGCGGGTTGGACGGGGGCCGATCCGGGGAAGGTGTCGTCGGTATGGGTGCGCGTCGCTTCGTCGGCATAGGTCAGGGCGAAAAGCAGCGCGGCCATCAGAAGGCCGGTCAGCAAGGCGAACCGCGACAGCGCACTGGCCGATGCCATTTCCATGAAGATCCAGATGACCAGCCCCGCCTTGAGCGCCGCGATCAGCAGCGCGACGGGCAGCTTCAGGTCGCCAAGGGGCAGATACGCACCGACGATCGTGGCACCCAGCAGCAGGTTCAGCAACAGCCAGATCAGCGCGGCCCGCAGCCAGAGGGATCTTGCGGTCTGCCGGCCGCCGGTGTCGGACGCCGCGCTCATCCGCGCCCCACGAGGTAGAGAAGCGGATAGAGGAATATCCAGATGACGTCGATCAGGTGCCAATAAAGCGCCAGACCATGCAGCGTGCCCGATTGCGTCCAGTCGGTGCGCCCTTTCGCCACCACCCATGCCACCGTCAGGACCGCGCCGATGCCGATGGTCAGGTGAACCGCGTGGATGCCGGTCATCATCCAGTAATAGGAAAAGAAGATCTGCGTCTGCGGCGGGTCGAGCGGGAAGGCCACGATGCCGGGGATCAAATCCTCGTTGAAATCCTCGCGATACTCGAACCCCTTGAGGACCAGAAAGGCCATGCCCAACGCCGCCGTCAGCCCCAGCCCCGTCAGCACCGTCCTGCGAAGGCCGTCCCTGGCTGCCCAGGCCGCGACCGCCATCGTCGCGCTGGAGGTGAGCAGGATCGCCGTGTTGATGGAGCCATACCAGATGTTCGTGTGCGCGCCCGCGACCTCGAACGCGTCGGGCCAGAGATAGCGGTGCATGGCATAGCCCATCATCAGCGCCCCGAAGAACACCATCTCGGACGCCAGGAAGATCCACAGGCCGAACGTCGTGGCCTCGCGCTGGCGGGACCAGCGCAGGAAGGGCTGGTTGGGTTCGGCTGCATGAACGCTTTCGGGTGTCATCTGCCGCCCCCCGCCGGATTGTCCGCATGTGGGCCCGGCCCGTGCCGCCCGCCGGACCGTTCCTGCCGCGTCCTGTGGCCGGTGCCCTGCGAATCTTGGTTGCCGCCCCCGCGTTCCTTCGGATGCTCGTGCTTTTCGTGATAGGCATAGGCTTCCTCTGTAACCAGCGGCAGCCGCTCGAAATTATGCTCGGGCGGCGGCGACGAGGTCTGCCATTCCAGCCCCGTTGCCTCCCATGGATCGTCGCCGGCCTTGTGCCCCCCGATCAGCGACCAGCCCAGATAGCAGAGCGGCAGGATATAGGCCGCCGCCAGTATCACGGCCCCCAGCGACGAGGCGACGTTCCACACCTGAAACTGATCGAGATAGACGTGATAGCGTCGCGGCATCCCCAGATAGCCGACGATGAACTGCGGAAAGAAGGTGAAGTTGAACCCCAGGAACATCAGGATTGCCGCCGCCCGCGCCATCCGTTCGTTGTAGGTGCGGCCGGTGATCTTGGGCCACCAGAAATGCAGCCCGGCAAAGAACGCCGCAACCGACCCGCCGACCATGATGTAGTGGAAATGCGCCACGATGAAGTAGGTGTCGTGCACGTGCACGTCGATCGGCACCGATGCCAGGAACAGCCCCGTCAGGCCGCCCAGCGTGAATAGCCCGACGAACCCCATCGCATAAAGCATAGGGCTTTCGAAGGTGATGTGCCCGCCGTAAAGCGTGGCCGTCCAGTTGAAGACCTTGATCGCCGACGGAACCGCAATGACGAAGCTGAGGAACGAAAAGATCAGGCTGGCATAAAGCGACTGGCCCGACACGAACATGTGGTGCCCCCAGACGAAGAAGCTGACCACCGCGATGGCCAGCATCGCGCCGACCATCATCGTGTAACCGAAAACGCGCCGCCGGGCGAAGCAGGTAATGACCTCGGTCACGACGCCCATCGCGGGCAGCACCATGATGTAGACGGCCGGATGCGAATAGAACCAGAAGACATGCTGGAACAGGATCGGATCGCCGCCGCGCGCCGGATCCAGCAGCCCCAGCCCGAACAGCCGCTCGACCACCACCATCAGCAGCGCCACGGCCAGTGCGGGCGTGCCCAGGACGAAGATGATCGACGTGGCATAGATCGACCAGACGAACAGCGGCAGCCGCCGCCAGCCCAGCCCCGGCGCGCGCTGGGTATGGACGGTAACGATGAAATTCACCCCGGTCGCGATGTTGCCGAACCCCGAGATGAAGACGCCGAGCGCGGCAAGCGTGACGTAGGAGTTGGAATAGACCGACGAATAGGGCGTGTAGAACGTCCAGCCCGTATCCACCCCGCCCAGCAGCATCGACGCCAGCGCCAGCATCCCGCCCGACAGGGTCAGATACCAGCTGATCAGGTTGACGCGCGGAAACGCCATGTCGCGCGCGCCGATGGCCAGCGGCAGGATGAAATTGCCCAGCGTCGTCGGAATGGCCGGAACGAGGAAGAAGAACACCATGATCACGCCATGCAGCGTGAACAGCTTGTTATAGCCGTCGGCGCTGACGACATCGGCCTCGGGGGTGAACAGCTCCATCCGCATCAGCGTCGCGGCGGCGCCGCCGATCATGAAGAAGACCGTGATCGTCGCGAAATAGAGGATCGCGATCCGCTTGTGATCGGTGGACAGCAGCCAGGACCGCACCCGCGTTCCGGCCGTCAGATAGTTGGGCGCGCCCGCGCCGCGTGTGGTGTCGATGGCGGCGTCGGTCATCTGTCGGTCTCCATCATCGGGGAACGCAGGGTTTCGTCGCCGGGCGGCATTCCGGCGCCCAGCTCGCGGATGTAGGAGACGAGCGCCGTAATCTCGCCGTCGTCGAGGATGCGGGAAAAATCGGTCGGCATGATCGGATCGTATCCCGCCACGACATCGCGGGCGGGCCGCAGGATCGAGTCGCGGATATAGGGTTCGTCCGCCACCACCGACCGGCCATCGATAAGGTTGACCACCCGGCCATACACCCCGTCGAGTTGCGGCGCATGCACCGACGAGGCGGGCGAATGGCATCCCGAACAGCCCGCGGCGGTGAACAGCGCCGCCCCTTCGCGCGCAAGGTTGTCGGCCTGCGGCTGCGCGGCGGTCCAGCTTGCATAAAGCTCGGGCTCCATCACCACGACCTCGCCGCCCATGCGGGCGTGGTCGGTCCCGCAATATTCCGCGCATTCCAATGGATAGCGTCCGGTCCGCGTCGGCTCGAAATACAGGATCGAGATGCGACCGGGCACCACATCCTGCTTCAGACGGAAAGCGGGCACGAAGAACGAATGAATGACATCCTGCGACGCCATCTTCAGCACGACGGGTTGGCCGCGCGGGACGTGCAGCGCGTTGAGTTCGCGCGCGCCCGAGGGGTGTTCCACCTTCCACATCCACTGCTTCGCCTCGACATGGATTTCCAGCGCGTCGTCGGGGATCACGGCGCCGGTGATGCGGAAGGACGCCGCCCACCAGAAGATGAAGATGGCGATGAAGGCTGTTGCCGCGGTCCAGCCGATCTCGACCTCGCGGCTGACGAGTGTCGGGACAGCGTGCCGCTCGACCTTCGTGCCCTTGCGGAAGCGCACGCCGAAGACGACGACCAGCCCGCCCACCAGCAAAACGATGACGACCGACAGGATCACTAGTGCGGTGAACAGCGTGTCGAACCCCTGCACATTGGCGGATGCCGCACCCGGCCCCCATGCCCCGTTCATGACGCCCGCCTTTCACGCAGATGCGCGATGGCCAGCGCGGATCCCAGGCCGAGCGCGAAGGTAACGCCGAAGATCGTCAGGATCCGTTCGATGGCCAGGTTATAGCGGCCTGTCAGCGGGTCGAAGCCATAGCAGGTCAGCACCAGCCGTTCGGCCAGCCCGCCCACGGTGCCCTGTCCGGCCTCGATCAGCGCGCGGCGCATGTCGTCGGGCGCGGGATGGAGCGCGGGGAAAACCCGGCTGACCCGGCCTTCGGGCGTCAGGACAAAGCTTGTCACCGGATGCGCGAACCTGTCGTATTCGGCGTCATAGACGTAACCGAACCCCATCGCGTCGGTCAGTTCCGCCAGCCGGTCCGGCCCGAGATCGGGCACCAGAGCGGCCGCCCGCCGGTCGCCGAGGGTTCCGCCCAGAAAGGCATCGCGCGCGGCGGCATTGTCGCGCGGATCCAGACCGACGACGATCAGCCGGTAATCCCGTCCCGCTGCCAGCCCCGTTCCGGCAAGACTGTCTGCCGTCTGCGCGACCAGCGGGTCGCAGATGTCGGGGCATTCGAAATCCGCGAAGACCAGAACCGCCGGACGGATGCCGTCCGACAGGCCCAGCCCCGCCGGAACCTGCGCCGTGTCGCCGGGCCGCAGCCCGACCAGACCGAGTTCGGCCTGCGTCAGCCCCGCCCATGCCGGAAGTGCGCAGACCAGAAGGGCGAGGATAGCGGAAATCCGTCTCATGGCGTTTCATCCTCGTCGTTCGCGTCCGGCAGCGGCGAGTAGGCGTTGGCGCCCCGCGCGGCGATCAGCGCCATCGCCTCCTCGATCGGCATGCGGCCCTCGGCGCCGGCAAGGCGGACGCGTTCCCTTTCCCGGTAGGATTGGAATGCCTGAACCGGCTCGATCTCCAGCGCGGGCGCGGGAAAGGCCGATAGATTGGATGGCGGGTCGTGCCGGGCGGGCGGGTAAAGCAGCCAGACGGTCACGGCAGCGATCGGCACGGCGGCGAAGGCCACCGCGATTGCGATGGAAACGCCGACGGGCGGCACGCCGGGCTTTTCGGGGATGCGGGGTTCGGTCATGACGCCCACCTCGGGCCGACGGCCAGCCGCCCCAGGCTGGCCAGCAACGCGGCCGCCAGCAGGGCCGCGGGGATGGCGCCAAATGCCGCCGGATCGGAAAGCGGCGCGACGATCCAGACGGTATGCGCCGCGGCCCCGGCAAGGACCAGCGCGCCCGCGACCCGCAGCGCCGGTACGGACCCGCGCCAGGCGGATCGGACGAGGATCGCCAGCGGCGCGACGGCACCCAGCAGGACCATCGCCCAGATGAACGGCAGCCCCGGTCCGCGATTGCGCGCCAGATACCACGCGGCCTTGCCCGGCAGATCGCCCGACCAGCTGACCAGAAACTGCATCCCGGCCAGATAGACGACGCCCAGCAATCCGGTCAGAAGCAGCGCGCCCCAATCCGACCGCGCCTGCCCGTCCGCCCCCGACAGGCCCAGCACGGCGGGCAGGGCAAACGCGCAGGCGATCTGCGTGATGGCCAGCATCGCCGCGAAGTCGGTCGAGGTGAAGCCGGGCGCCAGCGACAGCAGCCAATCGACCCCCGCGACCGAAATCGTGACGCCGTAAAGCACAAGGGCCACGGCCGCGACGACCGGCCCGGCCCTGCGCATCGCGACCAGCGCGATGCCCGCCCAGACAGCCAGGATCAGCACCAGCCGCAGGGTCCAGAACGGCATGTTCAGCCACAAGGCCCCGACTTCGCCCCACGGCCCAGCGCCGTTTATCCAGGGATAAAGCAGATCGCGGGCGGCGAAGACCACGGCACCCCCCAGCGCCAGGGCCGGCGTCGCCGCTGCCGCGATCCCCAGCCAGGGATCGCCCGCCAACCGCCAGCGGCCGCCGGTCAGCGTGTGGATATGGATGACCACCGCCGATCCGGTCGCGACGGACAGCGCGAAGACCCATCCTGCCAGCCATCCCCGCGCCGCCGCAAGCGGATCGGCCATGGCCAGCAGGACCAACCCGGCGACCGACGCAAGCGCCACAAGACCCGACCCGAGAGCGGTGCGGCGGACGGCGCGGACGGTCACGGTGCCACCTCGGACGGAAAGGCGGTGTCGACCGGCACGTCGCCGCGCGCGGGGTGGGACGGCGCGACGCCCCCGGCAAGCTGCAACGCGCGGATATAGGCGACGATGGCCCAGCGGTCGGCGGGCGGCACGCGGTCGCCATAGGGATACATCACGCCGAAACCGTTCTCGATCACGCCAAGGAAATGGGCCGCAGGGGCCGCGCGCAGGCGGGCCGTCAGGTAGGACGGCGGCGGCGGAAAGCCCCGCTGCACCACACGGCCGTCGCCCGTTCCGTCATAGCCGTGGCAGGGCATGCAGTAGATGGTGAACCGTTCTCGCCCGCGTTCCAGCAGGGCCGGCGTGACCTGTGGCGGGACGATCAACGATTCCAGCCGGTCGATGGCCCCGCGCGCCACGGTGCCGGCAACCAGCGGTCGCGCCGACGCGCCGTCGGACCATGCGCCGGACGGGTCATAGGCGACGTCCTTGGGCTGCTCGGCCATATCCTGCCAGCAACCCGCCAGCGCGATCAGCGCGGCGAGGGCGATCAGGCGCCGCATCATTCCACCACCTCGGCCGCGATGACTTCGGGCCGGGCGCGCAGCAACTCGACCGCGCGATAGCGCGCCTGACGGTCGTTCATGTCCACGGTCAGGAAAAACCCGTCATCGGTGATTGCTGCCGCCTCGCGCGCCTCGAATATCGGGTGATGGGGCCGGGGCAGCGCGCTTTTCCACAGCATCGTGACGAACCCCGCGATGGCCGCCGCGGCGATCCCCGTCTCGAACGTGGCAAAAAGGTAGGCGGGCCAGGAGTTAAGCGGCCGGCCCCCTGAATTGATCGGATAGCCGTAGACCGAATTCCACCATTGCAGCGCGAAGATCGCCGCAGCGCCCACCAGCCCCGCCACCAGCATCGCCGGCCGGACGGGCGAGGCGCGCAATCCCAGCGCCGCATCCATGCCTTCGATGACATGGGGGGAATGGGCATCCGCCGTCTCGAACCCCAGTTCGCGCGCGGCGCGGGCCAGCGACAGCAGGTCGTCGGCATCGCGCACCCGTGCCATGAACAGCCCCTGGGTCATGCCTCGGCCTCGCGCGTGCGTTCCTTGACCTCGTGGATCGAAACGGCCGGCACCAGCCTGACGAACAGCAGGAACATCCAGGCGAAGAAGCCCAGCGTTCCGGCCAGCAGCAGCCAGTCCCAGATCGTCGGCACATAGACCCGCCATTGCGACGGCAGATGGCCGCGCGACAGGGTTTCCGAGATGATCAGGATCCGCTCGAGCCACATGCCGACATTGATCAGGATCGCGACCGCGATCACGATGGGCAGCGACCGCCGCGCGGCCCTGAACGCGTATAGCAGCGGAAAGAGGCAGTTGCAGGCCAGCATCGTCCAGTAGAATGGTGCATAGATGCCCTGAAACTCGAACCAGGTGACGAAGCGTTCCGAATAGTCGCCGGAATACCACGCGAAGAACCATTCGGTGACGTAGGATATCGACATGATCAGCGATGCGACCAGCAGGATCCGCGCCATGACGTCGAAATGGTTCATCGTGATCAGGTCGTGCAGTCCCAGTCCGCGCCGGATCAGCGCGGCCAGCACGACCACCATCGCAAAGCCCGAAAACATCGCCCCGACGACGAAATAGGGCGGAAAGATCGTTTCGTTCCAGCCCGACATCACCCCGGCGGCAAAGTCCATGCCGACGACAGAATGAACCGACACCACCAGCGGCACCCCCAGGGCGGCCATCGCGCGATAATACGCCTCGTAGTGGTGCCAGTGTCGTGCCGAGCCGCGCCAGCCCAGCGCGAAGGCGCCGTAAATCTTGCGTCCGATGCGGCCCTTCGCCTTGTCGCGCATCGTGGCAAAATCGGGCAGCGCGCCGGTATACCAGAACAGCAGCGAAAAAATTAGATAGCTGGCGATGGCGAAGAAGTCCCAGACCAGCGGGCTGCGCCATTGCGGCATCAGGTCCATCGTGTTGGGATAGGGCACCAGCCAAAAGAAGAACCACGGCCGCCCCAGATGGAAGATCGGGAACAGGCCCGCGATGGCGGCGGCGAACAACGTCATCGCCTCGGCAAACCGGCTGATCGAAGCGCGCCAGCGCTGCCGCGTCAGCAGCAGCATCGACGAAATCAGCGTGCCCGCATTGCCGATGCCGATCCACCAGACATAATTGGCGATGGCGAAGCCCCAAACGTTGGTGGTGTTGATCCCCCAGATGCCGACGCCCTGCCAGACCAGCCAGACCAGGCTGACGATCATCGTCACGGTCAGCCCGCTGGCGGCGACGAAGGCGATCCACCACAGCCGCCCGAACCGCTGCTCCAGCACCGGATCAGCAACAGTGGCGGTGATCCTCGGATTCGGCATGCCGACCGGCAGATAAGCGCGCGCGACCTCGTCCGCGGCATTCTGGGCGCGGATGGCCGGGGTATCCGCCGTCAGGCTCATGCCCGCTCTCCGGGGTCGCGATCCTCGATCCGGGCCAGATAGGTCGTGCGCGGACGGGTGCCCAGTTCGCCCAGCAGCGCGTAATGGCGCGGATCCTCGCGCAGCCGGGCCACCGCCGATCCGTCCGCGTTCAGATCGCCGAAGGTGATGGCGACGGTCGGACACGCGTCCTGACAGGCCGTGCGGACGGCGCCGGGCGGGATCGGGCGGTTCTCGCGCGCGGCTTCGTGGTGCGCGCGCTCGATCCGCTGGACGCAATAGGTGCACTTCTCCATCACGCCACGGGCACGGACGGTGACTTCGGGGTTGCGCAAGGCGGCCAGCAGATCGGCGCCGTCCTCGGGAACATCCTCGACCCGTCCGGCGATGGCGGGCTGGCCGTTGGCATAGTCGAAGAAGTTGAATCGGCGCACCTTGTAGGGGCAATTGGCCTGGCAAAAGCGCGTGCCGACGCAGCGGTTATAGACCTGCACGTTCAGGCCCTGACCGTCATGGACTGACGCCGCCACCGGGCAGACCGGTTCGCACGGTGCCTTTTCACAATGCATGCAGGGGATGGGCTGGAACGACGGCGCGCCGTCGTCGCGTTCATAGGCGTCGATGCGCAGCCAGTGCATGACGCGGCCGCGGTCGATCTCCTCGGGGCCGACGACTGGCACGTTGTTTTCGGACTGGCAGGCGACCAGGCAGGCGTTGCACCCGATGCAACGGTCGAGGTCGATCACCATGGCCCAGGCATTCGGCGCAGAGTTCCAGGGCGGATAGAAGGATGGCTGCGGGCCTGCGGCGTCGAGCGTGGGGTCCGAGGCCGGAACGCTGCGCAGGATGTCGCGCGGGCCCTGTTCGAAATGATGTTGCGTGCGGTGGACCGGCAGGCGCGAACCTGTCGGCGTGACGGTCACGCCCGTCACGACGGTGGCGCCACCCGGCGGCGACAGGATCGCGGCATTCGCCCCCACATCCGACCCGATCGGCCCGGCCATCCGCCGTCCGTATCCAAGCGCCATCGACAGCGTGCCTTCGTGCTGACCCTTCAGGATCAGCACCGGCGCCTCGACAGTGCCGCCCCGCCCGCCGATGCGCACCGCATTGCCGTCTTCCAGTCCCATGCGCAACGCATCGGCGGGGGCCATCCACACAGCGTTGCCCCAGACCTGCTTGGTCACCGGCTCGGGGCATTCCTGAAGCCAGGCATTGCCGGCCCCGGCCCCGGTCCAGACCGACGAGGACGGACGCAGCAGCAGTTCGAACCCCTCGTCCGCAGGGAAGGGCGCATGGAACGGATCGGCGTCGAGGTCGGGCGATATGGGCGCGAAGGCAGTGCCTTCGATCACGCCTTCGTGCAGCGCGCGGGTCCAGAACGCCTCGAACTCCGGCCCGTCGGCGTCGCGGGCCGCCTGCCAGGTTTCGCGCAGGATCGTGCGCGCCGGGGCAGCGGCGGCAGGGCCGCGCACCAGAAGGTCGAGCACCTCGTGACGCGACCGCGATCCGTGCAGCGGCGCGATCAACGGCTGGACCAGCGCCACCGTCCCGTCGGGTCCGCGCAGATCGGACCAGTCCTCCAGCGGATGCGCCAGCGGCAGGCGCCAGTCGCAATGCGCCGCCGTGTCGTTGAACGTGACGCCGCCGAAGACCGTCAGCGGAACATGCCGCATCGCATCGGCGAACCCGGCCGAGGGCAGATCGTGGACCGGATCGGCGTCGAGCACGACCAACGCGGTCACGTCGCCCGCCTGCATGTCATCAGCCAGCGCGCCAACCGGATCGGGCCGCAAACCCGCCCATGTGTCGGCGGTGGGGCGCCAGTCCAGCGGCGCGCCCAGCCGCGCGTTCAGGCGGGCCACGGCCAGCGCGGCCTGCGGCGGCAATTCGGGCGCCGCCAGCACCAGCGCGCCGGCACCCGCCCTTTCCAACCGAAGGGCCGTGGCCTCGGCCAGATCGCGCAGGCGCGGTGGCGGCAGCGGGGCGGATCCGGTGCCGCCCAGCCGCATCTCCAGCCATTCTGCCAGTGCCGCCAGTTCGGCCATGCCGGCCATCACGCGCCGGTCGGCCTTGGCGCCCGTCAGCGACGGCGACGGCTCGAACACTTCAAGCCGAAGGGCGTCGGGCCGGACGGCGCGCGCCTCTGCAAAGGCCCGCGCCGTCGCGATCTGGCCAGGACCGGGCCCAAGGAAGTCGCATCCGAGGCTGACCGCCAGCGTGACCCGGTCGAATGCGGGCCACATCCGCAGCCGTCCGTCGCCCAACGGCATCTCGAGCGCCGTGGCGGGCGGCCGGGCAGCATGCCAACGCATCTGCGGGCGGCGTTCCAGCAATGCCGCGATCTGCCGGGCCATCGTCGGCGACGCGACCGGCCCCGTCAGCAGCCGCGCGCCTTTTCCGTCGGGCGGCAGGCCCCGCGGCAGCGCCGTCTCGAACGCCAGCCAGGATACCGGGATCGTCCCCTGTCGGGGGGCGCGCGGACGGTGCGGATCGAACAGGTCGAGGATCGCCGCCTCGGCAAAGACGTCCGTGGCCCCTTGGCTGGCGGGATGCGCGGGGTTGCCGTGCACCTTGGTCGGCCGGCCCTCGTGGCTTTCGACGATAACCCCCCGCCCCGCCCCGCCCAGCGGCAGCGCGGTGGCGAAGAACATCGGCTGCCCCGGCACCAGCCCCTCGGGCTGGGCGATGTAGGGGACGATCTCGTCCTCGGGCTCGGAACAGCCGGCGACCAGGGACGCGGCACCGGCCGAGAACAGCTTGAGCGCCTCGCGCCGGGTGGGTCCGGTCAGCGGTGGCATGTCGAACACTCCGCCAGGTTGCCGTCGTGAATGTCGTAATAATCCAGCAGGCGCTGGGTCTCGGCCCTAGATGCCTGGGGCCGGGGCGGGAACGGCAGATAGATGTCCTCGGGCCGGCGCAGGTTCGGCCCCACATCCCGGTGACAGGACAGGCACCATTCCATCGTCAGCGGCGCGTCCTGACGCATCAGCTTCATCTCGCCGACCGGACCGTGGCAGGTCGTGCAGCCGACGCCGTTCGTCACATGGACGGAATGGTTGAAATACACATAATCGGGCAAATCGTTGACCGGCCGCCACTTCAGCCGCACACCCGTCACCAGGCTTTCGCGGACCGGGGCCAGCATCTCGGAATTGGTCCAAAGCTGGCTGTGACACGTCATGCAAGTCGTCGTCGGCGGGATGCCCGCCTTGGCCGACACCTCAACGCTGGTATGGCAATAGCGGCAGTCGATCCCGATCTCGGCGGTATGGTGCGCGTGACTGAAGGGGATCGGCTGTTCGACCGTGCGGTCCTGCCCGGTGACATAGTCGGATCGTGCCAGCGTCATCCCCAGCGCCGCGGCGGACAGCGGCACGACGATCAGTGCCAGCAGAACCAGCCGCGTGACCGTGTTCGCCCCGGATCCGAAGGGTTGAGCCATGGGCAGATCCTGACTGCACATCCGAAAGACGGCACCCCCGGATGGGCACGTCTGACGGCAAACGCAGTCCGCACGGAATGGGTTCACCGAAATTTTCCAAAGCCCTTCCGGGGCGTTGGCGTCAGTCCAGCCGCCAGCCCGGATGCGCGAACCAGGTCAGCGGCGGCGGCCCCTCGGCCCGGACGCGCAGACGAATCCGTTGGCCCCCGGCATCGGCGCACCCGTCCACCTGGCCCCTGCGCGCCATGATCGCAAGGTCGGGTTCCGCGCCCGACAGCATCAGCGGCCAGTCGTCCACGCGTCGCACTTCCTCGACCCGGACGTGAAGCTCGACGAAATCCGCGCGGTGCGGGGCGGGCAGGATCGCCAGCAGGATTCCCACGATCTCGGCCCAGTTCTCGACGATCTGGCTCACCGCGTCACCGGGTTCACCAGAACAACCCGCCCGGCGGGTCGGGATAGCAACTGACCCGAAGGTCGGCCGTCATCACCGGCTGCGACAGCGACAGGTTCTCGACCGCGACGCAGGTTTCGCACCCCGCGTAACTGCGCGAAGACGGGACCGAATTGGCGTCGAAGACCATCCCTTGCGTGGCCGACCACGGATCGTCCGCATCGCCGCGATTGGCGCCGGATGCCAGATGATCCTGACCGTCCGCCTGTTCCAGCGCCACGCGCGGATGCGCCTCGTCGCCATTGGTCGCGATGGCGTCGTCGATATGCCAGATCAGCAACCCCTCGCCGGGAAGTTCGGCATCGAAGCCGGTCTTCTGCCGGTTCTCGATCAGGAAATATTCCTGCCCGCCGGTGCCGTCCTTCCAGAGGCGGAACACCTCGAACCCCAGCTTGACGTCAGCCATCGTCGCGGGCCCGTTCGCCGTCACGTTGTTGACCGCGACCCACCCCTGGTTGGCCTTGCACCATGCCGACGGATGCGCGGGCGTGTCGCCGCCGCCGTTCCACGACCCCCCCGCCATCAGGCACCAGTTGCCGATGCCCGACGAACTGCGGTCGGTATCGTAAAGGTCCGGGAAGCCGAACAGCAGATGCCCAAGCTCGTGCGCGCAGACACCGAGGCGGGCATCCTCGGGAATGGTCAGATAGGCATAAAGCCGGATGCCATCGACCCCCAGTGCCGAGCGGAGAACCCATTTATGCGACCAGATGTCGTTGCCCGATCCGGTCTGTTCCGCGCCGCTTCCGGCATGGACCACGACGAAGGCATCGACGAACCCGTCGCCATCGTTGTCATAAGGCGCCAGCGCCACGTCGGCATCCGCGGCAATGGCGGCATCGCGGGCAAGGTCGCGGGCATTGGGAACATGCGTGCCAGTCCCCGAGGTGCCGCCGGCATAAGCGGCCAGCGTCTCCGGCATGGTGTAGGGGCCGGCGACCTCGCCCGTTATGGCGATGGCGCCGTTCGTCACCTCGGCGAAATATTCGGTGACGGATCCGGTCGGAACGACGCCGGTGGAAAAGAACAGGTCGCGAAAGCGTTGCGCGGCGCCCGGACCGAAGCGGCGATCGGTGAACTCGGCCAGAACGACGACGACGCGGACGGTGCCGCGCAGGGGCGCGCGGTGCAGGGCGAAGTTGCGGGCGGCCATGGGCGGTGTTCCCAGCGGCAACTCCGAGCCGGGAACGATCAGACCGTCGTTGAAGCCCACGCGGAACTGTTCGCGCAAGGTGACGCGGTCGCGCATGCCTTCGGGCGCGGTGTCGCGCAGGCGGGCGATGGCGGCGTCGATTCGGTCCTGCAATGCGGGATCGGGTGCTACGCTGCATCGGTCGAACGGGCCAGTGCAGGTCTGGCCGAAGATGTTGTGCCAGTTGGCCAGAAGATCGTTCGCGTCCTGCATGTCCGGCCCCCCTGCGCGCTGTTAGGGCGACGATACCACGATGGGCCGTATGCACCAAGAAAACCCGGCTATTTCACGCCGCTGGCGAAGTTCGACGCCACGAAAAGACGCTGCAACATCAGGAAAACGACGATCACGGGCAGGATCGACACGGCCAGCGCGGCCTGTTGCAGTGACTTCTGGTCCAGCGTCTGGAAGGCACCCGACAGCAGGTAGATGCCCACCGGCAGGGTCTGAAGGTCGGGCGCGGCGCGGGTCACGGTCATCGTCCAGATGAATTCATTCCAGTGATAAACGAATGAGAACAGCGTAAGAGTCGCGATGGCCGGTTTGACCAGCGGCAGCATGATCGAGCGGAAGATGCGGTATTCGCTGGCCCCGTCCAGACGCGCGGCTTCCAACAGGTCGTCGGGGATGCCGAGGAAGAACTGCCGCATCAGAAAGACGCCATACCACGTCACCACGAAGGGCAGGCACAGCGCGGCATAGGTGCCCAGCAACCCCGCGCCGCCCTGTCCCGCAATGTCGTTGCCGCCCATCAGCGGGGCGAAGCGCAGGATGAAGAAGATGGGAATGATGAACAGGAAGAACGGAAACATCTGCGCGCCGACCACCAGCCGGAACAGCGGCGAGGCACCTGCAAAGCGGTACTTGGCCAGCGCATATCCTGCCATGGTCGATGTGGCGACCTGGCACGCGGTGATGATGCAGGTCACGATCACCGAATTGGCGAACCATGTCGTCATCGGCAATTCGCGGAACACCCGCGCATAGACGCCCCATTGCGGGTCGGATGGAAGATAGCGGGGCGGGTTGGCATAGACATCCGCCGGACCGCGCAGCGCCCCGACGAACATGTCGGCGAAGGGCAGGATCATCAACGCCGCACCCAGCGCCAGAACGGCATATTTCACGACGCTGCCCGCATGGCGGCGCCAGCGCGGACGGGGGGCGGCGACGCGCGTGGCAGGGCCGGTCCGCGCGGGATGCGTCACATCGTCGACCGTTGTCATGTCCGGCGTTCCCGTTCCCGCAGGGCGCGGAACTGCAGCAGCGACAGAACCCCGATGATGACGAACAGGATCAACGCCCCTGCCGAAGCGCGGCCCATGCGAAGATCCTCGAACGCCATCGTGTAGGTGTAAAGCGCCGTCACCTCGGTCGCGCCGCGCGGGCCGCCGCCGGTCATGGCGAGGATCAGCGCGAAGAACCCCATTCCGGTAATGAAGCTGGTGATCGTCACGAAGATGAAGGCCGGCCGGATCATCGGCAGCGTCACGGATCGCAAGGTGCGCCATGCGCCCGCGCCGTCCAGCGTGGCCGCATCGTAGATTTCGCTGTCCACCGCTTCCAGCGCGGCCGAAAAGACCAGCATGTTCTTGCCGGCGTCATACCAGATCATCACCAGCACCACCGACACCATTGCCATGACCGGATCGGTCAGCCAGTCCGGCCCCCGCAACCCCGTCAGCCCCAGCGCCCGGTTGATGATGCCGTAACGGTCGTCCAGCACGAATTGCCACAGATAGGCGATGGCGACGATATTGGTCAGTTGCGGCAAATAGTAGATCGACCGCCACACCGCCTTGCCGCGCGACCGGCTGAAGACGAAGGCCAGCCCCAGCGACAGCGGCACGCCCAGCGCAACGAAACCGAAGGCGAAGACGAAGGTATTGCCGACACTGCGCCAGAACGCGTCGTCGCGCGTCAGCAGGTATTCGAACTGCTTCAACCCGACCCAGCTTGGCGTGCCCAGCGGGTTCCAGCGCGTGAAGGACAGGTAGACCGAGAACCCCAGCGGCACGACGAAGAAGATCAGTGCGAACGCGATCAGCGGTGACACGAAAACCCAAGGCGCCGCGCCGCCGCCGCCCGGATCGAAGTCGCGCGATCGCATCGCCTGGCCCGCGCGCTAGTAGAACTCGAACAGGATATCCTCGACCTCGCGGTCCAGATCCTCCAGCGCGGCCTCGGAACTCGCTTCGCCCGCCATCGCCCGCTCGAATGCCTGAGCCATCAACCCCTCGATCTCGCTGGCCTGCATGACGTTGGGTTGGCTAATCGCACGACCGTCCTCGAGTGCCGCGACGAAGGGCGCGGTGAAGGCGTCGGGTGCCTCGCCCGCAGCATTGTCGGCCGTGCTGGCGGTCAGCGCGCCGAGCTGGCCCAGCATCTCGCCCATGCAGGACAAGCCGCCATCGCGGGGCGTGTTGAGGTGTTCGACCAGCGCCCATGCCGCGTCCTTGCGGTCGCTGCCGCTGTCCACACCCATGAAAAAGGCGTATTGCAGCGTCCGCCAGTCGTCGCCCATCGGGATCTGGCTGACCGCCACATCCTCGTCGAACCGGTCGCCGAAGCCCGCCCGGATCTCGCTTTCCAGCCAGTTCGCCATGACGATCATGCCGATGCCGCCCGCCGGAAAGTCGTAGGCATCGACGCTGAGGTCCGCGATTCCGTCGCGCACCAGTCCGGCCTCGCGCTCGAGCGCGGCGAGGGCCTCGGGGCTGTCGAACAGCGCCTCGGAACGGTCGTCCGAGTAAACCTTGCCGCCTTCGGAATAGAGCAACGCATAGAAGGGATGCACCAGCCCCGCCCCGGACGAGCTTTGACCGAAGGCGAAACCGGCGGTTTCGGTGCGGCCCTGCGCGTTGCGTGTGGCCACGGCCTGCGCCACCTCGCGCAAGCCGTCCCATGTCGTCGGCGGCGCGTCGAACCCCGCCTCGCGCAGCAGGGCCATGTTCGACACCAGCATGTAGACGCTCACCTCGGTCGGGACGCCCCAGAGCGTGCCGTCGATGGTGGCGGCGTCCACCGTTCCGGTGGAATAACCGTCGCGCACGAAACCGGCCAGATCGTCGGGCACCGGATCCAGAACGCCGTTATCGACCATCTGCGCCGCCCAGATCGAATAGACGTTGTAGATGTCGGGCGCCTGCCCGGCCAGCCGCCCGGTCAGCACGGTTTGCAGATAGTCGCCATAGGTGATCTGCCGGTATTCGGCCCCGATGCCATCGACGTCGTAATCCTCGAGGCAGGCGATCAGCGGCGCGGCCTGTTCCTGGGTATAGTGCATTGCCACTGTCAGCGGCGCATCATCGGCATGGGCCGGGATGGCGGCACCCAGCATCGCGGCAATGGCAAGCGGGGCTGTCGTTTGATTGAACATTCGTTCGCTCCGGTTGGTCGCAGAAGGACCGGCCTGAGACGGCCGTGGTCGAGGATCACCTAGACCCGTCCGCCACACCGTCGAGAACGATTTTGTCGCACCCGCCGGCGAAGGGCGGGTGCGGTGCGCGTCAGATGCCCAGCGCCTGCCTGACCGCGTCGAGGCCCGGCCCGCCATCGGCCGTGGTCACGCCGTCCAGCCAGCCGTCCAGCACGCCGGGATTGGCCGCGAGCCACTGGCGCGCTGCGGCGGCGGGCATCATGCCGTCGTCGGTAATGCTGCCCATGATCGTGTTTTCCATGTCCAGCGTGAAGTCGAGCTGTTCCAGAAGCCGCGCAGCATTGGGGCAATCGTCGCTGAACCCGGCGCGGGTCACGGTGTTGACGACGCCCTCGCCGCCGAAGAAATCCTTGCCTCCTTCCAGATATTCGATGTCGAAGTTGGCGTTCATCGGATGCGGCGCCCAGCCGAGGAAGACGATGGGTTCGTTGCGGGACACGGCGCGGCGGACCTCGCCCAGCATCCCCTGTTCGGAGCTTTCGCGCACCTTGAACGCGCCCATGCCGTGCGCGTCCTTCTCGGTCAGGCCGATGAGATAGGCGTTGCCCAGATTGCCCGGCTCGATCCCGTAGATCGTCCCGTCCAGATCGTCGGCGAAGGCCGCCAGGTCGTCATAGGTCTTCAGCCCGGCATCGTAGGTATAAACGGGCACGGCGAGGTTGTAGATCGTGCCGGTCAGGTTCTCGTTCACCGTTTCGATGGTGCCTTCGTCCAGATAGGGCTGGATCGCACCGGCCTGCGTGGGCATCCAGTTGCCCAGGAACACGTCCGTATCCCCCGAGGCGAGCGAGGCGAAGGTGACGGGGACGGACAGCACGTCGACGTTCACGTCATAGCCGAGCGCCGTGAAGATTTCGTTGGCGATGGCGGTCGTGGCGGTGATGTCGGTCCAGCCGACATCCGAAAAGGCGATCTCGTCGCACTGGGCCTGCGCCAGCGCCATGCCGGACGCGACGATGCCGCCCGCCAGAACGGCTGCAAAGGTTCTTTGGTGGGTCATGGGGTCAGCTCCGGATCGGAAAAGCGATTGAAGGGTTCAGTAAAGACCAGTTAGGCAATCGTGACAACATGCAGGTCCGGGGGGCAGATGACGAAGCCGAACATCCTTGTGCTGATGGTCGATCAGCTGAACGGCACCTTCTTTCCAGACGGGCCGGCCGACTGGCTGCATGTTTCGAACCTTGCCGCGCTGGCCGCGCGGTCGGTGCGGTTCCGCAACGCCTATACCGGATCGCCGCTATGCGCGCCGGGGCGGGCGGCGTTCATGTCGGGCGCGCTGCCGTCGCGCACCGGCGTCTACGACAACGCGGCCGAATTCGGATCCGACCTGCCGACCTATGCCCATTTCCTGCGGCGCGCGGGATACCAGACCTGTCTGTCGGGCAAGATGCACTTTGTCGGGCCGGACCAGCTTCACGGGTTCGAGGAACGACTGACGACCGACATCTATCCCGCCGATTTCGGCTGGACGCCCGATTACCGCAAGCCGGGCGAACGCATCGACTGGTGGTATCACAATCTGGGGTCGGTGACGGGGGCCGGCGTGGCCGAGATCACCAACCAGATGGAATACGACGACGAGGTCGCGCATCATGCCGTCGCCAAGATCTACGATCTGTCACGCGGTCACGATCCGCGGCCCTGGGCGCTGACCGTCAGCTTCACCCATCCGCACGATCCCTATGTCGCGCGACGGCGGTTCTGGGATCTCTATGCCGATTGCGACCACCTGCTGCCCGAGGTGCCCGCCATCCCCTACAGCGATCAGGACGCGCATTCGCGGCGGCTGTTCGATGCAAACGACTGGACGCGTTTCGACATCGGCGACGACGAGATCCGCCGCGCGCGGCGCGGCTATTTCGCCAACCTGTCCTATATCGACGAAAAGATCGGCGAGATCCTCGCCACCCTGAAGGCAACCCGGCAGGAGGCGATCGTGGTCTTTCTGTCCGATCACGGCGACATGCTGGGCGAGCGGGGACTGTGGTTCAAGATGAGCTTCCGCGAAGGATCGGCGCGCGTTCCGCTGATGATCGCCGCGCCGGGGTTGACGCCCATGCGGATCGACGCGCCCGTCTCGACCATCGACGTGACGCCGACGTTGTGCGATCTGGCCGGTGTTTCCATGATGGATGTGGAGCCGTGGATCGACGGCCGGTCGCTGGTCCCGACCGCGGAAGGACAGGCGCGCGGGGCGCCCGTCGCGATGGAATACGCCGCCGAAGGGTCCGAGGCGCCGATGGTCGCGCTGCGGCAGGGGCGCTGGAAATACACGCGCTGCGCCCTCGATCCCGAACAGCTTTTCGACCTCGATGCCGACCCGCACGAGATGACGAACCTTGCCGCCGATCCCGACCATGCCGAGACGTTGGCGCGATTTCGCGGCATGGCGGACGACAGGTGGGATCTGGACCGTTTCGATGCCGATGTGCGCCGCAGCCAGGCGCGGCGGCTGGTCGTCTATGAAGGGCTGCGCAAGGGCGGGTATTACCCTTGGGATTTCCAGCCGCTGCGCAAGGCGTCGGAACGATACATGCGCAACCACATGGACCTGAACGTGCTGGAGGAATCGCAGCGCTTCCCGCGCGGCGAATAGGCGCCCGGCCCCGGCGGGACGGGCGCCCGGTGGGTCAGGCGATCTGGCCGTGGCAATGCTTGAACTTCTTGCCCGATCCGCAGGGGCAGGGATCGTTGCGGCCCGGATTGCCCCATGTGGACGGATCGGTCTCGGTGAAACCGGGTGCCGCGGCTTCGGCCTCGGCCTCGCCCTGCGGGGGGTGGCCTGGGCCTGCGACTGGATCGCCTGACGCTGCGCCTCGATCTGGGCCAGCATGCGCTGCTGTTCCTCGGGCGACAGGGGGCGGATATTGGCCAGCTTCTGCGTCACGTCCTCGCGCAGCGAATCGAGCATGGATTCGAAAAGCTGGAAGGCTTCGTTCTTGTATTCGTTCAGCGGATCGCGCTGCGCGTAGCCGCGGAACCCCACGACCGAGCGCAGATGTTCCAGCGTCACCAGATGCTCGCGCCATTTGGCGTCGATGGTCTGCAACAGGATCTGCTTTTCGATGGTGCGCATATTCTCGGCACCGAAGCGGGCGGCCTTGTCGTCCATGAACTCGTCCGACGCCTTTTCCAGACGCTCGCGGATCACCGCCTCGTCCACGCCGTCCTCTTCGGTCCAGGCGATGACGGGAACGTCGATGCCCAGCTTTTCCAGCGCCGCGACATACAGCCCCTCGCCGTCCCACTGGTCGGCATAGCTTTTGGGCGGAATATGCGCCGCGATCAGGTCGTCGATGACCTGATGGCGCATATCGCGAGCAATCTCGGCGACCTCGTCCGTCTCCATAATCTCGCGGCGCTGGCCGAAGATGACCTTGCGCTGGTCGTTCATCACGTCGTCGAACTTCAGCAATTGTTTGCGGATGTCGAAGTTGCGCCCCTCGACCTTGGCCTGCGCCTTTTCCAGCGACTTGTTCACCCACGGATGAACGATGGCCTCGCCTTCCTTCATGCCCAGCTTGGACAGGACGGAATCCAGACGCTCGGACCCGAAAATGCGCATCAGATCGTCCTCGAGGCTAAGGAAGAACGAAGACCGCCCCGGATCGCCCTGGCGTCCCGACCGGCCGCGCAACTGGTTGTCGATGCGGCGGGATTCGTGCCGTTCGGTCGCCAGCACGAACAGGCCGCCGGCTTCCTTGACCTTCTCCTTCTCGCTCGCCGTCTCGGCGGCGATGCGGGCGCGCACTTCTTCGGGATCGGCCTCGGGATCGGCTTCCAGCGCCTGCATCACCTTCATGTCCACATTGCCGCCCAACTGGATGTCGGTGCCGCGTCCGGCCATGTTGGTGGCGATGGTGACGGCGCCGAGCTTGCCCGCATCGGCGACGATCTGCGCTTCCTGTTCGTGCTGGCGCGCGTTCAGGACGTTATGCGGAACGCCTTCCTTTTGCAGCAGGGCGGACAGCGATTCGGACTTCTCGATTGATGTCGTGCCGACCAGCACCGGCTGGCCCTTGTCGTGGGCGGCCTTGATCGCGGCGACGATGGCGTCCAGCTTTTCGCGGGCCGTGCGATAGACGGCATCGTGTTCGTCCACGCGGGCGATGGGGCGGTTGGTGGGCACCTCGACCACGCCGAGGCCGTAAATTTCGCCGAATTCCTCGGCCTCGGTCAGCGCGGTGCCGGTCATGCCGGCCAGCTTGTCGTAAAGGCGGAAATAGTTCTGAAACGTGACCGAGGCCAGCGTGACGTTCTCGGGCTGGATCTGGACGTTCTCTTTCGCCTCGATGGCCTGATGCAGACCGTCCGACAGCCGCCGCCCGGTCATCATCCGCCCGGTGAATTCGTCGATCAGCACGACCTCGCCGTTCCGCACGATATAGTCCTTGTCGCGCTGGAACAGCTTGTGCGCGCGCAGGCCCTGGTTGACGTGATGCACCAGCGTCGTGCTTTCGGGATCGTAAAGCGACTGGCCCTCGGGCAGGATGCCTGCGCCGGCCAGATGGTTTTCCAGAAACTCGTTGCCCTCGTCGGTGAAGGTGACGTTGCGGGTCTTTTCGTCCAGGCTGAAATGCGCGTCGGTCAGCAGCGGGATGACCGTGTCGACGGTCTTGTACATCTCGCTGCGGTCCTGGCTGGGGCCCGAGATGATCAGCGGCGTGCGCGCCTCGTCGATCAGGATGCTGTCCACCTCGTCCACGATGGCGAAGTTGTGACCGCGCTGATACATGTCGGACAGCGACGATTTCATGTTGTCGCGCAGATAGTCGAAGCCCAGTTCGTTGTTGGTCGCATAGGTCACGTCGCAGGCATAGGCCGCGCGTTTCTCGCCGTCGGGCTGCTGGGGATAGACGACGCCGCAGGTCATGCCGAGCGCGGTATAGACCTTGCTCATCCAGTCGGCGTCGCGCCTGGCAAGGTAATCGTTCACGGTCACGATATGCACGCCCTTGCCCGACAGCGCGTTGAGATAGGCCGGGAACGTCGCCACCAGCGTCTTGCCCTCGCCGGTCTTCATTTCGGCGATGTTGCCCTGATGCAGGAAGATGCCGCCCATCAGCTGCACGTCGAAGGCGCGCAGACCCAGCGACCGGCGCGCGGCCTCGCGGCAGTTGGCGAACGCTTCGGGCAGCAGGTCGTCCAGCTTCTCGCCCGCCTTGGCGCGGTCGGTCAGCGTCCGGGTGCGGGCCTTGATCTCGTCGTCGGACAGCGCCTCGAATTCGGGTTCCAGCGCGTTGATCCTGTCGACCAGAGGCCGCGTTGCCTTCACCTTGCGGTCGTTCGGCGTGCCGAAAACCTTCTTGGCGACAGATCCCAGACCCAGCATGTTCTCTCCTGACGGCAACTTGGGGGAAGGGGCTGCTTGCCCGCGCCGTGCAGGACGCATATTCAGGGCGGCAATGGCCCCCTCGAGGCTCAAGGCGATGTAGGGGGCCGGTTTCACACTGTCAACGCCAGCGCCCGCGGGTCTGGCCGGAGGATTCTGCAAATGCCGACGAACCTGCTCCGCCGCACCGGCGCCGTCTGTGCCCTGTCCCTGACCCTGGCCGCGCCGCTTGCCGCGCAGGACGCCGGAACGGTGGTCGCCACCGTGGGCGACAAGGACATCACGCTGGGCCACATGATCGCGCTTCGCCAGGGACTGCCCGCGCAATATCAGCAGCTTGACGACAGGACGCTGTTCGACGGGCTGCTGGAACAGCTTGTGCAGCAGACGGCGCTGGCCGAACAGGTGACGGACCCGTCGTCCCGTACCCAGCTTGAACTGGACAACCAGACGCGCGCGCTGCTGGCGGCGGAACTGCTGCGCCAGACCGCGGCCGACGCCGTGACCGACGAGGCGATCCAGGCCGCCTATGACGCCGCGTTCAGCGGGGCCGATCCGGTGACGGAATACAACGCCGCCCATATCCTTGTGGAAACCGAGGACGAGGCCAAGGAGATCGTCGCGCAGCTGAACGACGGCGCCGACTTCGCCGAGCTTGCACGCGAGAAATCCACCGGCCCGTCCGGGCCGTCGGGCGGCGATCTGGGCTGGTTCGGGCCGGGCCAGATGGTCGGCGAATTCGACGAGGCCGTTCAGAACATGGAACCGGGCAGCGTGTCGGATCCGGTGCAGACTCAGTTCGGCTGGCACGTCATCAGGCTGAACGAGACGCGACAGCAGGATGCCCCGGCCTTGGACGAGGTGCGCGACCGGCTTGCCGCCGAAATCCAGCAGGAAGCCGCGCAGAAGCTGATCGACGAGGCTACGGCCGATATCGACGTGACCCGCCCCGAGACCGAGATCGACCCGGCGCTGGTCCGCGACGATTCGCTACTGGACTGACCGGCCATGCCTGCCCTGTCGCCGCTGGCGCCCGACGCGTTCCCCGACCTGCCCGTCATCGACGGGGCGCGCTTCGCCAGCGCGCAGGCCGGGGTGCGCTACAAGAACCGCACCGACGTGATGCTGGCGTTGCTGGACCCCGGCACCACGATCGCCGGGGTCTTCACGCGGTCGGCCACGCGGTCGGCGCCGGTGCTGGATTGCCAGGCCAAGATCGGCGGCGAAAGCGGCGAAGGCGCGGCCATCGTCGTCAATTCCGGCAATTCCAACGCCTTCACCGGATCGGCCGGGCAATCGGCGGTCGATGCCATCGTCGCCGCCGTGGCCGGCGCCACCGGCATCCCGGCGGGGCGCGTCTTTACATCGTCCACGGGGGTGATCGGCGAACCCCTGCCCGCGCAACGCATCACCGCCGTGATCGGCGATCTTGTCGCGTCGGTTTCGCCCGACGGCATCCACGGCGCGGCCGAGGCGATCCGCACGACCGACACCTTCGCCAAGGGGGCGGCTGCGCGGATCGACGTTGATGGCCGGGACGTTCGCATCGCCGGCATCGCCAAGGGGTCGGGCATGATCGCGCCCGACATGGCGACGATGCTGGTCTATCTGTTCACGGATGCGGCGGTGGATCGGGCGCTGTTGCAGCGCATGCTGACGCGCCAATGCGACCGCAGCTTCAACTGCATCACCGTGGACAGCGACACATCGACATCGGACACGGTGCTTTGCGCGGCGACCGGCAAATCGGCCCGCATCGACGACGACAATGCCGCCGCGTTCGAGGACGCGCTGGGCCGGGTGATGCTGGATCTGGCGCATCAGGTCGTCCGCGACGGCGAGGGGGCCACCAAGTTCATCGAGGTTGCCGTCACCGGCGCGGCGGACGACAAGGATGCCGACCGGATCGCGCGCTCGATCGCTAATTCCCCCTTGGTCAAGACGGCGGCCGCGGGCGAGGATCCGAATTGGGGCCGGATCGTCATGGCCATCGGCAAATCCGGCGCGCAGGCCGATCGCGACCGTCTGACCATCCGGCTGGGCGACATCCTGGTCGCGGAGAACGGCTGGGTCGCGCTCGGTTATGCCGAGGCGGACGGCGCGGCCTACATGAAGCGGCAGGAATTGCGGATCGGCGTCGATATGGGGCTGGGCGACGGCACCGCGACGATCTGGACCTGCGACCTGACGCACGCCTATATCTCGATCAACGCCGATTACCGGTCTTGACGCGGATCGTGCTGGTTTCGGCGGTTGCGCTGATCGACGCGGACGGCCGCGTGCTGCTGGCGCAACGCCCCGAAGGCCGCAGCATGGCGGGCCTGTGGGAATTTCCGGGCGGCAAGGTGGAACAGGGCGAAACGCCCGAAGCCGCGCTGATCCGCGAACTGTCCGAAGAGCTGGGCATCGACACCTGGTCGAGCTGCCTTGCCCCGCTGACCTTCGCCAGCCATGCCTATGACGACTTTCACCTGCTCATGCCGCTGTTCGCGTGCCGCCGGTGGAACGGGCAACCCGCCCCGCGCGAGGGGCAGGCGTTGAAATGGGTCGCGCCCAACCGGCTGCGCGATTATCCTATGCCGCCCGCGGACCTGCCGCTGATCCCGATCCTGCGCGACTGGCTGTAAAACAGCCGCCCGCCGTTAACCAATTGTTGCAAATTGACGCGCCAAGCTGATCTTGCCGATCTGCGGGTTGGCGAATGACGGGACGCCGGTTAGCGTCAACATACAACGTGAACGGGAGGGGCAGATGAAGACGATCACGATAGGAAGCTGCGTGTCGGTGCAGGGGCAGGAAGTCGGGCAATTGGCCGATGGCCGGATCCTTGTCCGCGTGGGGACGGAAACCTTCGCGGGCCGCCCGATCCGCATGGCGACCGGATTGCGTTAGAACGGCGTCGGCAGGATCGAAGCGGGGATGATCCGAACCGGACCAGCGCGGCGCGCTGGCCCGGTCGATCGTCAGGTCAGGTTACGCTCGACTTCTTCACGGGTGAAGATCTCGATCACGTCGCCGACGCGGATGTCGTCGTAATTGTCGAACGCCATGCCGCATTCCTGACCGGACTGCACCTCGGCCACCTCGTCCTTGAAGCGCTTGAGCGTCTTCAGCGTGCCTTCGTGGACCACGACGTTGTCGCGCAGCAGACGCACGCCGGCCGACCGGCGCGCGACGCCTTCCGTGACGAGACAGCCGGCGACCTTGCCGACATTGGACACCTTGAAGACCTCGCGGATCTGCGCATAGCCGATGAACGTTTCGCGCACCTCGGCCGAGAGCAGGCCGCTGGCCGCCGCCTTCACGTCGTTCACCAGATCGTAGATGATCGAGTAATAGCGGATCTCGACCCCCTTTTGGTTCGCCGTCTGCCGCGCGCTGGCATTGGCCCGCACGTTGAAGCCGACGACCGACGCCGACGACGCTTCGGCCAGACCGATATCGGATTCGGTGATCGCGCCGACACCCGAATGAAGCACGCGAACGCGCACCTCGTCGTTGCCGATCTTCTCCATCGCCTGAACGATGGCCTCGGCGGAGCCCTGCACGTCGGCCTTCACCACGATGGGCAGTTCGGCGACGCTGCGGTCGGTCCTGGCGCGGGCCATCATCTGTTCCAGCGTCGTCGCCGCCCCCACCGCGGCGCGCTTGTCGCGCGCGGCATTGGCGCGGTATTCGGCGATCTCGCGCGCCTGCGCCTCGGTCTCGACCACGTTCAGCACATCGCCCGCTTCGGGCGTGCCGCTGAGGCCCAGAACCTCGACCGGAACGGACGGACCGGCTTCGGTCACGCGCTCGCCCTGGTCGTTCTCCATCGCGCGGACCTTGCCCCATTGCTCGCCGACGACAAAGATGTCGCCCTTGCGCAGGGTGCCGTTCTGCACCAGCACCGTCGCCACCGGCCCGCGGCCGACATCGAGCTGCGCTTCGATCACCGCGCCGCTGGCGGCACGGTCGGGGTTGGCCTTCAGCTCCAGCACCTCGGATTGCAGCGCGATGGCTTCCAGCAGGTTGTCCAGCCCCTTGCCGGTGGTCGCCGAAACCTCGACATCCTGCACGTCGCCGGACATCTTCTCGACGATGACCTCGTGCTGAAGCAGATCGGTGCGCACCTTGTCGGGATTGGCCGACGGCTTGTCGATCTTGTTGATCGCCACGATCATCGGCACCTTGGCGGCCTTGGCGTGGTTGATCGCCTCGATCGTCTGCGGCATCACGGCATCGTCGGCCGCGACCACCAGCACCACGATATCCGTGACCTGCGCGCCCCGTGCCCGCATCGACGTGAACGCGGCGTGACCCGGCGTGTCGAGGAACGTCAGTTCCTGACCGCCATCGGTCGTCACCTGATAGGCGCCGATATGCTGGGTGATGCCGCCCGCCTCGCCGGTGGCGACGCGCGCATGGCGGATCGCGTCCAGCAGCGACGTCTTGCCGTGATCGACATGGCCCATGACGGTGATGATCGGCGCGCGCGGCTTCAGATCGGCGGCCTTGTCCTCGACCTGGTCGATGACCTGCTCGACATCGGCATCGCTGACGCGGACGACCTTATGGCCAAAATCCTCGATGATCAGTTCGGCGGTATCGGCGTCGATGGTCTGGGTCTGGGTTGCCATGATGCCGTTCTGCATCAGCGCCTTGACCACATCGGCCACGCGTTCGGCCATCCGGTTGGCCAGTTCGCTGACGGTGATCGCCTCGGGCAGGTTGACGTTGCGCACGACCTTCTCGCGCTCGACCTTGCCGCCCATCGCCTTCTGGCGCGCGCGATCCTGCTTGCGGCGCATCTGCGCCAGCGACCGCTGCCGGCCGCCCTCGCCGCCAGCAAGCGCTTGGTTCACGGTCAGCTTGCCGGACCGCCGCTTGTCGCCATCGCTCTTGCCGGGTTTGGCCACGCGGTCGCGCTCGCGGTCCTCGGTGGGCTTGCGCGTCGGCACCGGGCCCTTGGCGGCGCGCGCTTCGGCATCGGCGGGGGTGGGCTGGGGTTGCGCCGCGCGTTCGCGGGCCGCGGCCTCGTCGGCCAGACGGCGGGCATCTTCTTCGGCCTTGGCGCGCAGGGCATCCTCGCGCTCGCGCTCCTCGGCTTCCTTCGCCTCGATCTCGGCGCGGCGGCGCTCGCGCTCTTCGGCGCGGGCCTTCTCCTCGGCCTCGCGCTGCGCGGCTTCCTCGCCCTCGCGCGCCCTGGCGGCGGCAAGGGCCTTCATCCGCCGTTCGAGTTCGGCATCGGTGATCCCGGCGGGCCTGCGGGACGGATCGCCCTTGATCGGTCCGGCGGCGCCCGTGGGCTTGGCACCGGCCGCGGGCTTGGGGGCCACCACGCGCTTGCGCTTGACCTCGACCGCGACGTTCTTCGTCCGCCCGTGGCTGAAGCTTTGCTTCACCTGACCGGAACGCGGGCCGCCGGGGCCACGGACACCGAGGGTCTTCTTGCCGTCACTATCGCTCATCGAGTCTTCTTCACCTTTCCGGCAACCCCGTCGGAAGGGACACCGTCGCCTGCGCGAACGCCTGAAAGCCGCACGGCGTCGTCCCTGAATAGATCAGCGAGTCTGCCTGCGGCGAGCGCCGCATGTATCACATGTTCACGTCCGAATGCCAAACCCAATTCCCGGGCCGACAGAATGTCGAAATACGATCCCCGACCGCCCGGCCGGTGCAGCTTGCCCTTGCCGCGTTCGGACCCGTCCGAAGCCTGCAACAGGATCCCCGCCTGATCCTTGCCCAGCCAGTCCTTCACCTTCTCGTAGCCGGCGATCGCGGCACCGGCCTTGCGCGCAAGGGACAGCCGGTCGATCACCCGGCGCACCAGCGCCGCCTCGACCGAGGCGACCAGATCGTCGGGCACGACCACCTGCCGCTTGGCGCCTTTCGAGAACAGGCGCTTCTTCACCGCCATGTCCAGCGCCTCGCGCTCGGCCGCGACATACATGCCCCGGCCCGGCAGCTTGTTGGCCACATCGGGCCAGACGGCATCGTCCGGCCCCACGACAAAGCGAATCAGGCCGCGCCTGGGATTGACCTCGCCCGTTGCCAGACAGCGACGTTCGGGTTCGTCCGGCGCCGGCGCCGGCTTGCCGCGGGTCATGGCGGGACTCTCCGTTCTCAGGCCTGCGCCTCCTCGACTTCGCCGTCTTCCTCGGCCGCGTCCAGATCGGCGGGATCGACCCAGCCAAGCTGGATCCGCGCCGACATGACCATCGCCTGCGCTTCTTCGAGGCTGACCTCGAACGGCTCCAGCACGCCGTCGTCCTTCTTGCGCTCGCCGTTCTCGACCGTCCAGCCGCCGGCCAGTTCCCAGTCGGCGCAAGTGGCGAAATCTTCCAGCGTCTTCACGCCGTCCTTGGCCAGCGCCTCGATCATCTGGGGTGTCAGCCCCTCGAATTCAACCAGGCTGTCCTCGACGCCCAGCGCACGGGCCGCTTCCAGCGCCTTGCGGTTCTGTTCGTCCAGATAGTCGCGGGCGCGGGCCTGCAATTCGCCCGCCGTGTCGGCATCGACGCCGTCGATCACCAGCAGCTCGTCCGCCTCGACATAGGCCACCTCCTCGAGCGAGGTGAAGCCTTCGCTGACCAGAAGCTGCGCAAAGAACTCGTCCAGATCCAGCGTATCCATGAACAGCTTGGTGCGTTCCTCGAACTCGGCCTGGCGGCGCTGGCTTTCCTGTTCCTCGGTCATGATGTCGATATCCAGCCCGGTCAGCTGCGACGCCAGACGCACGTTCTGTCCGCGCCGTCCGATGGCCAGCGAAAGCTGCTCGTCGGGAACCACCACCTCGATGCGCTCGGCCTCCTCGTCCAGGACGACCTTGCTGACCTCGGCGGGTTGCAGCGCGTTCACCAGGAAGGTCGGCACGTCCTCGTTCCAGGGGATGATGTCGATCTTCTCGCCCTGCAACTCGTTCACCACGGCCTGCACGCGGCTGCCGCGCATGCCGACGCAGGCGCCCACGGGGTCGATACTGCTGTCATAGGAAATGACGGCGATCTTGGCACGCGACCCCGGATCGCGGGCGACGGCCTTGATCTCGATGATGCCCTCGTAGATTTCGGGCACTTCCATGCGGAACAATTCGGCCATGAATTGCGGATCGGTCCGCGACAGGAAGATTTGCGGCCCCCGCACCTCGCGCCGCACGTCCTTGATATAGACGCGGATCCGGTCGTTCGGACGATAGCTTTCGCGGCCGATCTTGTCGTTGCGGCGCAGCACGCCCTCGCCGGGGTTCAGATCGACGATGACGTTGCCGTATTCCTCGCGCTTGACCAGCACGTTGATGATCGTGCCGACGCGGTCCTTGTATTCCTCGAACTGCTTGTCGCGCTCGGCCTCGCGGATCTTCTGCAAGATGACCTGCTTGGCCGATTGCGCGGCGATGCGCCCCATCTCGACGGGCGGCACTTCCTCGGCGAAGACGTCGCCGACCTTGGGATCGTCCAGATAGGTGCGGGCCTGTTCGACGGTGAACTCGGCCTGGTAATTCTCGACCGCATCGTCCTCGACCACGGTGCGCACGCGGGTGAAGGTCGCCCGCCCGGTCTTGCGGTCGATCTTCACGCGGATATCCATCTCGGCGCCGTAACGTGACTTGGCGGCACGGGCGAGGCTTTCCTCCATCGCCTCGACGACCAACGCGGGGTCGATCATCTTCTCGCGCGCCACGGCCTCGGCTGTCTGCAAAAGCTCGAGCTGGTTGGCGGATGTGATGGCCATGGGGCTTCAGTCCTTCTGGTCGGGAAGACGGGCATCGTCTTCGCTGTCGATTATCGTCTCGATCTCGTCGAACTGGCTTTCGTCGATCTCGCCCGCGTTCTTGCGCGCGCGCAGAACCTCGCGGATCAGGTCGTCGGTCAGCACCAGCTTGGCGTCGCTCAGCCAGTCGAAGCGCAGCCCGATGGTGCCCTCGTCGATCTCGATCAGCACCTCGTCGCCCTCGACCCCGGCCAGCACGCCCTTGAAGCGGCGGCGGCCGTCGATCATCTCGGTCGTCTCGATCTTGGCGACATGGCCCTGCCAGTCGTCGAAATCCTTCAGCCGGGTCAGCGGCCTGTCGATGCCGGGGCTCGACACTTCCAGCGTATAGGCGTCCTCGATGGGATCCTCGACATCCAGATGCGCCGAAGCGGCAGTCGAGATGCGGCCGCATTCGTCCACCTCGATCCCGCCGCCGGGACGGTCGGCCATGATCTGAACCGTGGGCGTCTTGCCGCCCATATAGCGCACGCGCACCAGCTCGAATCCCAGATCCTCGATCACGGGGGTCAGAATTTCGGCAAGCCGTCGGTCGATGCTGGCCTTGGCGATCAGGTCGGACATGGGCATTCCCGAGATTCAAAGCACAAAAAAAGGGCCAGCGGCCCGTCATGCTATCCGGTGGGTATCGGGTTTGGACCCCGACGCGCCGCTGTCAGACGATCAGATAAGGAATTGCCCTGCCGGATGCAAGTCCGCGATTGCCGGCGAAAGACACGCGATCTTAACGCATCGCCCCTAGACCCGGCGTGATGGGCAACAGGTGGACATTCAAGGCGCGGCCGTCCGACCCGGACACGACCCGCCTGCAAATCGCGGCGATCGTGCGCGAACGGCCCAAACGCCTTGCGGCCATCGCCGCGGCGTCCATCGTTGCGATGCCCTTTCTGCCGCCTCATTGGCCCGCAACCTTCGGCCTTCTCTATTTCGCGATCGACCTCGGCGGCATCGCGGTGGAACGGCGCATGCTGTCATCGGGACGGCGGCGGTATTTCCTGCTGCATTCGCTGATGATCTTCGTAATCTCGGGCATCACCATCGCGACCCCCGTCATGCTGATGTCGGACGGGCGCCTTGCCCCCTTCGTCGTCGGCAGCACGATCATGTGGGGCATCGTGATCCATTGCGTCGTGATCCGCTCGTGGAACGTGCAGCTTTACGTTCTGGCGACCTTGCCGATTCTCGCCGGCTTTGCCGCGATGGTGCCGCCGGTCATCGGGACGGTCGGCAGGGTCGAGATGCTGGCCGTCATCGGCAGCCTGCTGGGCGGCATCGCCTATATCGGCGCGGTAACGCGCGACGCCTTTCTTCTCAAGGCCGACCTGATCGGCGCCAAGCGGCAGGCCGATGCCGCGAACCGCGTCAAGGACCGCTTCCTGACGGCGATCAGCCACGAACTGCGCACACCGCTGAACGGGATCCTCGGCATCGCGCAGATGATGGCCGATGACGCCCGCGACCGGGCCGAGGCCGAGCGGGCCGAGATCCTGATCGCATCCGGCACGATGCTGAAATCGCTGCTCGACGATATCCTCGATCATGCCAAGATGCAGGCGGGCGGATTCACCGTTTCGCCCGCGCCTGCCGATATTCGGCATATCGTCCGCTCGGTCCAGCGCCTGTTCAGAGATACCGCCGCGGCCAAGGGTCTGGTGCTGGAAACCGTCACGCACCATGCCGTCCCTCCCGCGTTAATGCTTGACACCCTGCGGGTAAAGCAGGTGGTCTCGAACCTGGTGGCGAACGCGATCGAACATACCGAACTGGGCTGCGTCGAAATTGGCGTCGCGTGGGACGCCGAAACGGGACGCCTGACGGTCGGGGTGCGGGACAGCGGCGCCGGCATCGCGCCCGACGACCTGCCGCTGCTGTTCCGGTCCTTCGCGCAGCTCGACGACGCATCGGCCCGGCGCGGCATCGGCACAGGGTTGGGGCTGTCGATATCGCGCGATCTGGCGCGGCTGATGGGCGGCGATGTCACGGTGACGTCCGAATTGGGGCAAGGGTCGGACTTCACGCTGTCGCTGCCCGCGCCGAAGGCAGCGGATGGGCAAACGACCGCCGCATCGCCGGCCCCTCTGGCCGGTCTGCGGGTTCTGGTGGTGGACGACAATGCCACGAACCGCCTGATCGCCGGATCCTTTCTGGAAAGAATGGGCGCGCGGCCCGTCTTCGCCGCCGATGGCCGCGAGGCGCTCAAAGCCCTCGATCCGGCGCGTATGGACGTCGTGCTGATGGACATCCAGATGCCGGTTCTCGACGGACATGCGGCCACCGCCGCCATCCGCGCCGATCGCGCCTTCGACGCCATCCCTGTCATCGCGCTGACGGCGGGGGGTGGGCCGAACGAAGGTGACGGCTATCTCGGGCGGGGCTTCGACGGCTTTCTGCCCAAACCGCTGGGACGCAAGGCGATGGAGCGAGAGATCCTGCGCGTCCTGTCGTCGCGCCTTCCAGGTATCGCCGCCGAATGACGGTCAGTCCCCGGCGCGCAGGCGGTCCATCGTGCGCACCAGTTCCGCGCTGATGCCAGGCTCGCTCAGCGCGTGGCCGGCGCGCGGCACCATCACCAGCGTCGAGGCGGGCCATGCGGCATGCAGCGCATGCGCGGCCGCCGGCGGGCAGATCATGTCATAGCGGCCCTGCACGATCGTGCCCGGCACCTGCGCGATCCGCCCCGCATCGCGCAGGATCTGCCCGTCCGTGTCGAGAAACCCGGCATGGGTGAAATAGTGGTTCTCCAGCCGGGCAAAGGCGCGGGCATATTCCGCCGGGCTGTCGCCGCCCGGCCCTTCGTTCGCCATGCTGGCCAGCGAGTTTTCCCAACTCGCCCAGGCACGCGCGAACCGCGTCTCGATCTGCGGATCGCCCGAAAACAGCCGGCGGTGATAGGCGGCGATCAGGTCGCCGCGCTCGTCCTCGGGAACCAGCTCGACGAAGCGGCGCCAGATGTCGGGCCAGAACCGTCCCGCACCACCGCCATAGAACCAGGCCAGCTCCGCCTGCGTCATCAGGAACACGCCGCGCAGCACCAGATGCGCCACGCGGTCGGCATGCGCCTCGGCATAGATCAGCGCCAGCGTGGCACCCCAGCTTCCGCCGAAGACGATCCAGCGGTCGATCCCCAGGGTCGCGCGGATCAGCTCGATGTCGCGCACCAGATGCCAGGTCGTATTCGCCTCGACCGACGCATGGGGCCGCGACCGGCCGCAGCCGCGCTGGTCGAACAGCACGACGCGATAGACGGACGGATCGAAATAGCGCCGCATCGACGGCGAACAGCCGCCCCCCGGCCCCCCGTGCAGCACCACGACCGGCACGCCGTCGGGCCGTCCGCATTGTTCGACATAGACGCGATGGCCGTCGCCCACGTCCAGCATCCGCTGGTCGAACGGGTCGATCCGGGGATAGAGCAGCGCCGCCGCGCCGTTTTGTCCTGCCGCCTTGTCCATGACCGGACTATATAAGCGGCAATTCCGCCCCGCCATGCCCGCAAAGGATAAAACTATGCCGACCACCACCATCGACCCCGCCGAGATCGACAAGTTCAGCGCCATGGCGGCCGAATGGTGGGATCCGCAGGGCAAGTTCAAACCGCTGCACATGATGAATCCGTGCCGGCTGGACTATATCCGCACCCAGATCGCCGCCGAGTTCGACCGCGACCTGACCGCGCCCCGTCCGTTCGCGGGGCTGCGCATCCTCGACATCGGCTGCGGCGGCGGGCTCCTGTCGGAACCGATGGCGCGGCTGGGGGCCGATGTGGTGGGTGCCGATGCAGCGGAACGCAACATCCCCGTGGCGCAGGTTCACGCGCGCGAACAGGGCCTCGACATCGACTATCGCCACACCACCGCCGAGGCGCTGGCCGAGGCGGGCGAACGGTTCGACATCGTCCTGAACATGGAGGTGGTCGAGCATGTGTCCGACCCGCAGGCCTATCTGACCGCCTGTCACGATCTGCTGAAACCCGGCGGGTTTATGGTCTGCTCGACCATCAACCGCAATCCTCGCAGCTTCGCCTATGCGATCCTGGGGGCCGAATGGATCATGCGCTGGTTACCCAAGGGCACGCATGACTGGTCGAAGTTCATCACCCCGGACGAGCTTTGCGCGATGATCGAACGCGCGGGCCTGACGCCGGTGGACCGAACGGGCTTCGTCTTCGACTTCGTGCGCTGGTCGTGGTCGCTGTCCGACCGCGACCTGGCCGTGAACTACGTCACCGCCTCGACCAGACCCGCCTGAAAGGCACTCAGCCCAGCAGCGCGTCCAGCTTGCCGGCGCGGTCCAGCGCCGCCAGATCGTCGTAACCGCCGACATGCCGCCCGTCGATGAAGATCTGCGGCACCGTGCGCCGGCCAGATCGCTGCACCATCGCCTGCTTCTGATCGGCATCGCGCGACACATCGGTTTCGGCGTATCCCGCGCCCTTGGCATCCAGCAGCCGCTTGGCCGCGTGGCAATAGCCGCAGGTGGGGCTGGTATAGATCTCGATGCTGGCCATCTAGCACTCCTTCATTCCTTGCCGACGATCTAGGCGTCCTTCACCACCCGCGCCAGTACGGTCATGTCCACCCGCGCGGCACCCGCCGCAAGACACGCATCGGCGGCGGCGGCCAGCGTCGCGCCCGAGGTCATCACATCGTCCACCAGCAGCACCTCGGCCCCGTTCAGCGCGCGGCCGTGGCGGGGATGGGCCGCGATGGCGTCGCGCAGGTTCTCGAACCGAGCGGCCACGCCGCGCCCGTCCTGCAACGGCGTCCGCCTGCGCCGCACCAGCGCCTGCGGCAGACAGACCAGGCCCTGCGCCCTTGCGATCTCGTGCGACAGGATCGCGGCCTGGTTGTATCTGCGCCGAACCATCCGCGTCCAGTGGATCGGCACCGGCACGACGACCTGACCGGGCCGCAGGGGCGCGACCTTGCGCATCCAGGCGGCGGCCGGGCGGGCGAAATCCAGCCGGTCGCCGTGCTTCAGCCCCAGCACCATCCGCCGCGCCTTGTCGCGATAGATCAGCGCGGCACGTCCCTGCGACCAGGGCCGCGCCATCGCCAGGCAATCGTCGCACGATTCGGCCCGGTCGGACTGGCCCGGCAGGGGCGCGCCGCATCGGTCGCAGCACAGTCCCAGGATGAACGGGGTCTGCCGCCAGCACGGGCCGCACAAGCCGCCCGCATCCTCGACCTGCGCTTCGCACATCACGCATTGATGCGGATAGACGAAATCCAGCACCGTTTGCATTCGCATCCGCGTCTCCTAAATGCGACCCATGCCGACCGCCCCCCGCATGACCGATACCGCCGCGCTGGCCCGCCACCGCGCCCGCAGCGACCCCGCGGCCCTGTTCCTGCACGACGCCGCCGCGCTGGAAATCGAGGAAAGGCTGACAGAGGTTAACAGGTCGTTTACCCGACCCGCTGTTGTGACCGGACACCCCGCCTTCTGGTCCGCGCGTTTCCCGCAGGCCACTATCGTCCCCGACGACGAGGTGCTGGCGCTGACGCCAGGCGCGCATGACCTCGTCATTCATGCGATGGCGCTGCATTGGGCGAACGACCCGGTGGGACAGATCGTCCAGTGCCGCCACGCGCTGCGGCCCGACGGGCTGTTTCTGGGCGCGGCGCTTGGCGGGCAGACCCTGGCCGAACTGCGCGCGGCGCTGGCCGAGGGCGAATCGCGCGTCGCCGGCGGGTTATCGCCGCGCGTCGCCCCGATGGCCGAAATCCGCGATTGGGGCGGTCTGCTGCAACGGGCCGGGATGGCGCTGCCGGTGGCCGACACGCTGCCGCTGACGGCCAGTTACGGCGACATGATGGGCCTGCTGCGCGACCTTCGGGCCATGGGCGAAACCAACGCGATGCAGGATCGCCTGCGCCGCCCGACGCGCCGCGCCGTCTTTGCGGCCGCGTCCGACATCTATGCGCGCGCTTTCCCCGATCCCGACGATCCCGCCCGCATCCGCGCCACGTTCGAGCTGGCCTTCCTGACCGGCTGGGCGCCCTCCGACAGCCAGCAAAAGCCGCTGCGCCCCGGTTCGGCCAAGGCGCGTCTAGCGGATGCCCTGGGCACCCCTGAACGGCCCGCGGGCGATCCTGCGTCGTCCGGTCCGGTTTGACGCGCGGGCGCTGTCGTATATCAGACCCCGATGCGTTCCCTGACGCCGTATTCGGAAAGGCCCCCCATGCTGGATGCAAGATCGACCCACCGCGCCGTCCGGCCCGAGCATGCCCCCGCCGACCATCCGCCGGTCCCGCCCGCGCGCACCGGCGTCCTGCTGGCCAATCTCGGCACGCCGGACGGGCACGATTACTGGTCGATGCGGCGCTATCTGAACGAGTTTCTCAGCGACAAACGGGTCATCGACTATCCCGCCTGGAAATGGCAGCCCCTGCTTCAGGCCGTCATCCTCAGCAAGCGGCCCTTCTCCAGCGGGGCGAACTATCGCCTGATCTGGAACGAGGAGCTGAACGAAAGCCCGCTGCTGACCATCACCAAGGCGCAGACCGCCGCGATCCGCGAGACCCTGGCCGATTGGTATGGCGATGACGTCGTAGTCGATTTCTGCATGCGCTACGGCAATCCCTCGACCGCCTCGAAGGTGCGCCAGATGATCGACGCGGGTTGCCAGCGGATCCTGTTCTTCCCGCTCTATCCGCAATATGCCGGCGCCACGACCGCCACCGCCAACGACCAGTTCTTTCGCGCCCTCACCGCCGAAAAGTGGCAGCCCGCGATCCGTACCGTTCCGGCCTATTTCGACCGCCCCGATTTCATCGACGCGCTGGCGCAGTCGGTCGAACGAAGCTGGGCCGACCAGCCGACGCCGCCCGACCTGCTGGTCGCGTCCTATCACGGAATGCCGCGGCGTTATCTTATGGAGGGCGATCCCTATCATTGCCAGTGCCAGAAGACGACGCGCCTGCTGCGCGAAAGGCTGGGCTGGCCGGCCGACCGCATCGTCACCGCCTTCCAGTCCCGCTTCGGACCCGAGGAATGGCTGAAACCCTATACCGTCGAAGAGGTCGCGCGCTTGGCCGAAAAGGGCGTGAAACGTATCGCCGTCATCGCGCCCGCCTTTTCCGCCGACTGCATCGAGACGCTGGAGGAGATCAACGGCGAGATCCGCGAAAGTTTTGAAGAGGCGGGCGGCGAAAGCTTTACCTATATCCCCTGCCTCAACGACGACGCCGCGCATGTCCGGGCGTTGTGCAACACCATCGCCGACAACCTGTCGGGCTGGGCGGTCAGGGCGGAATCGCAGGCATGAAAAAGGCGGCGGGGCACCGCCACGCCGCCCTTCGCAACTGACCGGATGGGATCAGTCGGTGATGGCAACCGCGGCGATGACGGCCAGCAGCAGCAGCGGGATGACGAAACCGCCCGAAGCGTTGGACGATTCTTCGACGACGACGGTGGGTTCCATCATCGGTTCGGCCATGCCACCCGCAAAGGCACCGGTCGCGGCGACGGAAAGGGCGGCGGCGAGAGCGATCTTCTTCATATTCTTCTCCAGTATTCGCCTGGTGCCTAATGGATCGTGAGGCGGCAGCAGGCACCCAAGACTGTACCTCATGCTGTTGTTAAAGCAGCAACGATCACATTTTGGAAAGCCCCCGATACCGGCGCCGGTTCCAACTCGGAGGTTAATCGTCAAATAAGCAACACCTGCGTTCCCTCGCGGGTCAGGGCGTAAAGCTCGGCGATATGCTCGTTGTAAAGGCCGACGCACCCGTTGGACGACCGCCGCCCGATCTTGCGCGTGTCCTGCGTTCCGTGGATGCGGTAATATTGCCAGGTCAGCCACAGCGCATGAGTGCCCAGTGGATTCTGCGGGCCGGGACCGATGAAGTCCGGCCATTCGGGGTTGCGTTCCTTCATCGCCGGGGTGGGCGACCATGACGGGCCTTCCACCTTCTTGATGATCTCGGTCCGGCCCTTGCGCGTCAGATCGTCGGTCAGCGGAACGGAGGTCGGATAAAGCTTGTAGGTCGATTCGTCCTCGCTCCAGAAATGCAGCGCGCGCGAGGTGATATCGACCAGAACCGCGCCGTTCGTGAGGGTGTCGAAATAGGGCCGCCAGTCGAGCAGCCGAAAGCTGGATGCGTTGCGCCGGTTGTCATCGGCGACACCGGGCACGAATTCGGTCGTGTCCTGCGCCATCTGCGCCAGCGACGGGCCCGCCGCGATCCCGGCCGCGGCAGCGCCGGCGGCCCCCAGAAAACGGCGGCGATTCAGCAAGGTATCTTTCATCCGGCAGGTCCTGCTCTCGATTCTTCTTTTCGCCCCGTTATCCAAGGTCGCCCGACTGCGCAAATCAAACCGGCGTCATGCGGAAGCGTTTGTGCAGCGCATCCATTCTCGCTAAGGCAGCGCGACATCGACATTTCGAGGCAAGGCACAGATGACCCGGTTCGGCATGATAGTTCTGGCGGCGACCGTCGGATTGGCCGGTTGCGCGACCACCACGCCGATCGCACTGGATCCCTCGGGCCGCCCCCTGCCGCAGCGCTATGATATCTCGGCGGCCGATTCGGGCGCTATCGTGCTGCGGATGCAGGACGGGGTTAATGCCGTCCGGCAGGCGGCGGGCGCGCAGCCCGTGGCGCTGAACGCACAACTGAACGCCGCCGCCGCGACCCATTCGCGCGACATGAGCGTGCAGAACCGCCCCTGGCACTTCGGATCCGACGGCTCGTCGCCGCTCGATCGCGTGCGGCGCGTCGGCTATGCGGGCACTCTTTTGGGCGAAAACATCTCGGAAACCTATGAAACCGAGGTCGAGACGCTGGCCGCCTGGATGGCCGATCCGGCCACGCGCGGCGTCGTGCTGGACCCGCAGGCGCGCGAGATGGGGTTCGCCTGGTTTCAGGAACCCAACGGCAAGATCTGGTGGACGCTGCTGACCGGCTACTGACCGACGCGCAGCCCGTCAGGCGTCATGGCGGCGTCGATGCAGGTCCCGCAGGATCCGGTCCAGCCCCTCTATCGGCCCTTTGATCGGAATGCCGGGGGCGACCTCGCGGATCGCAAGCGACGCGACGGGCGCGGCTTCGACGCCGATCTCCGACAGCCATTCGCCCAATTGCGCGGCCGAGCTGATATAGACGATCCGCCCCAGACCCGCCCAGGCATGTGCGGCCGAACACATCGGGCAATGTTCCCCGGACGTATAGACGACGGCCTGACGGCGCTGGTCCGGCGTCAGATTCTGCGCCGCCCAGCGGGCAAGCGCGAATTCGGGATGCCGGGTCGGATCGCCCGTCACCGCGCGATTGCGCGCTTCGTGCAGGACGCGGCCGTCGCCATCGGTCAGCACCGACCCGAAGGGCTCGTCGCCCGCTTCCAGCGCCTCGCGCGCAAGGGCGATACAGCGGTCCAGATGCGGGCGATCCCTGGGGTCCATGTCGACGCTCACGGTCGGATCAGAATCGGCGTTCCGTCCTGCACCATGGCATAGATCTGTTCGATGTCGCGGTCGTCGACCGCGATGCAGCCTGCCGTCCAGTCCTTCGGCATGGTCTTCTTCCAGCTCGGCCCGCGGCCGTGGATGAAAATGTCGCCACCCGGTCGCTTGCCCAGCTCGGACGCAAGCGCACGGTCGAACTCGTTGGGGTAGGAAACGCCGACGGACAGATGGTATTTGCTGGACGGATTGCGGCGGTCGATGAAATACATCCCCTCGGGCGTGCGGCCGTCGCCTTCGTATTGCTTGTGGCCGCTGGGCGCGAAGCCAAGGCCGATATCGTAGGTCTTCAGCACCTCTGCATTATGCAGAAGGTAAAGACGCCGTTCGCTTTTCACGACCAGCAACTGGGTGACTTCGGGGCCGTCGTAACTGCGGAACTTGGAACCGCAGGCCGCCAAGCCCAACATGACCACGAGGAGGAAAAGATTTCGCATTGCCCGACCTTATGCCCGATTCTTTTTTACAAACCGTTACCCGACGCAAGGTCGTCCGCAAAGGCCTGCCGGCCGCAATTTCGGCGGTGCATCATCCTTGCCGTGTCAGACGGGCCACGATCTCGACATGGGAAGACCAGCGGAACTGATCGACGACGCGCACCCAGTCCAGCACGAATCCCGCATCGCAAAGGATCCGGGCGTCGCGCGCGAAGGTAACGGGGTCGCACGATACGGACGCCACCGTCTTAATCGGGGACGCGGCAATCTGGCGCATCTGCGCCTCGGCCCCCGCGCGGGGCGGGTCGATGGAGACGGCGTCGAAGCCGGCAAGCTCGGCCGCCAGCAGCGGACGCCGGAACAGATCGCGCGTCTCGGCCATCAGCGGGCGCATGCCGGGCGCGGTGCGCCAACCGCCCAGCAGCGCGGCGGTCAGATCGGCCGCGCCTTCCACGGCGTGAACCTGCGCTTTCGCGGCCAGCGGCAGCGCGAAGGTTCCGCAACCGGCGAACAGGTCGGCAATCCGCGCCGCATCGCCCAGAGCATGACGCACGGATGCCAGAAGCGCCGCCTCGCCATGGCGGGTGGCCTGAAGGAACGCGCCGGGCGGCGGGACGACGCGGGCGGGACCGAAGGTCTGGAAGGGTGGCCGGCGCAAGGCAACGGTTTCGCCGTCGCAGGTCAGCCGGGCCAGATCCGCGCTTTCGGCCAGAACCGCCAGGTCCGACATGTCTTGTCCCGAGAGATGGCCCGAACCCGTGACAGCCACATCCAGCCCAGCGGGACCGTCGGTGACCGTCAGGGAAACCTCGCCGTCGCGGCCGGTTGTGGCGCGGACGATTTCCTCCAGTATCGGCAGGGCGTCGGCGATGGCGGGGGTGACGACGCGGCAAAGCGGGATGGCGGCGATGCGGTCGGATCTGGCGGCATGGAAGCCAACCACGACGCTGTCGCCTGTTCGTCGCCCCGTCAGCACCGCCCGCCGGCGGGAGGCGGGGGGCGAGGTGGCGATGCCGGTTATCGGGGCCGGAAGGGATCGCGCCGCAAGGGCCTGGCGGACGATCCCGACTTTCCAGGCGGCGACGAACGCGTCCTCGGCATGCATCAGGGAACAGCCGCCGCATTCGGCGTAATGGGGGCAGGGTGGCGTGACCCGACGGGGCGACGGCGACAGAATGACAGGGGCGGTCATCCGCCCGTCCGTCACTTTTCCTTCGACCTTTTCGCCGGGCAGGGCGCGGGGGATGTAGATGGGACCGGGCGCGATGCCGTCGCCGCGATAGCCGAGCCTGTCGATGGTGACGATGCTCACGGTTTCACGTGAAACATATAACGCTCTGTTAACGAACCTTTACCGACCATGACCCCGCCGCGCCCTATTCCGCCGCTTCGCGGTAGTCGAGGAATCCGCCCGATTGCCGGTGCCAATAGCGCGCATAGACGCCATCGGCGGCGAGCAGGTCGTCATGCGTGCCCTGTTCGACGATGCGCCCGTCCTCCATCACCACGATGCGGTCCATGCGGGCGATGGTGGACAGCCGATGCGCGATGGCCAGCACGGTCTTGCCTTCCATCACGCGGTCGAGCGCGGACTGGATCGACGCCTCGACCTCGCTGTCGAGCGCGCTTGTCGCCTCGTCCAGCACCAGCACCGGCGCGTCCTTGAGGATGGCACGCGCGAGGGCGATGCGCTGACGCTGGCCGCCCGACAGCTTGACGCCGCGTTCGCCCAGATGCGCGTCATAGCCCTTCCGCCCCTTGAAATCCTCGAGTTCCTGAATGAAGTCGTGCGCTTCGGCCTTCTTCGCGGCGGCAATCACCTGATCCTCGGTCGCGTCGGGGCGACCGTAAAGGATGTTGTCGCGGGCCGAGCGATTGAACATCGCCGTTTCCTGCGTGACCATGCCGATATGGCGGCGCAGGCTTTCCTGCGTCACGTCGGCGATGTCCTGCCCGGCGATGGTGATGCGGCCCCGTTCGGGATCGTAGAGCCGCAGCAGCAGCGCCACCAGCGTGGACTTGCCCGCGCCCGACGCGCCGACGATGCCCAGCTTTTCGCCCTCTGCGATGGTCAGGTCGATGTCGCTGATGCCGCCGATCCGGCGGCCATAGGCGAAGCTGACGTGATCGAAGGCGACCGGCCCCGCGCCCGCCAGATCGCGCGCGCCCGGCGCATCGGTCAGGGCATGGGGCGGGGTCAGGGTGTTCATGCCATCCTCGACCTCGCCCACGCTGGCATAGATGGACATCAGCGTGAACGACACCCAGCCCGTCATCTGGGCGATCCGCAGCGATATGGCGCCGGCCGCCGCGATGTCGCCCGCGCTGGCCCCGCCCCGCGACCAGAGCCACAAGGTGCCGCCGATCAGCAGCACCGGCAGGATCCCCGCCAGCGTCATCAGCGCGAACCGGAACGAGGTTGAGACGAGGCCGAAGTCGATCACCCGGTCGCGGAACCGCGCGATGGATCCCAGGGCGGCGGCATCCTCGAACTCGGCATGGGCGAACAGTTTCACCGTCTTGATGTTGGTGATCGTGTCCACGACCTGCCCCGACACCATCGCGCGGGCCGAGGCGCGGGCCATCGACCGCGCGCGGATGCGCGGCATGAACCAGCGGATGAGGCCCAGATACCCCCCCAGCCAGATGGCGAGGCCCAGCGCCATCCATACGTCGATGGTTGCCAGAAACACCGCCGATCCAACCAGCGAGGCCAGCGCGAAGAAGCCCACATTGATGGTTTCGGACGCGACATCGGTGATCGCGCGGCTGACCTGCATCTGTTTCTGCGCGATGCGCCCGGCGAAATCGTCGTCGAAGAATGTGACGGACTGGCCCAGCGTCCAGCGATGCAGGCGCGACAGGACCAGCGGATTGACGTTCGGCCCGACCACCAGCGAGTTGGCGGCCGCCGAACTGCCGAACAGGATCGGCCGCACGATCAGGAAGAAGGCGGCGATGCCCAGCAGCATCGGCAGGTTGGCGTCGAAATAGTCGCCGGGCGCGATGCCGGCCACGCTGTCCACCACCGCGCCCAGCAGCAGCGCCGTCGCCACCTCGGCCACGCCCGCCAACGCCGAGATCGCGGCGGCGATGGCCAGCCAGAACCACGACCCTTCCAGCGCCCACCGGAAGAACGCGCTCAGCGTGCGCGGCGGCGGGCCGGGGGCCGGGCGGAAGGCGTCGATCAGATCTGCGAAGCGCCGGATCATCCCGCTTCCTCCGTATGAATGAAGCCGCCCGATTGGCGGGCCCAGAATTGCGCGTATAGCCCGCCCCTGGCCAGCAGCATGGCGTGCGGCCCGTCCTCGACGATGCGGCCGTCGTCGATCACCACGATCCGGTCGAGCTGGGCGATGGTGGACAGGCGGTGCGCGATAGCGATGACGGTCTTGCCCTCCATGACGCCGAACAGGGTCTGCTGGATCGCGGCCTCGACCTCTGAGTCCAGCGCGCTGGTGGCTTCGTCCAGCACGAGGATCGGCGCGTCCTTCAGCATGACGCGCGCCAGCGTGATGCGCTGACGCTGGCCGCCCGACAGCTTGACGCCGCGTTCGCCCACATGCGCGTCATAGCCGCGCCGGCCCTCCAGATCCTCAAGCTCCAGGATGAACTCATGCGCTTCGGCGCGTTTCGCCGCCGCGATCATCTGTGCCTCGGTCGCGTCGGGGCGGCCGTAAAGGATGTTGTCGCGGACCGAGCGGTGCAGCAGCGCGCTGTCCTGGCTGACCATGCCGATGGCGCGGCGCAGGCTGGATTGCGTAACGCCGGCGATGTCCTGTCCGTCGATCAGGATGCGGCCCCGGTCGGGGTCGTAAAAGCGCAGCAGCAGCTTGACCAGCGTGGACTTGCCCGCGCCCGACCGGCCGATGAGGCCGACCTTTTCGCCCGGATGCACGATCAGGTCGATCCCCTCGACCCCGCCGCGGTCGCGGCCGTAGCGGTGGGTCAGCCGGTCGAACCGGACCTCGCCCGCTGTCAGCCGCAGCGGTTTTGCGCCGGGGGCGTCGGTCAGGGCGATGGGCTGGGCGATGGTTTCCATCCCTTCCGCGACGACGCCGAGATTGCGAAAGAAGCTGGACAGCGCCCACATGATCCAGCCGGTCATCGCGTTCAGCCGCAGCGTCAGCGCGGTCGCCGCCGCCACGACGCCGACGCTGGCCGTGCCGGTCATCCAAAGCCAGATGGCCCAGCCGACGACGCCGACGATCAGCAGCCCGTTCAGCAGCACCAGCGACACGTCCATGATGGTGTAAAGCCGCATCTCGGTCTGGAAGGTGGTGCGCGCGCCCTCGATCGCCTCGCGCCCGTAGGCCAGTTCGCGGTCGTGATGGGCGAAAAGTTTCACCGCATGGATGTTGGTATAGCTGTCCACCACCCGCCCCGTCACGGTCGAGCGGGCGTCGGACGCCGCCTTGGACGCCGCCCCGATGCGCCGCATCGTCCAGCGCACCAGGAACGCGTAAAGCCCCAGCCACACCGCCATCGGCACCAGCAGCAGCGGGTCGGCATCGAACAACAGCACCGCCGCGCCGACCAGATAGGCCAGTGCGAAGGTGATGGCGTCGAAGGCCTGGAACACCGCCTCGCCGGCCGCCGGGGGGGTCTGCATGATGCGGTTGGCGATCCGGCCGGCGAAGTCGTTCTCGAACCAGCCGACGGATTGGCGCATGACGTGGCTGTGCGCCCGCCAACGCCACAGCGTCGCATAGTTCGGCATGATCGACTGGTTCAGCAGCGCCACGTTCAGCGCCTGAAGCAGGGGCCGCACGGTCAGGATGGCGACGGCCACCAGGATCAGCTCGGTCCCGTGCAGCGCCCAGACCGTCGCGGGGTCGTCGCCCGACAGCAGATCGACGACGCGGCCCATATAGGCGATCAGCCCGATCTCGACCGCGGCGACCAGAACGGATGTCAGCGCCGTCCAGACGAAGACGCGCCCGAACGGCCGGCTGTAGGCGCGGATGAACGGCCAAAGCTTGCGGGGCGGCGTGTCGTCGACCTCATACGGCGTATAGGGATCGACCAGATTCTCGAACAGGCGGAACATCGGGGGGCTTTCGTTGGCCCGCCTATATAGGGTGGCCGCCGCGCAAGGGAAACCTGCGCGGCGAACGTGTCACGGCTCGATCCGCACCGGGGTGCCCTTGTAGGCGGGCGTTTTCGATTTCAGGTCGTAGCGGTCCAGCGGGATCAGGGGGTTCACCTCGGGGTAATAGGCGGCGATGCAGCGGTTGGGCAGATCGTAGGGCACCACCGTCAGGCCGCCGACGCGCCGGTCGGTGCCGTCGTCCACATCGCAGATCAGCGTGACCTTCTGCCCCTCGGCCAGACCGGCGCGCTTCATGTCGCGGGGGCTGACCAGCACGATCTCGCGCGGGCCCTTCAGCCCCCGCAGGCGGTCCGAAAAGCCATAGACCGTCGTGTTGAACTGATCGTTCGACCGCAGCGTCAGCAGCGTATAGGCATCCGCGCCCGGTTCGCTTTCCAGCGCCGTCATCGTGTCGGGCGCGGTAAAATGCGCGCGGCCGGTATCCGTCTGCCACTTGCGTTCCCGCGCGGCATTGCCCTTGTAGAAACCGCCGGGCGTGAACATGCGGTTGTTGAATTCGCGGAACTTGTCGGGATAAGTCCGCTCGATCAGGTCGCGCACCAGTCCGTAATCGCCGATCCAGTCGTCCCATTTCAACTTGGGGTTCGGATCGAGCGTGGCCTTGGCGATGCCCGCGACGATGGCGGGTTCCGACAGCAGGTCGGGGCTGGCCGGTTCGCGCTTGCCGACCGATCCGTGGATGTGGCTCAGGCTGTCCTCCATCGTCACGGCCTGCCGTCCGGTGGCCTGCATGTCCTCCTCCGACCGCACGAGACAGGGCAGCAGCCATGCGCCATCGCCCACCAGCAGGTGCGAGCGGTTGAGCTTGGTCGCGATCTGCACGTTCAGATCCAGCCGGGACCAGCCCGGATCGGTGCGCGAATGGTCGGGAATGGCGCGGGCGAAGTTGCCGCCCAGACTGACGAACCCCTTGACGGTGCCGTCCGCCACGCCCTTTGCGGCCTCGACCGTGGTCATGCCGGTATCGCGCGGCGGTTCGAACCCGAACAATTCGGCCAGCTTGTCCAGCGGCACCAGCTTGGGCTTTTCGGATATGCCGACGGTGCGCTGGCCTTGCACGTTAGAATGGCCGCGCACCGGGCTGATGCCAGTCCCCTCGCGGCCGATATTGCCGCGCAGCAGCAGCAGGTTGACCAGCATAGCAATACTTTGCGACCCGTGGACATGCTGCGTCAGGCCCATGCCGTAGATGCCGATGACCTTCTTCGCGCCGATATATGCCTCGGCCACATCGCGCAGGTCGTCCTGCCGCAGACCCGACGCCGCCTCGATCTCGTCCCAGCCGGTGGCGTGCATCTTCGCCGCGAAGTCATCAAAGCGGTCGGTATGTTCGTCGATGAAGGCGCGGTCCAGCACGCCGCCGTAAAGCTGTTCGGCCTCCAGCACATGCTTGCACATGCCGGTCAGCGCGGCGATGTCGCCGCCCGGCCGCACCTGAAGATAGCGTTCGGAGATCTGCGTGGCCTTGCCCACCGTCATCTGCCACGGGCTTTGCGGATCCGCGAACTCGATCAGGCCACGTTCGCGCACGGGGTTCAGGGTGAAGATCCGGCACCCGCGTTCGACCGCATCCTGCAAGGGATGCAGGAAGCGGGGCGAATTGGTGCCGGTATTCTGGCCCAGGAACAGGATCATGTCGCAATGGTCGAAGTCGGACAGGATGCAGGTGCCGACCGGCGACCCGATCACGTCCTTCAGACCCACGCTGGTCGTTTCGTGGCACATGTTGGAACTGTCGGGCAGGTTGTTGTGCCCGTAAAGCCGCGCGAACAGCGCATAAAGATAGGACGTTTCCAGACTGGCGCGGCCAGACGTATAGAACACCGTCGATTTCGGATCGAGCCCGCGAAGCGCGGCACCGATCCCGGCGAACGCCTCGTCCCAAGCGCAAGGCACATAACGGTCGGTCGCCGCGTCGTAACGCATCGGATGGGTCAACCGCCCCGCGCGTTCCAGCTGGTGATCGCTGAGCTTCATCAGGTCGGTCACGGAATGTTCGGCGAAAAACTCGGGCGTGCAGCGCGCCTGCGTCAGATCCCACAGCGTCGCCTTGGCGCCATTCTCGCAGAATTCGAACACATGGGGCTTGGCGGGCTTGGTCCAGGCGCAGGACGTGCACATGTGTCCGCCCGGCTTATTCTGGCGGCGCAGGGTTTCCAGCGCGGCCGGCGACGGATCGTCCTCGCCCCAGATGCTGGCTATGCCCTTGACCGAGCCCCATCCGCCCGCCGGCGCGTCGTAATGCGGGGTGTCGTCTTCGTCGTAATCCATGGCGGTGCCCCTTCTGTCGGTTCAATCGAACAAGAGGCGGGCGGACGCGGTTCCGCCCCGCGACGCCGAGGCTTGAGGCCGCCGCGCGGCAATGGTCAGATGCGCCGACCGCAGACCGGGGGGATCCGATGGCCAATCCACTCTACGATGCGCTGATCGCCCCGCGCAGGCGGGCGCAGACGCCGTTCCTACACCTGCCGGACGGCAGCACGGTTAGTCATGCCGCCTTTGCCGACCGCGCCGCGATGCTGGCCGGCGCGCTGGAGAAGATGGGCCTCGCACCCGGCGACCGCGTGGCGATGCAGGTCGGGAAATCGGCGGATGCGTTGGCGCTTTACGTCGCGTGCCTGTCGGCCGGGGCGGTGCTGCTGCCGCTGAACACCGCCTATACGCCGAAGGAAGTCGCCTATTTCGTGCAGGATTCCGGCGCGCGCATGCTGGTCTGCTCGCCAGACGATGCCGAGGCGCTGCGCGCGGTGGCGGACAAGGCGGGTGCCACGCTGACGACGCTGGATGCGCTGGTGCAGGCCGCGAAGACCGCCGTGCCGTGCCTGCCCGTCCCGCGCGAGGGCGGCGATCTGGCGGCGATCCTCTATACTTCGGGCACGACAGGGCGATCCAAGGGCGCGATGCTGAGCCACGACAACCTGCTGTCGAACGCCCGCACGCTGGCGGACCTGTGGCGCTTTACCGCGGACGATGTGCTGATCCATGCGCTGCCGATCTTTCACACGCACGGTCTGTTCGTCGCAACTAACATCGCGCTGCTGACCGGCGGCGCGATGGTGTTCCTGCCCAGGTTCGATGCGGACGCGGTGGTGGATGCCATGCCGCGCGCCACGGCGATGGTGGGCGTGCCCACCTTCTATACGCGGCTGCTGGATCATCCGGGGCTGGCCGATGCCGCGCGGACCATGCGGCTGTTCGTCAGCGGGTCGGCCCCGCTGCTGGAGGAAACGCACCGCCGGTTCCGGGCCGTGACCGGGCACGCGATCCTGGAACGCTATGGCATGACCGAGACGAACATGAACACCTCCAATCCCTATGAGGGCGAGCGTCGTGCCGGCACTGTCGGCCTGCCGCTGCCGGGCGTCGATCTGCGCATCTGCCGCCCCGGAACGGACGAGGTTCTGCCGCAGGGCGAGATCGGCGTGGTCGAGGTGCGCGGTCCGAACGTCTTTCTGGGCTATTGGGGAATGCCCGAAAAGACCGCCGCCGAACTGCGCGCCGACGGCTGGTTCATCACCGGCGATCTGGGCGTCGTCGGGCCGGACGGCTATGTCACCATCGTCGGGCGGGACAAGGATCTGATCATCTCGGGCGGGCTTAACATCTATCCGCGCGAGGTGGAACAGGCCATCGACGCGCAGCCCGGCGTGGCGGAATCGGCCGTGATCGGCGTGCCGCATCCCGATCTGGGCGAAGCGCCCGTGGCGGTGATCGTGGCCGAACCGGGGGCGGCGCCCGACCTGGATGCCATCGCCGCGGCGATGGGCAACGGGCTGGCGCGCTTCAAGCAGCCGCGACGCTATCTGCTGGCGGACGCCCTGCCGCGCAATGCGATGGGCAAGGTGCAAAAGGCCGCCCTGCGCGCGCAATGGAAGGAGCTTTTCGCATGATCCCCATTTTCGACGGCCACAACGACGTGCTGTCGCGCCTGGCGCAATCGGATGCCGCCGACCCGGTCGCGGGCTTCATCGACGGCGACGACGGCGCCATCGACGCGTCCAAGGCGCGCCGGGGCGGGCTGGCCGGCGGGTTCTTCGCGATGTGGGTGCCGACCGAAGGCGCGCCCGACTACAGCGCGGCGATGCGGCACCCGCCCTATGACGTGCCGCTGCCCGCCCCCGTCGCCGAGGTGGAGGCGATCCGCACCGTCACCCGGCAGGCCGCGATCCTGCTGGATCTGGAACGCCGCGGCGCGCTGCGGATCTGCCGCGACATCGCCGCCCTGCGCGATTGCATCGACACCGGCACGCTGGCCGCGATCCTGCATCTGGAAGGCGCCGAGGCGATCGGCGCGGATCTGCATATGCTGGATTTGCTCTACGCTGCCGGTCTGCGCTCGCTCGGTCCTGTATGGTCGCGGTCCACGATCTTCGGCGAAGGCGTGCCGTTCCGCTATCCGTCCGACGGCGAGATCGGCGCGGGACTGACGGCGGCGGGGCGCACGCTGGTGCGGCGTTGCGACAGGCTGGGCGTCATGGTGGATTTGTCGCATCTGAACGCGGCTGGTATTCGCGACGTGGCCGAGATCAGCAGTCGGCCGCTGGTCGCCACCCATTCCAATGCCCACGCCGTCAGCCCCCATTCGCGCAACCTGACCGACGCGCAACTCGACCTGATCGCCCGGAGCGACGGGTTGGTGGGGCTGAACTTCGCCGTGTCGTTCCTGCGGCCCGACGGGCGCAAGGACACGGACGTGCCGATGGCGGTGCTGCTGGATCACCTCGACCACCTGATCGCGCGGCTGGGCGAGGATCGCGTCGGGCTGGGGTCGGACTTCGACGGCGCGCTGGTGCCGCGCGAACTGGCCGGGGCGGACCGGCTGGACGTGCTGCGGGACGCGATGGCCGTGCGCGGCTATGACGGCGACCGGATCGCGAAGATCTGCCATCGCAACTGGTTGCGGGTGCTGGACCTCAGCTGGCGGCCGGCCCGGTGAAGCGGGGCATCAACCGCAGCAATTCGCGCGTATAGGGATGTTCGGGCGCCTCGAACAGCGCTTCGGTTTCCGCCACCTCGACCAGACGGCCCGCGCGCAGCACGCCCACGCGGTCGCACATCTGCCGCACCACGGGCAGGTCGTGGCTGATGAACAGCATCGTCAGGTTCAGGTTTTCCTGGAGATCCTTCAGGATGTTGAGGATCTGCGCCTGAACCGACACGTCCAGGGCACTTGTCGGTTCGTCGCAGATCAGGAAGCGGGGGCGCGTCGCCAGCGCCCGCGCGATTGAGATGCGCTGCCGCTGGCCACCCGAAAATTCGTGCGGATAGCGCCGCCCGGCCGCGCGGCCCAGTCCCACCCCTTCCAGCAGCGCATCGACGCGGCGGCGAATCTCGGTCCCGTTCATGTCCGACAGATGGTGCAGGGGTTCGGCCACGATGGCATCGACGCGCATCCGGGGATTCAGACTGCTGAACGGATCCTGAAAGATCATCTGAATCTGGCGGCGATAGGCGTTCAGCACCGGGCCGGGCGCGTCCCGCCCAACCGCCTGCCCGTCGAACGTCACGCGGCCCGCATCCAGCGGATAGAGAGCCGCGATCATCCGCGCGACGGTGGACTTGCCGCTGCCGGATTCGCCGACGAGGCCGAATACCTCGCCCGCCGCGATGTCGAAGCTTACGTTATCGACGGCGGTGAAATATTGCCGGCGCGAGGGCAGGAGGCTGGCCTTCTGCACGAACCGCTTGGTCAGCCCCTCGACCCGCAGCAGCGGCCCTTCGGTCGCGGGCGCGGTCCAGCCGCCGGACAGTTCCGCCACATCGACCTGCGGCAGACCGCCGCCATAGGCGATCAGCGGGAAACGGCGCATCTTCACGTCGGGGCGCGGCACGGCGGCGATCAGCGCGCGGGTATAGGGATGCTCGGGCGCGCGCAGCACGCGGTCGGTCGGCCCCGTCTCGACCACGCGGCCCCTATACATCACCGTCACCGCATCCGTCACCTCGGCGATGACGCCCATGTCGTGGGTGATGAGGATGACGCCGACCTGACGTTCGCGGGCGAGTTCACGGATCAGGTCGAGGATCTGCGCCTGGATCGACACGTCGAGCGCGGTCGTAGGCTCGTCGGCGATGATCACGTCGGGGTCGGAACACAGCGCCAGCGCGATCACCACCCGCTGCCGCATCCCGCCCGAAAACTGGTGGGGATACTGGTCGAACCGCGTGTCGGGGTCGTCGATGCCCACGCGCGTCAGCAGGGCTTTGGCGCGGCGCGCGGCCTCGTCCTCGGGCAGGTCCAGATGGAAGCGCATCGTCTCGACGATCTGTTGGCCCACGGTCAGCAGCGGGTTCAGCGCGGTCAGCGGATCCTGGAAGATCATGCTGATCTTCGATCCGCGCAGGCCCCGCATCGCCGCCCGGTCCAGTCCGCCGATCGCCCGGTTGCGCAGGCGGATCGTGCCGCCGGTAATGCCGCCCGGCGGGTCGATCAGCCCCATGATCGCGGCGCCGACGGTCGATTTGCCCGCCCCCGATTCGCCGACCAGCCCGTGAATCTGCCCCGGCGCGACGGTCAGCCAAGCATCCTCGACCGCCTGCACGGTGCCGCGCCGGGTGGGATAGGCGACCGACAGATCCTCGATGGATAGAAGGCTCATCTCAGCCTCGGATTCAGGGCGTCGCGCAACCAGTCGCCCAGCAGGTTCACCGCCAGCGCCAGCACCAGGAGCGTCAGCGCCGGAAAGGCCAGGATCCACCATTCGCCCGAGAACAGATAGCCCTGACCGATGCGGATCAGCGTCCCCAGGCTGGGCTGCGTGGGCGGCGCGCCGACACCGAGGAACGACAGGGTTGCCTCAGCAATGATCGCCAGCGCGAGGCTGATCGTGGCGATGACCAGCACCGGCGACAGCACGTTGGGCAGGATGTGGCGCAGCATGATCGCGCCGCCCGACCGCCCGATCAACTGCGCGGCCTGCACGTATTCCTTGCCGCGCTCCACCATCGTCGCGGATCGCACGACGCGCGCGAACTGCACCCAGTCCGACAGGCCGATCGCCAGGATCAGCACCCAGATCGCCACCTGATCGCGGAACTGCACGGGGATGATGCCCTTGGCCAGCCCGAAGATCAGCATCGCCACCAAGATTGCGGGAAAGGTCAGTTGCACGTCGGCGATCCGCATGATGACCGCGTCCAGCACGCCGCCCGCATAGCCCGCGACAAGGCCCAGCGCGATGCCGATCAGCATCGCCAGCGCCACTGCCGACACCCCCACGAACAGCGAGACGCGCATGCCGTAAAGGATGGTCGAAAACACGTCGCGGCCCTGATCGTCGGTGCCCAGCAGGAAGGTGTCGCCGGTGAACGCGTTGGGTTCCAGCGGCGGCGTGAACCCGTTGAGCAGGTTCAGCGTGCCCGGATCGAAGGGATCGTGCGGCGCCACCCAGGGCGCCAGCACCGCCCCCAGCACCAGCAGCAGCACCAGCCCGGCCGAGATCAGCGCCGTGGGCGAGTGGCGGAACGACCAGGCCAGATCGCTGTCCCAGGCGCGGCCGAGACGACCGCGCGGGCCGGCCAGCGCCTCGGCCGAGGTTTCGCGGGGGGCATCCGGCGCGCCGATGTCCTGCGCGCCGGGGGTCGCGTCCTCGGGGCGGGTGTCGATCATGCGTCCCTCACTTCGTGCGCAGGCGGGGGTCGATGGCGACATAAAGCAGATCGACGGCCAGGTTGATCGCCACGAACATCACCGCGACCAGCATCAGATAGGCGCCCATCACCGGAATATCGACGAATTGCACCGCGTTGATGAACAGCAGCCCGACGCCCGGCCACTGGAACACCGTTTCGGTGATGATGGCGAAGGCGATGATCGCGCCCAGTTGCAGCCCCGTGACGGTGATGACCGGCACCAGCGTGTTCTTCAGCGCGTGGCGGAAATTGATGGTGCGTTCGGGCAGGCCGCGGGCGCGGGCGAAGCGGATATAGTCCTGGCGCAGCACCTCCATCATCTCGGACCGGACCAGCCGCATGATCAGCGTCATCTGATAAAGGCCCAGCGTGATCGCGGGCAGGATCAGCGCCTTGAGCCCCGATTCCGTAAGGAACCCGGTTGTCCAGAACCCGAGGCGCACCGTATCGCCGCGCCCGAAGGACGGCAGCCAGCCCAGTTCGACCGAAAAGAGATAGATCAGCAGGATCCCGATCAGGAAGGTCGGCAGCGACACGCCGATCAGGCTGGCCGCCATGACCAGGCTGGCGCCCCACCCGTCGCGGCGGATGGCGGTCAGGATCCCCAGCAGGATGCCGAATCCGATGGCCAGCGCCCCCGATACCGCCGCCAGTTCCAGCGTCGCGGGCGCGCGTTCCAGCAAAATCTCGGCCACGGGGCGGCCCTGACGATAGGAGATGCCGAAATCGCCCTGCACGGCGTTTTGCAGAAACCGCCAGTATTGCACCGCGAAGGACCGGTCGAGGCCCAGCGCCTCGCGCAGGCGCTCCACATCGGTCGCGGTGCGTTCCTGCCCCAGCATCGATTCGACCGGATCGCCGACGAAGCGGAACATGGCGAAGGCCACCAGCCCCACCACCATGAGGACCAGCAGCGATTGCAGAAGGCGCCGGACGATATAGGCGATCATCGGTTGTGCGTTCCGCCCCCTGCAAAGCCGCGCGACAGGCGACAGGGTCGTAACCCGCCGCGCGCGTTCGGGTTCATCGGTCGCGTCAGTTCAGCCGGAAGGTCTTGAACTTCGGCGCGTCCTCGGGATCGACCTCGGCCACGACGCTGTCTTTCAGGCCCCAGTTCAGCACCTGATTGTGCAGCGGCAGATACAGCACCTCGTCCTGCACCCGGTCCCAAATTTCCCGAATGGCGGCGTCCCGCGCCTCGATATCGGTGTTCGAGGCCAGCGACTCGATCTTCGCGTCAAGCTCGGGGTCGGAAAAGCCGGTGGCGTTCCACGAACCGTAATCGCCATCGCGCGAATGGACCAGGAAGTTGAAGATATATTCGCTGTCGAAGGTCGGCACGCCCCAGCCGACCATGTAGAAATCGGTTTCGCCGTTGCCGCTGGTGATCAGCGGGAAATACTGCGCCTTGGGCTTCGCATCCAGGTTCACGTCGATCCCGATCTGCGCCATCATCCCGACAACGGCCTGACAGATCGCCTCGTCGTTGACATAGCGGTCGTTCGGGCAATCGAGCCGGATGCTGAACCCGTCGCCATAGCCGGCCTGCTCCATCAGGGCGCGGGCATCCTCGATGGTGCCTTCGGGCAGCTTGTCCAGCTCCTCGGTCCAGCCGTTGACCAGGGGCGGCGCGATGACGCCGCTGGGGACGGACTGGTCGCGCATGACGACCTGACGGATGGCATCGCGGTTGATGGCAAGGTTCATCGCCTGACGAACCTCCTTGCTGGCCAGGGGATTCCTGCCGTCGATATTGTCGCTGGCGATGTCCTCGGCGCCGCTTTGCAGTCCGAAGAAGATCGAGCGGTTCTGCGGACGGCTGCGCACCTCGAGCCCGGCGGTCTGGCCGACGCGGCCCAGATCCTGCACCGGCACGTCCTGAATGAAATCGACCTCGCCTGATAGCAGCGCCGCGACACGGGTGGCGGCGTTCTGGATCGGCGTGTATTCGATCCGCGTCACCTCCAGCGGGTATTCGTCCTTGCCCCAGTAATCCTCGTTCACCTCCAGCACGGTGCGGACGTCGGGTTCGCGGCTGACCAGCTTGTAGGGGCCGGTGCCATTGGCGTTCTTGGCGGCAAACGTATCCTCGCCCGCGGCGTAATCCTGCACCTCGGTCGCATTGTTCGCCTCGGCCCATTGCTGATCCATCATGAACAGATTGGTCAGGTTGGCGGGCATGATCGGGTTCGGGCCGTCCGTCTCGATCTCCAGCGTCAGGTCGTCGGGCGCGCGGACTTCCTTGATCGAGGCCAGCAGCTCCTTGAAATTGCTGTTCGGACCCCGCGCCCGGTCGAGGCTGAACTTGGCGTCGGACGCCGTAAAGTCGGCGCCGTCGTGAAACTTCACCCCTTCGCGCAGCTTGAAGATCCAGACGTTCGGATCGTCGTCGCTGACCGCCCATTCGGTCGCCAGCGCCGGGACGATCTCGGCGTTCTGGTCTCGGATGACCAGCGGCTCCATGATCTGATGCGACAGCGTGACGGTCGGATTCTCGTTCTGGGCGTGCGGATCCAGCGTCAGGGCATCGCCCGCCCGCGCCCAACGCAGCGTTTCTGCGCCGGCGGGAATGGCCGTCCCGGCCAGCAGCAGGGCGGTCAATCCGATGGCTGCGGCCTTGCGGTGTGTCGTCGGCATGTCGGTGGCTCCGTCTGGTACCGTGGGAAAATATGGCTTCACGACTACCTGTGCCGCGGATCCGGCCGGGTCAATGGCCCCGGCGCATGATCGGGACGCGCATCCCGGCGCCGATGCCAATTGCGGACGCCCATCCCGAAGCCCGGGGCGGTCGCGGAACGTCCATCCCCCGGTCCGAGTTGGCATCGGCCGGACGGGCGCGGGGCCGCCGCCGGTCACGTCCACGCGACCCCGAAGGAAAAGACATGGATCTGTCCGACATCGAAATGGATTGGCAAGTGTTCGCGCGCGAAGGCGGTGTCGGCGTCGGGGCCGTCCGCATGGTCGAGCCCGACCGCCTGATCGTCAACATCGAGGGTTACAGCGACGTCACCATCCTGCCCGAACAGATCGACCACGTGGACGAGGGCAAGGTGATCCTCGACATGGCCCGCCTGCCCGAGGACGTTCGCGCCGCCATCGAAAGCGCCCATTCGCGCGAAACCCGGCCCTGACGGGCACCCGCCCTTCGGAACATTCGCCGCTGGACGGCTGTTCCCGAACCGCGCAAGCTGCGCAGGAACCAGCCGACGGGGGAGATGATGGCAGACACTTGGAAAGACCGCGGGACGACCTTCTGGGTCATCGTGGCGATTGCCGCTCTGGGATGGATCGTCGCCCTCTGGCTCTATGTCGTGCAGGGCAATCAGCAAAGCGCCTATGAGCGTGAACTCGGCCGCGCCCAGGAAAGCCTTGTCGCCGTGCAGCAGCAGCTCGACACGCAGGTCGCAACGGCCGGAGAGCTGGACGTGCTGCTGGTGCAGGTCGAAGATCTGACGACGCAGACCACGGATCTGACCGCCGAGCGCGACCGGCTGACCGCGGATCTGGAACCGATGCGCCAGCAGATGACCGAATTGCAGCAGCAGTCCGAACAGTTGCAGGGTCAGGTCGCCGCTGCCCAGCAGCGGGTCGATGCGCTGGAAAGCCAGCTCGAGCCGAAGCGCCAGGAACTGGCCCAGATCGAGCAACAGCTGGACGAGACCGGGCAGGCCCTGACCGACCGGACGGCCGAACTGGAGGAAGTGGGCCTGCGGCTGGAAGAAGCCCGCGTTCAGGAAGCCGAATTGCAGCAGATCGTGTCCAGCCTGTCGGACGATGCCGCGCGGCTGTCATCGGAAGCCGCCGATGCCGAGGCCCGCGTTCAGGAAGCCCGTTCCGCCGAAGCCGAAGCGCAGGAAAGCATCGAGGCGATCCGCCAGGAAGTTGCCGATCTCGACACGCGCCAGACCACGCTGACCAGCGCGGTCGAGAACGCGACCGAACGGTTGCAGGCCCTGCAGACCGACATCGCCAATGCCGAACGGCAGCGCGAGGAGGTGCAGGACAGGGTGACATCGCTGACCCAGAACCTTGCCGACCGGGCGCAGCAACTGGCGCAGGTCGAACAGCGCATCGCGCAGCAACAGCAGCAGGCCAACGCGCAATCGGCCATCGTGGCGGCGGCGATCCGCGATGTCGTCAAGCCCGGCCAGTACCGGGTGGGCGATGTCGTCGCCACCTTCACCGCCGACGGGCGGTTCCGCATGACCGATCCCAACGGCCTGCGCAGCGTGCGCGGAAGCTACGAGGTCAGCGACGGCGCGCTGCGTCTGACGGATGTGGACGGCAACACCGGTGCCGCCAGCTTCCCCATGACCTGCAACGTGTCGCAGGCGGATGGCGGCGGCTTCACGCTGGAACAGACCGACGGGTCCTGCGCGGTGTTCGACGGGCAGACCTTCGCCCCGGTGAACTGACGCCGCATGGCCAGGATCGTCGTTCTGGGCATCTTCGTCGCCGATGCCACCTATCGCGCGCAGCGCCTGCCGCGCATGGGCGAGACGGTGCTCGGCGACGCGTTCTCCCTTGGACCGGGCGGCAAGGGGTCGAACCAGGCCGTCGCCGCCGCCCGCGCCGGGGGCGACGTGGCGATGCTGACCCGGTTGGGCCGCGATCCTTTCGCAGACATGGCGCTGGATGTCTGGGCGCAGGCGGGCGTCGCCTTTGCGGGCACGCGGCATGACATCCCGACCGGCTCGGCCTTCATCTTCGTGGACAGCGCCAGCGGCGACAACGCCATCATCGTCGCCCCCGGCGTCGCCGCCACGATCGAACCATCGGATCTCGACGGTTGGGCGGACGAGATCGCCAAGGCCGCCGTCTTCGTGACCCAGTTGGAACAGCCGCAACGGGCGGCGCAAAGGGGGCTGGAGATCGCGCGTAACGCAGGCGTTCGCACGATCCTCAACCCCGCGCCCGGTGCCGACCTGCCCGACGCGATGCTGGCGCTGGCCGATATCGTCACCCCGAACGAGACCGAGGCCGAGGCCCTGACCGGCATCGCCGTCACCGGCATCGACAGCGCCGAACGGGCAGCGAGGCGGCTGATCGAACGCGGCGCGGGCGCGGTCATCGTCACGCTGGGGGCCAACGGCGCGCTGTGCCATGCGGACGGCACGACGACGCATATCGTGGCCCTGTCCGCCGGTCCGGTTGTCGAAACCACGGGCGCCGGCGATGCCTTCAACGGCGGTCTGGCCACCGCGCTGTCCGAAGGTCTGCCGCTCGACCGGGCGGTGCGGTTCGCCAATGCCACCGCGGCCCTGTCGGTGACGCAGGCCGGTGCGGCGGCGTCGATGCCCCCGCGCGCCCGGATCGACGCGCTGCTGGCGCGGGGCTAGCTGGCGTGCGCGGCCAGCAGCGCGTCGCGCGACAGGGCAAACCCCGAGGCGATCCACAGATCCTGAAGCCGCGCCAGTTCGGCGGATATCTCCGGCCCGCGCAGATCCGGCAGGTCCCGGCCCGTCAGCGGAAACCGGGCCGTCGCGCCCTTGTCGATCCGCGCGTTCAAATCTGCGGGCAGCGGCGCTCCATAGGCCGTGGCGCGCAGCAATTCGATGTCGCGCGCCGCATCGGGCCCAAGCCGCCAGGCCAGTTCCGCCGTTCCCGCCTCGGATCGCGCATGAACGCGCAGCGTCTTCAGCAGACGGCCTTGCGCGCGCGACAGACGCAGGCGCGTCGCCTCGCCGCCCAGGGCCGCCAGACGCCGGATCGGTTCGGGCGGGACGCCGGCCACCCCTTCCAGATGCACCAGCACACCCAGCGATGCGGGATCGCCCCCCGCAAGCACCCGCGCCAGGATGCCCGCCTGCGCCATGCCGCCGACCGACGGCGCGGGGTCCGGCGCGGCAAGCAGCTTGAGCATCTCGGCCGTCACCCGTTCGGCCGGCAGAATCTCCAGCCCGTCGGCCAGGGCCGCACAGGCGGCCAGCGCCTCGGCGTCCAGGCCGCCATCGGCATCGCCATACCAGGCATGAAACCGGAAATAGCGCAGGATCCGCAGATAATCCTCGCGGATGCGCGCTTCGGCGTCGCCGATGAAGCGGACACGCCCGGCGCGCAGATCGGGCAGACCGCCCAGCGGATCGACAACGGTGCCGTCCGCCCGCGCATACAGCGCGTTCATGGTGAAATCGCGCCGCATCGCATCCTCGCGCAGCGTATCGGCAAACGCCACCACCGCCCGTCGCCCATCCGTTTCGACATCGCGGCGGAATGTCGTCACCTCCAACGGGGTATCGTCTGCGATGACCGTGACCGTCCCGTGGGCGATGCCGGTGGGCACGGTGCGCAGGCCCGCCGCCTGCGCCAGCGCCGTCACCCGGTCGGGCCGCGCGTCGGTCGCAATATCCAGATCCGTGACCGGCGCCCCCAGAAGCGCGTTCCGCACCGCACCGCCGACCAGAAACGCCTGATGACCGGCATACTCCAGCAGTTTCAGCACGGCCTGCGCGCCCGGACCGTCCAGCCAGTCGCCGCTGACGCGCGTCATGCCGTCAGCCTGTCGGCCAACCCGCGCAGGATGCGCGCGGTCGCGCCCCAGATGTAATAGGGTCCGTAAGGCACGGTGAAATACCGCCGCTCGCGCCCCCGCCAGAGCCGCGACTGCACGGCATAAAGCGCAGGATCGGCGACATGCGCCAGCGGGACGGTGAATATCTCGGCGACCTCGCCCGGTTCGGGCCGCGCATCGAAGGGATCGGCGACCCAGCCCAGAACCGGCGTGATCTCATAGCCCGTCACCGTTTCGTGCACGGGCATGCATCCCAGCACCTCGACCGCGGCGGGGGGCAGGCCCGTTTCTTCCCACGCCTCGCGCAGGGCGGCGGCGGTCGCGTCGGCATCGTCCGGTTCGATCTTGCCGCCCGGAAAGGCGATCTGGCCGGGATGCTGCGCCAGATGCGACGCGCGCTTGGTGAGCATCAGCCGCGCCGCCCCGTCGCGCCACAGGACCGGCACCAGAACCCCCGCGCCGCGCAGCCCCGCACCGGGCGGCGGCTTGCCCGCATTCAGGTCGTAATCGGACGAGGGCGGCAGATCGCAAGCCAGCGCGCGGCACAGCCGGTCGCGCGTTTCAGCCGCGGTCATCTGGCGCGATCTCGGCCTCGAACCCCAGCGTGCGGGGGTCGAATTCGTAATGCGCGCCGCAGAACTGGCAATCGGCGGTCACAACATCGCGGTCCGTGGTCATGTGGGCGATGTCGCGGGCCGAATAGATCGACAGGCTTTGGCGCACCTTGTCGGCGCTGCATGAACAGCCGAAGGCCACAGGCTGCGGGTCGAAGACGCGCGGCGATTCTTCGTGGAACAGGCGAACCAGCAGCTCGGTCGGCTGAACGTGCGGTCCGACCAGCTCGGTCTGCTCGACCGTATCCAGCAGCAGGTTGGCGCGGGTCCAGTCTTCGGCCTCGTCGCCGTCAAGGATATCCTCGGGCGCCAGCAACCCTTCGGTCCCGGTGGCCCCGTCATCCGACGAAGGCGTGGATGCCTTGGGCATGTGTTGCAGCATCACGCCGCCCGCCCGCCAACGCTCCTCGGCGCCTGGTTCCTGCGCACGGCCATAGGCCATGGCAAAGCGCGTCGGCAATTGTTCCGACTGGGCGAAATAGGTGCCCGCGCAGGCCGACAGCGACCCACCGGCCAGCGGCGTGATCCCCTGATAGGGCTGCGTTCCGTCCCCCTGGTCGAGAAGCACCGCGAAATATCCCTGGCCGATCTGCAGGAACGGATCGCCGCCTTGCAGCCTTTCGGCGTCATAGCTGGCATAGGCGCGGATGCGTCCCGGCGTGCCGTCGGCGCCCGGCGCATAGTAATCCGCCGCGATCAGCCGGGCCGGCCCGTCGCCCCGGACCTGCAACGACAGTTTCCAGCGCAGCTTGATCGCCTGCCCGATCAGCGCGCAAAGCAACGCCGTCTCGGCCACCAGCGCCTCGATCTGCGGGGGATAGTCGTGCTGGCGCAGAACCTGTTCCAGCACACCGTCCAGCCGTGCGACACGCCCCCGAATGTCCGAACGGTCGAGCTGAAACGGCAGGACGGTATCGTCCCAGGCGATCTGAGTGGTGGTCGTCATGACTTTTCCTGAAGGCGCATACGGGGCATATCGGCCCTATATAGGCCGGCAGGCCGGGCGTTGAAGGCATGGACGCACGATCCGCCCCTGCCGTCTGTCCGTATCCCCTTGTCGTCCCCAGCGTCCTGCCGCGCCGCGGTCACATCCCCTGGCCCGGCGGCTCGACGCCATATTCCAGCAGCGCGCCGGATACGTCGTCGGGAAGGTCGCGGTCGTCGGTCAGCGCGGACAGTTCCCATTTCAAGGCCTCGAACAGACCGGCACCGCAAATATCCGCATGCCGCCGCATGAGGTGCTGCACGCCCTCCTCCTCCAGCATGCCGCCTTCGGGCAGCGGACATTCAGACAGCCCGTCCGAATAAAGCATCAGACGGTCGCCCGGACGAAGCCGCAGTTTCAGCACCTCGTATTCCGCTTCCGCCATCAGACCGACCGGCATGCCGCCCGTTCCCACCAGTTCCGTCGCGCCGCCCACGCGCTGGACGATCGGGGGCGGGTGGCCGGCAAGGCACAATTCGACCGCGCCGGTCGCAAGCTCGATCTGCGCCAGCACGATGGTGAAGTAATGTTCGGTCTCGATCTCGGCCATGAACATCCGGTTCAGCCGCGCGGCGATCTGGTCGGGCGGCCGCAGCACGATCCGGTCGTCCTGCCACATCAGCGCCGCGTTCTGGTCGGGCCTGTCCCCGCTGAGCCACGCCGACAGCCGCGCCGTGATCAGCGCGGATGCGATGCCGTGCCCCGATACGTCCAGCGCGAACACCCCGATCCGGTCCGTCCCGGTGCCGTATCGCCCGACAAGATCGCCGCCGACATGCCCGCTGGGCTGCAACAGGAACGACACCGCGGCGGGGCCCATCCGCAAGGTGCCGCGCGGCACCAGCGACATCTGAAGCTTGCGCGCTTCCAGCAGGTCGCGGTCCAGCACGGCGTTCAGCGCCTGCATCTCGGTCAGGGTCTGGGTGACGAGGCGGTTCTTTTCCGTCAGTTCGCGTTCCATCCGCAGGATCCGCTCGCCCGCCGCGATCCGTCCGCGCAATTCGTCCGAGCTGATCGGCTTGGTCAGGAAATCGTCGGCGCCCTGCTGAAGGGCCGAGGCCAGTTCGCCCTTTTCGGACTTGGATGTCAGGATGATGAAATAGACATAGCGTTCCGCCTGGATCCCGCGCACGGCACGGCACAGATCGACGCCGGTCATGCCGGGCATCATCCAGTCGCTGAGAATCATGTCCGGCATCCGTCGCGCGCAGGCTTCCAAAGCGGCCTCGGCGCTGTCGGCCTCCTCCACGATATAGCCGGTGTTCTTCAGCGCCGAAATCAGGATGCGGCGTTGCAGGCGGCTGTCGTCGACGATCAGGATCCGTTGCAGCGCGGGCCGGGCACCGGCGGGGCCGGCCGGCTGGATGGGCCTGTCATGCATCATCGGGTTTGGTCCGCTGCTGGTCATGGGCGCACCATCGCCCGGACCCCTTAACATCGGGTGAAGTCTGTCTTTCCGCTTTGTTAAACCTTGGCGCCTATACCTTGCCCCGCAGGAGGTGCGCCAATGATCGCTTGGGACAGGGTCCGCGAATTGCGGGCGGAAATGGACGAAGCCGACTTTGCCGAGGTGGTCGATCTGTTTCTGGATGAAATGGACACGGCCATCATGGGGCTGAACGACACGGGCGCGCCGCCTTCGCCCGAGGATCTGCACGCGATCAAGGGATGCGCGGCCAATCTGGGGTTTCTGTCGCTGGCGCAGATGTGCCTTCGCGCCGAACGGCAATCGGGCGGTCCCGCCTCGGGTCAGGTGGTGCCGGGCGACATCGTGGCGTGCTATGTCGGTTCGCGGGCCGAGTTCCTGGAAGGGCTGTCGCGCCGCGAGGCGTGCTGATCCGTCAGACCAGAAACTCGGACAGCATCGCGTCGCCGGTGATGTCGCGCCAGACGAAATCGCCTTCGTCCAGCCGCTTGTAAAGCCGGTCGAAGCTGCCCGCATCGTCGGTTTCGATCCCGATCAGGACAGACCCGAAATTGCGCGCCGACTTCTTGAGATACTCGAATCGCGCGATATCGTCCCCCGGCCCCAGCAATTGCAGGAAATCGCGCAGCGCGCCGGGCCGCTGCGGCATCCGCAGGATGAAATATTTCTTCAGCCCCAGATGACGCTGGGCGCGTTCCTTCACCTCGGGCAGACGTTCGAAGTCGAAATTCCCGCCCGACGTAACGCAGACGACGCGCTGGCCGCGGATGCGGTCCCGCAGATCGGTCAGCGCGTCGATCGACAGCGCGCCGGCGGGTTCCAGCACGATCCCCTCGACGTTCAGCATCCGCAGCATGGTGGTGCAGATGCGGTCCTCGGGCGCGACGATCACATCGCCGGGATTGGCCTTGCGCAGAACGTCCCAGGTCAGCGCGCCGATCCGGGCCACCGCCGCGCCGTCCACGAACGAATCCACGCGGTCCAGCGTCACGGGGCCACCGGCCGCCAGCGCCGTGACAAGGCTGGCCCCGCCGCGCGGCTCGACATAGTTCAGCGCGACGTCGGGCGCGCGTTCGGCCAGATACCGCATGACCCCCGCCGACAACCCGCCGCCGCCCACCGGCAGCACGATCCGGTCGGGCGCGGCGGCCATCTCGTCCAGGATTTCGACCGCGACGCTGGCCTGCCCCTCGATCACATGCGCGTCGTCGAATGGCGACAGGAACGTGCCGCCCGCTTCGGCGCACCATTCCTGCGCCGTGCGCAGCGTATCGTCGAAATAATCGCCGATCAGCCGAATCTCGACCGCATCGCCGCCGAAGACGCGGGTCTTGTCAATCTTCTGGCGCGGCGTGGTCACCGGCATGAAGATCACGCCGCGCACACCGAAATGGCAGCAGTTGAAGGCCATGCCCTGCGCATGGTTGCCCGCGCTGGCGCAGACGAACAGCCTGTTTTCGGGACGCGCGGCCAGCGACGCGCCCATCGCGTTGAAGGCGCCGCGGATCTTGTAGGACCGGACCGGCGACAGATCCTCGCGCTTGAGCCAAATATCGGCGTCGAACATCCGCGACAGGTGATCGTTGCGTTGCAGGGGCGTCGGCGCGAACAGATCGCGCAGGCGGCGCGTCACGTCGGTCGCTCGGTCGGCAAAGCTGTCCATGTGCAGCATCTGCCCTGCAAAGCGGGCGCGCGCAACCGTGCCGGACGCCCCGACGCTTGCGATGACGGGGCGAAACGGCTAGGCGCAAGGCGCATTCAGCCGATCCGAGGAACGTCCATGTCCGCCCCCAAGAAAGTCGTCCTGGCCTATTCCGGCGGTCTGGACACGTCGATCATCCTGAAATGGCTGCAAACCGAATACGGCTGCGAGGTGGTGACGTTCACCGCCGATCTGGGCCAGGGCGAGGAACTGGAACCGGCCCGCAAGAAGGCCGAGATGATGGGCGCCAGCGCCATCTATATCGAGGATCTGCGCGAGGAGTTCGTGCGCGACTTCGTGTTCCCGATGTTCCGCGCCAATGCCGTCTACGAGGGGCTTTATCTGCTGGGCACGTCCATCGCGCGGCCGCTGATCTCCAAGCGGCTGGTCGAGATCGCCGAACGCGAGGGTGCCGATGCCGTGGCCCACGGCGCCACCGGCAAGGGCAACGATCAGGTCCGGTTCGAACTGTCCGCCTATGCGTTGAACCCGGCGATCAAGGTCATCGCCCCGTGGCGCGAATGGGATCTGACCAGCCGCACCCGCCTGCTGGATTTCGCCGAACAGCACCAGATCCCCATCGCCAAGGACAAGCGCGGCGAGGCTCCGTTCAGCGTCGATGCTAACCTTCTGCACACCTCGTCCGAGGGCAAGGTGCTGGAGGATCCGGGTCAGGAAGCGCCCGGATACGTCTACCAGCGCACGACCGACCCCGAGGATGCCCCCGACACCCCGCAGATGGTCGAGATCGGGTTCGAACGCGGCGATCCGGTCAGCATCGACGGCGAGGCGCTGTCGCCCGCCGTCCTGCTGGCGCGCCTGAACGATCTGGGCGGCGCGCATGGGATCGGACGGCTCGATCTGGTCGAGGGACGGTTCGTCGGCATGAAGTCGCGCGGCGTCTATGAAACGCCCGGCGGCACGCTGCTTCTGGAAGCGCACCGGGCGATGGAATCGATCACGCTGGACCGCGGGCAGGCGCATCTGAAGGACGAGCTGATGCCGCGCTATGCCGAACTGATCTATAACGGTTTCTGGTTCTCGCCCGAACGCGAGATGCTGCAAGCCGCCATCGACCATTCGCAACGGCACGTCACCGGCACCGTGCGGCTCAAGCTTTACAAGGGCAGCGCGCGCACCGTCGCCCGCTGGTCGGACCATTCGCTCTATTCCGAAGCGCATGTCACGTTCGAGGACGACGCCGGCGCCTACGATCAGAAGGACGCGGCGGGCTTTATCCGGCTCAACGCGCTGCGGCTGAAGCTGATCGCCGAACGCAACCGCCGCGTGAGCTGACCGCGTCGCAACGATCCTCAAGCTGTCGTGAGATGGCGCGCAGATCGCTTGCCTGCGGATGCCAGCGGCGCACATTTGTCGGCAAAAGAGGAGAGAGCGATGAACACGACCTCCATCCGTCCGCTGCTGGCGGGCATGGCCCTGATCACGGCGGCCGCGGCACAGACCGCGCAGGCGCAATCGACCGAAACGGCGCTGGTCGCCGGCGGCTGCTTCTGGTGCGTCGAGGCCGATTTCGAGAAGGTCGAGGGCGTGAAAGAGGTCGTGTCGGGCTTTGCCGGCGGCAGCGTCGCCAATCCGACCTATGAACAGGTCGTGCGGGGCGGCACCGGCCATTACGAGGTGGCCGAGATCGAATACGACCCGTCCGTCATCGACTATCGGCAGATCGTCAACCTGTTCTTCCGTTCCATCGACCCGACCGATGCGGGCGGGCAGTTCTGCGACCGCGGCGACAGCTATCGCACCGCCATCTTCGCGCTGAACGACGAACAGCAGCGCATCGCCGAGCAGGAAAAGCGGCAGGCGCAGCAGGCGCTCGGTCAGACCATCGTGACCCCGGTGCTCGGCGCGGCCGAATTTTATCCCGCCGACGACTATCACCAGGATTATTACAAGAGCGACGACCGCATCGCGTTTTCGTCCGTGGGGCTGGGCGTGCCGAAATCCGTGGCCTACGACCGCTATCGCGACCGCTGCGGGCGCGACCAGCGCGTGCGCCAGCTTTGGGGCGACGCGGCACCCTTCACCGGCTAGGCCCAAGCCGCTAGGATGGCCGCCGGAACCGGGGGGCCATCCATGAACGTCGTATCCGCCGTCACGCCGATGATGGCGCAATATCTGTCGATCAAGGCCGACCATCCGGGCGATCTGCTGTTCTACCGGATGGGCGACTTCTACGAGCTGTTCTTCGACGATGCCGTGGCCGCCGCCGCCGCGCTGGACATCGCGCTGACCAAGCGCGGCAAGCATCTGGGCGACGACATTCCGATGTGCGGCGTGCCTGTTCACTCGGCAGAAAACTATCTGCTGACGCTGATCCGCAAGGGCTTTCGCGTCGCCGTCTGCGAACAGATGGAGGATCCCGCAGAAGCGAAGAAGCGCGGTTCGAAATCGGTCGTCCGCCGCGCCGTGACGCGTCTGGTCACGCCCGGCACCCTGACCGAAGAATCGCTGCTCGATGCGCGCCGGCACAACTATCTTGCCGCCTATGCCCGCATCCGCGACACCGGCGCGCTGGCCTGGGCCGACATTTCCACAGGCGAATTGCGCGTGGCACCGTGCCCCGCCGTGCGCCTCGGCCCCGAACTGGCCCGTCTATCCCCCAGCGAGGTGCTGCTCAGCGATGCGGACGAAGGCGATCTGGCCGCCATCGTCACCGACACAGGTGCCGCCGCGACACCCCTTTCGCGCGGCAGCTTCGACAGCGTGTCGGGCGCGGCCCGCGTCGCGCAGGTCTATGGCGCCGAGACGCTCGACGCTTTCGGCAGTTTCGAACGGGCCGAGATCGCCGCCCTGGCCGGTCTGGTCGCCTATCTGGAGATCACCCAGAAGGGTCGCCTGCCCTTGCTGCGCCCGCCCGTCCGCGAGGCGCCCGATGGCTGGATGCAGATCGACGCCGCCACCCGCCGCAACCTGGAACTGACGCGCAGCCTGTCCGGCGGGCGCGACGGATCGCTGCTTTGGGCCATCGACCGCACCGTCACGGCGGCGGGCGGGCGGCTGCTGGAACGGCGTCTGACCGCCCCGTCGCGCCACCTGCCGACGATCCGCGCGCGGCACGATGCGGTGGCGCATCTGGTGGACGACCGTGCGACCTGCGACCGTCTGCGCGACGCGCTGCGCGGCCTGCCCGATATCGACCGCGCCTTGTCGCGGATCGCCCTCGACCGGGCCGGGCCGCGCGATCTGGCGGCGATCCGCGACGGTCTGGCCTGCGCCGCCGACATCGCCGCCTTCGCCCCGCCGTTCCTGTCGGCCGACCTGACCGATCTGGACGCGTTGACGGCCCTGCACGACCGGCTGGACACGGCGCTGGTGGCCGAACCGCCGACCTTGGCGCGCGACGGCGGTTTCGTCGCGTCCGGTGCCGACGACGACCTCGACGCCGCGCGCCGCCTGCGCGACGAAGGACGCGGCGTCATCGCCCGGATGCAGGCCGATTATGCCGCCGAGACGGGGATATCGTCGCTGAAGATCCGGCATAACAACGTGCTGGGCTATTTCATCGAAACGACCGCCGCCCATGCCGGAACGATGCAGGCCCGCGCCGACCGGTTCATCCACCGTCAGACCACCGCCAGCGCGGTCCGCTTCACCACCACCGACCTCGCCACGCTGGAAACCCGCATCCTCAACGCGGGCGGCGAGGCGCTGGAGATCGAGCGCCGCATCTTCGCCACGCTGGCGGCGGATATCCTCGACCATGCGGCAGCGCTGAACGACACGGCCCGCGCGCTCGCCCGGATCGACGTGGCCGCGGCCTTGGCCGATCTGGCGCGCAGCGATCGCTGGGTTCGCCCCGAAATCGACGACAGCCGCGCCTTTTCAGTAGCCGGCGGGCGGCATCCCGTGGTCGAACAGGCGCTGCGGCGACAGGGCGGCGCGCCCTTCATCGCCAACGATTGCGATCTGGGGCCGGACACGTCGCACTGGTTGCTGACCGGGCCGAACATGGCCGGCAAATCCACCTTCTTGCGGCAGAACGCGGTGATCGCCGTGCTGGCGCAGATGGGCGCCTTCGTTCCGGCATCGTCGGCGCATCTGGGGCTGGTCAGCCAGCTTTTCAGCCGCGTGGGGGCTGCCGACGATCTGGCGCGCGGCCGGTCCACCTTCATGGTCGAAATGGTCGAGACGGCGGCGATCCTCAACCAGGCCGATCCGGCCGCGCTGGTGATCCTGGACGAGATCGGGCGCGGCACGGCCACCTATGACGGCCTGTCGATCGCCTGGGCGACGCTGGAACATCTGCATGACGTCAACGGCTGCCGGACGTTGTTCGCCACGCATTACCATGAATTGACGCGGCTGGCCGACCGACTGCCGAAACTGGTGAACGCCACCGTCGCGGTCAAGGAATGGCAGGGCGACGTCATCTTCCTGCACGAGGTGCGGCGCGGGGCCGCCGACCGATCCTATGGGGTGCAGGTGGCGCGGCTGGCGGGATTGCCCGCCGCCGTGATCGACCGCGCCCGCACCGTTCTGGCCGCGCTGGAGAAGGGCGAGGCCGAGGGGCGGCATACCGCGATCATCGACGACCTGCCGCTGTTCCGCGCTGCCCCACCGGCCCGGCCGGAACCGCCTGCCGCCCCCGATCCGGTGGCGGCGCGGCTTGCCGATGTGCAGCCCGACTGCCTGTCGCCGCTGGACGCGCTTCAGCTTGTCTACGAGTTGAAGTCGCTGACCTGACCCGCGCTCATTCCGCCGGGGTCGAACTGACGCCGACCTGCGCCGCGCGCAGCAGGCGGTCATGCAGGATGAACCCGTCGGCCATCACCTGAATGATCTCGCCCTTCTTCGTGCCGGGCACGGGCGCCTCGAACATGGCCTCATGCTCGGCCGGATCGAACTTGTCGCCGATGGCCGGCGAAATGGTGCGGATACCGTGACGGGCAAAGACGTTCACCAATTCGCGCATGGTCAATTCGACGCCCTCGATCAGCGCCTTCGACGATTCGCGCTGTTCGTCCGTCACCGAATCGAGCGCACGGCGCAGGTTGTCGAAAACCGGCAGCATGTCCCGGCTCAACTTCGATCCGCCGTAATTCTCGGCTTCCTTGCGGTCGCGCTCGGACCGCTTGCGCGCGTTTTCGGCGTCGGCCAGCGCGCGCATGAAGCGATCGCGCAGTTCGTCGCGCTCGGCGCGCAACTCCTCCATCTCGGCGCGCAGACCGTCCGTCGCCGCATCCTGCCCTTCGGTCAGCATCGGGTCGTCGTCCTGCACCGCCGCGATACGCGGTTTGCGACGCACCTTGCTGGCCGCGCCCTGCTCGGGTTCGGGCTCGCTTTTCAACATCTCTTCGATCGCAGCTTCGATGCTGTCGTCGTGTTCCTGTTTCATTCTGTCACCTGCTACGTTCGTCCCGACAGAAGCCTGCCGATCAGTTGTGCCGTGTAGTCCACGATCGGCACCACCCGTCCATAATTCAGCCGCGTCGGTCCGATCACGCCCACGGCGCCGATGATCCGACGATCCGCGTTCATATATGGGGAAACCACCAAAGAGGAACCCGAAAGCGAAAAAAGCTTGTTCTCGGACCCGATGAAGATCCGCACGCCGGCACCCTCCTCGGCCAGTTCCAGAAACTCGGCGATGTCGCGCTTGCGTTCCAGATCGTCAAAGAGGCTGCGGATCCGCTCAAGCTCGGCCGCTTCGGCGGAACTGCCCAGAAGGTTCGCGCGCCCCCGCACGATCAACCTTTCGTAGGGGCCGCCTTCGTTTTCCCAAACGGCCATGCCCGACGCGATCAGTGCCGCGGCCAGCGTGTCCAGATCGCGGCGGTTCGCGGCGATTTGACGTTCCACCCCGGCGCGCAATTCGCTCAGTGTGCGGCCTTCGGCCATGGCGTTCAGGAAATTGACCGCTTCGCGCATCGACGAAGGGGTCTGTCCGGGCGGCGGGTTGAAGACGCGGTTCTCGACATGGCCGTCCGCGAAGACCAGCACCACCAGCGCCCTGTCCGGGCCCAGCGACACGAATTCGATATGCTTGATCGGCGCTTCGTGCTTGGGTGCCAGCACCAGCGACGCACCCGCCGTCACCCCCGACAGGGCCGATCCCACCCGGTCCAGCAGGCTGGCCACGTCAGGATCGCTGCCCGTCGTCTGGTCGAGGCGCTGGCGATCGTCCTCGGTCAGTTCGCCCACTTCCAGCAGGCCGTCCACGAACATCCGCAGACCCAGTTGCGTCGGGATCCGCCCGGCCGAGACATGCGGCGAATCGAGCAAGCCCAGATGTTCAAGATCCTGCATGACGTTGCGGATGGTGGCGGCACTGACCTTCTCGCTCATCGTGCGGGTCAGGGTGCGCGACCCGACCGGATCGCCGCTGTCCAGATACCCTTCGACCACGCGGCGAAAAACCTCGCGTGTGCGGTCGTTCATCTGCGCCAGAAGATCGGCATGACGGGTCTGCGGGCGGGAATCGGTCAAATCGTGATCGGGGTTGCGTTGCTGGAAACCGACGGCATATGACCCACGGGTTCACAAAAAGGAAACACCATGCGTCCGTCCGGCAGAAATCTAGGGGAAATGCGTCCCATTTCAATCGAGACGGGCGTGACGCGCCATGCCGAAGGGTCGTGCCTGATCCGCTGCGGCGACACGCATGTGCTGTGCACCGCGTCCATCGAGGAACGCGTGCCGCCGTTCATGCGCAATACCGGCCAGGGCTGGGTGACGGCAGAATACGGCATGCTGCCCCGCGCCACCCATACCCGGATGCGGCGCGAGGCAAAGGAAGGTCAGTCGGGCCGCACGCAGGAAATCCAGCGCCTCGTCGGACGGTCCCTGCGCGCCGTTCTGGATCGTAACGCCTTGGGCGAGCGGCAGATTACCGTCGATTGCGATGTGATCCAAGCCGATGGCGGCACCCGCTGCGCCGCGATCACCGGCGGCTGGGTCGCGCTGCGGCTGGCCGTGAACAAGTTGATGAAGGCGGGGCAAATCGTCACCGATCCGCTGACCGACCATGTCGCGGCCGTGTCCTGCGGTGTCTATGCCGGGCAGATGCTGGTCGATCTCGACTATCCAGAAGACAGCGAGGCGGGCGTCGATGGCAACTTCGTGATGACCGGCGCGGGCCGCCTGGTCGAGGTTCAGATGTCGGCCGAAGGCGCGACCTTCACCCGCGACCAGATGAACGGCCTGCTCGACCTCGCCGCCGAAGGAACCGCGGCACTGGTCGCCGCCCAGGAGGCCGCCATCGCATGACCCGCCGCTTCACCGGCGACAGCCTGGTCGTCGCCACCCATAACCGCGGCAAGCTGGACGAAATCGCCGCCCTGCTGGCCCCCTATGGCATCGCGTTGACCTCGAACGCCGATCATGGCCTGCCCGAACCCGTCGAGGATGGCGCGACCTTCGCCGACAATGCCCGCATCAAGGCCCATGCCGCCGCCCGCGCCACCGGCCTGCCCGCGCTGTCGGACGATTCGGGCATCGCCATCGACGCGCTGGACGGCGCCCCCGGCATCCACACGGCCGACTGGGCCGAAACGCCGCAAGGCCGGGATTTCGTCCATGCCATGCGCCACACCCACGACCTGCTGGAAGCCGCTGGCGCGCCGCATCCGCGCACCGCGCAGTTCAACTGCACGCTCTGCCTCGCCTGGCCCGATGGCCATGACGAGGTTTTCGCCGGCATCATGCCCGGTCGCGTCGTCTGGCCGATGCGCGGCAAGCTTGGTCACGGCTATGACCCGATCTTTCAGCCCGACGGATATGACGTGACCTTCGCCCAGATGGACCGCTGGGAAAAGAACCGCATCAGTCACCGCGCCCGCGCCTTCGACAAGCTGATCGCAGCCTGCTTTGCCTGACTTTGGCGTCTATCTCCATTGGCCCTTCTGCCAGGCCAAATGCCCCTATTGCGACTTCAACAGCCATGTCGCGGCCACCATCGACCAGGGCGGGTGGAAGCGGGCTTACCTTGCTGAAATCGCGCGTGTTTCTGCCCTGACCCCTGACCGTATCGTCACATCCGTCTTCTTCGGCGGCGGCACTCCCAGCCTGATGGACCCGGATCTCGTCGCGGCGATCGTCGATGGCATCCGCCGCCATTGGCGCACCGCCAACGATGTCGAGATCACGCTGGAAGCCAACCCCACCTCGGTCGAGGCGGGCCGCTTCCGCGCGTATCGCGACGGCGGCGTGAACCGTGTCTCGATGGGGATCCAGGCGCTGAACGACGCCGATCTGAAACGTCTCGGCCGCCTGCACAGCGTCGCCGAGGCCCGCGCCGCCTTCGACATCGCACGCCGCACCTTCAACCGCGTCAGCTTCGATCTGATCTATGCCCGACAAGATCAGACATTGGCCGCATGGCGCACCGAACTGGCCGAGGCGCTGACGATGGCCGCCGATCACCTGTCGCTCTACCAGCTTACGGTCGAGGACGGCACCGCCTTCGGCGACCGCCTCGCCCAGGGCGGCCTGCGCGGTCTGCCCGACGAGGATCTGGGGGCGGACCTGTTCGCCCTGACCCAGGACATGACCGACGCCGCCGGCTTGCCCGCCTACGAGGTGTCGAACCACGCCCGCCCCGGTGCGGAATCCCGCCACAACCTGACCTATTGGCGCGGCGGCGACTATGCCGGCATCGGCCCTGGCGCGCATGGCAGGCTGACGTTGAACGGCACGCGCCATGCCACCGTCGCGCCGAAAGCGCCCGCCGCATGGCTCAGTGCCGTGGAAACGGGCGAACTACACGACGCCCCCCAGCCGCTTTCATCGAGCGAGGTCGAGGAAGAAAGGCTGATGATGGGCCTGCGTCTTAGCGACGGCATCGACCTTCCGTCGCCCGGTCCGATCCGCAACCGCGTCAGCGCCATGGTCAAATTGGGCATGATGGTCGCGGACGGAACGCGCATGGCCGTCACGCCCCAGGGCCGTCCGTTGCTGAACGCGATCCTGCGCGAATTGCTGGCCTAGCTTTCGCCGTTTCCGCCCGTCAGCAGCGCGCATAGCTCGTCAAGCTGCTCCAGCGTGGCATACGTCACCGTCATGCTGCCCGACCGATTGCCGACCGGATGGTCGATCGTCACGATCATTCCCGTCGCCGAACTCAGATGCTCCTCCAGCGCCAGCGTATCGGCGTCCTTGCCTGCCGACCGCCCCGCGCGGGGCGCTGCCGCCTTAACAGGCCCCAGGGGCCGCTTGACCAGCCGTTCCACCTCGCGCACCGACAGCCCCTTGCGGATGATGTCGCGCGCGATCTCGGACGCGTTGTCGCTTGTCACCAAGGCGCGCGCATGGCCCGCGGTCAGCCGGCCATCCGCCACAAATCCCTGAACGTCCTCGGGAAGGCTCAGCAATCTCAACAAGTTGGCGATATGGCTGCGGCTCTTGCCTAGGGCCTCGCCAAGCTGTTCCTGCGTATGGCCGAACCGGGTCATCAGCGCCTGATACCCTGCGGCCTCGTCAACCGCGTTCAGATCGGATCGCTGGATGTTCTCGATGATGGCGACTTCCAGCACCTCGGTATCGTTCAGGTCGCGCACGATGGCCGGCACGTCATGCAACTGCGCCATCTGCGCTGCCCGCCACCGCCGCTCGCCCGCGACGATCTGATAACGCGCGGGGTCGTCCGGGCTTTTGCGAAGGATCAACGGTTGGATGATGCCTTTGGACCGGATCGAATCCGCCAGATCCTCCAGCGCCGGTTCGCCGAAGGAGCGGCGCGGCTGATCGGGATTCGGGTCGATCCGATCGATCGGAATGCGCGACTCGGCCCGGCGACGTCCCGCCTCGCTTTCGGGGCCGATATCCGCCCCGACATCGGCCATCAGCGCCGACAGGCCCCTGCCCAGGCCCCTGCGCTCCTGTCTTTCCGCCACCATCAAACCTCCACCAGGGAATTGCGGCGGATCAGCTCGGCCGCCAGTTCACGATATGCCATGCTGCCTTTCGACAGCGGATCGTAGTCCAGGACGGATTGCGCGAATGACGGTGCCTCGCTGACCCTGACGTTCCGGGGAATCACCGTCTGGAACACAAGCTCGCCCAGGGTCTCGCGCGCGTCGGCCAGAACCTGCTGCGCCAGGCGATTGCGGCCGTCGAACATCGTCAGCACCACCCCCTCGATACCCAAGTCGGGATTGGCGGACTGGCGAACTTCACGGATCGTCAGCATCAGTTGCGACAACCCCTCCAGGGCGAAAAATTCGCTCTGTAACGGCACCAGCACCGACGTCGCCGCAACCATCGCGTTGATGGTCAGCAGGCTCAAGGACGGCGGGCAATCGATCAGGACATAATCAAGGAACGGACCCTGTTTCGCCGGTTTCAGCGCATCCCTAAGCCGATAGGTGCGCCGCGCATCGGACATCATCTGCAAATCCGCCGAACTCAGATCCGCCGTGGCAGGCACGATCCATAAATCGGGCGTCGCCGTCGTCTGCATGACTTCACTCAATGGGACGTCGTCCAGCAGTAAATCATAAGATGTTTTGACGCGCTCGGCCACTTCCCGGCCCAACCCGGTCGAGGCGTTCCCCTGCGGATCGAGGTCGATCACAAGAACCTTGGATCCTGCCGCGCAGAGGGCGGCACCCAGATTGATGGCGGTCGTCGTCTTACCAACGCCGCCCTTCTGGTTGACGATTGCGATCAGGCGGGTTTCAGGACCCGGATTCGGAAGCGACACGGCGCACACTCCGCAATTTCAGTATCCGACCTTGCGCATCGGTCTGGCTGGGGAAGGTTTCCATGTCGAATTGCCACATTCCACGGGCCTTGACCACTTCCATCTCCCAGTCCCGCCCTTTCGGCAGAAGATAAACCGTCTCCGGGGTCGCATGTCGCGCAGCAAGGCCCAGCAGCTCGCTCAACGGCGCCAATGCCCGTGCCGAGATGATCGCAGCGTTCTGCGGTTCAATCCGCTCGATACGATCCGCAATAACCGTGCAGTCAAGGCGAAGCTGACGCACCACTTCGCGAAGAAAGGCCGCCTTGCGGTTATCCGACTCGATCAAGGTCATCGGAACATCCGGCCTTGCGACCGACACCACGATCCCAGGGAATCCTGCGCCTGACCCAAGATCAAGCCACCTGTAACCTTTGTCAGCGAACTGCACCAACTGGAAAGAGTCCAGGATATGACGGTTCCAAATCTCGGAACTCGTGGAACGGGCTATCAGATTTATCCGCGCGTTCCATTTTTCCAACAGCGCAATGTAGTATCCGAATGCGTCATATGTTTCACGTGAAACATCACCGTCACGCACTTTGACGGAACCCCCGACGTCTGAGATGAAGCAAAATAGCGTTCAGCGCTGCGGGAGTCATGCCCTCAATTCGCCCGGCATGACCTAAGGTTGCTGGCGATACGCTTGCCAGCTTCTCCTTCAGTTCGGATGCTAACCCGGAAATCTGTCGATAGTCGAGATCGGCAGGCAACGCTATATTCTCCTCCCGCTGAAGCCGATCGACCTGAGCCGCTTCGCGCTCGATATAATGCTGATACTGCGCGTCCCGCTTCAGCTGGCTGGCAATACCTTCCGGACATTCTTCCGCAAACAAGGGCGCGAGTGTTCGGAAAGAGACCCCTTCTTGCGACAACACCTCATAGACGGACTTCAACTTGCCCGAGCCGACTGCAACATCCAGTAGGTTGGCCTCCTTAGCGGTAAGCCTGCGCTCTTTCAGCCGACTTCCCCAATCACGAAGAAGCCCTGCCTTCGTCTGATAGGCGTCCCAGCGGGCATCGGCTACGAGACCCCAACTACGACCCCACTCGGTCAAGCGCTGATCCGCATTGTCGGCACGCAAGGTCAACCGAAACTCTGCCCTTGAGGTGAACATGCGATAAGGCTCGGTTACACCACGTGTCACCAGATCGTCGATCATAACCCCGAGATAGGCTTGGGACCGGGACAAGATCCTTTTGTCTTTCTTCTGCGCTACGGCAGCCGCGTTCGTGCCGGCTAGGAGTCCTTGGGCAGCAGCCTCTTCGTAGCCGGTTGTGCCATTGACCTGGCCGGCAAGGAACAAACCGGGAAAGGCGCGGCATTCAAGGGTGTGGTTCAAACACCTTGGATCGATGTAATCATATTCAATGGCATAGCCCGGTTGAACGATTTCGGCATCTTCCAATCCTTTTATAGAGCGGACGTAGGCCTCCTGGACATCCGCGGGGAGGGATGTCGAAATCCCGTTTGGATAGACGACATTGCAATCGAGACCTTCAGGCTCCAAGAAGATCTGATGAGAAGTCTTATCCGCGAAACGGACGATCTTGTCCTCAATGGACGGACAATAGCGCGGTCCCTTTCCCCCCAACTGGCCAGAATACATCGCTGACTTGGAGAGGTTCGACCTGATGATGTCATGGGTGCTCTCGTTCGTATGCGTGATCGCACAATGAATCTGACGGTTAGCGACCGCGTCCGTCATAAACGACATATAGACGGGGTCGGTATCGCCGGGTTGGGACTCAAGGATGTTCCAGTTGATCGACCCGGCAGCAAGACGCGGTGGAGTTCCCGTCTTGAGGCGCCCCATGGGCAAATCCGCTTCATAAAGCCGTTGGGATAGGGCTATCGCGGCACTCTCGCCTTCTCTCCCTCCGGCTTTCCGCTGCTCTCCAATGTGAATGATACCGTTTAGGAAAGTGCCAGTCGTCAACACAACCGCAGACGCCCGGACTTCGGAACCGTCTGCCAAGACCACCCCGACGACTGTTTTATTCTCAAGAAGCAAGTCAGCGACTTCGCCCTCGATAACCTCAAGCTCGGGTAATCCTGCAAGCTCGGCTTGAACCGCTTGCCTGTAAAGAACCCGATCCATCTGCGCGCGCGGGCCCTGAACGGCCGGGCCTTTGCTGCGGTTGAGAAGGCGATAATGAATCGCTGCCGCATCGGCTGCTTGGCCCATGATACCGGCAAGCGCGTCGACCTCGCGGACGAGATGGCCCTTCCCAAGACCTCCTATTGCCGGATTGCAGGACATCGCGCCGATGGAATGTCTGTTCATCGTTATCATCGCCGTTTCCGCTCCCATACGGGCAGCGGCCGCCGCGGCTTCGGTTCCGGCGTGACCGCCGCCAACAACGATGACGTCACAATGTTTCACGTGAAACACTCACTTTCCGATGCAGAAACGAGAGAAGACAATATCGAGGACATCGTCAGGCTGCAATGGACCGATCAGTTCCGACAGAGCGTCCGATGCGTCGCGGATGTTCAAGGCGATCACTTCGGCCTGATGATCGGAGAGGTTGTTGCAGTGATCTAGGGTGGAAAGCGCGATGCGGTAGGCATTCCGATACCTTTCACGTGTGGTCAGGGACGCTTGGGATACCTTATAGGTCAAGCGGTCCGCGATTTTCTGAACCAGTGCGGGCAGCCCGTGCCCGGTTCGGGCCGAGATCGAGTTGTCCAGACGGCCAGCGTCATCCTTGGTCCTGACGACAATGTCATCAGGCAAACCGGGAAAAGGCAGGGCTTCCGAGAGGCTTTCGACCAAGAAAATTCGCAGGTCAGCGGCATCGGCACGTGTGCGTGCCACATCGACGCCCATGCGCTCGATTGGATCGGTAGCTTCACGCAGGCCGGCCGTATCCAGAAGGGTTACGGGAAGGCCGGCAATCTCCATCCGCACCTCGATCACATCGCGGGTCGTTCCCGCAAGGTCGGATGTAAGGGCAACCTGCCGACGCGCCAATGCGTTGATAAGACTGGACTTTCCGATATTCGGCTCTCCGACGATGGCCACTTCGAACCCGTCACGCAAGCGTTCGGCGGCGAACGAGCCGTCGAGTTCATCCTGAAGGCTTTGCCGAGTCCGGTCTATCAGCGCCGACACATCCGGCATCACGTCGACCGGCACGTCTTCGTCAACGAAGTCGATTGTCGCCTCGATCAGGGCGGCGGCTTCAAGCAGATCATTGCGCCATTGAGCAACGCGCGTCGATAGAACGCCGTCGAACGCCTGTTGCGCTTGTTGGCGTTGCAGGTCGGTTTCGGCGTCGATCAGATCGGCCAGCCCTTCGACCTGATCCAGCGTCATCCGATCGTTCATCAGGGCGCGGCGGGTGAATTCGCCCGGTTCGGCAGGGCGGAAGCCGTCAATTGCATCCAGCAACGTCAGGACGCGACCGATGATGGCGGGGCTGCCATGCAGGTGAAGCTCGACCACATCTTCGCCGGTAAAGCTGTGACCTGCTTCAAAGGCGAGAATCAGCGCGCGGTCGATCACCTCTCCATCCGACGAACGGACGGTCCGCAGCGCGTGGGTCTGCGGGGGCGGCAGGGGGCCGATAAAGGGCGTCAGGCCCGGCCGCGCAAGCGGCCCCGAGATGCGAACGATGGCGACCCCGGCTTTGCCCCGCGCGGTCGCCAGGGCAAAGATGGTGTCCATGGCCTAGCCCTCAGGTATTCATCGATTCGAAGAATTCCGCGTTCGACTTGGTCTGCTTGAGCTTGCCCAGCAGGAATTCGATCGCATCGGTCGTGCCCATCGGGTTGAGGATGCGCCGCAGGACGAACGTCTTTTGCAGATCCGTCCGATCGACCAGCAACTCTTCCTTGCGGGTGCCGGATTTGAGGATGTCCATGGCAGGATAGACGCGCTTGTCGGCAACCTTGCGGTCCAAGACGATCTCGGAATTGCCGGTGCCTTTGAACTCCTCGAAAATCACTTCGTCCATACGGCTGCCGGTGTCGATCAGCGCAGTGGCGATGATGGTCAGCGATCCGCCTTCCTCGATGTTGCGGGCGGCGCCGAAGAAGCGCTTGGGCCGTTGCAGGGCATTGGCATCGACGCCCCCGGTCAGAACCTTGCCCGAGGACGGGACGGTGGTGTTGAAGGCGCGGCCGAGCCGGGTGATCGAATCGAGCAGGATCACCACGTCGCGCTTGTGTTCGACCAGGCGCTTGGCCTTCTCGATCACCATTTCCGACACGGCAACATGGCGGGTCGCGGGTTCGTCGAAGGTCGAACTGACAACCTCGCCCTTCACGGACCGCTGCATGTCGGTCACTTCCTCGGGCCGCTCGTCGATGAGCAGCACGATCAGGTAGCATTCGGGATGGTTCTTTTCGATGCTGTTGGCGATGTTCTGCAACAGCACGGTCTTGCCGGTGCGGGGCGGTGCCACGATCAGCGATCGCTGGCCCTTGCCGATGGGTGCCACCAGGTCGATGATGCGGCCCGAGCGATCCTTGAGCGTCGGATCGCTGATTTCCATCGTCATCCGCTCGTCAGGATAAAGCGGCGTCAGGTTGTCGAAGGCGACCTTGTGGCGCGCGCGCTCGGGGTCTTCGAAATTGATCCGCTCCACCTCGGTCAGGGCGAAATAGCGTTCGGTGTCGTCGGGACCGCGGATCACGCCCTCGACCGTGTCGCCGGTGCGCAGGGAATAGCGGCGGATCATCTCGGGCGAGACATAGATGTCGTCAGGTCCGGGCAGATAGTTCGCTTCGGGGGACCGCAGAAAGCCGAATCCGTCCTGCAAGACCTCCAACACGCCGTCGCCGCCGATCACCCATTCATCGTCGGCGCGTTCCTTGAGGATCGAGAACATCATCTCGCCCTTGCGCATGGTCGATGCGTTCTCGATTTCCAGCTCTTCCGCGTAGGACAGCAGATCCTTGGGGGTCTGCGCCTTGAGATCGGCAAGGTTCAGGCGATCTTGGGTCATGGGCATCCTGCGCGGAACGGTGCCGCTGTCGGGGAACGAAGGGAGGGTGCATGCCGGACGGCCGCAGCGCCGACCTAGGCCCAGCGGCGTCCCATGTCAATCATGTGTGAATCAGTCGAAGGGGCGGGCGATGACCGACACGACGATGACGATCAGCAGCAGCGTCGGAACCTCGTTCATCAGGCGGTAGTGGCGGCCGGTATGGCGGAAGTGCCCCTGCCCGAGTTCGCGGCGCTGGCGGGCGCACCACATATGAAACGCGGTCATTCCCAGCACGCCGGCGGCTTTCGTCCAGGGCCAGACCCGATGCCAGTCGACGATGCCCGGAGTCGCCAGAAGCAGCAGGCCGAACACCCATGTGGCGATCATCGCGGGGTTCATGATGCCGCGCAGAAGCCGCCGTTCCATCGTGCCGAACAGTTCCTGCCGGTCGGGAAGATTCTGTGCGGTTTCCGTATGATAGACGAAAAGGCGCGGCAGATAGAACAGCCCGGCCATCCACGCCACGAAGGACAGGACATGCAGCGTCAGCGTCCAGGGATAAAGGGCGGCGAGCATGCGGATCTCCTGCGCGGCTGCTTCTTCCTTTCAAGAAAGAAAGAGAAAGAAAAGATGATGTGGATGTTGGTCGGTGGATAAGTCGGGGGTGGCGGGTTTTCCCCAATGGGCTGACGGATCATCCCCAGTAGGGGTCGGCTGTGGATAATTCGGTGGAGCGTTGCAGGGAGAGCATATTTTCAGATAGCGTTTACAACGATCTGCACGTCTTTCCACCTGTGGATGGGCCGTGTGGTATTCAATAGGGCAATCGCTGGCCTGTGGAGGACGTTCTGAAAAAACACGCGCAATTCTACACGGGGACGAATCGCGGGGATCGGGGGACGGTCGGGGTGGAACACCGGGCGCGACGGTCTGCGGTCGGTTATCCCCAGGATCGCCCCACGGTTTCTACGGGTGCTTATCCACCTGATTGTCCGCAATGATCCTGGCATCGGGATCGGCGATCCGGCGAGAGATGCTGCACCGGGCGGGCGTCGCCTGCGATGTCGTGGTGCCGCGCGTTGACGAGGCCGCGCTGCGCGCCGCGCTGGAGGCCGAGGGCGCCACGCCGCGCGACATCGCCGACGCGTTGGCCGAGGCGAAGGCGGCGAAGGTGGCGGCCCGCCATCCGGACCGGCTGGTGCTGGGCTGCGATCAGGTGCTGGATCATCGCGGCCGGGTGCTGGGCAAACCCGAAAGCCCCGAGGGCGCAGCGCGGCAGCTTCGCGCGCTTTCGGGCGACCGGCATGCTTTGTTTTCGGCCGTGGTGGCGTTTCAGGACGGGCGGCCGGTCTGGCGGCATGTGGGCCAGGTGCGGCTGACGATGCGGGGGCTGAGCGCAGGATATATCGACGATTACATCGCGCGGAACTGGGACAGCATCCGCGACTCGGTCGGAGCCTACAAGCTGGAGGAGGAAGGCGCGCGGTTTTTCACCGCCATCGAGGGGGATTATTTCACCGTTCTCGGCCTGCCGCTGATCCCGCTCTTGTCGTGGCTGATCGACCGGGGCACGTTGCCGGCATGACGCATCCCCGTATTCCGTTGGCCGGGGTGATCGGATCGCCGGTCGCCCATTCGCGGTCGCCCCGCCTGCATGGCCACTGGCTGCGCGTGCTGGGGATCGCCGGACATTATGTCCCGCTGGACGTGGCGCGGACGGATCTGCGCGATACGCTGCGCGCGATGCCGCGGATGGGGTTCGTCGGCGGCAACGTGACCGTGCCGCACAAGGAACAGGTGCTGGAGATCGCCGACAGCGTGACCGACCGCGCGGCCCTGGTCGGTGCGGCGAATACGCTGACCTTCCGCGAGGACGGGCGCATCCTGGCGGACAATACCGACGGCTACGGCTTCATGGAGAACCTGCGGCAGGGGGCACCCGACTGGCAGCCGCGCGCCGGACCGGCGGCCGTCTTCGGGGCGGGCGGTGCCGCACGGGCGGTGCTGACATCGCTGATCGACGCGGGCGTCACCGAGATCCGGCTGACCAACCGCACCCGCGCCCGAAGCGAGGCGCTGCGCAAGGAGTTCGGCGCCAAGATCGTCGTCTATGACTGGACGCAGGCGGGCAATATCGTCGAGGACGCGGCGACGGTCGTGAATGCCAGCGTTCTGGGGATGGTCGGCAAGCCCGAGTTTCGCGTGCCGCTGGACGGGCTGTCGCGCAGCAGCGTGGTGACGGATCTGGTTTATACGCCGGTCGAAACGGCGTTTCTGGCGCAGGCGCGGGCCATGGGATGCACGGTGGTCGATGGCGTCGGGATGCTGATCTGGCAGGCCGTACCGGGGTTCGAGCGGTGGTTCGGCGCCCGTCCGCCCGTCGACGAATCCACGCGCGCGGCGGTTCTGGGACCATGACGCGCCCGTTCCGCATCGGGTTGACCGGATCCATCGGCATGGGAAAGTCCACGACGGCGGCGATGTTCGCGCAGCACGGCATCCCGGTCTGGGACGCCGATGCGGCGGTGCATCGCCTTTATGCGAAAGGCGGGGCCGGTGTCGCGGCGATCGCGGCGATCCGTCCCGAGGCCATTGTCGAACATGCCGTAAGCCGCGAGCGGCTGAAGGCCTGGATCGCCGCCGACCCCGATGCCCTGCCCCGGATCGAAGCAGCGATCCATCCGCTTGTGGCCGAGGATCGCGCCGCGTTCGTGACGGCTTCAGGCGCGCCGATGGTGCTGCTGGACATCCCGCTTCTGTTCGAGACGGGGGGCGACAAGGACGTCGATTTCGTCGTGACGGTCAGCGCGCCCGAGCCGCTTCAACGCGCGCGGGTGCTGGCGCGTCCGGGGATGACCGTCGCGCAATTCGAGGCGCTGAAGGCGCAGCAACTGCCCGATGCCGAAAAGCGCCGCCGCGCCGCCGCGGTTGTCACGACCGAGACGATGGAGGATACCGCGCGGCAGGTGGCCGAGCTTGTGGCCCGTTTGCGGGACCGTGCCCATGCGTGAGATCGTGCTGGATACCGAAACGACCGGGTTCGAGCCCGCGACCGGCGACCGGATCGTCGAGATCGGCGCGGTCGAGCTGTTGAACCACATGCCCACGGGCCGGACCTATCATCAATATATCAATCCCCAGCGCGCCATGCCGCAGGATGCGTTCGAGGTGCACGGGCTGGGCGACGACTTTTTGCGCGATAAACCCGTTTTCGCCGCCGTCGCGCAGGCTTTCGTGGATTTTGCGGGCGATGCCAGGCTGATCATCCATAATGCCGCGTTCGATATGAAGTTTCTCAATGCCGAACTGGGCTGGGCGGGACTGCCGTTGCTGGCGATGGACCGCGCCGTCGATACGGTGGCGATGGCGCGGCGGCGGTTTCCGGGCGCGCCCGCGTCGCTGGACGCGCTGTGCCGCCGCTTCGGCATCGACAACAGCGCGCGGACGCTGCACGGCGCGCTGCTGGACGCGCAAATCCTGGCGGATGTGTATCTGGAACTGATCGGCGGCAGGCAGCCGGATTTCGGGCTGTCGAGCGACGGCGCGCAGCAGACCGATACGGCTGTCGCCTGGCGGCCGTCCCCCGTCCCCGTCCGCTGCCGCCGCGCCTGACCGACGCCGAGGCCGAGGCGCATGCCGCGTTCGTGGCCCGGATCGGCGGCGCGCTGTGGGGAACGCCGCCGGCCTGCTAGGTCAGTTGGCGATCGGGGCCTGCGCCTGCGCCTGCTGCGCGGCCTGCCGCTGGGCCAGCCCCTGACGATAGAGTGCCACGAAGTCGATGGTATCGAGGTTCAGCGGCGGGAAGCCGCCGTCGTGGGTGATGTCGCTGACGATCCGGCGCACGAACGGAAACAGCATGCGCGGACATTCGATCAGCAGGAACGGGTGCATCTGTTCCTGCGGGACGTTCTGGATCGAGAACAGGCCGCCATATTCAAGCTCCAGCAGGAACAGCGTATCGTCGGTGCCCTTGTTCTTCGACGTGACCTTGAACTTGCTGACCACCTCGAACCGGTCCTCGGCCTCGGGGCGCTTCTTGGCGTCCAGGCTGACTTGAACCGAAATATCGGGCGTCACATCGCCGGTGATGCCGCCGCGCGAGACGATGTTCTCGAACGACATGTCGCGGATGAACTGGCCCAGGATGCGCAGTTGCGGCTGTGGCGGAACGGCGCCGTTGGTCTGCGTTTCGGTGGTGTCGGTTTCGGTATCGGCCATGGGAACCTCGGGCTGGGATGCGCGTGGGCGCGGTCGCGGATGGGGTTATCAGGTTCGCGGCGCGGTCTCAACGCCGCAGGGCGTCAGTGGCGCGTCCAGCCGGACGGGCCGCGGTCGGCGCGCGGCGCGGGTTCCTCGGTAAAGTCCCCTTCGATGATGTCGCCGCGTCCGGCAGGGCCGCGCGGTCCGGCACCGGGGGGTGTGGAGGGGCCATAGGCGAAGTGCTGGATCTTCACCCGGCGGCGCAATTCGCGCAAGGCGGCGCGGCGCACGGGCGGGACCAGCAACAGCAGACCGCAGGCATCGGTGAAGAACCCCGGCGTCAGCAGCAGCGCGCCGGCCAGCAGGATCATCGCGCCATGCGCCAGCGGTTCTGTCGGATCGCGCAGATCGTGCATGGACCGGCGCAGATCCGCCATCGCCATCGCACCCTGACTGCGCATCATCGACGTGCCGGCGATGGCGGTCATCACCACGATGGCCAGCGTCGGCCACAGGCCGATCAGGCCGCCGACCTGAATGAACAGCGCGATCTCGATCAGCGGGATCAGCACGAAAGGGACGAATAGCCACATCTTGTTCTCCTCACATCCGGGGGCGGAGGTGGACTTGGCCCGGTCACGACCCTACATAAGGGCAAAGGACGCCGCCTTCCAACTCCCCCGAGGTAACGATGGATTCCGCCGTGATACAGCTTCTGGTTCTCGCCGGCATCGCGATCTTCCTGATCCTGCGCCTGCGCAGCGTTCTGGGCACCCGCGACGGGTTCGAGAAGCCGCCGGTCGCCGGGCCGGGACCGGCGTCCAAGGTGTCGCGCCGTCCCGATTTCGAGGTGATCGAGGGCGGGCCCGACCGCGACATCACCGATCACGTTCCCGAGAAGTCGGACAGCGCCAAGGCGCTGATGGCGATGAAGACGGTCGAGCCGTCGTTCAACGTGCGCGAATTCCTGGACGGCGCGCGCAGCGCCTACGAGATGATCCTGACCGCGTTCGAGAAGGGCGATATTTCCGACGTGCGGGGCTTTCTCGACCCCGACGTGGCCGAGGCGTTCGATGCCGTCATCGCCGACCGGACCGAGCGCGGTCTGACGATCGAGGGCGAGGTCATGGGCGTGCGCGATACCACCCTGGTCGAGGCAAGCTATGACCGGGCGACGGATGTGGGACAGATGGTCGTGCGCTTCGTGGGCGAGCTGACATCGGTGGTGCGCGACAGCGACGGCCAGATCGTCGAGGGCAATCCGGGCGAGATCAAGCGCCAGCGCGATGTCTGGACCTTCGCGCGCAAGATGGGCACGGGCGATCCGAACTGGCAGCTCGTCGCCACGGGCGAATGACCGGCGCGGATCGTCCCCACGCCCCCTGTTGAACGATGGCGCGGCGCGGCCGAACCCGCACCCTGCGGCCGGACGAACAGGCGCTTTGGGCGCAGGTTCAGCGCAGCGCCCATCCGCTGCACCCTGCCCCGCGCCCCGCGCCCGAGGACCCGCCGCCTGCGCCCGTCAAAGCCGCGCCGCCGCCGCCCCGCGTCAGCGTGCCGTCCGATTTCCGCATCGGCGCCGCCGCGCGCGAGGGGGTCGCCACGGCCCTGCCCGCCGCCCCTGCGCTGCGGATGGATGCGCGAACCTTCGGCAAGTTGAAACGCGGCAAGGTCGAGGTCGAGGCGCGGCTGGATCTGCACGGTCTGACGCTGGCTGAAGCGCATCCGCGGCTGATCGGTTTCGTCCATTCGTCCCATGCGGCGGGGCGGCGGCTGGTGCTGGTCATCACCGGCAAGGGGCGCGACCGGGACGGCGACGGGCCGATCCCCGCAAGGCGCGGTTTGCTGCGACATCAGGTGCCGGTCTGGCTTTCGGGTGGCACGCTGGCGCCGCTTGTCTTGCAGGTCGTTCCGGCGCATCGGCGTCACGGCGGCGGCGGGGCCTATTACGTCTATCTTCGCCGCTGATCAGCCGCCGAAAAGGTCTAGGAACATCCGCGCCGAGGTCAGCATCAGGAACGCCCCGAAGGACAGCCGCAGCGTCCGGCGCGGGATGGAATGGGCCAGCCGCACCCCGACCTGCGAGAACCCGGTGCTGAGCGGCACGATGACCGCCGCCGCCAGCAGGTTGACATAGCCGAGCGAGAATGGCGGCAGGCCCGCCGCGCCCAGCCCCGACAGCGCGTAGATGATCGTGCCCGGAACGCCGATCAGGAACCCGATGGCCGCCGACGTGCCGACCGCGCGGCGGATGTCGTAGCCCAGGAAGTTCAGCAGCGGCACACCGATCGTGCCGCCGCCGATCCCCATCAGCGCGCTGATAGTCCCGGTGAGAACGCCGAAGACCGCCCAGACGGGACGCGAGAACCCCTTGGGCTGTGGGTCGGACCGGCCCTTGCGCAGGATCATGTCCAGCGAAACGGCCAGCGCGACGGTGGCGAAGACCGCGATCATCACCTCGCCCGAGACATAGCCCCCCAGAAGACTGCCGATGACCACGCCGGCAAGAATGGACGGCGCCCAGAGCCGCAGCAGCGCGGTGTCGATGGCCCCCCGCCGATGATGCCCCATCCCCGAGGCGAGCGAGGTAAATACGATGGTCGCCAGCGACGTGCCGACCGCGACCTTCATCGTCAGCGTCGGGTCCATGCCGGTCAGCGTCAGCGCGAAATAAAGCGCCGGGACGATGACGATGCCGCCGCCGACGCCCAGAAGCCCCGCCAGGATCCCCCCCGCGATCCCGGCCCCGGCCGCGACCGCGCCCAGTTCGATCAGCGCGCCGGTGGTAATGCCGTCCATAACGCTCGTTCCCCTTGGGTCGGTCTGTCCCCTCTATGGTTGCGTCGCGGGCCAGCGTCCAGCCATCGCAGATCCGGGGTTCGCAGCGGCCGGACGGTCCGCTAGCATCGCGTCAGGCCATTCACGAAAGGCAGTCCCATGTCCCTGACCCGCCGCCATTTCCTTGCCTCGGGTGCCGCGATCGCCGGAGCGACCGCGCTGCACCCTTTCAGCGCCAATGCCCAGGCGGGGCAGGCGCATTTGCGCCTGATGGAAACGACCGACCTGCATGTGCATGTCTTCCCCTACGATTACTATGCCGACAGGCCGGTGGACGATTTCGGGCTTGCCCGGACGGCGGCGCGCATCGCCGAGGTCAGGGCCGAGGCCACCAATTCGCTGCTGCTGGACAACGGCGACCTGATCCAGGGCAACCCCATGGGCGATTACATGGCCTATGAAAAGGGGCTGGAAGGCGGCAATGCCCATCCGATCATCGCCGCGATGAACATGCTGGAATACGACGCGGCGACCTTGGGCAACCACGAATTCAACTATGGCCTCGATTATCTGATGGACGCGCTGGACGACGCGGCGTTTCCGGTCGTCTCGGCCAATGTCGCGCATGTGCCGCTGGGCGCCTCGCCGGTCGAGGACGATACGCTGGTGCCGCCCTACACGGTGCTCGACCGGCAGATCATCGATGGCGCGGGGCAGATGCATCCGATCCGCGTCGGCATCATCGGCTTCGTGCCGCCGCAGATCATGACCTGGGACAAGCGGCATCTGGAAGGCAGGGTGCAGACCCGCGACATCGTCGAGGCCGCGCGCGCCTGGGTGCCGCGATTGCGCGCGGAAGGCGTCGATCTGGTCGTCGCGCTGTCCCATTCCGGGATCGAGGCGCCCTATGAACAGGGGATGGAGAACGCGTCGCTCTACGTTGCCGAGGTGGACGGGATCGACGTGGTGATGACCGGCCACGAGCACCGCCTGTTCCCCGGAGAAAGCTATGAGGGGATCGAGGGCGTGGATGCCGCGCGCGGCACGCTGATGGGCAAGCCCGCGGTCATGGCGAATTTCTGGGGCTCGCATATGGGCCTGATCGACCTGGCGCTGGAACGCGACGGCGAAAGCTGGCGCGTCACCGGCTTCGAGGTGGAGAACCGCCCCATTATGGAACGGGTGGACGGCGACAAGGTGCCGCTGGTCGAGAGTGTGCCGGCGGTTCTGGACGCCGCCCGGCCCGAGCACGAGGAGACGCTGGAATACGTTCGCCGGTCCGTGGGCACGACGTCGGCGCCGCTTTTCAGCTATTTCGCATTGGTGGCGGACGATCCGTCGGTGCAGATCGTCAGCCAGGCGCAGATCTGGTATATCGACCAGATGATGCAGGACACGGTGAATGCGGGCGTTCCGATCCTGTCGGCGGCGGCGCCGTTCAAATCCGGCGGGCGCGGGGGGCCGGATTACTACACCGACGTGCCGGCGGGCGACGTGGCCATCAGGAACGTCGCGGATCTCTACCTCTATCCCAACACGGTGCAGGCGGTGAAGCTGACGGGTGCGGATGTGCGCGAATGGCTGGAACGGTCGGCGGGCATGTTCAACCGGATCGAACCGGGCGCGACCGACGCGCCGCTTCTGAACCCGGATTTCCCCAGCTACAATTTCGACGTGATGGACGGTGTGAGTTATGTCATCGACCTGAGCCAGCCGTCGCGTTACGACAGCGAGGGCAACCTGGTGGACGAAACCGCGCATCGCATCGTCGATCTCACCTATCAGGGCCAGCCCATCGACCCGGATCAGCCGTTCATCGTGGCGACGAACAATTATCGCGCGGGCGGCGGCGGCAGCTTTCCGGGCATCCGCGACGGTTCGGTGATCTTCGTCGGGCCGGACACCAATCGCGACGTCATCGTGCGTTATATCGTCGAGCAGGGCACGATCAACCCGTCCGCCGATGCCAACTGGTCCTTCGCGTCCATGCCGGGCACCTCTGTCACGTTCGAGACGGGACCGAAGGCCAGGGATTACGTCGATCTGGTGCAGGGCGCGGCGCCCGAATACGTGGAAACCACGCCCGAGGGCTTCGCGCTGTTCCGGCTGACCCTCTGACGCCGGGGCGCGTCACAGGACGTAGCGGCTCATGTCGGTGGACCGGCTGAGTTCGCCCAGATGCGTCTCGACAAAGGCGGCGTCCACGGTGACGGACTGGCCGCCCTTGTCGGGCGCGTCGAAGGACAGATCCTCGAACACACGCTCCATCACCGTATAAAGGCGGCGGGCGCCGATATTCTCGACCGACGTGTTCACCTCGGCGGCGATGCGCGCCAGGGCGGCGATGCCGTCCTCGGTGAAGGCGACCTCGACCTGTTCAGTGCCCATCAGCGCCGCATATTGGCGGGTCAGGGCATTCTCCGTCTCGGTCAGGATGCGGACGAAATCGGCTTCTGTCAGGGCGCGCAACTCGACCCGGATGGGCAGGCGGCCCTGCAATTCGGGCAGCAGGTCGCTGGGCTTGGCGACGTGGAACGCGCCCGACGCGATGAACAGGATATGGTCGGTCCTGACAGGGCCGTGCTTGGTGGCGACAGTCGTGCCTTCGATCAGCGGCAGCAGGTCGCGCTGCACGCCTTCGCGGCTGACCTCGCCGCCGCGGGCATCCTGGCGGCCGCAGACCTTGTCGATCTCGTCCAGAAAGACGATGCCGTTCTGCTCGACCGCCTCCAGCGCGGCCTTGGTCACGATTTCATCGTCCAACAGCTTGTCGGCTTCCTCGCCCAGCAGCAGGTCATAGCTTTCGGCGACGGTGATGCGCTTGCGCACGGTGCGGCCCTTGAACGCCTTACCGAAGATGTCGCCCAGATTCATCGCGCCCATCTGGCCGGGCTGCATGCCGGGCAGTTCCATCCCGCCCAAGGGGTTCGAGGTATCAGCGACCTCAAGTTCGATCACGGTATCGTCCAGCTCGCCCGAATGCAGCTTGCGGCGGAACATCTCGCGCGTCTGGCTGCGGGCGTTTTCGCCGGCAATGGCCTGCAACACGCGTTCTTCGGCGTTTTCCTGCGCGCGGGCCTTCACGTCCTCGCGCATGTGTTCGCGAGTCATGGTGATCGCCTGTTCGACCAGATCGCGGACGATCTGTTCCACGTCCCGGCCGACATAGCCGACTTCGGTGAACTTCGTCGCCTCGACCTTGAGGAACGGCGCGCGGGCCAGCTTGGCCAGACGGCGGCTGATCTCGGTCTTGCCGACGCCAGTGGGGCCGATCATCAGGATGTTCTTCGGATAAACCTCGTCCTGCATGGCGGGATCGAGCTGCTTGCGCCGCCAGCGGTTGCGCAGCGCCACGGCGACGGCACGCTTGGCGTCCTTCTGGCCGATGATGAAACGGTCGAGTTCGGAGACGATCTCGCGCGGGGTCAGGTCGGTCATGGCGGACTTTCGGTTCGGATAGGGCAAAATGCGGTGCGCGGCGGATCAGCCGATCGTCTCGACCGTCAGGTTGCCGTTGGTGTAGACGCAGATGTCGGCGGCGATGGACATGGCACGGCGGGCCACGGTTTCGGCGTCGAGATCGGTGTCGATTAGGGCGCGCGCGGCGGCCAAGGCATAGTTGCCGCCCGATCCGATGGCCGCGACGTCATGTTCGGGTTCCAGCACGTCGCCCGCGCCGGTGACGACGAAAAGCCCGGTGCCGTCGGTGACGATCAGCATCGCCTCGAGCTTTTGCAGATACTTGTCGGTGCGCCAGTCTTTCGCCAGTTCGACGCAGGCGCGCATCAACTGGCCCGGCGTCGCCTCCAGCTTGGCCTCCAGCCGTTCCAGCAGCGCGAAGGCGTCGGCCGTCGATCCGGCGAAGCCCGCCACGATGTCGTGACCGCCGGGCGACAGACGGCGGACCTTGCGCGCCGTGCCCTTCATCACCGTCTGGCCCATGCTGACCTGACCGTCGCCCGCGATCACCACGCGGCCACCCTTGCGGATGCCCACGATGGTGGTTCCGTGCCAGCCGGGAAAATCCTGTGACATGCGGCGCGCCGATCAGATCGCTTCGCGGATCCAGCTGTCGAGCGACGCCTTGGGCGCGGCACCGACCTTGTTCGACACGACTTCGCCGTCCTTGAAAAGAAACAGGGCGGGAATGCCGCGCACGCCCAGCCTGGCGGGGCTTTCGGGATTGTCGTCCACGTTGACCTTGACGATCTTCACCCGGCCTTCGTATTCGGCGGACAGTTCTTCCAGCGCGGGGCCGATCTGCTTGCAGGGGCCGCACCATTCGGCCCAGAAATCGACGACGACGGGCAAGTCGGACTGGCGGACCTCGGCATCGAAGGTGGCATCGGTTACGGCTTGGGTGGCCATGGTCTTCTCCTGAATGGGTGCGGCGTTGTCGGGCTGACCTATGCAGACCCCCCCGGTGCGTCAAGGTCGCGCCATCGGTCCAGCGCAGCCAGCACCACGTCATGTGGCAGAGGCATGAGGCTGGCCGTCCGCGTCCACAGCAGCGCCACGTCCACGCGGCGGTCGGGATAGATCTGGCGCAGGGCGACCAGATACGCGCCCATCTGGCGCAGCAGGCCCTCGGGCACTTCGGCCGGCGTCGCGGGAACGACGGCGTTCGATTTGTAGTCGATGGCCAGCACCGCGCCGTCGCGCAGGATCAGGCGGTCGACAATGCCCGATAGCGGCCGGTCGCCCAGCCGCGCGACCAGTTCGACCTCGGCCAGGGCGGGTTCGCCCAGCAGGTCGCGCAGGGCGGGGGCCGCCAGCACACCGCGCGCCTCGTCCAGAAGCGCCGTGATTTCGGGGGCGGTCAGGGGCGGGTCGGCGACAAGCAGGCGGGGGGCGAGACCGGGCCAGTCGGCGGGACGGTCGGGCGGCAGGTGTTCCAGCAGCGCATGGATCAACGTGCCACGCCGCTTGGCATCCGCCGCATCCAGCGCCGCGGGCCCGCGCAGCGCCTTCTCGCCGCCCAGATCCGACGGGGTGATCGTGCGCGGCGGCTCGGTCGCGGGCGGGGCGGGCCGGCGGATCCAGTCGGGCAGGGCCGATGGTGCATCCGTGGCGGCGGCGACCTGCACGGCGCAGCCCTTGTCCCAATCGCCCACGGCAAAGCGGCGGCCGGGGCCGGTGGGCGTGTCGATGGCGTCGGTATCCAGCGCGTCCAGCGCCGCCGCGACCTGACCGTACCAGAGGTTAGGCGCATCCTTGTCGTCGCCCGCGCCGCAGACGATCAGCCACGTTTCGGCCCGCGTCATCGCGACATAAAGAAGGCGATCGCGTTCCTCGGCGGCGGCCTGTTCCTGCGCCGCGACCGAAGCGCCCAGCACCGGATGCCGCTGCGCCTTGGCCACCTTCCACAGCGGCGGGGCATCGGCCGCGACGACGATCTGACCGGACGATTCGCGGGGCTTCTTCATCGTTTCGGGCAGAATGACGATGGGCGCCTCCAACCCCTTGGCGCCATGCACGGTCATCACCCGGATGCGCGATCCGCGTCCTTCGGCCTGGCGTTTGGCCTCGACATCGGCGGCGTCGAACCACGCCAGGAACCCCGTAAGGCTGGGAATGTCGGCGCGTTCATAGGCCATCGCCTGGGTGAGCAATTCGTCGATGCCATCCTCGGCCTCGTCGCCCAACCGCGCCAGAAGGGCGGAGCGCCCGCCATGCCGCAGCAGGATCCGCTCGATCAGGTCGTAGGGGCGCAGATAGTCGGCATTGCGACGAAGATCGTCCAGCATGGCGCGGGTGTCGGGGCGCATCGGGGACCGGCGGAGGGCCTGCCACAGGAACGCGCCTTGCGGGCGGTTCGCGGCCAGGGTGAAAAGCTCGCCCTCGGTCCAGCCGCAGAGCGGCGAGCGCAGGGCGGTGGCCAGCGACAGGTCGTCCTCGGGCGTTGCGAGAAAGGCCAGCAGCGCGCGGATATCGCGCACGGCGCGCTCGGCCTGAAGTTTCAGCCGGTCGGACCCGGCGATGTTCAGCCCCTCGGCCTTGCAGGCCAGGATGATCTGGCGAAAGATCTGGCGGCGCGACCGCACGAGGATCAGGAAATCGCCTTCGGTGACGGGCCGCCTGGTGCCGTCGGGCAGCGGGATCGTCGCGCCGCCGTCGATCGCCTGCCGGATGCCCTGCGCCACCGCGCGGCCAAGGCGCACCGACGCATCGACGGGCGACATGACATCCACCGGATCGTCGAAGGCCGGCGGTTCGGGCGCGGCTTCGGGCCGGACCAGCGGCCACAGATCGACGCGACCGGGCAGCGCGGTGTGAAAGGCGATATGCCGCGCGGCGGTCCCCATGCCGGGCGTGTCGGCGAACACACGGTCCACGACGGAAAGGATGGCCTCGGACGAGCGGAACGAATGCAGCAGATCGTGCGATACCAGCGGCGAGACGGGTTTCAGCCGCCGGGCGAACCTGTCGCGCCGCAGCTCGAACCCGGTCGGATCGGCGCCCTGAAACGAGTAGATCGACTGCTTGCGGTCGCCCACGACGAACAGCGTGCGTTCCCCCGCACGGCGCACGCCGTGGCCTGCGGCGAATTCCTGCGCCAGCGCCTCGATCACCTCCCATTGGGCGGGGCTGGTATCCTGCGCCTCGTCCACGAGGATATGATCGATGCCGCCGTCCAGCCGGAACAGGACCCATGCGGCGACCTGCGGATCGGTCAGCAGATCGCGCGCCTTGAGGATCAGGTCGTCGAAATCCAGCCAGCCGCGCGCCGCCTTGCCACGCTCGTAAACCGGCAGGAAGGCAGCGGCGAAACGGTGCAGCGCCAGCGTCCGGTCCAGCGCCAGAAGCCCCAGACGCAGGTCGCGCGCGTCCTGCACGGCCAGCATCAGATCGTTCAGCGCGTCCAGATCGTCGCCGAGCATGGCCTGGACGGCCTTGGTGGGCACCGCGCCGATCTTGGCGGAGAAGGGTTGCTTGGCGCCGTCGCCGGTCAGAAGGCAATCCTCCAGCACCTCCAGATGGGCGACCGTGAAGGGGGGCACGATCGCCGCAAGGCGCGGGGCCAGCTTGGCGTCGGTCTTGCCGCCCGATGCCGCCATGATTGCGGCGATGCGCGGCAGAAGGTCGGCGTCCATCCCGTCGAACACACGGGCCGGCACGGCGTCCATACCGATTCCCGGCGGGAGGCTCAGCAGGGCGCGCAAGGCGGTTTCGTCGGGAATTGCGCGGAAATCGTCGCGGCGGTCGGCGATTTCCTTTCCCATCAGGTCCAGCGTGTCGCCGGTGAAATGACGCGCCAGATCGTCGAGCGGCGCCGGTTCGTCCAAAGCCAGACGTTCCATGCATTCGGCCCGCAGCAGGGCGGCGGCGCGGTCGTCCATTTCGGTGAATTGGGGTGTGACGCCGGCCTCCAGCGGGAAGCGGCGCAGCAGGACCGCGCAGAAGGAATGGATCGTCTGGATGCGCAGGCCGCCCGGCGTCTCGATCGCGCGGGCGAAAAGGCGCCGCGCCGCGGCAAGACGGTCGGCGTCCAGCGGTCCGTCCACCCCCAGCGCGGTCAGGCGTTCGGCCAGATCCGCATCGTCCGCCATAGACCATTCGCCCAGCCGCCGGAACAGGCGGTTCTGCATCTCGCTGGCGGCGGCCTTGGTATAGGTCAGGCACAGGATGTTCTGCGGCGACGTGCCGTCCAGCAGCAGACGCGCCACGCGGTCGGTCAGCACGCGGGTCTTGCCCGATCCCGCATTCGCCGAAAGCCAGGTCGAGGCGCGCGGATCGGCAGCCGCGATCTGGCGCAGCGTCGCATCGTCCTGCGGCAGCGGGCGGGGGCGGTTCATGGCACGTCCTGGGCGAATGGCGCATCGCTGTCGGACCATTCGCCGAACCGCGACAGATCGTCGTAATCGCCGGCATAGGCGACGTTCTTCGGTGCCCGCCGCGCCATGTAGCCCTGCGCGCCGTCGCGGTAGGCGTTCAGCAGCTCGCAAAGTTCCGTCAGCACCCGTTCGGGCCAATAGACCCCGTCGCGCCAGGAAATCCGCACGACCTTGGGCGACGTGCCGACGCCGATATAGGCCAGTTCGGATACCCGCCCTGCCGGCAGGCCGTCGAACGCGCCCGCCTCGGCCATCAATCCTTCCAGCAGCAACTGTCGGGCGAAATGCTGCACTTCCTTGTCCGAAGGCGGTGCCGACGTTTTGTAGTCATAGATCGCCAGTGTCGCGTCGTCGCGCAGGTCGATCCGATCGGCCTTGCCCGTAAGCGTGACGCCGGTGCCGGGCACGGGCCATTCGCCCGACCGTTCGATCGCGTGGGGGGCGGCATTGCGGCGGCGGTTCAGTTCGGTGGCCAGAAAGAACGGCACGGTGCGTTCGAGGCGCGCGCGCCAGACCCGGCGGGCGGCGGGCCAAGCGACCTGCGCCTGCAACACGTCGTCGGCGATGCCGATCAGCAGCGATGCGGCGGCGGGGTCATCGGGGGCGACGCCGTCCTTGACGAACCGCTCGAATATCTCGTGGACCACGGTGCCGCGAAGGGCCGCCCCCGGATCCTGCCGCAGCGGGTCGAGCGGGCGCAGCCGCAGCACGTGGCGCGCATAGACGGCATAGGGGTCGCGGCGCAGCCTTTCGATGTCGGTGATCGACAGCCGCGTCGGCCTGCTGGCGACGGGGGGGCGGGGCGCGGGCCGCGGGGCCGGGGGCAGGCGATGCGGCACGGATTCGATCCTTCGGGCCATACTCAGCCATTGCTCACCCCGCGACCGCATGGCCGCCAGCGCCTCGGGACCGTTGCGCGCGGGCAGGCCCGATATGAGGTTCGTCAGCCGGTTCAGCCAGCGCGACATGACGGTTTCGGCTTCCGCGTCGCGTCGCGCGCGGCTGAAGATGACGCGGGGCGCGGCGGCGGCCTGCTGGAAGTCGTGGGCCGACAGGCCGATGCGCCGTTCGGGCAAAAGCAGCCCCGCGGCCCGCCGCATCGCGCGGTTCAGCCACGGATCGGGGGCGGGCGCTTCGGGCCAGACGCCTTCGTTCAGACCGGCGAGGATCACCAGATCGGCGCCCTGCACCCGCGCCTCGAGCGTGCCCCAGATGGCGATATCGGGGCGCGGGCGGACCGGATCGCGCACCTCGACCCCTTGAAGCAGGGTGTCGATCAGCGCGGCATAGGCGGCGGGCGTGTGATCGCCGCCCGCATCGGCGGCGGCGCGAAGGTCGGTCATCGTCTCGGCTGCCCTGATGCCGGCCGCCTCCAGCCACAATTCGCCGCTGCCCGCGGCACCGCAGCCGGCTGCCAGCGTTTCGGTCAGCGCGATATGGCGTTCCACCCAGTCGGGAAGGCTGCGCGGACGGGGATCGGCCAGGGTGTCCATCGCCCCGGCCAGCCACGCGATCCAGCCGGCCAGCTGCGGATCCGGGTCGGGTTGCCAGTCAGCCAGCGTGGCGGGGCGCAGAAAGGCCGGCCCGCGACGCCGCAGCCAGAGTTCCAGGTCGCGCGTATGGCGCAGGTGTTCGCCCCGTTCGGCGCCGGTATGCGTCAGCGGATGCTTGAGCAGGACCAGCAGATCCTCGGATGTCAGATCGCGGCCGGCGGCATGGGCGACATGGCGCAGCAGGCGGCCCGGCGCGGATTGAGCCAGCGGCCGCCCGGCGCTGTCGTCCGGCTCGATTTCCCAGCGGTCCAATGCGGCGGTCACGCGGCGGGTAAGGTCGCGGTCGGGCGTGACCAACGCGGCGGTGCGGCCTTCCTCGGCGGCGTGGCGCAGCGCCAACGCGATGGCCAGCGCCTCGGTCCGGGCATCGGGCGCTTCCATCAGGCTCAGGCCTGCGGTGCAATCGGTCAGATCCGGCAGACCGGCCCCCTCGGACCGCCACTGGTCGGTGACGGGCGCAGGACGCAGAGCGAGCGAGATCAGTCGGTTGCGACGCGGCCGCGGGTCTGTCGGCGTCCAGCGGCCGATTCCTTCGGGCGCAATGCCGAGACGGCGCATCAGCGCGGCATAGCGGTATTGCGGATGGTCCTCGGCGGTGGTGTCGTCCAGTGTCGCCCAGATGGATGGCGGCAGGCAGAAATCGTATCCCGGCAGGATCAGCGCGCCCTGCGGCAGATCGGCGACGGCCTGCATCAGCAGCGACGTGGCGCCGCGCGATCCGGTCGAACCCGCAACGATGACCGGATGGCGGGGCGGATCGGCACGCCAGCGCATGGCCAGACGTTCGATCGCCCGGCGCTGGCGCGCTTCGGGATCGGGCGGCGCGTCGGGGTCCAGATAGCGCCCGACGAGGCGGATGAAGCGCAGGCTGCGGTCCCAATGCCCCGAGAGGTCGCTGACATCGAGATCGGCCAGCGCCTCCAGCGGCACGCCTTCGCCCTGCATCTCGTCCAGGATCGCGGCCAGGCTGTCCGCCAGATCCTGCACGGCCGCGCGCGGCGCAAGGCCCGGATCGGCCTCGACCAGCGCCGAGACGAGCTGTGCCAGTTCCAGCCGCCGCCGCAGGGGCGAGACGGGGGGTGCAATGTCGGCGGCCGGATCGGACGCGATGTCCGTCACCAGCCGCAGGCGCGGCAGCAGACGCGGCGGCCCGGCGGCGAAAAGCTCGCGGATCCGTCGCTGCATCCGGCGGGTATTCACGAAGATCTCGACCCGCGCCCAGTCGTCCGGGGCGTCGGTCAGCCGGTCCGCCAGCCCGGCGATCAGGTCTGCCGGAAAGTCGGCGCCCGGCGGCAGGCCATAGACATGCGGATCGCCCGGATTCAGCATGGCGCAAGCGACTTGAGACGCGCTGCCCATCCGTCATTCGCGGATGACAGGACAAGGCGACGGCCCTCGCCGTCCTGCGCCAGCGTGACATGCAGCGCGTCGCGCGGTGCGGCGTCGCCCAGACGGTCGGGCCATTCGATCAGGCACAGCGCCGTGTCCCAAAGATCGTCCAGCGCCAGTTCGGTCGCTTCGCCCGGCCCCGCCAGGCGGTAAAGATCGGCGTGGACGATATGCAGCGCGCCTGCCTGATATTCCTGCACCAGCGTATAGGTCGGCGACGGAACGTCCTCGGGGGTGCCGTGCGCCGCTTGCAGGGTCTGGATGATCGCGCGGGCGAGCTGTGTTTTCCCGGCGCCCAGCGATCCGGTCAGCAGCAGCGCGTCCCCGCCGCGCAGCAAGGGGGCCAGCCGTTCGGCAAAGGCATCCGTTGCCGCCGCGTCGGGCAAGGCGAGGTCGAGCAGGGGCAGGGGGGCGGGGCAATGACGCGGCATCGCCGCAATCTGGCCCCGCCGCCCCGCCACCGCAAGCCCGTCACGCCTTCAGCCGCTCGGCAATGGCCGTCTGACGCTGGGGCGGAACGATCGTGCGGCGCTTGCGCGCGGTCAGCAGTTCGAAGCGCACCATCGTCGCCCCGCCCGCAAGCGGCAGGAAGTGGCACTTCATCCCCCGCCCGTCCAGCAGCCGCGCGGTTCCGGACCAATCCGCCCGCTCGGCCCCGTAACCGAGAAACCGGGCCGCATCCTGCCACAGCGGCGAAGGCGCGGTCGCCCCGGTCCAGGCGGCGACGGCATCCGCGGCGCGGACGGGTTGGTCGCCCTGCGGGTTTGTGTCGGGCCACAGCGCGTCATAGGCGGCGTTCGTCATGCATTGCAGTCCCGTAGCGTCGAACACGGCGATGGCGTCGTCCAGCCGGTCGAGCACGGACTGGCCCATGTCGATCCTGGCGCGGAAGTCGCGGGTCAGGCCGATGCCGGCGCTGACATCCTCGATCAGAAGGGCGACGGCGCCGTCGGGCTGGGGCCGTCCGGTGACGCGGAAGGTGCGCGAGGACGGAAGGTGCCACAATTCGGAATAGGTGCCGTTCTTGGCGTCGCGTTCCAGATCGGCGATCTGCCGGCGCCACGCGGCATAATCGCGCGGCTCGGGCATCATCGACCGGGCGCGCAGCGCGTCGAGGAAGCTGGCCAGCGTCGGCTGGCCCAGCAGCGTGGCGATGGGCAGCGTCGTCAGATCCCCCAGGGCGGGGTTGAACATCGCCAGCCGGCCCTTCCGGTTGAAGACGGCCAGGCCGATGGACAGGTCCGCGAAGGTGCGCGACAGGGTCTGCACGAAATCGCGCAATGTGGTTTCGGCCGAAACGATGGCGTCGGCCTGCATTGCCGAGACGAGAAGGCCGTCCTTCTGTTCCGTGACATGGCATTCGTACCAGCCGTCCTGACCCGCCGCATCGCCAGGAAGACGCACCCGGTGCAGCCCGTCCTTTTCGCGCGCGGCGGCGATGTCGAACAGGGCAGGGGGCGGCCAGGTGCCGGGGGTGCCGCGTCCGCTGGCGGCGACGACGTCCAGATAGGCCCGATTGGCCCAGACGATCTGTCCGCCCGCGTCCTGCTTCCAGACGATGAACGGCATCGTCGCGGCGGTGTCGCGCAGCGTCTGCAACTCGGCCAGAAGGCTGGCATGGCTGCACCCGTCCAGCGTGACGGACCGCCGTTCGGCATCGCAAAGCGTCAGCCGCAGGCGCGTTCCCTGCGGCTCGATCCGCAGCGATCCGGTACCGTCGGTCGAGATCAGATCGCCTGCGACCCCCGCCTTCGCCCGGATCAGGGCGGCGGAGAAGCCCGGAAAATCGCGGGCAAGCGCGCGTTCGGCCTGTTGCAGATCGTTCGCGGCGGGTTCTTCCGTTTCCAGCCCGGCAAGCCATGCCCGGCCGCGTTCGGTGGCGTCGATCACCGCGTCGTCCTCGATCAGGATGGCGGTCGTCGCCGGTTCGGCGGCCATTCCCGACCGGTCGCCGGCAAGACGGCGGCGATGGGTTCCAAGGGCGGCCGTCAGGGCCGCGGCGAAGAGTGCGGCGGCGCAGAGCCCCGCCAGCCAGATCATGTCGTTCACGTCACCTGTCCCGAGGTCGTTCAACCCGCTCAGGTTGCAAAGCGAATCTTAAGGTAAGATTAACCGCTATCGGCCCGTGGCTTCACGGCAACATCGGGCGGTTCTCGCCCAGCGGACGCCCTGCCTCGGCACCTTCGGTCAGGCGGTCGCGCGGCCAGGCGACGGTGACGATGGCGCCGGGGGTGCCGATGGCCTGGCCGCCCGGCGCCTGGTCGGGACCGTTGGCGAACCGCACCTCGGCCCCGGTCCTTTCCAGCAGCGTCTTGGCGATGAACAGGCCCAGACCCATGCCCTGATAATGCGGGCGGCGCGGCTTTTCCCCGGCTTCGCGGCGGCGGCGCAGGAACGGATCGCCTAGACGCGGCAGAAGTTCGGGCGGATAGCCCGGCCCGTCATCCGAGATCCGCAAGGTGACCGCGGCGTCGGACCAGGTGATGTCGATCCACACGGTCGTGGCGGCATAGTCCACCGCGTTCTGGATCAGGTTGCGGATGCCGTGGATGATTTCCGGCCTGCGCAGGATCACCGGCTGGGGCGTGTCGCTGCCGGGCGACGGAGACAGGTCGTAAAGGACGGACTTGCCACGCGCGATGTGGGGTTCGGCGGCTTCCTCGACCACGGAGGCGACGGGCGCGGTGCGCAGGTGCAGATCCTCCTTGCCGGCGCGACCCATCGACCGCAGGATCAGGCGGCAGCGTTCGGCCTGTTCGCGGATCAGGCGCGCATCCTCGTGCAGCACCGGATCGTCGCGCAATTCGTCCAGCATCTCGCCCGAGACAAGCGCGATGGTGGCCAGCGGCGTTCCCAGCTCGTGCGCGGCGGCGGCCACCACGCCGCCCAGATCGGTCAGCTTCTGTTCGCGGGCCAGCGCCATCTGCGTTGCGGCCAGCGCCTCGGACATGGCGGCGGCCTCGGCCGTGACCCGGCCTGCATAGGCGGTCTGGAACACGATCCCCAGCACCAGCGCGACCCAGAAGCCCAGAAGAAACATGTCGGGCAGAACCAGGATCTGCCCCTGGATCGTCGTCAGGTTCACATGCCAGACCCCCAGCACCGTCACCAGCACCACGGCAAGCGCGCCCAGCAGGACCGTGCCGCGCAGCCGCAGCGTCGTCGCGCCGATCGTCACCTGCGTCAGCATCAGCACCGCGAACGGGTTGTGCAGACCGCCCGACAGCGCCAGCAGAACGCTGAGCTGCACCATGTCGAAGGTCAGCAGCCAGGCCAGCTCCAACTCGGTCAGGCGCTTGTTCTCGGGATAAAGGAAGGTCGCCGACAGGTTCGACACGATCGCCGCGCAGACGGTCAGGTAAAGGGCCGCCGAATGCAGTTGCAGGTCCAGCGCCACCGGCGCCACCGCGATGACGACGAGCTGTCCGGCAATCGCGATCCAGCGCAGGATGACGATGGTGCGCAGCCGCACCCAGCTCGACCGCGACGCGTGGGCGAACAAGGCGCCGTCGTCGGCAAGGGTCTGGCGGGTCTGGGTCATCGGGGCTAGTTGTAGGGTGGCGCCGCCCCCGCGATCAATGCCGGGCGGCAGGACGAAAGGACGCAAGCCATGAGACGCGCAACGCTTCTGGTCACGGTCGCCGCGGTTGCCGCGGCGGGGCTGCTGGCGGGCACATGGTATTCCACGACGCGCGCAACCGATGTCTTCGCCGATTGCCGCAGCGCCAGCGTGGCGGGCGGCACCGGCGCCATCGGCGGGCCGTTCACGCTGGTCGATCAGGACGGGCGCACCGTGACACAGGACGATGTCTTCACCCGGCCATCGCTGGTCTATTTCGGCTATACCTACTGTCCCGATGTCTGCCCGCTGGATGCGGCGCGCAATGCCGAGGCGGTCGATCTGCTGACGGAACGGGGTTACGACGTGCAGCCGGTCTTCATCACCATCGACCCCGAACGCGACACGCCCGAGGTGCTGAAGGCGTTTGCCGGCTACATGCACCCCGACATGATCGGCCTGACCGGCACGCCCGATCAGGTGCGCGCGGCCTCGCAGGCCTACAAGACGTATTATTCCAGGCGCGAAACCGACGACCCGGACAATTACCTGATGGATCACTCGGTCTTCACCTATCTGGTGCTGCCCGAACACGGTTTCGTCGATTTCTTCCGGGGCGCGCCCAGCTATGGCGGCGAAGGGGTCGAGGCCGACGAGGTGGCCCAACGCACCGCCTGTTATCTGGACGCCGCCTGACGCGGCTGCGCTGGAAGTCCTCCGGCACCCGGCTATGTCCTGAAGCCTGAGAGGGAGGTAGGGACGATGCCCGATACCGTTGCCGCGAAACTGGGGCCCGACAAGACCTTGCTGCTGGTGGACGACGACGAGTCCTTCGTCCGGCGTCTGGCCCGCGCGATGGAAAAACGCGGCTTCGACGTCCAGACGGCCGAGACGGTGGCGGATGGAAGGGCCATGGCGATGGCCCGCCCCCCCGCCTATGCGGTGGTCGATCTGCGGCTGGGCGACGGCAACGGGCTGGACGTGGTGGAAGCCATCCGCGAACGGCGCGACGACAGCCGCGTCGTCGTGCTGACCGGATACGGGGCCATCGCCACGGCCGTCGCCGCGGTCAAGATCGGCGCGACCGATTATCTGTCCAAGCCCGCCGACGCGAACGACATCACCGCCGCCCTGCTGACCGAGGGCGAGGACCTGCCGCCGCCGCCCGAAAACCCGATGTCGGCCGACCGCGTGCGCTGGGAACATATCCACCGCATCTACGAACAATGCGACCGCAACGTCAGCGAAACGGCCCGCCGGCTGAACATGCACCGCCGCACCTTGCAGCGGATCCTGGCCAAGCGGTCGCCCCGCTAGAGCGTCGCCAGCAGATCGGCATGACGCGCGGTATAGGCCGCGCGAACCTCCAGCGGCGGGCGCAGAACGATGTCGAGGCCGTCGATCACCGCCGGGTCGGGCGCGCCGAAAAAGCGCGTCGCCTCGGTATCCGTGAACCCCGCGATGCGCACCGCTTCCAGCCAGGCCGAGATGCGGTCTGCGCGCTTGATTTCGCGCTTGACGGTGGCGGGCAGGACGGCGGGCAGCCCGAAGCGCAGATGGATCGCCGCCGACAGCCGGTCGTCGAGCGCGCCGTAGGCCGGCCCTATGGCGGCCTTCACGGGCGAAATCATGTCGCCGATGACGTATTCCGGCGCATCGTGCAGCAGGGCGGCCAGACGCCAGCGCGGCTGCGGCGACCGGGCGAGCCGGGCGAAGATCGTTTCGACAAGCAGCGAATGTTCGGCGACGGAATAGGCGTAATCGCCGCGCGTCTGCCCGTTCCAGCGCGCGACGAAAGCAAGCCCGTGGGCGATATCCTCGACCTCGACATCGAGCGGCGCGGGATCCAGCAGGTCGAGCCTGCGTCCCGACAGCATCCGTTGCCAGGCGCGGGGGGGTCTTGGGGGCATGGACGTCTCCGGGGTGGGGCGGTGCAGGGCATAGGCCGGGACGCGGGCGATTTCCACCGCCGGAATGCCGTGCGCCATGCGCGCAGTTGTTCGCGTTGGCGAACGCTGCTAGGGCGCGCCGAGGATTAGCGAAGGGCCCCGGAAATGTCGCACGACCATATCGTCAAGGATATCGCGCTGGCCGCCTATGGCCGCAAGGAACTGGACATCGCCGAGACCGAGATGCCTGGGCTGATGGCCCTGCGGGCGGAATACGGCGAGGCGCAGCCGCTGAAGGGTGCGCGCATCGCGGGCAGCCTGCACATGACCATCCAGACCGGCGTGCTGATCGAGACGCTGGTGGCGCTTGGCGCCGAAGTGCGCTGGGCGTCGTGCAACATCTTCTCGACCCAGGACCACGCCGCCGCGGCCATCGCCGAGCGTGGCATCCCCGTCTTCGCCATCAAGGGCGAAACGCTGGAGGAATACTGGGACTATGCCGACCGGATCTTCGACTTCGGCGACGATTCCGCGAACCTGATCCTCGACGACGGCGGCGATGCCACGCTTTACATCCTGCTGGGCGCGCGGGTCGAGGCGGGCGAGGACGACCTGATCGCCGTGCCCAAATCCGAGGAGGAGGAGGCGCTGTTCGCGCAGATCCGCAAGCGGTTGAAGGCCAGCCCCGGCTGGTTCGCCCGCCAGCGCGACGCCATCAAGGGTGTGAGCGAAGAGACGACGACCGGCGTGCATCGGCTTTACGAATTGAAGAAGCAGGGACGTCTGCCCTTCCCCGCGATCAACGTGAACGACAGCGTCACCAAGTCCAAGTTCGACAACAAGTATGGCTGCCGCGAAAGCCTGGTGGACGGCATCCGGCGCGCCACCGACACGATGATGGCCGGCAAGGTCGCGCTGGTTTGCGGCTATGGCGACGTGGGCAAGGGCAGTGCCGCGTCGTTGCGTGGCGCCGGCGCGCGCGTGAAGGTGACGGAAGTGGACCCGATCTGCGCGCTTCAGGCGGCGATGGACGGATTTGAGGTGGTGCTGCTGGAGGATGTGGTGGCGTCCGCCGACATCTTCATCACCACGACGGGCAACCGCGACGTCATCCGCATCGAGCATATGCGCGAGATGAAGGACATGGCCATCGTCGGCAATATCGGCCATTTCGACAACGAGATTCAGGTCGCCAACCTGCGCAACCACAAATGGACGAACATCAAGGAACAGGTGGACATGATCGAGATGCCTTCGGGCAATCGCATCATCCTGCTGTCCGAAGGGCGTCTTCTGAACCTCGGCAACGCCACCGGCCATCCGTCCTTCGTGATGTCGGCGTCGTTCACCAATCAGGTTCTTGCGCAGATCGAGCTTTGGGTGCGTGGCAACGAATACGACAGCGACGTCTATATCCTGCCCAAGCATCTGGACGAAAAGGTCGCGCGCCTGCATCTGGACCGGATCGGCGTGCGCCTGACCAAGCTCGACCCGGAACAGGCCGCCTATATCGGCGTGTCGCCCGACGGCCCGTTCAAGCCGGAACACTATCGCTACTAGACGGAACGTCCGTTACCTTCGCGGCATGAACCCGCGAAGGAGGACCGCATCATGGGACGACGCGACGAGCTGATCGAGAAATATGCCGAGGATCTGCGCACCAAGTGCGACATGGATCCCGACATGGACCTTCTGCGCAAGGTGACGATCGGCTGCGGCCCGACGATCTATAACCGCGACAGTTCCACCATCTCGCAGGGCGACACGGACGAGCTGAAAACGATCCGCGACAACTTCCTGATCAAGAAGCTGGGCCTGCCCGACGACGAGCATCTGATGGGCGGCATCCAGTCTGTCCTGACGACCTATGGCCGCGAGAACCGGCAGAAATATCGTGCGGTTGTGTATTACCTGCTGGTCAAGCATTTCGGCAAGGAAGACGTCTATGCCTGACGCGTGGCGGTGCTGAGCGGGCTGAGGCAAAGGCAGCCCGACCTTTACGGGCTGCTGACGACCCTGACGATGGGTCTCGTCGCGTTTTTGATCGTCCTTGCCTCGGGCCGGGGGATGCCGATGGCGGGTGTCGCCTTGGCCGCGGGGCTGTGGCTGGGCGACAGCACCTTGCGGCTGGAAACGGCGGCGATCTATCCCGACGTGCTGCCGCGCCTGAAGAAGGCCGTCTGGGGCATCGGGAACGCGCTGTCGTTTCTAGCGGTTCTGGTCATCGTCCTTGCCGGGCCGGTCACACAGCGATCCGATCTGATCGCGCCGCTGATCGTCATGCCAGTCTATGGCGCACTGATGGCCTTCGTCGTCAGGCCGCGCGGCGCGAAGGCGGAACCGTTCTACGATCCCGCGCCCGCGCTCTGGCCCGGCAGATGGGCGCGCTGGACGGGGCCCGGTCAGATCCTGCTGATGATCCTGCCGCCGCTGATCTTCCTCTGGCCGGTCGTGGTCGACGGGACGCCCAGACGAACGGCATTCGTTCTGTTCGGTCTCTGCCTGGGGCTGAGCGCCGTGCTGCCCCTACATGCCGCGCTGCCCCGCCGGCGGCGCGGGGCAGACCGCGTCTGGCGGGTCGTTCGTGGCGGTCTCGTCGTCGGGGCGGTCGTCTGGCTGGTGCTGGCCTTCGCCCAAGGGCATGCAGGCTAGACGCCCGCAAGGTCCAGCACGACGGTCCATTCCTCGGGTTCGACCGGCTGGACGGACAGGCGCGGCAGACGCACCAGCGCCATCCCGGCCAGACGGCCATCCGCCTTGCACGCGGCCAGCGTCACGGGCCGGGGCAGCGGCGCTTCGGCGCTGACGGTCACGCAATCCCATCGGCCGGTGTCATCCGTCGGATCGGGATGAGCAGGCGCGATCACACGGACGATGCCGACGATGGCCCGCTCGGTCTGGGAATGATAGAAGAACGCCAAGTCGTCCACGGCCATCTCGCGCAGCATGCGGCGGGCCTGATGGTTGCGAACGCCGGTCCAATCCTCGCCCTTGGCACCGCGCGCGACCTGATCGGCCCACGACCAGTCGGACGGTTCGGATTTCAACAGCCAAAGCTTCATACCTTCGCCCCCCGCTTGCCCGATCCGATGCGCGGGGCCTGCGTCGCGTCCAGCGGCCAGCGCGGGCGCGCCGTCAGGCCGGGGTCGTCGCGATGGCCAAGGCGAAACCGCTCGATCCCCGCCCATGCGATCATCGCGGCATTGTCGGTGCAAAGCGCCAAAGGCGGCGCCGAGAACGGCAATCCCGCCTCGTCGGCGACCCGGACCAGCGCCGCGCGGATGGGGCCGTTCGCCGCCACGCCGCCCGCCACGGCGAAGGCGCCGGCCCCGGCGTCGCGCGCCAGCGCGATGGCCCGACGCGACTTTTCGGCCAGAACGTCGCAGATTGCTGCCTGAAAGCCGGCGCACAGATCCGCCCTGTCCTGCCGGGCAAGCGCGCCGTCCCGCATCAAGGCGTCGCGTTCGCGCAACACCGCCGTCTTGAGGCCCGAAAACGACAGATCGCATCCGGGCCGATTCAGCAGCGGGCGCGGCAGCGCGAAACGCCCCGGATCGCCGCTCCGCGCCTCGGCCTCGACCGATGGGCCGCCCGGCTGGGCAAGGCCGAGGATCCGGGCGGTCTTGTCGAACGCCTCGCCCGGCGCGTCGTCGATGGTTGTGCCCAGGCGCATGAAATCGTCGGCCCCGCGCACCAGCAGGAACTGGCAATGGCCGCCCGAGACCAGCAGCATCAGATAGGGAAAACCGAGGCCGTCGGTCAGCCTCGGGGTCAGCGCGTGACCGGCCAGATGGTTGACCCCCAGCAGCGGCAGGCCGGCCGCGGTGGCCAGGCCCCGCGCGAACATCACGCCCGCCAATACCCCGCCGATCAGCCCCGGCCCGGCGGTGACGGCGACAGCGTCGCAATCGGCAAGCCGCAATCCGGCATCGGCCAGCGCGGTTTCGGTGCAGAGATCCAGCTTTTCGACATGGGCGCGCGCCGCGATCTCGGGGACGACGCCGCCGAACCGCGCATGCAGGTCGGTCTGGCTGGAAACCACGTTCGACAGGATTTGCGCACACTCTTCCGGCCCCAAGCGCACGATGGCCGCGGCGGTATCGTCGCAGCTGCTTTCCAGTCCAAGGATGGTCAATGTATCGGGCATGGGCATCGGGTTGCGGCAAGGGTTCGGCGGGCGTAGCAAAGCGCGAACGCCCCGACAATGGCAGGCGCGCGATGACCCGAACCCCGTCCCTGTTGCTGACACGGCCCTTTGCGGCGTCGCGCCGCACCGCCCACGACCTGCGCCGCGCCGGACTGACGGTGCCGATCCTCTTTTCGCCGGCTTTGCGGATCGTGCCGCTTGCGGGCGACATTCCCGCGCGGGGGACGCTGATCTTCACCTCCGAAGCGGGCGTTGCCGCCGCCGCCGCGCGGGCCGACCTGCGCGGAAGGCGGGCCGTCGCGGTCGGCGACTGGACGGCCGCCGCCGCCCGATCCGCGGGAATGACGTGCCTTTCCGCTTCGGGCGACGCGACCGCCCTGAGCGCGCTTCTGCTGTCCCTTCCGCGCGAACCGGAACCGTTCGTCAGGATCCGGGGCCGTCACGCGGCGGGCGATCTAGCGGGGCAACTGAAGCGCGCCGGCATCGCCGTGATCGAGACGACGCTTTACGACCAGCGCCCCTGTCCGCCCACCGATGCCGCCCGGCGCGCGGCAGATACCGGCCGGACGGTCCTGCCGCTCTATTCGCCGCGCAGCGCCGCCATCGTCGGGTCGTGGTGGCCGCATGGTGCGCATGACCTGCATGTCGTCGCGATGAGCGATGCGGTCGCCGTCGCGTGGGGAGCCACCGTCGCCGCCGTCGCCCCGCATCCCGACGCCGCGGCCATGAACGATGCGATCCTCGCGGTTGCCGGCGCACTGGACTTGCGATGAAGGGGAACGATAAGGTTCGTGCGGACCTGTTCTTTCGGCGGTTGGACGCCGGACGACCGGAAGGGGAATGATAGAGTGGCAAAACCGACGCAGACCGGCACCGGCAGGGCGGGCGATCCCGCGACCGATCCCAACGTCGAGGACGCGGAACTTGCGCCGACCGATCCGGCAACCGTTCCCGAACCTGTCGAGCCGGAGAATGCCGGGACGGATCGCACCGCGCCCGTGGCCGACGATGCCGCGCGCTACGACACGACGGGCGAGGGCACCGCGTCGGCGGCTGCCGATCCCGGCACACCGTCCGATCCGCCCCCCGAGGATACCGGTGCCGGTGCCCCCGCAGCCGGAACCGCGCCTCCCCCGCGTGGCCCCGGCTTTTTCGTCCTGCTGCTGGGCGGTCTGGTCGCGGGCGGGATCGGCTATCTTGCGGCGGCGTATTTCACGCCGCAGGACGACGATGCCGCGGTGATCGCACGCCTCGACGCGGTCGAGGCGCAGCTTTCCGCCCCTGCCGACCCCGACGACACGCCGGAACGGCTGGCCGCGTCCGAAACCGGCATCGGCACCCTGCAATCCCGTGTCGATGCCATCGAGGAAGCGCTCGCCGCCGCCCCCGACAGCGATGCCGCCACCGCCGATGGCGATACGACGGCGATCGACACGCTACGCGCCGATCTTGACGGGCTGACCCGGCAGCTCGGCGATCTGTCGAACCGGCTGGACAGCAGCGTTTCGGATGCTACCGACCGTCTGGCGGCGCTCGGCGACGATCTGAACGGCCTGACGACCCGGATCGACGATCTGGAAAGCGGCCTGTCCGATCTGCGCGATCAGGTGCAGGAGAACGCCGCCGGCCCGACCGAGGACGATATCGAGGCGTTGAAGACCCAGTTGAGCGATCTGTCGGCGCAGTTCGACGAGCAGGTCGAGGCGCAGAAGGCCGCCATCGCCGAGGCGCAGCAGGCGGCCACCGCGGAAACGCGGCGCGTCTCGGCTGCCGCCGCGATGTCGCGCATCCAGTCGGCGGTCGAGAACGGTCGCCCGTTCCTCGAATCCATCGCCGCCTTTCAGGAAGCGTCGGACATCGTCGTGCCGCAGCCGTTGATGGCCACGGCATCGGACGGCGTCGCGTCGCTGACGGAGTTGCAGCGGTCCTTCGACGATGCCGCGCGCGACGCGCTGGAAGTGTCCTTGTCGGAAACGGCCGGAGACGGGGTCGGCAATCGCCTGACGGCGTTCCTGCGCGCGCAGACGCAGGCGCGGTCGCTCGACGAACGCGCGGGGGCCGATCCCGATGCCGTCCTGTCGCGGGCCGCCGCCCGTGTGGCCGAGGGCGACCTGCCCGCGGCCCTGGACGAGATCGCGAACCTGCCGCCCGGCGGTCAGCAGGCGATGGCGGAATGGACCCGCAGGGCCCAGGCCCGTGTTGACGCGCGGGCTGCGGCGGACCAGCTGTCCGCCGCGCTGAACAGCAACTGAAGGACGTTTCATGCTCTGGTCCCTCCTGAAGATCGTCCTTTTCATCGTCGCGGTGGCGCTTCTAGCGGTGCTCGCGCAATGGCTGATGGCCGCCGACGGCGCGCTTCGCGTGTCGTTCGCCAACATGGAATTCACGCTCGGCCCGTTGCAGGCGACCATCGCGCTGCTGCTGCTGCTGCTGACGGGCTGGATCGTGTTCAAACTGATCGGCCTGCTTTTCGCGTTCATCCGCTTCCTCAACGGCGACGACACGGCCATTTCGCGGTATTTCTCCCGCAACCGGGAACGCAAGGGCTATCAGGCGCTGGCCGACGGCATGCTGGCGCTCGCCTCGGGCGAGGGGCGCGAGGCGATGGCACGGGCCGACCGGGCCGAGAAGTATCTGGGCCGACCCGAGCTAACGAACCTGATCACCGCCCAGGCGGCCGAGATGATCGGCGACCGCAAGCGTGCCGAGGATGTCTACAAGCGCCTGCTGGCCGACGACCGGACCCGGTTCGTCGGCGTGCGCGGCCTGTTGAAGCAGAAGCTCGACCAGGGCGATACCCAGACCGCGCTGCGGCTGGCGGAAAAGGCCTTCGCTCTCAAGCCGCGCCATCCGGAAACGCAGGATATCCTGCTGCGGCTTCAGGCCGGACAGGAAGACTGGCGGGGCGCGCGCCGCACGCTGGGGGCCAAGCTGAAATACGGCCAGCTTCCCCGTGACGTTCACAAGCGGCGCGATGCCGTGCTTGCATTGAGTGAAGCGAAGGACATCCTCGACGAAGGCAAGAGCGTGGAGGCGCGGATGGCCGCGATCGAGGCGAACCGCCTGTCGCCCGATCTGATCCCGGCCGCCGTGATGGCGGCCCGCGGCTATGCCGAGAACAACCAGCAACGCTATGCCGTCCGCGTCCTGCGCAAAGCATGGGAGGTTCAGCCCCATCCCGATCTGGCCGCGGCCTATGCCGACCTGGAGCCGGACGAGACACCGCAGCAGCGGATCAAGCGTTTCGCCAAGCTCACCCGGCTCAAGCCCGACCACCCCGAGACGAAGATGCTTCTGGCCGAGCTGTACATCGCGGCCGAGGACTTTCCCGCCGCGCGCCGCGCTTTGGGCGATCTGGCCACCACCGCGCCGACGGCCCGGTCGGTCACGATCATGGCGGCCATCGAACGGGGCGAAGGGGCCGACGACGCCGTCGTGCGCGGCTGGCTGACCCGTGCGCTGAATGTGCCGCGCGGTCCGCAATGGGTATGCGACAATTGCCACACGGTGCATGGCGCCTGGGGCCCGATCTGCGGCAATTGCGGCGCTTTCGATACGCTGGCCTGGACGGAACCGCAGAACGACACGCTGGCCCTGCCGGTCGAATCGGGGATGCTTCCCCTGCTGGTGGGCCGCGTCGAAACCGCCCCGGTCGAAGTCGAGCCGTTGCAAACCCGCGATCCTGTCGTCACGCCGACCGACGGTGCGGACAACATGCCGGAAACGGTAGCGGCGACCCGGCCCGAACCGCAACCTGCGCCGGACCTCGAAGGCGACGATCTGCCCCCGCGCGACGGGCCCGATCTGGTCATGCCCAAGGACGCGCAGACGCCCGGCGCGGACAGGAACGGCGCAAGACCGCCCAAATAGACCTTTCCCCCCTGCGCGATCCTTGCTAGGAACCGCGCCGGAACGGGGCCGCTGTAGCTCAGCTGGTAGAGCACGTCATTCGTAATGATGGGGTCGGGGGTTCGAGTCCCTTCAGCGGCACCACTTTCCACTTGGGCCGGCCCGCCGCGCCGCGAAAACAATCCCGCCTATTTTAACCGTTAGGTCATCCTTCACCGCGCCATGCTAGATCGGCTGTCGGGGGAAGTGAGGCTGCCATGACGACGCGTTCCAACGCGCCGGTTATCATCAAGCGCAAGAAGGTCATCGCTGGCGGCGGCCATCACGGCGGCGCGTGGAAGGTGGCCTATGCCGACTTCGTGACGGCGATGATGGCCTTCTTCATGCTGATGTGGCTGCTGAATGCGACCACCGAAACCCAGCGCAAGGGCATTGCCGACTATTTCAGCCCCTCGATCCCCGTGGCGCGCGTGTCGGGTGGCGGGGACGGTGCGCTGTCGGGCCACACTGCCTTTGCCGAAATCAAGGCCGCGCATGCCGGCAGGATCGGTGAAAAACAGGTTCCCGACCCCGGCGTTTCCGGCGACGACGCCCTGGCGGACATCGAAGATCGGCTGAAGGCAATGTCGGGCGAAAGCATGGCTGCCGACGATCTGCTGCGCCACATCGTCACCCGCGTCACCGACGAGGGGCTGATCGTCACGCTGATGTCGCTGCCGGACGAGCCGCTGTTCGACGGCCGCACCGTCGAGCCGACGCAGTTGCTGAAGGATCTGGTCGATGTCGTCGGTCAGGTCTTCGCCATGGCGCGGAACGGCCTGGCTGTCGAAGGCCATCTGCGGGCCGCGCCGGTGGTGCTGCGCGACAACCCCGTCTGGGACATCTCTGTCGCGCGGGCCGGGGCCGTGCGCGACCTGATCACCGAACGGGACGTCAGCGAATCGCGGATCGTCCGCATGACCGGGCATGGCGACCGCATGCCTTGGCAGGACGACCCGATGGACATGCGCAACGACCGGATCGAGCTGATCCTTCTACGGACGCCCGACACGTCCCGAATCCGTTAGTCTCACGTTAAGCCCATTGCCCTAGCAAGAGGTCAGACGGACGACTCGCAAAGGGAAGGCGAACCGCATGACCATATCCTCCTCACTGGCCGCAGGCGTTGCCGGGCTGAACGCCAATGCCCAGCGGCTGGCCAGCATTTCCGACAACATCGCCAACAGCGCGACATCGGGCTACAAGCGGTCGGTGACGGACTTTCACGCGATGGTGGCCGCCGGGCGGGGAACGCAGGCCTATACCGCGGGGGGCGTCAGGACGTCGACGCTGCAACTGATCGACCAGCGCGGCCAGCTGGAAAACAGCACCAACGCAACCGACATTTCCATTAACGGTCGCGGCTTTCTTCCGGTGACCGATTTCCGCGCGCTGGATCAGGCCGGAACGCCACCGCTTTCGCTGATGACCACCGGGTCGTTCCGGCCCGATGACAATGGCGTCCTGACGAATGCGAACGGCATGGTTCTGATGGGTTGGCCTGCGGCCCCGGACGGCACCTTCCCGCCCGTGTCCCGCGACAGCGGGGCGAACCTGCGGCCCATCAACATTCTGCACAACCAATACAGCGCGAACCCGACGACCAGGGCATCCATCGGCGTCAACCTGCCCGCCGCCAGCGCCGTTCCCGGTGCACCGGGCGCGCCAGAATCGCTGACCATGGAATATTTCGGCAATCTGGGGCAGCCGGAATCCCTGCGCTTCGAATTCACGCCCGCGGCGGCAACGGGCGGGGCGGCGAACACCTGGCGGATGAAGATCATCGACTTGGCCGGTGGAACGCCGACCGATATCGGCGAATACGACCTGACGTTCCGCGACGCGGCCACCGGCGGCGGTCTGCTGGACAGCGTCGTCCCGGTCGGCGGTGCGCCAGCCTATAACGCCGACGGCAGCGTCGAGCTGACTCTGGCCGGTGGCAACAAGATGGAACTGAATGTCGGCAAGCTGGGCGAGGTGGGGGGTCTGACGCAACTTTCCAGCAGCTTCGCGCCGGTGAACCTGGCGAAGAACGGGTCTGCCGTGGGCACGTTGACAGGCGTTGAAATCGACCCCTCCGGCGTGATGAGCGCGATCTACGATTCGGGCTTCACGCGACCGATCTACCGAGTGCCGGTCATCGACGTGCCCAATCCCAACGGGCTTCAGGCGCAGGACGGCCAGACTTACAAGCTGACGCTGGATAGCGGCCCGATGTTCCTGTGGGATGCGGGTGACGGTCCCGTCGGCGGCACGGTGGGCTATTCGCGCGAGGCCAGCACCACGGATGTCGCCAACGAACTGACCCAATTGATCCAGACGCAGCGGGCCTATTCCTCGAACGCGAAGATCATCCAGACCGTCGACGAGATGCTTCAGGAAACCACCAACCTGAAGCGGTGATAACCCGCCCCCGAGGAGACAGCGATGAGCATCACAAGCGCCATGAGCAACGCCCTGTCGGGGCTGAACGCGGCGGGACGGCAGGCGCAGGCGGTATCGTCCAACGTCGCCAACGCGCTGACGCCCGGCTATGCCCGGCGCGAGGTGCAGGTCAGCGCCAACGCCATGGGCGGCGTCACCGCTGGGCGGATCGACCGGCGCGTGGATGCCGCCATCGTCGCCGACCGCCGCACGGCAGAGGCAGAGCTGGGCAATGCCACGCTGACGACGGACGCGCTGCGCCGGCTCGCGGATCTGACCGGCGCGGCAACCGACCCCAACAGCCTGTCGGGGCGCGTCGCCCGCTTCGAAGGGACGCTGATCGAGGCCGCCAGCGCCCCACAAAGCGATACGCGGCTGGCCGCGGCCGTGTCGGCCGCGTCGGAACTGGCCGCGACGCTGAACCGCGCATCGGACGGGGTGCAGGCCGAACGCCTGCGCGCCGACACCACGATCGGGCGGACCGTCGACGATCTGCGCAGGGGTCTGGAACGTGTGGCGGTGCTCAACCGCGAAATCGCTCGGCAGACGGCGTCGGGCCATGATGCCAGCACGCTGCACGACCAGCGGCAGGTCGTGATCGACACCCTGTCCGCCATCGCGCCGCTGCGCGAATTGCCGCGCGATCACGGGCGCGTCGCCTTGATGACGGTGGCGGGACAGCTTCTGCTCGACGACCGGCCGGTTGCGCTGGAATTCACGGCATCGAACGCGATGGATCCGTTCGCGGTGCCCGGCACGCCCCTGTCCACGTTGAAGATCGACGGGCGCGAAATCGACATGACCCGCCCTGACGGTGCGATGGGCGGCGGATCGCTGGCCGCGGCCTTCGATCTGCGGGACAGGGCCGGGCCCGACGCGCAGGCGCGGCTGGATGTCTTTGCCGCCGACCTTCAGGCGCGTTTCGTGTCGCTGGTCCCCGCCGGTTCGCCCGCGCTGTTCACCGATCCCGGTCCCGCCTCGGCCGCCGCGCCGCATCGGGGGATGGCGCAAAGGATCGAAGTGAACAATCTGGTCGATCCGTCCCGCGGCGGGGATGCCTGGCGTTTGCGCGACGGGCTGACCGCCTCGGCCCCCGGTCCGGCCGGCGATGCCCGGCTGCTCGATGCGATGGCGAAGGTCATGGCGCAGCCCCGGCCCGATCCGGTCACGTCCCCGACCGGCCTGTCCCGCAGCCTCGGCGCGCATGCCGACGGGGTTCTGTCGCTGGCGCATGGTGCGCTTTTCAGGGCCGAGGACGGGCAATCCTTCGCCGCCGGGCGCGCCGACGCGCTGCGCCAGCAGGAAATGGAACTGGGCGTCGATACCGACCAGGAAATGCAGTCGCTCCTGCTGATCGAACGCACCTATGGCGCCAATGCGCGGGTGTTGCAGGCGGCGGATGCGATGCTTCAGCGCTTGATGGAGATTTGAGACGATGGGACCGATGGCATTTGGCGATCTCGCACAGAACTTCCTGCTCAAGCGGTCGGGGGTCAGGCTTAACAGCGACCTGGCGCGGCTGTCGAACGAACTGGCCACCGGGATGAAGTCACGGCCCGGCGCCAACGCCACCAACGATGTCGGCGGAATCGCCGGCATCGACGGGTCGCTGGCCAAGCTCGACGCCTGGAAGACCGCCACGGCCGAGGCGCGCATGACCGCCGGCGCGATGCAGGCGGCCCTGGGCCGCATCGGCAACGAGATGACCGGCCTTCAAAAGCAGCTTGCCGTGACCGAAAACCAATCCGACGGGCCGGCAATCGCCACCGTCGCGCGGGCGGGCAGGGCGGCTTTCGCGGCGATCGTCGGAACGCTGAACACGAAGGTGGGCGGTGTCGCGGTATTCGCTGGGATCGACACCGACGGTCCCGCCCTGGCGGATGCCGACACGATCCTGGCCGCCATCGAAGCCGACATCGCGACCATTCCCGACCCGGCCGACAAGGCCCGCAGGGTCGAGGAGTGGTTCGCGCCGGCGCCCGTCGGTCGGTTCGATAGCGGTGCCTATGCCGGATCGACGACCGGCAAGGCGCCGCTGAACCTGTCGCCCGACGACACCGTGCCCCTGGACGTGCGCGCCGACGCGCCCGAGCTGCGCCGGGCCATGGCGGCGACGGCCAGGCTGGCCCTTGCCGCCCCGCCTGCCGCCCCGGCGACGGCGGCTGCGATGATGAAGGGATCACTGGCCAACCTTGTCGGCGCGATCGACGGCACGACCGGACTTCAGGCGAAACTGGGAATCGTGGAGGCGAAGATTGGGGCGGCCGAACTTCGCAACGACACCGAACGCACGGCGCTGATGCAGGCCCGCATCGACCTGGCCGGCGCGGATCCCTACGACACCGCCGTCCGGTTGCAGCAGACCGAGGTGCAGCTTGAAACGCTCTATGCCATGACCGCGCGGATGTCGCGGCTCAGCCTGGTGAACTACCTGTGATCCGCGGCGCGCTTGTCGTCATCGGCATGGTTTTCGCCCTGTCGGCCCATGCCGGGCCCGTCCGCATCAAGGATCTGGTCGAATTCGACGGTGTCAGGGGCAACGATCTGGTTGGATACGGTCTTGTCGTCGGTCTGAACGGCACCGGCGACGGCCTGCGCAACGCGCCTTTCACCGAGGAGATCATGTCGAACATCCTCGAACGGTTGGGTGTCAATGTCAGCGGCGAACAATTCCGCCCCAAGAACGTGGCGGCGGTCCTGGTGACAGCCGATCTGCCGCCTTTCGCCCGCGCGGGCAGCCGGATCGACATCACGGTGTCGGCCATCGGCGATGCGGGTTCGTTGCTGGGCGGAACGCTGATCATGACGCCGCTGAACGCCGCGGATGGCCAGATTTATGCTGTGGCGCAGGGAACGGTGATCGCCGGCGGGGCCGTGGCCGAGGGCGAGGCCGCATCGGTCACGCAGGGCGTGCCGACCTCCGGGTCGATCCCCGGCGGCGCGCGGGTCGAGCGCGAGATCGATTTCGACTTCACCACGCTGACCAGCATCCGGCTGGCCCTGCGTACCCCCGATTTCACTACGGCCGGACGGATCGAACAGGCGATCAACGCCGATCTGCGCCGCCCGGTCGCCATGATGCTGGATGCGGGAACCGTGCTGATCGACATTGCCGCGACCAACATGCCGTCGCCCGCCCACGCCATGGGCCGGATCGAGAATATCTCGGTCCAGCCCGAACGCCGCGCGCGCGTCGTGGTGGACCAGCGATCCGGCACCATCGTCATGGGCGAGGACGTGCGCATCAGCCGCGTCGCCGTCAGCCAGGGCAACCTGACCCTGCGGATCGAGGAAGCGCCCCAGGTCGTGCAGCCCAACCCGTTTTCGCCGGGTGAAACCATCGTGGTCCCGCGCACCAATGCCGCGATCGACGAAGAACCGGGCATCGGTCTGGCCGAGGTTCCCGATGGCACGTCCCTGTCCGAGGTGGTGGCCGGTCTGAACGCGCTTGGCGTCGCGCCCCGCGACATGATCGACATCCTCAAAAGCATCAAGGCGGCGGGTGCCCTGCATGCGGATTTCGTCGTGCGATAGGGCGGCAGGACTTCGCAAGCGGCTTGATCCATGACAAGGACAAGCCCACGCCGGTGGCGGAAGATGGGCGGGATGCAGGGCGGAGACGGCGATGAAGAACGCGACGGTGCTGGTGCTTTCGGGCGCTGACGATGTGGCCGAAGGGCAATTCGCCGGGCTGGCGGACGACGCGCGCGACATGCGATTGCGGATCGACCGGCTGATCGTGGGGGCCACGCCCGACCTGCCGGTTTCGGCGGCGCTGGGGCCGATGGGCGGGGCCATCGTGATGCCTGCGGGCTGGGCCGACGAGGTTCAGGAAATGACCGACAAGGTGGCCGAACGCGCCCGCGCGGCCGAGGAACGGATGGCCGAGGCCGGCCTGTCGGGCAACGTCACCGCGCTGTCGGGGCCGGACGCGACCATCGCCGCCTATGCCGCCCGCCATGCGCTGGTCAGCGACGTGGCGGTCATGGGAAACGATTTGCGCCGGGACGCTCAGCTTTTTCAGGTGATCCTGACATCGCTGCTGTTCCAGACATCCTGCGGCGTGCTGCTTAATCCGCCTGCCACCCGTCCGCTACGGCCCCGTCGTGTGCTTTTCGCATGGAACGCCTCTCCGGCCTCGGCTTGCGCCCTGCGCGCGGTGCTTCCCCTGCTGGACGAACCGACCGAGATCACCGTCGCCTGCATCGACCCGGACGGTCTGCCCTTGGGGCAGGGGCTGGAACCCGGTGCCGACGTCGCCGCCTTTCTGGCGCATCGCGGCCATGATGTGACGGTCGTGCCGATGCCGGGACAGGGGCGGCCCGTGTCGGATACGCTGCGGCGCCTTGCGACGGACGTGCAGGCCGACCTGACGGTCATGGGCGCCTATGGTCGGTCGCGGCTGCGTCAGGCGATCCTGGGGGGCACCACCCGCGCGATGGTCGAACAGACCGACCGGCCCGTCTTCTTGGCCCACTGACCGGCGCCGCCGGGTCATCATAGCCAACATAGCACGGGCCGCACCGCCCTTCCGGCAGCGCCCGACCGCCCCTTGCCTTGTCAATCACCGTCGGACAGGGCTAGGGGTCGGGGATGACCGACCTGCAACCCCCCGCCAGCCATTTCATCGACGGCGCGTTCACCGAGGACGCGGCGGGCGATCCCATCGACAGCATGTTCCCCGCCACCGGCGAAACCGTCGCGCGGCTTCACGCGGCCACGCCTGCAATCGTCGAGGCGGCGCTGGCCTCGGCGACCGCGGGGCAGGCCGCCTGGGCGGCGATGGACGGCGCGGCGCGCGGGCGCGTCCTGTGCCGGGCGGCGGGTCTCATGCGGGACCGCAACCGCGCCCTGTCGCTGCTGGAAACCTACGACACGGGCAAACCCTTGCAGGAAACGCTGGTCGCCGACGCCGCCAGCGGGGCCGATACGCTGGACTATTTCGGCGGGCTGGCGGCCGATCTGACGGGCACGACCCTGCCGCTGGGGCGCGACTGGGCCTATACGCTGCGCGAACCGCTGGGCGTCTGCGTCGGCATCGGCGCCTGGAACTATCCGACCCAGATCGCCTGCTGGAAGGCCGCCCCGGCGCTGGCCGCCGGCAACGCGATGGTCTTCAAGCCCAGCGAGATCACGCCGCTGGGCGCGCTGCAAGTGGCTGCAATCCTGCACGAGGCCGGTCTGCCGCCGGGCGTCTTCAACGTCCTGCAGGGCGGGGGCGATGTGGGCGCGGCGCTGGTGGACGATCCGCGCGTGGCCAAGGTGTCGCTGACCGGGTCGGCCGAAACGGGGCGGCGGGTCTATTCGCTGGCCGCCCAAGGCATGAAGCAGGCGACGATGGAACTGGGCGGCAAGTCGCCGCTGATCGTGTTCGACGATGCGGGCCTCGACGATGCGGTGGCCGGCGCGCTGCTGGGCAACATGTATTCAGCCGGGCAGATTTGTTCGAACGGCACGCGGGTCTTCGTGCAGCGATCCGTTCTGGCGCCGTTCCTCGACCGCCTGAAGGCGCGGGTCGAGGCGATGATCGTCGGCGATCCGCGGGACGAGGCCACGCAGCTCGGCCCGCTGGTCAGCGAGACCCAGATGCACCGCGTGCTGGGCTTCGTGGATCGCGGGAGGACGGCCGCGCGGCTGGTGACGGGCGGCCACCGGCTGGACCGTCCCGGCTTCTACGTCGCGCCGACGGTGTTTGCCGATGTCACCGACGACATGGAAATCGCGCGCGAGGAGATTTTCGGCCCCGTCATGTCCGTCCTGTCGTTCGAGACCGAGGCCGAGGTCACGGCGCGCGCCAATGCCACGCCTTACGGGTTGTCCGCCGGGATCTTCACCGCCGATCTGACGCGCGCGCATCGGATGGCGCAGCGGTTGCAGGCCGGGACGGTCTGGATCAACGCCTATAACCTGACGCCGGCGGGAATGCCCTTTGGGGGGGTCAAGGCATCGGGGTTCGGGCGCGAGAATGCGCGCGCCGCCATGGAATCCTATACCCGGACCAAAAGCGTCTATGTCGGGATGGGGCCGGTCGATGCCCCGTATTGAGGCGGATTTCGTCATTGTCGGCGCCGGTTCGGCAGGCTGCGCAATGGCTTACCGGCTGTCGCAGGACGGGCGGCACAGCGTCGTCGTGATCGAGCATGGCGGCAGCGATGCCGGACCGCTGATCCAGATGCCGGGGGCGCTGTCCTATCCGATGAACATGGCCCGCTATGACTGGGGCTACCGGACCGAGCCCGAGCCGCATCTGGGCAACCGCGTGCTGGCCACTCCGCGGGGCAAGGTGATCGGGGGGTCGTCCTCGATCAACGGGATGGTGTTCGTGCGCGGACACGCCAAGGATTTCGACCATTGGGCCGAAAGCGGGGCGCGGGGCTGGGGTTATGCCGATGTTCTGCCTTATTTCAAGCGGATGGAGACGTGGGACGATGCCGGGCATGGCGGCGATCCGGCCTGGCGGGGCAGCGACGGGCCGCTGAACGTCACGCGGGGTCGGCGCGAGAACCCGCTTTTTCACGCCTTCGTCGAGGCGGGGCGGCAGGCGGGCTATCGCGTCACCCAGGATTACAACGGCGAGCAGCAGGAAGGCTTCGGCCCGATGGAGCATACGATCCATCGCGGCCAGCGCTGTTCGTCCGCCCGCGCCTATCTGCGTCCTGCTTT